>CAWGRF010000022.1:0-98008 GCA_963824935.1 uncultured beta proteobacterium | reverse complement strand
TTGCCACGCACCGCAGTGAGCGAGCCAGACCGGCAAGGCGTCCCAGTTCATGAGACTTGGGTCCGTGCGGTCGGGGCCGCAGCAATGTTTTTCATGATGCTTAGAGTTGGTAACGATGCGTGAAGCATGGCGTGCAGCGGCGCGCGCCGCATCGCCCTGCAGTACTGGTCTTCAGGTCCTAAAAGGGCCGACTTCCGTCTGTCACTTTGGTAGTAGGCCTCGTCCTGCTATCCGACGGATGCGACCCGGCAACCGTGAGCCGATAATGGAGCACCCCTTGTCCCCACACGGAGCGAAACATGCCGACGCCAATGACACCGCGCGCCTCAGAGCGCTCTCCCGATACGATCGTGTTGGTCCACGGCTTCTGGGTGACGCCGCGCAGCTGGGAGCACTGGATCCCGCACTACGAGGCGAAGGGCTACCGCGTCCTCGCCCCCGCATACCCCGGTTTCGAGGTCGAGGTCGAGGCGCTCAACGCCGACCCAACGCCGGTCGAGCGGCTCACGGTCCCGGCGGTCATCGCGCATCTGGAGTCGATCGTCGGGGCGCTCGACGCCCCTCCGATCCTCATGGGCCACTCGGCGGGTGGCACGTTTGTGCAGATCCTGCTCGACCACGGCTTCGGCGCTGCGGGAGTGACGTTCAACGCCGCGCCGACCGAGGGCGTCCTCGTCGCACCGTGGTCGCAAATCCGGGCGACATTCCCGGTGCTCAAGAGCCCGGCGAACCGGCACCGGGCGGTTGGCCTCACGTACGAGCAGTGGCGCTACACCTTCACCAACACTTTCCCTGAGGCCGAGGCGCGTGCCGTGTACAAGCGATATCACGTGCCCGCATCGGGCGGCTTGGTATGGGACAGCGTGCTCGCGAACCTCGAGCCCGGGCCGCAGGCGACTTACGTCAACTACCGCAACGCGGCGCGGCCCCCGCTGCTGTTCATCTCCGGCGGCGAGGACCACCTGATGCCGCCGGTCGTGCAGCACTCGAACGCGGCGCACTACACGGCGGAGACGCTCACCGAGGTGAAGGTGTTCGAGGGGCGATCTCACCTGCTGCCCGCGCAGCAGGGCTGGGAGGAGATCGCCGACTACGCGCTCTCATGGGCCGAGCGGCACGTGGTCTCGCTCGCCGAAGTTCATGGCAAATAGCGCTCTGCATCGTCGGCACCGACCCGCCCGAGATTGCGACCGTCGATCCTTACGCAGATGATTACGTCGTGAGCGGTTGTCGCGCCGGCGAAGTCGGACGGCTCTTCGCTTTGTCGCGAACGAACGCCTGCACCCGCTTCCACGCATCAGCCGACGCCTGCGCGAACTCCGTCTGCTTCTTATCGAAGAAGCTATGGGGCGCACCCGGGTAGACAGTGAACTCGTGCTCGACCCGGGCCTTGCTGCAGGCGGCATCGAACTCGTCGACGGCGCTGCGGGTGATCCACTCATCGGCACCGCCGAAGAGGGAGAGGACCGGGCACGTGAAGCGGCTCACCGCGTCGATAGGGCGCGGTCGCTCCGGCCAAAACGAGGACCCCAGTGGCCAGCCATAGAACGCGATCACCCCGGCGTATCCGAGGCTGCTGGCTGCCTGGAGATACGAGAGCGACCCGCCGAAGCAGAATCCCACCGAGAAGAGCGCTCTGACCTGGCCGCCCTCCCGGCCGCGTAGGTAGGCCGCCGCGGCCGCGATATCGGCCTGCACGGTTTCGGGTTTCGTCTGCTGGACGTGGGTCATGAAGTCGAAGCTGTCGCCGCGATCGTCGGAGGGCGCCGTCCGCGCGAACAAGTCGATGGCGACCGCGTCCACACCCACTTCGGCGAAGCGGTCCGCGAGATCCTTGTAGTACTGGTGAAGCCCACGCACGTCAGGGATCACGACCACGCCAGCACCAGTCGGCGCGCTCGCGCGAGCGGCGTGAGCCGTGAAGCGCTTGCCATCAGCGGAAGCGAGACGGAGGTCGGTCGAGCCGGCCGAGGCACCGGCGATCGGCTCGATCGGAGGACGAGAATCGTTATCGACGCACATATGAGATCCCTGTGATCAAGCAGAAGCGCGCTCTGCGCCACGCGATCACCGTTAGTTAGGTTGGAGGGAGCGCGCTATTGAAGTCGCCTAGTGTGCAGGCGCATTCCTGCGCCTGCGAACTATGCCCTTCACGCAACTTGCTCCGTCTGTTTAGACGGCGCGCTGGTTACGCTCAATTTCTCGCCCTTGATAAAGGCGAGAAGGTCTGGATTGATCACATCGGCGTGCGTCGTGCACATGCCGTGCGGAAATCCCGGATACACCTTCAGCGTGCCGTTCTTGACCAGCTTTGCGGACAGCAATGCCGAGTCCTTGATCGGGACGACTTGATCGTCGTCGCCGTGCATGATCAGTACAGGGACGGTGATCGCCCTCAGGTCCTCGGTGAAGTCGGTCTCCGAGAAAGCCTTGATGCAGTCGTACTGCGCCTTCGCGCCGCCCATCATTGCCTGGCGCCACCAGTTATCGATTATGGCTTCAGACACCTTGGCGTTCGGGCGGTTAAAGCTATAGAACGGGCCGGCCGGGATGTCGCGGTAGAACTGTGCACGGTTCGCGGCAAGGGTGGCGCGGAAGCCGTCGAAAACTTCAATCGGCGTGCCACCCGGATTCTTCGCGGACTTCACCATCACCGGTGGCACGGCGCCGATCAATGCGGCCTTGGCCACGCGTCCAGCGCCATGCCTGGCGACATAGCGCGTCACTACTCCGCCGCCAGTCGAATGACCGACATGGACCGCATTGCGCAGATCAAGATGCGCCACCAGTTGGGCCGCATCGGCGGCATACGTGTCCATGTCATTGCCGGTGGCGGTCTGGGTCGAGCGACCGTCACCGCGGCGATCGAACGCGATCACTCGATAGCCTTGCGCCAGGAAGTACAGCATCTGCGCGTCCCAGTCGTCGGCCGACAAAGGCCAGCCGTGGTGGAACACGATCGGCTCTCCGCTGCCCCAGTCTTTGTAGAAAATCTGAACTCCATCCTTGGTTGTGAATGTGCTGCTGCTCATATGTTGCTTTCCTTTCGTCGTGGGTGATCGTGGTGCATGGCGCGCGTTGTCACGTTGTGTAGTTGCTCGTGCGGCTGCATCGCCGCGGGCAGCAAAGAACACTCCTGCAGTCGTCCCTGTTCATGGGACTTTTCTCGGGTCCGTGCGGTCGGGACCGTCGGTGTCAAGCGCGTGCTGCCTGTGCTTTTCAAACACGCCCATGCGCTGACGCGCACGCTCGGCGGCGATCCAGAAGTGCCGGCGTTTGCCACATGGTTGAAAGGGCGCAAATCTGTTCGCAGCGATACAAAGACGCAGCCGAGGAAACACACCACGGCGTCCCGCCGCGCGACAGTTTGAGCTGCGCTTAGTGAGTCTGAATCGGTGCGTAACACGCGTTCGACATCCTGATCAGGTCGTCATCGTGAAAGTCGATGACCGACATTCAGAAACACCGGCCAATACCATTCAGGTACCTGACAGGGGACACTGGTCCCACGCATTCTTGTTTCATCACCGTCATCCCGGCAAATCTCGGGACACAGATCTCACGACGCGATTGACATAGCTCCGGACAATTCGCCCTCCACAAATTGACCGTAACCAAGGAGATTGCCATGCGTACCTCTCATTTCGCCGTCGCGCTGCCGCTGCTTATGCTGGTCGCGCAACCCAGCGGCGCGCAGGATTTGCCGATTACCACGTTGTCCCCCGTGCAGGAAGCCAGCCACACGTACGCCTTGCAGTCCTTTCGCGAGCAGCGTTACTCCGCCGCGTACGGTCGTTTAGCCCAGCTGGCCGATGCGGGCCACGTCCCCTCGGCACAGTTGGCACTCGTGATGTACAAGAACGGCCCCACGCTTTTCGACAGCAACTGGTTTGCTGCGCCCAGCCAGCTGCGGCGCTGGAATGCGCTGGTCATCGACAGCGCAAGCAGCGGCGGCGACTTCGCTGACATCGAGCGCGGCGATTGATTGCGCCGGGCAAGGGTCCGTAAAGTCTTGAAAGGCAAGCAGCCGCGCTAGTTCGTGCGCGTCGATCACATCTGACGAAAGAGATGCAGGTAGCTGCGGCTCACCGGTAGCACTTCGTCGCGGCCCTTCAGGTGGATGTCAGCGGTCTCGTTGAGGCTGCGCTTGACGTGGCTGATCGCGCGCAGGTTCACCACCACCGAGCGGTGCACTTGCGCGAACTGCGACGGGTCGAGCTGCGCCACCAACTCCTTCAGCGGCGTGCGGATCAGCGCCTCGCCCGGCTTGCCCTCGTCGCCGCGCCAGGCAATCAGCGTGTACTTTTCATCCGAGCGCAGGAAGTCGATTTCGTCGACCGCGATCAGGCGCAGTGACTGACCTACCGTCGCGCGGATCCAGCGCAGCGGCACGGGTGCGGCATCTTGCTGCAGCTTCGCGGCGAGCTGCTGCAACAGCGCCTCGGTGTTCTGCGCCGGCTGCGCGGTGCGCAGGCGCTCCTGCAAGCGCGCCACCGTGTCCGCGAGGCGCGCCGGCTCGACCGGCTTCACAAGGTAGTCGAGTACGCCGTGCTCGAAGGCTTGCACGGCGTACTGTTCATAGGCGGTGACAAACACCAGGTGCGCCCGGCGGCCGATGTGACTTGCCGCCTCGACACCCGACAGGCCGGGCATGTGCACATCGAGAAAGCAGATGTCGGGCTGATGCGCCTCGAAGTCCTCGACCGCCTCGCGGCCGTTGCGCGCCAGCGCCACCACTTCCAGCTCCGGCCAGGCGTTCGCCAGCAGACGCACCAACGCTTCGCGCAGCAGAGGTTCGTCGTCGGCAATCAGAGCGGTCGGGCGCTGTTTCACTTGGAACTCCGCTGTGCGGGAAAGTCGAGCTCGGCACAAGCGCCTTGCGGTTCGAGCGAACTGAGGCGCAGCTGCGCGTCGCCACCGAAGGTCAGCTTCAGGCGCTCGCTTAACGTCGACAGGCCGGTGCCCGTGCCATTGCCCGCCTGCTGCAGGCCCATGCCGGTATCGCTGACGCGCACGTAGCAGCGGTTGTCTCGAAGCTCGACTCGGATATCGATACGCCCGCCCTGCTCGCTCGGGTCGATGCCGTGGCGCACCGCGTTCTCCACCAGCGTCAACAGTGTCATCGGCGGACAGCGCAAGTCCAGAGTTCCCGGATCGACATGCAACCCGAACTGAAGACGGTCGGGCATGCGCAGGTGCATCAGGTCCAGGTAAGCGCGCACCAGATGAAGCTCTTGCCCGAGCGTGGTCGACGGCTCCTGCAGGCGCGGCACCGCGGCACGCAAATAGGCGATCAGGCTCGCGAGCACCTTCGGCGCTTGCGGTGAGCCCGCATCGACCAGCGCCTGCACATTGGCCAAAGTGTTGAACAGAAAGTGCGGCTGCACCTGCGCTTGCAACAGACGCATGCGCGCGTCCAATGCCTGGCGCTCCAATTCGCTGCGCTCGAGGTCGAACGCCAACGCTTGGCTGCGTGCAAAGGCCTCGCGCTGTCTCACCATCGCGCCCAGCGCGATCCAGGGTCCGAACAGCACGCCGGTGAACGTAAGAATCCCAAAGCCGGTGAGCCGCAACTGGTTCTGCCAAAACCTGGGCTCACCCGTCGTCAACCAATACGCCAGCCACCCAGCGAGCGGCACCGCCACGACCACGCCAAGTAGCTGCAGCGCCCATCGTGGCATCCGCTTCGGCAGGCGCTCAGGCCACTGCTCGAACAGCCCGAACGCAAGCATCGCGCAGAACCCGACCAGCAATGCGCGACTTACGACAACACTCGTCGGCGATTGGGAGGGAACGCTATTCAACAATCCGAGCAGCAGCGAAACGCCCAGCGTAAACAGCACGCGGCGCCAACCCAGCATCAGAGCCAGGCCACGCGGTCTTGCAGAAGCATTTGCAACGGGCATGGCGCGACGATAGTCCAGCGATTTCACCTTCTGGCGACCGCCGCCGCTGCCATGCGACGAACCACGCCCCAGGAGGATTGAGTGACTGTCTGAGGTACAGGCATCGATAGAGGCCTACCCCTCGCCGCAGAACCGGCCTATCTTCCTGCTTGTATTTCTGCCGCCTGTCGGCGCGATTCGACAACAGGAGGAAACAAAATGGCTGCCGCTTTCTCGATTCACCCGGACGTCGATCAAGGTCTCAAGCCCGCTGCACCGAATTTCGCGGGCGGTACTTTGCAATGCCACTGCTCGGACAAGAAAGTGACGGTCGCCATCGGCGGCCAGGTCGCACATAACCACGTGTGCGGCTGCACCAAGTGCTGGAAGCCGAAAGGCGCAGTGTTTTCGCAAGTCGCCGTCGTGTCGCGCGACAAGGTGAGCGTGACGGCGAATCAAGACAAGCTAAAGGTGGTCGATGAGAGTGCGACGATCAGGCGCCACGCCTGCAAGGATTGCGGCGTGCACATGTACGGGCGCATCGAAAACAAGAACCATCCATTTTTCGGTCTGGACTTCATTCACACAGAGCTGTCGCGCGATCGCGGCTGGGCTCCGGCAGAATTTGCCGCATTCGTTTCGTCGATCATCGAGTCGGGGTTCGATCCGGCCCAGATGGGTGCAGTTCGGTCGCGGCTTAAGCAGCTAGGTCTGGAGCCTTATGACTGCCTGTCTCCGACGCTGATGGACGTAATCGCGACGCACACCGCGAAAGCATCGGGGAAGCTGGGTCGCATGGCGATTGCTTGAGAAGCGTTCTCGCAATGAGTGATCTGAATAGCTACAAGTACTCTTCTAGCAATCGCGCACGGGACGGACCTCGTGAAGAACGCATCAGCATCCGACGCTTCGCGTTGCCAAACGCACTGTTGTCGCGGTCATCGGTGGGACTGTGACCCTTATCGGGATTGCATTGATCGTCTTGCCAGGACCGGCGTTTGTGATCATTCCTATTGGCCTTTCGATACTTGCGACGGAATTCGTGTGGGCCAGGCGCTGGTTGCAAAAGGCTCGTCAGATGGTTACTCGTGTGACATCAAAGCCCGCGCGAGACCCCTGATCGGAGCGAAGATTGGCGAGCGAGCGCCCGCGCCGCGGTCTAACAATCAGAACGAACAAGCAAAGGTTGACCAACCACGGAGACAATCATGGAGGAGAACATCACCAATTCCCGGCGCAGCTTCCTGCAGGCGTCGGCAGGCACTGGTCTGGCAGCCCTTGGCAGTGTCGTCAGCGCGCAATCGTTCGAGTTCAAGCCGAATCAGCGCTACCCGGATCCGTCGGTGCAGATCCTCGACCCGAGCTTCGGCAAGTATCGGATCTACAGCAGCAGCGTCGAACAGCTCGGCAGCGGCATGCGCTGGGCCGAAGGTCCTGTTTGGTTCGGCGATGGCCGCTATCTGCTGGTCAGCGACATCCCGAACAATCGCATCATGCGGTACGACGAAACCACCGGCACCTTCGGTGTGTTTCGTCACCCGGCGAACTTTTCGAACGGCATGGCACGCGACCGTCAGGGGCGGTTACTTGTCTGCGAACATCTGACGCGCAGCGTGACGCGGACCGACTACGACGGCAAAATCACCGTGCTGGCCGACAAGTTCAATGGCAAGCGCTTGAACTCACCCAACGACATCGTCTGCAAGTCCGACGGTTCGATCTGGTTCACCGACCCACCGTTTGGGATCGGCGGCAGCTGGGAGGGCGAGAAAGCGACGCCCGAATTGCCGCACTCGGTATATCGCATTGCGCCCGACGGCAAGCTCGGACTCGTCACTGCAGACCTGGCCGGCCCCAATGGGATTGCGTTCTCGCCCGACGAGAAGAAGCTCTATGTCGTCGAAGGCCGTGCCCAGCCGAACCGCCTGATCTGGAGTTACGACGTGGCCGCGAGTGGCGCGGTGTCGAACAAGACGAAGGTGGTGGATGCCAACGGCCCGGGCGCGATCGATGGCATCAAGGTCGACATGGATGGCAACCTGTGGTGCGGCTGGGGCTGGAGTGGCGCGCCCGGTGCGAGCTCGTCAGACCTGGATGGCGTAATGGTGTTCAACCCGCAGGGCAAGCCCATCGGCCACATCCGCCTGCCCGAGCGCTGCGCGAACCTGGCCTTCGGCGGCGCCAAGAGAAATCGCCTGTACATGGCGAGCTGCCATTCTCTTTACGCGCTTTACGTTGAAGCACACGGCGCCGCGTGATGTGAGGTGATCCGCCGCACGATCGGCAGAAGGGAGACTTATGAGACGGCCAGTTCAACGATGCCTTGGCTCGCTGGCGTGCTTGCTGTGGTCGGCCGCACTGCACGCGCAGTATCCCGACAAGACGATCACGATCGTCGTTCCGTTTCCGCCGGGAGGCGTTGCAGACACGGTCGCGCGCCCGGTTGCCGAAGCGCTGTCGCGCGAGCTTAAGCAATCGGTCGTCATTGATAACAAGAGCGGCGCGGGCGGTGCGGTCGGAATCGGCCACGCAGCGCGCGCGGCTGGCGACGGCTATACGTTGCTGATGAGCCTGTCGTCGATTTCCATTCTGCCCGAGGCAGACAAGATCCTGGACCGCAAGCCGCTGTTCCAACTCGATCAGTTCAAGCCGATCGCGCGCATCACCGCTGATCCCACCGTGCTCGTCGTGCGCGCGGACTCGCCATGGCGAACGCTCGAGGAGTTCATCGCCGACGCCAAGCGTAAACCTGCCGCGTACAACTACGGCAGCTCAGGCAATTACGGAACGATGCATGTTCCGATGGAGATGTTGAAAGCCGCAGCTGATTTTCGAATGGTTCACATTCCCTACGCAGGCGCAGGTCCGGCGGTCATTGCGCTGCTCGGCGGGCATGTCGATGCGATCTCGAGTGGTCCGGCCAGTGTCGTGCAGCACATTCGCGCTGGCCGGCTGCGACCGCTCGCTTGCGATGATTCTCGAAAGTTTGCGAGTAGTCCTTCATTGAGAGGGGTACATCATGCGTTTACCACAGGCAGTTCTTTCGCTCATCGTCGCGCTACTTGCGCTAGGCACTCAAGCGAGCATGCGCTCAAGACAGCCGTACCGGGAAGGAACGGTTTGGTCTGTTTCTTTCATCAAGGTCAAGCCAGGGATGTTCGACGTGTACATGCGTGACCTAGCAGTTGCGCGCAAGAAAGTGATGGATCAGGCGAAGAAGCAAGGACTCGTCGTTTCAGAGAAAATACTTTCAGGATCGGCATCCGGTCGCGACGACTGGGATTTGATGCTGCATGGTGGAATACAAGAACTGGGCGGCGTTTGACGGCTTGTCAGATAAGTTCGATGCCATCGCACTCAACGCTGATGCGGCTCGGAGGAGAAGCAGATGCAGCTTCGCGTCAAGCGCAATGAGGTTCGTGCATGATTCCCAGGAACAACAGACGCTTCGATGGAACTCACGCTTCAAATGACAGTTCGACTTGCTTGCACCGACGTGGTTATTTTTCGCATTGGCTGGTGATCGGCATCATGCTGTTGCCCAGCGTGGTCTGGGCCCATCACTTCATGGAAGACCAGCTGCCGCAGACTTTCGCGCAGGGTTTTTTGTCGGGGCTTGCCCACCCGGTAATTGGAGTGGATCACTTGGCGTTCATCATCGCCACGGGATTTCTTCTCGCCCTGGTCAAGAACGGAGTGTGGGGTGTCATCGCGTTCACGTTGGGAAGTCTGCTCGGTGCCACGCTGCACTTGACGGGATTCGGTCTGACCGTAGGTGAAGTGATGGTGGCGTTGTCGGTGATCCTGATCGGCGGCGTAATAATGAGTGGCCGCCGGATCACTCTAGCTTGGCTTGCCGGTGGACTGATACTCGCAGGAATTTTTCACGGATACGCCTACGCGGAATCGATATTCGGCGCGGAGCCAATGCCAGTGAGCGGCTACCTGATTGGTTTTTGTTCTGTTCAGCTGGGTATCGGCGTGGCGGCGTTGCTGCTGCATCGGCGCCTGATAGCAATTAACGCGAACCGCTCGCGATCGATTTCATCCGCGATCGGAGCCGTGGTCGGTGTCATCGGAGTTGCGTTTCTTGCCAGCAATGCGATTGCCTAAATGAGCGATCACGATCGTCACGATCACGACCATGACCGCGAGCACGACCGTCCGCTCTCCGGCCCCGCGCTGCGCGTGAAGGCGCTGGAGTCGTTGCTCACCGAAAAGGGCCTGGTCGATCCGAAGGCGCTCGACGAGCTGATCGACACCTACGAGACGAAGGTCGGTCCGCGCAACGGCGCCCGAGTGGTCGCGCGGGCGTGGGTTGATCCCGTTTACAAAGAGCGCCTGCTCGCGGATGCGAGTGCCGCCATTGCGGAGTTCGGTTTTTTCGGACGCCAGGGCGAAGACATGGTAGTGCTCGAGAACACACCCAAGCTTCGCAACGTGGTCGTGTGCACTCTGTGCTCCTGCTATCCGTGGCCCGTGCTCGGGCTGCCGCCCGTTTGGTACAAATCTGCGCCGTACCGGGCGCGTGCCGTGATCGATCCACGCGGCGTGCTGAAGGAGCTGGGGAGCAAAGTTCCCGAGGACGTCGAGGTGCGCGTATGGGACTCGACTGCCGAACTGCGGTACCTGGTGTTGCCCGAACGTCCAGCCGGCACAGAGGGTTGGAATGAAGAACAACTGGCGGAGATCGTCACCCGCGATGCAATGATCGGCGTCGCTGATGTGACCGTACCCGCGCGAGCGCAGCGATGAACGGCGCGCACGACCTGGGCGGCATGCACGGTTTTGGGCCGGTCGAGATCGAGAAGGACGAACCCGTATTTCATTCACAGTGGGAAAGACGCATGTTCGCTCTCACCCTCGCGTGCGGCTTCCACGGCAAGTGGAATCTTGACATGACCCGCTACGCGCGAGAGCAGATGCCGCCTGCCGAATACCTCGCGACGACGTACTACGAGCACTGGCTGTTCGGCCTGCAGAAGCTGCTCGTCGAGCAGGAGTTGGTGACCGCGAAAGAGCTGCAGATCGGACATGCCGACGCGAAAGAAAGAGCGGTGCGTGCTGTGCCAGCGTCCGAAGTGGAGGCGCTCCTGCGCAAGCGCCGCGCGGCGCGGCTCGACGAAGACGTGCCACCGCGATTCCGAGTCGGTGAGCGCGTCGTCGCACGCAACATCAATCCGACCGGGCATACTCGGCTTCCGCGCTACGCGCGCGGCCGGCGCGGTGTGATCGACCGCGATCACGGCGTGTTCATTTTCGCCGACACGCACGCCATGAGCCGCGATAAGAAGCCGCAGCATTGCTACAGCGTGCGTTTTACCGCGCGTGAGTTGTGGGGTACCGAGGCCTCCGCGCGTGACAGCGTCTTCGTAGATCTCTGGGATGACCACCTCGATCCGGCCTGACTTAGACCTCGGCGCGTTGCCTGCCTTGCCGCGCGACGACGAAGGGCCGGTATTTAACGCGCCGTGGGAAGCGCAGGCGTTTGCGATTACCCTTTCACTACACGCCGCCGGCATGTTCACCTGGCGCGAATGGGCAGACGCCCTCGCCGCCAAGCTGTCTGCGGCGGCCGCGCAAGGAAAACCCGACGACGGCAGTCACTACTACGAGCACTGGCTTGCCGCTCTAGAAAAGCTAGTGGCAAATAAGGGGGTCGTGCCAGAGCAGGAGTTGGAGCGACGCGCGAACGAATGGGACGCTGCCGCGCGCGCAACACCGCACGGCAAAGCGGTCGAGCTGCACCGGTAATCGTCACCAACCGCTACAGTTGATCCTCCGGAACAAACGGGGCCAGCAGAATATTTTGCAGCCGCAGAAAGAACGTCGAGTCGGGCTCGCTGGTCAGCACGATCTCCTTGTCGTCGTCCGCCGTCAGCCATTCGAGGCCGCGCTGGTCGGAGCGCAAACGCACCCGGTAGGCGCTCTGCAGCTTGCTGATGTGGATGACGCGCAGTACTTCCTTCGCCAGCTCGGGGCTGTCGACGATCATGCCGAGCTCGGTGTTCTTGGTCGCCGAGCGGGGGTCGAGATTCATCGAGCCGATGAAGACCAGCGAGCGATCGATCACCGCGGTCTTGGCGTGCAGTCGGCCGGTAGATGATCCGAGAAATCCGAGCCGCCGGTTGCGCTGGATGCGCGTGGGACTCAATTCGTAGAGGTCGACGCCCGCATTGAGCATCGCGACTCGATAGCGCGCGTAGCCCGTATGCACCAGCGGCTCGTCGGTGGCCGCCAGTGAATTGGTGAGGATCGTGACCTTGACGTTGCGCTTGCGCAAGATCACCGAACGCCTGCGACGCCCTCGAGCCCGGGGATCAGATAAGGCGACGAGATCACCACTTCGCTGCTGGCCGCGATCACGCGGTCCATCACGTTCATCGCAACGCTCATCTCGCGCGCTTTTTCGTCGGTCATCGCAGTGACCTTGGCGGGCGGATCCGCGAACGCGACCGCCGGCGCCCAGATCAGGCCTAGCCGTCCGGCATCGAGATCCTCGCTGATCGCTCCGTAGCCCAGCACGTCTATCGGCGGCAACACCAGCGACATCATCTGCTCACCATCGTCGACGAGACGGTCGAATCGCTCGCGCAACAGCGCGCGATCAACGCCGGCGTCGACGATCGTCTGCACCGGATGTACGTATGGGCTGTTCCAGTACGTGTCGAAGATGGTTGCGAACTGCGGCACGATCGCGCCGACGATGAGCGCGTCCATATCGACGAAGTTCGCGCCCATGCTGCGCTGGAAGTATTCATCGGCGACGTTGCGTCCGCCGGCGACCACGATGGCACCGTCGGCGATGAACAGCTTGTTGTGCATTCGGTGATTGAGCCGGCCGAAGTCGAACAACGACGCGGCGTACTTGTTGAGCGATGCTCGTCCGCCCGCAACAGAACGGATTGAACAGGCGGACTTCGACGTTCTCGAACGCGGCAAGGCCCGAGAAGAGCTGCATCGCCACCCACCGTGTACAGATCGTCCACCAGCAGGCGCACACGCACGCCGCGCGCTGCCGCGTCGCGCAGATGGCGCAGTAACAGGCGGCCGGTAGCGTCGTTATGAATGTGGTAGTACTGGATGTCGCAGCGTGTGCCGCGCGCGGCGCGCAAGCTCGATCCGCGCGTCCAGCGAGAAAACGCCAAGTGGCATCAAACGAAAGCCCGACAGCTCTGCAGATGGGCTCGACGCCAAAGCGATCCGCGCCAGCCGACTCTCGGGCGAAGGTGGCTGCGCCGCCGAATAGCGAAGTTCCGGCCGTACCGGAAGCGTGCCGCAGCCTGCAAGCGCCGTGACCAATAAGAGAGTAAGAGTAACTGCCCGTCGCGCGACGAATGCGAATGCCTTGCGCACAACCGCGGCGTTCGCGAGAATCAGAAGGGCTTGCTGCATTTGCATTGCAAAGGAGTCGTATGTACCGTGTCCTCGCTTACGCGTGCCTCGCACTCGCTCTGCCTTCCCGCTCGCGCTGCGCTCGACATCGGCGACGATGCGCCGGACTTCACGGCATCCGCCGCGCTCGGCGGAGAAATCTACAAGTTTTCGCTCGCCGAATCACTCAAGAAAGGTCCGGTAGTGCTGTATTTCTTTCCCGCGGCATTCTCCGACAGTTGCTCGATCGAGGCGCATGAGTTTGCCGAAGCGATCCCGCGCTTCACAGCGCTCGGCGCGTCGGTCATCGGCGTCTCTGCCGACGATATTCAAGCGCTCGCCAAATTCTCGGTCCAGGCCTGCCAAAGCCGGTTTCCGGTGGCGTCCGACCCTGCGCTAAACGTGATCAAGTCGTACGACGCCGTGATGAAGACACGGCCCGAGTATGCAAACCGAATTACGTATGTCATCGCGCCCAGCGGCAAGGTCGTCTACTACTACGTCAGCTTGAACCCGACCAAGCACGTCGAACGTACGCTCGAGGCGTTGCGCACGTGGTCGGAGACCAAGCCGAAGTAGGCGCACTGCCTTTCTTGAGGTTTTTTAGTCTGCGCGGGCGCCGGTTTCCTTGACGATCTTGCCAAGCCTCGGCACGTCGGCCTTCACCAGCGCCGCCAGCTCCTGCGGAGGCATGCCGCTGACGTTTAGACCAAGGTCGTTCAGCCGCTTCTGCATCTCCGGTGTTTTGAGGATGCGCGCGATCTCCGTGTACAGGCGATCGACGATCGGCCGGCGGTGTGCCTGCCGGCGCGAACACCGCCTGCCATGAGCTGATGTCGTAACCCGCGAGTCCGGACTCGGCCATCGTCGGCACGTCGGGCGCTACCACCGAGCGGGTCGCGCTCGTCACCGCGAGCGCGCGCAGCTTGCCGGCGTTCACGTGCGGCATCGCAGTCGCGATGTTGTCGAATGCCACCGACAAGGTGCCTCCCAGCAGCTCCGGCATCATCTGGCCGCTGCCGCGATAAGGAATGTGCTGCATCTTCACGCCGGCCATCGCCTTGAACATTTCGCCGGAGATGTGCTGCGAAGTGCCGTTGCCGGCCGAACCGAACGAATACTTGTCCGGGTTCGCTTTCAATAGCTCGATGAACTCGCGCACGTTTTTCGCCGGCACGCTGGGATGAACCAGCAACACGTTCGGCTGCGTCGCATACAGCGTGATCGGCGCAAAGCTCGTCACCGGGTCGTAGCTGAGCTTGTCGTACAGCGTGGCGTTGATGCCATGCGAGCTGATCGTGCCACCGCCGATCGTGTAGCCGTCGGGCGCGGCGCGCGCCAGCTCGGCCGACGCCGATCGAGCCGCCCTGCCCGGGTTTGTTCTCGACGACGATCGGCTGGCCCAGCGCGACACTGAGCCTTTCACCGACCGTGCGCGCCAGGATATCTGTCGTGCCGCCCGGAGCAAAGGGAACGATGTAGCGGATCGGCTTGTTCGGCCAATTCGACGCGGCGGTCTGCGCGATGCCCGGCGCGGACGCGAGCGCAGCGGACACCGCGAGCACGCCGTGGATGATGATGCGTCGATAGTTGGTCATGTCTCCTCCTTGTTTGCCCGATCTGGCGGCGCTGCGGATCCAGTCTACGATCGCGTCCCGCCCGACTCAATCTAAAAATCAAAACGAACGGAGCTGATGAGCGCCTCCCACACCATCGACGTCGCGCGCCTGCAAACGGCCATTCGCCTCGTCGTGCGCGGTTTCGGAAGCCATGAGGCAGAAGTCGACGCGGTCACCGGCAACCTAATCGAAGCCAACCTCACCGGGCACGACTCGCATGGTATCGGCATGCTGCCGCGCTATGTCGAGGCGTACCAGCAAGGCGGCCTGGTGCCGAACCAGCACGTGCGAACCGTGCTCGATGCCGGCGCTCTGCTGCGTCTCGACGGCGGCGCGGGCTTCGGCCAGGTCATCGGCCGCGAGGCGATGGAACTCGGCATCGCGCGGGCGCTGGAACACGGCAGCGCCGTCGTTGCGCTGGGTAATTCGCATCATCTTGGCCGCATCGGCGCGTGGGCCGAGCAGGCCACGCGGGCGGGCTTGGTCTCACTTCATTTCGTCAACGTCATTGCGCGCAGCATTGTCGCGCCGTACGGCGGCGCCGATGCGCGGTTCGGGACCAACCCGTTCGCGGCCGGAATTCCGCTAACGGGACGTGAGCCGGTGATCCTAGATTTCGCGACCAGTGTGCTGGCGCAAGGAAAGACGCGCGTCGCGTTCAACAAGGGCGAGCTCGTGCCGCCCGATTGCTTGCTCGACGATCAAGGACGCCCGACACGCGAGCCGCGGTACGGCGTCAATCCGCCGTTTGGCGCACTCCTCGCTTTCGGCGGGCACAAGGGTTACGGCCTTGCGTTGCTATGCGAACTGCTGGGCGGTGCGCTCGCGGCAGGCATGACGCAGCACGCGGAAGATGTCGCGCAGCGGCGCATCTTGAATGGCATGCTGACCGTGCTGATCGACCCTGCGGCGCTGGGCGACCGCACCGTGTTCGAGCGCGAGACGCTCGCCTTTATCGAGTGGGTCAAAGCCTCGCCGGCGCGTGAAGGCTTCGGCTCGGTTCGCGTCGCGGGCGAGCCCGAGCGCGAGGCGCGTGCGCAGCGCACCGCGCACGGAATCGCCGTCGATGTGACGACGTGGGACGAGATCCTCGATGCCGCCGGCAAGCTCGGCGTTAATGCCGCTTCTGTGCGTGCCGCAGCGGGCCAGGGCTGAGCGGGCTACGCTGTCGTGTCCGTCGAACGCTAGCGTCAACCACCTCTCCGGGCTCTGCCAAATGAACATCACGAAGCCGAACCGCGTGACTCGCAGCTACACGCAACGCCTCGTCGCCGAGCCGTCTGCAGTCTTTCCGTTGCTATGCCCGGTGCGCGAAGCGGATTGGATCGACGGCTGGGATCCGATCTCCGTCGTCAGTCGTTCAGGCGTCGCGGAGGCCGACTGCGTGTTCGTTACCGCTGCTGCTCCAAACAACGCCATCTGGTACATCACCCGACACGAGCCCGGCAATGGCTTCGTCGAAATGCTCAAGATCACCCCGCTCGTCACGGCCTGCAAGCTCAACATACAGCTACGCGCTGTCGGGACCGGCTCGGAAGCGTTGATCACATACACGCATACGAGCCTCGGGCCAGAAGGCGATGCCTTTGTCGCATCCTTCACGGAGGACTACTACCGTCAATTCATGAAGGACTGGGAGGCGCGGATCAATCACTACCTCGTGCACGGCAGTGCCTTGCGAGCAGAATATCCAGCGTGAAGCGCCCGACTATCCCTAGGCAGGCACAATTCGAGGCCGTGCCGCCGTCGACGGTTGTTTCATAGGCCTCAACCCCGTTAGGAGGAATCATCATGGCAACCTACATTGTCCTCACGAGTTTCACAGATCAAGGCATTCGCAGCGTCAAAGACACCGCAAAGCGGGCCGACGCGGTAAAGGATCTGGCAAAAAAATTCGGAGTCACCGTGAAGGAGTTTTACTGGACACTGGGCAGCTACGACGTCGTCGGGATATTCGAAGCGCCTGACGATGCGTCCATGACCGCGCTTGGGATGGCCATTGGTTCGGGCGGAAACGTCCGCACTCAGACGATGCGAGCCTTCTCCCGACAGGAAATCAATGGAGTTCTCGCCAAGCTGACATAGACAACGATGTGCGGCTACGCGTCGCCGGAGAGCCGACGCCGCATGCTCGCGGCTTAACGTTGAGGCGCACGCGCGTCGCCTACACCGCCTTATGTTGCCGAACCCAAACTTCGCGTGCCCGGTTTGCGGTGGACCGAATGATTGCGCACCGGCGCGAAGCGGAGACTTTGGCACGCCATGCTGGTGCTCGGAGATTGCGGTCAGTCCGGCGGCGTTGGCCAGTCTGTCCGACCACGAGCGCGGCCGGTCGTGCCTTTGTAGGCGGTGCTTGGCGGCGGCGCAGCGCAAGGACGCATGACCTTCGTCGCTCGCGCTTGCGCTGCGTGTCATCACTATCAGCTACGAGCGCTCGATCAGTTCGATCTTGTAGCCATCGGGATCTTGGACGAATGCAATAACGGTGGTGCCGCCCTTAACCGGACCTGGCTCGCGAGACACCAAACCGCCAGCGGCTTTCACTCGTTCGCAGACGCCATGGATATCGTCAACGCCGATCGCGATGTGTCCAAAGCCGGCGCCAAGGTCGTACGTCGTCACGCCGTAGTTGTAGGTCAATTCGATCACCGCCTGCTGCGATTCATCGGCGTAGCCGACGAACGCAAGCGAGTACTTCTGCTCAGGCCGGTCGGTCGTGCGCAGCACGCGCATGCCCATCACTCTGGTGTAGAAGTCGATCGAACGCGGCAAATCGCCGACGCGCAGCATGGTATGGAGCATTCGCATGTTTGAAACCTCGGTGCAGTCAAGCCAAGCAGAGGTCGTCAGGATACCGCTGCGGGGGAGGACTGCAGGTGTCCTAGAGGTGGCGATGATTTTCCGACTGCTGCGTTGTCTGGGCATATGCGCGCTGTTCGCTGGATTCGGCCCCGCGTGGCGCCCAGACCGCGCATACCGCGACCTCATTCCGGTTTGCAACTGTGGAAGAAGGTCGAGCGATCGTGGCTGCGCGCGACGAGTATGTGCAGCGGCTCAGTCCGCTCGAGCGTGCGCTAAAGGCGAAGTCGGAAACGCCGGTCAGCGAAGCCGATTTCCTTCAACTGCTGGCAGGCGCCGTGCAACCCTGGTCTGATGCAGACCGTGCTCGCGTGCAAGCAGCTCTGGAGTCGATCCGAGTCCAGCTTGCCGAGCTGCGTCTGCCTCTGCCCGATACCGTCGTCTTCGTGCGAACGACTGGCACCGGTGAGGGCAACGCACCACACACGCGAGCAAACGCGATCATTCTTACCGAGCGGGTACTGCAGCAGCCTGAGGTCTTGGCGCAGGTGCTTGCACACGAGTTGTTCCACATCGCGAGCCGTCAGGACACGGCCTGGCGCAACGCGATGTACGCAACGATCGGATTTGTGTCGATCGACGAAGTCGTGCTCCCTCCGCAGCTCGCCGCTCGCAAGATTACAAACCCGGACGCGCCACGCATCGACGTCGCGATCAGGGTCCACACGAACGATGGCGTGGTATGGGTCGCGCCCCTATTGCAATCGACGGTTGACAGGTACGACTCTGTGCGAGGCGGCGAATTCTTTGCGTATCTAAAACTCGTGTGGCTCGAAGTCGCGCGGGGCGAGCGCACACCGCAACGGGCTGAACTGATGCCAGCGCCTCGTTTGCACGAGACCAACCAGCTGCGTGGCTTTAGCGAGCAGATCGGACACAACACTGCTTACATCATCCACCCGGAGGAGATCCTCGCCGAAAACTTCGTGCAACTTGCGACCGGGCAAGCGGGACGTTCTCCAGAGGTCCATCAACGATTGCGCGCAGCGCTGCAACGGCAGGCATCAACCCTTCGCCGGTAGGCTCACACTCGTCGGACTGCGACCTTTACATCCATCCCGACGTGATCTGATGGATCGCCAAACCAGCTTCCAGTCAGCGGTGCAGCAAGCTGCGGGTCGCGCGCAAAGGCGACGCGAATCAGATTCGCTCCCCTGAAGACGGCGTTGGTGGGATCAAACGGAACCCAGCCGGCGCCTGGAAGATAAACATCGAGCCATGCATGAGTAGCGCCCGCGCCAACTACACCTTCGCCCGTTCCGCTGTCCAGCGCCGGGTCGTATAAATAGCCTGAAACAAAACGCCCGGCCATTCCAAGCCGCCGCACGGCTTCGATCATCAACAGCGCGTAGTCGCGACAACTTCCAGAGCCGCGATTCAGTGTTTCATCGGGCGTTCGCGTGCCCCCTTCGTCGCGCATTTCGTACTTCAGCCCGCTTTTTATCGCGTCGGCCATCGACAGCAGCAGCTCCTTCGTGTCGGGCCGCGCAGCCTGCAGAAAGAACGGACGCATCCATTCGTACAACCGACCTTCCGGATCGGGATAGTGGGGCTCGAGCATTGCACCGAGATCGCGTCGCTCCTCGGCGCTGTAGTCAAACGGCCAGCGCTGCGCATGCGATGCGAGCGGCAGGTCTTGCGCGCTGCGCACGCGATGCTGCTCGATTTTGAAACGGCACTCGATCTTCAGTTCGGCCGACTCGGCTTGCGGCGTCACCAGCGTGACCGAGTTGGACTGCGTGTCGAGCATCCAGTCGACGCGCGAAGGCACATTGACTTCGACCTCTGCTTCGATCACCTGCACGTCGTGCCCCTCGCGCGGGCGGAACATCAAGCGGTGCTGGCCGAAACGAACCGGCCGCCTGTAGTGATAGGTCGTGACGTGCTCGACTGCCAGCAGACTCTGCAGGTCGGCGGTGGGCCCGCTGCTAGCCACTGAGCCCCGTCTCTTCCGGCAAGCCGAACATCAAATTCATGTTCTGCACCGCCGCACCGCTTGCACCCTTGCCGAGATTGTCGAGACGCGCCACCAGCAGCGCCTGCTCGTTCGCATCGTTGGCAAACACGAACACTTCGATGCGATTCGTGCCGTTCAAGGCTTCCGGCTCCAGATACGCGCCGTCGCGCAGCGCGGAGGCATCGTTCAGTGGGCGCACGGTGATGAACGCTTCATCCGCGAAATGCTCCACATACGCCGCGTGCAGCGCTTCGCCAGTGACACGCCCCGGCAACTGGCCGGTATGCAGCGGAACCGAAACCAGCATCCCGCGCATGAAGTCACCAACGTGCGGCGTAAATACCGGCGTACGGTCTAGCAAGCCCATCGTCTGCATCTCTGGAAGATGCTTGTGCGCAAGATTGAGTCCGTATAAAACGATGCCGGCCGGGCGGCCCTCATTTTGCTCATGCTTGCGCTGATACGCGTCGATTAACCTGCGGCCTCCACCCGAATACCCGGATACTGCGTTGACATTGACCAACGTGCTCGGCGGGAGAATTTCGCGCTCGCGCAGCGGCCGCAGCAGTGCCACCGCACCGGTCGGGTAGCAGCCCGGATTCGAAACACGTTGCGCCGAAGCGATCGTCGTGCGTTGCGTGCGCGTCATCTCGGGAAAGCCGTAGACCCAATCCGGCGACGTGCGGTGCGCGCTGCTCGCGTCGATAAAGCGTGTAGCGCCCTGCCCGGCGAGCGCCACCGTTTCTCGCGCGGCATCGTCCGGGAGGCACAGGATCACCAGATCGACGGCGTTGATAACGCCGAGCTTTGCCAAGCTGTCCTTGCGCTGCTCGACGGGCAGGCTCACCAATTCGATGTCGTCGCGCGCGACCAACCGCTCACGAATCTCGAGCCCGGTCGTTCCATGTTCGCCATCGATAAATACTCTCGGCTTTGCCATCTATGTTTCCCGTTCGTTCCTAGGTGGCGAGATCCGCTTGCGTAGTGAACGCGTCGGCAAAGAACTCATCCTCCGGCAACCCGCATTGTCCAACGAAGTCGCGTCGCGCGGCTTCGGTCATCACGGGTGCACCGCACGCATAGACCTGAAACGCCGACAGATCGGGTAGATCCTGCATGACGGCAAGATGAACGAAGCCAGTGCGGCCTTGCCACGCGTCCTCCGGCTGCGGCTCCGACAACACCGGGATGTAATGAAAATTCGGTTGTTCGCGCGCCCACTGCTCCGGCAGTTGCGGCATGTACAGGTCGCGTCGCACGCGCGCGCCCCAGTACAGCCATACCTCACGCGCCGGCTTGCCTGCCTCATCACGGTTGATCCGCTTGTAGAACACATGCTCGGCAATCGCCTTGACCGGCGCAAAACCGGTGCCGCTGGCGAGCAGCACAATCGGTCGCGTGCTGTCTTCGCGCAGGAAAAACGTGCCGAGCGGCGCCTCGATACGCAGGATATCGCGCTCCTTGACCGCCGGCTCGATTGCGCCGAACAAGCGATCGGTAAAGACACCGCCAGGTGTGCGCCGGATATGCAACTCGATCAAAAGATCCGCATGCGGCGCCGTTGCGATCGAATACTGCCGGCGCGCGCCGTCTTTCAGGATGAAGTCCAGATACTGCCCGGCACGAAACTGCAATCGCTCGTTGGTCGGCAGTTGCAGCGAAATCACGGCGACATCGGGCGCCGGCCATTCGATCTTGGCGATGCGTGCCGGCATCTTGCGAATCGGAATATCGCCGAAGCCGGTCAGCTCTCGCGCTTCGATCACGATATCGGTGCGCGGGCGCGATGAGCAAAAGAGCGCAAAGCCCTTGGCCTCATCGGCTGCCGACAGCGCCGACGATGAGTGCGCGCGATGCACGAGCTGGCCTTCCAGCAACTTGCCGCGGCACGTCCCGCACGCACCATCCTTGCAGCCGTACTGGAGGCCGACGCCGTTGCGCAGCGCCGCGTCGAGCACCGTTTCGTCGCCTTCGACGCTAAACGTACGCCCGCTCGGACGAACGGTGACGTTAAAACCCATCCAACACTACGGCTTCAAGTACGCGTAGCCCTCGCGGCTTTGCAGTTGTGTGATTCGCTGCACGCCGGAAGGCGTGTACGTCACTTCCGGAATGAACTGCTTTTCCTCGAGCTTGCGATTGCGCAGCGTGATCTTGCAGACTTCGAACGTCACGCCCTGCGCCTTCAGGTCCTGGACAATCGCGTCATATGGATTCTTGTTGGCGTCCTGCGCGCCATGCATCAGGAAATCCACGCCCTGCGCATGCGCGACGACGACGATTTTGGCCTTTGGATCGACTTCAAGATGATTGCGAATGTTGCGCAAGCCGTTGGTCGCTTGTGCGAGTCCCTCGCCGAAGTGATACACAACCTTGTCCTGTGCAAATGCAGCGCATGAAAACAACGCTGCTGCGATTGCCACCAGTAAACGATGCCTGATCATGCGTTTCTTTCATGCGAGCGTGAACTCGCAAAGTTGGTGCCGCTGAGAGGAGTCGAACCTCCGACCTTCGCATTACGAATGCGCTGCTCTACCAACTGAGCTACAGCGGCGATGCTCCGCGCGGCCACGTACACCAAAAACGCCTCGCAAGCGAACTGTGAAGTATAAAGGCGAGGTCAGGCGAAGCTTCAGTTGGCCGCATGCCGCGTCAGCGCCCATGCCACATGCTCGCGCACCAGCGCGCTCGGATGATCGGCTCGAGTGCGCAATGCGGCGAGGACTTCAGGCGATGTCGGCGCATTGCCGAGCGCCACTGCAATGTTGCGCAGCCATCGTTCGTAGTCGATGCGCCGAATCGCGGAGCCGGCATGCCGCTCATTGAATTGCACTTCATCCCAAGCAAAAAGCTCGATCAGCGTCGCGCAATCGAGGCCGTTGCGGACATCGAAGTCGGGCAACTCGGCCTTGCGCGCGAACTTGTTCCAGGGGCATACGAGCTGGCAGTCGTCGCATCCATAGACTCGATTTCCGATCAGCGGGCGCAGCTCGATCGGAATCGATCCGTGATGTTCGATCGTCAGATACGAAATGCAGCGGCGTGCATCGAGCTGATACGGCGCAGTGATCGCCTGCGTCGGGCAGATGTCGATGCAGCGCGAGCACGTCCCGCAGTGATCACCCGTCGGAGCGTCGATCGGTAGCGGCAGGTCGGTCAGGATTTCGCCGAGAAAGAACATCGAGCCGGCATCCTGCGACAGCAGCAACGTGTGCTTGCCGCGCCAGCCTATTCCGGCTTTGCGCGCCAGTTCGACTTCGAGCACCGGCGCCGAGTCTGTCGCGACGCGATAGCCGATACGGCCGACTTCCGCTTCGATTCGCGAAGCCAGCTTCTGCAAGCGCTCGCGCATGATCTTGTGGTAGTCGCGGCCGCGCGCATAGATCGACACGACCGCGACGTTCGGTTCCGCCACGCGGTTGAATTCGCGCTGAACCCAGTCGTCCGGGGTATCGCGCGGCAAGTAATCCATGCGCGCCGCGATAACGCGCAGCGCGCCCGGCAGTAGGCGCGCAGGATCGGCACGCAACGCGGAGTGACGCTGCAGATACTCCATTTCGCCATGCTTGCCCTCCGCCAACCACGCGTCGAGTCGCGCAGAAGCCTGCTGCACATCCACATCCGAGATACCGATGCGCGCAAAACCCAACTCGGCACCCCACGCGCGAATGCGTTCGGCAAGCGTGGTTAGAGCGTGCGCATCTGCGCGGGCTGTGTCGGCGCAGCGACAACGGTGCTTGTCATTTGATCGATTCTAGGTATCTCTGTCGAACGCGCGGACGCGACTGGACTTGACAGCCGTGCGTACGAGGTGCTCGACGATGTTTTAGCATCAACGCAGTCACTGCCGATCAGATAAACCCACGTGCCCGTTTCCTTCATGCTTCAGAACGCGGCGGCCACCGATGCCCTCGGGCGTTCGATGGCCGACGCGGTGAAGCAACATCTAAACGCCATACGCGCGGCGGGGCTCCAACTCGATCTTTCCGGCGACCTAGGCGCGGGCAAGACTGCGCTGGTGCGAGCCCTGCTGCGCGGGCTGGGCGTCGAGGGCACGGTCAAAAGCCCCACGTTTGCCCTGCTTGAACCTTATGCGGTTTCGAGCTTAGACTTCTACCACTTTGATTTTTATCGACTTAGGGATCCTGGCGAGTTCGCAAGCTTGGGCTTTCGGGACTTGTTTGGACCCGGCCGCATCTGCGCCGTCGAGTGGCCGGAGCGCGCCGGAGCACGGCTGCCAACCGCCGATATCTCGATCGCGTTGACGGTGGACGGCGATGGACGGCGGGCGACGATCACTACTGGAAGCGAATTGGGCAACGTATGTCTGAGCGACGCGATGGCGAGAATCCCAGCGACCGACGGCGGTTCATCACCGCCAGCGCAGGCACCCTCGTCCTCGCGCTGACCCATCACGAAATTGCGCGCGGCGCGACACTGCTCGCAGTGCGCGTATGGCCCGCAGAGGAGTACACGCGCGTAACGCTCGAGCACGACGGTCCGCTCTCCTTCTCGCACTTCATGGTGCGCGATCCGGCGCATCCGCTGCGGCTGGTGGTCGACATCGACGGCCTCGACCTGACGCCCACCTTGAAGGAACTGGTCGGCAAGGTCGAAGCAAACGATCCGTACATCGCTTTGGTGCGCGTCGGCCAGAATCGCCCGCGGGTCGCGCGGCTCGTGATCGAGTTGAAGGAAGACATCAAGCCGCAGGTGTTTTCGCTCGAACCGGTCGGGCCGTATCAGCATCGACTCGTCATGGATTTGTATCCGGTCAACCCGCCCGACCCTTTGCTGGCGTTACTGCGCGAACACGCAAAGCGGCGCGAGGCCGATTCGTCGGCACGATCGGACGGCAAATCCCCCGCGACCGCTCAGCGCCCGAGCACGCATCCCGCACCGCCCGACGTGCAGCGAATCATCACGGTGGCGATCGACCCGGGCCATGGCGGCGAAGACCCCGGTGCCATCGGCCGCGGCGGGACGTATGAAAAGACCGTCACACTCGAAATCGGTCACCGCCTGCGCGAAATGATCGCGGCCGATCCACAAATGCGAGTCGCGATGACGCGTGACGGCGATTACTTCGTGCCGTTGCGCACGCGAGTCGCAAAGGCGCGCGCGGTGCACGCCGATTTATTCGTCTCGATCCACGCCGATGCGTGGATCAGGCCCGATGCACGCGGCTCATCGGTATTTGCGCTGTCCGAAAACGGAGCATCGAGCAGCGCGGCGGCCTATATGGCCAACAAAGAAAACAGCGCCGATCGCGTCGGCGGCATCAACCTCGCCACGCACGATCGTCAACTGCAACGCGTGTTGCTCGATCTGTCGACCACGGCGCAGATCAACGACAGCCTGAAGCTCGGCGGCGCGGTGCTGCGCGAGCTCGAGCGCATCAATCAGCTACACAAGCCGAAGGTTGAGCAGGCAGGATTCGCAGTACTAAAGGCCCCGGATATCCCGTCGATCCTGGTCGAGACGGCGTTCATCAGCAATCCGGACGAGGAGAAACGGCTGCGCGACGATGGATACCAGGACCAAATGGCGCGCGCGATTCTGGCCGGTATCAAGCGTTACTTTGCGAAGAACCCACCGCTTGCGCGCAATCCACTGACGTAGCGTGCGCAGAGTGTCGACCCGTGCACGCCGCGGGCTACGGCGGCTGTTATCGGTTTCCGACGCGCATCGGCCGACGGCGGCGCAGTACGCGCAGCAGTCCCGCCAGCATCAACGGCCCAGTCACTGCCGCTATGCCGACGATCAGGATCAAGCCAAGGTGCTCGCGAACAACGGGCATGTTGCCGAACAGATAGCCGCCGTAGACGAGCGACACGACCCACACACCGGCGCCAAGCACGTTGAAGAACTGAAATCTTCGGAAGTCCATGCCCGAAGCGCCGGCGACCAGCGGCGCGAACGAACGCACGACCGGAATAAAGCGAGAAATCATCACCGTCTTGCCACCGTGCCGCTCGTAAAAGTCGTGCGTCTTCATCAGCGCGGTCTGGTCGATCCAGCCGATCGTGCCGTCGTAGACCTTCTTGCCAAGCCACGCACCGATAAAGTAATTGAGCGTATTGCCGAGCACCGCACCCGTCGCGATGATGAGCACGAGCAAGTGAACGTTGAGCCCCTTGTCCTCCACCGACGGCAGCGCTGAAACCGCACCAGCGACGAACAGCAGCGAATCGCCAGGCAGGAACGCCATGAACACCAGCCCGGTCTCGGAAAAGAAAATCGAGAACAGCACGACGTAGACGAGCAAGGTGTTGCGTTCGACAATCGCCGAGAGAAAGCGATCGGTCGCCGTGAACAGGTCGAACCAGTTAATGCCTTCCATCGGAGCAATACAGGTAGCGCTGACGCGCGAGGGGAGCAAAGCAGCGCGGATCATACGTGAGGCAAAGCGGCCAACCGCTCGCGTGCCATTCCTATAATCGCGACATGACTGCCACCCTTCGTCGCGCAATCCGGCCTTTGGCGGACGCACTGATCAGCCAGATCGCCGCGGGCGAAGTCGTCGAGCGTCCGGCATCGGTCGTCAAGGAGTTGCTCGAAAACAGTCTCGACGCGGGCGCAACGCAGATCGATGTCAGGCTCGACGGCGGCGGAATCAAGCGCATCGTCGTCACCGATAACGGCGGCGGCATTCCACGCGACGAGTTGCCGCTCGCGTTGACGCGGCATGCGACCAGCAAGATCGCGAGCCTCGAAGAACTCGAGGGTGTGGAGTCGCTCGGATTTCGCGGCGAAGCGCTGGCGTCGATCGCTTCGGTCGCTGACGTTGCGATTACGTCGAAAGTCGCCGGCGCCGACGGTGCGTTCTGCGTGCGTGGCGGGGTTGATGGAACCGAGCCGGCCGCTGGCATGATCGGCACTCGCATCGAGGTCGCGGATTTGTTTCACAAGACGCCCGCACGCCGAAAGTTTCTGCGATCAGAGGCAACCGAGCTGGCGCACTGCCTGACCCAGGTCGAACGTGCAGCCGCCGCGCATTCATCGGTGGCATTTACCGTGACGCATCAGGGACGTACCGTGCTCGCGTTGCCGCCGCAGGCGCCGCGAGAGCGCGCACTGCGCTTGATGCCCGAAGAGTTCGCGGCCGCCCGGCGCGAGGTCGAGCAGGATGCCGGCGCAGTTCGCGTGTACGGCTGGGTCGGGGCACCGACCGCCAGTCGCGCGCGTGCTGATGCGCAGTATTTTTTCGTCAATGGCCGCTACGTGCGCGACAAGGTGTTGACGCACGCGGTACGCGCTGCCTATGCCGACGTCCTGCACGGCGCATCGCAGCCGATGTACTGCCTGTACCTGTCGATCGATCCGAAGCGCGTCGATGTCAACGTGCATCCGACCAAGATCGAGGTCAGGTTTCGCGATTCGTCGAGCATTCATCAGTTCGTGATGCATGCGGTGCAGGCTGCGCTTGCGCACTCGGTGCAACCGGCCGCGTCGCCGCGCCCCGCGCCCGATCTCGCGTATCGCACGACGCCGCTGCATCAGACGTCGTTCGGAGTTGCGCAAAGCGTGGCGGATTATCTGGCCTCATTGGCCCAAGACGTGGCCGAAGGACCGATCGCGTTGGCGAAGAACGCCAGCGATGAACAACAAGATCTGCCGCTCGGCTTTGCCGTCGCACAGCTCTCCGGCATCTACATACTGGCGCAGAACGATCGCGGGCTGGTCATCGTCGACATGCATGCCGCGCACGAGCGAATCGTCTACGAGAAACTGAAGCGGCAGCTTGACCGGCGCGAGATTCCGCAGCAGCGGCTGTTGATTCCGCAGGTGTTTTCTGCAGCTGCCGTCGAGATCGCGACCGCAACGGAGCAAGGCGAGCTGCTGGCACAACTCGGGCTCGACGTTTCGCTGGCTTCCCCGACCCAGCTTGCGCTGCGCGGCGTGCCCGCCCTGCTCTCGCAAGCCGACGGCGCACAGCTGACGCGCGACGTGCTGCGCGACGTGCGCGAATACGGCGGCTCGCGCGTGCTGACCGAGCACCGGAACGAATTGCTCTCGACCTTGGCGTGCCACGGGGCGGTCCGCGCGAACCGCAGATTAACGATTGACGAAATGAACGCGCTGCTGCGCGAGATGGAAGCGACCGAGCGCGCCGATCAGTGCAATCATGGGCGACCCACCTGGATTCAGCTCGCGGTAGGCGATCTCGATAAGCTATTTTTGCGCGGCCGATGAGCGGTGTTGCGTCGGAGGTGAGCAGCGCGTCGAGCGCGCGACTCGCCGCCGCTGGACTGACTTCGACCGCAATTCTGTGGCTGACCGCGGGCCTATCGATGCTGCAGCCGCTGTCGACCGATCTGTATTTGTCGACGTTGCCCGGTATTGCAGATTACTTCAGCGCGAGCGTTGCCTCGGTGCAGTCGACGCTGTGGATGTTCATCGCGGCGTTCGGCATCTGGCAGTTGATCGCGGGGCCGTTATCGGATCGATTCGGCCGCTATCCGATCGTCGTCGCCGGTGCATTGACTTATCTCGCAGCAAGTGTGCTCGCGATGATCGCGCCTTCGCTCGAAGTACTGGTTGCCAGCCGCGTGTTGCAGGCAATCGGCGCTTGCACATGCCTGGTCGGTGCACGGGGATTCGTACGCGATTTGTACACGCCGGCCGAAGGTGCACGGATGATTGCGAATGCCGCAACGATCATGAGCCTCGCGCCGTTGATCGGACCGTTAGTCGGTGCGATCTTGTATGCGCAGTTCGGCTGGCGCTCATCGTTTGCGCTGATGGCGGGCTTCTCTTTGATGCTTGCTTGTTTTGCCGCCTTCAAGCTGAGAGAAACCAATACGCGCCGCAATCCGCATGCGCTGAAGTTCGCCCCGATGCTGCGCATCTACGCCGATGTTGTCCGCTCGCCTCCGTTTCGTGCATACGCGCTGTCGGCCGCGGCAACGTACGCCAGCTTGTTCGCATTCCTCTCAGGTTCATCGTTTGTCCTGATCAACATTCTGGGGCAGACGCCGACACGTTTCGCGTTGACATTCGCTGCCATGGTCATCGGCTATCTGATCGGCACCGTGATCTGCCGCCGGTTGTTGGTCATTTACGGGATTCAACGCACCGTCTGCGTAGGTGCATCGATCCAAACCGCTGCCGGCACAACGATGGCAGCGCTGGCACTAGGCGGAATTCATCAGCCGATGGCGATCGCCGCGCCGATGTTCTTTGTCGGCTTCTCGCACGGTCTGATACAGCCGCCGGTGCAATCAGGCGCCATTGCGCCGTTTCCCCACGCAGCCGGCGCGGCCGCCGCGCTGCTGGGTTTCACAATGATGGTGGTCGCCACGTGCATCGGTATCTGGATCGGCGCGAGTTACAACGGCACCGTGTATCCACTGACATTGACAATCTGCGCATGCGGACTCGCAACCGCGGCAATCGCGTTTACGCTGGTGCGCAGGGACGGCGATATCGCGGCCCATGGCTGATGGAGTCGATGCGGTACTGCTGCTCGGTCCGACCGCAAGCGGCAAGAGCGCGCTCGCAATGCAACTCGCAGCGGAGATTCCGCTCGAGATCGTGTCGGTCGATTCGGCGCAGGTCTATCGCGGCATGGACGTCGGCACCGCCAAGCCGAGTGCCGCCGAGCGCACACAGGTTCCGCATCACCTGATCGACATCCGTGATCCGAGCGAGCCCTATTCCGCTGCCGAGTTCGTGCGCGATGCGACGATTGCGATCAGCCAGATTCGCGCGCGAGGCAAGCTGCCGCTGTTGGTCGGCGGAACGATGCTGTACGCGAAAGCGCTGAGCGAGGGCCTGTCCGACCTTCCGTCGGCCGACCCGAAAGTGCGACTGCGAATCGAGGCGAATGCCGAAGAGCACGGCTGGCCTGCGCTACATGCGCGACTCTCGCAGGTGGACCCGTTGACGGCGGCGCGGCTCAAACCGAACGACAGCCAGCGCATTCAGCGCGCGCTGGAGATCTACGAAAGCACCGGCAGGCCCATGTCTGCGCTGATTGGCGCCGGCAAGACGCCGTCGGTCTCGCTGTCGACGATCGCGCTGCTGCCCGAGGATCGCGCTGAGCTGCACCGGCGCATCGCACGCCGCTTCGACGCGATGCTCGATGCCGGCTTCATCGACGAAGTCCGTGCGCTGCACCGGCGCCGCGATCTCGATCCCGACCTGCCCTCGATGCGCAGCGTCGGCTATCGGCAGGCCTGGCGCTTCATCGAAGGGGCATGCACGTTCGAAGAGTTTCGATCGGCTGGAATTGCGGCCACGCGTCAACTGGCGAAGCGGCAGTTGACCTGGCTGCGGTCGATGTCAGACGCGAAAGTGGTCGAGCCGTTGTCAACCACAGCATTTGCGGACGTGGTCTCCTGGCTAACGGCGCAGCAGCTCTTTCCTCGCAGCCGACGATAACAATCCGCGGCGGTGGAAGTACACGACGCGCGCGGCGATCGACAGTGCGCCACTGTCAAGCGAGCGGCGAGACCCGCGAGGAGTAACTCGACCATGCGAGCCCGGCGCTAAGCACGGACGTGCAGGTCGTCGGCGGCAAAGCTGAGCTGCAACGGCTCGATGACGATCCGCTTGGAACCGTTGTCGACGCGACCCGCAATCAGTGCGCCGACTCCGGCACTGCGCGCGACCTCGGCGGTCCGTTCGGCGTCTGCGCTTGCAACGAACAGCGCGAAGCCGGCGCCCATGTTCAGGTTGCCATAGGCCTCGCGATCGTCGATCGCGGCTTGCTGCTGGATGAATTTCAGCACCGGCGGCACCGGCGGTAGCGTATCAATCCGGTAAGTAAACGCAGCCGGATGTCGCATCAGCTTGCGCCACCCATGTCCGGTGATGTTGACGCAGTAATGCGGAGCGATACCGGCTGCCGCGAGCGCTTCGGTGACCGGCGAATACAGCAGCGTCGGCGTCAGCAGCGCATCGCCGAACAGGGTGCCGTCATCGAGTCGCGTCGCGTAGCCGTCCGGCAATCGCTCCGCCAGTTTGCGTGCGAGCGAGATTCCGTTCGCGTGAATGCCGCTGGATTCGAGCAGCACGATCGCGTCGCCCGCCGCTAGCTTTTCGCCCAGTGCTAGTCGCGACTTCGGTCGCACGATGCCGACGCATGACGCCGCCAGATCGATGCGGCCGGGCTCGACCACGCCGGACAGCGCCGGCGTTTCGCCGCCGCCCCAGGACACCCGGCAGCGATCGCACGCGCGCTTCCAGCCATCGACCAGATCGCGCGCCCGCGCTTCATCGGCGAACCAATCGCTGCCTCCGGTGGCCCAGTAGGCGTGCACCGACACCGGAGTGGCGCCAACGGTGATGATGTCGTTGAGCGCCATCGCGAGCGTGTCTTGCGCGATCTGATCGTAGTAAGTGCGGCCGCTGATGGCGCGCATCGCGTCGGCCACCAGCGCCTTGGTGCCGAGACATTCGGTGATCGACGCGAGATAGAAGTCGCCGCAGTCGACGACGTAGGCCGACTCGCCGCGCGATGCGGCTACCTCGGCTAGTCCGTGCTGCGCGAGGTTGCGCGCCGTTTCGGCGGCTGCCCGCTGCGCGAGGACCTTAAGCGGATCGATCTTCGCGTAATCGACGCCTGCGTTCTTGTAGTTAAGTTGAGTCATCGATGCGAACGGTAAACTGCCGCGCTCGCAATCATAGAAAGCCAACGGCGGCAGTAGCGCGATTGTAGTTGCCGACTGATTCCGCCTCACAGCTGCATCCAATCGTGAGTGCCGCTCGCCAGCTAACGCTGGATCTGGTTAAGCCACCCGAGCCTTCGCTCGATAACTTCGTCGTCGGCCGCAACGCAGAAGTCGTCACTGCTTTGCGCGCTATTGCAGCGGGTAGCGGCGAGCAGTTTGTCTATTTGTGGGGCGAGACCGGCGCGGGACGATCCCATTTGCTGCAAGCGCTCGGCGTTAAATTACCTCGAGGCGAAGTACCGACCTTCGACTCTCGCCAGCGTCTGTACCTCATGGACGACGTTGACCGCTGCGACGAATCACAGCAACAGCGACTGTTCGTGTTGTTGAACGAGATTCGTGCCGACGGTAAGGCGCGGTTTGTCGGTGCCGGAAGCGCTGCGCCGATGCACCTGGCGTTGCGCGACGACGTCCGTACCCGCCTGGCTTGGGGCCTGGTCTATCAAGTGCACGCGCTAAGCGATGACGAGAAGGCACAAGCGCTGACGGCGCATGCGGCATCGCGCGGCATTGCGCTGCCCGCCGATGTGGTCGAGTACCTGCTGACACACATGCCGCGCGACATGCGAACGCTGGTCGCCATTGTGGACGCGCTCGACACCTACGCGTTATCGGTGAAAAAAGCGGTTACGGTGCCTCTGGTGCGCCACTGGGCCAATGATGCCGCCGTGGGCAGTGCACCGTAAGATTCGGCGATGCCTTTAACGCTGCGGTCGCCCTAAGTGCGACTTGCCCTGTTCGACCTCGACCACACGCTGCTGCCGATCGACAGTGCGGATACCTGGTCGCACTTCATCGTCAACAAGGGCGGCCTGGATGCGGTTGCGTACGGAGCACGCATTCGCGAATTTGCCCGCACCTATCAAGCCGGCACGTTCGACGTCGAAGGCTATGTGCGATTTCAAATGGAACTGCTGGCGCTGTTTCCGCGCGCAGCGCTCGACGAGTGGCATCGCGAGTTCATGGACGAACACGTGCGCCCGCACATTCGGAGCGAAGCATTGGCGCTGGTCGATTCGCATCGCAAGCGCGGCGACGAGCTGGCGCTGGTTACCGGTACCAATGCCTACGTCGTAACGCCGATCGCACACGAGTTCGGCATCGAGCACGTGCTCGCGGTCGAGCCGGAAACGAGCGGGGATCGGTTCACCGGCGGCTACGTCGGCACGCATACGTATCAGGAAGGCAAGGTCCGCAAGGTCGGCGAATGGCTCAACAGCCGCGGACACGGCTGGGAGGACACGATCACGATCTGCTACGCCGATTCGATCAACGATTTGCCGCTGCTCGAACGGGCCACCTACCCTGTGGTGACCAACGGCGATGCACGCCTGCGAGCGATTGCGAGGGTGCGTCGCTGGAAGACTCTTAGCCTGTTCGATCCGGCTCGCACAACCGGCGCCGCATGATCAAGCGCGTTATCGAGAGAGTTCAAACGCTTTTCAAGCGCAAGCCGCAGCGCGGCCGCGAGCCGAAACGCATCTCAGCCAGCGAACACAACATCAATCGCGAGCTCGTTTCGCGCTCTGCGCTGCGCGCGTGCGAGACGCTGCAGAAGGCCGGCCATCGCGCCTATATCGTCGGCGGCGCGGTACGCGACCTGCTGCTCGACATTGCACCGAAGGACTTCGATATTGCGACCGACGCCACGCCGGAGCAGGTCAAATCGCACTTCCGTCGCGCCTTCATCATCGGCCGCCGTTTCAAGCTGGTGCATGTGATGTTCGGGCAGGAGACGATCGAGGTGTCGACGTTTCGTGCGCTGGTCAACGTCGACCGCCTGATTGACGAGCATGGCCGCGTGCTCGCCGACAACCTGTACGGCGAGCAGAACGAGGATTCGGCGCGGCGCGACTTCACGATCAACGCGCTGTACTACGACCCCACCACCGGTGACGTGCTCGACTATCACGACGGCGTCAAGGATCTGCGTGCGCGTCGGCTGCGCATGATCGGCGATCCGGCCGATCGCTATCGCGAGGACCCGGTGCGCATGCTGCGCGCCGTACGCTTTGCCGCCAAGCTCGGCTTTGCAATCGACGAGGCCACCCGCGAGCCGATTCACCGGATGGCCGAGTTGATCGAGAACGTTCCGGCCGCGCGCTTGTTCGACGAGATGCTGAAGCTGTTGACCAGCGGCCACTCGGTGGCGTGCATTACACGCCTACGCGCCGAGGGACTGCACCATGGCTTGCTGCCGTTGCTCGACGTGATCCTCGAACAGCCTGCCGGCGAGCGCTTTGTGATGCTCGCGCTGTCGCGCACCGACGAACGGGTGCAGGCCGGTAAGTCGATCGCACCGGGGTTCTTGTTCGCCACGCTGCTTTGGCACGACGTGCTCGTCAAATGGAACGCTCGATTGGCGAACAAGGAGCACCGTATCCCGGCGTTGCATCTCGCGATCGACGAAACGATCGACGCGCAGACGGAGAAGCTCGCGATCCAGCGCCGTTTTGTCGCCGACATGCGCGAAATCTGGACCTTGCAGCCCCGTTTCGAGCGCCGGACCGGCCGCTCACCATTCCGACTAGTCGAACACCTGCGCTTTCGCGCCGGTTATGATTTCCTGCTTTTGCGTGCGGCGGCCGATGAGATTCCAGTGGCACTGGGTGATTGGTGGACCCGCTTTTCGCATGCGGGCCAGGATGAGCGCGAGCAACTGATCGCCGAGGCGGCACGCGAGGAGGGCTCGACCGCGGTCTCGGGAACCCGGCGTCGCCGGCGACGGCGCGGCCGCGGCGGGGAAGAGGCAGCAAGTGTTGCTTGACATGACTAAGTGAAAAGAACCGCGTACATCGGACTGGGCTCCAATCAGGGTGAGTTGGTCGCGTCGCTGAAAGCCGCGCTCGACTCGCTGCGCTCGCTCGAACAATCAGAGCTGGTTGCGGTTTCACCGTTCTATAAATCGGCGCCAGTCGAGACGTCCGGGCCCGATTATCTGAACGCAGTGGCAAAGCTGGAGACATCGCTTGAGCCATACGCGTTGCTGCTACATCTGCTCGATATCGAATTGATGCTGGGCCGCAAACGGCGCGGGCAGAAAAAGAACGCCCCGCGCAATGTAGATCTGGATCTGTTGCTGCTGGGCGAGATGATCATTCAAAGTACGCCGCTGACACTGCCGCATCCGCGGCTGCACCAACGAGCGTTTGTACTTAAGCCTTTGCTCGATCTCGAGCCCGAGATCCGGATCCCCGGCCAGGGATCGGCGAGCGGGTTTTCTGGAATCCGTATCCGATCAACGCGTTGATTTGCTTGAAGAGTCGGCCGAGCAATAGCGTGGCGCTGCCAGGCAAATATCGCTACATCGTGATCGAAGGCCCGATTGGAGCCGGCAAGACTTCGCTTGCAAGCAAGCTTGCGCAGCGATACTCAACACAGACACTGTTGGAACAACCCGAATCCAACCCGTTCCTGGAGCGCTTTTACCGGGATCAGGCACGTTATGCGCTGCCGACGCAATTGTTTTTTCTGTTTCAGCGCGTACAGCAACTGGGTGAAGTCACGCAGCTCGACTTGTTTCGATCGTCGGTGATCGCCGATTTCCTGCTCGAGAAAGATCCGCTGTTCGCGCGCCTGACGCTTGCCGACGACGAACTGAAGTTGTACGAACAGATCTTCGCGCAGCTCAAACCGCAGGCGCCGCTGCCGGATCTGGTGGTTTATCTGCAGGCGTCGCCCGACACGCTGGTCGAGCGCGTTATGAGGCGCGGCAATCCGATCGAATCTGGGATCTCGGAATCATATTTGCGCGCGCTGTCGGAGAGCTACTCACGATTTTTTCACCAGTACGAAGGCGCGCCGACGTTAATCGTCAACACCGAAAACCTGAACCCGATCGAGCGTGACGAGGATTTCGAATTGCTGTTGTCGCGCATCGACAGGATGCGCGGCCGGCGCGAGTACTTCAATCTGGCGGCATGAGCGTTCATCCAACCGAGACGTCGGTGTCCAAGCCGGTCACGTTGCTGCAGCTGGCCGACATGCGTGCGCGTGGCGAGCCGATTGCGATGCTGACCTGCTACGACGCCAGCTTCGCCCGGCTGCTTGACAACTGCGGCGTCGACTGCGTGTTGGTCGGCGACTCGCTCGGCATGGTCATTCAAGGCCATGCATCGACCCTGCCGGTGACCATCGAAGACGTCGAGTATCACGTCCGCGCGGTCGCGCGCGGCACGCAGCGCGCGTGGTTGATCGCCGACATGCCATTCGGCAGTTACCAGGGAACCCCGCAGTCGGCGTTCGACAATGCCGTGCGTTTGATGCAGGCCGGCGCGCAAATGGTCAAGGTCGAAGGCGGAGCCTGGCTCGCGCCAACGATCGAGTTCTTCGTGGCGCGTGGCGTGCCGGTGTGTGCGCATCTGGGACTCACGCCGCAATCGGTGCATGCGCTGGGCGGCTATCGCATCCAAGGCAAGACCGACGCGGCGGCGGATCAGTTGCTGCGTGATGCGCTGGCCGTGCAAGCGGCCGGCGCTTCGATGCTGGTATTCGAACTGATTCCGGCGGCGGTCGCCGAGCGCGTGACGCGCGAGCTGCAGATCCCGACGATCGGTATCGGCGCCGGCGCCGGTTGTTCCGGTCAGGTGCTAGTGCTGCACGACATGCTCGACGTATTCCCCGGCAAAAAGCCGCGCTTCGTGCGCAACTTCATGGCGGGTGCGCCGGACATCGCCAGCGCCGTCAAGAGTTACGTGCGAGCGGTCAAGGAGCGAACTTTTCCGTCGCCCGATCAAGCGTACTGACTGAAGTTCGATGAAAGTCGTCCGCTCAATCGAAGAGTTGCGCGACCAGTTGCGTGGCCAGAATCGCGTCTCGTTCGTGCCGACGATGGGCAATCTGCACAATGCGCATCTGGCGCTGATGAAGCTTGCGCACCAGCACGGCGATCCGGTGGTGGCGTCGATCTTCGTCAATCGGCTGCAGTTCGGACCGAACGAGGATTTCGACAAGTATCCACGCACGTTGCAGGAAGATATCGACAAGCTGCAGCAGCAGAATCGCGTCTACGTTCTGTTCGCGCCGGATGAACGAGAGATGTACCCGGAGCCGCAAAACTACCGTGTCAGCCCGCCGTCGGATCTGGGCGACATACTGGAAGGCGAGTTCCGGCCCGGCTTCTTCGTTGGCGTAACGACAGTCGTGCTGAAGCTCCTGTCGTGCGTGCAGCCGAGGGTTGCGGTGTTCGGCAAGAAGGACTACCAGCAGCTGATGATCGTGCGCAACATGTGCCGCCAATTCGCGCTGCCAACCGAAATCATCCCGCATGAGACGGTGCGCGACGCAGACGGACTTGCGCTGTCTTCACGCAACCGGTTCCTGTCGGCGGCAGAGCGCAAGGAGGCGCCGCGTTTGTATCAAACGCTCAATCAGGCGCGCGACCGGCTGCTTGCCGGCGAGAGGGATATCGATCGCGTCGAGCAGGATGCGCGGCGCGAACTCACGGCCGCCGGCTGGCAAGTCGATTACGTCGCAGTGCGCCGCCGGCGTGACTTGCGCGAACCGACCGCGGAGGAAGTGAGCGCCGGTGAACCGCTGATAGTTCTTGCTGCTGCCAAGCTCGGCACTACACGGTTGATCGACAACCTCGAAGTTTGAGCGGGCGAGTTGGGCGATAATTCGCGCCCCGGCCGGGCTGGCGGAACTGGTAGACGCGCCGGACTCAAAATCCGGTTCTGGCAACAGAGTGTGGGTTCGATTCCCTCGCCCGGCACCAAAGACTTCGGTTTCATGCCAGTCGCTCGCGCGCTATCAATTGCGCTGTTCGCAGTCACCCTTGTCGGTGCGCAGATCGTCGGTCTCGCGCACCGCATCGAGCACGCGCCGGGATTAGGCGAACACTCTGCCATCCTGGTACGCGCTGCTGCAGCACGAGCACGGCGGCCATGATCACTCTCACGATGATCATGCGCATCACGCACACGATCACGACGGCGATCATGCGCCCGAGCACAACTGCGCCGCGTACGACGCCGCTACGCTCGGCGACGGCCCGCCGATTGCACAGTCCGATCCGGCTGCGGCGTCACCTCCGCGGCCGACACTGACCGTACGCATTAGTGCGGTCGCCGATAACTCTCCGCATCTTCCGTTCCAGTCACGCGCGCCGCCGCGCGTCTGACTTCCCCGCATAACTCGTCGCCCGATGCGCATCGCGCGCGCTGGCGTTTGCGTTCGATTTTCGAACGCGCTTTACGCATGGGATGGAACCAAGAATGAATGCAACACTCTTTGCGCGGTCTCTGCTCGCTCGCGCCGTGCTTAGCGCACTCGCGTCGCTCGCTGCCGGACCGGCTGTGGCGCAATCTTCGCCACCGGCACCTCCACAAACGCTGGACCCCGTGGTCATCACTTTCTCTCCGCTGCCGCGCACCGAACTCGACTCGTTGCAGCCCGTCAACCTCTTGCGCGGCGATGAGCTGCGCTTACAGGAAGGCACGTCGCTCGGCGAAACGCTGGCGCGCCAACTCGGCGTTCAATCGTCGGCGTACGGCGCGGGCGCCGGCCGCCCGATCATTCGCGGTCAGGACGCCGCGCGCGTGCGCATCACCGAATCAGGACTCGGTGTGGCCGATGTATCCCGCTTGTCGCCTGATCACCGGGTGGCTGCCGATACGTTTAACAGCCAGCAGGTTGAAGTGCTGCGCGGGCCGGGCACGTTGCTCTATGGCTCCGGAGCGAGCGGCGGACTGGTCAACATCGTGTCGCAGCGCATTCCGCAACAGCGGTTGTCCGAATTCGGCGCCGGGTTGCATTTGCGCGGAACCACCGCCGAGCGCGAACGTTTGGGAGCGCTTGAACTGCAGGGTCCAATTGCCGAGGGCGCCGCTTGGCGGCTCGAGGGTTTCAAGCAGCGCACCTCGGATTACGAACTGGCCGAGCCGTTACGCGACGCCGATGGAAATATCATCGCCGCCGATCGGCTCCCTAACAGCAAGACCGACACGCAGTCGATCGCCGCCGGCCTGGGCTTTTTTGGCTCCGGCTTCAACGTTGGCGGCGCCGTGCAACGCTACGAATCCGACTATGGCATTCCGAACCCCGAGGATCCGGTCACGATCGATCTGAAGCGCACGCGCACGGAATTGCAAGGCGATATCACACAGCCCTTCGGCGTCTTCAACGGATTGCGCAGCAAGTTGTCGTACACCGATTACGAACACACCGAGTTCGAGCCAAGCGGCGAGGCGGGCGCGCGATTCACCAATAAAGCCGCCGAGGGCCGCATCGAGTTGCCGCATCGCGCGATCGGCGGCTTTACCGGAGTGCTCGGCGTTCAACTGCAGGGCGCAGAGATTCGTGGGACCGGTGAAGGCACATTGCCCGAGACTGAGCAGCGACTCGGCGCGCTGTTCGCAGTCGAGGAGCAACGCTTCGGCCAAGTGCGCACCGAATTCGGCGCGCGTTACGAGCGGGCGCGCTATAGCGTGCAGGAAGACTATGAAGACGGCACGCGCGCGCCGTCGCGCACGTTCGATCTGTACTCGGCATCGGCCGGCGCTGCATGGGAATTTGCGCAAGGCTTCGATGTCGGCGGCACGGTGACCTATTCGCAACGGGCTCCGCTGGCGGAAGAGCTGTACTTCGTCGGCGCGCATCCGGCCACGTTTGCGTTCGAGATCGGCGATCCGAGCCTGCGCAAGGAGCGCTCTGTGAATCTGGACGTTTCGTTGCGCAAGATCGCCGGACCGGTGCGCGGCAAAGTGAGCCTGTTCGCCAACCGCATACGCGACTACATCTATGGCACGTTCGACGGCAGCACGACCGACCTGCTGGACGAAGACGGAAATGTCGAAGAGACATTGTCGAATCTGTTCTATCGACAAGACGACGCGTGTTTTCGCGGCGCCGAGGCCGAGATCGAGTTTGGAGAGCCCCGCGGTCCACAAGTAAGAGTCTGGGGCGATACGGTGCGCGCAAAGCTGATCTCAGGCGTGAACAACGGCGCGAATTTGCCGCGCATCTCGCCTTCGCGCTTCGGCGTCGATCTCGGCTGGCGCGCCGAAGTCTGGAGCGCGCAAGCCGCGCTGATGCGTGTGCTTGAACAGGATCGCACCGCGAGCTTCGATTTGCGCGATGGCGTGCCAGAAACAAGCACGCCTGCGTACACGCGCATCGACCTGAGCCTGCTGGTTTCGATTCCAACGCCCGTAACACCGATCAAGCTGTACGCGCAGGTGCGTAACCTCACCGACGAAGACATGCGTGTTCACACGTCGTTCCTGAAGGATTTCGCACCGCTCCCGGGACGTTCCTACTGGCTTGGACTGCGTGCGAATCTGTAAGCGCACCTCTGCCTGCACCGATGATCCGACGCCGCGGGATTGTGCGCGGCACTTCTCCGATGGTGTTATTCGCTGCCGGCGAGCCGAAATCAATCACTTATGATCGCGAGCAGTGCACGATGGCAGTGTTACGTGCCATTGGAGGCATTTCGATGCAGCGTAAGAAATATTCCAGCCGGTGGACATCCTTTGTTGGCTCTCCCGTTCGCGGCCGAGTAGTGCGCGGACTGGAAGAAGAAGGCAATCCCAAGCACCGCGTTCGCGTCGAGCACAACAAGGAGACATTGCTCGTGCACGTATCAATGAGGATGGAAAAGGCTGGACCACTTTGGCGATTGATCGGGCTAGCCGGGAGTGGGCAGTTGCGCAGAGGCGTCACCAACTTCAAGCTGCGGAAAGTGCATATGGGCGACTCTATTCTGGTGCCAAGGCTGGAGGTGACACCTAACCGGTGAGCAGTCCGGCGTTCGGGTTGTCTGGGTTGTTCGCGCCACGAGGCGCGGATGCATGATTCGGCATATTGCTAAGTCACGCGGAGCAAATCGTGTCGCTGCCATTGAACGCACCTTCAAAAGGACAAGGCATGAACGGCTGGAAGCGCTGGCTGCCCGGACTGCAGATGCTCAGCACGTACGAAGCACGCTGGCTTCCACACGATCTGATGGCCGGCCTGGTGCTGACCACGATGCTGGTGCCGGTGGGCATCGCCTACGCCGTGGCTTCGGGCGTGCCGGGCATCTACGGCCTGTACGCCACTATCGTTCCACTGCTCGCCTACGCGCTCTTCGGTCCCAGCCGCATTCTGGTGCTGGGGCCGGACTCCTCGCTCGCCGCGGTGATACTCGCGGTCGTGCTGCCGCTCTCGGGCGGCGATCCGATGCGGGCCGTGGCCATAGCAAGCATGATGGCCGTCGTGTCGGGGCTGGTGTGCATCCTGATCGGCGTGATGCGGCTTGGATTCGTCACGGAGCTGCTGTCGAAACCGATCCGCTACGGCTACATGAACGGCATCGCGCTCACGGTGCTGATCAGCCAGCTGCCGAAGCTCTTCGGCTTTTCGATCGACGGCGTCGGGCCGCTGCGCGATCTCAAGCAGATCGTCGAATCGATCCTCGGTGGCGAAGCCAACTGGACCGCCTTCGCGGTAGGCGCGGGCACGCTGGCGGCGATCCTGTTGCTCAAGCCCTTCAAGCGGATTCCCGGGCTCCTGATCGCCGTTGTGGCCGCCACCATCGTGGTTGGTGTGTTGGGCCTCGACCAGACGGCGGCGGTAAAGGTGCTGGGTCCGCTGCCACAAGGGTTGCCGTCCTTCACGCTGCCGTTGATCAGTCTTGCCGACCTCAGTCAGGTGGTGATTGGCGGTTGCGCCGTCGCGATGGTGGCGTTCGCCGACACCAGCGTTCTTTCGCGTACGTATGCAGCCAAGATCCGCACCCCCGTGGATCCGAACCAGGAGATGATCGGCCTGGGGGCTGCCAATCTCGCCGCGGGATTGTTCCAGGGATTTCCGATCAGCAGCAGCTCGTCGCGCACGCCCGTCGCCGAAGCCGCGGGCTCGAAGACGCAGCTCACTGGCGTGGTCGGCGCCATCGCCGTCGCGCTGCTCCTGGTGTTCGCACCCAATCTGCTCAAGGATCTTCCGAGCAGTGCACTGGCGGCGGTGGTGATTGCCGCGGCCATCGGCCTCTTCGAGTTCGCAGACCTGCGCCGCATCTTCCGCATCCAGCAATGGGAGTTCTGGCTGTCCGTCGCCTGCTTTGTCGGCGTCGCCGTCTTCGGCGTGATTCCCGGCATCGGCATCGCAATCGTGCTCGCCGTCATCGAATTCCTGTGGGATGGCTGGCGGCCCCATTACGCGGTGCTCGGTCGAGTCGACGGCGTCCGCGGCTACCACGACATCAAGCGCTATCCCGATGCGCGGCTGATACCCGGACTGGTGATGTTTCGTTGGGATGCACCGCTGTTCTTCGCCAATGCCGAGCTGTTTCACCAGCGCGTACTGGAAGCCGTGGTGGCATCGCCGACACCCGTGCGAAGGATCATCGTGGCTGCCGAGCCGGTCACCAGCATCGATGTCACTTCGGCGGACATGCTGGTCGAGCTCGTGCAGACCCTGCGCGAATCAAACATCGAGCTGCGGTTCGCAGAAATGAAGGATCCGGTCAAAGACAAGCTGAAGCGCTTCGAACTGTTCGACCGTTTCGGTGCCGCGAACTTTTATCCCACGATGGGTGCTGCCATCGACGCCTACCTCGAAGAGCACTCGGTGGACTGGAAACCCTGATGCGACACTTGCCGGCATTACGAAGCGGTGAGTCGCCTCCACGTCGGGCATCATTCAACAACCTCGTCACTCGCAACTGAAGGAAGCTATGCCAAAGGGATACTGGGTCGTACGCGTCGACGTTGCTGATCAGGAAAAGTACAAGGCCTACATCGCAGCCAATGCCGCGCCATTTAAGAAGTACGGTGCGCGCTTCTTGGTGCGTGCGGGCCGCTTCGAAAACCCCGAGGGAAGCAGCCGCACTCGCAACGCGGTGATCGAGTTTCCTTCTTACGACGCTGCAGTCGATTGCTGGAAGTCATCTGAATACCAACAGGCACTCAAGCTCCGGCAACCGGTGTCAACAGCCGATCTGATCATCATCGAGGGCTATGAAGGTCCACAGCCGAGCGATTCTCGATGAAGCCGAGGCATTCGTTCTAGACCTCTGGAACGAGCAGCGCAGTCTCGTTCGGCGAGTCGTCTTCTGGAATGCACGGAACGAGATCTCAATGGTCGGACTTGCCAACGCGGCTTCGCGCGATGCCATGCTCGAACCAGAGTGAACCTGTAGGAAAGCGGCACCTAGCGGCTGATCGGGCAGTTGGGTGCCCGGAGCGATCCAGATGATCATTCGAAAAGGTCAACCACGGGCTGATCGGGGGATCGAGGGGCGCGCGGAGCGGTTCGGCGCTTTCGAGTCGCTGCGCTACTCCGATGCGGGCGGCTTGACGCAGTTCGGCGCGTACGTCGAGACGTTACAACCCGGCTCGCGATCTTCCGAGCGACACTGGCATGAGGAGGAAGACGAGTTCCTCTACATGCTTTCCGGCGAAGCGACCCTCATCGAGGACGATGGCGCTCATGTACTTCGTCCGGGCGACGCGGCCTGCTGGCCTGCAGGTATGGCAAACGCCCATCAGGTCGTCAATCGCACGAGGGCACCCTGTACCTATCTGATCGTAGGTACACGAGTGACAGACGACGTTTGCCATTACCCCGATGTGGGAAGGATTCTGTACACCGAGGGCGATACATGGCGACTGCTCAACGATGACGGAACGGTGATCAAGTCGGGGAAGGTGTGAAGCGAACAGGCGCTGTCGCTCGCAGCTAAGGTGGCTCGTTTCGTCGCTCTGCTTCGAGGCATAAACGTAGGCCGCGCCAAGCGCGTAGCGATGGCCGACCTGCGTGCCCTGCTTGCGTCGCTTGGGTATACCAACGTGCAAACCCTGTTGAACAGCGGCAACGCGGTCTTTGATGGACCTGCGAGTTCTCAGGCGAGTCACGCCGAGCGCATTCAATCTGCGGTTGCCAGTCAACTGGGTGTGGAAGCCTTGGTCATCGTCAAGTCGGCCAAGGACATAGCCGATGTCGTGGCAGGCAACAAGCTCGCAGCCACCGCTACCGATCCGTCCCGCCTGCTCGTCGCTCTGACCAACAGTACGAAGTCACTGGCAGCGCTCGAACCATTGGCCAGGGCAGAGTGGGCGTCCGAGCAGATGCACGTGGGCAAACACGCGGCATACGTCTGGTGCGAGAACGGCATCCTCGAGAGCAAGGTAGCCGTTGCCTTGCTCAGTAAGCTCGATCGGTCAGGAACCACACGCAACTGGGCCACCATCGAGAAAATCCATGCTCTGCTGCGGCAACGTGCTGCCTAACTCCTCGAGACGATGATGACACCCTGGTCGCTACGACGCCTGCAGGTGCTCGATGAGGCGCAGATCGACGCACTCGCCGACGTGTTGATCGATTGCGTCGAAGGCGGTGCGTCGGTGAGCTTCATGCACCCGCTGACGCGCGAGCGCGCCGTGGCGTTCTGGCGCCGAGTGGCGCAAGGCGTGGCTGCGGGTGAACGCGCGCTGCTGGTCGCCGAAGATGCGCAAGGCGCGTGCGGCACCGTGCAGTTGGTGTTCGACCTGCCCGAGAACCAACCGCACCGCGCCGATCTGTCGAAGATGCTGGTGCATCGCCGCGCCCGCCGCCAAGGGCTAGGAGCGGCGCTGATGCGAGCCGCCGAAGCCACGGCGCGCGAATGCGGCAAGACACTGCTGGTGCTCGACGCCGTCACCGAAGGCGACGCCGCACGCCTGTACGAGCGCCTGGGTTGGGTGCGTGTGGGTGATATCCCCGGCTACGCCTTGTTCCCGCAAGGCGGCCTGTGCAGCACCACCTACTACTACCGCAATCTCGGCGCTTAGTTGCTGGGTGGCCAAGCGGCTACCATCAGTAATAGTGGCCGGTAAAGCCATGCAGATCGACACCGAACTGACTCTTGCCGATTTCGACTTTCGAGTTGCCGCGCGAATTGATTGCGCAGCATCCGCTGGCTGATCGTGCGGCGAGCCGGTTGCTGCATGTGGCGCGCGACGGACTCGCGGATCGGCGCTTTGGAGACATAGAACAGTTGCTGCGGCCCGGTGATCTGCTCGTATTCAACGACACGAAAGTGATCAACGCGCGTCTGCTGGGACGCAAGCCGAGCGGCGGCAAGGTGGAGGCGCTGGTCGAGCGCGTGCTCGAACCCACACTCGCGCTGGCGATGGTGCGCACCAGCCACACGCCATCGCGTGGTGCACGTTTCATCTTCGATGAAGCCGTGCAGGCCACCGTTGAGGGGCGGCAGGATGATTTCTTCGTACTGCGTTTTGATTGCGATGTACTCGACGCGCTGGCGCAGCACGGACGGGTGCCACTTCCACCGTACATCGATCACGCGCCCGATTCGACCGACGCGAGCCGCTATCAAACGGTGTACGCAGCGCGGCCGGGCGCGGTCGCCGCACCGACCGCCGGACTTCACTTCACCGAACAGCTGCTAGCTCGTTTGCGCGAAAGCGGTGTCGAGCTCGCGCACCTGACGTTGCATGTCGGCGCCGGCACGTTTCAGCCGGTGCGAGTCGAGCGGATCGCCGAGCACCGGATGCACTCCGAGCGTTACGAAATATCCAAAGCGGCTGCGCGGGCGATCAACGAAGCGATCGCAGCAGGACGGCGCGTCATTGCCGTCGGCACCACCAGCTTGCGGGCCATCGAATCGGCGGTCGATGGTGCGCCGGAGGCCCGAGTGCGTACCGGTACGAGCGAAACGGCGCTGTTCATCACGCCGGGCTATCGATTTCGCGTTGTCGACTTGCTGCTGACCAATTTTCATCTGCCGAAGTCGACTCTGCTGATGCTCGTGTGCGCGTTCGCCGGCCTCGATCGGCTTCGAGCTGCATACGCGCACGCAATCGAGCAGCGTTACCGGTTTTTCAGCTACGGTGATGCGATGCTGCTGGAGCGTGCGCAATGAGTCTGGCGTTCGAGGTGGTCGCGCATGATGGCCGGGCGCGTGCGGGCCGCTTGACTCTCGCGCACGGCGTCGTCGATACCCCGGTTTTCATGCCGGTGGGAACCTACGGCACTGTCAAGGCGATGGACCCCGACGAATTGATCGACATCGGCGCACAGATCGTCCTCGGCAATACGTTTCATCTTTGGTTGCGCCCGGGGTTGGACGTGATTTCTGTGCACGATGGCCTGCATCGATTCATGGGTTGGCCGCGCCCGTTACTCACCGACTCCGGCGGATTCCAGGTTTTTTCGCTCGGGGTACTGCGCAAAATCAGCGAAGAAGGCGTCAAGTTCGCCTCGCCGGTCAACGGCGATCCGCTCTTTCTCACGCCTGAAGAATCGATGCGCATCCAGCGCGTACTCGACGCGGACATTGCGATGGTGTTCGACGAATGCACGCCGTACGAGACAGAGGGCCGGCCCGCGACGGAGCGTGAAGCGGCAGACTCGATGCACCTGTCACTGCGCTGGGCGCAACGCAGTGCGAATGAATTCAATCGTGCCGCCAACTCGAACAGCCTGTTCGGCATCGTGCAGGGCGGCATGTTTGAGACGCTGCGTGACGAATCGCTCGCCGGTCTGATCGACATCGGTTTCGACGGTTACGCGATCGGCGGCCTGTCGGTGGGCGAGCCCAAGGAGGAGATGCTGCGCATCCTGGCGCACACCGCACCAGCAATGCCGGCGCACGCGCCGCGCTATCTGATGGGGGTCGGCACACCGGAAGACCTGATCGAGGCGATCGACGCCGGCATTGACATGTTCGATTGCGTGCTGCCGACGCGCAATGCGCGTAACGGTTGGCTCTTCACCCGCTATGGCGACATCAAGCTGCGCAACAGCCGCTATCGCACCGACACCGCGCCGCTCGATGAAACCTGCGGCTGCCCTACCTGTCGAACGTTCTCGCGCTCGTATCTGCACCATTTACAACGGGTCAATGAGATTCTGGGAGCGCGGTTGAATACGATTCATAACCTGCATTACTACCTGAATCTGATGAAACAGGCGCGCGCTGCAATTGCGGGAAAGCGCTTTGGCGAATTTCGGGTTGAGTTCGCGCGCGACCGCATGCGCGGCGCTTGAACTCGGTGGCGACTGTCCACAGGTTTGCACGCCGCATCATCGAGGGGCCGCCGTTATAATCGCGCCCCGCTGAACCTTCATCCTGCAATTTGCGTCGAGGGCAACCATCATGTTTCTCATCAGCAATGCGTTCGCACAGGCGGCGCCGGCCGCCCAGTCGGGGCCTGAATCGTCGATTATGTCGATCGGCTTCATGGTGCTGATCTTCGTCGTGTTCTACTTCCTGCTGATCCGTCCGCAGGTCAAGCGCCAGAAGGAACACAAGGCGATGGCCGACTCGCTGAAAAAAGGCGACGAAGTGATCACCGCGGGCGGCATCGTCGGCAAGATCACCGAGATCAACGATCAGTTCGTGACGTTGCAGGTGGCCGCGGTCAATGGCCAGCCGGTACAGCTCTCGATGCAGAAAATGGCGGTGCAGACACTGTTGCCGAAAGACACGTTCAAGCCCGCATGAATCCGCATTTATGAACCGCTATGCGCTCTGGAAATATATCGTCATTGCTATCGCGCTGATATTCGGCGCGATCTACACGCTGCCGAATTTTTTCGGCGAGTCACCGGCGGTTCAGGTTTCCTCTGGCAAGCAGACGGTCAAGATCGATCCGGCATTGATGTCGAGAGTCGAGTCGATACTGAACGAAGCACAGATACCGCATGCCGGCGCTTTCTTCGACACTATCGGCACCAACTCCACGGTTCGTGTGCGCTTTGCCGACACCGACACCCAACTGAAGGCGAAAGACACAATCCAGCGCGCTCTGAGTCCCGACGCGGAAGATCCGGCCTACATCGTCGCGCTGAATCTGATTTCCAACACGCCGCGCTGGCTGGTCGGAGTCAATGCATTGCCGATGTACCTCGGCCTCGACTTGCGCGGCGGCGTGCACTTTCTGCTGCAGGTCGATATGCGCGCAGCGATCGACAAGCGGCTCGATACGCTGACGTCGGATATCCGCACCTTGCTGCGCGAAAAGAATATCCGTCACGCCGGTATAAACAAGACGCCAGCCTCGATCGAGATCCGTTTTCGCGACGCCGAGATGCGCACGCGCGCACAGGACCTGTTGCGCTCGCAGATCGGCGAGCTCGCTCTGCGCGAGACAGGAAGCGGCGACGACCTCGCGCTGGTTGCGACATTGACGCCGGTCGGGCAAAGGGCAATTCAGGATTCCGCTCTCAGGCAGAACATCTCGACCTTGCATAACCGCGTCAACGAACTCGGCGTAGCCGAGCCGGTGATTCAACAGCAAGGCACCGACCGCATCGTCGTGCAGTTGCCCGGCGTGCAGGATGTTGCGCGCGCGAAGCAGCTGCTCGGTCGCACCGCGACACTGGAAATCCGACTGGTCGATCAGGATGCGATGGCCGCGGGAACGCCGGGTGCCGTGACAGTGCCACAACGCGACGGTCAGACGATCAAGCAGATTCCGTTGAAGCGCGAAGTTGTCGTCACGGGTTCGCAGTTAAACGGTGCTTCGGCCACGCTGGACCAGAATCAGCGCCCTGCGGTGTCGGTACGACTTGACGAAGCCGGTGGCCGCTCGATGCGCACGGCAACGCGCGAGAACATCGGACGCCTGATGGCGATCGTGCTGTACGAGCGCGGCAAGGGCGAAGCGATCTCGGTCGCGACGATTCAAGGCGAGTTCGGCAATCAGTTTCAGATCACCGGAAATTTCAGCGTGCAGGAAACCGCCGACCTTGCGCTGCTGATCCGCTCCGGCTCGCTCGCCGCACCGATGGAAATCATCGAAGAAAGAACGATCGGCCCGAGCCTCGGCGCCGAGAACATTGACCGGGGTTTCAAGTCGACGCTTTACGGCTTTGCCGCGATTTCGATCTTCATGATCCTGTACTACCGCGTGTTCGGAGTCATCTCGGTGGTCGCGCTGACAGTCAACCTGATGCTGCTGATCGCCCTGCTGTCGTTACTGCAGGCAACCTTGACATTGCCCGGCATCGCCGCGATTGCGCTCACGCTCGGCATGGCAATCGATGCCAACGTGCTGATCAACGAGCGCGTACGAGAAGAGTTGCGTAACGGCCGAACGCCGCAGCAGGCGATCTACGAGGGGTATGACAAGGCGTGGGCAACGATCATGGATTCGAACATCACGACTTTGATCGCCGGTGTCGCTTTGCTGACATTTGGCTCGGGGCCGGTGCGCGGATTCGCGGTGGTGCACGTGCTCGGAATTCTGACGTCGATTTTTTCGGCTGTGTACGTATCACGCGCGATCGTCAATCTGTACTACGGCACGCGCAAGAAACTGCCGGCGATCTCGGTCGGTCAGGTGTGGAAGCCCGGCGCTGCTGCGGCGAAATAGGACGACGTAATGGAATTCTTTCGCATCCACCGCACGATTCCGTTCATGCGGTATTCGCTGATTCTGAATGCGATCTCGGCGATCTCGTTCGTCATCGCGGTCGGCTTCCTGGTATTTCGAGGACTTAATTTGTCGATCGAATTCACCGGCGGAACGGTGATGGAGGTCGCGTACCAGCAGCCGGCGCAGCTCGAGCAGATTCGCAGCGCGATCGAACAGCAGGCACGCGGCGAGTTTCAGGTTCAGAACTTCGGCACCTCGCGCGATGTGTTGATTCGCCTGCCGCTGCAGCAAGGCGTCACCTCGGGCCAGCAGGCCGAGCGCGTGATGGAGACCCTGCGTGCCGGTGATCCGAAAGTCGAACTGCGCAGAGTCGAATTCGTCGGCCCGCAGGTAGGCGCCGAACTCGCACAGGACGGATTGCTTGCGCTGCTAATGGTCGTGATCGGCATCATGGTCTACCTCGCCTTCCGCTTCGAGTGGAAGTTCTCGGTAGCCGCGATCATCGCCAACTTGCACGACGTGATACTCGTCGTCGGCGTGTTCTCGATCTTCGGCTGGGAGTTCTCGCTGCCGGTGCTCGCCGCGGTGCTCGCCGTGCTCGGCTACTCGGTCAACGAGTCGGTGATCATCTTCGATCGTGTGCGCGAACACTTCAAGAAGATGCGCCGCGCCAGCGTGGTGGAGGTCATCGATTCGGCGATCACGGCCACGATCTCGCGCACGATCATCACGCACGGCTGCACGTTGGCGATGTCGCTGTCGATGCTGTTCTTCGGCGGACCGGCGCTGCACTACTTCGCGCTGGCCCTTACGATCGGCATTCTGTTCGGCATCTACTCGTCCGTGTTCGTCGCGGCCGCGATCGCGATGTACCTTGGAATCAAGCGCGAAGACCTGGTGAAGCCGGTCAAGCGGGAAGACGAACAGCAACTCGTGCCGTAAGGACGCCGCCGTTGCAGATCATCGAGGCGGGCCAAAAGGTTCGAATCTGGGATCTGCCGACGCGGCTTTTTCACTGGCTGCTGGCGGCGCTGGTTGTGTTCTCGTTCACGACCGGCAAGCTCGGCACCTTTACCGAAGGCCCGTGGGTCAAGTTTGTTTCCGAGTGCAACGAGCGATCGTTTATCAACGCTGCACTACTACAACGGGTGGCTCGTGGTCGCGCTGGTGGCGCTGCACGTCGCCGCGATCGCGTTTTACCTGTGGCGGGGCGAAGATTTGATTACGCCGATGCTCACCGGCGACAAGCTGGGGCTGTCCGCAACGGCCGCCGAGGACGGCGCGGCGATCCGACTGCGTGCCGCAGTGCTTGCCGCACTTGCGGGTGGCGTTGTTTTCTACTTGGTCACGCTTTAGGAACGTGCATCACGTCGCGTCGTGAAAGATGATGCCTGCCGTGTGGCGGTGGCCGGAACGCACACGGCTGACGCCGTGCCGCAGATTGACTCGATACGCGCCGCGCGTACCCTGCACCGGGCGCTGGTGCACTGCGAATATCACCGCATCACCCTGCCGTAGCGGCACCACGACCGGCCGGGACTGCATGCGCGGACGCTGTTCGGTCATCACGAATTCGCCGCCGGTGAAGTCGCGGCCGGGCTCGGACAGCAGGATCGTGAGCTGCAGCGGAAAGACGTGCTCGCCGTACAAATCCTGGTGCAGGCAGTTGTAGTCATCGGCGCCGTATTGCAGCAGCAGCGGTGTCGGCCGCCGCTGGCCCGCTGCGTGGCAGCGCTTGATGAACTGCGCGTGCTTCTGCGGAAACCGCACGTCGATCCCCATCGCGGCGTTCCATCGATTGGCCACTGCTGCGAGCGGCGGGTACAGCGCCGTGCGCAAGCGTGCGATCAACTCCGGCAGCGGATAGCTGAAGTACTTGTACTCGCCGCGGCCGAAGCCATGCCGCGCCATGACAACTCGGCTGCGGAACAAGCCGTCGATCGGATACAAAGCGGCGAGCGCCTCGCACTCGTCCGCCGAGATCAAGCTTTCGATGACAGCGCTGCCCTGCGAGTCAAGGTCGTCAGACACTTGCGCCCAGTCGATTGCCTTGATCCGTTCGGCCACATCGGTCGCCGAAGCGACGGCCATCGCGTCGTCACGCGCATTCATCCGGGCGTTCTCGCGAAGAGATGAATCGACGGCAGAGAAACCGTTCCAGTCAAGCGCTTCTGCGAAGTAATACTGCCGTCACCCATCAGGAAGCTCTCGCCCGATGCGAGGCGCAATTCGAGTTCGCCATCTGCGGTGCGATTCCACTCGGCCAGGTCGCCATCTACCAGCTGTCCGATCGCCGCCATCACGAACGCTTTGCTCATTTCGGTATCGAGCACATTCATGCGTTGCCTTCGCGTTCGAGCAACGCGCGCTTGCGCTCGACGCCCCAGCGATAGCCCGAAAGCGCGCCATCGTTGCGCACGACGCGATGGCACGGAATCGCTACCGCCAGCGGGTTGGCGCCGCACGCCTGCGCCACCGCCCTGAACGATTTTGGCGAGCCGATCCGTTTGGCGAGTTCGGTGTAACTCACCGTCTCCCCCACCGGGATCTCGCGCAATGCCTGCCAGACGCGCTGCTGAAATGCGGTGCCGCGCACGTCGAGCGGCAGATCAAGGCCCACACCCGGCGCTTCGACCAGTCCTACGACCTTTGCCACCACCTGCTCGAACTCGGCGTCGCCACCGATCAGTCGCGCATTCGGAAACCGGTCCTGCAGATCGCGCGCAAGCTGATCGGGATCGTCACCCATCATGATGGCGCACACACCGCGGTCGCTTTGCGCAACGAGGATCGAACCGAGCGAACTCTCGCCGATGGCAAAGCGTATTTCGGTATCAACGCCACCCGCGCGATATGTGGTGGGTGTCATGCCGAGCACGTGATTCGATTCTTCGTAGAACCGTCCCTGCGAGTTGTAGCCCGCGTCGTAGATGGCTTGCGTCACCGTCTTGCCGTGATCGAGCTGTTGCCTGACACGCTTGGCACGATGCGCAGCTGCGTAAGCCTTTGGCGTCAATCCGGTGATGCCCTTGAAGACGCGATGCAGGTGATAGGCGCTCATTCCTGCGCGCGCCGCCAGTACGTGCAGAGTCGGCGGCTGTTCCGCCTTCTCGATAAAGCGGCAGAGGTCGGCCACCTTCGCCGCGTGCTGATCCGCCCTTGCGGGCTGATCTGGCCGGCAACGTTTGCACGGACGGAAGCCCGCGCGCTCCGCGTCGGCCGCTGTGTCATAGAAGACTACGTTTTCGGGCCGCGGCGTACGGGCGGCGCACGAAGGGCGGCAGTACACGCCAGTGCTCCTGACCGAGTAGAAAAACTTCCCGTCCGCCGCCGGGTCGCGCCTGACCGCGGCGGCCCAGCGCGGATCGCTGATTGTTGCAGCGGCAAGCATTTCAGATTTGGTGACCATGTTCATCTCGCATCCCTTCGACACGCGTTGATCGATGGACGCACTCTAGCTATCAACGGCAGGTCGGGCACTCCGAGTCTTGCTCTTGAATTCAATCGAGCACATCTTGTCAGCGCGGCTTGCGCAGCATTGGAAACAGTGGCGGCGAGCTTTTCACCTGAATCGTTCCGAGCAACTCAAACCCGTGTCTTTGATACAGGGGAATATTTTTCGGGTTGGTCGATTCTAGATAAGCGAGCGTCCTATCGCGATCGCAGGGGATCAGTGCATGTTTCATCAACGCCGAGCCCAGTCCTTTGCCCTGGTGAAACGGATCGACACCCATCAGTGGCAAATACCAATGCGGCTCGCTCGGGTGATAGCGACCCATCTGGTCGAACACTTCAAAGGCGTGCCGTTGACTTTGCTCGGACGCCGTAGTTTGCAGCAGGCCGATCAATGCGTCTTGATCAGGCTCGACATTCGGCGGAAGCCACAGTGCGGCACCCGCGTAGCCGTCAATGGTGTATGCGCTTCCATGCGTGAACGACTTGCCGCCGAACGCCCGGGCGAAGTGACGAAAATGCGTCAGGTACTGCTGCGGATCACTCCACGTCCAACGAGCCGCAGGGTCCGCACTGAACGCCAGCACGATCAGGTCGATGACGGAAGCTTCATCGGATGCGGTCGCGGTCTCGATTGCCGGCAATGTCATGGCGCGTCTGTCGCAATGGCGATTACGCGGAGCAACAATCGCACCTAGTTCTTCAACCGATATCCGGTCTTGAAGATCCAACCGACGATCGCCAGACAGATCACAAAGAACCCCAATGTCATCGCGAGGCTCAGCTCGACGCCGACATCCGAACTGCCGTAAAAACTCCACCGAAAGCCGCTGATTAAGTAGACGACCGGATTGAACAAGGTCACCGTGCGCCACGTCGGCGGCAGCATGTCGATCGAATAGAACGCCCCGCCCAGAAACGTCAGCGGCGTTATCACCAGCATTGGAACGAACTGCAGTTGCTCGAAGCCCTTGGCCCAGATGCCGATGATGAAGCCGAACAGGCTGAAGCTGGTAGCCGTCAGCACCAGGAAGCCGATCATCCAGACTGGATGCAGAATCTGGATCGGTACGAACAGAGCGGCGGTGGCTAGGATGATCAAGCCGAGGACGATCGACTTGGTGGCCGCGGCGCCCACGTAGGCAATCACGATCTCCACATGGGAGATCGGTGCCGACAGCAACTCGTAAATGGTGCCGGTGAATTTCGGGAAATAAATGCCGAAGGAAGCGTTGGAGATACTCACGGTGAACAGCGCCAGCATGATGAGCCCCGGCACGATAAACCCGCCATAGGCGACGCCATCTACCTCGGCGATGCGCGAACCGATCGCGGCACCGAAGACGACGAAGTACAGCGAAGTGGTGATGACCGGCGCTGCCAGGCTTTGCCACAGCGTGCGCAGCGCGCGTGCCATTTCAAACTTGTAAATGGCCCAGACGCCATGCTGATTAAATGCAGTTGCGTCCATTGCTGATCTACCTTCGATCACTCACGAGGCTGACGAAAATATCTTCCAGAGAGCTTTCGCGCGTGTTCAGGTCTTTGAACGCGATCCCGAGGTCGCTCATCCGTTGCAGCAGCGATGGGATACCGGTCCTTTCTTCATGCGTGTCGAACGTGTACTCCAACTCGTGGCCGTCGGCTTTCAGCACGACGCCGCGGTCGGCGAGCGCGGCCGGTAGTGCCGCCATCGGCTCTTGCAGAACAAGCGTGAGTTGCTTCTTGCCGAGCTTCTTCATCAGCTCGTTCTTTTCTTCGACCACGATCAGCTCACCCTTGTTGATGACGCCGATCCGGTCGGCCATTTCTTCGGCCTCGTCGATGTAGTGCGTGGTCAGAATGATCGTCACGCCGCTGTCGCGCATTCTCCGTACCAGCGCCCACATATCACGGCGCAGCTCGACATCGACGCCGGCGGTCGGCTCGTCGAGAAACAAGATCTCGGGCTCGTGCGACAAAGCTTTCGCGATCATCACTCGCCGCTTCATGCCGCCCGACAAGGTCATGATCTTGTCCTTGCGCTTGTCCCATAGAGACAAGTCGCGCAGCACCTTTTCGATATACGCAGGATTCGGCGCGTGCCCGAACAGCCCTCGACTAAAGCTGACAGTGGCCCACGGCGTTTCGAAAGCGTCGGTGGTCAGCTCCTGTGGCACCAGGCCGATCTTCGAGCGCGTTGCGCGGTAATCGCGGACGATGTCGTGGCCATCAACCGTCACTGTTCCCGTGCTTGGAGTGACGATGCCGCAAACGATACTGATCAGGGTCGTCTTGCCTGCGCCGTTTGGGCCCAGCAGTGCGAAGATTTCGCCCTTGCTGATCTGAAGATCGGTGGGCTTTAGCGCTTGCAGACCCGACGCATAGGTCTTGGTCAGGTTGGCGATGGAAATGATCGAAGACATGGCATGCACGGCAACAACATTGAAGCTGTCGCCACAAGCCCGATTAGACCTTACGGGCCGAGCGTGTGCTTCGCCGACAAAGCAACGTCGGAGGCGTGACCCTCGCTGCCGCGGGAAGCATAGCCGACGCGTGACACGTTACGCGCGGCGCGCGAGCTCAGCCGCCTTGCCGATATAGGTCGTCGGAGTCAATGCGAGCAACGCATCGCGCGCATCGGCCGGAATTGAAAGTCCGCGCACGAACGTGTGCAACACCTCGCGCGTGATTCCCTTGCCGCGCGTCAGCGCTTTCAACTGTTCATAGGAATCTTCAACCCCGTAGCGGCGCATCACGGTTTGCACCGGCTCGGCCAGCACTTCCCACGCATCATCCAGATCGGCACGCAGCGCCGCTTCGTTGATCTCGAGCTTGGCAAGGCCGCGCCGGCATGACTCGTAGCCGATCAGTGCGTAACCGAATGCGACACCCAGATTGCGCAGCACGGTCGAATCCGTGAGGTCGCGCTGCCAGCGCGAGATCGGAAGCTTTTCAGAAAGGTGCCGCAGCAGCGCATTGGCCAGGCCCAAGTTGCCTTCCGAATTCTCGAAGTCGATCGGATTGACCTTGTGCGGCATCGTCGAGGAGCCGATCTCACCCGGCTTTAGCTTCTGCTTGAAATAGCCAAGCGAGATGTAGCCCCACAAGTCGCGGTCGAGATCGAGCAGCACTGTGTTGGTGCGTGCGATCGCATCGAACAGCTCGGCCATCGAGTCGTGCGGTTCGATCTGGATCGTGTGCGTATTGAAGGTCAGCCCTAGCCCCTCGACGACGCCACGCGCCAGCGATTCCCAATCGACGTCCGGGTACGCGGCCACATGTGCGTTGTAATTGCCGACCGCGCCGTTCATCTTTGCGCGCAGCTCCGTGCGCTCGACGGTGTCGATCGCAGCGGCAAGCCGCACCGAAACGTTGGCGAATTCCTTGCCGACGGTCGTCGGAGTGGCGGGTTGGCCATGGGTGCGCGACAACATCGGCACGTCAGCGTACCGATGCGCGTAACTACGCAATTCCCCGTGTATCGCGCGCAGGCGGCCGACCAGCAACGAGCGGCCGCGTTCGAGCATCAGCGCGTGCGCGACGTTGTTGATGTCTTCGGACGTACAGCCAAAGTGGATGAATTCCGAGGCGGCGCCCAGCGCGGGACCGACGCGCTTCCTGATGAAGTATTCGACCGCCTTGACGTCGTGGTTGGTCTCCGCCTCGATTACCTTGATCTCGGTGCAATCTTCGATACTGAATTGCGCGACCAGTTGCTGCAGGGCGCGCGCCGTGCCTGGAGACAGCGGCGCCAGCCCGGGCAGGCCGGCGATCGAAAGCGCGGTCAGCCACTGCAGTTCGACCCGCAGCCGTTCGCGCATGAACGCAAATTCGGAAAAAACGTCGCGCAGCTCGGCTGTTTGCCGGGCATAGCGGCCGTCGAGCGGGCTAATGGCGGTTAGCGAAACGAGTTCGACAGGCACGCTGCGTGCGGAATCGTTTGCGGGATCGGTGCGGTTCGGGGAGAACCCGTGCTAGGCGTGTATAACTTTCAAGGCGATGCAGTGTATCAAAGGCGCATCGTTCCTCTGCCAACCGGTGCATTGGTATTGCCGAGCGTCGCGCCGTCGATATACTGATTCTCCGACTGCCCTGTTGCGCGCCGTGTCCAAGAACATCCGCCTGATCGCTTCGCTTGCCAGCCCGTACGTGCGCAAGGTGCGCATCGTGATGGCGGAAAAACGCCTCGAGTACCAGCTGGAACTGGAAGACGTGTGGTCGCCCGACACGCGTATCCATGACGCCAACCCGCTCGGCAAGGTGCCCTGCCTGATCATGGAAGACGGCGGTGCGCTGTTTGACTCGCGTGTAATCGTCGAATACCTGGATACCTTGACTCCGGTGGCGAAACTGATTCCACCGAATGGCCGCGAACGCGCCGAGGTCCGGACATGGGAGGCGTTGGCCGACGGCGTAATGGACGCCGCGATCCTGGCCCGTCTGGAACAGACGCAGCGTCCGGCGGAACTGCAGAGCCAGAAGTGGATCGATCGGCAGATGGACAAGGTGAACGCCGGCGTTGCATCCATGGGCCACGGCCTGGCCGACAAGCCTTGGTGCAACGGCAATGCGTACTCGCTGGCCGATATCGCCGTCGGATGCGCGCTCGGCTATCTGGATTTTCGGTTCAAACAGATTGGATGGCGCAACACGCATCCCAATCTGGCGCGACACTATGAAAAGCTCGCCGCGCGACCGTCGTTTGTCGATACGCGGCCGCCGGGTTAGCCGGTGATCGGTGATCGGTTAGTCACCCGCGACTAACATCGCGAAATCCGCAGCAATCAGGTCTATCGCGTCGGTGCAAAAGGCATCGACGCCCCAGCCGAGAATCGTGCGCGCGCGCTGCGGCGAATTCACCGTGTAGCAGAACAGCCAGGCGCCGTGCTGCTTGATCTTGCGCGTCAGTCGGGCGGTCAGGTACCGATGATTCGTATGCAGCGAGACGCAGCCGAGGCGCGCTAGCTCGGCGCGCCAGGTCGGAGGCACACGCTGTACCAGCCAGCCGCGCGGCAGGTCAGGCGCGGCCTCGCGCGCGGCAGCCAGCGCGGCGCGCGAAAACGAGGACAGCAACGGAACCCGCTGGATCGACCTGGTCGGCGCGGTCACCGCCGGGACGGATCAGGTCGGCATAGACGAGCGCCGTCGTGCGCGCAACCGCATCGCCGGTGACGCGTTCGTATCCCGGTGCAGACTTGATCTCGATGTTCGCCCAGATCCGATTGTCGCGGCAGAAGCGGAGCGTTCGTTCGAGCGTCGGCACCGTTTCACCGGCAAAGCGTGCAGAGTGCCAGGTTCCGACATCGATGCGCTCAAGCTCCGCTGCACGGCGTTCGTTGACTGCCCCGCGCATCAACCCCGTACGCTCAAGAGTCTTGTCGTGCATCAACACAGGCACATCGTCGGCCGCCAGCATCGCGTCGAGCTCGATCGCGCGGTATCCACGGTCAAACCCCAACTTGATCGCCGCGATCGTGTTTTCGGGGGCCAGAGTGCCGCCGCCGCGATGCGCGACCACTCTGGCGTAAGGCCACGCGACAGCAACCGGAGCCGCATCGTCGGCGCTGCGCGCTATCGCGCCAAGTGGAAGCGCGCCATTCTTTGGGCTCATGCTGGATCTCCACTTAGCGCGACCTCGCGCTTACGTCTGATGTAGATGATCTTTTCCACTCGTGCGACCACCATGCCTTCGTCATCCTTGATGTCGATGCTGAACAAATGCAGATGCTTGTCACCAGCCTCGGTCATGCGTCGAATCAAGGTCAGGTCGCTGTCGTGCAACTCGAAGCGCGCCCACACCCGCCCGCGCCCTGGTGCGATGTATTCGATCGAACCCGATTTATCCCACACGCGGTACTGTCCACCAAGGGTATGCAGAAGCATCACCATCAGAAACGGATCGGTCATCGAGTAGAGCGACCCGCCAAAATGCGTACCGACGTAATTACGATTGGTCCAACGCAACTTCATTTCGACGGTGACACTGCGGAAGTCCGGCGCAATGTGCCTGACGTGAATTCCAGCGCCGACAAACGGCGGCCACACGTTCATCAGCGTGCGCAGCGTCCATGCCGAAACCTTCCGTACCATCCGCAAAGTGTAGGCATTCTCTGACCATTGACCACTGATCACCGATCACCATGAAGTCCCTTGGCCATTTGCGTGTACTCGATCTAACGCGCGTGCTCGCCGGTCCGTGGTGCACGCAGCTTCTTGCCGACCTCGGCGCCGAGGTGATCAAGATCGAGCGGCCTGGCAGCGGCGACGACACGCGACACTGGGGGCCGCCGTACCTAAGGGACGCAGCGGGCGTTGAAACTTCGGAAGCGGCTTACTACTTGTCGGCCAATCGCGGCAAACACTCGGTCACGATCGATATCTCGACGGCAGAGGGTCAGTCGCTGGTGCACAAGTTGGCCGAGCACTGCGACATCGTTGTCGAAAACTACATGTTCGGGCAGCTCGCGAAGTACAGACTCGACTATGCGTCGCTCGTCGCGATCAAGCCGAACCTGATCTATTGCTCGATCACCGGCTTCGGTCAGACCGGGCCGCATCGCAATCGCGCTGGTTACGACTTCATCATGCAAGGCATCGGTGGCTTCATGTCGATCACAGGCGAGCGCGACGATCGCCCCGGTGGAGGTCCGCAGAAAGCCGGTGTCGCCGTGTCCGACTTGATGACCGGAATGTACTCGGCAGTCGCAATACTTGCCGCGGTCACGCACCGCGAGCGTACCGGCACAGGTCAATACATCGACATGGCGCTGTACGACGTGATGCTCGCAATGCTCGCCAACATGAACATGAATTACCTGACGTCTGGCAAGGCGCCGGGCCGCGCTGGCAACGCCCATCCAAACATCGTTCCGTACCAGGTCTTTGCGGCCTCCGACGGGCACGTAGTCTTAGCGGTCGGAAACGATTCGCAGTTCGTTAAGTTTTGCGAAGTGGCCGGCACGCCGCACCTCGCAAGTGATGTGCGCTACCGGCGCAACGCAGATCGCGTGCGCAATCGCGAGGTATTGATCGGCGAACTGGAAGGCGTCCTGCGCGCCAGACCGGTGGCGTTCTGGGTTGAACGGCTCGATGCGGCAGGCGTGCCGTGCGGGCCGATCAACGATATCGCGCACGCTCTCGCAGATCCGCAAGTCGCCGCGCGCGGTTTGCGAATCGATCTTGCGCATGCGCTCGCCGGCCACGTGCCGATGGTGGCCAACCCGATCAAGCTATCGGCCACACCGCCGGCGTATGAGCTGCCGCCACCACTGCTGGGTGAGCACACGGCCAGCGTGCTGCGCAAGTACGCCGGTGTCGAAGAAGATCAGCTGAGCAAGCTGAAGTCACGCGGAGTCGTCTGAGGGCCCGGCCTATGCCCGGACTGCACTTCAAGATCACGGGTCGTGTGCAGGGCGTTGGGTTTCGCTACGCGATGTGCATCGAGGCGCGCCGACTGCGCCTTGCGGGTTGGGTGCGCAATTGCTTCGATGGCAGCGTCGAAGCAGTCGCGGTCGGCGACGCAACAGCGCTGCAGCGTCTAGCGCAATGGGCGAGGCGCGGACCCCCGGCAGCTCAGGTGCGTGACGCTCAGATTCGCCCCGCGAGTGCTGCGCAAGCGGTCGATGTCGACGAGCCGTTTAGCGAGCGTCCGAGCGCTTGAAAATGTTGTCGTCGAAACGCCTGTTAAGCAAGGCGGTGATCACATGGTCGCGCCAGGCGCCATCGATGTAAAGATACTGCGGCGCCACCCCTTCGCGCCGAAAGCCGAGTTTTTGCAGCAAACGACCACTACGCCTGTTCTCCGGCATATAGCTCGCCTGAATGCGATGCAAACGCATTGCATCGAACATATGCGCGATCGTCGCGCCTAGCGCTTCCTGCATCAACCCGCGACGCTCGAACGCGGCATCGATTGCGTAGCCAAGCACGCACGACTGGAACGGCCCGCGCGCAATCTGCGTGTAATTGATTCGACCGATGACCTGCGAGTCGTCTGCACGCAAGAACAGAACCCAGCGCGCGACCAGCCCATTGTTGTGTTCGTCCACGGCGCGTTCGCATTCAGCTTCCCAGAACTCTGCGCTGTGTACACCTGCCGGGCGCGGTGGGTCCCAGCGCGCCAGATGCGCTTCGTTGCGACGAAAAAACTCGACGAGCAACGGCGCGTGATTGACCGTGACGTGCTCGATCGTCAAGCGGGCGGTGGCGAGTGTTGGGGGCACGGCGAATCGATGGCGATCAGCGATACTAGCGAGTCTGGTTATCAGGAGAGAATGATTGTGAATCGACGTCGCGCACTGTATCTCCTCAGCGCAACGCTGGTAACAGCGAGCGTTGCATCGAGCTGGACGCAGTTGGCCGAAGCTCAATCTGCCTATCCGAACAAGCCGATTCGTCTGGTCGTGCCGTATCCGCCGGGCGGGCCGCTCGACACCGCCGCGCGCGCACTGGCGGAGCGCGTGAAGGACACGCTCGGCATCATCGTCGTCGAGAATCGTCCCGGCGCCGGCGGCAACCTCGGCGTCGATCACGTTGCGAAGTCGCCGCCCGATGGCTACTCGCTGGTGATTGGTGCAGTCGCGACGCACGCGGTCAACCCGTGGTTATTCTCGAAACTGCCGTATGACCCGGTCAAGGACTTCGCGCCGATTACGCTGATTGCGCACGTGCCCAATGTGCTGGTGATGGCGCCGGAGCGCGCCGATAAGCTGGGCATTCGCACCGCCAGCGAGCTGATCGACTATGCGCGCAAGAATCCCGCGCGGCTGAACTATGCGTCGGGCGGCAACGGCAGCGCCGGGCACATGGCCGGCGAACTGATGAAGTCGCAAGCAAACGTCTCGGCAGTCCATATCCCATACGCCGGCGCCGCACCGGCCCAGCTCGGACTGCTGGCAGGTCAGACCGACTTCATGTTCGACAATCTGGCGTCGGCAACCGCGCAGATCAAAGCCGGCAAGCTGCGCGCGCTGGCAGTGACGACCGCTCAGCGCGCGAGTGCAATGCCGGATGTGCCGACGATGGCCGATGCGGGCCTCGTTGGCTTCGATGTCTCGACTTGGTTCGGCGTGTTCGCGCCGGCCGGTACGCCGCCGGAGATCGTGACTCGACTGAACTCCGCATTTGGCGCGGCGCTACGCTCACCTGACATGCGCGAGCGCCTGGCAAGAATGGGCGCAGACCCAGCGCCCGGAACGCCCGAGCAATTCGCGGCTCTTGTTCGTAGCGAACTTGCCAAGTACGAGAAGGTCGTCAAGTTTTCCGGTGCACGTGTCGATTGACGGTCACACCGGGCGATTTCGCGAGCTCTGAGACTCAAGCGGCCGATCGATACTTCGCGGTTACACGCTGCCGCACACTCAACTCCTTCCACCAACCTGCCACCGCGGCGACGACTTCATCTGGCTGGCGCGCCCACGAGAAATGCCGCCGCCACGGCGAATGCGCGCGCACGCCCTGCACGGTGCGCCGTACGATCGAAGCGCTAGCCAGCCGGGCCAGCAATTCCTCGACAGCGCCCCGTGGTGCAATCGGATCGGCGCGCACACGCAGCGCGAGCACAGTTATGCGGGTGGCGAACGCCGCGGCTTCGTAGTCGATCGCGCTTTTCTGCAACTCGTAGCGCCCGGTCGTCGCACAACGACTCCAATCGCGCATCAAACGGCGCGGCTGATCGCCGCCGAAACCAAGCCGCCGCCCCGGATACCACGGCAGCAACGCCGCCACGATCCGGATCGCATGCACGATCAGGAATGCACGCAGGCGGTGGCTACGCGGCCACGCACGCCAGTGCGCGGTGCCGGCAGCAACCAGGACGATGCCGGCCACGCGCCGCGCGATTCTCGGTGCAGCCAACACGCTGAGTTGCCCGCCGAGGCTGTGACCCAACAGCACCAGCGGTCGCGCTGGAAACTGCACCGTGAGCTCGTCTATCAGGCTGCAAATGTCGGCGACGATTTCCCGATAGCCAAAATTGGCGCCGCGCGCCGCGCGGTCCGGATGTTCGCCCTGACCGCGCAGATCGGCGACAACAGCCGAGCCGCCGACCGCGTGCGCCAGCTTGACCGCCAACGGCTGATAGAAGCTTGCCGGCGTGCCCATCGCCGGCAAGCACAGGAACACCGGCGCCCGCGGATGCACGGATTTCGCGTGTGCCTGAACGGTCAAGCTCATCAGAACGTCACGCCTCCATCGGCAGCGCGTCCGCGCTGTGTGAATCGCTCACGGCGCGGATGGGTGTGCGCTCGGTGCGGCGCGAGCGCGCCAACAGCCGTTCGCTCCAGGCGGTCGGTTTGTGCACTTGCCGCTCGGCGATGTAGTGCCGCGCGCGCTGTTGATCGCCGGCGCGAATCGATGCTTCGATCAACGTCAAGGTCAGCAGATCGCGCTGCGCATGGCTGCCACCAAAGCGGTGAGCGATATCGCGTAACGCTTCGATGCACTCAATAGCTTCGGCGTACCGATTCCGACTAAAGGCGTCGAGGCCATCGGCGAGCGGCAGTCCCACTTCGCGCGTCATCGCGGCGTTGCTGTTGCTTGCCTTTTCCGCGACGTGCATCGCGCGCCGCAAGCGCGCCATCTCGCGCGCGCGCCCGGTGGCGGCAAAGCTCATCGACGCGTGCACATCATTGAACGCGTAGAAGCCCGCCTCTTCTTCGAGCTTGGCGTTCCACAGATCGGCCACACGCTCGAAACGGTCACCGACATTCACGCCTTCGAGCTGCAGGCGCCATAGCAACGCGGTCGCGTCGATCAGCACCAGGATCATGTCGGCTTGCGGTCCCATCAGCTTTTGATCGAAGAGGTTCAGCGCGGCATCGAACTCACCGAGATCCATGCGGAACAGGGCAAGATGCCACCAGTTGTGCGGCGCGAACATGTTGTCGGGTGCCCAGTCGGCCTCGCGCGACTGCAGCCACTCGATGCCCTCGGAGCTGCGACCCTGCATTTCCATCACATGGGCCACCGCATGCACCGCCCACCCGTCGCGCGGTTGCAATTCGAGCGCGCGGCGCGCCGTGCGCTCGGCCTCCGCATACTGATTGCACTCTTCGAGGCCGAAGGCATGCATGCCGAGGATGTACGAATAGCCCTGGGTCTGCTCGTTCCAATGAGGCAACACACGCGAAATCCGGTTGCGCAGATTCAGTGCGTCGCCCTGAAAGAAGTCCATCAGGTGCCCGGTTTGAATCGCGAGCGCATCGCGCGGGTACTCGATCAGCACCGAATCGAGCGCGCGCGATGCATCGCGCCATTGTCCATCGCGCAGAAATTGCGCCGCAGCCAGCAGACCGCGCTCACGCGCATTCATGCGCGCCACGAGCGCCTTCGGCCTTGGCGATCGACTCGCGCACCGCAGGCAAGTAGCGTTGCTCGGTCGCCGTATACATCGCCAGCGCGCTGAATAAATGCGCGAGCGCGAAATCGGGGTCGGCTTGCAGTGCCTGCTGCAGCGTGGCGATCGGATCGCCGGTATAGCTGTGAAACTGCGCCAGCGCGGTCTCGAAGTGTTCCAGCGCTGTCGCGCTGGACGTCGAGACCGGAAGGCCGCGTGCGTCCTTCATAACATTTTCCTTTCAGACAAGCGTCCGGCTCGCCGGTCGGACGCAACACGTTTCAGTAGTAGATGTAGTTGGCCTGTGCGCTCAGATCCGACGTGATGGCCGACGTTTTCTTCGCCTCGTTGCGGATCACGTGCCATACGCCGCCCTGCTTGTCGCCGTTGACATCACCCGCCTTGGCGTCGCCCGCGAAGAAATACAGCGGCTTGCCCTTGAAGGCCCATTGCGATGCGCCGTCGTCGCGCTTGATGATCGAAAAGTCACCGCCGGAAAGGGCCGGATTGGCGACCATGAACGGAGGCCACGCCGTAGCGCAACCGCCGTTGCAATTGCTCTTGCCGGCAACGTCCTTGTCGAACGTGTACAGCGTCTTACCTTCCTTGCTGGCCATCACACCATTGGAGACGTGAGTCGGGTTGGCGTGGGAGGCTGCTACAGCAGCCGCGATAGCGGCAAATACGAACAGGCGTTTCATCGATTTCCTCTTTCTTTAGGGGTTAAGTGAGATTTAAGGAGATCTAGGGATATGAGTGGGCAACCGAGCACACATACGAGGCGGGGTAGCGATCGGATGCAGATCGGATCGAACATTCTTTACTAGGCTTCCTGCTGCTCTTCCAGCGCGATGCGCGGAATGTCGCTGCGATCCAGCCCGATGTCGTGCAACTCGCGGTCGCTCATGTTCCTGAGCTCGCGTATCACGATGGCGGCGCGGCTGCGCCTGCGCCAGGCGGCATCGAAGTTCTTCTTCGCTGCCAACAAGCGCTGCGCGAACACATTCAAGACGGCGTCTAATTGAACCGGCGCGCTGGCCAACCGGCGGCGCGTCACTATCGTGGTCATATCGGTGCTGGGAGTGATGTCGAACAATTCATGAGGGGGCGAATTGTCCGGACCGATCGCGCTCGCGTAGTGAGACCTACGTCCCGAACGACGCCGGTTATCGCGCCGCCCGGCGGCAAAAGAGTAGGACCGAGGTCCCTAGTGGACCAGCCCGCCGAAGCCGGCCTTGCGTGCCATCACGATTGCTTGCGGCCGATTCTCGACCTCGAGCTTGGAGAAGATACGGGTGATGTGGTTGCGCACCGTCTTTTCGCTCAAAGACAAAGCAGCCGCGATCTGCGCATTGTCGCGCCCCTGCGCAATCAACTCGAGCAGGCCTCGCTCGCGCGTCGTCAGCGCGGAAAACGCCGGATCGCTTGCCGCAACCGTTGTCGGCAAGAATGCGCGCACCTCATCGGCCCAGCGACGCCACGCCCGCTCGCCTTCGAGCAGCAAGTGATTGTCGCTTTCAAGCGGCACGAAGCGGGCACCTGGGATCAGGCCTGCAATCAGACGGCCCTCGTCGAACGGTACCCGCACATCGCGGTTGGCGTGCAGCACCAGGGTCGGACACGACACGCGTGGCAGCAGATCCACTACATCGATCTCGTTGAACTCGCGCATGAAGCGCGCCGCGTTGAAGGGCGAGGTCGACACGCGCTCGAGTTCGTTGAGCCAGTGGTGCTGTTCTGCCGTGCCGCCAGGAATGTATTGCGTTGTAAAAAACTGTCGGAAGGCGGGGTTTTCCTGCCCCCAGCCGATTTCGGCAAGCCGATTCATCAATTCAGCTTCCTCGCGCTGCTGCGGTGACGCGTCACGCTTCAGTCGACCGCGCGCATAGCCGCCGTGCAGAATCAGATGCGATACGCGCTCTGGATGGCGGACCGCGTAGGCCACAGCGATCGACGCGCCCTGGGAGATGCCGAGCAGCGGGAAGCGTTCAACCTGCGCAGCGTCGACCACCGTTTCAAGATCACGCAGCCAGGCGTCGAACGACAGATCGGGCACATCACGATCCGATAGCCCGCAGCCGCGCTCGTCATACCGGATCAGCGTGTGGTGACGGGACAGCTCGATCATCAGGTGGCTCCAAACGGGACTGCCGGCGTCAAATTCCAGATGGCTGAGCCAGTTAGCCGCCTTGACCAGCGGCGGACCGCGGCCGGACGTTGCGTAGGCGATGCGGACGCCGTCGTGACCGGTACAAAAGCGGATCTCCTGTTTGAACGTCGCCATGGCAAGCGCTTGACTACGATGTCGCCGAACTTGCTTGCAGGACTGACTTTAACGCTTCCGGCAAAGCACCGGGCGCGCTTGGCGTGAAGCGCGTCGAGCAGATCAAGCGTTCAATGTGACAGCTTTATTTCATCAAACCCGGCAGCCACAGCGAAATGGCCGGAATGTAGGTCACGAGTAGAAGCGCCAAACACATCGCGCCATAGAACGGCCACAGTTCCTTCGACACCTGCTCCATCGTGACCTTGCCGATCGCGCAGCCGACGAACAATGTCGGTCCCACCGGTGGCGTGATCAGCCCGATACCCAGGTTGAGAATCATGATCATGCCGAAGTGAACCGGGTCGATTCCAAACTTGGCGATCACCGGCAGGAAGATCGGCGTGCAGATCAACAGCATCGGCGCCAGATCCATGAACGTGCCCAGCAGCAACAGCAGGACATTGACCAGCAGCAGGAACACGTACTTGTTGTCGGAGATCGATAGAAAGAAGGCCGTGACCTTCGCCGGGATCTGCATGATCGCCATCATGTAGCCGAAGGCGACCGAGAATCCGATCAGCAGCATCACCATCGCTACGGTCTTGACGACACGATGTACCAGACGCGGCAGCTCGCGCCACGTGTAGTCGCGATAGATGAGAAACGTCACCAGGAACGCGTAGACGCATGCGACCGCCGCCGATTCCGTCGGCGTGAAGATGCCGGACAGGATGCCGCCCATGATGATCACGACAGTGCCCAGACCCCACAGCGCGTCGATGATGATCTTGGGCAAGGAACTGAGCGGAACCGGTTCGCTCTTCGGATAGCCGCGCTTGTGCGCCGTCCACAACACGAGTCCGATCAGACAGAGCCCGAATAACAGGCCGGGGAAGATGCCGGCCAGAAACAGATGGGCAATTGAGATTGTTCCGCCCGCCGCCAGCGAATAGATGACGGCGTTGTGCGACGGCGGAATCATCAGCGCCTGCACTGACCCGCAGATCGTGACGTTGGTGGCGAACACGCGCGGGTAGCCCGCCTTCACCATCTGCGGAATCATTACCGAGCCGATCGACGCCGTGTCGGCGACCGACGATCCCGAGATGCAACCGAACAGCGTGCTGGCGAGAATGTTCACCAGCGCCAGGCCGCCGCGAATGAACCCGACAAAAACTTTCGCGAGATTGATCAGGCGCACCGCCATTCCGCCTTCGGCCATGATGCCGCCCGCCAGCACGAAGAACGGAATCGCAAGCAGCGCGAAGTCGTCGGTGCCGTCGGAGATCTTCAGCATCACGGCTTCGAGCGGGATGTCGATCCACATCGCCGCGATCAGCGCGGACAAACCGAGCGCATACGCGACCGGCACCCCCAGCGCGCAAAGAACGGCGAACGATCCCAGCAGGACCAGGATGTCCATTACTTATTCGAGCTCGGTTGCGCCATCGCGGTACATGACCGATGTCTTCGGCGGGCTGCCGATCCACACTCGCTCGATCAGAAAGAGCAACGTGACCAAGCCGCTGAGCGGAATCGGTGCGTAGACAAACGCCACCGAGAGCCACGGGAATTCGGCCATCGTCTGGAAGCGCGTCGTAATGCACAACTGAATGCCGTAGAAGATCATGAACAGCGCCGTGGCTCCCACGCATGCATCCACAGCCCACAACATCATGCGGCGCTTTGCCGGACTCACCGCGTTGAGCAGCGCCTCCACCGCAACGTGCACGTTGGCGCGGTACACCGCGGCGCCGCCGAGGAACGACAACATCACCATTAGAACCACCGCGGCGGGTTCAGGCCACGACTGCGGATTGTTCATCGCGTAGCGCATGAACACGCCGATCGGAATCATCAGCGTGATGACGACGAGTCCCACTCCCGAGATGCCGATGCACGCGATGTACAACCACTCCATCGCCTCGCGGTAGCGCTGCTTGGCGGTCATGCGGCGTCGAACCGGGACACAGAAAGGGCACGCGGGTAGAACGGCGCCGCGTGCCCTATGACAGATCTATTTCGTTTCTTCGATCTGCTTCAGAATGCACGGCGTACTTGGCGCCGTATTTGTCGCGAATCGGCTGCGTAGCCTTGTAGAACGCGGCCTTGTCGGCCGGGACGAACTTGACGCCGGCGGCTTTCAGCTTGGCCTCGGCTTCGCCGACATAGGCATCCCACAGTTGGCGTTGCTCCAGTTGCGCCTCGCGTGACAAGCTTGCGCACCAGATCCTGATCGCTCTTGGACAGGCTGTCCCAACTGCGCTTCGAAAACACGAAGATCTCGGGAATGATCAGGTGCCCGGTCAGGCTGTACACCTTGCTCACCGTGTAGTGGTTCTGGGCCAGCAGCGTCGGTGGATTGTTCTCCGCGCCGTCCACCACTCCGGTCTGCAGCGCACCGAAGAGCTCGTTAAATCCCATCGCGACGCCGTTGCCACCCATCGCGTTCATCGTCTCGACGAACAGCGGGTTGCCCATCATGCGGATCTTCTGGCCCTTCAAGTCCTCGGGCTTGGTCACCGGCTTGTTCGAGTAGACGTTGCGCGTGCCGGCGTCCATCCATCCCAGCACCACCAGCCGCGACTGCGGGTTGGCCGTGATCTTCTCCAGCAGCCCCTGACCGATCGGACCGTCGATCACTTTGCGCATGTGCGCTTCGTCGCGGAAAACGAAGGGCAGATTGAAGACGTTGAGCTCATCCACCACCGGGCCCATCGCGCCGACCGAAATGCGCGCAATCTGCAAGGCGCCGACCTGCGCCTGCTCGATCATCTCCTTCTCACCGCCGAGCTGCATCGACGGGTACATCTGGATTGAGATGCGGCCGTTGGTCTCCTTCTCCAGCTTCTTGCCCATGCGCTGAATCGCCTCGACCGTCGGATAACCGATTGGATGGACATCCGAGGCTTTCCAGACCTGCTTGTCCTGGGCCCATGCGGTGCCCGTCAGGCTCGCGGAGCAAACGACCACTGCCGACGCGCACACTTTGAAGAAATCACGACGCTCCATGTTGTCTCCTTTGCGGTTTGAAAACTGCCTGCGACCTGAGCGCACGTGGCACATGCTTCGACCACGCTTGTTATTGCTTCAGTATTTTTGTTCTATTTTCCAAAAAATGTAGCATGAACATTCCACATCGTGCCAGGGACATGGCAAAGCGCTGGACTACGATGTCGCCGAATTGCTTGCATGACCCACTTTAACGCTACGCGAGTTACCTTGTCTTGACCTCGCAATCAATCCGCGCAACTTTAATCTCGGGCGACGGCATCGGGCCCGAGATCACTGCGGCGGTCGTCGAGATTCTCGACGCTCTGGGCAAGCCGTTTGTGTGGGACGTTCAACAAGGCGGGATGGCGGCCGTCGAAAAATCGGGCGACCCGCTGCCGCCGGCACTACTCGACAGCATCCGGCGCACGCGACTCGCACTTAAGGGGCCGCTCACGACGCCAGTGGGTGGCGGTTTTCGTTCGGTGAACGTGCGGCTGCGCGAGGAGTTCAAGCTGTACGCGAATGTACGCCCAGCGCGTACGTTGATTCCGGGCGGACGCTATGAAGACATCGACATCGTGCTGGTGCGCGAAAACCTCGAAGGCTTTTACATCGGCTTCGAGCACTACATCCCTATCGACGGCGATCCGCACGCGGCCGCCATTTCATCGGGCGTCAACACGCGCGCAGGATCGCGCCGTATCGCCGAGTTTGCGTTCGACTACGCGCTAAAGAACGGTCGCAAGAAAGTCACGATCGTGCATAAAGCCAATGTGCTGAAGGTACTGTCTGGAATCTTTCTTGAGACGGCACGCGAAGTCGCAACGAAATACGAGGGCAAGGTCGCAATGGACGATCGCATCATCGACGCCTGCGCGATGCAGCTTGTGCTGAAGCCGTGGCAATTCGACGTGATCGTGACCACCAATTTGTTCGGCGACATCTTGTCCGACGAAATCGCGGGACTGGTCGGCGGGCTTGGCATGGCACCCGGGGCAAACATAGGCACCGACGCGGCGATCTTCGAAGCAGTGCACGGCTCGGCGCCTGATATCGCCGGCAAAGGAGTAGCCAACCCGGTCGCGCTGCTACTCGCCGCGGGGCTGATGCTCGATCATGTCGGCAAGCACGAAGCTGCGCAAAGACTTCGCGCGGCGATCCATTCGACGTTGCGCGACGATGGCGTGCGCACCGGGGATCTGGGCGGTAGCGCAACGACGAAGCATGTAACGCAGGCGATCTTGCGTCGACTATCGAATTCGTGACGACTCCATGAAAATCCGTGCCGCAGTCCTCGAAGCGATGGGAGCCGCGCATCCATACGCGGATTCCCGGCCGCTGAAAATTGAGGAGCTCGATCTCGCGCCGCCCGGCACCGGCGAAATTCTGGTGCGCATCAAAGCTGCCGGGCTTTGCCATTCGGATCTGTCGGTCATCAACGGCGATCGGCCGCGCCCGATGCCGATGGCGCTCGGTCACGAAGCCGCCGGGATCGTTGAACAAGTCGGCGACGGCGTTAACGATCTCGTGATCGGCGATCACGTCGTGCTTGTATTCGTCCCGAGCTGCGGCCACTGTCATCCGTGCGCCGAAGGCCGCCCCGCATTGTGCGAACCGGGCGCTGCTGCCAATGGCGCCGGCACTTTGCTCAACGGCGCACGCCGGCTGACGCGCAACGGCCAGATGATCAATCACCATCTGGGCTGCTCCGCGTTCGCGACACACGCGGTCGTGTCGCGCCGCTCCGCGATCAAGATCGATCGCGAGCTGCCGCTGCAAGAGGCGGCCCTGTTTGGCTGTGCGGTGCTGACAGGAGTCGGTGCAGTGGTCAACACCGCGCAGGTGCGCGCCGGCTCTTCAGTGGCGGTGGTCGGCCTTGGCGGCGTCGGACTGGCTTCGGTGCTAGGGGCTGCAGCGGCCGGTGCGCGCCAAGTCATCGCAGTCGATTTGGCCGACGACAAGCTGACATTGGCGCAAACGCTCGGCGCCACGCACGCATTCAACGCCGCCGCCGCCGACGTCGTCGCTGCGATTCGCGACGCGACCGGCGGCGGCGTCGACACTGCGATCGAAATGGCGGGCGCAACGCGCGCGTTCGAGCTCGCATATCGGATCACGCGACGCGGCGGCACGACGGTTACTGCAGGCTTGCCACCGCCCAACGCAACGTGGCCGATGCCGGCCGTCAATCTGGTTGCCGAAGAGCGAACCATCAAGGGCAGCTATGTGGGTACTTGCGTGCCATTGCGCGATATTCCGCGCTATGTCGATCTCTATCGCGGTGGGCGCCTGCCGGTCAATCGGTTGCTGACAGGAACCCTTGCGCTCGACGACATCAATCGCGGCTTCGATCTGCTGCACGAAGGTAAAGCCGTCCGACAAGTGGTTGTGTTCTAGCCCTGCTGCATGGCAACAAGCGCAACGACCCAACAATTTATCTGCCAACGACGATGTTCTAGCTAGAATCGTCCGCCGCGATTGGCGACCAACAAGCGGGCGACCAACCAGCGCTCGGCGTCGCAAGTCGCGAAAAATCGAACACGTGCCCATTCGGGGAGAGTGCCGTTGAAAATCCGCAACCAAAAGGACTTCTGGTCGGGCGTGATGTTCATCGCGTTCGGTTTGTTCTTCGCGTTATTTGCGCAGAATTACGACATGGGATCGGCGGCGCGCATGGGCCCGGCGTTTTTCCCGACCATGCTCGGCGGTTTGCTGCTGCTGCTCGGCGTGCTCGTTCTGATCGAGGGAATGGCGGTTGAAGGTCACGACGGCAAGATCGAACCGTTTAACTTCAGGGCGCTCGGGCTGGTGCTCGGCGCCGTGGTCGCATTCGGACTGCTGCTTCGCCCAGCTGGTCTGATCGTTTCGCTGTTCGTGTTGATCCTCGTGTCCAGCTTCGGCGGCCATGAGTTCAAGCTGCGCGATGTGCTGCTGCTGTCGATCGGCATGGCGGCACTCGTGTACGCGGTGTTCATCTATGGCCTGAGCATGACGATCCCGGTCTGGCCGGCGTTCATGCGCGATTAGCGGCTCAGGAGACGCGATGGAACTCATTAACAATCTCGCGCTCGGCTTCGCGACCGCGCTGACCCTGCAGAACCTGCTCTACTGCTTCGTCGGCGTGCTGATCGGCACGCTGATCGGCGTCCTTCCCGGGATCGGCCCGGTCGCCACGCTGGCGATGCTGCTGCCGGTGACCTATGCGCTCCCGCCGACCTCGGCGCTGATCATGTTGGCCGGGATCTACTACGGCGCGCAATACGGCGGATCAACTACAGCGATCCTGGTTAATTTACCGGGCGAATCATCGTCGGTGGTGACCTGTATCGACGGCTACCAGATGGCTCGTCGCGGGCGCGCGGGCGCCGCGTTGGCCACTGCCGCGCTCGGCTCGTTCTTCGCTGGCACTGTTGCGACGCTGATCGTGGCAGCGCTTGCGCTGCCGATGGTCGAACTGGCGTTCAAGTTCGGTCCAGCCGAATATTTTTCGCTGATGGTGCTGGGGCTGATCGGCGCGGTCGTGCTGGCGTCGGGCTCGCTGATCAAGGCCATTGCGATGATCGTTCTCGGTCTGCTGCTGGGATTGGTCGGCACCGACGTCAACTCCGGGGTTGCGCGCTTCAATTTCGATATTCCAGAGTTGGCCGACGGCATCGGCTTTGTCGCGGTTGCGATGGGTGTGTTCGGCTTTGCAGAAATCATTGCCAACCTCGAACACAAGGACAAGCGCGAAGTGTTCACCAGCAAGGTCGGCAAGCTTATGCCGAACAAGGAAGAGTTCAAGTACGGCTGCTCCGGCGGTGCTGCGCGGAACCGCCCTGGGGTCGGTGCTCGGCGTGCTGCCCGGCGGTGGAGCGCTGCTCGCCGCGTTCGCGGCGTATACGGTCGAGAAGAAGATCACGCGCAACGCTAACCCGCCGTTCGGCCAGGGCAACATCCGCGGCGTCGCGGCTCCGGAGGCGGCCAACAACGCGGGCGCACAGACCTCTTTCATTCCGATGCTGACGCTTGGCATTCCGCCGAACGCCGTGATGGCGCTGATGGTCGGCGCGATGACGATCCACAACATTCAGCCGGGTCCGCAAGTGATGTCGAGCAACCCGTCGCTGTTCTGGGGCCTGATCGCGTCGATGTGGATCGGCAACCTGCTGCTGGTGGTTTTGAACCTGCCCTTGATCGGCATCTGGGTTCAGCTGCTGAAAGTGCCTTACCGGCTGTTGTATCCGGCGATCCTCGTTTTCTGTGCGATCGGCGTGTACTCGATCAACAACAATCCGTTCGATGTGACCGTAACCGCAGCCTTTGGCCTGTTGGGCTATGTGTTCTACAAGCTGCGCTGCGAGCCCGCGCCGTTGATTCTGGGTTTTATTCTCGGGCCGATGATGGAAGAGAATCTGCGGCGAGCGATGCTGTTGTCACGCGGCGATCCCACAGTGTTCTTTACGCGGCCGTTGTCGCTCGGGCTGCTGATCGCGGCCGCGGCGTTGATCGTGATCGTTGCGCTGCCGAACATCAAGAGGAAGCGCGAAGAGGCGTTTCAAGAGGTAGTCTAGGCTCAAGTCTCCCGCGCGTCGTGCAAAGTGGCGATCGCAGTGTTGCCGTTAACCGCCGACGGAACGGCTAGCATTGTTCATGCCCGCCCGGAAGAAAGCGCGGAACCTTATCCTTGAGCAATCTGACGAGTTCCGGATCCATGTATTCGTATACGTCCGGAATCTCGAGGCACACGATGCGCTTGTTTGCCAAGTACTGACTGAATCTGGAAGTGAGCTTGCTGCGGTGGCTTTGCTCCATCACGAAGATGATGTCAGCCCACTCGATCAGCTCTGGCGTCAGCGGGTTGCAGGCGTCGTGGTTCGTACCGGCGGACGCACACTCGATACCAGGATGGCTGGCGAAGACTTGCTCGGCCGTCGGGCTACGAAGGCGATTCTGGCTGCAGACAAACAGTACGTGCTTCACAGGTGGCAACTACATTTGGTCCGTGCCGAGCCTAGGAGCGCTCGCCACGTAAGTCAACGCGCCGGCAAAGGGTGTGCGATCGCCTAGTACGATTAGGCCGCGGCGCACGTCAGAGGCGTCTTCGATAAATCACCCAAGGGTTCCGAAATGAACTTAGGTCGTCTTGTTGCCGCCTGGGCTTTGGTTCTGCCGCTTTCCGCATCGGCGCAGATGTATCCAGCGAAACCCATTCGGCTCGTGGTGCCGTTCCCACCCGCGGGAGCGACCGATATTCTGTCGCGCGAACTGGCGCGGCAGTTGTCAGAGCGGCTGAAGCAGCAGGTCATCGTCGACAATCGTCCCGGGCGCCGGCGGCACCCTGGGTAGCGACATCGTCGCGAAGAGCGCGCCCGATGGGTACACGATACAGATGGCGACCAGCTCGACGCATTCGATCGGTCCCAGTCTGAATCCGAAGATTCCGTACAACGCGCAGGCGGATTTCACGCCGGTTGCGCACGTGGCCGACTCGGTCAACGTGCTGCTGATTGCGCCGAACGTCAAGGCCAGCAACGTTGGCGAATTGATCTCGCTGTTGAAGTCGCAGCCGGCGCAATTCAACTTCGGTTCGAGCGGCAACGGCACGATCGTTCATCTGACCGGCGAGTTGTTCAAGTCGATGACCGGAACCTACGCCGTGCACATTCCCTATCGCGGCACCGCACTGGTGATCCCCGACATGGTGAGCGGACAGATTCATCTGCTGTTCGACAACATCGCATCGGCGATGCCGCACATCAAGGACGGCAAGCTGCGCGCGATCGCCGTGACTTCGCTCAAGCGCTCGCCGCTGTTGCCCACGTTGCCGCCGGTAGCCGACACGGTGCCGGGCTTCGAATCGATTGTCTGGTTCGGCGTGTTCGGGCCGCGCGGGATGCCGGCCGAAGCCACGCAAAGGCTCAACGCGGAGATCAATGCTGTTTTGAAAGTCACCCGAGTTCCTGGAGCGGCTGCGCGCGCTGGGTTACGACGCTGCCGGCGGAACGCCGGCCGACTTCGCGAAAGTCGTCGCCGCCGACACCGCCAAGTGGGCGAAGCTGATCAAGGACCGCCAGATCACTGCGGAGTAGAGCATGCGGCTCACATGGCTGCGGACTGAGCGATGAACTTCGATTGGGCGAACCCGTATCCGACCATTCGCACGCCGGTTTTCGCGCGCAATATCGTCGCCACGTCGCAGCCGCTCGCAGCACAGGCCGGACTGAGCATTCTGCGGGACGGCGGCAACGCGGTCGACGCCGCCATCGCTGCGGCTGCGGTCATCACGATGACGGAGCCGTGCAGTAACGGCCTCGGTTCGGACAACTTCGCGATCGTGTGGGACCCGGAGAGCCGCGTACTGCACGGACTGAACTCGAGCGGCACCGCGCCGGCCGCATGGACGCCAGAGTACTTTGAGCGTAAGTACGGACAGTCCGGCGTTCCGCTGCGTGGATGGGATACGGTAACGGTCCCCGGCACGGTGGCTGGATGGTCGATGCTGCACGGCAGATTCGGCAAGCGTAGGTTTGCCGATGTGCTGGCGCCGGCGATCGACTACGCCGAGCGCGGCTTTGCAGTGAGTCCGACAGTGCAAGACAAGTGGGTCAGAGCCACGCCACTGCTGCGCAATCTGCCCGGCTTTGCCGAGCATTTCTTGCCGAAAGGGCGCACACCCGAGGTCGGCGAACACTTTGTGCTGTCCGGCGCGGCGCGCACCTTGAAACTGGTTGCCGACACACGGGGTGAAGCGTTTTATCGGGGTGAGATCGCTGATGCGATTGCACGGTTTGCACAAAGCGGCGGCGGCGCGATAACCGCAGCCGATCTTGCCGGTTACTGGGATTTCGTGCGTGCACACGGCTGGGTCGGCACGATCAGCACGCCGTTTCACGGTTACGAGGTGCACGAGATTCCACCGAATGGTCAGGGCATTGCAGCGCTGAGCTGCCTCGGCATCCTGCGCCATACCGCGTTGACCGACTACGCGGTCGATTCAGCCGACTGGCACCATGTGCAGATCGAAGCGATGAAGCTCGCGTTTGCCGACACCTATGCCTATGTGGCAGACCCGCGCAGCATGACCGTTGCGCCCGCCGACATGCTGGATGATGGGTATCTGGCGCGTCGCGCGCGGCTGATCGACATGCGGCGCGCGGCAAGCCCCCTGGCCGGCAAACCGCCGCTCGGCGGAACCATCTATCTGAGCGCGGTGGATGCGAGTGGCATGATGGTGTCGTTCATTCAATCGAACTACATGGGGTTCGGCTCGGGGGTCGTCGTGCCGGGTTATGGCATCTCGCTGCAGAACCGGGGCGCCGGTTTCTCGCTCGATCGGGCCAGCCCGAATTGCGTCGCACCGGGCAAACGCCCGTTTCATACGATCATTCCGGCGTTCCTGATCAAGGACGGTGCGCCGCAGATGAGTTTTGGCGTGATGGGCGGCAACATACAGCCGCAGGCCCATGTGCAGACTTTGGCGCGCATGTTGATCGCCGACCAGCAACCGCAGGCGGCGTGCGATGCGCCGCGCTGGAAAGCAATGAACGGGCTTGATCTTGAAATCGAAGGCGCGATGCCGAGGAGCGTCTCCGACGAATTGATCGCACGCGGCCATCACATCAAGCGTGGCGAGGATTCATACATGGACTTTGGCTCGGGTCAATTTGTCTGGCGGCTCGGTGATCCCGCTGTCGAGGGCTACGTCGCTGCCAGCGATTCGCGGCGCGATGGCTTGGCCGCGGGTTTTTAGGGCCACTCACACACTCACACACACACTTAGAATCGAACGATGACGACCAAGACCTACGAACCAGTCGCACCGCACGCCGTTGCCTTTCTCGGCCTGGGCGTAATGGGCTATCCAATGGCGGGCCATCTGGCGCGCGCCGGACATCGAGTTACCGTCTACAACCGTACTGCAGCCAAGGCTCAACAGTGGACACAAGAGTACGGCGGCAAGATGGCGCAGACCCCGCGCGAGGCAGCAGCCGGCGCGCAGATCGTTTTTTCGTGTGTCGGCAATGACGACGACTTGGCGAGCGTGATGCTGGGCGACGCCGGCGCTCTCGCCGGCATGGCCAAGGACGCGATCGCGTTCGACAACACCACCGCGTCGGCGAAGATCGCGCGCGAGCTGCACGCGCGAGGCGCGCAAGCGCGGCCTGCACTTTATCGATGCGCCGGTATCCGGTGGCCAGGCCGGCGCCGTCAACGGCCAGTTAACCGTGATGTGCGGCGGCGATAAGGCGGCATTCGATCGAGCGCAGCCGGTGGCGATGGCGTTTGCGAAAGCCGTCACGCTGATCGGCGATTCAGGCGCGGGCCAGCTCGCAAAGATGGTCAATCAACTCTGTATCGCCGGCCTGGTGCAGGGATTATCTGAAGGCATCTCGTTCGGCCAGGCGGCCGGGCTGGATATGAAGCTCGTACTGCAGGTCATCAGCAAGGGCGCCGCGCAAAGCTGGCAGATGGAAAATCGCGGCGCCACGATGATCGATGGCAAGTTTGATTTCGGCTTCGCCGTGGACTGGATGCGCAAGGATCTCGGGTTGTGCATCGACGAAGCGCGCAATAACCGTGCGCCGCTGCCGGTGGCGGCATTGGTCGATCAGTTCTATGCGGAGGTGCAGGCGATGGGTGGTGGGCGCTGGGACACATCGTCGCTGATTCGACGGCTGACGAACAGGAAATAGTCCTTGGGCGCGGCGACGTTCGAGGATTCACTCGCCGCCCTCAGGCCCACCTTGCTGGCGATCGCGCGCATGCAGCTGCGCAACGAAACGTGGGCGGAGGACGTCGTCTCGGAAACCATCATCGCCGCGCTGGAGGGTTCGCGCACGTTTGCCGGACAGTCGCAGCTGAAGACCTGGGTCGTCGGCATTCTGAAGCACAAGATCATCGATCAGTTTCGCCGTACCAGGCGCGAAGTTTCAACTGACGCACAATTGGAAGCGGCGCAGGTCGAAACCTTCGACGAACTGTTCGGCGCTGACGGCCATCGGATCACACCGCCGCTCGACTGGGGCGACCCCGAGGAAAGCCTGTCGCGCACGCAGTTTTTCGACGTAATGCAGATGTGCATCGACAAGCTCCCGGCGGCGCTTGCGCGCGTTTTCATGATGCGAGAATGGCTGGAGTACGAGACCGACGCTATCTGTAAGGAATTGAGCATCACGTCGACCAATTGTTTCGTTATGTTGTTCAGGGCGCGCATGCGCCTGCGCGAGTGTTTGGAGATGGAATGGTTTGGGGGCGTCCGATCGTGAGGCTGAGCTGGATTCGGATTCCGTGCAGCCACGCGCACCGATTGCTATCGGAACGCATGGAGCGCCCGATAGAGCCCGGCCAGCGGTGGCGTCTGTGGCTGCATTTGCGCATCTGCGATGCGTGCTCGCGTTTTGAACGCCAAATCGAATTGATGCGCGCGGCTGTGCGCCGCATGGGAAGCTAGCCGCTACTGATGCGCGCCACCCTGCCGCTGCTGCAGAGTCACCGACTTTCCGCCGATCCACCGGCGCGCGATCGACTCGCTGCAGGTGAACCTCGGCTATACATGCAATCAGACGTGCGTGCACTGTCACGTGAACGCAGGTCCGAATCGCACCGAGCAGATGGATCGCTCGACCGTCGATCTGGTGCTCGAAGTGATGCGCGCGCGTTCGATCCGCAGCCTCGATCTGACCGGCGGGGCTCCGGAGCTCAACGTTCACTTCAGATCGCTGGTCAGCGCTGCGCGTGCGATGGACGCAGAGGTCATCGACCGCTGCAATCTGACGATTCTCGAAGAGCCGCAGCAGGAAACGCTGGCCGAGTTTTTGGCGGACGAAGGCGTGCACGTGGTGGCGTCGCTGCCGTGCTATTCGCAGGACAACGTCGATAAACAGCGCGGCGCCGGCGTATTCGACAAGAGCATTCGCGGATTGCAGAAGTTGAATGCGCTTGGCTATGGCGGTTCCGATTCGCTGACGCTCGATCTTGTCTACAACCCGCAAGGGCCGACGCTTCCGCCGCCGCAAGCCAAGCTCGAAGCCGATTACAAGCGGTTGCTCGGCGAAAACTTCGGCATTCGCTTCAACCGGCTGTTGACGATTACCAACCAACCGATCTCGCGCTTCGGCAGCACCCTGATCAGCAAGGGTCAGTTTCGCGACTACATGGCGCTGCTGCGCAGCGCGCATCGCGACGCGAATCTGGATGGCGTGATGTGCCGCAACTTGGTGTCCGTCGATTGGCGAGGTTACTTGTACGACTGTGACTTCAATCAGATGCTTGCAATCCCGTTGCGCGAAAAAGGCCGCCGCGCGAGCCGCGTGCATCTGGCTGATCTGCTGGTGACCGATCTTGCCGATAACCCGATAGCGATCGCTGATCATTGCTATGCGTGCACCGCGGGCCAAGGCTCGTCGTGCGGCGGAGCGCTCGACGGATGAACGTCGCGGACGGCGTGCGCGAAGTTGTTGCAGGTCGCGTCTGCCCGGCGTCCTACAGCTACTCACCGTCATCGTTTGCGCGGCCGCCCGAGGTACAGGCCGATGTGTTGTACGTCATCGGCGGGCTGTACGGCAATCGCTTCGCGTTGGCCGAGATCGAACGCATGGCCAAATGCGAAGAAGAGCGCGCGCAGCTTGTGTTCAACGGCGACTTTCACTGGTTCGACGCCGAGCCGGAATCGTTTCGGCGTATCGATGACGCTGTCGCGCGGCACACGGCCCTGCGCGGCAATGTCGAAACCGAGCTTGCGGGAGATGATGACGCGAATGGCTGTGGGTGCGCGTATCCCGAGTCCGTACCCGATGATGACGTCGAACGTTCGAACGCGATTCTTGATCAACTGCGCGCCGCAGCGCGTCGCGTCGATGCCGATCAAACCCGGCACGCGGGCGCGGCTGGCCGACTTGCCGATGCATCTCGTTGCGCAGGTCGGCGACACTCGTGTAGGTATCGTGCATGGCGATGCATGGGCGTTGGCGGGCTGGCGCTTTGCGCATGATTCGCTGCACGATGCACAGCGCGCAGAGCAGCTGTCAGCGGTGTTTGAGCAGGCAGCGCTGGATGGCTTCGCGTCCACGCATACGTGCCTTCCTGCGCTGAGGGTTTTCGACACTGCGCTCGGGGAGCGATTTGTAGTCAACAACGGCGCCGCCGGGATGCCGAATTTCGAACACACCCGCTACGGATTGATTACGCGCCTGGCGACTACACCGGTGCCGCGTGCGTTGATTGCAACGCGGCTTTACGGCGCCGATGCGGCGGGTGTCTATGTCGATGCGTTGGCTGTGCGGTTCGACGCAGCGGCGTGGGATCAAGAGTTCGAGCGGCTCTGGCCGGCGGGCTCTCCGGCGCATCTGTCGTATCGCAGGCGCATCGTTGACGGCCCGAGTTTTTCGATCGACGATGCGCTGGGCCGCGCGCCGTTGCGCGCGTGTGTCGCCGCGTCGGCGTAAGAAACCGATCGGCCCGGCGACTTAACGCGGCTTGCGCGAGGCGCGCAGGAATCTGTCAATTCCGGGGAACGATCGTGGACAAGAAACGCCTGTTAATCGTGCTTGTATTGGTCGCAGCCATTGCTGCATTTTTTGTCTTCGACCTCAAGCAGTACCTATCGCTCGAATTCTTCCAGCAGCAGCGCGCGAAGATCGACGCGTACAACGCCGAGCACCCCTGGCAGACCGCCGCGATCTACCTGCTTGCGTACATCGCAATGGCTGCGCTGTCGCTGCCGGGCGCGGCGATCATGACATTGGTCGGCGGCGCCATCTTCGGCCTCGTTGTCGGCACCGTTCTCGTTTCGTTTGCATCCGCGATCGGCGCCACGCTCGCCTTCCTGGCGTCGCGCTTGCTGCTGCGCGACTGGGTGCAGATGAAATTCGGCGATCGCCTCGCGCCGGTCAATGCCGGCGTCGAAAAAGAAGGCGCGTTTTACCTCTTTGCGCTGCGGCTCGTTCCGCTGTTCCCATTCTTCGTCGTCAATCTCGTAATGGGCCTGACGAAGATTCGCACCTGGACGTTCTACTGGGTAAGTCAGGTCGGCATGCTGGCGGGCACGATCGTCTACGTCTACGCGGGCACCAAGCTCGGTGAGTTCCGCATCTCTGCGGGTTTGCTTATTGCATTCGCGCTGCTTGGCATATTCCCGCTGATAGCAAAGAAGGTGCTCGACGCCATCAAGGCGCGCAAGGTCTATGCGAAGTGGAACGATCGACGGCCGCGTTCGTACGACTACAACCTGGTCGTGATCGGCGCCGGCTCGGCCGGGCTGGTCTCTGCATATATCGCCGCCGCGACCAAGGCCAAGGTCGCGCTGATCGAAAAGCACAAGATGGGCGGCGACTGTCTGAACACCGGGTGCGTTCCATCGAAGGCGCTGATTCGCTCGGCGAAGTTGCTGTCGCATATCGCGCGCTCGCGCGAATTCGGCATCGATCAAGCAAGCGCGAAGTTCAGCTTTGCGGACGTCATGGAGCGCGTGTCGCGCGTTATCAAACAGGTGGAGCCGCACGATTCGGTCGAGCGCTATAGCGCTCTCGGTGTCGAATGCATCACGGGCGCAGCGAAGATCACGACACCATGGACGGTGGAAGTGCAGACCTCTGCCGGGCCGAGGACACTGGCGACCAAGGCGATCGCCATTGCGGCCGGCGCGCGCCCGTTTGTGCCGCCGATTCCGGGTGTCGACCAGGTGGGCTATCTGACGTCGGACACCGTGTGGGGTCTGCGTGAGCTGCCGCAGCGGCTGGTGGTGCTCGGCGGCGGGCCGATCGGCTGCGAACTGACACAGGCATTCGCTCGGCTCGGCAGCAAGGTCACGCAGATCGAGATGCTGCCGCGCTTGATGGTGCGCGAAGACCCGGAAGTTGCGCAGCGCGTGCTTGAGCGCTTTCGCGCCGAAGGCATCGATGTCAGGCTCGGCCACAAGGCGGTGCGCTTTGAGGTTCACGGCGGTATACGCAAGCTGATCGCCGAACACGAAGGCACACAAGTCGCGATCGAGTTCGACCAGCTGCTGGTCGCGGTTGGGCGCATTGCAAACACGGCGGGCTATGGCCTCGAAGAGCTCGGCATCAACGTGACCAAGCAGAAGACCGTCGAAACCGACGACTATCTGCAAACGCTGTATCCGAATATCTACGCGTGCGGTGATGTGGCCGGCCCGTACCAATTTACACACACCGCGTCGCATCAGGCGTGGTACGCAGCAGTCAATGCGCTGTTCGGAACCTTTCGCAAGTTCAAAGCCGATTACCGCGTGATTCCATGGTCAACGTTTACCGATCCCGAAGTCGCTCGCGTCGGCTTGAATGAGCAGGAAGCGCAGGAAAAGAAAATCGCGTACACCGTGACGGTTTACGGCATCGATGATCTGGACCGTGCGATCGCCGACGGCGAAGCCGATGGCTTCGTCAAGGTACTGACGGTACCGGGCAGCGACAAGATTCTCGGCGTAACGATCGTTGGCGAGCACGCGGGTGATTTGATCGCGGAATATGTGCTGGCCATGAAACAGAATCTCGGACTCAACAAGATTCTGGGCACGATTCACATCTATCCAACGCTGGTCGAGGCGAACAAGTACGCCGCAGGCGCATGGAAGCGCTCGACCGTCACTCAGGGCCAATGGAAGGTGCTCACGGCGTTTCAGGCATGGCAGCGTGGGGCCGGCGGCCTGGGCGCGGTGCTGCACGCGCTGATCGCAATGAACGGCAACAAGCGCCGTGCGTATTCGGATGACGCACACGAAGGAATGCATGCAGCCAAGGCGTAGGTTGTTGCTGCGTGCGATGGCGCTGCCGTTTGGCGTGGTGGCGTTTTCGTTTGGCGCGCTCGGACAAGCGGCGTTCGATCACACGCACGCCGCATGGGACGCGCTGCTACGCAAACACGTGCGGCTGATTAACGAAAGCCGCGCCAGCCAGGTCAACTACAAAGGCTTCGCACAGGATCGCGCGGCGCTAGCGGCGTATCTGCAATCGCTATCGGACGTTACGCCTGCGCAATACGCGAGCTGGAGCAAGGCACAGCAGTACGCGTTCCTAGCCAACGCGTACAACGCTTTCACGATCGAGAAGGTCTTGACCCGGTATCCGAACCTGAAGTCGATCCGCGACTTCGGCACCGTGTTCGGCAACCCGTGGAAGGACCGTTTCTTCACGTTGCTCGGCAAGCAGCAACATCTTGACGGCATCGAGCACGAAACGATGCGTGCGCCCGGCGCGTTTGATGATCCGAGGGTGCACGTCGCCGTCAACTGTGCGTCGATCGGTTGCCCGATGCTGTGGAATCGCGCGTTCACCGCGGAACGGCTCGACGCGCAACTCGATGATCTGATGCAGCGTTTTATGTCGGATCGGTCGCGCAATCGCTATAACGAGCAGGCAAAAGCCGTCGAGCTCTCGCGCATCTTCGATTGGTACGGCAAGGATTTTGAAAAGGGTCACAAGGGGTATTCGTCGAGTCAACGACGTGGTGGCCAAGTACGCCGACCAGCTCGCCGACGCTGCGGCTGATCGCGCACAACTGCGCACGCGCGAGGTTCCAGTGCGGTTTCTCGAATACGACTGGTCGCTGAACGACGTGCGCTAACGTCTGCACTCCGCAATACGAAAAAATCCGAAAATCGGGGTCAGACCCCGAATTATTCTGACTAGTCCGTGTCCTTGGCTGTCGTAGTTCCGGTCCTTAATGAAGCCGCGGCAATCGAATCGACGCTGGCGCGGCTCGCACCGCTGCGGGCGCGCGGCGCGCTCGTCGTCGTGGTGGACGGCGGTAGCAGCGACGCGACAGCGCAGAAAGCGCTTATTCACGCGGACCACGTGCTGCAATCGGAACGCGGACGCGCTATGCAGATGAATGCCGGCGCGCATGCCGCGCTCGAGCACAACGACGTCGATGTGCTGCTATTTCTGCATGCCGACAGCGAATTACCGGCAGACGCCGATCGTCTTATCGAAGACGCGCTGCTGACAAGCGGACGCTCGTGGGGCAGGTTCGACGTGTCCATTAGCGGCAGCTCGCCGATGCTGCGCGTGGTCACCGCGATGATGAACTGGCGTTCGCGGCTCACCGGCATCTGCACCGGCGATCAGGCGATCTTCGTTACGCGCGCAGCGTTTCTCGGGCTCGGCGGATTTGCAACGATTCCATTGATGGAAGATCTCGACTTCTCGCGCCGAGCGAAAAAGCATTCGCGCCCGGTCGCGATCGCTGCCCGCGTCATCACCTCCGGACGACGCTGGGAAAAACGCGGCGTGTGGCGCACGATCTTTCTAATGTGGCGGCTGCGGCTCGGTTACTTCCTCGGCACAGATCCCAGCACGCTGGCGCAGCACTATCGTGATGCTCGCTAAGTCATCGATCGTTGCGCTCGCATTGACAACACTCACAATGAGCAATGCCGTTGCCACCACGATAACGCCGTTTTCATCCGCATCGGGCACGGCACTGCCTGAGCCATGGCGCGTGACGCCAGTCCCGACAGCGACACGCCAGACACGCTATTCGCTGCAACGGATCGACGGGCGCAATGTAGTGAAGGCCGAAGCGGAAGCATCGTCTGCCAACGCACTGCATCCGTTACGCGCCGATGTGAGCGCAACGCCGGTGCTGCGCTTCAGCTGGCGCGTCGATCGCTTCCCTACGAACTCGGACCTCTTGACGACAGGTGGTGACGACATCGCGGCGAAGGTGTGCGTGCTGTTCGATCTGCCGCTCAATCGGCTGTCGTTCGGCGACCGTTTGTACATCGAGATGTGGCGGCGCGTGTTTGACCCGCAACTGCCGGCCGCGACGCTGTGCTACGTGTGGGACCGCACGCTCGCACGCGGTACGTGGCTGCCCAATGCGTACTCCGATCGCGTGCGAATGCTCGTGTTGCGATCGGCTGCCGCGGGCGATCGAGGCGAATGGTTCGATGAACGGCGCGACCTCAAGACCGACTTTGCACGGGCGTTCAGCAACGAGGCGAGCGGCGGACTGCCTCCGGCGTTGGCGATTGTGATCGCCACCGACGCGGACGACACCGGTAGCAGCGCGCTGGCCTATTTCGGCGACGTAACACTGAGTGCGGAATGAAGCGATTACTGCTCGCTGGCGGCGGGCAGGCACATGTCTTTGTACTGCGCGCGCTTGCGAAACAACGTCCTGACAATGTCGACGTCGTGCTGGTCACACCGTCCGACCAGCTGATCTACACCGGCATGCTGCCCGGTTGGATCGCTGGTCACTATCAGCTTCCTGAATTGACGATACCTCTTGCACCGCTGCTTCGCGCCGCGCATGTACGGCTGGTCTCGGCGCGAGTCACTGCGCTCGATCTACAGCGGCGCGTGGCACACACCGATGGCGGCGATGCGATCGATTTCGATCTGTTGTCGATCGCGAGCGGACCGGCGCCCAACATCGACGGCATTTCCGGCGCCCGCGAGCACACGCTGCCGCTGCGTCCGCTGACGCGATTTATCGAGGAGTGGCAGCAGATTTCTTCGCGCGCGCAGTCATCGCGCGCGCCGTTTTGCTTAACGATCATCGGCGCCGGGGCCGGCGGTATCGAGATCGCGCTGGCAGCGAAGTACAGGCTTCCTAAGATGCACGTGCAATTGATCACCGGCGATGAACCGATTCTGCCGGGCCATAACGCGCGCGTCCGCGCGCTGGCGCACGCGGCGCTGCGCGATTCAGGCGTACAGCTCGTGGAGGCGCTGGCCGAACGCGTCGAACCGCGCGCCGTCGTACTCGGTGACGGCGAGCGCCTGTCGAGCGATCAAACGCTACTGATGACCGGCGCTGCCGCCGAATCGTGGCCGCGCGATGCGGGGCTGGCGACCGACGAAAGCGGCTTTATCGCGATCAACGACAAGCTGCAGTCGACATCGCACGACTTTGTATTTGCCGCCGGCGACGCAGCAACGATGCTGCACGCGCGCCGCCCGAAGTCGGGCGTGTACGCGGTGCGGGCGGGACCGAAGCTGGCCGCCAATCTACTGGCGGCGATCAGTGGCACTCCGCTTAGAGCCTATCGGCCGCAGCGCCGCGCACTGTATCTTCTGGCGGTCGGCGCGAAGCGCGCGATTGCCTCCTGGGGTCCGCTCGCGTTCAGCGGCCGTTGGGTCTGGCACTGGAAAGACCGGATCGATCGTGGTTACATTGCGAAGTTCAAGCAGCCCGAGAATCGAGAACCGGCAACCTAGAACACATGCGCGCGCTAGCGATCCTTGCGTTTATCTTCATCATCCTGCCGCTGCTCTTGATCGCGGCCGGACAGTTTGGGTTGCTGACCGGCCGCGCACCCACCGAGCCCGGCTTGCGCGAAGGTAAGTTAAAGCCGCCGTCGCGCACGCAGAACAGCGTCAGCAGCCAGGCCGCGCTGTGGCCTGAAGCAGACTATGCGGTCGAGTACGCGACGATCGAGCCGCTTGCATTTACGCAGGACTCTGCCCTTGCGATGAACCGCTTGCGCGACGTGCTGACCGCATGGCCAGGCGCGCGCATCGTCGAAAACAATCCCGATTACATCTCCGTGCAGTTTGAGACGCGTTGGCTGCGATTTGTCGATGACGCCGAGTTTCTGCTCGATCCCGCGGCGCGCGTGATTCACGTGCGTTCGGCATCACGCCTCGGCCGTAAGGATTTTGGAGCCAACCGCGCGCGCGTCGAGGCGATTCGCCGCAAGGCCGATCTGCGCTGATTGCCGAACGAGTTGCGCTGGATCACGCGGCTTGTGCGCCGCTGGAGACAGACTCTCCGCTCAACCCCTCGCCTTGCAAGCGCTTGCGCACCAGATCGATGTGGCTGCGCAGCGCGTACAGCTCGTCAGCGTGCGACAGCGGCACGCTGATACGCTCGACTTTCGCGTCGAGCTGGTCGAGTTCGCGCAAGAGCTGCTCCGCCTTCGCGTTCGGCTCAGCCGCTGCGTTTTCGATCTCCCGCAATCGCCGGTACCAGCGAAACACGCGCGAGCGTATGCGGAATTCGTACGCGGGCGGCACGATTCGCGATAACGGAATCAGCACCGCGATCAGCGACACCAGCACGACCCACATACGGTCGATCAGATTCGCCAACCAAAATGGAAGATAACGCTGCAAAAACGGCGGGCCATTGCGATAGAAGCGGTCGGCCTCCTTCGCAAGCGGGAACTCGGCGACTCTCGCATTCGGAAATTCGTCGAGCGGACCGAACCACGAGGTAGTCCCGTGGATGCGTTGCGCCGCTTGCACGAAAAGCTGTACGAGCGCCGGGTGCAAGCGCTGATTCGCCACCAGTGCAGCCTTTGCAGCGACCAGCCGCACCTCGTACGGAGGAATGTTCTGCGCAAGATCGATCACTCCGGGCGGCAGCGTCACCGCGCTGACGAATGGAAGGCGCCGCGCATATCCCTGTGCCTGGTCAAACGGCAGCAGCTGGATACCCGGGGTCTGCAAAAGCATTCGCACCAAGGGTGACTCCGGCGAAGAGACAAAGACCAACGCGTCCAGCTCGCCGGCCAGCAGCGCGACCACTGCGGGTGTCGGAGGCAGCCGGTCGAGTTTCATCTGTGCGGGGTCAAGTCGGTTCAGGTTCAGCAGCTTGAAAAACAAGTTCGCCGCCCCGCTGCCCTCCGCGCCGACGTTGATCCGCATTGAAGAAAGCTGCGCCAACTGGTTGAGCGCTCCACTCGGGTCGACGCGGCGGCCTGCTTCAGCCCGATAAAAGACCCACACCGGCTCGTAAAACAGATTGCCAAGGGAAACGAGCGCCTCGCGGCTCGCCTCCTCGTCGACGGCGTAAATCGCGTCGCCGGCGCCGGTCTGCACGAAGGCGATGTCCACCCCCGACGAAGGATCTCGCAACAGATGGAGATTCTCCGCCGCACCTGCCGTGTTACGCAGTTCAACTTTGATTCCAAACCTGGCGAGCTCGTCTGCGTAGCGCTTGCCAAACTCCGCGTAAGCACCCGAATCGGGACCGGTCGCCAGAACTACCGTGCGCGGCGGTGTGGGATCGAGAATTGCATACGCCAGCCACAGCAGGCCCAGCGCGACCAACACGAATGGGCCAAAACTGATGACCAGGTCGCGCAGGGATACCAACGACAGTTGCGATAGACGTACCATGCGAACGATTATGCCGTTGACGCGCCGCAGACACTGGGCCGTCCGGCGATTGCGGGCGAACGCGGCTTCATGATCAAAACTGCCTTGCTGCCAGGAGGTCCCGATGCGCTTTGAACACGACCCCGAAGGATTACGGCTACCGATCAAGCTTGATACGGCAACCAATGGTGAGTACGAGCCGATTCCGCTCGCGCCGGTGCATCGCGAAGCGCGCCGGCGCGCGTTCGATGCGGCGACCACCAACGCCAAGCGGCTCGGCGTCGACCGCCGCAGCTTCCTGGTCTCCGCGTGCGGAGCGGCGTCGTCGCTGATCGCGATGAACGAGGCGTACGCAAAGAGCGGGCCGCGTGGCGGGTTCTATCAGATCGAACGTGAAGCCGCCCTTGATGTGCAACTAGCGCGCTCGTCGGTTGATGGCACCGAATTCATTTTCGACGTGCAAGGCCATTTTGTTAATCCGACCGGGGCGTGGTTAAAGCGCCTGCCGCCTGGCGCGAAGCCGATGCAGGGCTTTGCGTCGGATGCCCGTTGCAAGCCGCACAAAGGCCCTGGCGATTTTGACTATCTACGCTGCATCGGGCCCGACCAGTTCGTGAAGGATGTTTTCATGGACTCCGATACCGATCTGATGGTGCTGTCATTCGTGCCGTCGACGCGCGAAGGCGAGCCGCTGACGATAGAAGAAGCGGCAGCGAGCGCGCGGATCGTCGAGCAGTTGAACGGCACACACCGGCTGTTGCTGCACGGCCGCGTCAATCCAAATCAGCGCGGAGACCTCGAGGGGATGGACGAGCTCGCCGCTCGCTACAAGATCTCGGCGTGGAAGACGTATACGCAATGGGGGCCCGACGGAGTGGGTGGCTTCTTCATGGACGACGAGCCGGGCATCAAGCTAATCGAAAAGGCGCGTCAGCTTGGCGTTCGCAATATCGCCATTCATAAAGGACTCGCATTCGGGCCGAAGTCGTACGAGCACTCGACGTGCGTCGATATCGGCCGGGTGGCAAAGCGCTATCCAGACGTCAACTTCCTGATCTACCACTCGGGCTTCGTGGCGAACAAGGCCGAAGGGCCGTACGACCCGAAGCGCAGCGATGGCATCGACGCTCTGGTCACCAGCCTGCTCAGCAACGGGGTCAAACCTGGATCCAACGTTTACGGGGAGCTGGGTTCTACCTGGCGGATGGCGATGCGCGATCCCGACACCGCCGCGCACACGATCGGCAAGCTTGTCAAATACTGCGGTGAGAACAACGTGCTGTGGGGCACCGATTCGATCTGGTACGGCTCGCCGCAGGATCAGATACAGGCATTCCGCACGTTCCAGATTGCACCCGAGTTGCGCGACAAACATGGCTATGCCGAGATCACTCCTGCGCTGCGCGCGAAGATTTTCGGGCTTAACGCGCTGAAGATTTATCCGATCGCGCCGGATGTCGTGAAGAAGCACGTGCGGCAGGACAAGGTTGCGTTACAACGGGAGGAGTATCGCGAGCGGCCGGATCCGGCGTTTGTTACGTACGGGCCGAAGACGCGGCGCGAGTTTTTGAATCTGCTTAGCTGGGGTTAGCGGCATCTTGTCGTTGCAACTGCGACCGTTCTATGCTGCCGCAGCGGCTGCCGTTCGGTGGCCTGTTTTACAGAGGAGACACCATGATTTCTCGTCGCACCGTAATTCAGGTCACGCTATTAGCTGCGGCGGTGACGCTTGTCGGCTGCGCTCGATGGAGTCGATGATGGGGTCGGGCGTGAGCATGACCAGCCAACTTACCGGCGCTAGTGAAGTTCCGCCCGTTTCGACCACCGGCAGCGGTACGGTTAATGCCAATTTTAACAAGGACACGAACGTCCTGACCTGGAAGGTGACTTACTCGGGATTAAGCGGCCCGGTGACCGCTGGTCACATTCATGGCCCAGCGCTGGCGGGAGCCAACGCCGGGGTGGTCATTCCGTTTACCGGCAGTCTGACAAGCCCGTTCGAAGGAAAAGTCACGCTGACCGCAGCGCAAGTGGCCGACCTGATGGCCGGCCGGTACTACGTCAACTTGCACACGGCCAAGAATCCGGGCGGCGAAATTCGCGCGCAGCTGACGCCGGGCAAGTAAGTCGAGCGATGCGGTGGGGTGCTCACCCCACCGCTTTGCCCATTTCCTCTACGACCTTTTTCGCATCGCCGAACACCATCATCGTCTTCGGCATATAAAACAGCTCGTTATCAAGGCCCGCGTAGCCCGACGCCATCGAGCGCTTGTTAACGATCACCTGCTTCGCCTTGTAAGCCTCGAGAATCGGCATACCCGCGATCGCGGACTTCGGGTCCTTCGCGGCAGGGTTGACGACATCGTTGGCGCCGAGGATCAGCGCTACATCGGCCTCACCGAACTCGCCGTTGATGTCTTCCATCTCGAATACCTGGTCGTATTCCACTTCAGCTTCAGCGAGCAGCACGTTCATATGTCCCGGCATGCGGCCCGCGACCGGATGAATCGCGTACTTCACCGTCACGCCTTTAGCGATCAACTTGTCGGCGAGCTCCTTTAACGGGTGCTGCGCACGTGCTACGGCCAGGCCGTAGCCCGGCACGATGATCACGGTCTCGGCGTTGTCCAGCAGAAACGCCGCGTCGTCGGGTGAACCCGAGCGCACCGGTCGCTGTTCGGTCGCTGCTGATGCAGCAGCCACTTCTCCGCCGAAGCCGCCGAGGATCACGTTGAAGAACGAGCGATTCATCGCCTTGCACATGATGTACGAGAGAATCGCGCCGCTCGATCCCACCAGTGATCCGGCGACGATCAGCATGAAGTTGTTCAATGAGAAACCAATGCCCGCCGCGGCCCAGCCGGAGTAGCTGTTCAGCATCGACACCACGACCGGCATGTCGGCGCCACCGATCGGAATGATGATCAGCACGCCGAGCACGAACGCGATCGCGAGCATCACCCAGAACGGCAACCACGCTTGAGTGGCCGAGAACCACGCGCCGAACACGAGCATTGCGATTCCAAGCGCCAAGTTCAATAGATGCTGGCCGCTGAACACAACCGGCGCGCCTTGAAATAGACGGAATTTGTATTTGCCGGAGAGCTTGCCGAACGCGATCACAGAACCTGAGAACGTGATCGCGCCGACGAATGCACCGATAAACAGCTCGATGCGGTTGCCGACCGGGATCGATCCGCCCGCCTCAGTGATACCGAATGCGAGCGGCTCGGCCACCGCAGCGATTGCGATAAACACCGCCGCGAGGCCGATCATCGAGTGCATGAAGGCAACCATCTCCGGCATCTTCGTCATCTGCACCTTGATCGCGATGATCGTGCCTGCCGTGCCTCCGACCACAAGGCCAGCGAGTACCCAGCCGATGCCGATCGTTGCAATCTGCGGCGCGAGTTTGTAGATCAGCGCGACGGTCGTGACCATCGCGATCGCCATACCGACCATGCCGAACACATTGCCACGACGCGAAGTGGTCGGGTGCGAAAGGCCTTTGAGCGCCTGAATGAAGAACACGGAAGCCACGAGATACAGCAGGACGACGACGTTCATGCTTAGTGTCATCGCCTACTCCTTCGGCCCGGCGCTTTTCGCCGGTTTCTTGCGGAACATCTCAAGCATGCGCCGCGTCACAAGGAAGCCACCGAACACATTGACGGCCGCCAGCGCCACCGCCAGCACACCCATTGTCTTGCCGAGCCACGTTTCCGTCAGCGCCGCAGCGAGCATCGCGCCAACGATGATGATCGCCGAGATCGCGTTGGTCACGCTCATCAGCGGCGTGTGCAGCGCCGGCGTCACGTTCCACACGACGTGGTAGCCGACGTAAATCGCCAGCACGAAGATGATCAGATTGATGACGATCGGCCCGACAGTTTCCATTTCGGCGTTCCTCAGTTCTTGCGTTTTACTTCGCCGTTCGTGCAAAGCAGGCACGCAGTGACGATGTCATCGTCGGCGGGCAGCACGAAGTTGCCGTCCTTGTCGACCACAAGCTTCAGAAAGTCGAGCACGTTACGCGCATAGAGCGCCGACGAATCGGTCGGCACGGTAGCCGCAAGATTGGGCTCGCCGATGATGTGCACACCGTACTTCGTGACGGTCTTGCCGAGCTCCGATAAAGCACAATTGCCGCCCTGCTCGACAGCCATGTCAACGATTACCGAACCAGGCTGCATCGCTTTGACCATTTCTTCGGTGATCAGGATGGGCGCCTTGCGCCCCGGAATCAGCGCAGTGGCGATTGCCATGTTCGCCTGCTTCAAGCGCTCGCCGACCGCTGCGGCTTGCCGCTGCATCCACGCAGCAGGCATCGGTCGCGCATAGCCGCCGACACCCTGCGCGATCTCGCGCTCTTCATCGGTTTCGTATGGCACGTCGACGAATTTCGCGCCAAGCGATTCGATCTGCTCCTTGACGGCAGGACGCACATCGGAAGCCTCGACCACCGCACCGAGCCTCTTGGCGGTTGCAATCGCCTGCAGGCCGGCGACTCCCGCGCCGAGAACCAGCACGCGCGCCGCTTTCACCGTGCCGGCGGCCGTCATCATCATCGGCATCATCCGGCCGTATACCGAAGATGCCATCAGCACCGCCTTGTAGCCTGCGATGTTCGCCTGCGATGACAGTACGTCCATGCTTTGCGCGCGTGTGGTGCGTGGCGCGGCTTCGAGCGCAAACGCGGTCAATCCAGCCGCGTTCATCGCCGCGATTCCATCGTTATTGAACGGTTCGAGCATGCCGATTAGTGCGGTGCCGCGCTTCATCTGAGACAGTTCGTGCGTTTGCGGCAGCCGAACCTTTAAGACCGTCTCGGCGCCGAAAGCGTCTGCCGCGTTGCCGAGCGTCGCGCCCGACGCCAAATACGCCTCATCGGTGAAGCTGGCTTGCTCGCCGGCGTTCGCCTGAACCACCACGCTGTGCTTGGCCGCAACAAGCTTCTTTACGGTTTCGGGCGTGGCGGCGACGCGAGATTCTCCGGTCAGGCTCTCCGCAGGCACTCCGATTCTCATGCCGCGTTCTCTTTCGCTGTTTTTATAGAATCGCGACTTTACGCGAGCCGGGAATGAGCAAGCAACGCGTCGTCATCGGCATGTCGGGCGGTGTCGATTCGTCGGTCGCCGCCTGGCTGCTGACGCAGCAAGGCTACGACGTCGTCGGCCTCTTCATGAAGAATTGGGAGGACGACGACGATGACGAGTACTGCTCGACGCGGCAGGACCTGATCGACGCCGCCGCCGCGGCCGATGTGATCGGCGTTCCACTCGAAGCCGTCAACTTCTCGGCCGAATACAAGGACCGCGTGTTCGCTGAATTCCTGCGCGAGTACTCCGCCGGCCGCACGCCGAACCCTGACGTGCTGTGCAACGCTGAGATCAAGTTCAAGGCGTTTCTCGATCACGCGATCCGGCTCGGTGCAGACACGCATCGCAACGGGCCACTACGCGCGCGTGCGCGACATGGACGGCCGCTATCAACTATTGCGCGGACTCGATCGAGGCAAGGATCAAAGCTATTTCTTGCACCGGCTGAATCAGGTGCAGCTCGCACGCACGCTATTTCCGGTCGGTGATCTGCAAAAGGCCGAAGTCAGAAAGATCGCACACGACATCGGCTTGCCGAATGCGGCAAAGCGCGATTCGACCGGCATCTGCTTTATCGGCGAGCGTCCGTTCCGCGAGTTCCTGAATCGCTACCTGCCGATGACACCGGGGCCGATCCGCACGGCAACGGGCGAAGTCGTCGGCGAGCACGTCGGGCTCGCGTTTTACACGCTTGGACAACGCAAGGGCATCGGCGTGGGCGGCGTCAAGGATTCTTCAGGCGAGGCATGGTTCGTCGCCCGCAAAGATCTGGACTCGAATACGTTATGGGTAGTGCAGGGTCACGACGATCCATGGCTGATGACGGACCAGCTCGTCGCGCTGAACGCAACGTGGACTTCGGGTACACCTCCGGCAGTGGGAACAAGTCTTGCCGCGAAGACACGCTATCGGCAGGCCGATGCTGCAGTGCGTAGTGAGCGCGATTGATGACGATCGATTCACACTTGCCTTCGCCGAACCGCAGTGGGCGGTCACGCCGGGCCAATCTGCCGTGCTTTACCAAGGCGAAGTTAGTCTAGGTGGCGGAGTGATCGAATCGGCAGCGCTAACTACACTCGATCAGAGCGTTCGCTGCGATCAGCCGTACTGGTTGAATCACCGTTGAAAGTGAGTTCATCATGAATCGCGCTGCCATTTTCTTTGCGCTTTCCCTAGGTGTGGTGACTGGCGCACTTTTCGCATGCGGCGGCGGCAATTCTTCGGCTGATGCTCCCGCTCCGACAGGCTCGCCGACGCCTCCGCCAGCCTGGCTCACCGCCGCCTCCGCCTCCCGCACCACCGCCTCCACCTGCCGGACCCGCGTCAACAGAAACACCGACGCTGACGCGCACCGTCGTAATGAGCGGGCTGGCAGAGTCCGTGGGACTGGCCTTTACTGCCGGACGGCGCGATGCTGTACACCGAAAAGTGTCGCGGCCTGTCGGCGCGCCTCGCCAACGGAACGACGGTGCGACTGTTCGGCACCGCGGGATCGTCGCTGGTCGCGAACGACCTCTTCTGCGAGGGCCAGAGCGGCGTGCACGGCGTTGCCGTCGATCCGGATTTCGCGAGCGGAACGCGCTACGTGTACGTGTTCATGGCGTCGAATCTGAGCACCAATCCACGCACCAATCGCGTCGTGCGACTGACGCTGAGCGCAGACAACACCACCGCCAGCAATCGAACCGACATCATCACCGACATCGCCTACAAGGATGTCGGAAACGGCGTCGGCGGCGCTGGCGCACACAGCGGTGGCCGCATCCGATTCGGTCCCGATCGTTACCTGTACGTCACAACCGGCGACAACCACAACGCGACGCTGCCGCAAGACCCGACGCGGCTAGGCGGCAAGGTGCTGCGAGTAGATCGCAATGGCACGGCTGCACCGGGCAACAACGTGCCGCAAGGCTTCGACCCGCGCATCTTCACGTACGGCCATCGCAACGTGCAGGGCATCACATTCCGTCCGGCCGGCCAACCGAACGCCGGTCAGGTCTTCACCGCGGAGCATGGGCCGAATCACACCGACGAAGTCACCCCGCTCGTTGCCGGCGGCAACGCGGGTTGGGATCCGCAGAACCGACCGGGACTCACTTGTCCGAGCAACTACTGCGGCTACGCTGGCAATCCAACAACAATGCCGATGACCGACACAGGCGCGATTTCCGAACGCGATGCCTCCGAGCTGGGTGCATAACACCGGTGGTCGCGGCGTGGGGCCTGCGACGTTCCTCGATGGAAATCAGTGGAAAGGTTGGAACGGCCGTCTGCTTGTAAGCATCATGAACGCGCAGCGGATTGCTGTCCTGCAACTCGACGCTGGTGGAATGGCGACTGGCAATGCCACGGTCGATCTGCCGGCAGTTAGGAGCCGATCGCTCGTGCAGGGGCCGGACGGAAATCTGTACGTCGCGACCGACGGCGGAGAGATCTGGCGGGTGGTGCCGAGCTGACACCGGTACCCCAGTTGCTGAACTGCTTGGCTTAGCAAACCTGCATTAAAGCGCGGACGACAGTGACGCCGCCTCACCCTGTTCGTTACGTCGAGTATTACTACCAAGCGGCTTTACCCAACGAAAGACCCGGAGTGGGGGTACGTTTAGCCACTCCCAAGAAGTGGTTCCCGTTCCCATATAAGGAGCGACAAATCGGGTCACATGTGGGCGAACCTGATACGCGATGAATCGACCACCCGGTCTTAAGCATCTTGCGATCGTGGCGGCGATACGGTCACCTAAGGACGGTGACATAGTGGAGAACGGAATTCCTGATAGCACAACATCGGGTGCGGGGAGTCGCTCAGACCTTCAGCCACTCGTCAAGATGCTCCGCGCTGCCCAACTGCAGTACTAATCGCGGATCACTAAGCTTGTACATCAGTCTCCTGTGAAAATCGTGGCTCAATTCTACGGCGAGCAGATGCGCATCGGGTAGCAACGCGCGCAAGAATGCGCGCGTTGTACCGCCAGTGCCAGGCCCGAGTTCCACGACAGTACGTGCCTGCGCGAGTCCTGCAGCTCGCACTAGGCGTCGCTCTAAAAACTTTGAGCTTGGAATGACCGAGCCGACTTCCCGCGGGTGCGAGAGGAAGCCGCGCGCAAAGGTGATTTGATCGTCGAACGGCAACTCGGGGCGCGGCCGCAATTGCAATAGGCCGGAACGAAAAGTCGTCGAAGTGGCGGCGATCGACTCCGCCGCTCTTTGTGCAACGTTGCTTTCTTGTCTATCCACGTCTACTCCAGCTTGCTTAGGTGAATGGGCGCTTCCCTGACATGGAGCGCTGACAGCGTGCCGTTAAAGCGGACTTGCCGTCAACTCGGATCAACTCACTAGTGCAGAGAGCCCGGGCGGAACCTCTAGCTGCGACGGATCCTCGGGAGATTTGGGAGGTGGTACCTAATAGATCGATGTTGGCTGTTAGCTGTTAGCTGTTAGCTGTTAGAAATCATGAACCGTCATGCTCGCGTAAGGAATCGGCAAGCGACTAATGTCGCAAACCGTTAACTTTTGAAAAGCCTTCACGCACCAGTGCTTGCAACGTTCGTAATCTGTTACGGTCAACTGCATCTATCAAATTGTGCTGCTCGTTCGGGTCGGCGAAGAGTTCATACGCCTGTTCAGCAGATAGTCGCGCGATCAAAATTCAACTTGATCGCTGTTTCTCCGTCATAATGAACAATGGCAATCTTGTCTCGTAAGTGAGACGAGTAGTGCTCGCTGAACGCGTTGCTCAATGGCTCTTGCAATGGAAGACCCTGCCACGTAACTGGAATATTCATCCCTAAGGCAGCCACCACCGTTGGCGCTATGTCGATTTGACGAGCAAATCGCGTGATACCGACCGTCTTGTGACTTTCGTAAATCCAAAGAGGAATTCTTAGCTCAGCATGATCAAGCGAAACCATGTGGCCCATATGTCCCTTTTCACCCAGCGATTCACCGATGGTCAGACGTAATCACGACAATCGAATTTGCGAGATAGCCGCCGTCCGCTAGAGCGTCCCAAGTTGATTTAAGGACTGCATCAGCCTGGAGGACGCCATTGTGGTAATGGTTACGGTATCGTTCTTTAAACGTCGCATCGCCAGGGGCTTCCTAATCTGGCAGAAAGTGGCGGAAAGCTTTGTCGCGCTTTGCGAGGGAGTGAGGTGACACAAGTCCAACCATAAGAAATGTTGGCGTACCTTTCCAACGGCCAAGACGTCGTAACCCTTCCAAAACGACTCGATCGTCAAGGCCCGCGCCCGGATCGATATCCTTACCATCGAGGTAGAAGTCGGCAGGCTCATAGAAGCCTTTTAGATTGGGAAGTCTTGATGATTACTCGATAACACGTACGCCGTGCTGTAACCAACTTCCTTGAGAAGCTTCGGCAACGAAAAAAAATCGGGGTGCTGTTTCCAGGTGGGGCGAGATTGAAGCAGAGCAGCCAGTCCACAGACTGTTCCAGAGCATGCCGCGAGCGCCATGTTGACCTGTGTAAAGACGCCCGTTCGTACCATTCAAGTCATAAACGGCATGTTGCTCCTAGAGTGCTGACCTCCGTACGGCTCGGTGGCATCAGCCCGTAGAGCGTCCACATAGATCACGATCACATTGGGACGCCGCTCGGGCCTAGGCTGATCACGAATAGCTGTCCGGGCTTGCTGATCAAAAGCCCACTCCTCTGCGCTCAATTCTCGAGGTAGCGCGTCCTTTCGTAGTGACACGTTATGCCAACTAGACGCTATCGGCTCCCTTGCTTCAATCTGCCAGCTTGGAATTGTGAAGAAAGTTGAAGCGACGAACAGTAGACATGGATAAGTTGCAATTCGAACTACGGCCGCACGCCGCGAGGAATTAATCGCTATCGGCGCGTTTGCGGCAACTAACGTCAAGTATCGACCTGCCAGAACGCCCGCCACCGCTAAAGTCACGCAAACGATAAGCGCAAGTGCAAGGCGTAGAGGCAGTGTCAGCGGCGCGGCGATAAAAATGGCTGGCAGATCCCGCCAATAACCCGCGACTAGATGTCGCGTCGGGAGTTCACCCAAGAAGTTCAATGTGAAACTTAGCGCGACGTAGAACAAAGACAGGCACGAGAAAACACTGAAGCCGATCAAAAAGACGATGGCACTAGCGGACTTGGATTTGCTGATCGAGCCGATGA
>CAWGRF010000021.1:0-36080 GCA_963824935.1 uncultured beta proteobacterium | reverse complement strand
GTCAGCTTCCGGCGATGCCATGCTTGTCACTCCGGTCGTTTCTTTTCATACAGTATGCGCGTCTCCGTTGTTCGATAATCGCGGCGATGCTCCCGGCATTCGCTCCCCGCTTGGCCTTCGTCGATGTAGAAACGACCGGCTCGAGCCCGAGGCGCGAGCGCGTCACCGAAATCGGCGTAGTGCAAGTCGATTTCGATGACGACGAGGTGCGGGTCGATGAGTGGTCCACACTGGTCAACCCCGGCGTGCCGATTCCAGCTGAGATTCAATGGCTGACGGGCATCACCAACGAAATGGTGCGTTCCGCGCCATCGTTCGCCGATGTGGCGCAGCCGTTGTTTGATCGGCTCGAAGGTGCGATTTTCGTCGCGCATAACGCGTGCTTCGACTACGGTTTCCTGCGCGCGGAGTTCAACCGCGCCGGGTTGCCGTTCAAAGCAAAAACGTTGTGCACAGTGCGGCTCAGCCGCTATCTGTATCCGGATCGCGCGCCGCATACATTGGACGCGATTATCGAACGCTTCAACATCGAAGGCGAGCAGCGGCATCGCGCGCTCGGCGACGCCCGTGTGCTATGGCGCTGGCTGCAGAAGCTGGCGGATCGTCATCCGCCGACCGAGATCGAGTTGGCTGTTCAGTCATTGCTGCGGCGGCCGGCGCTGCCGCCGAACCTGCCGCCCGATGCGATCGACGCGCTGCCGCACGCGCCCGGCGTGTATCTGTTTTACGGCTTGAACGATCATCCTATCTATATAGGCAAGAGCGTCGACCTGCGCACGCGGGTGGCCAGCCACTTCAATGCCGAGCACCGCGCGCCGCGCGATCTGAGGCTGTCGCAGGAGATTCATCGGCTCGAGTGGGAGGAAACGGCCGGTGAGCTGGGCGCACTGCTGCGCGAATCGGAATTGATCAAGACGCGGATGCCCGCGCATAACGTCGCTTCACGGCGCAAGATGAATCAGGTGCTGCTCGCCTTCGACGACGCTGGGTGTGCGACGCTGACGAAGGCAGAAGCGTTCGATCTTGCGCCGCTCGGCCGCTGTTACGGGCCCCGCTTCTACGGGCCCTTTGCTTCGCGCGCATCGGTGCGCCGCTGGATGTCCGGGCTGGCCGCCGAGCATCAGGCTTTGCCTGAAGACAATGGGCCTCGAAGGTCATCGCGCGCGGGCGAACGACGGCGCGCCTTGCTTCAACCGTCAATTACGACGCTGTCGCGGCGCGTGCGTCGGCGCAGAGTCCCCGACCGAGCACGCGGCACGCCTCAAAGAGCTGATGCTGCCCTGGCTATTACCGATATGGCCTTGTGCGAGCGCGATTGCACTGGTTGAGCGAAACAGCGAACGGTTTCAGGAGCAGTGGCATGTGTTCGATCACTGGTGCTGGCTCGGCACCGTCAAATCATTAAACGCCGCAGTCGAGCTGGCACGTAGTGCACCCCGGGTGTTCGAGCCCGATGAGGCGCGGCTCGCGGTGCAGGCGCTGTCTGATCGCTCGCCCTGGACATTGGAGATAGTCGCGCTGGACACCGTCGTCCCGGCCTGGCGCCGAGACTCAATTTTCAGCAGCGCTGACTACGATGGTCTGCCGGGGCGAATGCCAGTCAACGCGTCCCTGTTGCCGGCAACGCCTCCACCGGCACCTGCACCTGCGGATACCGCTCGCGAAAACGCTTGAGCTCGGCGTCGGCCTCATCGTGCTTTCCTTCGCGGCGCAACTTGACGATTCGTTCGAGCCATGCCGCAGCCGGCTCGTCTACTTGCTTGAGCTTGCCCAGCGCCGAAGTTGACGGAGCCGGCGATGCTGCCGGAGCCGCGTCGCGCCGGGCATCCGCTGCGGCCTGATCCATCGAGCGGGTTGCGCCTTCAGCTTCTTCTGCTCGCGATTTCGCGCCGGGCGATGTCTTGGCTAACGGCGGTGGGGCTTCAGCAGCGGGAGCACCCGCGGCATTCTTGTTCGCTGGAGCCGGCGCCGCGGGTTTCTGTTCGGCTTGCCGATCGGCGAAGCCGTCGGCCTCCTGTCTGGCGCGTGGCGCAGCAGGCTCGCCGCGCTTAAGTGCGTTACGTCTTTCTGAGACGACCTGGTCGGTCACTTTCTGCTCACGCTGCGGCTCCTGGGCCGCCGGTGGCGGAGGCGGGGCAACTGAAGAAACGGCAGGACGTTGCGACTCTTCAAGCGCGGGCGGTGAAGCCGGCGCAACCTTTTCAGTGACGCCGCGTGCAGGCTCTGCGGGAGGACTGAACTGAGGCATCTCATCCTGAGTGCGAATCGCAAGCATCACCGCCAGGGTCGACAACAGCACGGCGGCCGCCGCAGCCAGTGGCCAGCGCGGGCGGCGCCGATACGCCGCCGTCGCGTCCACCGGTTGCGCGTGCACTTGACGCGCTGCCGCCGCCAGTATCGATGCGCGCGCGGACGCCGCCGGGTGCTCGTTCAACTCGGCGCTTGCTTCGCGATAGCGATTGATGAGATCGCTATCCATCGGGTCGTCGGTGCCGCCTCTTCCGCGGTCCGTGTTCATTGCCATGCCTCCATCGCCGCGCGCAGCTTGCTCATCGCGTAGCGCAACCGGCTTTTCACTGTCTCGTGCGCCGCGCCGGTGATCGCGGCGATCTCTTCGAGCGACAAGCCGCCTTCTGCCTGCAGCAGGAAAGCCTCCCGCTGCGCCGGCGGCAGCGCCTCGACCGCGGCGACGAAGGCGCGTGCCTGCGCCCGCGCGATCGCCTGATGATCGGGCCGGTGCGCATCGCCGGCCGGAATGTCGAGTACCGGGCCGTCCGGTTCATTGGCGGCGTCGCCGCCAAAATAAGCCACCGATACCGCATCGTCACGCGAGCGCCAATGGTCGATCATCTTGCTGCGTGCCACCGTGTAAAGCCAGGAGGTGAACTTTGCGCGTGGCTCAAAACTCGCGGCGTTCCGCACCACCGCGAGCCAGGTTTCCTGCAACAGATCGTCGGCCAACGAGGTGGCTGCGCCCTGCCGGAGAAAAAAGCGGTAAATCGCGCGCTCGTGCCGGTCGTACAACTCGGCGAAAGCGCGCGCATCTCCTGCCGCGTAGGCCGCAAGCAGCTCTTCGTCGCTCATTGCGAGGCATTGTGCCTCCTAACCCGCGCAATGAACGAGCAGTCACAGCGTCACCAGCGGCGCGGCGGATCCGGCACAAAGCCGACCGGCCCCGGAAACGGTTCCGGCGCGCGATGCTGCCGACGCCAGGGCTCGCGAATCACGCCCATGGCAATCAGATTGTCGCGGCTGTCGTAGTGAATCATGATCGTCTCATCGGGCGTCGATTGCGCACGCTCGAAAGCCACGTGCTGCGTTGGCGCGTGTTCGCTGCGGCCGTGGCCCGTCCCGAGGCGTTGCTCGCGGCGCTCGCGGCTGGCACCGTCGGCGTATGCATCGTTCGAAGGCGCTGACGCCTTGGGCGACGATGCCGCTTCATCGCGCCCGGATTCCTGCGCTGGCTCAGACCGCGAACCGGATACAGACGGCACCGGCGGCGGAACGTAGCGCACCTTCTCGCGGAATATAGCCACGCCGATCACGCCAACGTTGTCCGGCCGCCCGGTGCGCGCCGCGTATGAATTTGGAAGCGCCGTGAATTCAAACGCCGCGATGCGCGCCAGGTTCTTGCGCCAGCCGGTAATTTGCGCGTGTTGACCGTGATTGAGCACGTATCCGGTCTGATCGTGCGCAGCGGTCTCGCCCGAAATCACATTGACGCCATCGACGGAAATCACATTCAGCGTCCGGCCGCCGCTGCGGTTGGTCAGCGCGACGGCATAGCGATTGCCCGGCTTGCCGGGTACCCACCAGCGGCCGTCATGCCAGTACATCGGCAACGTCTCGCCGGTAACGCGATCGACCACGTTGACGTCCGCGATCGAGCCGATCGCGACCGCGGGCGTCGAACAAGCCGTTAGAGCCAGGGCAGATGCCACAGCCAACGTTCTGATCAGCATGGATTTTCCAGTCGTCATGTGGTAAAGACGTTGAAACGCCCACGCAACGCGAAAGGGGTTAAACCGGCGCTGTCCGGGGCAGAATTGCACCGTGCGGTATGAACATCTAATACAGATCAACGACCCGTTGATGCCGTTGCTGGACACGCTCACGCGCGAACAGCTATGGCGCGGGCTGGTGTTGCGGGCCGAAGAGCCTACGCAGTTCGTCCTCGGGCTTCGGATTGCGACGATTCATTCACGGCACGACTTCGGCGGCGAGATCGAGCTCGTTCGGACGCTCGACTTCGGCTCGTTCAAAGTAAACGACCGGGTCCGCCTGCTGCCGCTCGAGCGCAGCGAAATACACACGAGCGCCGGGCCGACCTGGCCGGCCAGCCGGATGACAATCGCGATCGAGGAGCCGCAGCCCGAACTGTTGTTCTTGCGTTTCGTCTACGAGTCGGACGAGACGGCGGGCGAAGGCGAGCTCGACGACCTGACCAGCGCACTGCGCGAGCAGGCCTACGAGCGGGCCGATCTGGATACCGTCGCGCGGATCCGCGCGCTGGCGGAGTGTGGCTTGCTGGATTCTGAAGCCAGCGGTCAGTTGGCAAACACTCGGAAGCACTAGCGCAGAGCCCGGCCCAGCCGCGGGCACACGAGGCTCAAATGCGTTGCCTAGAAGCAACGCACGCAGTCAACGCGGTTTCGGCAACGTCCGCCGGATAACGCGACGCTCGATGGTTGGTGGCGGCGGCTCCGGCACCGTAAACCCCTCGATCGGCTTCGCGAGCGACTCGGCGATCTTCTGGCGGGCGAAGGTGAGCGCCGTCTGACGTGCCGCTGCGCCGAGGAAATCGTCCAGGTCTTCGTACTCGCCCCGCAAGTTCATCACCATTGGCACGAAAACGTCGACCAGGTCTGGATCAAACTGCAGATCCCGCAGGCGGAGAATCTCGCTGACGGCCTCATCACTGGTGAAGGCCCGCCGGTAGGCTTTTTCGTGCGTCAGCGCGTCATAGGAGTCGCACAGGCCGACGATCCGGGCGGCAAGCGGGATCGCCGAGCCCGAAATACCTTCCGGATAGCCATTTCCATCCCATCGTTCATGATGATGTCTTGCGATGTCCGAAGCGAGATCGCTGTACGAAACTTTGGTTTTTGACAGCAAATCTGCGCCGGTCGCTGCATGAGTCTGCAGAATCTGCCGCTCGCCTGCGGACAAAGGCTGTGGCTTCTGCATCAACGAATCTGGAATGCCGACCTTGCCGATATCGTGCAAGCGCGCAGCTAAGTCGATCATCTCGCACGCATCATCCGGTTGGCCGAGCGCCTTCGCCAGCAGCGATGCAAGTTTTGCAACTCGGTAACAATGCTCGCCAGTCGGGTCGTCTCGCATTTCTGCCGTGAAGGCGATTTGTTCGAGCAGATCGCCTTGCTTTGCGCCGGCTGTTTGCGCCGCGATCTTGTCGCTGAGCTCGGCTTCCTTGGCTGTCAGTAGATGCTCGGGAAACTGTTCACTGGCTTCAAGCTGCTGCAAATGAAGCTCCTGATGTCTAACGATGCTGTCGTGTTGCGCTTTGCGGATGTGCAACGTCAATTCTCGATGCAAGGCCAACGCGCGCTCGGGCTTTCCAGCTTTCTCGTGAGCCTGGACGAGCGCCAACAGCGTTTCGCGCAGTGAGGGCTTGACGGCCCGCGCTTTTTCAAGCGCCGCCATTCCCCGCGACAACCCAACATCTCCCAAGCCCGAATACACCTCGACCAGTCCTTCAGCGCACGCGGCGGAAATGTCCGCGCGCACTGACTTCGCTTTCGCCGCCAACTCTCTGGCGATCTGCGCTCTTTCAGACGCCTCGGGAACTCGACCCATAGCTAGCAAAAGTCGCGTGTACGTACCCTCCGCGAAAACTCGGTTGAGCATTTCAGCGGGAGTGTCTGGCGTGTGCTTCAAGCCTACCGCGTCGCGGATACTCTCAAGCCCCGCCTCGTACTCCTGCATGTGCAAACAGCAATGCGCAACGTTCGCCAAGGCCATTGCTTTGGCTGATCGAAGTTGAGGCTGAGCCAGTAGCTAAACGGGTTGCTCGCTCACTGCAATCTCTGGCGTCCGCATAAAGCGCGGCTTCGTAAAAGGCCGTTCCAAGATTGATCCAAACGGCTACCTTACCCAGTTGGTCATCGCTCGCTTCGGCAACTTCGAGAGCTTCTGAAAGCGCGGTCAGTGCATCACCAGGATTGTTTGTAGATAAGAGCACGACTGCTTGTGCGGTGAGCGCTTTCCTCAAAAGGGCGCGCTCGTTGATGTCGCGAGCCAACATGACAGCCAAGGCCGCCGGCTCTACGCCATCAAATGTATTCTGGCCCTGGTGGTAGAACTGGAACGCAATGTCGATGAGACAGTTGATCCTTCGTTGCGGATCGATACTGAATGGAATGAAGCGCAGCCGTTTCAGCGCGTCCTTCAGAAACGCAACTGTTTCGGCTCTCGGCGACACAAGGTTCGCCTTGATTTCGCGCTCTAATACCTCTAGTTCTTCGTGAGCGTGTTCAGCCATCCGAACCGGGAAGGAAATGGGTTGGCGGAGTGTGATCGCCCGCACACCAGCTGGCTACAGGCGAAAGCGCCAAATGCGGGTGATTTCGCGCGCTTCTCGTACGACTGAAGATGGTCTTGTGTTCCGGGGCGCGACTCGGCCGCACACACCAAGTAACCAAATTCACTCGTAGGGGACCAAATGAACAGGCTCGAACTAGCAACCGCTGAGGAAATCGCTGTTGAAACCATCGACGAGCAACCTGTGGAGCTGTCTCTGCCCGAACTCGAAATGGTGGGTGGCGGCGGCATGGGCTGCGCGTGCTGGTAGGCCTCTACCGCACCTAGAACTCCAAGTAACTCTTCTTTTTGCTCTACGAGCTTAACCGGACCGCCCTGACGAGGGTGTCCGGTTTCTTTTGTCTACGCGGCGGCCAGCTGGCTTGACGCCGCTTCGACCTCGCCTAACCTAACAATCCGATCCACCGCGCCGACTGTCTCGGGGCGGTGGCTGACGATTACCAGTCCGATCCCCGTCTTGCGCAAGCCCTCGGTAATCGCTCGTTCCTTGGCCAGGTCGAGCTGATCGAAAGTCTCATCCAGGAAAAGGATTTGCGGCCGGCGATAAAGCGCGCGGGCCAGCAGGACGCGGCTGCGCTGGCCGCCCGATAGCGCCATGCCGAGGCTGCCGACGATCGTGTTGAACTGCATCGGCATCGCGTCGATTTCCTGATCGACCATCGCCAGCCGGGCGCAGTCCTGGACTCGCTGGGCGTCATGCTGCGGGTCGAAAAAGCTGATGTTGTCTTCGATCGTGCCGACGAACAGGTGATCGTCCTGCATGACGACGCCGATCCGGCTGCGGTAGGCGGCCTTGTCCCAGTCGCGCACGTCGCGGCCGGCAGCGGTCAGGCTGCCTTCGGTCCGGTCCAGCAGGCCCGCCAGCACTTTGACCAGCGTGGTCTTGCCGGCGCCGCTCGGTCCGACGATCGCCACCATCTCACCTGGGCGGGCGGCGAAGTCGACGCCGCGGAATACAAACCCTTCAATGCCGTACGCAAAGCCGATGTCGCGCCCCTGCAACATGAACGGTGCCGAGGGGGCATCGGCGCGCGCCACCGCAGGCAGCTCGGCGGCACTTTCGGGCTCCGCCAACGCGATGTCGGCGACCCGGTCGGCGTGCAAGTCGAGCATCCGGAACTCGATGGTTTTGTCGACCAGGTTGTTGACGCGCGTGATGAACAGCAGCTTGAACAGCAGGAACGCGAACAGCATGCCGACCGACAACTGGTTGTCGAGCACGGCGTAGGCACCGAGCCAGATCACCAGCACGTTCTCGATGCCGAACACGAGAACATTGGCGGCCCGTTGCAATAGCGCCAGGTTCTGCACGCGCACGTCGGCGTTGGTTTGATCGACGACGTGGTTGAGGTAGGCGGTGCGGCGCTCGGATTCGCGCAGGTTGAGCTTGATCGCCATCATGCCGCGCAGCGTTTCGATGAAGTGAGTGGCCGCTTTCGCCTCATGCACGATGCGCTCGTCGGTCGCGCGCCGCTGCGGCCCGTACATCGTCCAGCGCAGCAAGCCCGTAGCAGACCGCGGCGACGACGACGACCAACGTCAGGGTCGGGCTGTACCAGAGCATCACCGCGAGCGTGACCAGCACCATCACGCCGTCCATCGCCGTTTCGAGGAACGTCAATGTCAGGGTGCGCTGGATCGCGTCGACCGAGCGGAAGCGCGACACGATGTCGCCGATATGGCGCTTTTCGAACCAGGCCAGCGGCAATCGCAGCAGCCGCGCGAACAGCGTGTCGAGCAGTTGCAGGTTCAGCCGCGTGCTGATGTAGACGCCGAGCCAGGCGCGCAAGCCGGTCACGACGGCGATCATCAACGCCAGCAACGCGAAGCCGATGCCGAGCACCGCCAGCAGATCGCGGTCGCGCCCGACCACGACGCGATCGACCACCAGTTGCAGGAAGAACGGCGTCGCAATCGCGAGGATCTCGAGCACCAGCGAAAGCAGCAGCACCTGCGTGATCGCGCCCTTGAGCCCGGTGGCCGTGCGCACCAACTGCCACGCGCTGATCTTTTCGCGCTCGTCGCGCTTCTTGAACCCGGCGCTCGGAGTCATTTCCATCGCCACGCCGGTGTAGTGATCCGATGCTTCGCTGAGCTTCAACACACGCCGCCCGCGCGCCGGATCGTTGACCGTGATCGTGTCGCCGTTCACATGCGTCAGCACGACAAAGTGATTCATGTCCCAATGCAGGATCGCCGGCAGCTTCAACTGCGACAGCGATTCGAGCGCGACCTTCACGCCGCGCGCGGCCATGCCCATCGTGTCGGCAATCGAATTGATGTGCTTCAAGCGTCACGCCCTTCATCGAAGGCGCGAGCCGCAGTCGCATGCCCGCCAGATCGGTGCGGAAGCCGTGGTAACTGGCGATCATTGCCACGCACGCGATGCCGCACTCGGGCGCCTCGCTCTGCAGAATCATCGGCACGCGCCGCATTACCCAAGCTCCTCCATCAGCCGAACCTTTCCTTCAGCGACAAGATGGGCTCGAACACCCACTCCCATACCTTGCGCTTTTCCTGCAGGATGTCGGCGTTGACCGACATGCCAGGTCGCAATGGAAGCGTTTGTGCGCCGGAGGCGACGGTTTGCGAATCGATCTTCACATCAACTCGATACACAGGCTCGCGCACCGTCATCGAACCGACTCTTTCGCCCGGCGACCACACGGTGCTGCTGACGCGCTCGACCGTGCCGCGATACTGACCGAAGCGCTGAAACGGAAACGCGTCGTACCGCAACACGACTTGCTGGCCCGGCTGCACGAAGCCGATGGCGCGCGTGGGGACCAGTAACTGTGCGTGCAAGCCGCTGCCCTTGGGCACCACCATCGCCAGCGGCGCCTCGTCGGCGACCGCTTCGCCGCTGTTGGCGGCGATGTTGGTCAGCACGCCAGCGATCGGCGCACGAATCACATGCTCGCGCTTGGCCGCCTCCTGCACGCTGCCCTGCTGCAACTCGCTCATCTGTCGCTTGACCAGATCGATCTGGGAGTTGACCTTGGTTCCGACCATCGGCAACTCGGCACGCGTCGATGACAACTCACGTTCGACACTCGCACGTACGCGGCGTAACCCTTCGAGCTTCACCTGCTGATCGAGCACGTTGTTGCGAAACTCGATCAGCTTGCTTTCCGAATAAAACTTGTCCTTGAATAAGTCTTCGGCGCGCTGGTACTCATGGCGGGACGACGCGAGCCGCGTCTGCTGTGCCTTGATCTCGAGATCGGACTGCGCAAGCTCACGCTGCAGATCGTCTATTTTTCGCCGCAGAATTTCGGTTTGCTGCGTGCCGAGCAATCGCACTTGCTGCTGCTCGCGCTCCAGTCCGTGGATGCGGTCGTCGATCTCGCGCTGTACCAGTTCGCCCGACGTCACGCCGGACGCCGTAACCCGCTCGAACGACAACCGGATCAGCGGTTGTCCGACCTCGACGTCGTCGCCTTCTTTCGCCAGGATCTTGATGATTGTTCCGGCCTGCGGCGCGAGCAAACGTGCAGCGCCGGAATCGAGTGCCAAAAAACCATCGACGCGCTCCCGCCGCGCGTATTCACCCCAGATCGAAAATATAACGAGGCCGGCCGCGAACGCGACGGCAAGCGCCGTGTAGCCCCACATCGGAACAGTGCGCGCGAGCGATACCTCGCCCAGCAGCTTCTCACGCTGCGCGTCGATTGCCTGCTGCCGAAAGAGCTTGGTCGCCATCGCGACCGCGATTATGGGGGCGGACTCAGTTACCTGCGAACTTGCAGTTCGAGGCGGCCTCCCGCAGTTGCGTAGCCGTTGTGCTCGGACGAGACGCCGAGCCGTCCCAAGCCTCGTTCGCTCAAAACGCTACTTGGGGAAATACATTTTGCTTTTATCGAGCTCGTAACTCCACGGCAGCCCGGCAACCTTCCAGCCGTTGACGTTGCGGCGGCCTTTATCGGACAGCTCGCCCTCAAATCCATAAACGACGGTGTACACGCGCGTGTATCCGGAATTTGCCAGCAGATCCGCGCCCCGTGCACTGCGCTCGCCGGAGCGACACATCAGTACCACCGGATCGCTCTTGGCCAGACCCTTCGCCTGCAGGCGACGGCCGACTTCAGGAACGAAGTCACTGAACGGCTCGAGCTTGTAAAAGCCGCGCGTCTCGTCCCAGTCGGTCATGAAGTCCTGAAACTCCACGTAAGGCACCAGTGCATCGACCGGCGTGGCCATGCCGAGAAACTGCGCCTCGGCGCGTGTGCGCACATCGACGAACAGCACCTTGCCTTTTTGTGCACGCACAAACTCGTGCGCCTGCTTCGGCGACAGATAGAGGCCCTGCGTGGTGCGCAGCTCTTCCGGCAGACGCGATGCATCGAGCTTTTGCGCAGCGGCGCCGACCGACACGGATGCAAGCGCCGAGAAAAGCACACATGCAAGCAGCGAGTTGACGGTTTTCATGCGCTCTCTGACGACGAAAACTAAGCGACGAAGACTAAAGATCATAAGCAGGACGCAGGTGCGGCGCTGACGCGGGTCAGTATATGCATATGCGCATCCCGCGTGCCCGCGTCGTGTGTCCGGTATCGTCGTCGCGCATATGAGTCGCGCGCCGACATCGTCACGATTGATAGCGTACTTCCTGCTGACGGCGTCGATGGCGCTGGTCGGCACCTATGTAGCGCTATCGAAACCGCTCGCCGCGGCGATCCCTGTCTTTGCGCTGGCGTTCCTGCGGTTTGCCATTGCTTCGGTCGCGATGCTGCCGTGGACGTTCGCGCAGCACGGCGAAGCTCCGCTGACGCGCACCGAGCAGCGGCTTTTGTTCGTGCTTTCCTTCTTCGGCAATTTTCTGTTTTCAATCTGCATGCTGGCGGGCATCACGATGACGACTGCGACCGCAGCCGGCGTCATTCTCGCGACGTTACCCGCGGTTGTCGCGCTGCTTTCGTACTGGATCTTGCGCGAGCGGCTGACACTGCGTGTGTGGATCGCCATCGGGTTGGCAGTGATCGGCATCGCACTGCTGCAGTTGGCGAAGACGACCGAGTCCGCGACCACAGCGAGTTCGACGCTCGCGGCGACGGTGGGCAACCTGCTGATGTTCGGCGCCGTCATATGCGAAGCGATCTATGTGATCATCGCCAAGCGACTGTCCGCGACGCGTTCGCCGCTGCGGATTTCGGCGCTGATCAATTTGTGGGGACTGGCGCTGATCGCGCCCTTCGGCCTGTGGCAACTGAGCCATTTCGATTCGGCTGCGTTGACCCCCAACCTGTGGCTGCTGCTGGTCTTTTACTCGCTTGCCGCGAGTTTGTTCGCGGTGTGGATGTGGGTCGCGGGTCTTAAGCACGTCGCAGCGAGTCACGCCGGCGTGTTCACGGTTGCGTTGCCGATCGCGGCAACGCTGGTCGGCGTGCTGCTGCTTGGCGAGCCGTTTACATGGCTGCAGGCTGCGGCGCTGGCGTGCGCGAGTGCAGGCATCGTCCTGATCGGCTCCGCGCCGCGAACAGCCGTTCACTGATCGCAGTCACCGATGTCGCTGCTGACCCTTGTCGATGCTGAACTCGCGTTCGGAATGCAGCCGTTGCTCGACCGCGCATCGCTGACGTTGCATGCAGGCGATCGCATCGGATTGATCGGTCGCAATGGCACCGGCAAGAGTTCGCTGCTGAACGCCATTGCGGGGAGGATCACGCTCGACGACGGAGAGATCAAGAAAAGGGACGGACTGTCGATCGCATTGGTCGAGCAGGAGCCCGTGTTGCCGCCGGCGCCTACGCTGCGTGCGAGCCTGGCGCTGCGCGGCGCGATCGATGCGACGTTGCATGCGGACGACCGCGAGCGCTGGCGCGTTGAAGCGCGGCTGATCGAATACATGCACCGGCTCGGGCTCGATGAAGCCGCCGACCCGGCGCAACTGTCGGGCGGGCAACGCAAGCGCGGCGCATTAGCGCTGGCGTTCGCGTTGGCGCCGGACGTAATGCTGCTCGACGAACCGACCAACCATCTGGACATCGACGGCATCACGCTGGTCGAGGAGTTGCTCGACAAGCAGACGCTGATCGTGATTACGCACGATCGTGCATTTCTCGACCGTGTCGCCACGCGCATCGTCGAGCTCGACCGCGGAATGTTGCGCTCGTATCCCGGCAATTACACCGCATGGGAGGCGCGGCGCGCGATCGAGCTCGAGGCCGAGCAAACCGCGGCGCGCAAGTTCGACAAGTTCTGGCAGCAGGAAGAAGCCTGGATTCGACGCGGCATCGAAGCACGGCGCACGCGCAACGCGGGAAGGGTTGAGCGGCTCGAACAACTGCGCCGCGCGCGAGACGCGCGGCGCGAGCAGCTGGCCAAGGTGAAACTCAGCATCGATGCCGGTCTGCGCTCGGGCAAATTGGTCGCCGAGCTGACCGATGTCACGAAACGCTTTGACGCAGAGCCGATCGTCGATCGCTTATCGCTGCGAATCTTGCGCGGCGACCGGATCGGACTGATCGGCCCCAATGGTGCAGGCAAGACGACCCTGCTGCGATTGATGCTGGGAACGCTGGCGCCCGATGGCGGCACGGTGCGCGTCGGAACCAACGTTCAGCCGGCGTACTTCGATCAACTGCGCGATGCATTGGACCCGGAGGCGACGGTCGCACAAACGATCAGCCCGGGTTCGGACTGGATCGAAATCGGCCGTGAGCGCAAGCACCTGGTGACCTACCTGGGCGACTTTCTGTTTCCGCCGCAACGCGCAGAAGCGCCGGTCAAGGCGCTGTCCGGCGGTGAGCGCAATCGATTGCTGCTCGCGCGGCTGTTCGCGCGGCCCGCCAATCTGCTGGTGCTCGATGAGCCGACCAATGATCTCGATATCGAGTCGCTCGAACTGCTGGAGGCGACGTTGCAGGAATATTCAGGAACTCTGCTGCTGGTCAGTCACGATCGCGCGTTTCTGGACAACGTCGTCACGCAAACGCTCGTCGCTGAAGGCAGCGGACGATGGCGCGAGTACGTCGGTGGTTATTCGGATTGGATACAGCAGCGCCCCCGCGCGCCTAGCGTCGTTGCCGCAGATAGGTCTCGCAGCCCGCTGGAAGCTGTGTCGGCGCGGCCTCGCGAGCGCAGCGACAAACTTTCGTACAAGGAGCAGCGCGATCTAGCCGCGCTGCCCGCTGAAATCGAATCCCTGGAAACCGAGCTGCGAGAAATTACCGACCGGATGAGTCGTGCCGACTATCACCGGTCCAGCGCCGATCAAATCAAAGCGGACCGTAAGCGCGTCGAACAGATCGAGCACCAGATCGCAAACAAATTTGAACTCTGGTCGGCGCTTGAGGCGCGAGCACGCGCTGGTCAGGGCTTCTGATCGTCCTCCGCTCGGAGGCACGCGTCTTGCTCGGGGAGGATTAAGTGCGCGACAAGGCGCGCGACGAAGAGTCCGATGGAGAACTCCGATGCCAACAACGAAAACGCGTCCCGAGTTACGACCCTAACGAATACTCGACGAGAGTGCCGCCGGTCAATGCACCGGATCAGGAACGCCTCCGCGATCAGGCGATTACCGAGAGCTATCCTGCAAGCGATCCCGATTCGCCGGCGTATGAAGCCGGTTCAGAGCCGATGCTGCTCGAGAACACTCGATCACGCGCAGTATGGAGGCGCCGGCTGCGCAAGGCGACGCCGCCGCTGATCGTGCTCGGAAGCGTAGCGTTGATAGCCCTGGTTGCGGTCTACGTACTACGCCAGCAACGCCTCGCCGGACAGGACTGGCACAACTGGCGCGGCTACGTTCCCTGGCGACGGCGTGACTCGCACAGCTGGCGCGACTACGTTCCCTGGCGACACTAGGTCTCTTGTTTTCTTGCCGCGCACAAGGCTCGTCCTGAATGGACTGGCTGGCGCAAGCATGGCCTCAGTTCGCTGTGCTGGCCGAAGTAGCCGGCGCGATGCTGCTGGGTGGACTGATCGGTGTCGAGCGCGAAACGGCGAACAAGCCTGCCGGATTTCGCACGCACACGATGCTGGCCGGTGCATGCGCGCTGCTGGTCGGCTTGGGCGACTCGATGCTGGCGCAGTTTTCGGCCGCACATCCGGGTGTCATCAGCGCTGATCCCTTCCGCCTCGTCGGAGGCGTGATAACGGCGCTCGGATTCATCGGGGCCGGCACGATATTTCGGCCCGACCGACAGCACGTTGAGGGGCTGACCACGGCCACATCGCTGTTGTTCGCAGGAGCGATTGGTGTATGCGCCGCGCTGCAGCAGTGGTGGCTGGCGGTCGGTGCAACACTACTGGCACTGCTCGTGCTGCGTGGACTGCAAGTTCTGGAATCGAGAATTGAGCAGCGGGGCCGCGCGAATAGGGGAAGACAGGTGTAATCAACGCCTGCCGTTACATTTTGCTACCGCTTTTTCAGTCGGCGCGAGCTAGCATTCGTGCGTTGAGTCGTACTGTCACAGATGCAAATGCGACGATCTCATGACCCCGCTTAAGACACTCGCCGCGGCCGCTGCGGTCGCATTCGGCCTGATGGCCGTTACCGACTCGGCATTCGCACGCCGTGGTGGTGGCGGTGGTCATCACGGCGGCGGTCATCACGGCGGCGGTCATCACGGTGCGGTCATCACCACCATGGTCATCATCACCATGGTCACTTTGGCTTCTGGGGCGGCTTTTGGGGCCCAGGTTATTGGGGGGGCTGGGGTCCAGGTTGGGGTTACGGCTGGGGCCCAGGTTGGGGCTACTGGGGTGGACCCGCGATTGCGTATACGCCGGTCGTCACGCAGGAGCCGCGCGTATGGGTCGAAAGCGATCTGGCTTCAGCCACGCCACCACCCGCCGCGCCCGCGAACACGAATCCGAACGCGCAGCAGTGGTGGTACTGGTGCGTAAGCGCCAAGAACTATTACCCGTACGTCGCTAGCTGCGCCGAAGGTTGGCAGCGCGTGGCGCCGCAACCCACGCCAGGCGCACAATGAATTTCGCTTGCAAGCTGATCGCAGCCGGGGCGTTCGCCGCGCTCGCCGGTTGCGCTACGGTGCCAACCGGTCCGACCTATAGCGCGATGCCCGGTAGCCGCAAGAGCTTCGATCAGTTTCAGTTCGACGATGCGTCATGCCGGCAGTCCGCGGTGCAGACAATCGGCGGGACCCCCAACCAGGCGGCCACCGATGCTGCCGTAGGCAGCGCGGTAGTCGGCACGGTTCTGGGTGCGGCCGTCGGCGGGTTACTCGGCGGCAGTGAAGGTGCGGCAGTCGGCGCCGGTATTGGCCTGTTCGGCGGCAGCGCGGTGGGTGCAAGCAATGCGCAGTACGCGTCGTACACGACACAACAACGGTTCGACAATACGTACTACCAATGTATGTATTCGCAGGGTCACAAGGTGCCGATGCCGGCGAGCTACGCACGCTCGCTGCGTCAGGCGAGCGTTTATCCCGCCCCCGCACCGTACGTCGGCACGCCCCCGCCGAACGCTGCGATTCCACCGCCGAACGCGCCGCCGCCCAACGCTGCGATTCCACCGCCGAACGCACCGCCGCCTAACGCTGCGACTCCACCGCCGAACGCGCCGCCGCCGTATCAGCAGCGCTGACTTCTTAAGATCGCGGATCAGGTAGCGATTTCGCTGCGCTGTGCCGCGCATCGCTTAGCGCTGCGCTAGCGCTCGCAATCACCTCCGAGAAGGTTTCCATTTCACTGCCGAGCCTTCCGGATAAAATCCGCCGCGCGCCACGGCGGATAACGCCAGCTTGACACTCCGATTCGAGTCGCACCCTTCATCGGGCAGCATTAACCAAGCTTTCCGCATGTGCGGGTACGATGCGCGCCTGATTCAAACGCAAGCCGATCTATTGGACTCATGAGCCAGAAGCACGCCAACTTACTGCGCGAAATATTTCAAGACCCGGTTAACACCAAGCTGTCGTTCCGCGAAGTCGAGTCGCTGCTGAAGCACCTCGGGGCGCAGATGGAGTCCGTGGCCGGCGCGCGCATGCGGGTCAAGCTGAACAATGCGGAGGGCGTGTTGCACCGGCCCCATCACGGTGGCAACACGATGGACCGGCATTCAGTGCAATCGTTACGGGACCTTCTTACGCGCGGCGGCGCGACTCCGTCGCAATACGAAGCGCGCCGCGCGGACTGACTCTGGAAGGGTTTCCAAAGTGTCGCGGCGAACGCTGAATCTCGACGATCGCCTGTATCAGTACGTGCTCGACGCGTCGCTGCGCGAGCATCCAGCACTTGCCGACTTGCGTGCGGCCACGGCAGATCATCCGCAAGCCGTGATGCAGATCTCGCCCGAGCAGGGACAACTGCTGGCGTTGCTGGTCAAGCTGATCGGCGCGCGCCGCACGATCGAAGTGGGCGTATTCACCGGCTACAGCGCGCTGGCAGTCGCGCTTGCACTGCCCGACGATGGCCACGTGCTTGCCTGCGATGTCAGCGACGAATTCACGCGCGTCGGCCGGCCGTACTGGCAGCGCGCCGGCGTCGCAGGCAAGATCGATCTAGTGCTCGAACCAGCACTGACGACGCTCGATGCGCGGCTCGCAGCGGGCGAAGCCGGCCGCTACGACTTTGCCTTCATCGATGCCGACAAGCCGAACTACGACGCCTACTACGAGCGCTGCCTGCGGCTGCTACGCGACGGCGGTTTAGTCGCGTTCGACAACACGCTATGGAGTGGCAAGGTCGCGCAACGTGTCGATCCATCGAAAGACGCCGACACGGCCGCGCTGCAGGCGCTCAACTTGAAGCTGCGCGATGACTCCAGGGTTGACATCTCACTGCTGCCGATCGGCGACGGGTTAACACTGGCTCGCAAGCGTTAGTACAGTCAACCCGCAAGACGCTCCTCCGGCGGCTTGATCTGCCGGAATGCGCGCCACAACAGCAGGTCGTACGTAATCTTGATCGCGGCAGCGGCAACGAGCGGTAACCACAGTGCGCCGGCTTGCATTGCCGCGCCGGCGAGCAACGGCGCGATCATGCGTCCTGCAGCGCGCGCCAGTTGCGAGATCCCGGCAGCCCAGGCGCGTTCATGCGGCGGCACGATCGCCATCAGATAGGACTGTCGGGTCGGCACATCCATTTCCGACAAGCCCTCGCGCAAAATGAAAAGCGCCGCCGCCACACCGAAGGTTGGCGCGATCGGCAACGTCAACAGCAGCAGGCTCGATGGAATGTGCGTGAACACCATCGTGTTGACGAGCCCGATGCGGCCGGCGAGCCACGCAGCGACGAAGTGCGAGAGCACGGTCATCGTGCGCGCGGCGACGAACAGCAGTGCGAGCTGCGCTTCGTTGACGCCAAAGCGCGCGTACAAGAAGTACGCAATCAACGCCGAGCCGATGAAGCCGCCACCCAACGTATCGAGCGCCGACAGCAATGAAAACTTGCGGACCGCGCGCCTGATATTCGGCGGTGCATCGTGCGCGAGATCGGCGAGCAGAAGCCGGCGCAGGTGCGCGCTCGGCGTGTACCGACAAGCGCGTATACAGCAGCGCGACGACCATAGCCAATGCCGCGTACACCAGCACCGTTGCGTCGTACGCGTGCACTTCGGGTACGTGCAAGCGATCGCGGAGCAGCGCCGGCAACGCCGCAAGCAGCGCGCCGGCAGCGCCGCCGACATCGGCGAGCGCGTTGTAGCGAGCAAACACCTGCGTGCGCTCGGCGTCGGTGGCGGTAGCCGGGAGGATCGCCTGTTCCAAAGCTTGCGCGCCACCACGATCCGAACCCTGCGTATTCAGCATTCCGAAAAACGCCGCAAGCGACATTGCCCACAACGTATCGGTTACGACTAGCAATGCGCCGCCGATCGCCGCCATTGAAGCCAGCAACACCAGACTGCGACGCCGACCGAACCGGTCGGCAAAGTACGTGCTGTAAGCGGTGCCGGCCAGCACGCCGGCGAGGCCGGCGCTTAACACCACGCCGATTGCGGCCTCGTCGAATCCGCGCTTGGCCAGATAGACCGCAGCCAGCACACTGATCGCGCCCGCCGCCAGGCCGCGCAACAATGCGGCGGCGTAGATCAGCCGGCGGTCGGCTTTTTCATCCTCACTCCTCACCCCTTACCTTCACCTTTCGTCTTCTTGCACGCCATACACTCTAGCGGCCCTTCGCCGCACCGATGTCTGATCTTCCGCGTGTCATCGCCCATCTCGACATGGACGCGTTCTATGCGTCGGTCGAGCTGCTGCGCTATCCGGAGCTCGCCGGATTGCCGGTCGTCATCGGCGGAGGCTCGCGCCAACAGCCGGTATGGCAGCACGATGAAGCGAGCGGCGAACGGCGGCGCGTCTTCGCGCGCTTACGCGATTACGTCGGCCGCGGTGTCATCACGACCGCCACGTACGAAGCACGCACGTTCGGCGTTAACTCCGCAATGGGGTTGATGAAGGCAGCGAAAAAAGTGCCCGATGCCATTCTGCTGCCGACCGATTTTGACGAATACCGCAAGTACTCGCGCCTGTTCAAAGCGGCGGTACAGGCGATCGCGCCGCAAGTCGAAGATCGTGGCATCGACGAGATCTACATCGATTTGACGGAACTGGTTGCGGCGCGCTTGCCGTCGGACGACGAGGCGCGCGCCACGCGCGAGGCCGACACCTGGTGGTCGGCGCGCGAAATTGCGCGCGAGCTAAAGCAGGCAGTGCGCGATGCGACCGCACTGTCGTGCTCGGTCGGGCTTGCGCCCAACAAGCTGATCGCAAAGATCGCGTCGGAGCTCGACAAGCCGGATGGGCTTGCCATCATTACCGAGCACGAGATCGAGGCGCGCCTGTGGCCGCTGCCGGTGCGTCGACTGCACGGAGTTGGTCCGAAAGCCACCGCGAAACTGGCGCGGCTCGGCATCGCCACTATCGGCGAGCTTGCGCAAGCCGACCGGGCGTGGCTGACGGACCATTTCGGAAAGGCGAACGCCGCCTGGATGCACGACGCGGCGAACGGCCGCGACGATCGTCCGGTCGTGACATTTTCTGAGCCGAAGTCGATCAGCAGAGAGACCACGTTCGATCGCGATCTGCATCCGGTGCGCGACCGCGCACAACTGACGCGCATTTTCACCGAGCTGTGCACCGACCTGAGCGACGACCTGCGACACAAGCGCTACGCCAGCAAGACGATCGGCATCAAGCTGCGCTTCGAAAACTTCAAAACCGTAACGCGCGATAACACGCTCGCCGCGCCGATCGATGATGCCGATGCGATCCGCCGGGCCGCAGGTGAGTGCTTGAAGCGCGTCGATCTGACGAAACGGATTCGGCTGCTCGGCGTGCGCGCCGGCACGCTGTTGCCAACTGACTTGCCGACTTCGAGCTAGGCGGCGGCAACCGTCCGAGCGCCGCGATGAAACCACAGCATTGATAGCATCACCGCCATTAGGGCCAGAAGCGCTGCGATGGCGCTAAAAAGCGCACTGATTTCGGTTTCCTTGCGCTCCAGCGCGAATTTCGCGCTCAAACTCTCGTAGACCTTGCGCAGATCCGCGGCGGTGCCCGCATGGAAGTATTCGCCGCCGGTCATCTTGGCGATCGCCTTCAGCGTCTCTTCGTCGAGCCGCACATAGAACGAATAGTTTTCCGATTGGATCGTCGTACCTTGCAACGTCCCAAAGCCGACGGTAAACACGCGCACGCCACGCTCGGCCGCCATTTTCGCGACTTCGAGCGGATCGGGCCCGGTCGTGCGGCGGCCGTCGCTCAACAGAATGATGACGCCAGAGGCGTAGGAACCCAGTGCGACCGGCTGAGTCGGTTTTTTCGGCTCGGCCTTGCGCGGACGATCGATTGGCGCCGCGCCACCCCCGTAGCCGCGCGCCCGCGCTTGACTGGCAATCACCGATTCGATGTCGATTCCATCGTCGGGAAAAAGCATCGCGAGCGACAGGATGAGCCCGCTGCCGGTCGCGGTGGCGCGCTGCAACTGGAAACGATCGATCGCTGCCAGCATGTCGGCCTTGCTGTCAGTCGGCGTCTGCACCACGGCAGCGGTGCCGGCGAATGAAACGATCCCGAGCCGGACATTGCTCGGCAGCTCTTCGATGAATGACCGAGCTGCCGCCTGCATCGCGACGATGCGGCTCGGCTCGACATCGGTCGCCATCATGCTGCGCGATACATCCATCGCCATCGCGATCGTCATGTACTGCGTCGGCAGCGTGACCAACGCCGTTGGCCGCGCAACCGCCAGCAGTGCGGCGAGCATTGCCAGCAGGAACAGCGCGGGCGGAATGTGACGGCGGAAACGCTGGCCGCGCACTGCGTCGCGCACCAGCAGCAGGCTCGAGTATCGGATCGCAGCCCGCTTGCGCCGGCGCAGAATCCAGACGTAGGCGGCGATCAGCGCGGGAATCAGCAACAATAGCCAGAGCAGGTCCGGCCACAAGAACCGCATTATCAGTTCCTTACGGACAAATTCCTTATAGACAATTTGACGCGAGTCCGGTTGTGAACCATTTTGCCGAACCCTGGCTCATATGACAGGGCCAATAAAGGCACTGTTCCTGTTCGGATCACTTTATCACTCGTCCGTGCTATTTTTTCCAGATGAAACGCCCCGCGCTGTACAGCGCCGCCCGACCATCGCGTGACACTCCGTTGCCCGCTCGGTCGCGCGCACCCGAGACTCCTCCGATCGAGAGCGCCTCACCCGTTGCCCCTGCGCGGCCCGGACGCATCCGCTCATTCGTCGCCCGCCACGATCGCTCGCTGTTATTTATGGCCGGCATACTGCTTGCCCTGTCGCTGTTCGTCGTGCGCGATCGGATGCAGCCTGCCCAGCGCGAGCTGGTGCAGGACGATATCGATGGGGCGGTCCTGCACACGCTCGAAAACAAAACGTTGCCATCGCGCGCGACCAAGGCCGCGGCCGCTGGTAATGCCGTCGGTCGTGCGCGTGCGTGGCTACGATGAAGACGACGAACCGGGCGCAGGAGAGCGCATGAACGGCGTCGGCTCGGGTGTGGTGATCATCGACAACGGAACGATTTTGACCAACATGCACGTGGTGACCGGCGCCAAGCGCTTGTCGGTAACGTTCTTCGAAGGTACCGAGTCAGACGTCGACGTCATTCGGATGTATCCGGAAAACGACCTGGCCGTGATCCGAGCGAAAAAGTTACCCGACGATCTCCAGGCAGCAACGCTGGGTTCGACGACATACCTGCAGCCCGGTGATGAGGTGGTTGCCGTCGGCTTTCCGTTCGGCATCGGGCCTTCTACCAGCGCCGGCGTTGTTTCCGGGCTCGACCGCGAATTTCGCTCGCGCGAAGGCAAGCGCGTCTTGACCGGATTGATCCAGTTCGACGCCGCGGCCAACCCGGGCAACTCGGGCGGACCGCTGGTCACGATGAGCGGCGAAGTGGTCGGCATCGTTACCGCAATCCTGAATCCAACCGGGCCGACCTTTGCCGGCATCGGCTTCGCCGCGACAATCGAAGCCGCTGGGGCGGCGGTTGGTTTGTCTCCCTTCTGAAGATAGCTGCACAGAACAAGGACCGACGTGGACGACTACACAAACCGCAATGCCGGCGCGTTAATGCAAAGCGTGCTGTACGAAGTCAAACGCATCGTCGTCGGGCAAGATCACTTTCTCGAACGCGTGCTGGTCGCGATTCTGGCGCAGGGACACCTGCTGGTCGAAGGCGTACCGGGGCTGGCAAAGACGCTGACGGTCAACACGCTGGCGAAAACGATCCGCGGCTCATTCAAGCGCATTCAGTTCACGCCCGATCTGCTGCCCGCCGATCTGGTCGGCACGCGCATGTACAACCAGCGGTCGGGCGAGTTCTCGACCGTGCTCGGGCCGGTGTTTGCGAACTTGTTGCTCGCCGACGAAATCAATCGCGCCCCGGCCAAGGTGCAGAGCGCATTGCTCGAGGTCATGCAGGAGCGGCAGGTCACGATCGCCGGTGAATCGCATCGAGTGCCGGAGCCGTTTCTCGTGATGGCCACGCAGAATCCGATCGAGACCGAAGGTACCTATCCACTTCCGGAAGCGCAGGTCGACCGCTTCATGATGAAGGTCTTGGTCGGCTATCCGAGCGAGGACGAAGAGTTCGTGATCGTCGAGCGCGTGACCGGCGTCGCCACGACCGTCAGCGCAGTGTGCAGCACAGAGCAGCTGGCGGAGCTGCAGCAGGAGTGCCGCAGGATTTATGTCGACCCGGGGTTGATGCAGTACGCGGTCAAGCTGGTGTCGGCAACGCGCCGGCCCGAACGCTACGGATTGAAGGACATGGCGCGCTACATCACCTTCGGCGCCAGTCCGCGTGCCACGATCAGCATGATCGAGGGCGCGCGGGCGCTCGCATTCCTGCGTTCACGCAGCTACGTCGTGCCCGAAGATGTCGTCGACCTCGTGCCCGACGTGCTGCGGCACCGACTGGTGCTGAGTTACGAGGCGCTGTCGGACGGACAATCGGCCGACCAAATCGTGATGCGCATCTTGCAGGCGATTCCGGCGCCCGATAAACCGCTGGAGGCCCATGTTCGGGTGGCGGCGGGTTCGTAGGCAGCCGAGCGAGGCAGCAGCCAACGAACCGGTCGCTCGCCCCGATTCCGAGTTGCTGTTGCGGCGGCTCGAGTTCACCGTACTGCGGCGGCTCGACGGACTGCTGCAAGGCGACTATCGCACGCTGTTCCGCGGCTTCGGCCTCGATCTTGCCGATCTGCGTGAGTATCAGTTGCACGATGACGTGCGCTACATCGACTGGAACGTAACCGCGCGGCTGCAGACACCGCACGTACGCGAATTTCAGGAAGATCGCGAAGTCGCCGCCTGGTTCCTGCTCGACCTCTCGGGCTCCGTTGACTTCGGATCGCGCGACGTGCGCAAACGTGCGCTATCGGCCGACCTGGTCGCGGTGCTCGCGCGCCTGTTTACCCGCTTCGGCAATCGGGTCGGCGCTATTTTGCACACGCATCGCGCCAACGAAATGATCCCGACGCGCAACGGCAGGCGCCATGTGCTGCATGTGCTCGACCGCATGCAGCGCAGTGAGAGCGCGCCGGCCGGCAAGGAAACCGATCTGTCCGAGCTGTTGGCGCTGGCGAACTCCACGATCAAGCGCCGCTCGGTCGTGTTCGTCGTGTCCGATTTCATCAGCAAGCCCGGCTGGGGCAAAAGGCTTGCACAGCTCGCACGGCGCCATGAGGTCATCGCGGTCCGGCTGTTTGACCCGATGGAGCTCGAGCTGCCGAACATCGGCCTCGTCGTGATGCAGGACGCTGAAACCGGCGAGCAGATTTTCGTCGACACGCACGATCGGCGCTTTCGCCAACGTTTTGCCGACGCCGCGAAGCAGCGCGAAGATGAATTGCGCTCCGGTCTGGCCGAGGCGGGTGTCGACTGCCTCGAGCTCGCCACCGACGAGCCACTCGACGGCGCGCTGCTGCGCTTCACGCAATTGCGTAAGCGGCGCAGCCGGCTGGCTGCGGGGGCTTCTCAGCATATGGTTGGTGCGCGCATCGGTTAAATGGTCGACACCGGTTCGTTGACATTTCTGTGGCCGCGCATGTTGTGGCTGCTGCTCGCATTGCCGCTCGTCGCTGCGCTGTATTTCGCATTGCTGGCGCGCCGCAGAAGTTCAGCCTATGCCAGCCTCGAAGTGGTCAGCGGCACCGCCAAGCGTCCGGGCATCTGGCGCCGGGCCATCCCACCGCTGCTATGGCTGCTCGCACTCGCCGCATTGCTTCTCGCGATCGCACGCCCGCAGGCCGCGCTGACTTTGCCGGCGCGGCTCGATGCAATCGTGCTCGCGATCGACATGTCGGGCAGCATGCGCGCCACCGACATCAAGCCGAATCGCATTACCGCTGCGCAGAATGCGGCGAAGACATTTATCGAACAGCAGCCTCGCACGGTGCGCATCGGCATTGTCGCAATCGCGGCTGCCGCCGCCGTCGTGCAATCGCCGACCCATAACCGCGAGGACACCGTCGCCGCGATCGACCGCCTTGAAACGCAGCGCGGCACCGCGCTGGGAAGCGGACTCATCATCGCGCTCGATACCCTGCTGCCCGCAGCGCGTATCGACGTCGAAGAGTTCATCAGTCCGCGCGGCGGTGAAAAGAAAATCAAGCGCACCGACGAAATGCCCTCGCGCGAGCCGAAGGGAGACAATCGTCAGGTCGCGATCGTGTTGCTGTCGGATGGCCAGAGCAACGTCGGCCCCGATCCCATAAAGGCGGCCGAGATCGCTTCCGATTACGGCGTTCGCATCTACACCGTCGGCGTTGGAACTGTAGAGGGCACTACGGTGACCGCCGAAGGCTGGTCAATGCGCGTGCGGCTCGACGAAGAGTCGATGAAAAGGATCGCGGAACTCACCAACGCCGAGTACTTCCGCGCGGCCGATGCAACTGAGCTCAAGAAGATCTATCAGGCGCTGAGTACCAAGCTGTCGTTCGAGCGGCAGCAACCCACCGAGATTACGTCGATCTTCGTCGCGATCGGCGCTTCGCTGGCGATGCTTGCGGCATTCTTATCGATGTGGTGGTTCAGCAGAATCCTGTAGCTCAGGCCCACTGATTCGCATCGTCCGGCATTTTTCCATCGCGCTGCGGGCGAACGACACAGAAGCGATGGCCGGTTGGGGCCTCCATCACCCACCACGTCTTGATCTTCTCGATGCGCTTGGCTCCAAGCGCTTCGAGGCGTGTTGCCTCGGCCTCGATGTCATCGGTTTCTATATCAAGATGCACACGACTTGGATGCGGAACCCTTTGCAGCATCACGATCAGCTCTTCCTTGCCCGTTCCCACTGAAACATACTTTTCAGTCGCCGGGTTATCGGACGGATCGAGCTTGCGCCCCAGCGCCGCGCTCCAGAAACGCGCCGCTTCGCTCAGGTCGTCGACCTGGCAATCGATAATCGCCGAGACGAGCTTGCTCTTATGCATCGACCCTAGACCAGCACAGAGCGGTCGCGGAGTTCAGTAAAGAACGGCACCTGTCGCGTGATCTGCGCAAACCACAGCGCGTAGCCGTCGGCGCTGGGATGAACTCCGTCCGGCGAGTAGAAACGCCGTCGGGCAATACGAAAAGGATCGCGATCCCTTGGCAACCGCAACTCAACGAGATGCACGCCGTCGCGCTCGCTGGTCGCAAGCTGCCAGGCGCGCCGCACGACTTCCGCGCGGCGCGTAAACACCGACGCCAGCGGCCACGCCCAGAGGGGCGCCGTGCCCACGTCGGGCGGCGTTATCACCGCGACCTGGTCGCTGCGTGACTTTGCAAAGTCGAGCGCAACGTGCCCCGCTAGCGCGACTGCTTCGTACGAGGAAAAACGAGTAACGTCGTTGCCGCCGCCCACGAAAATCAAAATTAAATCGAAGCGACCGGTACTCGCTGCGATCTGTTCGGCGATATCGGCCGTGCGCGCGCCGTCGCGCGCTTGGTTGACGACCTCCGTGCCCGGAAACGCGGCGGATAACCGCCCCGCCACCGTCGCGCGCGGGTCCGCGCTGCCGATCCCAACTCCGGTGCCGTCACCGACGACCAAAAAGCGGCGCTCTGGTGCGGCTTCGGTATGAGAGAACGGCTCGGGACTGATGCGATGGTGCTTCGAATGCAGCAAACGAAACGCCTGCAAAGCGGCCCAGCCTGCTGCGAGTGCGGTGGCAACGCGCAACGTCGAGCCGAAGGCGGATCTATCCGTGGTGCGGCGGGGAATCAGGTACATGGCCAGTGAGCTGAGTGAAGAAGTCTAGGATGCAAACGGTATTCCCGATCAACGACACGATGATGTCTCGCACGCAGGCGCCTTGTCACTCGCCTCAACGCGGCGTTACGGCTCAATCGACATGCCGAAATCGTTGAGCTGCGGCGTCATTGTGCGGCGGACGCAGGCAGAGTTGCTGTTGTGCCATGCAACGGGGAGCAACCGCTGGGACATACCGAAGGGACTGCGCGATGCCGGCGAGACCAGCGTCGCTGCCGCGCTGCGGGAATTACGTGAGGAGACCGGTCTCGAACTCGATGAGCGCCAGATTCGCGACCTGGGCGTGCATCAGTATCTACCGCGCAAGGACCTGCAGCTGTTCTTGCTGGATCCGCCCGATCCGTCGATCGATATCGGACCTTGCACCTGTTCGACGTTTTATACCGCGCGCAGCGGTAATCGACAGATTCCCGAAGTCGATGCGTATCGCTGGGCCGTGCGCGACGAAGTTCCCGCGCTGTGCGGAAAGAACATGACGCGCGTGCTGATGACGCTCGATTGGTAATGCGCGCCGCGTCCTATCAAGCCGCGTGCCGCACTTCGTCGACCGACGTCTGCAGGGCGCTTGCCGGCATCCCATCCTTCCACGGCAGATCGACCGCGTAGTCTTTCAACAGACAGTCATCGGGGAGCGTCTTGATCGGCGCGAAATCGCGATGCGCGATGTACTCCGGGCGCTTGAAGCGGCGAATATGGTTGCTGACCGCACACAGGCTCAGATAGACGCTGACCCGATCCCACGGCGAAAGATTGCTGCTCGACGCGTGCACCAGGCACGAGTGGAACAGGATCATTGACCCGGCCGGACCTTTAGGCGCAACGATGCCGCCATTCTTACCGCCGGCGCGCTGCACCAGTTGGCGGATCAGATCGTGATCGATCGTCCACAGCGGATAGCTGGTCGTCGTCAGATCATGCTGGGCATCGACCACGCCTTTCTTGTGGCTGCCCGGTATGAACATCAACGGGCCGTTGTATTCGTTCACATCGTCCAGAAAGATCGCGACGTTCATCGCGCGCTCGGTCGGCATCAGGTCGTCGTTGAGCCAGGTGCCGTAGTCCTGATGCCACTGCCACACGTCGCCCTCGAATGCCGCCTTGCCGTTGATCTTGAACTGATGCATGTACAGGTCTTCATCGAACAGATCACGCACGGGCTCGATCATCCGCGGGTGGCGTGCCAGCTTGGCAAACGGCACGCTGTACAGATGCGCTGCAAAGTTGGTGCGCACGACCTCCGAGCCCTTCTCGCGCACGTTGTAGATCTCGCGGCGGGAGTAGAGCTCCGGAACTGCGTCGTTCAGTACCTGCGTCTCAGCGCGCGAAAACAGGCCCGGGAAGAATAGATAACCGTCGCGGTCGAACTGCTCGCGTTGCTGGGGCGTTAGTTTCATAGCGCCTCCTCATCGGAGGGAAGGAGAGTTCTGCGACTATAAGCTCTCCCCCGCGAGTTCGCGCATATCGGCGGCTCGCCGGCCGTGCGGCAATTGCCTGCGCCGCTTCAAGTCCATCACCCAATTCGTTTCCCACATCCGCGTTTCCCACTGCCCGCCGTTATATGAAAACGCCTGCTCCCAGTGCGCCGCATCGGGACCGAGCAAGGTCCAGATGAAGCGCACGTCAACCGGCCTGCCGTCGTCATCGTCCTGACCGTAGAAAATCCCGCGCTTGCCGGCGAAACCCCCGACGACCGGCGGATAGAGTTTGCCAACGCGGCTGTTGACCCAATAGATCGACCAGCGACGGGCCTGAGGGTCGAACGTGCGAATCGTCATTCCCGACCATCCCTTGGTCGGAAAATTGACCTCATCGACATTCACGATGCCACCCATGAACAACTGCGCGCGCGACGTTGCGGGAAACTCCTCCCAGTCATCGCTGCCGACCCCGCGTGCCTTCAGCCTGCGGTTCGCAATGTCCCACTCGCCGGCTAGAAAGTCGTAGTCATGCACCGACCCGATAGGCAAGTCCATCATCCCAGCTCCTTCAATTAGCTCCAGAAGCGCATGCTGCGCCGCTATACCTGACACCCAATGTCATGTATTTCCGTTAGGCTCGGATTTCGATGCGTGCAAGCCGTTTGCTTTCCGTCATGATGCTGTTGCAGGCGCGCGGCCGCATCAGCGCACAAGCGCTTGCCGACGAGCTCGAGGTGTCGGTTCGCACCGTCTATCGCGACGTCGATCACCTGAGCGCCGCAGGTGTCCCGGTGACGGCCACGCGCGGCGCCGCCGGCGGGTTTGAGTTGCTCGACGGGTGGCGTACGCGGCTTACGGGGCTGACGGCGCACGAAGCGCAGGCCATGTTCCTGGCCGGCGCGCCAAGCGCTGCCGAACAACTCGGCCTTGGTGAAGCCGCCGAGTCTGCCCAGTTGAAACTACTCGCTGCGCTTCCGCCGCAGTGGCAGGCAGACGCCCGCAGGGTCGGCTCGCGCCTTCATCTGGATCCGGTGGGTTGGTACCGCAGCGCCGACCGCGCCGAGCATCTGGACGCCGTCGCCCAGGCTGTGTGGACCGACCGGCGGCTGCGCATTCGTTACGAAGGCTGGAAGGGCGTCTCCGATCGGGTCATCGAACCGCTGGGGCTCGTGCAAAAAGCCGGCGCGTGGTACGTCGTTGCTCGCTCCAACAAACAGATGCGTACGTTTCGCCTATCCGGCATCCAGCAACTGGAAGTGCGCCCAGGCAAGTTTGCGCGGCCGAGAAACTTTGATCTTCCAAAACACTGGGCCGCCTCGATCGAGCGCTTCGAAGCCGGCATTTATCGTGGCACCGCGGTTCTGCGCATCACGGCGCGTGGTCTGCAGCGCTTAAAGGGATGGAGCGCTGCAGTAGCGGAAGCGGCCGACCGCACGCAGACGATCGCCGACGCTGACGGGTGGAGCGAGGTCACGATCCCGATCGAGTCGATCGACTATGCAGCCCTCGAACTGCTGCGGCTCGGCAGCGAGGCCGAGGTGCTAAAACCAATCGAGCTACGCAAGCTCGTCGCGAGCACGGTTCGCGCGCTTGCGCAGATCTATTGAGCTAGTCAGCGCAAGGCACCGCAGAGCTCGCGAGCGACTCGCCACTCCTTACACTGCGCGCGTCTGTTTAAGGATCTTTTCCATGGCCCTGAAGCGCTCGAAGGCTGCTCCCGGCACGCTGGTCGTTCTTGAGCATGTGTCGCAAGTGCTGCGCGGCAACCCGTGGGGTGATCCGCACGTGCGTCGACTTGCTGTGTGGTTACCGCCGCAGTACGACCGCACCGAAAAGAAAAGCAAGTCGCTTGCGAAAAGCGGCAAGGGCGCACGCTTTCCTGTGCTGTACGACCTGGTGGGCTTTACCGGCTCCGGCCTTTCGCACGCCGCCTGGAAGCCGTTTGGGTACAACGTACCCGAGCGCGTCGCGCGGCTGATTCACGAGGGCAAGATGGGACCGGCGATCGTCGTATTGCCGGATTGCTTCACTGCGCTCGGCGGCAATCAATACATCAACTCGTCGGCGGTCGGACGCTACGCGGACTATCTGCTGAAGGAAATCGTGCCGTTCGTAGATCGCGAATTCCGCACGCTGGCGTCGCGCGAGCACCGTGGCTGCTTCGGCAAGTCATCGGGTGGCTATGGCGCGATCGTGCACGGCATGAAGTACGCGTCGCACTGGGGCGCGGTGGCCGATCACTCGGGCGATTCGTATTTCGATTTCGTGTACTGGCACGACTGGCCAAATACGCTGAATGAACTCACCAAGCATCGGACCAAGAAAAGAACCGCCGGTCGCTACGACGCAGCGGCGGAAGCGTCGCGCCCGGGACTCGACGCAGGCGAGGATGACGGCCGCATCAAGCGGTTCTTGCAACACGTATGGCGCAAGGAAAAGCTGTCGAAGGATGAGGGCCACTGCATCATGAATCTATGCATGGCGGCGAGCTACGACCCGGACCCTGCGGCGCCGCTCGGATTCCGAGTGCCGTGCAACCTCGAAAGCGGTGAGCGCATCGAACAACGCTGGCGCCGCTGGCTTGCTAATGACCCGATCAATATGGTGGCGCGCCACGCGAAGAATCTGAAGTCGCTTAAAGGGATCTATATCGATTGCGGCTGGCGCGACCAGTTCCACATTCACTACGGCGCGCGCACTCTGTCGCGCCGCCTGCGCGAAGCGGGCATAGCGCATGCCTACGAAGAATTCGACGACGACCATTCGGATGTCGACTATCGGATGGATGTGAGCCTGCCATTTCTCTATCGCGCGCTGAAGCCATAGCGCGCATGCCAAGGAGAATTGAATGAAGAAAAACTGCCGCCGTCAGCGCCGCGGCGTCGCCTTGATCGCCGCCGGTTTGCTGTCAACGTCGGCGTTCCTGATACCTGCACACGCTGCCGATCCTCCGGCGACCAAAGCGCCGGCCAAATCGCAGAGCGCCGGCAAGAGCAAGCCCAAGCCGATGAGCCGCGATCAGTTGCGCGCGTGCATGGACCAGCAGGATCGATTGCTGGCGATGAGAGAAAACGTGTTGAAGGAGCAAGCGTCACTCGACCAGCAGCGCGCTGAGGTCGAGCGCATGGATGCCGAAATCGCGCGCAAGCTTGTCGCGCTCGACCCCGCCGACGCGGACGCAAAGCTGGCGCTGCGCGACGAGGAAGCGAAGCGCAACGAAATCGGCGAGGCGTACAACGCGCGCCTGCCTGCTTTCAAGGAACAGGGCGCCACGTTGGACAGAGAGCGGCAGAGCTGGGTCGAGCGTTGCGCCGATAAAGACTTCGACGAAATTGATGAAGCGGTGATCAAGCGCGAGAGACAACGCGCAGCGAGTTCAGCAGCGTAAGGCGACACCGACGAAATAAGTCTGGCGTGCGTTGCGGGTCATCCGCGGTTTTAGTCAGCAGTCGCGTCGGGCGCCGTCAATGACTGAGGATCTTCGACAGGAAATCGCGCGTCCGCTCGTTCTTCGGGTGGGCGAAGAATTCTTTCGGCGTGTTCTGTTCGACGATCTGGCCGAAGTCCATGAAGATCACGCGGTCGGCGACCGACTTGGCAAAGCCCATCTCGTGCGAGACGCAAATCATCGTCATCCCCTGGCCGGCAAGCTCGATGATCACGTCGAGCACCTCCTTGATCATCTCCGGGTCGAGCGCGGATGTAGGCTCGTCGAACAGCATGATCTTGGGCGTCAAGCAAAGCGCGCGGGCGATCGCAACGCGTTGCTGCTGCCCGCCTGACAATTGCATCGGGTACTTCCGCGCCTGCTCGGCGATACGAACGCGCGTCAATTGCGCCATCGCCCTTTCTTCGGCCTCCTTCTGCGGCACGCCTGTCACCCACATCGGCGCCAGTGTCAGGTTCTCGAGCACGGTCAAGTGCGGGAACAGGTTGAACTGCTGGAACACGAGGCCGACTTTCCGGCGAACGGCTTCGATCGCCTTGATGTCGTCGGTCAGTTCGACGCCGTCGACCACGAGCTTTCCCTGCTGATGCTCTTCCAGGCGATTGATGCAGCGGATCAGCGTCGACTTGCCGGAGCCGGAGGGCCCGCAGATGACGATCCGCTCGCCGTATGCGACTTCGAGATCGATATCGCGCAGCACGTGGAACTGCGCGAACCACTTGTTGACCTTCTCGAAAGTGATGATGGGCTCGGGCAAGGTCAGGCCCGTCGATGGCCGACGTTCAAGTGCTGCTCGACCCACTGGCTGTAGCGCGACATCGCGAAGCAGAAGAGCCAGTAGATGGCGGCGATGAACAGATACGCCTCGATGAAGAACGGCCGCCAGTTCGCGTCGCCGGCGAGCGCCAGCGTGACCGAGCCGGTGAGCTCGTACAGGCTGACGATCGTGACCAGCGACGTGTCCTTGAACGTGCTGATGAAGCTGTTCATGATCGAAGGCACCACGAGCCGCAGCGCCTGCGGCAGCACGATCTTGCGCTGCGTCTGCCAGTAGGAAAGGCCCAGCGACGCAGCGGCCTCGTGCTGTCCGATCGGAATCGCCTGCAGACCCGCCACGGACGACCTCGGCCAGGTACGCCGCCGCGAACAGCGTGATGCCGACCAGCACACGCACCAGAACGTTGATCGTCACCCCTTGCGGCATGAACAGCGGAAACAAGAACGACGCCATGAACAGCACCGAGATCAGCGGCACCCCGCGGATCAGCTCGACGTAGACGATGCAAATCGTGCGCAGCGCGGGCAGACGCGACCGGCGTCCCGAGCGCGACGAGGATGGCGATCGGAAACGCAGCAGCGATGCCGATCGTCGACAGCAGCAACGTCAACGGCAGCCCGCCCCAACGATCGGTCTCGACGTCAGACAAGCCGAAGACGCCGCCGCGCATCAGGATGAAGAACACGGCGAACACGATCGCCCACGCGAGCACCAGCCACTTGCTCCACAGCGGCCGTGTGCAACTTGCCACCAGCATCGCGACCATCAGAAGCGTCGCCGCCAGCGGACGCCATTGCTCGGCGTACGGATAGCGACCGAAGAGGATCAGCCGGTACTTCTCGGCGATCACACCCCAACACGCGCCGGCGCCGTCGAGCGCGCGACACGCGGCGACGTCGGGTCGCGTGACCGCGTTGACGATCGCCCATTCGATGAACGGAGGAACGTAGTACAACAACGCAGCGATGATGGTCAGCGTCGCGAGCGCGCTGCCCGGGCCGCCGAACAGTTGCGCCGGACCCAACCCAGAGCGCCATAGCGTCGCCAGCGGAGCCGGACGTGCGGCGATCGGCGTGAAGGTTCCTGACGCTGCGCTCATCGTTCCTTGATCGCCGCCCGCGCGTTGTACCAGTTCATCAGCGCCGCCGTTGAGAGCGACAGCGTCAGGTACACCGCCATGATGATCGTGATGCATTCGACCGCGCGGCCGGTCTGGTTCAGCGTCGTGTTCGAGATCGACACCAGGTCGGGGTAGCCGACGGCGACCGCCAACGACGAGTTCTTGGTCAGGTTCAGATACTGATTGGTCATCGGCGGAATGATCACGCGCAACGCCTGCGGCAGCAGCACGAGCTGCAACTGCCGTTTGCGGGTCAGGCCGAGCGAGCTTGCCGCTTCGATCTGTCCCCACGGCACCGCCTGGATACCTGAACGCACGATCTCAGCGATGAAGGCCGCGGTGTAGATCGCAAGCCCCAAAGTTAACGCCAGAAATTCGGGCGTTACAGCACCGCCTCCGGTCACGTTAAACGTGGTTTGCTCGGGCATATCCAGCGCCGTCGGAGTGCCGGCAGCGAACCAACCTGCGGCGATGCCAACAACCAGGATCGCGAGCGACGGCCAGAACACAGGGCGCGCGTGCCCGGTCAACGCGAACTGCGCAAGCGCCCAGCGCCGGTACAGCCATGCCAACGCCATGCCGGCAATCGTGCCGGCCAACATCAGCCCATACCCCGGCGCCCACACCGGCACCGGAAATGCGAAGCCGCCTTTGGAGAGGTACATCCCGGGAGCCGGATTCAGCGCCTCGGCCGCTGGTGGCAACAATTCGTTCAACAGCAGGTACCACATCAGCAACTGCAGCAACACCGGGATGTTGCGGAACAGCTCGACGTACGCCGTGCACACGCCGCGCAACAGAAAGTTTCGGGACAGGCGGCCGATGCCGATCGCGGTGCCGAGCACCGTGGCGATCAGAATGCCGATGATCGCCACACGGATCGTGTTCGTCAGGCCGACCAGGAACGCTTTCCAGTACGGATTGCTCGAGTCGAACTCGATCACGCTCTCGCCGATGCGCAAACCCGGCCGGCTGACTCAAGAAATCGAAGCCGCTTTGAATGCCGCGGATGCGCAGATTGGTCAGCGTGTTGGACGTCAGGAACCACGCGGCGAGCGCGATCACGCTGACCGCAAGAATCTGATAGACGACGCCGCGAAACGCCCGGCTGCGCCACGACCAACTGCGCCGCTGCGGCGAAGGTCTGTCGGCCATCAAAAGCCCTCCCTCGCTGTTGGCGAACGAGGGAGGTTCAAGCTGACCGCGAATCGGTCAGCGGATCGGCGGCGCGTACATGATGCCGCCCTTGTTCCACAGGTTGTTGAGCCCGCGCGGCAGCTGAAGCGCGGACTTCGGACCGACGTTGCGCTCGAAGATCTCGCCGTAGTTGCCGACCGCCTTGATCGCGCGGTACGCCCACTCCTTGTCGAGGCCGAGCAGCTTGCCCATGTCCTCGCCGGTGCCGAGAATGCGCTGCACCGCTGGATCGGTGCTCGCCTTCATCTTGTCGACGTTGGCCTGCGTGATCCCGTACTCCTCGGCTTCGATCAGCGCAAAGACGACCCACTTGGCGATCGCGAACCACTCGTCGTCGCCGCGGCGGACCGCCGGTCCGAGCGGCTCCTTCGAAATCAGGTCGGGCAGGATCACGTAGTCGTCGGGGTTGCTCGCTTCCTTGTTGCGAATCGACGCCAGGCCCGAAGCGTCCGTCGTGTACGCCTGGCAGCGGCCCGAGAAGAACGCCTTCACCGACGCTTCCAGGCCCTCGAACACCACCGGCTTCATCTCGCAGGTCGTTGCTCTTGTTGTAGTCGTTCAGGTTCTTCTCGGTCGTGGTGCCGGACTGCACGCACACATCGGCGCCCTTCAGTGCCTTGGCGCTCGTGACCTTTGTCTTCTTGGTCACCATGAAGCCCTGGCCGTCGTAGTAGGTCACCGCCGACGAAATCGAGACCGAGCGAGGCGTCGCGAGTCAGCGTCCAGGTCGTGTTGCGCGACAGGATGTCGACCTCGCCCGACTGCAGCGCGGTGAACCGCTGCCTGCGCATTGAGTGGCACCCACTTCACCTTGGCCGCGTCGCCCAGCACCGCGGCGGCCAGCGCCTTGCAGACATCCACGTCGAGGCCGGTCCAGTTGCCCTGGCTGTCGGCGGCCGAGAAACCGGCGAGGCCGACATTGACGCCGCAGACGAGCGGCTCCGCGCTGCTTCATCGTATCCAGCGTCTTGCCGGCGTGCGCCGGCATGCTGATCGCCGCCGTCAACATCACGGCAGCACCTGCAATCCATTTCACAGCAGACTTCTGATGCATTAGGTCCCCCCTTGCTCATAGCTGTTAGACCGCCGAACACCGCGACGCGAGCAGATCTGCCGCGGGCCAAATATCGTACGTTTCAATATAGGCGTTTGTGCGCGGCTGCGCCATGAGTGGCTGACAGGGGTTAGCCCTTCTTGTACTTCCAGTGCCTGGGCTTGCCCTCTGCGATCCACTCGACCGCAGTCGCGAGGCGGCGCTGCCGCGTTGCATCACTCTTCGCCTCAATAATCAAACGCGCGCGCAGCTTAGCCCTGCCGCAAGACACCCTGTCGGTGAGACGACCGAAGACGCGTCCGAATCCCCGCCTTATCGACGCATTTGAAATCCTTGCTTATTCGCGCAATCGCCAGACGAGAACGACGCGAAACTGACGCCGCATCGATTGAGAGAACGGCATGAATTCGAATGCCGTCAGATTGAGTGATGAAGTCACCTCGAATCATTCGGCTTTGCAGACAAGTCGAGCTCCTGGCGCGCGAGCTGGACCGCCGGACCGCGCGTGGTCGGGCCGGCACCGCGCGCGCCGTTCTGCTGCGAATGAAGCTTGCAGCGATGATGGCGGAGCTGGTAAGCGCGGACCTGATTGATCGTGCGCAGCAGAGCTCACGGCAAGCCAAAGCGAAAGCCTGACGAGAGATCTTCTCGTCCCGCGCTTCTCATCCCGCCCTGAACGATCCTTCCCAGCTATAAACGAGTCGGCGCGGTCAGCGGCGCTGAGCCGCGAGCCTGTGCTCGACCGCCGAGCGGCAACGGTGCAAACTGCTGTCGCGTCACGGCGAACCTCGCCGGCCTGCCGCTTGCCCGGTGA
>CAWGRF010000020.1:0-90109 GCA_963824935.1 uncultured beta proteobacterium | reverse complement strand
CGGTGGCGCTGAAGACGACGTCGACCCAGTAGTTGGTCGCGTTGTAGGTCAAGGACGGGAACGTCGTCGTGCTCGAGTAGCGGTAGACGCTGTTGCCGCCGGCGGCGCCGTTGCTGAGCAGATTGACCGGGCCCTTGCTGACGCCGCTCGTGGCGAAGTAGTTGAGGTCGGCCGCATATCTCCCGTTCGGTGCGTAGTACGACGCGACATAGACTGTGTTCGCGTTCACCGGGACCGGGCTCGCAAAGTTCACCTGCTGCCAGCCCGACGCCGTCTCGGCGCTGAAGGTGGCCCGCGCGAGCAGCGCGCCGCCGGCGCTCCAAAGGTTGCCGACATGGGTGCCGGTGTTGCCCGTCCCCTTGTAGAAGCGAACGCCGGTGATGAAGCCGTTGATGCTCGTCGTGAACTTGACGCCGAGCTCGACCGCGTTCGGGTCCGACTGCTGCGGCGTGGTCGGCGTCGTCGACGCGCTCCAGGCGCTGCACGGGCAGCTCGGCGGAGGCGGCGGAGGGTCTTGCGTGGCAGCGACATTTGCATAGCACGCCTTGCGCACGCCAGGAGCCGGGTTGCCGAAGAATTCGTTTGTGCACGGCACCCTCCCCGAGACCTGCTTGTAGACCCAGTTCTTGGTGATGCCGTAGCGCACCGACGTCAACGAGGCGAGGGTGAAGGTCTGCCCCTGGTCCGCGACCTTGCTCCATGTGTAACCCGACAAGCTCTCCGCCGTCGCGGTGGCTTCTTCCTGGGCGCTTGTCTCCTGGGCGCTTGTCTCGCCTTCACCGGCCAAGATCTCCGCCGTCTCGGTGGGTCCTTCCTGGGCGCTTGTCTCCTGGGCGCTTGTCTCGCCTTCACCGCTGCCGCCGCATGCGACGAGATAAACGCTCGACATAAGCATCGCGGCGAGGGATAGGCGCGTTGGATAGTTTCGATGCCGCATTCAATGTTCCTTGGTTTGGGTTTCCCCGTAAAGCGAGCACGTGAACGCAACGCGATCGCGTCGTCCTTGAGCTGGTGTAGTCCCGACGGCGACCGATGAGAGAAAACACCATGCATCACGAGAACCCGAGGAGTGAGTCGGGGCGCTCGTCGCCGTGCATCTGGTCACCCGGATCTTCGGAAGCTGAACCGTCCGGCGGTATCTGCCCTACGGCCTAACAAGAATGCGAACGTGGCTTTGCGCGAGCGCGAGCGACGCGACACATGCGGCGATCTACAGAGGGAAATCAGGGCAAGCGGGAGCGGCTTCGTCAGCCCCGCGGGCAATTTCTGCTCTCACGCAATCGCGTGAGCAAACACGACTCAGCACACCTGTCGACGGTGCGCGAGTCCGAGTTTCTGGAGGGCGCCGCGCACGTGCTTCTTCATGGTGTTTGGACTGATGCACAACTCGCGGCCGAATTTCCTTGTTTGTCAGGCCGCAGCAAACGAGTTCCATCAGTCGAGCTCGCGCCCAGTTGCTCTCGCCGCTTATTTCAAAAGGGTCAATCGGTTTAGACGGTTGCGATTGCTTCGGTAATCGTCAAACCTGACTCCAAGGTGTGCCCTTGCTTCGCGTTTCCTTCAGGGAATTCCTGCCAACGAAGTGCGTATCAGAGGAATCGCGCCAGCGATGTACCGCTCAAGCCAGTCGCACCATGCGCTTAGCCCGCCCGCGTCGAGGTATTTGTCGGGTCGCCACGAACTCGGAATGCCCTTCGGGTTCTCAGCGACTGTGATCTTTCGATCGTGGCGGCCGCCGACCCAATGGTGACGTGGCAGCCGACCACGATGCAGCAAGACGTCGCGCAGCTCGATGAGCGAATCGCCAACTTTCTCCGCGCGAGCTGCCTTCAAAAACGTCCCAAGCGGCTGAGTCTCCGGCAGGCTCGCAATGAGGCACAACATGCGGTTAAGCGGAGTCTTCAACTGGGCTTCTTCCAGCGGGTCCGAGTCATAAGCGCGCGCAACGATGAACGAGCTGAAAACTATCGCCTCACTCGCGCCATGGCGTTAGTTACATAACCGAAGAGTTTGTCGTCCTGCTGGAAGCGCTCCTCTGGGTTCGCGGCCGGCTCATTGACGAAGAGGAGGTCGAACGCCAGAGCGTGGCAGTCGGCGGCGCGTGCTCGTACTCCGAGCCCATTCAATCCCACTGAGAACAGTTCGCGGTGCCCCCGATAGCCGCTGCCATGCGAGCTTGTTGATTGCGTCGAAACTCGCTACGTCGACGAATCTGCCAAGCGGTATTCCGAGGGCGTCTGAAATATGCGTACCCATCGTGTCTTCCACTGTCGGCCTGCAGCCGCCCCCATATCTACCTCGGCCATTGAGCATCTCACATCTCTGATTCCGCCCGGAGCTCAAATAGGACTGAACGCGAACGTTGGGCGAGGCTCGACATCAGGCGTTCTTTACCTCGCAGCTGAACGTGGCACTAACTTACCTAGCGACCTAAACGGGTCGCTATTCGCCATCCGTGCGATGTCCGGTTCACGGCCGACGGGAGTGTCTGCTTGCCGTAATCGGCGGCGACGGCAGCTATGGGTGGCGGATTCAACCCGTCGATGCAACACACTAAACGCCCTTGCGGCGGAAGGAGTGTTGCAGATGAAGAGAAGACCGCGCATTTACTACTCGGCCAGCCAACGGGCGCTCATCTGGGAGCGTTGGCGCAAGGGTGAGACGCTGCACCAGATCGCCCGACTGTTTGACCGATACCACTCGTCGATCCAACGCATCGTGGCGGAGTCGGGCGGGATACGCCCAACCGAGCGGCGCCGATCGCGATCGGCATTGACCCTGATCGAGCGAGAAGAGATCTCGCGCGGCGTGGTGGCAGGCAAGTCGATGCGGGCGATCGCGGCGACGCTCGGCCGCGCACCGTCTACGATCAGTCGCGAGATCCGACGCAATGAGGGTGCGCAAGGCTATCGAGCCAGCCAAGCGGACCAGGCGGCGTGGGATCGAGGTCGTCGCCCGCAGGTCTGTAAACTTTTGCAGAACCGAGCGCTGGCCCACCTTGTGGCACATAAGCTGCGCCTTGAGTGGTCGCCTGAGCAGATTGCCGGCTGGTTGAAGCGTGCCCACCCTGATGACGAAGCCTTTCAGGTGTCCCACGAGACGATCTATCGCAGCCTGTTCATCCAGGCACGCGGCGCTCTGAAGAAAGAGCTGATGGCGCACTTGCGGCGCACCCGAGGCATGCGTCGTTCGCGACACCATACGCAGAAGACCAGCATCCACGGGCAAATCAGTGACGCGGTATCGATCAGCGAGCGTCCCCCTGGTAGTCGAAGATCGTGCGCTTCCTGGCCACTGGGAAGGTGATCTGCTGTTCGGCAGCAAGAACAGCCAGATCGCGACCCTTGTTGAACGTCAATCACGCTACGTGATGCTGGCGAAGGTCGGCAAGAAGGATACTGAGACGGTCGTGAACGCCCTCATCAAGCACGCGCAGAAACTGCCCCACGAGCTGTACCGATCGCTGACCTGGGACCGCGGCAAAGAGATGGCGGACCACCGACGCTTTACGCTGGCCACCGACATCAAGGTCTACTTCTGTGATCCGCGCAGCCCTTGGCAACGCGGATCGAACGAGAATGCGAATGGACTATTGAGGCAGTATCTACCCAAGGGAATTGACCTCTCCGGGTATTCGCAAGCCAAGCTCAACGCGATCGCTCAGGCGCCTCAACGAACGACCGAGAAAGACGCTGCACTACGAAACGCCAGCTCAACGATTTCATGAAGCTGTTGCAGTCGACGGGTTGAATCCGCCGTCGAAAGCGGACATCGTCGATGAATGACACGCACGGCCCCTAACCACCCCATTGGTGCTTTAGGCCAACGGCCCCTTCGGAAAGTAGTGCGCGTAGGCGTCTGTCTGGCTCACCTGCACGTTGTTATGCCAGTACATCACGCGCTTCGCCCATGCCTTCTGCGAGGCAATCACTTTGGCGAACAGCGGGTTCGCGCTCGAGTGGCGCTCAATCACTGTATCCCAGGCTTTAAGTTGCGCATTCAGAATCGATTTGGGTGTCCGGTAGACCTTTACCTTGTCCTTCGTCTGCACGTCGATGTAGTCCTGCGACATGCGGTGCATCGACTTCCACAACATGTCTGAGTGGGCTGCGTGGGGCACGTATTTCAGGATGGCCTTGATTTCCTCCGGCAAGGCGTCGTGCCTACTCTTATTAAACATGACTTCGCAGAAGTTGTTGGCCATGTGATAGCTCTGCTGCAGATAGAACTTCGCCACGTCGGGAAATCCCATGATGCGATCGTCGGTGGCGCTTGCGAACTCTGCGCCGTCAAGCAACCCGCGGTCGAGGGCGGGCACAATATCCGCGGGCGCCATCTGGACAGCCGACATCCCCAGCGCGGAGAACATCTCCACCGCTAGGCCCGAAGTGCGGAACTTGAGTCCTTTCAGATCTGCAGGTCCTTTGATCTCCTTTTTGAACCACCCCATCGGCTCGCATGGAACCGGCCCGCCGAGATAGCTCACGACGTTGAGCTGCGCTGCCCGTTGAATCTCGGCAAACAATTCCTTGCCGCCGCCGTATTCCACCCAGCCCATCAGCTGATTGGCGTCCATGCCAAAGTCGGGCCCGGCACCGTACAGGCCGAAAGCGATATTTTTGCCGAACCAGAATGCAGGGATGCCGTGACCGCCGTCGAGCACGCCTTTGCTCACTGCATCGACCAACTGCAACCCGGGCACGACGGCACCCGCGGGCAGCATGTCGATTTTCAGTCGCCCGCCAGTGAGATCGGATGCTTTCTTGCACCAGTCCATGGCGCACTCGTGATAGATGAACTTGAGCGGCCACGTACTCTGGAAGCGCAGCGTGATAGGCGTTTGCGCGCGCGCGATCATCGGAAACGCAAGTGCCGTCGCGCTCGTCGCGGCACTGGTGGCTAGAAAGCGACGACGCATCTGCTTTTTCGGAATGCCGTCAGCGATCCCGTCACGTTTCATCTTCACCTCCCGTTATTGCTCCGCGTTGTGTTCACGACCTGGGCGGCAACCGCCTAAGTCGTGGCTTTATGCCTTTTGGTCTTCAACCTTGCCGCCGGTTACGAAACCTGCGCTCTTCGCGAAGATGTTCGGCTTGCGATAGATCGCCAGAATCGTGCAGCCTTCCTCGCTGAACGTTTCGTGCATTGAGCCCGCGTGACGCCACACGTATTGGCCTTTGCGACATATTCCATCGTGATCGGAAAACGAGCCTTCAATTACCCATGACTGCTCTATCTCGGGATGCATATGGAACGGTAGGCGCGCGCCAGGCTGCCATTTGAGAAGGCAAGTCAACTCGCCCGCCTCGTCGTTCTTGTAAAGCACCTTGATCTGGATTCCAGGAAATTGCGACGGCGCCCATTCCATATCCTCCGGCTTAACGTAGATCGAACCGTTTTGCGTAGGAGTGAGCTTGAGCGTCTTCTCCCGCCATTGCTCAATCTGCTCGGGGCTAAGTTGCGCGGCCATGTTGACCTCCATCGTGCCGTCAAGCGAAAATTGCAGTGTGTCCGGTTAGTATGACTACTGGGAAACCGTCGGTCAACATGCGCTTCGCTGTTTTCATTTACGACGGTGTAGAACCCGTGGACCTAGCAACCTACGGCGTGCTGTCGATGGCTCGCCGCATCGCGCCAGAAATCTCGATGTTCACCGTGGCGCCGAAAGCTGGAGAAGTCAAGATGGCAAATGGTTTGCGTGTAATCGCCGATCATGGCTTCACCGACTGCCCGCCTTCGGACGCGCTGATTGTTACGGGAGGCCCAGGCTGGGTGGCGCAATGCAAAAGCGCGGAAACGTTGGGCTTCATGCGCCGCTACGCGGCGGGGCGCGTGATAGCGGGCGTATGCACGGGCGGAATGATCCTCGCCGCCTCGGGCCTGCTCGACGGCTACAAGGCGACCACCAAGCGCGAGATCGCCGGTGGCGAGGTCCCTCCGATGCAGATCATGCGCGAACGACATCCACTTATCGACGTGCAGGACGCAGCGAGTCTCGTTGACTGCGGTCGAGTCATCACCGGCGGCGGAGTGACCCTTGGCATTGATGCGACGCTGCACTTGCTTGCGCGGCTGCTGGGCGAGGACGTCGCGAACGAGACAGCGCGCATCATGGAATACTCGCGCGCATGGCGAGCAAACCGAGAGGCCCTGCCGGTCATCGTGCAGTGACGCGACCAGTCCGCACGCGAACCGAGGACGGACTGATCGGCGACCACCTCAAGGCGCTGCGAGCGGCCCGCGGCATGACGCTTGATCAACTGGCTGGCGCAACCGGCCTCACCAAGAGCTATCTCTCGAAAATCCAGAATTCACACAAGCTTCCGCCGATCGCCACACTTTCGCGCATTGCGCAGGCACTAGGAACTGGCATCGGCAGCTTCTTCGGCGACATTCTCAAGCAAGGCGAAGGTGTCAGCGTCGTCCGCAGGAGTGAGCGCCTGCCTGTAGTGCGCGGCGGTACGGCCTTCGGCTATGACTACGTCAGCCTGGCGCATGACCGGCTGGTCAAGCGGATGGAGCCTTTCGTTTTTACCTTCCCTTCCAAGATTGATCGACACGTCTTCTTCGATCACGGAGGCGAAGAGTTCGTGTTCATCTTAAGCGGCAAAGTCATCTTCCAGGTTGGCGATGAGCGCTGGGCGCTGGTAAAGGGCGACAGCATCTATTTCGACGCTGCTATCCCGCACCGCGGCTGGAGCGTCGGTCGCGATGCGACGGCCCTGGTAGTGATTCATGCTGCGCAGAGTGCGCGGGAAAAGCCGCTGCCCAAACCCCGGCGTAAGCCTCGTTAGTCAGCTGCGACGCCTGAAATTGCGGATCTTGCCGGTGCGCTCTCTCATCTGCCGCGAACTCGCCTAGCGCAAGTGGCACTCGCTTTGCTGGTTGGGGTGATGATCACCGCTGCATATCCCATGGGGCGTTGCCGGGGGGTCAAGTCGTCGTATTGGAAGGAGGCATATTGGTCTGCGCCATAGCGGCATCGCGTTCGCACCCGCTTGGCGGGTACGGAGTGTTCAACTTCTTTGAAAATCGCCAGCTAGGCACATTGAAGTTCACTGCGCGAAGCTTCAGGGAGCGGCACGGCTGCGAATACTTTGAAGGTACTGTCTCTGAGTACAGAGATGGCGCGTTGATAGTCACGCTATGGTGCGTGGGTGACGTGGGTATCGATGAGCGCACGAGTCTGAGGAATCTGCGTTGAACACGATCGAAGAGGCTGCTCGCCGTCTGGCGCAATTGCGGAGTGCAGGCGTCGACACGCCGTCGGAGCCGGCAACCGGGCCTGCGACCCCGCCGCTTGAAGTTGGTACCGGGGAGCATGAAGTGGCAGCGCCAAGGCCTGAGGACTTGTCGGGCCTGCGGGCGCAATGGGCTGGGGAGCGTACTGCTCCGAGCCAACCTTCCTACGCCGCGCTGACACCGCCATCTAATCCGGCGGGCTAGCAATCTCCTCAAGCCGAAACGCACAGTCAGCTGCGGATCCAGCGCATGAGCTCTGAGCGATGGCGAATGGCTTCTTCGCTGCTGCTCTCGCTGCTGATTCACGGATCGCTGTTGAGCCTGACCTTCGGTGGGAAGGGACTTGGGCTTCCGCGCTTGAGCCTCCCCTGGCAAGAACGACGCATCGAGGTGCCCGAGCTGCGCGTCGTGCTCGTTCCGACGCATGTCACAGCCGCGGAGCCGGCGATCAACTCGGTTGCCCAGCCTTTGCAGCAGGCATCGATCGAGCCGCCGATTGCCGGCGGGCGGGCCCCGCCTCCACACGCGTCGCCCGCGCCGCCCCGGGGGGGTGCTTCCCGAGCAATCGTCCCCGCGGCCAAGCCGAAGGCGGAAGTCAAGCCAGAACGAAACGCCGTGGCCGCCCGTGCAGCCCCTGCGAAAGCGCCCATGGCAGAGGTCAAGCCAGAACGAAACGCCGTGGCCCGTGCGGCGCCTGCGAAAGCGCCCACGCGCGCTGCTGAGCCCGGTCACGCCGCGCCTGCGAAGATCCCCAAGCCGGCCGCGATCGACGTGGCGCAGTCTGGCCGGCGCAAGTTGGTCGTGCCTCCCGCTCTCACGGGGCCCGATGTGATCGCGGTAGCACCGAGCGTTTCGAGCCCGGAGACTGTGATGCCGCATCGAGATGCCGACGATCTAGCACGGGAGCGAATCGGCCAGGACGTTCGGGAGCGAGCCGCTGAATTGACCAAACAGGCGGATCGGTTAGAGGCGACGCGGGTTGAGGCCGCGAAACTGGAGGCCGCTCGTCAGGAAGAAGCGGCGCGCGTCGAGGCCAAGCGACTGGAGGCCGAACGCCAGGAGGCCTCGCGATTGGCAGCGGCACAACTGGAGGCAGAGCGTCAGGAGACCGCGCGACAGGAAGCGGCTCGCGTCGAGGCCGCGCGACTGGAGGCTGAACGCCAGGAAGCCGCGCGACTGGCAGCGGCACAGCTGGAGGCGCAGCGTCAAGAGGCCGCACGTCAGGAAGAGGCGGCGCGCATCGAAGCCGCGCGACGGATTGCGGCACAGTCGGAGGAGGAGCGTCTGCTGGCAGCTCGTCAAGAAGCGGCTCGTGTCGAGGCAGCGCGAGCAGCACAACTGGAGGCGCAGCGTCACGAGGCCGCTCGTCAGGAAGTAGCTCGCGTTGAGGCTGCACGACTGGAGGCCGAACGCCAGGAGGCCTCGCGATTGGCAGCGGCACAACTGGAGGCCGAGCGTCAGGAGACCGCGCGATTGGCAGCGGCACGACTGGAGGCCGAGCGTCAGGAAGCCTCGCGATTGGCAGCGGCACGACTGGAGGCAGAGCGTCAGGAAGCCTCGCGATTGGCAGCGGCACAACTGGAGGCAGAGCGTCAGGAGACCGCGCGATTGGCAGCGGCACGACTGGAGGCAGAGCGTCAGGAAGCCTCGCGATTGGCAGCGGCACAACTGGAGGCAGAGCGTCAGGAGACCGCACGATTGGCAGCGGCACGACTGGAGGCAGAGCGTCAGGAAGCCTCGCGATTGGCAGCGGCTCGCGTCGAGGCCGCGCGATTGGAGGCTGAACGCCAGGAAGCCGCACGACAGGCCGCGACACGACAAGAGGTCGCGCGCGTCGAGGCTGAAAAAGAGGAGGACGCAAGACGGGAAGCGCGGCGTCGAGCCATCGGGCGTCAGCTCGATGAGGAAGCCGCCCAGCGTGAAGCAGTCTCCACGCTACCTCGCTCGTTGAGCACCGCGCGTCGAGTCAGGCTATGGGGGCGCGGCCACCCCAATGTCGAACTCGTCCGGTACGCGGAGGGATGGGCAAGGAAGGTCCAATTCAACACGCCGGTCGAAACGGTGCGCGAAGTGGCGAAGCAGCCCCACACCCATCCCATGGTGACGGTGGCCATTCGAAGCGACGGATCCGTGGAGTCGGTGACCTTCGTTGTCTCCAGTGGCGTGGCGGAAGTCGATAAGGCGATACAACGCATCGTGCAAAGCCACGAGCACTACCAAGCGTTCCCGCCCGCACTGGCCCGCGAGTACGACGTGATCGAAATCCGCCGGACCTGGCACTTCGACGACGCCGTCCGGTTGCACTGACGAGTGCCCTCCCCTTGCACTATCTTGCCTAACCACCCCAACACGTCGCGCTGCATCTCGTCGCGATTGGTCTCGTTGAGCAGGTCGTGCTGCGCGCCGGTGTAGAGCGGACGTCTTCGGGCAAGCTGCGCTTGCTGGAAGCCGCCGCTAATGTCGAACACTTCCGCCATATCGCTGCAAAAACAGCGATGCGCCGTCTAGCACCCATGTGCGCTATTCCGGCAAAATCTGAAATCGAGGGATAGGCGCTCTCCCAATTGGTTACTAAAGTGAGAATTACCTGCTGAGACTGCCAACGCACAGCGCGCGAAATCCGAGCTCGACGTGTCCACCGATGACTCCGCCGATGTCGCGACGATTGCCGGCCTAATTGCATCCGCCGATCGTGGCGATACCGCGTCGGCGCAGGCGTTGTTCACGACCCTTTATCACGAGCTGCATCGCGTCGCACGGCGGCAGCTGCGAGCGGGCAGCGCCGGCGTAACGCTCGGCGCCACGACGCTGCTGCACGAGTGCTACCTCGACATGGCGGGCCGCGCTGCAGCGTTCCCGGATCAGCACCGCTTCATCGCCTACGCAGCACACGCGATGCGCGGACTGATCGTCGACTACATCCGCGAACGCCGGGCGCTCAAGCGCGGTGGCGAGTTTCATCTGACTGCACTCGATACCCGGGTTGCCGAGTCGATACCAGAGGTTGACGACACGGTTCGGCTAAGCGAGGCACTCGACCGGCTGCTGGGGACCGATGCCGCGCTCGCCGAACTGGTCGAGCTCAAGTTCTTCTGCGGCTTCTCGTTTGCCGAGATCGCGGCTATGCGTGGCGTGTCGGAGCGAACCGTGCAACGCGATTGGCAGAAGGCGCGCCTGCTGCTGCACAGCGAGCTGACCGCGGAATGACGTGAATACGATGTCGGGTTTTCGGCGCCGATTCCGATTAATGGAGATGGCGCGAACGCTGTTGCGTGCACACCGGCTAGCCGAGCTGTCCGAAGTCGGCGCTGCGGCCACCGTACCCGCAAAGTAACAATGGCAATCATCGAGAAGACGCATTGGCGAGTCGTCGGCCCATTACTCGACGATCTGCTGGACGCCGATTCCAGCGAGCGCGTGGCGCGACTCGCGGAGATCCGGCGCACCGACCCTGGTCTCGCCACTGACCTGGAAGTATTGCTCGCACGCGAGGCCGCGATCGATCGCGAGGCATTTCTCGAGGGCAGCGCTTTGCAGGAAGAGGCGACCCTGTCCGGCAAAGTCATCGGCAGCTACACCGTCGACCACCTGCTGGGTCAAGGAGGCATGGGCAGCGTCTGGCTCGCTCATCGCAGCGACGGCCGCTTCGAGGGTCAGGCGGCACTCAAGTTCCTGAACCTTGCGCTGGTGGGACGCGGTGGTGCTGAACGGTTCCGGCGCGAGGGCCAGGTGCTCGCGAAGCTTGTACATCCAGGCATCGCGCGCCTGATCGACGCGGGGATCGCCCACGGCGGCCAGCCTTACCTGATGCTGGAATATGTCGACGGCGCTCCGATCGATCGCTGGTGCGACAGACACGCACTTGATCTCGAGGCACGCGTCCGCCTATTCCTCGAGGTGCTGCGCGCCGTCGAATACGCGCATAGCAACCTGATCCTGCACCGCGATCTGAAGCCCGCCAACATCCTGGTGACGCGCGAGGGCCGCGTGAAGCTCTTGGATTTCGGCATCGCCAAGCTGCTGGACGACCGGACGCAGAACGCGCAGCCCACCGAGCTCACTCAGCTCGCGGGGCGTGCCTTTACACCAGAGTACGCGGCACCGGAACAGATCCGGGGCGAGGACGTGACGACCGCGACCGACGTCTATGCGCTCGGCGTACTGCTCTACCGACTGCTGAGCGGCGAGCATCCGACCGCGTTGCCGACAGTGGGGCCCGCCGACCAATTGCGCGCAGTGATCGAAAACGTGCCGGCGCGCTTATCGGTGGCCGCGGCGCGCACGATGCAACGCTCGCTGCAGGACCACCAAGCGCGTACGGTGACGCTGCCGGCGCGCGCGCTGCGCGGCGACCTCGACAACATCGCAGCAAAGGCTCTAAGGAAGTCACCGCGCGAGCGCTACACGACGGTGGCCGCGCTCGCCGACGATCTGAACCGCTATCTGAACAACGAGCCGGTCACCGCGCGCGCAGATTCGCGCAGCTACCGCATCGCCAAGTTCGTGCAACGCCACCGGCTCGGCGTCGGCGCCGCGTCAGCGACACTGCTCGCATTGATCGCTGGTGTGATCGGCACGACTTGGCAGGCGATCGAAGCGCGCCGCGAGCGCGATGCCGCGATCTTTCAAGCAGAACGCGCGCTCGCGAAGGGTAACCTGGTCAACTTAATGCTGGGAGCGATCGGCGATGCCGACCGCCCGCTGACGCAGCGCGAGATCCTCGAGCGCAGCGTGGCATTGATCGAGAAACAGTTCATGCACGATCCGCGTATCGCGGTCGACTTGCTGCTGCCGATCGCCGGTCAATATCTATCGCTCGGAGATACCGCGCGCGAATACGCAGTGATGCAGCGCGCCGGCGTGATCGCAACCGCAAGCGGAGATCCCGCTCTGATTGCGAACGTCGCATGTAACACGGTCGAGACCGAGCTAATGCGCGGTCGCATCGACCTTGCAAAGGCACAGCTTGCAACCGGCCAGACAGCGCTCGCGCAGCTGCAGCAGCCCGCATTCGGAACCACGATCTCGTGCATGCAAGCTGAGGCCGACCTCGCGCGGTCGCAGGGCGACCTGGACCGGGCGATTGCCCGGATGGGCGACGCAATCGACCGCACCGAACGCGCGGCGCGGACGCGCGGCAATATGTATCCGAAGCTGCTGTCGTTCCTGGCCGCGGTGCAGGCAGCAACGCGGCGATCTCGGCGCCAGCTACGACACACAGAAGAAGCTGCAGCGGCTGGACGAGAGTCTGGGGCGCACCGAGACCGTCGACTATCTGAACTCACGTCGCAGTGAGGCGATCCTGCTAATGGGATTCGGCGAGTACGTCGAAGCGCAGGCCATCATCGAGACGATCGTGGCGCGATGGTCCGCGCTGAGCGGTGACGCTTCGGTCCCAGTGTGGATCTCGCACGCGCGGGGCGTGATGATGCACAGGTTCGGCGATCTGCAGGCCGCGGAGCGCGAGCTGGCGGCGGCCGCGACCCGTCAGCGCGCGCAAGGCGGCGTTGAACGCGCGCTCAGTGTTGAACTCGCGTTGACGCGCGTGCTGCTGGATCTCGGCCGAACCGACGAGGCGGAACGACTGCTCGTGTCGATCGAGGCCGCGGGGCCACGCACGACGCGGTCCCCGCTCGTCACAACGACGACGGTAAGAGCAGAGCTGCTGCTGGCGCAGCGTGAGCTCGCGCAGGCCGCGCAGGTGATCGAAGATGAGCTCGCTGCAATCGGCTTTCCGACGGCGAAGGAGTCTGCGCCGCTCGCGACGGCGCTGCGCGTGGCGGCACGCGTGCACCTTGCGTCCGGTAACGCCGAGCAAGCGCAGCAGCGAGCAGCCGACGCGCTTGCAGTGTCCGAACGCGTGGCACGCAATGCGGCGAAGAGCGCCGACGCTGGCGAGGCGTTGCTGCTGTTGGCGCAGGCACAGCGCTTAAACGGCGAATCCGCTACGTCGATCGCGACCGCCAAACGCGCGGCGCAGACCCTAGCCGGCGGATTTGGCGACGATCATTCGCTGACGCGCACAGCGCGCGCGCTGGCCGGCTCCTAAGTCCTTACGGCGCAGTCGGACGGCGCGACAGCGTCGCTTTCCTGATGTGAGTCAGGCGATGGCACATACATCGCGCGCACCTCGGCCAGGCGCTGGTGCGGCGAGGCCGCCGTGGTCGCAGCACGCAACGCCAGCGTGTGTTCGGCGGCTACCGCGCGCGCGACGGCACGTATCGTTGCATTAACTCCCTCGAGGATCGGCCGGCGCGTGTGCTGCAGGTGCAGTATGTTGGCCATCGTGGTCTCCAGGCTTTGGGCGCGAATTCGCGGCCTCTACCGGATAAATCGAAAACGGACCGAAAAAGCCGACACGGGCTGCGCAAACAGGGATGACCTGTATCACTGTCAAGTTCATGGTTCGCCGCGGCATTCGACTTTGATCACTTCAGCTGCCGGTGGACAGTCGCGGTATCTGGCACAGTCCACGCCGTAATGGACTGGACGCTGATCCCCGCCTTCATCGCGCTCGGCTGTCTGGTCGGGTTCCTTGCCGGATTGCTCGGAGTCGGCGGCGGCATGACGATGGTGCCGCTGCTGACCATTGCTTTCGTTCACCAAGGATTCGCGCCCCAGCATGTGGTGCACATGGCGATCGCCACCGGAATCGCCGTCACCGTTTTCACGTCGCTGTCGAGCCTACGTGCCCATCATGCGTATGGCGCAGTCCTATGGCCGGTCTGGCGAATTCTGATGCCGGGAATCGTGTTGGGCTCGCTGCTGGGCCCGCAGATCGTGAAAGGACTGTCGACCGCGCTTCTCGCCGGAATCTTTGCAGTGGTCGCATCGCTGGCGGCGACACAGATGCTGATCGACCGCAAACCGAAGACCACGCGTGAGCTGCCGGGCAAATGGGGACTCTCCGGCGTAGGGGTCGGAATCGGCTTGATATCGAGCATGTTTGGCGCCGGCGGTGCTTTTGTATCAGTACCGTTCATGACGTGGTGCAACATCAAGATCCATAACGCCGTCGCGACGTCGGCAGCGCTGGGACTACCGATCGCGGTTGCCGGAACTATAGGTTTTGTGATTGCTGGTCTTGGCGAAACTGGCACACCGCGCTACAGCATTGGCTATATCTATCTTCCGGCACTCGTCGCGATCGCCATCGGGAGCGTCCTTATGGCGCCAGTCGGCGCACGCCTTGCCCATCGCTGGCCGGTACGAAAACTGCGACGCGCGTTTGCGTGCCTGCTCTATGTCCTCGCCGGAGTCATGCTGTGGAAATCCCTGTAATTGACCGCGGTCAATTCCCCATGCACGAATTTGGGGCGATGATGAGGGTCCAAGCACCGACGGCCCGTACCAAGCGGCCGCGAGTGTAATAAATCGAACGAAATAGGAGACTTGATATGAGCAAACATTCACCAACGCTCAAGCGCGCCCTATACGCGCTGACAGCGAGTACTTTCGTGGCGGGTGCTCCTGCGGCGTTCGCAGCATGGGAACCGACCAAGCCAGTGGAGTTTGTCGTCCCCGCCGGAACCGGTGGCGGTGCCGATCAGATGGCGCGCCTGATGCAGGGCGTCATCACAAAGAACAATCTGATGAAACAGTCCCTGGTCGTCGTCAACAAATCAGGCGGCGCAGGAGCGGAAGGATTCCTGGCAGTGAAGGAGGCCAAGGGCGATCCGCATAAGATCATCATCACGCTGTCCAACCTGTTCACGACGCCGCTCGCGACGGGCGTACCGTTTAACTGGAAAGACCTGACGCCGGTGGCGATGCTGGCACTCGACCAGTTCGTGCTGTGGGTCAATGCCGATTCGCCGTACAAGAGCGCGAAGGACTATCTCGCCGCAGTCAAGGGCGCGAATCCCGCGAAAATTATGGGCGGCACTGGGTCGAAGCAGGAAGACCAGATCATCACGGCCGCCATCGAGAAGGCTGCTGGCGTGAAATTCACCTACGTTCCCTTCAAAGGTGGTGGCGACGTCGCGGTGCAACTGGTCGGCAAGCACGTCGATTCGACCGTCAATAATCCGATCGAAGCCGTCGCGCAATGGCGCGGTGGAAAATTGCGCCCGCTGTGCGTGTTCGATGACACGCGTATGCCGTACAAGGAAAAAGTGACCGAGACCATGTCGTGGAGCGATATTCCGACCTGCAAAGAGGCGGGTGTGCCGATGGACTATGTGATGCTGCGCGGCATCTTCATGCCCGGCGGTGTCACCAAGGAACAGGTCGATTACTACGTCGACTTGTTCAAGAAAGTGCGCGAAACGCCGGAATGGAAGAAATTCATGGAAGACGGTGCATTTAACCAGACCTTCATGAGCGGTCCGGATTATGCGAAATGGGTCGAGAAAACCGAAGCCACGCACCGCGAGCTGATGCGCGAAGCGGGCTTCCTGGCCAAGCCGTAATGAGCCAGGCGAAGGCCGCGCCTCACGTGCGGTCTTCGCCGCGCGCTCGCTAAGACAATCGGATCCCTAGCGACAGACGGACACCAAGCCGCCTATGGATGACAAGGAGGCGTCTGCAGGCGGCGATCGCGCGATTGTTTCCACGCGCACGATGGAAATAACGGTCGCGCTGCTTCTGTTCATTCTTGGTGCGACTGTGGTTTTCGACAGCTATCGGCTGGGGTCGAAGTGGGCAAGTGACGGTCCGCAATCCGGCTACTTCCCGTTCTATATTGGCCTGCTGATCTGCATCGCAAGCGCGGTGACGTTGGCGCAAGCCGTGCGCGCAAGGCCGGCTGCGGCCAAGCCCTTCGTCTTCTGGGAGCCGTTCAAGCGCGTGCTGAAGGTGCTGCTGCCTGCAGTCCTTTATGTTTTAGGCGTCAAGTACGTCGGACTGTACGTTGCATCGGCGATCTATATCGCGTTCTTCATGATCTGGCTCGGCAAGTACTCATGGTGGAAAAGCGTTGTCGTGGGGATCGTCATCAACGCCATTTTTTTCCTGATGTTCGAGGTGTGGTTCAAGGTGCCGTTGTTTAAGGGCGTGCTTAACCCTTTGGGTTTTCTCGGATACTGAAGATGCCCCTCGCACGGAGAGTCATTTGGCCGAGTTAAGCGCCCTGTTCGACGGTTTTGCCGTCGTGCTGACGCCGTTCAATCTGTTGCTGATGATGATCGGCATCCTGCTCGGCGTCATCATCGGCGTGCTGCCCGGCCTGGGCGGTGCCAATGGCGTCGCCATTCTGCTGCCGCTCACGTTCACGATGCCACCGACCTCGGCGATCATCATGCTCTCGTGCATCTATTGGGGAGCGCTATTCGGCGGCGCCATCACATCGATACTGTTCAACATTCCTGGCGAACCGTGGTCGGTCGCAACGACGTTCGACGGCTATCCGATGGCGCAGCAAGGGCGCGCCGGTGAAGCACTGACCGGAGCCTTTACGTCGTCATTCGTCGGGGCGTTCTTCGCGGTAGTGATGATCACCTTCCTGGCGCCGCTGGTTGCGCAATTCGCGTTGCAATTCGGGCCGCCGGAATTCTTTGCAGTCTATTTGCTCACCTTTTGCAGCTTCATCGGCATGGGCAAAGGATCGCCCTGGAAAACGCTCGCGTCGATGATGGTCGGCTTCGCGCTCGCCGCGGTCGGCATGGATATGGTGACAGGACAACTGAGGTTGAACTTCGGTTCTACCGAGCTGATGCGCGGCTTCGATTTCCTGATTGCAGTCATCGGCCTGTTCGGGATCGGCGAGATCCTGCTGTCGATGGAGGAAGGCCTGTCGTTTACAGGCAAGACTGCCAAACTCAATCCCAAGGTCGTGTTCGAAACGTGGGCGAAGTTGCCCAAGTATTGGCTGACGTCGCTGCGCAGTTGCCTGATCGGTTGCTGGATGGGAATCACACCGGGCGGCGCAACTCCCGCGTCGTTCATGAGCTATGGCGTCGCCAAGCGCGCATCGCGCGACGGCGCCAAGTTCGGCACGGGTCAGCTCGAAGGTGTGGTGGCACCGGAGACCGCAGCACATGCAGCAGGCACATCGGCATTGCTGCCGATGCTCGCACTCGGCATCCCGGGTTCACCGACCGCGGCGGTGCTGCTCGGCGGTCTGCTGATTTGGGGACTGCAGCCGGGACCGCTGCTGTTCGTCGAGAAAAAAGACTTCGTCTGGGGACTGATTGCGAGCATGTACCTCGGCAACATCGCGGGCCTGTTGATCGTCCTGACGTGCGTACCGTTGTTCGCCGCGATCCTGCGGGTGCCGTTTTCGATCATTGCGCCGATCATCGTCGTGATTTGCGCGATTGGCGCGTACACGGTGCACAACGCGATGCTCGACATCTGGCTGATGCTGATGTTCGGCGTCGTCGGCTACGTGTTCAAGAAACTCGATTACCCGCTTGCGCCATTGGTTCTAGCCCTGGTGCTGGGCGACCGCGCCGAAGATTCGTTTCGCCAGTCGATGCTGATCGCGCAGGGCAACTTGAGCGTGTTCTTTTCCAACTGGCTCGTGGGCAGTATTACCGCGCTCGCGCTGGTGCTGCTGTTCTGGCCGTTGATCGGGCGCGGCCTTGCTCGAGTGCGCGCGGGGCGATCCAGTCTGGCTGAGCCTCTGAAATAGACGTTGGATTGTCCGCTTTCGACCCACAGCGGAAGTCCGTCGCACACGAAGCGGACGTTCGCGAGGCGATGCGAAGTATTCTCGGTCTGCTTCCGGCGTAGCCGGGGGATCGGAGGTGCGATGCACATCTCAAGCGCGGCGGTCAAGCCCCCTCTCATCGCCGTGTGCTTGATGATGCTTTGCGGTTCGACCGAGGCGGCTGACGACTGCTCGGTCGCCGATGTGTTGGTCAATAGCTGGGTCCGAATGGCTCGGAATCACTCCTCAGGATTGCCGACGACCCAGGCCACCAGGAGGGAGCTCGAGTTCAAGACCAACGATCAAGTCGCACTGAAGGGCTATTCGTATTCCCCGCCGTCTCAAGAAAGCGAAACGGCTGCGAAGCACTTTATCCTTCTCCTGCAGGGAAGCGCATCTTCGGCGGCGCAGTTGGCCGAGACTGCAAGTGGTCTGGCGCTCGCTGCAAAGCGGGAAGTGTTTGTGTACGAGTATCGCGGATATGCCTCCGAAAGCACGGTCCATCCAACCGCGGCGGCGATTCAAAGAGACATCGACGCAATCATCGATAGCCTTTCTGAACGCGGCAGGCGCGGTGTCGTGATCGGGTTGTCCATGGGTGGGATCTTCGCCATTCAATCATTGAAGCGTTCGAAGAGCGGTGATCTGCGCGCACTGGTGGACTCCGCTCCCGCTCAGGTGCCGACGATTCCATTCCTGCTCCGTTGTCCCCGATGGATGAATCCACTCGATGCTGCTACGGCGGACGTGGTCCAACGCCTTGGCGTCCTCTATGGCGCTGACGATGGATGGTCAAAGGACCCGGCAGCTAAGGAGCTCATGGAGAAAGTGAAAGCGGGCGGCGGACGGGTGTGGATGATCGAGGGCGGGCACGTCGATCTGTCGCTCTCGGGACTTGCCGTTCGTCTGCCGATATATGTCGATTTCGTGCAGGAGCGCTCACCGTGAAGCATCAACGGCCGGCAGCCAGCTAGCTGCCGCTCGCGCAAGTCTGCTTCTGGCCGAAAGCCGTCTCATCGATGTCGCCCTCCAGCGGAGAGGAGAACAACGAAACAGCGCTGCTAAATCCAGTAAGTGTGAGGCCGCCGAATAACCGAGACCGGCCTACCGGGAGCAAACAGACTTAACGATCGACCTATAAGGCGTCCTTGGCGGGATGTTGGTTCCCGTTTGCGGCGCGACGTACAACCAATCTGATTCTCTCTCCCACACATTCACACTCTTGCCCTGCGCCATCGGTTCTGAATGCTCGGTGGCCGAAAGGCTTCTCAGCCGTTCCCCGGTGCAGTCGATCTCGTACAGCACGCGCCGCGAGCGCACGCCGCCGGGCTCCGGCTTCGCGTAGTCGTGTATGACCGACACACGGTGGACATTGCCCTTGTTGCTAACCGACTCGGGGTCGACGTAGTACGCGGTGTCGCTGACTTCGGTGACCTTCACCAAGCCTGCCCACGCGGGAGTGGCAGCGACCATTAGCAGCGTGGACAGTACGACGCGCATGAATCCTTCCTTTCCGGCATCGTACTCCCGCGGATCGGTTGGTCTGCTCTCTAGCCTAACTACTGCAGCGCACTAAATTTTGCCTTGGTACCGCAGCCGCGAGAGCGTTTCCGCCGAGAGATTCAGGTACGACGCGAGCTCCTTCTGCGGGACGCGGTCGGAAAATTCGGGGTGCTTGCGCATGAAGCGGTGTACGCGGCCTGGCGCGTCAAGCAGATGCAGCGTGATCGTGTGCGCCATGATCTCGCTCATCAAGTGCATGACTTCGAATTCGAACACCTGCTTCAAGTCGGGATGCTGATCGAGAAACGCGACCCACACCGGGAGCGGTAGCTTGGCCAACCGCGCTTTGGTGACGGTCATGATGCTGTACGGCACCGGCGTGTTAAGCCGCCAGGCGGCGTAGCTGGTTTCCATTCCACCCGCGTCGGTGAAGCGCAGAATCATCGCCTTGCCTTGTGGATTGGCGACGACGCGTTTCAATATGCCATCGAGCAGAAAATACTGCTCCATCTCAAGAGCACCCTGCCGGATCAGGCATTCGCCTTTGTGGCAGTCGACCACCGACAGCAGCGGCTCGAGTTCCGCCATCGCACTGGCCGACATCTGCTTGAGAACAATGTTCTCCTTCAGTTGGTCGCGCAGGCGCACTACCTCTGGATGGGTTACAACGAGACTCATGACGGCATCCGAATAGCCAGATCCAACTAACAGCCCGGCGTCGGCGCGGGAAAGTTGACAGGGGTCAATGACCCAGCTTCGCCCAATACTATAGGATGGATTTTCGCAATCCGTTCCGCTGAGCGGTGCGTCGCCGGCCACCGCACCAGAAGCGTCTCTCCGACGAGTAGGTTTGCGTCATAGGCGATGCAGCATAGCGCCGAACCAGATATCCACTAACGGGACGAACGATGTCTTCAGTCATTGAAACCAAACCACCGACAACGACGGCCGACGACACGCTGAAAATCGCCAGTGGCGAGATCACTGCCCAGTCACAGGAGATCGACGGCTTTCAGCTGGTCATCGATGCCCTCAAGCTCAACGGCATCGATACGATCTTCGGTCTGCCCGGCATCCCGATCACCGACCTCACGCGCAAGCTGCAGCGCTCGGGCCTGCGCGTGATTAGCTTCCGCCACGAGCAGAACGCCGGCTACGCGGCGTCGATTGCGGGCTTCCTGACGCAGAAGCCCGGCATCTGCCTGACCGTGTCGGCGCCGGGCTTCCTCAACGGCCTCACCGCGCTCGCGCACGCGACGGTCAACTGCTTCCCGATGATTCTGATCAGCGGCAGCTCAGAACGCGAGATCGTGGACTTGCAGCAGGGTGACTACGAGGAGATGGACCAGCTCGCGATCGCGAAGCCGCTCGCCAAGGCCGCGTTCCGCGTGCTGCACGCCGAGGACATCGGCGTCGGCATCGCGCGCGCGATCCGCGCGGCCGTCTCGGGGCGTCCGGGCGGCGTCTACCTCGACCTGCCGGCGAAGCTGTTCCCGCAGACGATCGACGCGGCGACCGGCGCGAGCACGCTGATCAAGGTCGTCGACCCGGCGCCGCGCCAGATCCCGGCGGCCGACGCGGTCAAGCGCGCGCTCGACCTTTTGAAGTCCGCAAAGAAACCGCTGATCATCCTGGGCAAGGGCGCGGCGTACGCGCAGGCCGACGCCGATATCAAGGCGCTCGTCGAGAAGACCGGCATCCCGTACCTGCCGATGTCGATGGCGAAGGGCCTCTTGCCCGACACGCACGAGCAATCGGCGTCCGCCGCGCGCTCGTACGTGCTGCCCGAGGCCGACGTCGTGATGCTGATCGGCGCGCGCCTCAACTGGCTGCTCTCACACGGCAAGGGCAAGACGTGGGGCGGCGCGACGTCGAAGTCGTGGGGCGGCCAGAAGTTCGTCCAGGTCGACATCTCGCCGCAGGAAGCCGACAGCAACGTGCGCATCGACGCGCCGGTCGTCGGCGACATCGGCTCGTGCGTCAAGGCGCTGCTCGCGGGCATCGACGCGCACTGGCCGAAGCCGCCGGCCGAGTGGATCGGCGCGATCACGGAGCGCAAGACCAAGAACGTCGCGAAGATGGCCGAGACGCTAGCGAAGAACCCGTCGCCGATGAGCTTCCAGAGCGCGCTCAACGTCGTGCGCGACATCGTGAAGGCAAACCCCGACGCGATCCTCGTCAACGAGGGCGCGAACGCGCTCGACTTCACGCGCAGCATCGTCGACATGTACAAGCCGCGCAAGCGGATCGACGTCGGCACCTGGGGCATCATGGGCATCGGCATGGGCTACTGCGTCGCTGCCGCCGTCGTCACGGGGCAGCAGGTGATCGCCGTCGAGGGCGACAGCGCGTTCGGGTTCTCCGGCATGGAGACCGAGACGATCTGCCGCTACAACCTGCCGGTATGCGTGGTGATCATGAACAACAACGGCGTGTACCGCGGCGACGAGATCAATCCGACCGGCGGTGCGGATCCGTCGCCGCTCGTGTTCGTCAAGGACGCGCGCTACGAAAAGCTGATGGAGGCCTTCGGCGGCGTCGGTGCGCACGTCAAGACGCCCGACGAGTTGCGGCGCGCGATGGAAGAGGCGATACGCTCGCGCAAGCCCACGCTCATCAACGCGGTGATCGACGAGGGGGGCGGCACCGAAAGCGGTCGCATCACCAGTCTCAATCCCGCCGCGAAGAAGAAGGCGTGACGGCATCTGACTCGAAGTAGCGCTTTCGCAACGACAGCAATGCACATAGGGAAACGTAATGGACAAGGCACTCTCGGGCTTTCGCATTCTGGACATGACGCACGTCCAGGCCGGGCCTACGGCATCGCAGCTGATGGCGTGGCTCGGTGCAGATGTGATCAAGTTCGAGCCGCCGACCGGCGATGCCACACGCGGTCAGCTGCGCGATGTGCCGAATGCCGACAGCCTGTATTTCACGATGCTGAACTGCAACAAGCGTTCGATCACCGTCAACATGAAGAACGCGATGGGCAAGGAAGTCTTCATCGAGTTGCTGAAGAAGTGCGACGTCGTGATGGAGAACTTCGGCCCCGGCGTGCTCGACCGATTGGGCTTCACATGGGAGACGGTGCACCAGATCAACCCGCGCATCGTGATGGCGTCGATCAAGGGTTTCGGCTCGAGCGGTCCGTACGCGGACTTCAAGGCGTACGAGAACGTCGCGCAGGCGATGGGCGGCGGGATGAGCACGACCGGACTGCCGGACGGTCCACCGTGTGTGGCCGGCGCGCAGATCGGCGATTCGGGCACCGGACTGCATCTGGTCATCGGCATCCTCGCCGCTCTGCACCAGCGCAACGTGACCGGCCTTGGGCAGTACGTCGAAGTGGCGATGATGGACGGCGTGATGAACCTCTGTCGCGTCAAATGGCGCGACCATCAACGACTGACGCGCGGACCATTGACCGAGTACAGCCAGCCCACCGAGGGATTGGATGCGACGCCACGCGCTGGCAACGATTCGGGCGGCGGCCAACTCGGCAACGTGCTGAAGTGCAAGCCGGGCGGGCCCACCGACTACATCTACGTCGTGGTGCAGGAAGCCGTGTGGAATGCATTGGCGAAGCGCGTCGGCGGTGACGCGCTGGTCAATGATCGCGCGCTTCGCTGCGATCGCCGACCGGCGCAAAAATCAGGCGCAGATGTGGGCGCTGCTGAACGAGTTTGCAGCGGGCTATACCAAGCGCGAGCTAATGGCAGTGCTGAACGAGCTCGACGTGCCGTGCGGTCCAGTGATGAGCACGAAGGATCTGGCCGAGGACGAGCATGTCCGGCTGCGCGAGATGTATGTCGAGCTCGATCATCCGCAGCGCGGCAAATGGCACAACGTCGGCATGCCGATCAAGCTTTCCGATTCTCCGGCGAAGATCGAGCGCTCGCCGCTGTTGGGTGAGCACACCGACGAGATCCTGCGTGAAGTGCTCGAGTCTTCCCGATGCGCAGATTGAAGCAATGCGTGAAGCAGGAGCTTTCAGCAAGGACGCGCCGAAAAAGGCGAGTGAGTATCACCCGCTGCGCGCATAGGCAAGAGGAAACAACAAATGGCAATTGACAAGACTGCGGTTCGGAAGATTCTCGACAAGGTCAAGGCCGAAGGGCGCACATCGCTCACCGCGCCCGAAGGCAAGCTGGTGTGCGATGCGTACGGAATTACCGTTCCGAAGGAAGGTGTCGCAACGTCGGCCGCCGAAGCGGCGAAGCTTGCTTCGGCAATGGGCTTTCCGGTCGTGCTGAAGATCGTGTCACCGACGATTCTGCACAAGACCGAGGCCGGCGGCGTTCTGGTCGGCGTCAAGACGAAGGAAGACGTCGAGCGCGGCTACACCACGATCATGGACAACGCCAAGAAGTACGATCCGAAGGCGGAGCTGCTCGGCGTTCAGGTGCAGCAGATGTTGTCCGGCGGACAGGAGGTCATCATCGGTGCCGTCACCGATCCGTCCTTCGGCAAGCTCGTCGCGTTTGGCCTTGGCGGCATTCTGGTCGAGGTGTTGAAGGACATCACGTTCCGTCTGGCGCCTGCGACGCGCGAGGACGCGTTGTCGATGCTCGATGGCATCGCCGCGGCGGAAGTGCTGAAGGGTGTGCGCGGTGCCGCTGCGGTGGACCGCAACTCGCTTGCGAGCGCTGATTCAGAACGTCTCACAACTGATCACCGACTTTCCTGAAATCTCCGAGATGGATCTGAATCCGGTGTTCGCGACCAAGAGCGGCGCCACTGCCGCCGACGTGCGCATCGTCGTCGACTGGAACCCGCCCGAGGCGCGCTACCGCCCGAAGCACGAAGACATCGTGCGCGACATGAATCGCATCATGAAACCCGATGCGGTCGCGGTGATCGGTGCGTCGGGCGAGACCGGCAAGATCGGCAACTCGGTGATGAAGAACCTGATCAACGGCGGCTACAAGGGAAAGATCTACCCGATCAATCCGTCCGCCGACGAGATCATGGGAATGAAGGCGTACAAGAGCGTCAAAGACGTTCCTGGTGACATCGACGTCGCCGTGTTTGCGATTCCCGCCAAGTTCGTCGCCGCCGCGCTGGTCGAATGCGGCGAGAAGAAAATTCCGGGCGCGGTGCTGATTCCGTCCGGCTTTGCCGAGACGGGAAACGTCGAGGGGCAAAAGGAGATTCAGCAGATCGGACGCAAATACGGCGTACGGCTGATGGGCCCGAATATCTACGGCTTCTACTACACGTGGAAGAATCTGTGCGCCACGTTCTGCACTGCGTACGACGTCAAGGGCCATGCCGCGCTGTCGTCGCAGTCGGGCGGTATCGGCATGGCGATCATCGGCTTCTCGCGCTCCGCCAAGATGGGCGTGTCGGCGATCGTCGGTCTCGGCAACAAGTCCGATATCGACGAGGACGATCTGCTGACGTTCTTCGAGCAGGACGACAACACGACGATCATCGCGCAGCATTGCGAAGACCTGAAAGACGGCCGCGCGTTTGCCGAAGTTGCGAAGCGCGTGTCGAAGAAGAAGCCCGTCGTGATGCTCAAGGCCGGCCGCACCAGCCTGGGCGCGCGCGCAGCGAGTTCGCATACCGGTGCGCTCGCTGGCAACGACAAAATTTACGAAGACGTGTTGAAGCAGTCGGGCGTCATCCGCGCGCGCAGCTTGCGCGACCTGCTTGAATTCGCACGCGCGCTTCCGGTGCTGCCGACACCGAAGGGTGAAAACGTGATCATCATCACCGGCGCAGGCGGCTCCGGCGTGCTGCTATCGGATGCCTGCGTCGACAACGGCCTGTCGCTGATGGCGATGCCGCCCGACCTTGACACCGCGTTCCGTAAATTCATCCCGCCGTTCGGCGCTGCGGGCAACCCGGTCGACATTACCGGCGGCGAGCCGCCGAAGACCTATCAGAACACGATCCGGCTCGGCCTCGAAGATCCGCGCATTCACTCGCTTGTGCTCGGCTACTGGCACACGATCATCACGCCGCCGATGGTGTTCGCCAAGCTGGTGGCAGAAGTCGTCGAAGAGATGAAGGCCAAAGGCATCTCCAAGCCGATCGTCGCTTCGCTCGCCGGAGACGTCGAGGTCGAGGAAGCCGCCGAGTACCTGTTCGATCACGGCGTACCCGCGTATCCGTATTCGACCGAAATGCCCGTGGCAGTGCTGGGCGCGAAGTACCGGTGGGCGCGTGGAGCAGGTTTGATGCCGAAGATGGCACCGAGCGAGGCGCCCTCTCGATAGGACGACTCGCTCGGCAGATGACGGTGGCAGCGTCTGCTGAACGGCGTCCACGAAGGGAACAAATGGCGATCTGCGTTGTTAAACAACTGACGGGCTCCGACCCCGGACCCTTCGTTGCTTGCGCTGCAACGCGCCGTTCTGCTACGGCAGCTTTCGATGAGTGATACTGGTTCGCTTTTTCCGTCCGATCTGCGGTCCATCGTGCGTGACGCGCTGGCGCGTCACGCCGACGAGCCAGGGGCGCTGCTGCCGATCCTGCACGACGTGCAGGATGCGCTGGGATACATCCCCCCTGAGGCGGTACCCATCATTGCGAAGGGACTAAATCTCTCGCGCGCCGAAGTACACGGCGTTATCAAGTACTACCACCATTTTCGAAGCGAGCCTGCGGGCCGCGTCGTCGTGCAAGTGTGCCGCGCCGAATCGTGTCAGGCTGTTGGGGCAAACGAGCTGATGGCGCACGCCGAAAAGGTGCTCGGCTGTGCGTCTCATCACACGCGTGCCGACGGCGCTTACACGCTGGAGCCGGTGTATTGCCTGGGGATGTGCGCGTTGTCGCCGGCGATCATGGTGGGAGAGAAACTGCACGCGCGCATGACGCCAGAGAAGTTCGATCGCGTCGTCGCTTCGCTCGGAGCACCCGTATGAGTTCCGCGAAGATCTATGTGCCGCGTGACTCGGCTGCGTTGGCCGTCGGCGCCGACGAAGTTGCCTCAGCGCTGCACAGCGAGGTCACCCGCCGTGGTCTGGCAGTGCAGTTGGTGCGCAACAGTTCGCGCGGCTTGTTCTGGCTCGAGCCACTCGTAGAAGTAGACACGCCTGCTGGCCGTATCGGGTACGGGCCGGTGACGCCCCACGATGTGCCTGCGTTGTTCGATTCCGGGCTGCTCGAGGGCGGCGCGCACCCGCTTTGCCAGGGACCGATCGATGCGATTCCTTATCTCGCCCGCCAGGAGCGGCTGACGTTTGCGCGTATGGGCATCACCGACCCGTTGTCGCTGATCGACTACGAAGCGCACGAAGGCTGGGCCGGACTGAAACGCGCACTAACCCTTGACGGGGCTGCGATCGTTCAGGAGATCACGCAGTCAGGCTTGCGCGGCCGCGGCGGCGCGGCGTTTCCCGCCGGCATTAAGTGGCAAACCGTGTTTAAAACCGAGGCGGCTCAGAAATACGTCGTGTGCAACGCCGATGAGGGCGACTCGGGCACTTTTTCCGATCGCATGACGATGGAAGGCGATCCGTACATGCTGATCGAGGGCATGACGATTGCCGGCCTCGCAGTAGGGGCGACAGAAGGTTATGTGTACATACGCTCGGAGTACCCACACTCGGTGGCGGTGATGAACGAAGCCGTCGCGCGCGCCATGGCCGCCGGCTATCTGGGGAACAGCGTCTGCGGCTCGGGCCGCGCGTTTTACCTGCACGTGCGCAAGGCAGCCGGTTCGTACGTGTGTGGCGAAGAGACCGCGATGCTCGACAGCATCGAGGGCAAGCGCGGCATCGTGCGGGCCAAGCCGCCGCTGCCAGCGATTGAAGGCCTGTTCGGTCAGCCCACGGTCATCAACAACGTCATCACGTTCGCCAGCGTGCCGCTGATCCTGGCGCGCGGTGCTCAGTTCTATCGCGACTACGGTATGGGCCGCTCGCAGGGGACGCTTCCGTTCCAGCTCGCGGGCAATATCAAGTACGGCGGCCTGGTCGAGAAGGCTTTTGGAATCACGTTGCGCGAGTTGCTATATGACTTCGGCGGCGGCAGCCGCTCCGGCCGGCCGATCAAGGCGGTGCAGGTGGGCGGTCCGCTCGGCACCTACCTGCCCGAGTCGCAATGGGATATGCCGCTCGACTACGAGGCATATGCAGCCGCCGGTGCGGTGGTGGGACACGGCGGCATTGTGGTGCACGACGACACGGCGGATATGGCCAAGCTGGCGCGCTACGCGATGGAATTCTGCGCGATCGAGTCGTGCGGCAAGTGCACGCCCTGCCGCATCGGCTCGACGCGGGGAGTCGAGGTTATTGACCGTATTTCTGCTAATCAAAACAGGGCGCAGCAGGTGATCCTGTTGCGAGATCTGTGCGATACCATGGTGAACGGCAGCCTGTGCGCGATGGGCACCATGACGCCCCTGCCTGTGCTGTCGGCGCTGAATCATTACCCCGCAGACTTCGGCATCACCGCACCCAGCCGGTCAGCGGGCTGAAGGAGAAACAGCATGTTCACAGAACTGAGACGAGAGATCGACTACGGCACGCCAGCCCGCATTTCGGCTGAGAGCGTGACGCTGGAGATCGACGGCGTCGCTGTCACCGTGCCGAAAGGCACGTCGCTGATGCGCGCTGCCGCCGAGGCGGGCATCAGTGTGCCGAAGCTATGTGCGACCGACAGCCTGCAAGCGTTTGGCTCGTGCCGGCTGTGCCTGATCGAGATCGAAGGCCGCAAGGGCTATCCGGCGTCGTGCACGACGCCGGCTGAAGCCGGCATGAAGGTGCACACGCAAAGCGATAGGCTGCAGCAGCTGCGCCGCGGCGTGATAGAGCTTTACATGTCCGACCATCCGGTCGACTGTCAGGCGTGCAGTCCTGCGCGCGGCGACTGCGAGCTGCAGCAAATGGCGATCGCGACAGGGCTAACCGAGATTCGATACGGCGTCGGAGGTCAGTACGGCGGCGCGCATCACCTGAACGACACGGTCGACGAATCCAATCCGTACTTCGCCTACGACCCGGCGAAGTGCATCGTGTGTTATCGCTGCGTGCGCGCGTGCGAAGAAACGCAGGGAACGTTTGCGTTGACGGTCAGCGGGCGCGGCTTTGAATCGCGCATCGCGGCCGGACAGGATCAGCCGTTCATGGACAGTGAATGCGTCAGCTGCGGCGCATGCGTGCAGGCCTGCCCGACCGGTTCGTTGCAGGAAAAAAGTCTGATCTCGCTCGGACTGCCCACGCGCAGCGTGATCACGACTTGCGCTTATTGCGGCGTCGGCTGTGGATTCAGGGCGGAGATGAAGGGTGATCAGGTCGTCAACATGGTGCCTTGGAAGGACGGCAAGGCCAACGAAGGTCACTCGTGCGTCAAAGGCCGTTTTGCGTGGGGCTATGCGACGCACAAGGACCGCATCACGAAGCCGATGCTGCGCAAGAAGATCAGCGATCCGTGGCAGGAAGTCAGCTGGGACGAAGCGATCAACTACGCCGCGGCTGAGTTCAAGCGTCTGCAAGCGACGTACGGCATAGATTCGATCGGTGGCATCACGTCGTCACGCTGCACCAACGAAGAAACCTATCTGGTGCAGAAACTCGTGCGCGCCGCGTTCGGCAACAACAACGTCGATACCTGCGCACGTGTATGCCACTCGCCCACCGGCTACGGCCTCGGGCAAACGTTCGGCACGTCGGCGGGCACGCAGACTTTCAAGTCGGTCGAGAAGTCCGACGTGATCATGATCATCGGTGCGAACCCGACCGATGCGCATCCGGTGTTCGCATCGCGCATGCGCAGGCGTCTGCGCCAGGGCGCCAAGCTGATCATCGTCGATCCGCGCAAGATCGACCTGGTCGATTCGCCGCACGTGAAGGCGGATTTCCACCTGCCGCTGAAGCCCGGCACCAACGTCGCGATCATCACCGCGCTGGCACACGTGGTCGTCACGGAAGGTCTGCTCGCGGACGATTACATCGGCGAGCGCTGCGACGACAAGAGCTTCCAGCAGTGGAAAGAGTTCGTCGCGCGGCCGGAGAACTCGCCCGAAGCGTTCGAAGCAGTGACCGGCGTCAGCGCCGCGGTCGTGCGCAGCGCGGCGCGTCTGTACGCGACCGGCAACGCCGAAGGAAAACTCGGCGAGCGCCGACCCAACAGCGCGATCTATTACGGCCTCGGCGTGACCGAGCACGCGCAAGGCTCGACGATGGTGATGGGTATCGCCAACCTCGCGATGGCGACCGGCAACGTCGGCCGCGAAGGCGTCGGCGTCAATCCGCTACGCGGCCAGAACAACGTGCAGGGTTCGTGCGACATGGGTTCGTTCCCGCACGAGCTGCCGGGCTATCGGCATATCTCGGACAGCACGGTGCGCAGCACGTTTGATGCGCACTGGGGCGTGACCTTGAATCCGGAGCCGGGCTTGCGCATTCCGAACATGTTCGACGCCGCGCAGGACGGCAGCTTCAAGGGCCTTTACTGCCAGGGCGAAGACATCGTGCAGTCCGACCCGAACACGCAACATGTGGCAAATGCGTTAATGGCGATGGAATGCGTGGTCGTGCAGGACATCTTTTTGAACGAGACGGCGAAGTACGCGCATATCTTCTTCCCGGGTTCGTCGTTCCTCGAGAAGGACGGCACGTTCACCAATGCCGAGCGGCGCATCTCGCGCGTGCGCAAGGTGATGGAACCGATGTCGGGACTCGGCGATTGGGAAGCGACAGTCAAGCTGTCGAATGCACTCGGCTATCCGATGCACTACACCCACCCAGAGCAGATCATGGACGAGATCGCCGAGCTGACACCGACTTTCCGCGGCGTCAGCTTCGAGAAGATCGATCGCCTGGGCAGCGTGCAGTGGCCGTGCAACGAAAACACCGAAGAGGCCGGCACGCCGATCATGCACGTCGGCAAGTTCGTGCGCGGCAAAGGCAAGTTCATCATCACGCAGTACGTGCCGAGCGACGAGAAGGTGACGCGCAAATACCCGCTGTTGCTGACGACCGGCCGCATCCTGTCGCAGTACAACGTCGGGGCGCAGACGCGCCGCACCGAAAACAACCGGTGGCACGACGAGGATCGGCTCGAGATCCATCCGCACGATGCGCAGGATCGCGGCATCAAGAACGGCGATTGGGTCGGTGTCGAAAGCCGCGCGGGACAGACGGTACTGCGCGCGGTATTGAGCGAAAACATGCAGCCCGGCGTGGTCTACACGACGTTCCACTTCCCAGAGTCGGGTGCCAACGTGATCACCACCGACAGCTCCGATTGGGCCACCAACTGTCCCGAGTACAAGGTCACTGCAGTGCAGGTCGTGCCCGTAGCACAGCCTTCCAGCTGGCAGCGCAAATACTCGGCGTTTAACGCCACGCAGCTGGATCTGCTGGCACAGGCCAGGAAGAAACCGGCCGAGGTGGTCGGTAATTGAAACCCGACGACGCGGCGTTGCGCCCGGACGGCGCGAGCGCAGCAACCGTCACCTCGCATCGGCGCGGTCGCACCGAGCGCTCGAACGACTGGCTGGCCGACGAGGTGCCGGTGGCGCTTGTGTTCAACGGCATCTCGCATGTCGTGATGCTGGCGACGCCGGCGGACCTGGACGATTTCGCGCTCGGATTCGGTCTGACCGAAGGATTGTTGGCCGACGCGACCGAGCTGCATGACGTCGAGGTTCACGAGACGCCGCTGGGCATCGAAGTGCTGATGGAAGTGGCAGGGGCCTGTGAGTTTCGGCTGAAGGAACGCCGTCGCAATCTAACCGGCCGTACCGGCTGCGGCCTGTGCGGCACCGAGAGTCTGGAGCACGTGCATCGCGCCCTGCCGTCGTTCACGCTCGGCCCGCAGCGCATCTTTGTCGCGCAACCGCCGTAAGCCGAGCGCTCCGCAGCGTGCTCGCGGGGCAGGCTTTGCAGCAGTGCACCGGCGCAGCTCACGCCGCGGCATGGTGCAGTCCTGACGGCGAAACCTTGCTTTTGCGCGAGGATGTCGGCCGCCACAACGCGCTCGACAAACTAGCCGGTGCGATGTCGCGTGCGCGAATCGATGCGACGCAAGGTTTTGTGTGCATCACAAGCCGCGCAAGCTTCGAGATGGTGCAAAAGACCGCGATGATCGGTGCCTCGATGCTAGTCGCGGTGTCGGCTCCGACTGCGTTGGCGGTCCGCATCGCTGAATCTACAGGTATCGCGCTTGCGGGTTTTGCGCGGCGGGACGATTTTGTTGCTTACACGGCGCCTGAGCGCTTCGGCCTCACGACTGTCGCCACGCTTGCGTCGAACGCCTAGAGGTCGCTGCATGGAACCCAAAACGCTGGTCCATCTGGCAAATCGTATCGGCGATTTTTTTCAGGCGATGCCAGATCGGCAGGAAGCGCTGGAAGGCGTGGCCACGCACATCCGCAAGTTTTGGGATCCGCGCATGCGACGTGAGTTGCTCGCGCACCTCGATCAGCGAGCGGGCGAAGGTTTGTCGGAGCTCGTGTTGAGCTCGTTGCAAACGCATCGCTCGACGCTGTTGTCGGCTGATCACAAAACAAGTAGCCCGACCGGTTGATCCGTCGCTTAGGTCGTCGTCTTTTCCTTAAATCGTGCGGCCTCTTCGGAGCCACGCGTGGCGTTGCCGGCGCTGTACGAATGCGCGCCCGTTCCAGCCAGCTTGCCTTCATGAACGATCAAGTACTCGTCGCGAATCGGCTTGCCGCTGAACCAACACTCGAGGATTTCGCGCACGCCGGCGGCGTAGCGCGCTTGCGCCGACAAACTACTTCCTGAAATGTGCGGCGTCATGCCGTGGTTCGGCATCGTTCGCCACGGATGATCCTTCGGCGCCGGCTGCGGGAACCAGACATCACCGGCGTAACCCGCAAGCTGTCCGCTCTCGAGCGCCCGCGCGATTGCATCGCGGTCGCAGATCTTGCCGCGCGCCGTGTTGACGATGTACGCGCCGCGCTTCATCTTGCTGATCAGCGCTTCGTTGAACATGTGCTCGGTCTCGGGGTGCAGCGGGCAGTTGATCGTGACGACGTCGCAAACCTTCACCATCGACTCGACGTTCGGGTGAAATGTCAGGTTCAGTTCTTTTTCGACGCTCTCGGGTAACCGGTGACGATCCGTGTAGTGCAGTTTGACGTCAAACGGCTTCAACCGTCTTAGCACCGCCGTACCGATGCGTCCTGCGGCGACCGTTCCGACCGTCATTCCTTCCAAGTCGTAGGACCTCTGCACGCAGTCAGCGATATTCCAGCCGCCTTTGACCACCCACTGATACGACGGAATGTAATTACGCACCAGCGCCAGGATCATCATCACGACGTGCTCGGACACGCTGATGCTGTTGCAGTAGGTGACTTCGGCAACCGTCATCCCGCGATCCATCGCAGCCTGAAGATCGACGTGATCCGATCCGATGCCCGCCGTAATGGCCATCTTCAGCTTGGGCGCTTTGGCGATCCGCGCCGCCGTGATGTAAGCCGGCCAGAACGGCTGCGAGATGACGATTTCCGCATCCGGCAGCTCTTTGTCCAACGTTGAATTCGCGCCATCCTTGTCCGACGTGACGACCAGCGTGTGGCCTAAGTCTTCGAGAAACTTGCGCAGCCCGAGCTCGCCGGAAACACTGCCCAATAGCTGCCCCGGCTTGAAGTCGATCTTCTTCGGAGTCGGCATGGTCTGGCCGCCGGGATAGCGCTCCAGCTTCGGAATTTCGTCGAGCGCATAGGATTTCGGGTAGCCCGATACGGGGTCGTCGTAAAGCACACAAATAACCTTCGCCATCGCTTTCCTCCTCGCGGGAAGAAAAAGAACACGATCGGCGCGTCGGGGTCCGGCGTCAAGGGGTGCTATGCAGCGATGAAACCGCGTACCCGCGCGGCTTCGATGCCGGCTACCGGAGTTACCGGAAGCGGGGTGAACGCAACGGAGCGGCCTTGTCCGGAGCGATAGGTGGTCCGAGCTAGCGATCGTCCGTATCAGTAGGCGGACTTCGTCCTCTCGGGCGACAACCTCGCCCTCCTGATGCGGCTCAGACGGTGGGACGTACATGGCGCGCACTTCGGCCAGGCTCTGGCGAGGCGAAGCCGCCTTGGTAGACGCGCGCAATGCCAGCGTATGTTCAGCGGCCACTGCGCGCGCGATCGCACGGATCGTGGCACCCACCCCACCCAGAGTCCGCCGGTACGTCCGTTGCAACTGCAGTACGTGGGTCATCATGGTCTCCAGGCTCTGGCGCGAGTTGGCCGCCTCGACAGGATCAATCGAAAACGGGCGAAAAAAGACGACAAGCATCGGGCGGTATCCACGGCCGCGCGCCGCGGAGATGACCGTCGCGGCGGCTATTGCGACAAGGAACGTTCTCGTCAGTCGATGCATGGATGCTGCCCTTGGAATCGATTGCCTCATTGCGACTGATCTTCGACCGTTTGTCGGTAGTCTTCAGCGGCGTGCGCCGCACTCCGCGTGCGGAATATTCACGCGGCCAGCCACGTGCTGTAGTTGGCTAGACTCGCAGCACATGGGCACGAATGAGCTGTCGGTTCAGGTTGCTGGCGCGATCACGATTGCGTTGATCGTCGGCCTCGGAATCTTTGTTTATCCATGGCTGCTTGTGCAGCGCTATGGAGCGTGGATCGTCGGATTGATGACGATCTTGCTGGGAGCGCTGTTCTTCGTGTTGCAAGGAAGCGACTCGAGCACCTACTCGCGCGCACTGGCTGCCGGATGGGCACTTGGGCCCGTGATCGCCGCCGTCATCGTGCGGCGAGCTCAGCGCAAGAGCGAATGAGGGGCGATGGATGAGCCGGCTTGGGCATGGCTGCGGCGCGCTAACTGACCAATGAACTTCTGGCTGATGAAATCTGAACCCGACGATTGCTCGATCGACGATGCGCTTGCGGCGCCAAAGGCCACCGTGCCGTGGACCGGTGTGCGCAACTATCAGGCGCGCAACTTCATGCGCGATCGGATGCAGATCGGCGACGGGGTTTTCTTCTATCACTCGAGCTGCGAGGAGCCTGGCATCGCGGGCTTGGCCGAAGTTGCGAGTGCGGCGTATGCCGACCCGACCCAATTCGATCGCAAGAGCAAGTACTACGACGCAGCCGCGCGACGCGATGCGCCGCGCTGGACGTTGGTCGATATCAAGGCCCTGAAGAAGACGCGCATCGTGCCGCTCGCCGAGCTGCGTGAACACGCAACCCTTGCCGACATGATCGTGTTAAAGCGTGGTAATCGTTTGTCGATCACTCCGGTCACCGCCGGTGAGTGGCGCTACATCACGACACGCTTGTTAAAGACGATACGGCCTGATAAAAAGCGCAGCGAGCGGCCAACGCGCCTAACCGAACATGATGATCGCGCCTCGCGAGACATCGCCTACTTGAGGCCGCCAGCGACCGCAGCGAGGTCGGCAACTCGCGCTTGCGTGGCGGGTTTTTCGGGTCGAGCGGCTCGATGCTCCCGGAGCCGACCCAAAAGCGACCCGCCCCCGCAAGCTCGTACACGCTGCCGCCTGGCAAGAAGGCGACCACCACGCGACTGCCGGGTTCGAGTTTCAGCACCTGGCCCGAGTGCAACTCGGCGAGCAAGGTCAACCGCACCGAGCTGGACTCCGACACGACATAGGCGTCACCGGTCGCGTCGCTGACGATTGCCACCGAAGCCGGTGGCGCGGCTATCGTTGCAGTCGCGACCATCACCGCGGCTAGGGCGCCAAAAAATGGTGTCTTCGTCGGTCGATACATCTGTTGTCCTCATTACGTGCGCGTTGCTCCTGCGCACATTCTCGACTTACCCTCAGCGAACTGAAGCGAGATGCGCAACACGCTGCATGCGGAATATTCACGGATAATCCCGTAAACACCCCGCCCGCACACAAGACGAGGACACTGATGACCACCGAGCAGATGATCAGCGCCATTTCCGACCCGATGGTGCGCGAGCTGGCGCTGCGCGGGCAGACGCGCACGTTTCCGAAAAATGCCGTCATCATCAACGAGGGCGATCGCGGCGACTCGCTGTTCGTCATCCTGACCGGCAAGGTCAAGGTCTATGTGTCGGATGATGACGGGCGCGAGATGATTCTCGACACGTACGGTCCGGGAGACTACGTCGGTGAGATGTCCTTGGACGGCCGCCCACGGTCGGCTTCAGTGATGACCTTGGAGCCGACCACGTGCTCGGTCGTCACTCGCGACGAGCTGCGCGCCGCCATTGCACAGAACGCGGACGTGGCCATGACGCTAATCAGCACGTTGATCGATCGGGCACGCATCGCCACTGACAATGTAAAAAACCTTGCGTTAATGGATGTGTACGGCCGCGTAGCGCGGCTCCTGTTGTCGCTCGCGAAAGAGGAAGGCGGCAAGCTGGTGGTGCCCGAAAAAATGACGCAGCAGGACATTGCCGACCGCGTAGGCGCTTCGCGCGACATGATCAGCCGCATCTTCAAAGACCTCACAATCGGCGGCTATGTGACGATCGAAAACCGGCAGATCACGATCAACAGAAAGCCGCCTGCACGCTGGTAGTTCCCGCTAGTGAATATTCGACAGCCTTGGGGCGTAACACTCGGCTGCGCGGCCACTACATAGGCTCTAACGTTTGCTCATTCCTGCCAGGCGGGGGCAACCAGGAGCTGAGCATGTTCAATACGAGGACTCGTCCTTTGACCGGGGCGGCACGATGATTCCGGCCGCACTGATGCGCACCAACGACGAGATCATCGTCGTCCCACACGACGCGGCATGGTCGGCTCGATTCCGCATCGAATCTCAGCTGCTGCACGTTGCTCTGCGTGATCTGAAACCAGCGATCGAGCACATCGGCAGCACCTCCGTGCCGGGCCTAGCAGCCAAGCCGATCATCGACATGTTGGTGGGCGTGGCATCGCTTTCCGCCTTCGAATCGCAAACCGAACGCCTGGCAGTCTTCGGCTATCAATACATCCCGGAGTACGAGCGTGCGCTGCCGGACCGCCGCTTCTTTCAAGCGGGTCGTGAATGGCGTGCGTACACACCACGTACACGTGGTCGAGCAACATGGCGTGTACTGGAAGCGCTATCTGAAGTTTCGCAACAGTCTGCGCGAAGACGCTTGGCTCGCAGCGCGCTACGCCGAGCTGAAACGGCGGCTCGCCATGCGTCATAGCTTCGACCGCGATGCGTATACCAACGGGAAAACCGGATTCGTCGAAGCAGTCCTTGCGATGCACCCGCGCGATAACCGACACGGTTCGACGCTGCGGCCAGGGTTTCGCTTCAATGGCTCACAGCCAGCCCTTCAAACGTATCCTTGAATCGTTCGCGCAGCACGTTTTTCTGCACCTTGCCCATCGCGTTGCGCGGTAGATCGTCAACGACCAGCACGCGCTTGGGCACTTTGTAGTTGGCGATCCTGCCCTTTAGCGTCTCGACGATCGTCGCAGAGTTCAAGGCGGCGCCCTGCGCGCCGACGACGACAGCGACGACGGCTTCGCCGAAATCCTTGTGCGGAACACCGATCACTGCCGATTCAGCGACACCGGGCATCTCGTCGATATATCCCTCGATCTCCTTCGGATACACGTTGTAGCCACCCGAGATGATCAGATCCTTGGAGCGACCGACCAGCGTCAGGTACTGGTCGGGCACATCTGCCCCGCCAAAATGGCCGACATCGCCGGTCCGAAACCAGCCATCTGCGGTGAACTCTTCCTTTGTCTTGTCCGGCATGCGCCAGTAACCGGAAAACACATTGGGCCCCTTGACCTCGTACCGTGCCGATGTCGCCAACTGGACACGGCGCGCCATCATCGCCGCTCGACGCGTACGCCCACGCCGGGTAGCGGTACTCCGACAGTACCGGCGATGCGCTCACCTTCAACGTACGGATTGGAAACCAGCATCAGCGTCTCCGACATGCCGTAGCGCTCGAGTACCTTGTGTCCGGTGCGCTGCTCGAACCGTTGATGCGTTTCGGCCAGCAACGGTGCCGAGCCCGCGATGAACAGCCGCATCCGTGCGGCAATGCGTCGCGGCCAAATGCCGGTTCGCCGAGGAGCCGTGTGTAGTACGTCGGCACGCCCATCATCACCGTCGAGCGCGGCAGCCGTTCGAGCACCTGTGAGACATCAAACCTCGGCAGCATCAACATCGTCGCGCCGGCAAAGAGCGCCGCATGCGACGCGACAAACAGCCCATGCACGTGAAACAGCGGCAGCACATGCAACAGGACGTCACGCCGGCCTGCATCTCGTTCCGCCTTGAATCCCCAGAATTCGTCGAGCGTGGCTGCGTTGGATGCCAGATTGCGATGCGACAGCATCGCGCCCTTGCTGCGACCAGTGGTGCCCGACGTGTAAAGGAGCGCCGCCAGATCGTCGGCTGCACGTTGCGTCGTCTCACAATCGTCCGAAAACGGCGCAGCTACGGTCAGCAACGTGCCGTCGCGTTGCTCTCCCAACGTCATCACGTGGCGGCAGCGCGCCGCGTGCGCGATCGGTTGGATCTCCGCCAGTCTTGCCGGAGTGCACACGACAACGGCAGGCTCGGAGTCGCGCAGAAAATAGTCGAGCTCCGCGCGCTGATAAGCGGTGTTCAGTGGCACGTAGACGAGCCCCGCGCGCAGCGCGGCTAGATACAGCATCAAGCACTCGGGCGATTTCTCGACCTGAACTGCGATTCGATCCCCGGGTTTCAGGCTGAGTGATCTCAGCCAGTTCGCGATGCGGCCGCTTGCAAAGTGCAGATCGCGCCAGCTATAGGTCAACCCGTCGTGCGTTTCGATGCAGATCGAATCGAGGTCGCGCGGAAGCCGCGTTCGATCGCCGCGTACAGATTGTCGTTGCCCGCGCGCAGCCGGCTCATTTGCCCGTGAAGTTTGGCGGCCGCTTGGCGAGAAAGGCGCGCACGCCTTCGTGATAGTCGTGCGAGTCCAGGAATGCGAAACTTTCGTCGAGCTCGTGCTGCGTGTAGTCGAGCCCGCGCGACTGAAACTTGCGAATGTTCGCCTTGTTCTGCCGCGCAGCCAGTGGTGAGCCCGATGAAATATGCGTGATACTCAGCTGCAGTTCACTTTCGAACGATGCCGCGGGTATGACGCGTGTTACGAGGCCACGCGTGAGCGCTTCATCAGCCGTCAAAATGCGACTTTCAAGCAGCAACTCAGCAGCCACGGCGGGACCGACCAGTCTCAGCAAGGGCACTAATTCGGGCAGCGCCAGCGGAAAACCGAGGCGGCCGATCGGCACTCCGAAGCGCCCGTTGTCGGCCGCGAGCCGAATGTCGCACAGCGACGCGATCTCGAGGCCGCCACCGACGCATACTCCTTCGATCGCAGCGATCAACGGAATCGGGCAACGATCGATCGCGGTCAGCGCGCTGCCGATTGTTTCGAGGTGATACTGGCGACCGCTCGATGGATCGTGTCGCACTTTGTCGAACTCGTCGATGTCGGCGCCGGCAGCGAAGTTGCCGCCGGCGCCACGGATCACGACGACGCGCAGAGATTCTGCCTCACCGATTTCGTTGAACGCGCGCGCGAGCGCCTGCCACATGGCGACGCTGACCGCATTGAGCTTGCCTGGGGACGCAAAGCGTTACGGTAACAACGCCAGCGTCACTCGCTATGTCAACGCGGCCGGCCACAGTGTTTCGGATTCAGTTGTGCGAGAACGGTACCGTCGGTCGGAACTGGACTTTCCCCGCGGAAAGGCTTGTTGCGGCATCTTTTCGAAAGTGTCACCGACAGGATCTGGCAGCAAAGTGTAGAGCGAAGTGTCCGATGGCGACGTTTCTTGACGACGGCGATTGCACCCATGGTGATGATGTCAGGCCCATCGCCGGCTACGCAAAGGCGGATTGCCTGCCGGCCGCAAAATCGTCCATCCTTGCGCCATTGACATCCTGACATCCGCGGCAGAAAGAGCGATGAACACCAATCCGTGGCACGAGTGGATCGGGCGCGCAGAGCAGCGCATCGATTGCGTCACCGCCGCGCCGCTGGCCGCGCTTTCCGCCACGCTCGATCGCGACGATCCGGCGCCGCGCCCGGGTGATCCGCTGCCGCCGCTGGCGCACTGGTTGTATTTCACGCCACTGGCGCGCGCCAGCGAGATCGGCCCCGACGGCCATGCGCGCAGCGGCGGCTTACTGCCGCCGGTGCCGCTGCCGCGCCGCATGTGGGCCGGCGGGCGACTGCAGTTCATCCATCCGCTGCGCGTCGGCGACGAGATCACGCGCAACTCGCGCATCGCCGACGTCAAGGTCAAGTCGGGCCGCAGCGGCACACTGGTGTTCGTGACCGTGCACCACGCGATCGCCAATGCGCGGGGCGTGGCGCTGACCGAGGAGCACGACATCGTCTATCGTGATTTGCCGTCGTCCGATGCGGCACCCGCCAGCGGCGACGCCGGCGCCGACCGACGAAACCTTTGCGCGCGAGATCGCGCCCGACCCGGTGCTGCTGTTCCGCTACTCGGCGCTGACCTTCAACGGCCATCGCATCCACTACGATCGCAGCTACGTGACCGAGGTAGAAGGCTATCCGGGCCTGATCGTGCACGGCCCACTGATCGCCACGCTGCTGCTCGACCTGCTGCGCCGCCAGCGCCCCGACGCACAGGTGCACCGCTTCGACTTCACGGCGGCTGCGCCTCTGTTCGACATCCACCGCTTCAGCGTCTGCGGCAAGCCCGAGGGCGAGCAGCGCTTCCAACTGTGGGCGCGCAGATCACGAGGGCGCGCTGGCGATGCAGGCAACCGCCGACATAGCCTGAACCACGATTCCCTCGATGCTGAAGACCGCCACCGACAAGTATCAGGACATCCGCGACGCCGTGCGCGCGCTGTGCGCCGAGTTTCCCGCCGAGTACCACCGAAAGATCGACGCGCAGCGCGCGTACCCGGAGGAGTTCGTCGATGCGCTCACGCAAGCCGGCTGGCTGGCCGCGCTGATTCCGCAGGACTACGGCGGCTCCGGTCTCGGCCTGACCGAGGCCTCGGTGATCATGGAAGAGATCAATCGCAGCGGCGGCAACTGCCGGCGCCTGCCATGGGCAGATGTACAACATGGGCACGCTTGCTGCGCCATGGCAGCGAAGCGCAGAAGCAGCACTACCTGCCGAAGATCGCCAGCGGTGAGTGGCGCCTGCAGTCGATGGCGGTCACCGAGCCGAGCAGCGGCACCGACACCACCAAGATCAAGACCAGCGCGGTGAAGAAGGGCGACCGTTACGTGATCAACGGCCAGAAGGTGTGGATCTCGCGCGTGCAGCACAGCGACTGGATGATCCTGCTGGCGCGCACGACGCCGCTGGCCGAGGTGAAGAAAAAGACGGACGGCATGTCGATCTTCATCGTCGATCTGCGCCAGGCCGAAAGCAGCGGCATGACGGTGCGGCCGATCGCAAACATGGTCAATCACGAGACCAACGAACTGTTCTTCGAGAACCTCGAGATCCCCGAAGAAAACCTGATCGGCGAGGAAGGCGAAGGCTTCATATACATTCTCGATGGACTGAACGCCGAACGCACGTTGATCGCCGCCGAGTGCATCGGCGATGGCTACTGGTTCATCGACCGCGTGACCAAGTACGCGAGCGAGCGCGTCGTGTTCGGCCGCCCGATCGGTCAGAACCAGGGCGTGCAGTTTCCGATCGCAGAGAGCTACATCGAGGTCGAAGCCGCCAATCTGATGCGTTTCAGAGCCTGCGAGCTGTTCGACGCTCACCAGCCCTGCGGAGCGCAGGCCAACATGGCCAAGTACCTTGCGGCCAAGGCCAGCTGGGAGGCGGCCAACGCCTGCATCCAATTTCACGGCGGATTCGGTTTCGCGCACGAATACGACGTCGAGCGCAAGTTCCGCGAGACGCGGCTGTACCAGGTGGCGCCGATCTCGACCAACCTGATCTTGAGCTACGTGGCCGAGCACGTGCTCGGGCTGCCACGGTCGTTCTAACAAAGAACTGTTGATGCACGGCACCCATCCCGGCCAGACGCTGGCCACATTCGCCGCCACGCTGCGTCTGGATACCATCCCACCACCGGTGCTCGATCGCACCGAGGATCTGCTGCTCGACTGGATCGGCTCGGCGCTCGCCGGCAAGGGCGCGCGCCCAGTCGAAACGATCGCGCGTTTCGCCGAGAGCATGGGTCCCGCCGACGGTCCGAGCGAAGTGCTGATTCACCGCCGCGGCACGAGTCCGCTGGCGGCGGCCGTTGCCAACGCCGCCTCGTCGCACTTCGCCGAACAGGATGACCTGCACAACAGCTCGGTGTTCCATCCCGCCACGGTCGTGTTTCCACCGGCGCTGGCGGTAGCGCAGGCGCTCGGCCGCAGCGGCGCCGACCTGCTGGTGGCGGCGGTGGCGGGCTACGAGGTCGGCATTCGTGTCGGCGAATTTCTCGGCCGCTCGCACTACAAGGTGTTCCACACGACCGGCACGGCCGGCACACTGGCGGCGGCAGCAGCCGTGGGCCGACTGCTCGGCTTGTCGCCGCAACAAATGACGCATGCTTTCGGCTCGGCCGGCACGCAATCGGCCGGCCTGTGGGAATTCCTGCGCGACGCGGCCGACTCCAAGCAACTACACACGGCGCATGCAGCCGGCGCGGGGCTGACGGCTGCCTACCTCGCGGCCGATGGATTTACCGGCGCGCAGCGCATCCTGGACGGCGCCCAGGGCATGGCGGCTGGCATGTCGAGCGATGCCGACGCGTCGCGCCTGACCGATCGCCTCGGCACGCGCTGGGCGCTGGCCGAAACATCATTCAAGTTCCATGCGTCGTGCCGGCACACGCACCCGGCTGCCGACGCTCTGCAACAGCTGATGCGAACGCATGGCCTGGCAGCCGACGACCTCGCCACGGTGACCGCACTCGTGCACCAGGGCGCGATCGACGTACTCGGGCCGGTGATCGATCCGCAGACCGTGCATCAGTCGAAGTTCTCGATGGGCACCGTGCTCGGAATGATCGCGGTTCATGGCCGAGCGGGCCTCACCGAGTTCGATGAGCACTGGCGCGATCCGGCCGTGACGGCCTTGTGCGCGCGGGTCACGATGCGGCGCGACGCCGACGTCGATGCGGCCTATCCGGCGCGCTGGATCGGCAAGGTCGAGGTAAAGGCCCGCGACGGTCGCACCCTGCAAGCACGGGTCGATGAACCCAAGGGCGACCCCGGCAACACACTGACGCGTGCCGAACTGGAAGACAAGGCGCTGCGCCTGGCCGCCTACCGCGGCGGTGCCAACGCCGCTCAGATGCAGCGCGTGATCGAACGCATCCGCGCGCTGCGCACCACATCGCGCGTCGGGATTTTTCTCGACTAACGCAATGCTGCCGCGCTCTTATCTGTTCGTCCCCGCCGACCGGCCCGAACGCTTCGCCAAGGCGCAGGCGAGCGGCGCCGATGCCGTGATCATCGACCTCGAAGACGCAGTCGCGCCACACGCCAAAGCGACTGCACGCGCGGCGCTGGCCGACTGGCTGGACACCGGCCAAGGCACCGGTGGTCGTGCGCATCAACGGCATCGATACTGAGTGGTTTGCCGACGATCTGGCGGTGGCAGCGCGACCCGGTGTGATGGGCGTGATGCTGCCGAAGGCTGCGCGCGCTGACGACCTGGCGTGCGTGCGCGCCGCTGTTCCGTCGGCGGCACTGCTGCCGCTGGTCGAGACCGCCGAGGGCATCGACCGCGTGCGCGAAATCGCCGGCGCCGCCGGTGTGCAGCGATTGGTGTTCGGCTCTATCGATCTGCAACTCGATCTGGGCATCAGCGGTGATGGCGAAGAACTGCTGCTGTTCCGCTCGCAACTCGTGCTGGCGTCGCGGCTGGCGCAACTGGCGCCACCGGTCGACGGCGTATCGACAGCGATCGACGATCAGATTGCGCTGCAAGCCGATGCACAACGTGCGCGACGGCTGGGGTTCGGCGCCAAACTGTGCATTCACCCGCGCCAGGTGGCGACGGTCAACGATGCCTTCAGTCCTGCTGCCAGCGAAATCGCGTGGGCGCAGCGCGTTGTCGCCGCCGCGGCCTCTGCCCAGGGCGCTGCATTTGCGGTCGATGGAAAGATGGTCGATAAGCCAGTGCTGCTGCGCGCGCAGGCGTTGCTGCGCCAGGCAAACCAATTGCCGTCGTGAGCTCGCCGAGTCATGTTGAAAATCTGGGGAAGAAAGAACTCGGTCAATGTCCAGAAGGTGCTCTGGTGCTGTGAGGAAATCGCGGTTGAGTATCAGCGCATCGACGCCGGCGGCGACTTCGGGGTTGTAAAGACCCCTCAGTACCTTAGTCTCAATCCGAACGCCCTCGTACCCACAATCGAGGACGATGGGCTCGTGCTTTGGGAGTCGAACGCGATCGTCCGTTATCTTGCCGCGAAGCACGCCCCCGGGGACCTCTGGCCAGACGACCTCAAGACTCGCGCGGAAGCGGATCAGTGGATGGACTGGAGCAGCTCCACGTTCTGGCCCGCACTCCGTCCACTGTTTATAGGGCTCGTCCGTACGCCGACAAACCAGCGTGATCCGCAAGCATTTGAGGATCTTCGTCGCAAGACCGCTGCCGCGCTCGCCATCGTGGACAGACACCTCGAATCCCGCATGTTCCTTGCGGGAGATAACTTCACAATGAGCGACATCGCGCTCGGCTGCGGCATCTGGCGTTGGATGGCGCTGCCAATTGAGCGCCCGCTATTGCCCAACGTTCAACGATGGTTCGACTGCCTAGCGGACCGGCCGGCGTACAAGAAGATTGTGATGCTGCCGCTAAGCTGAAGAAGGAATCTTCGCGGTTACAACGCTGCAAAGTAGAACTGCGCCCTCCGCCGAACTAATCCTACGTTCGGAACGCGTTGTCGCCCGATTTGGACTTGTGGACGCATCTGTTCTATTGAGGTTTGAGCTGGCAGTTAGCGTCGAAATGTCAGCTATTGCGATAAAAAGCTTATCGCAATAGCCGACTGCAAACGTGCTCTTCACTGCTGGCGCGGCGGCTATCGGCAGTTAGGCCAACGCGGACAGAGTCTGTGCGTAAATCGTGAACTAGCAACGGGAAGACGAGTCTCAGTGCATATGGAAGACCTCAAGCTGAGACTTGACGGCGAAAGGCTTCTCGACCGTCTACTCGAAGATGGCATAGACATCGCGCACGATTGTGGTGGAGTGCTGGCCTGCTCGAGCTGCCGAGTTCTGGTGATAGAGGGCCGGAAGAACTTCGCGCCCGCGAGTGAAGACGAGCTCGATATGCTCGACCGGGCAGACTGTACGACGTCAGATGCACGTCTGGCATGCCAAATCAGTGGCGCTGGCGAACTGGTCGTTCGGATTCCGAACATCGATGCGCCGCTACCAATAGTTGCGCGGCCGGTATCTATGACCGCGCGCGCGGCGAGACATTTTTCCGCACAACTGGTTAAGCACCCCGGTGCAGTTGCGGTGCGCCTGGCCGCTAAATCCTCAGGCTGCTCGGGCTTCCGTTATAGCGTCGATCCTGCTTATGCTGTACGCGACGATGACCACGTTTTCGAGAGCTATGGCGTACGGATTGTGGTGGACGCATCAAGCCTGCCCTACCTGCAGGGAACAACACTCGATGTTGTCGAGGACGGCCTCGCCCGGCGCCTACATTTCGACAACCCAAACGTGCGCCAGACATGCGGCTGCGGTGAGAGCTTCGGCGTGTGAGCAAAATTCGCCGCAGCGTCTCCACATCATAGTGAGTGTTTGACCATCATCAGCCTGATCTTCTCGATCGCACGCGATGGCGCTAAGCCTTTAGGGCAAACCTCGGTGCAGTTCATCGTCGTGCGGCACCGGAATAGCCGGTAAGGATCGTTCAGAAAATCCAACCGTTGCTCGGTTGCATGATCACGACTGTCGATGATGAAGCGGTACGCCTGCAGCAGGCCAGCTGGGCCAATGAATTTGTCCGGGTTCCACCACGACGGTGGGCACTGGCTGGTGCAGCATGCACACAAGATGCACTCGTACAGGCCATTTAGTTTCTCGCGCTCCTCCGGCGATTGCAGGCGTTCCTTTTCGGGTGGAGGTTCGTCGTTGATCAGATACGGTTTGATCGAGTGGTAGTGGTGGAAGAACTGTGTCATGTCGACCACCAGATCGCGAATCACCGGAAAGCTCGGCAACGGACGCAGTTCCACCGGCTCCTTTAACTCCCGCACCGGGGTGATGCACGCCAGGCCGTTGCGACCGTTGATGTTGATCGCGTCGGAGCCGCAGATGCCCTCGCGGCACGATTTTCTGATCGTCAGCGAATCGTCCTGAGTCTTGATGCGCAGAATGACATCTAGCAACATTCGATCGGTTGGACCCAACTGGACCTCGAAGTCCTGCATATAGGGCTTCTTATCGCGTTCCGGGTTGTACCGAAAAATCGACAGCTGCATGGGTTGTGTGTTGAGGCGTCCGCGTCAGATGACGGGAAGCGCGCGTGCGGTCCAGAGAGCTCGAGCCACCCACGATGCGGTTGCCATAAGACTGAAGGCGAGCACTGTGAGTAGACCTAGGCGCAGGCCAACTGGGTGAACGTAGTCCATGATCACATCGCGCACACCGACCCAGCTATGCGCCAGCAAGGCGACGAAGAAGACTGCCATCGCCAAACTCACCGAGGTGCTTGTTAGCCAACTGTGCCAATCCATGAACGAACGAGGTGGATCAAACACGAAGTGGCTCAAAAAAAACAGAATGAACACCAGCATGTAGACGGCGCTCAACCGCTGTATCAGCCAGGCGCGCAGCCCCGTAATCGTTCGTTTCACAGCACTATTCCGGCCGCGAGTAACGCTACAGCTACGCCACCGAGATTGACAATCCAGGCACTGCGACGCGCAGCAGTCAACTGCGAGCCGATATCGATATCGCTCAACAAATGGCGCGTTCCGGCCAGCATGTGATGCGCGAGCGCCCAGGACAGCACGACCGCGATGCCTTTGATTGCCGCCCTGTCGAGTAAGGCAATCGCCTGTGCGTAGCCAGACGGTCCCTGCAGCGATAAATCAAGGAAGTAGACGCAAGCTGGAATGGCGAATACCAAGACCATTCCAGTGAACCGATGCGTGATCGAGGTCAATGCGCCGACCGGCATCTGAATCTGCGTCAAATTGAAAAATACCGGTCGTTGCAATTTGCGAACAGACATGGCTCGTCGCGTCCAACTTCTGATGCACTAGAGTCCGCTGGTGATATCAGCGTACCGCTGCCGAAGATCTTCGACTTTTCGCACCCCTGACACATTTTCCGCCGCCACGCGTGCGGCGCGCTTCTCTTCCTGGCTATCGATAACGCCGCGGAACTGTACGACGCCGTCGGCGACGGTTACCACTGCCCAATCGCGGTGCCACCAGGGCTGCCGCTCCAACTCGGTCACCAGTTCCTGGCGAATCGCTTCGTCGCTCTTTGACTGCTCAGCGCGATCGCCCGAAGCATTGGCCGCCACGGCCTGGACCAGGTTAGCGCGTGTGATGATGCCGATCACTTTTCCGTCACGGACGACCGGCAGTCGTCGAACGGCTCGTGAGTCGAAGAACGCGGCGATTTTCGACAGTGCTGTGTCTTCGGTCACCGTTGTGACAGGACGGGTCATGATGTCTTTCGCCCGCAACGCGTGTGACTTCACGTAATGCGAGGACGAGTGATCCCCACTGAACAGCCGGGCCCACCACGGCTGGACAGGAGGCTCATCAGTACCAATCTCGTGCCGGTGCAACAGTTCCATTTCGTTTATTACGCCCATCAGCTGCCCATTTTTGATGACTGGAATGCCGCTGATGCGTTGAGTCGAGAGCAGAGCAGCGATCTTTGCGACCGGCGTATCCGGTTCAACGCTAATCACCGGTTTTGACATGATGTCCTTCGCCAGCAATTCACAGCTCGGGCCAGGTTTCGTCAGTTCAATCTGCATTTTGATCTCCAGTTCACTGCGCCTTGCGGCAGCGCTTTAGGCTCAAGACAGAGTGCAACCGCTGCCGCTGTGCTCCGAGGTAATTATATCGTATTACGATATTTAATGTGTCTCCAACGCGATACGACCTCGGCGGCAGCATCGCGATAAATGAATCAGTCCGGCTGCAACACCGTGCAGCCGGGTAGTTCAGCGACCGCTAAAAAAGTCGGTTACGGCCTGACTCTTATCCGTGGTTCCCCAGGAATAACGCTCGAAACTGTTCCGGGTAGATAAGTCGCCCTTCCGTCCGCACGCTTCAACTCGTCGGCAAACTTGATGGCTTCGCGTCGTACGTGATCCGCCAGCGCCGGATGAATGATGCTTTTGATCTTTCCGGTCTGAATCCCTTTTTCAGCAGCGGTCTTGAAGTCAATGATGTCGTTCGCCGCCTTCTCAAGTGCGTCCTTCGATGAAAGCTTGCTGTTATGCATTTGGCGAAATGCTTCGCTCGTCTGCAGCGCTTTCTGCACCAGCGCGCGCTCTTCCGGATCGAGCAAGTGTGCGATAAAACCCGCGTGCTCACCCATCGTTGCGGTCCAGAACTCCGTTGCCTCTCTGAAGTTGACAGAAGTATCGCCGCGCGAATACTGATCCAGACGCTGGGCGAAGCGTTCGCCCTCGCGAGCCGTGTGCTCGAAGAAAGTCGGCCACACGAGACTTCGCAGCTTGCCCGCCTCTTGCTCTTCCTGCATCTTGTGCTTGAATTCGACCAGCGGCTTGACGATCTCGATCGTCGAGCGGTTAAAGGCGGCAAAGTTGTTTCGATCAAGTTTCGCGTTGCGCGTCTTGGCAAGCTGGTCGGTGAACCGGCGCTGGAACTGCTCGGCACGGCCTCTTTGCGACGCCAGCTCAGGTCCGGGCATCAGCATGACGAAGAACATCGCGTGCTCCATCATCTGCTCGTTCCAGAACAGATTGTCGGCCACGGAGTGGGCGACGGGATCGTTCGAGCCTGGTGCCGGCAGGAACGTCGGCTTGGTGCCGCCGTTCTTGGAAATAATGCCCATGCGCTTCAGGTCTTGACCGCTGGTCGCTTGGCCGAAGGCAGCGCGCGCTAGCACGCCCGACAAAGTCGTCGCCACTAGCGTGGCGCCGCCTATTTTCAGGACACTACGGCGGGTGGGCGGTTGACTCAAGGGCTTGTACGTTTCTGCGTTACTGTTCATCTATTCGCTCCAATGATTGTTTGCGCGTTGGAATTCCGACGCGCTTGAAGAGAGCACGAAAACGCGAGAGCGTCGAGACGTGATTCCTTCAATTCATTAGATGCGGCAAGCACTCGAAATGTGCCGAGATAATTCGGTGAACTTCGCGCGCGCGTTCATCCACCGTGCCTTCCTCACGGCGAGATGGCCATACTGTCAGCTACGGTTAACAGATGAAACGACTGGGGGTGCAGCGCCAGACCCCCGTGCAGAATTGATGTCGAGCTATGTTAATAGCCCAAAAATTCCTCACTGCGAATGTCGTCGTCATCGACACCGGCGCGATTCAACGTCTGACGCACGGACTCGATCATCACCGGCGGTCCGGCAACGTAATAAATGGGCGCCGACAAGCCTTTGCCGACCTTCCGGACAAGGTCTTCGTCGATCATGCGAGTTTCACCTTTCCACGTGCGGCTGGACTTATCCATCTGCGTCATGGTGGCAATAAGGTGAAACCTCTTGCTCTGTTGCTCAAGCTGTTGCAGTTCGGCGAGAAAAGCTGCGTCCTCCGGGCGGCGGTTCGAGTACAGCAATAACAATTCCTGCGGCAGCTGATCCTTGGCCGCCTGCCGCAGGATGCTGATGAACGGCGTGATGCCGATGCCGCCCGCGATGAACACCGCCGGCCGCGCGCGGTTGTTGTGTAACGTCAGCGATCCGAATGGTCCTTCAAGCCTGGCAGGAGCTCCGATCGACAAGAGTTTGAGTGCGCGTTTGAACGCACTGGCACGCATCCGGGTCGCAACGACCAGATCGGGCTGAAACGGCGCGCTGACAAGCGAAAACGTATGGCGCGCGCTGGCGGCGTCGGCGAACACGGGATCAACCAGCACAAGATCGATTGCCTGGCCTGGTTTGAACGTGAAGCCTGACGGCTTCTGGAAGTGAAATGCCATCGTGCCTTCGGCAACCTCGTCGCATCCTTTGAGCGTCGTCTCGTATGTACTCATCGCTTGACTCCGTCAGTGGGCGCGCGATTTTTCCCGACGATGCGTGCGAACGCGGAATGGTTGTGAACTGACTCGAAGTTTTCAGCCTCAACCACGTAGGCGGCAACACGCGGTTCTTGATTTAGCGCGAGTGCAACGTCGCGCACGATGTCTTCGACAAACTTGGCGTTGTCGTACGCGCGCTCGGTTACGAACTTTTCATCCACACGCTTCAGTAAACCGTAAACTTCACATGAGGCGCCACGTTCGGCGACGGCAATCAGTTCTTCGATCGTGAGCGCGCCGGCCAACTCGGCCTCGATGCTGATCAGCGAGCGCTGGTTGTGCGCGCCGTACGCCGAAATCTCCTTCGAGCAGGGACAGAGGCTCGTCGCCGGAACCTTCACCTGCATCGAGAAGGTATGCGGCGTCCGCTCGGATACTCTCGCACGCCAGGTGACTTCATAGTCGAGCTCGCTTTGAACACCGGACACCGGTGCGGTCTTGCGAACGAAGTACGGAAACTTCATCTCGATCGTGCCGCTGCTTGCCTGTAGCCGATGCAGCATGTCGGCCAGCATCGTCTCGAATCGTCGCGGATCAAGCGGATTGGTCTGCGCTTCCAGCAATTGGATAAAGCGCGACATGTGCGTGCCCTTGGTGATGGCGGACAACCCCACCGTCATCGAAAACGTTGCGATCGTCGCCGCCACCCGCCTGCCGCTGCGGACTTTGACCGGATAACGAATGTCCTTGATGCCCACCGCATCGATGCTCAGGCCGCGTCCATCCAGTGCTGGTTGAATGTCGGGTAGGAAGACGACTCTCTCTGGCGCGTTCATGTTCGTATCACAACGATTTCAAGTACTGAGCGAGGTCGCTGACCTGCTGCTGGGTCAGACCGAGAAACTGCTTCGCGTTGTAGGTCTGCACGACCTCTTCAAGCGTTGCCGCCGAACCGTTGTGGAAGTAAGGCGCGTGCTGCCAGACGCCCTTCAATGGGCTGGTCCGGTATTGCTTGGTCGCGCTGCGCGATGCGTAAGGCGGAATGTTCTGAGTGGCGACCGACTCGGCAATCACATGCAGCCGTGAGTTGGCGTCGGTAAACGACTCGCCGCTGTGGCAACGCACGCAGTTGGCGACTCCATTGAACAGCTCTTTGCCACGTGCGGCGGCCGCTGCATCGAAGCTGCCGGCTGGCGGCGTCGGTGCGTTCAGACTGAGCTGGTAGGCCTGCAGTGCGGCAAGCTTGCTGCTGACCAGGTCCACCGTGCCGTTCGTCACGCTCAGAGGCAAACGGGGATCCGAGAACGATCCCTGTCCGCCCATCTGAACCACTGCGACATAGCGGTTCCAGTACGCCACATCGCTGCCGTCGCCGGTGAACGTCGTGCTGTTGATTCCGTTCAGCCCATACGCCGGCGGAATCACCACCGGGCCATTGATGCCGTCGACGTTGAATCGAGGGTCGTACTTGCCTTTGCCCCACGAGTTGTAGACCGCCTTCTTTGCGGTATCGACGGCGGGCGACAGCGCGATGATTGCGCCGGGGTTCAGATCTCGATTGGGCCAGCCGTCAAGCCGCTTGCCGATACCCGGTGCGAACGAATTGTCGACGGTCGAGTGGCACAGCGCGCACGTGGTGCCGACGCTGGTCAACGTGTCTTTGCCGTTGACCGTCTCGACGGTGCCCTTAACGCCAACCACGGCGTCCAGTTTCAGCAGAGCGACAGTCGTTGCGGGACTCTTCAGATCGATGCTTCCATCCTGGATGCCGCTGACAACGGACTGAGGCAGTGCCTCAGCATCGACCTTTAATCCAACCGACAGCGCGGTCATCGGATCGACCGCCGCGCTAATTACTTCGTGCATTCGCAGCACATCGGTCCACTGACGTTCGTCACCGAACGTGTCGAAGCGGAAGATCTGCTTGCCTTGCTCGATTAACGCAGCCTGTTGAGCGCTGGAATCCTGTTCAGCCACGTCGTCGTCGAATGAGCCGCCGCAGGCCGCCGCGGTCAGCGCGATCGCGCCGCCGAGCGCGGCGATCATCAACGAAGTTCGATAAGTTGAAGGTTGGTGATTCATAACTCTTCCTTTCAAATTCAGGGCGTACTGCGTCCTCGCGTCCCGCGATACCTTTTCTCTGTTGTGCTTGCTGACGTGCGGCTACTTACCGCACTCGGTCGACTGATTGACTCGCTTCAAGTAGACGATCAGATCGGACCGTTCTTTCGCATCGGGCACACCGTCGTAGGTCATCGATGTGCCCGGAAGCATCGCAAGCGGCTTCGCAATAAAGCGATCTAGCGTCTGTTCGTTCCATATGATCTTTGAGTCCTTCATCGCCTGCGAGTAATCGAAGCCGCGCACCGTCCCTGCAACCCTTCCGAACAAACCGCAATGACGCGGGCCGACCCGATCAAAGGTAAGTGCGTGACATGCAACACACCGGGCATAGATCTGTTCACCCCGAGCGGCGTCCGGCGCAGCAGTCCCCGGTGCAGTTGTGAGGAGCGCCAACACACCGGTAACCACCGCGCGGATCATTACGACACGAACGCCGACGGCACCGGTACTTGGCCCAGTGCCTGCCGCAAAATCGCCCAATGCATCGCTTCATCGCCGAGGATGCTGGCCGCAGCCTTCGATAGATCGCGGTTGTTGAACAGCGGCACTGCGCCCAGATAAGCGCTGACGGCGCCCTGCTCAAGCTGCGCGGCAAACTTCAGCACGTCCGCCTGGGATTTCAGTTGTTCGACCGGGAAGTTGTACTTCGCTTTCGCCGCCACCGGCTTGCCGCCCAGCTTGGACACCGTCTTTGCAAGCACTTCCGCGTGCTCTTTGTGGTGCCCTTGGAAGGTCAGTGCAAGATCGAGCACGGGCTTCTGCAATAGCTTGCTTTCAGCGCCCAGCTGATAAGCGGCGATTGCTTCGAGCTCTGCGCCCAGCGCAGTATTCAAAATCTGTATGTCACTCGGCGCATCAGCGGACTGCGCGGCGAGCGCGTGCTTACCAGCGAGCAGCGCGACGGCTGCACCGGAAAGCAGTAGACCGGACTGACCAAGAAAGACTCGGCGCGCGGCCATTGGGTTGGGCATTTGTAGGAAGGACATGAACAATCTCCGTTATGGTGTTCAGGATGAAAAAAAATCGCAATTAGCGGCCAGCTTCGCCAGGACGTTGGCCACAATGCGGTCGCAGCGCGCGCCGTCGAATGCGAATGCATCGCCTAGAGCAAAGTCGGCGTCCCGCGATAAACCTTCACGCAACAGACTGCGGGCGCGAAAGAAGCGCGTGCGCACCGTCGCTCCCGGGATCTGCAGCGCCGCCGAGGTCTCTTCGACGCTCAGCTCTTGCACTGCGCGGAGCATGAAGACGGTGCGAAACGCTTCGGGAAGCAAATCGATGCGGGCTTCTATGAATCGGCGCAACTCCGATCGCATCGCGGCGCGGTCTGGCTGATCATCGGGGTCACCCTCATCCGTCGATTCCTGCGGTTGGCGGTCGATCGATTCCATTACGGACTCCAGAGGGATGACTTGCGCGCTGCGCCGGCGCACGCGCCCAAGCGCTTCGTTGATGACGATGCGCACCAGCCAGGTCGACAATTTCGAGTCAGCACGAAACGTCGATAGCGCGCGCCACGCGCGCAGATAAGCTTCCTGCAGCGCGTCTTCGGCTTCTGCGTCGTTCTTCAGAATGCTGCGCGCGGTACGAAACAAGAGCCGGTTGTTTTGACGCATGATGCGTTCGAACGCGAACTCATCGCCGCTCGCGGCGCGCTCCACCAGTTCGGCGTCGGTCGTCGTCGCCGGCAGCGGTGCGGGCGTGAAGGCTCGTACGGAAGTTTGTGCGGTTTGCATATTGGCTCTCTCCTGTCATCAGATGGAGTGGCGTCGCGCCACGTTCCCGTTTTTTCCGGGCTAGCCGACTTCGACAATTAAGTTCGGATCGAAGTGGGGGTTTTCGTTAACGTCGTTCTTCGCGTATCCGCGCGGATTGCAGAGCACGCGCGTGCCGCCCACGACGTAGTCAAAGCTGTCGTGCGTGTGTCCGTGGATCCACAGCTGCGCGCGTTCGCCGCTCACGAGGTGCTCAGCATCCGATACGAAGCACGCGTTCAACAGCGAATCGGCATACCTGGGATGAATACTCTGGCGCGACGGCGCGTGGTGGGTAATCACCACCGTCGGACCATCGTGCGGAGCGGCGAGCCGGCGATCGAGCCAATCGGCGTGACGCTCGAATAGCGCCGCCGAATGCTCCGGAGTGAACAGTGGACTCATCGACCCCGTTGTCCGGATGCGGCTGAAATCCCGCATGAAATGCCGCGCCGCCGCCATCGATGCGTCGCGTGCGTCGCCGCCGAATAGCCTGAAGTCGGTCCACAGCGTGCTGCCGAGAAACCGCACGCCGTCGATCACGATTTCATCGTCATCCAGTACATGCACGTTGCTTCCGGCGCACAGGCGCCTCAACTCATCTGCCGTACGGTCGAGGCTGCCGCCGTAGAACTCGTGGTTGCCGAGGACGTAGAGCACCGGTCTGTCGAAGCCCAATGCCCACGCCGCCGACTCGCGCGGCCGCGCGACATCGCCCGCTAGCACGACGACATCAGCATCGTTGCGCGGCCTGTCCATCCCGCCGACGCTTAAGTGCAGATCAGACAGGATGTTGAGCTTCATGCCAAGAAATATATCACTCTGTGATATATTGTCAATGAGACAATCAACTCACGATGACCACACGGAAGATGTCGAAATCCGATTTTGAGACGCTCGCTGAATTTCGTTATGCGCTGCGCCGCTTTCTCAGATTCAGCGAGGAAGTCGACGCGCAACAGCGGAGTTACGCCGCTGCAGTACCAGCTGATGCTGCAGATCAAAGGCTTTCCGGGTCGAGATTGGGCCAATGTCGACGAGCTCGCCGAGCGGCTCCAGGCCAAGCATCATGGCGTGGTCGCGCTGATTTCGCGCTGCGAAGAGGCCGGATTGGTCAAACGCAGTGCGGGCCGCAGCGATAAGCGGCGCGTCGAAGTGCAGCTGACGAAGAAAGGTGAAGAGTGTTTGGAGCAGCTGGCGCGGCTGCACCGCGATGAGCTGCAGTCGGTAAAGAGCAGGTTCACTGTGTTCGGTACTGGTCGCGATGCGTCATGATCGCTGTGCGACGAGGTATGAGCATGAGTAGCATTCCGGGTTTTATCGCCCCTTCGGCGGGATTCGAAGCGCCGCTGGAAATGCTGTCGGCGTGTCATTTCCGCATCGAGCGCCAGTGCGCAACCCTGCGGCGCCTGGTGCCGCATTTGGCGACACACGGTGCGGACACCGAGGCGCGAACTGCGGCGGCCAATGTAATGCGCTACTTCGATACCTCGGCCAAGCATCATCACGCGGACGAAGAAGAGGATCTCTTCCCTGCGCTCATTGAATCTATGGCAGGCTCGGACCCGGTGTGCCTGCGCGAGCTAACGGCAACGCTCGCCACCGAGCACAACGAGCTCGAAGTACGATGGCAAAACATCCGCGCCGTGCTGGAGCGAGTTGTTGCCGGTGACAACGTCGTCCTCGAGGCGAGAGCTGTCGAAGCGCTGGTGTACTTGTATGAACGGCACATCGAGCGCGAAGAGGCTGAACTGCTGCCGATGGCGGCGCGGCTGTTGAGCGACGAGGATCTCGCGCGCGTCGGCCGCGCGATGCGAGAGCGGCGAGGAATCGTCGCAATCTGACACGTACTCATTTGGCGTACTCCGAGCGCCGCCATCGACTCGTTATCGGATCGATCAGGAAATCGACCGATCCGCGCGCGGCGGTCATTACGCTGCCGCCCTCTCCAGCCCGCCAGTCACGCTCTGCGTGACGTGACCGGCAGCCTTGCCAACCGATCGAAGAACAGTCACCGGAACATCAGCCAGTCGAGCGACGGCGGACGCAACCGAACCGCCCAGCAACCTGCGGAACCCGCGGTTGCCGCGCGTTCCCATCACGATCGCGTTTATTCCATTTTCACGGGCATACCGCGCGATCATTCTGGCGGTGCCACCGAATCCAATCGTGCTCTTGCACGCGACACCAATGTCGCGCAATCGCTCTTGCGCGCCGTTCAATATCTGTCGTGCGGCCGCTACCCGCGCGCGCTGCTCTACCTGCACCGTCTTGCTAAGAGCGAACTCTTCTTGCATGACGAGCCGTTGCACGTTCAGAAGATGGATTTCTGATGTCCAGCCGCGGCGCGCGAGACGACCTGCGTATTCAAGTGCGCGATTTGCGCTTTGGGATCCATCCACCGGAATCAATGTCTTGTGCGCCTCAGACGAGGTCGCCTTTCCGGCTCCTAGTGGCACAAACGACTGGCCTATGTGCGCTTCGGCAGCGATCTGATTATCGACATTCATGCCGCTGATCATGTTTGGGTGATAGAACATTCGAACCTCCATAACTTGTTTGTGTACTTTTCAAATGCCCGTTAGTTAGCTGCGATTTAAACAGTCGGCGAGCTCAATGAGAAGTTAGCGAGTCGGAACAACACTGTTTCCGTGCCCGCAACGACGACATCGAGGACATCGCGAGTCAGCGGTTGCATACATGGCAATCGGATCACCAGCCGCAAACATCATCTTCAGCGCGAGGTCGAACTCTTGTTCCGTCTGTCGCACGCTATGTTTCATCACATCCCTCCGCAAGTCTCTAAACCGGAACGGCTCGCCGTGCCAGCTCGCGTTCCGCGTCGGCGCGTTGCACCTTCAACCGCTTTGCCGTGAAGTAAAGCTTCTGCTAAAGCGGATCGCTGGTCGGCATGTCCGGATCCCGCACCGCATGCAGGCGACTTGCCAGCCTCTCGTCGAAATCCAACTCATTTCGTCGTAAGCGCTGCACCATATTCAGCAGCGCGGCATCGGCGACGCCCTGTAACTCATTTCTGATTTTCATCATGTGCTCCGCGGCCAATTAACTCGGGCCGTATTGCACATTTAGGGAGCAAGTCCCTGATTGGAAGTGCACGATTGGAACAACAGCGTTTCCGCAGCAGATACGCGTGTTCCAGTAGAGTGCATTCAACTACAAATCTGCTAAACGCAAGGGAAGGTTATGCAGACCAGGCCATTGCCTACCGAGCGCGCTCCGCGCTTGAAGACCGATCAACCGCGTCATATGACGGACGAGCACCTTGCGCTACTGAGTCACGAGATGCGAACGCCGCTCAGTGCAATCTTGAATTGGGTTCAAGTTCTGCAAGAGTCGCCGACCGACCAAGACATCGTCTCGCGATCAGCTGAGGCAATCGAGCGCAATGCGCGCCTGCAGGCGCATTTGGTTAACGACCTGGTCGACATCAGCCGGATCAACGTCGGCAGCATGAAACTGAAAAAGGCTAGCTGCGATTTGGATCTTCTGCTGCGATCTACTCTACTGGCGATTGAACCCGTCGTTCGCGCCAAGCGAATCAAAGTTAACTACGTTGCATCCGGCGCCGTTTTCGTACACGCCGATGAACGCCGCCTGCAACAAGTGATGACGAATTTGATAGATAACGCGATTAAATTCACGTCCGTCGAAGGCACGATAACAGTCGCACTCTGTCTTCGTCGCGACAGCGCTGTTGTCACGATAGCTGACAGCGGATGCGGCTTTGCGCCCAGCCTGTCGTCGCGTCTGTTTGAAAAATTTCACCAAGCCGACCGGGCGTCTCAGCGCGACGGGCTGGGTCTCGGTCTGTATATCGTGAAGAACATCGTTGAACTGCACGACGGCACCATTACGGCACACAGTACGGGTCCAGGCGAAGGCGCGATATTCACTGTGCGGCTACCGGCCGCTGCCGGTGATCGATCATCTGCCGCGGCGCCGCCACTCGAGAGTTGCGCCGACCAGGGCGCCAAAAGCAAGGTGATCCGCGAATTGGGGCCAGAACGCCAATGCGCTGATCTGCGGAAACATCCGACCGATGACGAGCAAGTCCAAGACGGCGATGATTGAAAGCGCGCCCATTGCCCACAGCACAGTGCGCTTACGCGGCAATAGCCACACCAAGATCGCAGTCCAAAAAAAAGAGACCGACAAATGAACGACAGCGGCAGCCATGAACAGGCGCCCGTCGGTTGAATTGGAAGCCACGATCATCGAACCCGCGGCCCGAGTCGCCTCCAGTACATCGCCGCCGGTTGCTAACGCGTAAACGGTAGAAGGAATGCCGCTGAATGATGCAGCGCATGCTCCGGCTGCGAGAACATCGCTCCAGTATTGGCGAAGCTTGGACACTCGTTAGATCGCCGTTTCTTTCGCGCAAGCGCGCTCAATGCCTGCGATCAACCTTAACGCCATCGGACTCAAAGTCGGGCGCGGGCGCGATTGCGTCACCAGTTGCCAGCCAAAGTGAATCGGCGCTGCTCGGTGCGTCGTCTTGCGAAGATGAATAGCTCAGTTTGCCGTCAATCACGCGAGCGGGCGCGGTGTATGGATGCACGACGGCGTGCTTCGCATCGAGAATGTGTACTACTTCAATACCGCGGGCACGCAGCACATCGGCGATGAGTGCTCGGTGGCAGCGCCACCAGACGGCTTCGGCGCACATAAGTGCCGTGCGCAGGCGCCCGGAAAGTGTGAGCAATTCGTCTAAGCCCCGGGCAAACTCGGCGCTGGCTATATGGTCAGCGTAGCCACGAAATGAAGAGTTGCGCCATGCAACGTTTGGCGAATCGGGCAGTGGCCGGCGACGGCCGCCTAATGCCGGAAGCCAGTGATACGCAATGCGTTGCTCGGCGAGCACGACACTGAGTGCGGGGCGGGCGTATTGCGGATAGCGCCTCGAGCCGGGAAAGCGGCGCACATCCGCGACCGCCTGAAGTCGATACTCGGAGAGCAACGCCAGGAATGCATCCAGCGGACGCGTTGAATGTCCAATCGTCCAGACCGTCGATCCCATAGTTAGCTCCAGCGCTATCGCGGTTCGTCCACGCTGAACGACGCGTTCACTGATCGATCTTGAGCACTGATGGCCTCGCAGCGCCTTGAGATTCCGGTCGACATCGAGGCCCTGCAGGAGCCGCGCCGGAGAAAATTTCGGATGTCGCAAATGGACGTCACGAAGAATTGCCGGAAAACGGGGTTGTGTGCAAAGTGCCGCCTACCAGCGCCATCGCGGAATCGCGCCGCACCCCGATACGCACGTAGCGTCCGCTCGGCGTACTGGCGAGCCGCTGCACTGCCGTCACGCTGCTCAACAAAGGCGATCTGCTCCCGCATAGTGTCTTTATAGAGGATCAACGGAAGGTGTCTACCTTTCCTCTGCTACGGGCCGCTGACTGATTTGGTCCATTGCATCGAGCGCGAGGGCTGAATGCGCGTATGCCGCGCCTGCTCGCATTTCGGCCGCGACCCAGATCGCCTCCATGATCTCCTCGCGCGTCGCACCGACCTTTAGCGCGGCCTTCGTGTGACCACGTATGCAATACGGGCACTGCGTGACATGCGCCGTAGCGACTGCAATCAATTGCTTGATCTTCGACGACAGCGCGCCTTCGGCAAAAACGGCAGCGCTAAACGCCCGAAATGCAGCGTCGGGCTTTGGCGCCAGCGCCGAACGCTGCGCACCAAACTCCCGATTCAACGCTGGATACATCTGATTTTCGGTCACGTGATTCTCCATTGAAGCGTTTGTGCACTTGACAATATATCGTATTACGATGTAACTTATATCGCAAGACGATGCAAAGGTCAATGTCAATGCGTGACACCCACACACCAGGAGAAGTCTCGAGCGCCGTGCGCAAACCGGCGATGGAAGTGTCGTCGACTAACGAAGGTTCATCGGTGCAGTTCAATCTATGGCTCGTCATGTTTCTCGCCCTGATGCCGGTGTTCCTTCTTTTCACCGGGCTGAGCGCCGCCGCCGCCTTTCAATCGTCGGCCGAGTGGAAGGTCATCGGCATGGTGGTGGCCGCGGCTATTGCCGCCGGCTATCTGGCGGCACGCCGCGGAGGCGAACTAACGGAGGAAACGCCGACAGAAACCACCGTACCCAAGGATGCCTACTTCGCAGTCCGAGAAAACGACGCCGGCAACGAGGCGAGCTATTCGTCGCCGCCGTGCTTCATGCACGAGCTGGACCTATCTGATCTCGGGTATTCGAGCCTGGAAGAGCTGCTCTCGCCCGCGTTTCGCTGCAGCCTCGAGGAGCAGACGCAGCGCGAGCGACCGCGCCTTAGCAGTACGAACCCAGTCACTCGCGATAAGCATGAAGACAGCCGAAGCGAAGCGCTGATTTCGTGATCCTCGCAGGCGCGGTCCAGTCGTCCGCACGAGATTGATGCTCGCCTATCCGTGGACGACGGCTCCTGCGATCACGGCGATGTCGAGCACGATCCAGCCGATACACGCGAGATAGATGTTCTTGTCGCGCTTCCGAATGCCGTGCCAGAACCAGAGAAAAGCGGAAACCAGATAAGCGCTCCATGTCCAGACCGACACCCCGGCGGCTTGATGGCCAATCCATATCGTTAGTACCTGCGGAATCGTCATCACCATCGTGAAGATCGACATCCCCGCCAGTAGGGGAGTCATCAAACGGCCGGAGACATCAGCCGCGGGCGGCATCGGGGTCTGCGACATAGGGACCTCTAGGAAGAATTACGTGAACTTCAGTGTGCGGTTGGCGCAATTTCGATTTGGTCGATAGAACTCAACCCGACCGTCGTGGCTTTTCAATTGCGCGCGTAATCTGTTGCAGCAGCAACCTGAGCTGCGGTCCGATACGACGCAACTCCTCGCGGTGCACCGAAGCGAGCCGCTCGAGCATCCTGTCGCCCTTTGCCGTCAGCTGTAAATGAATCCGACGTCCATCCACACGCGACTGCCGCCGCGTAACGAATCCCTCCTTGCCCAGCCTATCCACCAGGCCAACCGCGGTGTTGTGCCTGATCAACAACTGCCGCGCCAGGTCGTTGATCGTCACGTCGCGCTCCTTGGGAAATCCACGCAACGCCAGCAGCGCTTGGTATTGCTGCGCATTCAGCCCGACTCCCTTAGCAGCTGATTCACTGAAGTGAATAAAGCTACGCAGCGCGTAGCGGAATTCGGCAAGAAGTGCGTACTCGTGCGTATTCAGCTTCATTTGACACCGTGTGCCGCATCTTGCGCGGGGCTATTTGGGAAACATGCTGTTTCCTCAACGCGCGCTAGACAACATATCGTATTACGACGTACTTTATATCGCAAGCCGACGTATTAGTCCACCAACACATTCCCGAAGGAGATGTCATGAACACGGCCGATCCGGCAGCAAAGTTAAGGCCGGCGTCTTCTTCCGGAATGACTGAAAAGTTGCTGGCAGCGGAAACCCGGATGTTGACGCACCACCACGGTGATCCGCGCTCGGCCTACTTCCGCGGAGGATCGGCAGGCTCCACTCGGCGACGCTTCATGTTGACGTCACTTGCTGCGGCGGGCGCTGCTGGCCTGGCGCCGAGCAGGAGTTCTGCAGCGCCATTGGGATCGGTCGAACGTACGGTTCCGGCCGATCCGAGCAAGGTCCAAGGCACGCCACTGGCTGACGAAAGCTATGGGTTGCGCTCGCAGTTCGAAACGGAAGTGCGGGTGCGGTTCAACACCAAGACAGCGGAATCCTCCTGGACCTTCACGCCGCTCGAAAAAAGCTGCGGGATCATCACTCCGTCCGGACTTCATTTCGAGCGCAGCCACGGCGGCACTGCGACCATCGATCCGAGCAAGCATTTCCTTTACGTGCACGGCATGGTCAAGCATCCGAAGAAGTTTTCGATGAAAGACATCCGCCGTTTTCCGTCGCTGTCTCGAATCATGTTTCTCGAGTGCTCGGGCAATAGCCTGACCGAGTGGTCGAAGCCGACGATGAAAACAGTGCAGGGAACGCACGGTTTGACGTCGACCTCGGAGTGGACCGGAGTCCCGCTGTCAACAATTCTCAACGAAGTCGGCGTGCGGCCGGGAGCCAAGTGGTTACTCGCAGAAGGTAACGACGCGGCGGCCATGACGCGCAGCATTCCTCTGGCAAAAGCAATGAAGGATTGCTTACTCGCCTACGGTCAGAATGGCGAAGCGATTCGTCCGGAACAAGGTTATCCGTTACGTCTGTTAGTGCCCGGCTACGAAGGCAACATGAACATCAAGTGGCTGCGCCGCATCGAGATTTCCGATGCACCTTTCATGACGCGCGAAGAGACCTCCAAGTACACGGATATCTTGCCGAGCGGCAAGGCGGTGCAGTTCTCTTTCGAGATGGAGGCCAAGTCCGTCATCACGTCACCGTCCGGTGAGATGCAGCTCGATGGGCCTGGCTTCTATGAAATCACGGGAATTGCATGGTCCGGACGCGGAACCGTTAAACGGGTCGACGTTTCGGTTGATGGTGGAAGAAGCTGGCGAGCAGCAGCGCTGCAAGGGCCGGTGCTGCCGATCTGTCACACCAGGTTCCGCCTGCCTTGGCGCTGGAACGGAAAGGAAGCGATTTTGCAGAGCCGCTGTGTCGACGACACAGGCTACGTGCAACCAACACTCGGCCAACTGATTGCGGTGCGCGGCTTGAACGGTCCACTGGGCTCGATTTATCACTACAACGCGATCCAGAGCTGGCGTGTCGCCCATGACGGAAAGGTTTCCAATGTTCACCACTATTAAGTACGCAGCGGCCGCTGTCGCCTCGGTGCTGCTGTCTGCGCCCGCATTCGCAGCAGATACAGAGTCGACGTTCGGATTTGGAGTTACCGCGCCGCCGTCAGAACTCGCAGCCTTTTTCTCGCCCCTGCCCGATGGTCGCGGACTGCCGGCAGGCTCGGGCTCGGTCGCTCAAGGCAAAGCTGTCTATCAGCAGCAATGCGTCGCTTGCCACGGACAAAACCTTGAAGGTGGCATTGGCGATCGCTTGATTGGGGGTCGTGGGTCGCTGGTGAACGCAGATCCGGCCAAAGCACCGATCAAGACCGTTGAGAGTTACTGGCCGTATGCGACAACACTGTTCGACTACGTCAAGCGCAGCATGCCATTCACTGCGCCCAACAGCCTGACGAACGATCAGACGTATGCAGTAGTTGCGTACATTCTGTCAGAGGCGAAAGTCGTCCCGTCCGATGCCGTGTTGGACGCAAAGAAGCTGGCGCAGGTGAAGATGCCGAACCGCGACGGTTTCATCAGCGATCACAGACCGGAGAAGTTTCCGCCGGCCTCGAAAACGCCGCACCAGAGCAAGACGATGGCTGCTGCCTCAACTAAGTAGCTGCAGAATCAGCGCACATTCCCCCTGCCGCACATTGGGATCTGCATTCGAAAATGCTCATACTTCGATGGCAAGAAAGATCTGATCGAGTACTTGAAGTCGATTTGAAGCGCGAGACGCGGCCACCGACAGGTTAGCCGCGCAACCTGTCAAGCGGGCACAAAGGCACGAGGAGGTGAGGCCATGTTGGTACGAGTTGGTGGCTCGAAAGATGTTGTCGCGGGGAAGATGCACGTCTTTGATGTAACCGGAACCAAGGTGACCGTTGCGAATGCGAACGGACGTCTACACGCTTTTGATGACACCTGCACTCACGCGGGGTGCTCGCTTGAGCAGGGCAGGCTGGAGGGCACAACGGTAACGTGCGCCTGTCACGGTAGCCAGTTCGACGTGACCTCCGGTGCAGTCCTTCGTGGACCGGCCCAGCGCCCCGTGCGCTCCCGGTTGGTGCAAGTCGAGGGCGAGAATCTGCTTGTCGAGGCGTGAGGAACCAGACTGTGCGATACAGACAAAGTCGACGCAACGCCTTAATCTCGCTTGGCTTTGGCGCCACCAGTCGTGCGGTCTTTACCGGCCGTTTGCACCGCATCCCAGTCCTTTCGGAACTGCAAGATGCCCGAGTCGGTGAGCGGGTGGTGGATCATCCGCCGCAGAACTTTGAGAGGCACTGTGGCGATATGGGCGCCGGCGAGCGCGGCCTCTGTCACATGGCGCGGATGTCGGATCGACGCCGCCAGCACTTCCGCACTCAGTCCGTAAGTCGTCACGATCGCGACTAGTTCGCGCACGACATCCAAGCCCTCCTGATTGATGTCGTCGAGGCGACCAACGAAAGGCGAAAGGAGTGAGGCGCCTGCCTTCGCCGCGAGCAACCCCTGGTTGGCGCTGAATATGAGAGTGCAGTTTGTCTTTATGCCTTCCTGCGCCAAGCGCGCGATAGCCTCTAGCCCCGGCTCGCTCATGGCCACCTTGACCACGATGTTCGGCGCCAGCTTGGCGAAGTGACGGCCTTCGCGAAGCATGGTGTCGACATCCTCGGCCACAACCTCGGCGCTCACCGGCCCCGACGTGATCTGGCAGATTTGCTTCAGGATGTCGTCGTAGCTGCCACCCACCTTGGCGAAGAGGGTAGGGTTGGTAGTGACACCGTCGAGAACACCCCAGCGCGCAGCAGTGTGGATCTCATCAATGCCGGCGGTGTCTAGGAAGATCTTCATGTCCGATTTCAGAACGTTCTAATTCCCCGAGGAGTTTCAACAGGAAAGAGGTGCCGCCCTCCAGCATCGTCGTACCAGTATGTCTTGCCTGGTTCTTCGCCTTGGGTAAGCAAGTGGGAGTTATAAAAGGGCTGATTGCGCGACAGTCCGCATTGACACAATGTCTTGTCGCTGTCCTCTGGCTTGAGCTGATAGGGCTGGGTCTTAGTCCGTTTCACGATACGAGGCATGACTCCTCCGGTTGCGCACAGCAATCTCGCGCGATGAGTAAAAGCCGACCGCTTTGCATTAGATGCATCGAGCGCATCGGATGTGCCGATAATTTCCGAGGCGCTCGCCGGCGCGGTCATCGCACTTCGACAGAGTTCGTTCTGGGCTTACTCGCCGCCGTATTCCGTCGTGCGTCGGTGGAATACGGACTGGCTTGTCTACGAACTATTCATTCGCGCAATGCGGCGTATCCCCAGCGGAAACAATGTTGTTCTAAGTCGCTGACTTCCGCTTCGGCGACTTGGCCCTCATCATTGACGTAACGGCAATTGATGGCAGGACGAGTAAAAAAACCTGCAGAAACAGCTCAGCCCTTAACCCCCGCGCTAGCGAACAGGGGCTTATGCCGCGAGTTGGCGACGCGCGAATTACTCAACACTTCAATTAAGGACTTTTGTGAAAGCCACTGCAGATCCGTTCGAACGAGCGATTGACGACGCACTGAGGATGACGTTTCCGGCGAGCGACCCGATTGCGATTTCGAGTCTCAGCCTTCATACGACCACGGAACGTTCGATAGGCGGGGCTAGAGCGCGCCTGCCATTCGTAGCCTCATCCACGCCCGAACCGCATATTGGTTGTTGACGGAGGACCGCATGTATTACCACCCAATCTCGTTCAAAGATGCCGGCTTCAACGACCTTACCGTTGCAGCTCCCGCCAAGCCTATTAAGCCGGCCGTTGCTAAAGCTACGGTCGAGTGGCTAGACGTCATTGCGTTAAACCAACGCGAACTCGAGCGAGCGCGCATAGCATTGGCGCAGACTGAGCTGATGGTGAACTTGACGATGCGGGCCGGGGACTCCATCGCGGCGCAGGCCCACAAGCTCATACGTCGGATACAGGGAATGCTCACGGCAAACGCGCAACGACTGCGGGTGTTCTTGGCTCGACTGCACGCCGCTGGTGATGAGCTGCGTCGTTATCAGACATCGCGCAACGTAATCACAGCGCGGCGTTGGCGCACATCCAGACGAGCGATTTACGGCAAGCGTATCGCCTTCCTCAGAGGTGTTGCTGCCTTTCTTGGTCTCGCCCGGTAGCCGGCTGCTCCCGTAGTTCCTTATTCAAGCGCTACGGAGCACGCCGCTCCGGGTCTGATCTTGTCATTTGCTGCGCGATCCGTCGTTGTCCGCAATGGAACCGGCAGCTCGTACGGCTCTTCGCAGCGCGAACGGCCAGCAATTCTTTTCGAAAGAAAGTTGTGGAGTTACTCATGTCTTCAGTACCTGAAGTATTCATTAGTTCGAGCGATGCCAATGCGCTGACCCAACGGTTATCGAAGCAGGCAACGCGCAGTACCACCGCACGCCTGCATTCGACGGTGATGTACGAGGAGTTACCGACTCGCACGCGGCGGCGCGTCACTTTGGTCAATCCGCGCAATGCCGACGCCGGTGCCGGTCGCATCTCGGTTCTGTCACCGATTGGGCGCGCCTTGCTGGGTCATAAGACAGGCCAGGTGATTGACGTAGCACTTCCGATGGACCGGCGCGTATCGGTGCGAGTGCTCGAAGTGTCTGCGCACGAAACCGAGCGCATTGATCAACCGGCTTATGCCTAACGCTTGAAAGGAAACAATCATGTGGGTCAAATCCGCACCACCTCATCCGAAGCCCATTAACAGACGAGCTGCCGCCGGCGCGGTGTGCGCCGGTATTGCCCTAATCATGGTGCCTCTGTTCGCCGTCGGGTTGGGTAGCGCAGCCGTGCTCACCAAGTTGGGGCACCAGATCGCGTTCTTTCTGGGAGTAGTGATGATGGTCTATGGATCTGCGGCAGTATCTTATGCACGCGCGGCACGCGAAGTATCACGACAGTCGGGGGATCCCAATGCATCGTGATTACCCATTGCAGCAGCACGCCCGTCATCGCTCTGAGGCTGTTCAGCCGGCGTTTGTTCACCGCGCGAAATTGATGCTGCGGAAACCTGACGATTGTGTGCTTAAAGAATCGCAGCACGGACTCACGTTGCTTGCGCGAAGTGAAGAGGCGCTCGCCGGGCCCATCTCCGTCTTGCGTCAAGTGTTCGGTGCCGCTCTTCAGTTGAGCCCGCTACAGGTTCGGCTGACCGGCGTGCCGCCACATGAACCCATCATGGACGTGCGGATCAATGTTCCAGTCTCTCGCATTGAACCTGTTAAGAGAGTGCTGCGGAGAAGATCCATCGCGATACTGGAGGAGAGCCGTGGCGGCACGCGTTGCCTATTGCAAGGTGAAGCGCCGTTGACGCAGCTGCTGGGTCTGGGTGTGGATTTGAAGCACGTTACCCTCGGATCTTCGTTGCTCTGGACCACATTGGCTCGCTATGAGCCTGTATTGCTGGATCCTGAACCGATGGCCGCGTGAATTTTCTGGCCGCGTCAGGCATGGCTTCAAAAACGGGAACGATACGTGCGGAAAATCAGGATAAGGAGGCTGCTGCATGATGGACATGACAGGCATGGGCTGGATGATGGGTGGCGGGATAGTTATAGGTGTCCTTGTCATCGTGCTGATGGTGCTCGCCATTGCGGCGCTCGTGAAATACATCAGACGGCCATAAGCAGTTTAGGCAACGAGCGCATTGGATGTGTCACCAAATCGGCGCTCCTCGCCATCTTCCTGACTGACGCGGCTCCGCGCGCGGAGCGGCAAGGCCACACGATTGCGCGGCCGTCGCGCGTGCGTTCGTTTCATCATGTTTCCAACCCATTGGAGCATGCATTCTTTCGCGCGGGACACTCGAGTGTGGCGCGCCATATAAATACACGCTTACGTATCTGCTGGCCGCGTTCGTAAACTGCGCACTTAGCGCAGTATGGCTACGCTAGCAGCCGATCGAAAGCGAACCGATGCAAGACTTGAATGACATGGTCACCTTCGCGCGGGTCGTCGAGGCGAAAAGTTTCACCGAAGCCGCCCGGCGTATGCGCGCGTCGAAGTCGCGCGTCAGCAAAGCGATCGCCAAGCTCGAGCGTTCCCTGGGAGCGCGTCTGCTCAACCGAAGCACGCGCGGACTCAGTTTGACCGAAGTGGGCGCCGCTTTCTACGAGCACTGTCGCCGCATCATCGATGAGGCCGAGCAGGCGACGCAGCTGGTGAACCAACTTCACTCCGTGCCGCGCGGCGTGTTGAAAGTGACTACGTCAGTGGCGTTCGGCACCCTGCACATAGCGCCTGCACTGCCGGAATTCCTGGCACGCTATCCGGACCTCGGCGTCGATATGACCATTACGGATCGCATTGTCGACTTGGTCGAAGAAGGCTACGACATCGCTATCCGAATCGTGCGTGAACCACCACTGAATTTCGTCGCGCGCGAGCTCGCTCCGATGCGCAGGGTGGTGTGCGCGACACCCGAATACTTTAAGAAGCACGGGGTGCCGAAGACACCACTCGATCTACAGCAGCATAACTGCTTGCATTACACGCACTTCAGCGCGCAAGGGGAATGGCACTTCACGGGCCCTGACGGCGATATTTCGATTCCGCTTTCCGGCACGCTGCGGATCAACGACGATGAGGCGCTATCGCAGGCAGTGCTAGGCGGGCTCGGTGTCGCGCTGCTGCCAACGTTCATCATCGGCACGGAAGTGCAGACGGGTCGGCTGCAGGCGGTCTTATCGGACTACGTGCCGCTCGAGCGCCGCATCTACGCCGTTTTCTTGCAAAGCATTCATCTGCCCGCCAAGGTTCGTGCGTTCGTCGATTTCTTGCGCGCGCGGTTTGAGCCTGAACCTTATTGGGATCGGCCCGGAAAGCGCGCAACGTAGCCATAGGCCGCCGATCGGAAGTACGGCTTGCAATCGGGACAGAACGCCCAAGCCGACACCATCTTCGTTGGGACAAGTGCGTGTCGCTGTTTGTGGCCGTAAGGGAACGAGTGAAGCGACTGGCCTTCTGCCACCGCACGTGAGATCTCCTCTCGCTCAGCCAGCGTCAACGCGATCGCGCAACGGCGCCGTTGCGGTGGTCGAATGCCGCCGGTCTGAGCCAGAACGCCTCGAACCGAGGTATGAGCGCGATTGAACAGATGAGCAATCTGGTGCAGCGTCCAGCCTGCCTTCCATCGCTCCCACATCCAGGCCTTCTGGCCGTCCGTGTAGTAGGTGCGTGTGCGGTGCTTCATCTGCAACACTCCTTCTGCTTACGCAGTGTTCAGTGTGTTGCATCGACCGATTGAATCCGCCGCCGACACGGGTCAGCGCCTTCCCTACGACTGAAATGAGGCGCAAACCGCGAGTCTGAGTAGTTCATCGGCACGCAAGTCGAGGCTATCACGACGCTGCGTTTTGCTTTAGGAATGTTCTCAGTCCGCGTAGCGAAGCTATCTTTACTTCGCGGCGATAGTGCGATCTGTGACCGCAGTTTTCCTTTATCCGATGGTGCACCGGGTGGAAATTTGTCCGCCTCTTACGAAGTAAAGTTGCGTTAGCCTGCGGTTGTGCCACACAAGAAACTAGGTCCTTCAAGTGTTTAGCTGCTGCCGACTACAACCTACATGTACTTTGGAGCGTTGTTCCGTTGTGTGCGTTGGCGCTGAAAGAAATGAATGCGATCGCTTCACTTATGAGCGAACGGGCGCTCAAGTCAATCTAAAACCCACTGCGTATTGCGAGCAGCGTCACGAGCGCAACGAAGCCCGCCGCGATGCCGACGAAAAGATTCCGGCGAAAGACAAAGTAGACGACCAGCGCGATCGCGCAGGCGATCAGACGCTCGGCTAACGGCGTGGCGGCGAGCGTGCCGGTGGGCAGCAGCAGGATGCGCACCGCTAGTCCGGCGATCAACGCATAGGCCACGCAGCCCGCCCAAACAAAGAACTCGCTGTCCATGCTCACACGGCCCGAGACCAGCATGCCCAGCCCGCGCCACAGGTAGGTCGCGAGGCCGCAAGCCATAACGAGCAGCGCGAGTTCAAGCACGTTGCCTCCCGCGCACGAGTCCCCAGGCAAGCGTGCCACCGATCAGCCCTCCCAGCAGCACGCTCCATTGCGGCGTAGCCAGGTGGATCAGCGGGCCGGCCACCGCGCCGCATGCGAGCGCCATCACACCATGGCGGGTGCGCGTCTCGCCGGTAAGGATCAGCACGAAATACAGCGGCCCGATGAACACGAGTCCCTGGCGCACCAGCAGTGGCAGCGATTCGGCCAGCGCGTAGCCCACCGCGGTGAACACGACGCAGGCCACCCAATTGGTCAACGCGAAGCCGACAAACCACGGCAAGCGCTGCTCGAGCGGCAGCTCCGGGCAGCGTCGCATGCTGGCCGCCCATCCGGTCATCGCCAGCAGATGTACCGCGACATACAGCCGCCAGCTGGCACGACCGGGTAGTCGCAACATCGGCAGCAACGCCACGGTCATCGGCAGAAAGCGCGCCGCGGTGAGCGACACCGTAATCACGATCACGACTGGCACCGCGCCAGCGATCGACATTTCCAGCATCGCCAGTTGCCCCGGCAGCGCGAAGATTGTGACCGTCGACAGCAGCGCTGCCCACAACGGAAACTGACTGCCATTGGCGAGCGCGCCGAACCCCAGATAGCCGGCAGCGAGCACCATCGAAGGCACGCCGATCGATTCGCGCACCGCCGCCCGGAAGGCGGCGCGCGCATCGGGATAGCGCTGCGTCGTCAGATCTTGATCTTCGGGTCGAGCCAATCGCGCAGCGAGTCACCGAACAGGTTGAACGCGAATACCGCAAGGCTGATCGCCACGCCGGGAAACACGATCATCCACGGCGCCTGCTGATAGAAATCGATCGCCGATCCCGACAGCATTAAACCCCAGGCTGGTGTGGGCTCGGTCACGCCCAGTCCAAGGAACGACAGCGAGGCCTCGAGCAGAATCGCCTGGCCGACGAAGGCGGTCAGCATGATCAGGTACGGCGCAACCACGTTGGGCACGATATGGCGGAAGATGATGCGCGTGTGCGAGAACCCGGCGGTGCGCGCCGCGTCGATATAGGGCATCTCGCGCACGGCCAGCGCGGACGAGCGCACCACGCGCGCCACCTTCGGCACCATCGGCAGGCCGATCGCGAGATCAGGTTCCAGTCGATCCCGAAGACGATGTTCTTGCCCAGCACCGCCACCACCGCCAGCGCCAGCACGATGATCGGGAAGGCGAGGATGATGTCCATGAAGCGCTGGATGATCATGTCGGTGCGGCCGCCGAAGTAGGCGGACGCCACGCCGATGATCGCGCCCAGTGTCGAGCCGATCAGCGATGACAGGAAGCCGACCGCGAGCGCAGTCTGCGCGCCGTAGATGATGCGCGAGAGCACGTCGCGCCCGAAGTTATCGGTGCCGAGCAGATGCTCGGCCGACGGTGCGGCCAGCAGGTTGGCGTAGTCGACGGCGAGCGGGTCGTACGGCGCCACCCAGGGAGCAAACACCGCGGCCAGAATCATCAGCACGATGACCATCAGCCCGGCGGTGCCGAGCGGCTGCTGCAAGATGAACGCCAGCACCGGGTGGCGACGCTTGCGGCACCTTGTAGGTGATCTCGATCGGTGCGGGAACTGCGCTCATCGATAACGAATCCGCGGATCGAGCCAGGCGTACAGCAGATCGATCACGAAGTTGACGATGATGAAGAAGAAGGCGACCAGCAGCACCAGCGCCTGGACCATCGTGAAGTCGCTGCGCGTCACCGCCTGCACGAACAGCTTGCCGATCCCGTTCAGGTTGAACACCTGTTCGGTGACGACCAGCCCGCCGATCAGAAATGCGAACTCGAGGCCGATCACCGTCACGACCGGCAGCATCGCGTTCGACAGCGCGTGCCGTATCACCACCAGACGCTCGAACACGCCTTTGGCGCGCGCCGTGCGGATGTAGTCCTCCTGCAGCACTTCGAGCAGGGTCGAGCGCATCATGCGCGTCGCGACCGACGAGTAGCGGTAGCCGACCGCCAGCGCCGGCCAGATCAGCTGCGACAGGTTCTCACGCGGATTCTCGAAGAACGGCGTGAACGTGATCGGCGGGTGCCAATGGAAGTACGTCAGCAGCAGCAGAATGATGATCATGCCGAGCCAGAACGACGGCACCGCGAGCCCGGCGATCGAGATCACGCGGATCACATGGTCGATCCAGGTGTCCTTGTACAGCGCTGACAGCGTTCCGAGCGGAATCGAGATCAGCACCGCGAGAATGGTCGCCATCACGGCGACCTGAATCGAGAGCGGCAGCCGCGAGGCGATCTCCTGCGACACCGGATTGCCGGTCCACATCGACACGCCGAAATCGCCGGTCACCATGCCGCCCAGCCACTTGCCGAACTGGATGTAGATCGGCCGATCGAGCCCGAGACGCGTGCGCTCCATCTCGATCACTTCCTGCGAAACATTGGCGCCCTCGCCGCGCAGCATGACTTCGACCGGATCGCCGCCCATCACGCGCAGCATCAGAAAGACGAGGATCGCGACCCCGAGCAGGGTCGGGATCATCAACAGCAGCCGATGGGCGATGTAGCGGAGCAAGGGTCGAGGCCAGAAGAGGGGAAGCGCATGCTTCCCCGCTTGCGCAGTGCCTACCGGTCGAGCCAGACGTCGGTCAGGTCCTGCCCCACGTAGTGACTGGGCGTGATGTGCCAGCCCTTCAGCGGCTTGTGATGGACGATGATGCGATGCCACCAGATCGTCGGGATCACGTACGCCTGATCGAGCGCATGACGCTCGAACTCGCGCAGCAGCGCGACGCGCTTGCCGCGGTCGAGCTCGCCAGCCTGCTGGTCGTACAGCGTGTCGAGCTTGCGGTCGGTATGGCCAGAGTAGTTGAGCGCCGAACGATCCGCCGACAAATACTTCTGCAGTTGCAGATTCGGCTCGTCCATGAAGTCGCAGTTGAAATCGAGCGCTGCGTCGTAGGTCGGGTTGTCGCGCTGTTGCGCGGCCAGATACAGCCGCGTCTCGAGCTGCTCATGCTGCACGGTCAGCCCGACTTGGCGCCACTGGTCGATCAGGAACACGCCGACCGGCGTATACGGCATCGCGACGTTGCGGTTGGTCAGCTTGAAGGTCAGATTCTCGGCTCCGGCCTCCTTCAGCAGTTTGCGCGCCTCGTTGCGCGAGGCGTTGATGTCGCGCGCAAACCCCGGCAGCTTGACCAGATCCGCTTCGCTGGTCGCGAGGTCGTAACCCGGGCGCAGCAGCCCGCCGACGTGCCGCACCAGCGCGATTTTCTGCAGCGCCTGTGCGCCGCCCCAGCGATCGATCGCCAGCGAGAGCGCGCGGCGCACGCGCGGATCGTCGAACGGCTTCTTCTTGGTGTTGAAGCTCACCACCAGGCTGCAAACCCACGGCGATTCGACCACCACCGCCTTGTCGCCAAGCGCCTGCACCAGGCGATCCCGGTCGGCCGGCGAATGGCCGCGGAATTCCGCCAGCACCTGGCCCGCCGGACAGTGCGTTCACCATCGGCGCGCCGCTCATGAATACTGCGCGATAGCCATCGAGGTACGGCTTGCCTTTCTCGAAGTAGCCGTCGAACTTGCTGCCCACCCAGTGCGAGCCGGCCTGGTGCTCGACGAACGTGAACGCGCCGGTGCCGAGAATGTTGCGCTCGGGAAACTTGGGATCGGCCTTGAGCTTGGCCGCGCTGTACACGCAGTCCCACGGCGACGCAAAGTTCGACAGCATCGATGCGTTGGTCTTCGACAGCTTGAATACCACCGTTAGCGGGTCGGGGGTTTCGATGCTGGCGATGTCCTTGTACGTCTCCTCGCGCAGCGAACGCACGCCTGCCGGCGGTTTCCGTAGCCGGTCATAGGTAGCGCGGATGTCCTCCGACGTAAACGCCGAGCCGTCATGAAACTTGACGTTGGGCCGCAGCTTGAAGGTGTAGGTCAGGCCGTCGGGCGAGACTGTCCACGATTGGGCCAGATCGCCCACCACCTTGGGATAGTTCGGGGTATCGAACTTGAGCAGCGTCGAGTAATGCGGCCGCACCGGATGGATAAAGGCGAATGAGCTCTGCGCATGGCAGTCGTAGTTGGGCGGTTCGGCGCTGACCGCGAAGGTGAGCGTGCCGCCGGTCTTCGGCGATTGCGCCAGCGCGAGAGGCGCACTGAGCGCGAGTACGGCGGCAACAGTGGCTGTGAATGCAATTTTCATGTTGTCTCCTTGGCGTGATTCTGGTCAAACCCGAAGGTTGACGCAATTATGTTTTGATCGCTTTCCCTGGTTTCCCTATACCTTGATGCAGGCGGCGAAATGCATCGGCTTGATTTCGCGCAGCGCCGGTACCGTTTCGCGGCATTCCTGCGACGCTATCGGACAGCGCGTGTGAAACACGCACCCCGGCGGCGGAGCGAGCGGGCTGGGCACCTCGCCGCCGAGCACCGCGCGGGCGCGTTCGCGCTCGAGCTGCGGGTCGGGAATCGGCACCGCGTTCAGCAGCGCCTGGGTGTACGGATGCAGCGGCTCGCTGTACAGACTGTCGCGGTCGGCGATCTCCATCACGCGGCCCAGATACATCACCACCACCCGATCGGAGATGTGGCGCACGACAGCCAGGTCGTGCGCGATGAACAGATATGTCAGCCCCAGTGTTTTCTGCAGCTCTTCGAGCAGATTGATGATCTGCGCCTGAATCGACACGTCGAGCGCGGAGACCGGCTCGTCGCACACGATGAACTTCGGCTCCATCGCGAGCGCGCGCGCGATGCCGACGCGCTGGCGCTGTCCTCCTGAGAGCTCGTACGGATAGCGCTCGGCCATGTACTCGAACAGTCCGACCTGCGTGAGCAACTCGGAAACGCGCCGTGTCGCCGCTGAGCGGGTGGGCGCCAGGCCGTGCACTAGTGTCGGTTCGGCGATGATCTGGCCCACTGTCATGCGCGGGTTCAGCGAGGAATACGGGTCCTGGAAGATCACCTGGATCGCGCGCCGGTAGCGCTTGATCTCCTTGGCGCCGGCGCGTGTTACGTCGAGTCCGTCGTAGACGATGCGGCCGGCGGTTTCGCGCTCCAGGCGCAACAACGTCCGGCCCACCGTGGTCTTGCCGCATCCGGATTCTCCGACCAGCCCCAGCGTCTCGCCGGCGCGGATCTCGAAGGACACGTCGTCCACCGCGCGCAGCACCGCACGGCCGCCGCCCAGCACGCCGCCGCCTACATCGAACCAGGTCTTGAGCCCCTGCACTTCGAGCAGCGGCTTGGGTCCGAACTTTTTAGGCGGCGCTGCTCGCGTTGCATCGGCTGATACCAGGCCGATCGCACGCGGGCCATGCTGTGCGAGCTCGCGCGCACGCAGGCATGCGGAGGTATGCCCCGGCTCGATTTCCTCCGGTTCGGGCAAGGTCGATACGCAGGCTTCCTGCTTGGCCGGGCAGCGCGGCGCGAAGCGGCAGCCCGGCGGCGGCGCGAGCAGGCTGGGCGGAAGACCTTCGATGGTTTCGAGCTTCGCGCCGCGCGGCCGGTCCAGGCGCGGCACCGAGCGCAGCAGGCCGACGGTATACGGATGCAGAGGCTTGGCGAATACGCGGGCTCGCCGTTCCCTGCTCGGCCATGCGCGCCGCGTACATCACGTTCACGCGGTCGGCGTAGCGCGCCACGATGCCGAGGTTGTGCGTGATCACCACCATCGCGATGCCGAGCTCGCGCGACAGCTCTTTCATCAGGTGCAGGATCTGCGCCTGGATCGTGACGTCGAGCGCGGTGGTCGGCTCGTCGGCGATGATCAGCTTCGGATTGCACGCGAGCCCGATCGCGATCATCACCCGCTGGCGCATGCCGCCGGAAAACTGGTGCGGATACTGCCCGAGCCGCCGCTCGGCGTCCGAGATGCCGACCATGCGCAGCAACTCCATCGCACGGCTGCGCGCCTGCGCTTCGTTCATGCCCTTGTGGATGAACAGCGGCTCCATGATCTGCAGGCCGATGGTCAGCACCGGGTTGAGCGAGGTCATCGGCTCCTGGAAGATCATCGAGATGTCGCGCCCGCGCACGGCGCGCATGTCGTCTTCGGGCAGCTCGAGCAGGTTGCGGCCTTCGAACACGATGCGTCCGTGAGCGACGCGCCCGGCCGGCTTTGCGAGCAGCCGCATCACCGCCAGTGCCGACACCGATTTGCCGCAGCCCGACTCGCCCACCAGCGCCACCATTTCACCCGGATGCACGCGCCAGTTCACGCCCTCGACCGCGCGTATGACGCCGCGCGAGGTCACGAAGTGAACGTGCAGGTCTTCGACCGATAGCAACGATGCGCCGACGGTGGCGTTTGAAATCTCAGCAGTTGCGCTGACGCATTCCATGGATCAGTTGCTAGCCATCCGCGATAGTTGTTCCGCCACTATGCGCCCAACCGATCGGCCAGCTCGACGAAATCGCTCGCGACGACATCGAATTCGTCCTCCTCCACGCGGGGCGGCGGGTGTCCCGGCCCAAGTTCCAGCGATCGCTCGACGTAGCCGGTCCGGCAGCCTGCCCCCCGCGCAGCGCGCAAATCGTCTGGGTGGCATGCCACCAGCATCAGCTCGAGGGGAGCAATGCCCAGCAGATCCGCAGCGCCGAGATAGGTTTCCGGATCGGGTTTGTAGTGGTGAAAGAGTTCTGCCGACAAGATGCAGTCCCAGGGAAGCTTGGCGCGTTTGGCCATGTTGGTGAGCAGTGAAAAATTGCCGTTCGACAACGTCGTGATGATGTACCGCGTCTTGAGCCGCGCGAGCCCTGGCACAGAGTCGGGCCACGGATCCAACCGATGCCAAACGCGGTTCAGATAGTCAATGTCATCTTCGGCAAGCCCGCGTATGTCGTACTCCACCAGCAGGTCGTCGAGAATGAGCCGGTGCAAGGCGTCAATCTTCAGCCACGGCAGTGCTCCCGTCCGCACACGGTGCATGGCCGGCCGATAACCGGCGCGCCAGGCGTCAACAAAGCGCGGCCAGTCGGCGTCAATCCGGTGCTTTGCACCGAAGGCAGTGGCTTCGCGGATGAGGCTGCCGCGCCAGTCCACGACGGTACCGAACACATCGAAGGCCAGTGCCTTCACGTTTTCCTCAAGCGGGCGCTTTGACATACGCCTGCTCACCGTTTGATCCGAAGACACTGTTTGATCCATAACGCAGATCGCTCACGCCCCCAAGAGCAGGAGATCGACGGCACGCACGTCGTGCAGCTTGCGGTCGAAGACGTGGATAAAGCTCGGTGCTGCCGCGCAGATCGAGCAGTGTGTCCATCTTCACGGCCGGGGTACAGCCCCTCATTTAACCCGGGCACTATCGATCTGGCGTGAATCCTAAATCAGTCGCGCGACTGCCTGCGCATGCACAACGTCGCCATCGAGAAACCGTTCGTGATAGTCCTCGACTTTGTCAAGATCGTATAGATAGTTGACCATCATTCCGCAAGACTGGCGAATGCCGTTATTCGAAAGATCGGCCGCCCAGTTAATACGCTGCAGCCGCGCACCGTTTCCGAGATGGAACTTCGCAACCGGGTCTCCGGCAGCAGTGGGCGACACCATGAGCAGGTAGATCGACGCGAGCGCCATCAGCGCTTTGCGCTCGGCCGGTGATGCCGTTCCAGGTTTCCACGTCGCGATGCGTTCGCTGAACTGATTGCCATCACCACTGAGTACTTTGCGCGCTGTTTCAGTCTTCTGCTGAATCGAAGGCGGCAGAGTCGCCGCCTGCGTATCGTCGAGCCATTGCACAAATCCGGGGATTGGGGAAAGCGTGCAAAACGACCGAATGGAGGGAAATTCCGCGTGCAGATGTTCGGAGACGCGTTTGATCAAAAAGTTGCCGAGCGAAACGCTCCGCAGCCCGGGCTGGCAGTTGCTGATCGAATAGAACGTGGCCACTTTGAATTGCTTTTGCTCAACAGGTTGAGACGCCTTTGTCAATCAGAGGCGCGATCGCATCAGGCATCTCCGGCACCAGCGCAACTTCAACGAAGATCAACGGCTCGCCTGGCAGCTGCGGATGAAAAAACGCGAAACAGCGTCGATCAGGCTGCAGGCGACGGCGTAGATCACCCCAGCCATCGATCGCGTGTACTGCCTCGTGCTGAATGATTTTTTCGAGCAGTTCGGCCGCCGAACGCCAGTCGACCTGCTGCATTTCGAGAAAACCCGGGTTGAACCATGAGGACAGCAGATGCAGAAAATCCGCCTCTACCGCCGCTAGTTCGCCGTGCGAAGACAGCAGCTGCAGCAGTTGCCGGCGCATCTGCACGATCGTCGCGGTACCGCCGGGCGTACGGTTTAAGCGGCGCAGCAGCTCCTGCCGCGGCGGTTCTGCGTCGTGCGTTAGTTGCATCAACGTCGCTGCGCTCGGCGCGGCGGCATAACGTTGCGCCGAAGCAAGCACGCGCTGTGGATCAGGAGCGAAGTCACGTTCAAGATGCTCGAAGAAGCGCAGCTGCGCAGCCTCGGAAAGCCTCTGATACTGCGTAAGCGCAGTAGCTGCGTGTGCGGCGCTGTTGGTCTCACCGCGCGCGGATAGCAACCGCTGGCACGTGCGCAGCAACGGCTCCAGCTCGCGTTCGGTCACGAGCCTTTGCGCCGCGTTCTTCAACCTGTCAAGCATGCGACGTCACGATCGGCCGCCGTCTCAAAATCACGAAGCACACGATGCCGACGATGACCATCGGCACTGAAAGCCACTGCCCGGCCGACAGTCCGAGCGGCATATAGCCATATAACGCTTCCGGCTCGCGAAACACTTCGCCAACGATGCGGAGTAACCCGTAGAAAATCAGGAACAAGCCACCGACGGTGCCGGGCGCACGCGGCTTGCGCGAGTAAATCCATAAGATCGCAAACAGCAACACCCCTTCGAGCAGGAACTGATAGATCTGCGACGGATGGCGAGCCAATGCGTCTCCGGCATGCGGAAATACGACTGCCCAAGGCAACGATGGATCGGCCGCACGACCCCACAGCTCGCCGTTGATGAAGTTGCCGATGCGCCCTGCCCCCAGACCCAACGGCACAAGTGGCACGACAAAGTCTGCAACGCGCAAGAAAGACTTGCCGCGCACTCTCGCAAATATGGCCATCGCGACGATCACGCCGATGATTCCGCCGTGCGACGCCATGCCGCCCTTCCACACCGCGAAGATTTCAAGCGGGTTCGCAAGGTAGTACGACAGCGGCCCATAGAAGAAAACATGACCGAGCCGGCCGCCGATGATCGTGCCGATCATTCCGTAGAACAGCAGATCGTCGACATCCTGTGAGCGCATGTCGCGCCACGGATCTCGCGCGCGCACCTTGCCAAGCACGAGAAAGAGCAGAAATCCCACCAGGTACATCAGCCCGTACCAGCGGATCGCGAGCGGACCGATTGAAAATGCAATTGGATCCAGGTTGTGAACGTAGGGCACGCAGATTCTCGCGAAAGATGCTTGTCCTATTATTACTTGATTCCCTCCAGATACCCCGATCACCATGCCGAACAACGAACGCTCGAAACACATCACACAAGGAGTCGCTCGCTCCGCGAACCGCGCGATGTACTACGCGATGGGCTACAAGGACGAAGACTTCGACAAGCCGATGATCGGCGTCGCCAATGCGCATTCGACGATAACGCCGTGCAACGCGGGTCTGCAGAAGCTCGCCGATGCCGCGATCGCGGAGATCGAAAAATGCAACGCGAACGCGCAAGTGTTCGGCACGCCGACCGTATCGGATGCGATCAGCATGGGCACGGAAGGCATGAAGTATTCGCTGGTATCGCGCGAAGTGATTGCCGATTCGATCGAGACGTGCGTTCAGGGTCAGTGGATGGACGGCGTGATCGTGATCGGCGGCTGCGACAAAAACATGCCGGCGGGCGCAATCGCGATCGCGCGCTGCAACGTTCCTGCGATCTACGTCTACGGCGGCACGGTGAAACCGGGGCGCTACAACGGCAAGGATTTGACGATCGTGTCGGCATTCGAAGCGGTCGGCGAGTTCAACGCCGGTCGCCTGAATGAAAAAGACTTCAAGGAGATCGAGCGCCGCTGTGTGCCGGGCTCGGGCTCGTGCGGTGGGATGTATACCGCCAACACGATGAGCTCGTCGTTCGAAGCGCTCGGGATCAGCCTGTTGCATTCGTCGACGATGGCCAATACCGACGACGAGAAGGCCGAGAGCACGGCCGAGAGTGCGCGCGTGCTGGTGAACGCGATCAAGAACCAGTTGCTGCCGCGGCAGATCATCACGCGCAAATCGATCGAAAACGCGGTGGCGCTGATCATGGCGGTCGGCGGCTCGACCAACGCCGTGCTGCACTTTCTGGCGATCGCGCACGCGGCCGGCGTCGAGTGGACGCTGGATGACTTCGAGCGCGTGCGCCGCAAGGTTCCGGTACTGGCCGATCTGAAACCCTCGGGCCGATACGTCGCCACCGATCTGCACAAGGCCGGCGGCATACCGCAGGTGCTGAAGATTTTGCTTGCCAACGGCGTGCTGCACGGCGACTGCATGACGATTACCGGCAAGACGATGGCCGAGATGCTGGCCGACGTGCCAGCCGAGCCGCGTACCGATCAGGACGTCATCCGGCCGTTTTCAAATCCAATGTATGCGCATGGACATCTGGCCGTGCTCAAGGGCAATCTGGCGCAGGAAGGCTGCGTCGCGAAAATCACCGGGCTCAAGAATCCGGCGATTACCGGACCGGCGCGCGTCTTCGATTCCGAAGAGGCCGCGCTCGATGCGATTCTTGCCGACCGCATCAAGCCGGGCGATGTAGTGGTGATCCGCTACGAAGGTCCGAAAGGTGGACCTGGGATGCGCGAAATGCTGGCGCCCACGTCGGCGTTGATCGGCAAGGGCCTGGGCGAAAGCGTCGGATTGATCACCGACGGGCGATTTTCGGGCGCCACGTGGGGAATGGTGGTCGGCCATGTTGCGCCAGAAGCATATGTGGGCGGCAATCTGGCGCTGATCAGTGAAGGCGACTCGATCACGATCGACGCGCACAAGCTGCTTCTGCAACTCAACGTCGAAGATCCTGAGCTGGCGCGCCGCCGTGCCGCCTGGAAACAGCCTGCGCCGCGCTATACGACTGGTGTGCTGGCGAAGTTCGCGAAGCTCACTTCATCGGCCACCAAGGGTGCGATCACCGACGAGAATCTATTCGGTTAGGGCGCTCCTCGCTAAGTGCGAGCCGAGCGCTACCTCCTAAGCCGCTGGCCCTTGTCCACTTCCAAGCGCTTCCTAATGCGCTCCTTTTTCGCCTTGTCGATCTCGTCGAACGCTTTTTTCTTGTCCAAGCCGAGCCGCTTCTCGACGAATTCGAACCACAGGAAGCCGACGCCGAAGGGCAACACGATCCACCACCACGATACTTCGGCGACTACGCCGATCTCGAGGACCTTCAAAATGATCAACGCGACGCCGATCCAGATAAGCCACATGGTGTCACCTGTGCTTACATCACTGACCCCAAATATAGCGTTCGAGCAAGCGGTTCAAAACGCGCATTTGGGGTCAACCGGTCGGAGACTTTGCCGTTAGACTTGAAGCCCCAAATGGGCCGGTTCGCCGAACTGGCGGGCCGAACTGAGGGCCGAACTGCAGGCGGGGATCGACAAACGGAGTTATCCATGAGGAAGCAACTGGCAGTAGCCGCGTTGGTTGGTGCGTGCGGCCTGCTGACGATCGCGGCGCCGGCATTTGCCAGCGCCGACCTGGCCAAGCAAAAGAACTGTCTGGCGTGCCATGCCGCCGACAAAAAGCTGGTCGGACCGTCGTACCGCGACATCGCTGCAAAGTACAAAGCCGACAAGAACGCGCAGGCCACACTGGCTAAAAAGATTCGTGAAGGCGGTGTCGGTGTCTGGGGCCAGATTCCAATGCCGGCCAATCCGCAAGTCAACGAAGCGGAAGCGCAGACGCTGGCCAAATGGGTGCTGTCGATGTAACTCGGCTCCGATGCAAACGAAGGGCGCATTAGTGCGCCCTTTTTGTTGCGCAGGCCTACGCCACGATCGACGGCAGCGGCACTGCGGTCGTGCGGCCACTGATCAGATCGGCGATCAGTTGCCCGCTGCCTGCGGCCATTGTCCAGCCGAGCGTTCCATGGCCGGTGTTCAAGTACAGGCCGCCAATGCGGCTCGCACCCAGATAGGGCACATTCGACGGCGTCAGCGGCCGCAGACCCGCCCAGTAACGCGGCTGAGAAAAATCGCACGCGCCCGGAAACAGTGCTTGTGTGCGCCGGGTCAACGCGGCGCAGCGCGCCGGGCTGAGCTCAAGTCCGGCGCCGCCCAGTTCAACCGTGCCTGCGACTCTGAGGCGGCCACCGAACCGCGAGAATACGAGCTTGTACTCATCGTCGGTCAGGCTGACGGTCGGTGAGCGGTCGGCATCGATCACGTCGAACGTGGCCGAGTATCCCTTCGCCGGAGCTATCTGCAGTTGAATTCCGAGCGGCGCAGCCAGCGCGCGCGTGCTGACACCGAGGCATGCGACGGCAGCGTCTGCCGGCAGACGTGCCGTCGAACCATCGGCGCGCAACGCATCGACTCCTGTACATCTGCCGTTTTCAACCAGCACACGGTTCGCGGTGGTGTTGAAAAGAAACTCGACGCCGCGCCGCGCGCAGTGTTCGGCCAACTGCACCGTATAAGCGTGGGCGTCGCCCGATTCGTCTTCGGCGCAGTAATCGGCGCCGACGATGCGGTCTCGCATCGATGCCAGCGCCGGTTCGAGTGCAATCGCTTCGTCCGCCGAGATCGATCGTCGTTCGCACCCCAGCGCGCGCATCAGGGCCGCCGATCGACGTGCAACTTCAAAGTCCGCTTGGTCGGTATAGAAGTGCAAGATGCCGCGCTCGACGCACGCATAGTCAAGCGCCAGTGCCGCGCGCAGCTGCTTCAGCAGACCGCGACTGTAGAGCGCCAGTGCGACCAATTTTCGCGTGTTGTCCGCTGCCCGCCCGGGCCAGCATTCGCGTAGGAATGCCAACCCCCACGCCCATTGAGCCGCATCCAGTCGCGGCCGAAACAGCAGCGGTGCGTCTTCGCGCCCCAGCCACTTCAGAATCTTGCGCGGAGCGGCCGGATTCGCCCACGGCTCCGCGTGACTGACCGAAATCTGGCCGCCGTTGGCAAAGCTCGTCTCGCGCGCTGCGCCCGATTGCCGTTCGATCACCGTGACCTGGTGTCCGGCCTCGCGCAAAAACCAGGCACAAGTCACGCCGATGACACCGGCGCCGAGAACCAGCACGCGCACCGCAACTCCTCATTGAAGCCTGAGATGAACCGCCAGTGTACGAACCGGGCACGTGTCCGCGTTTGTCCCTAGCCGGGAGCTCGCTTGCCGTGCTTTCAGCCGTGGGTACAATTCCGTCGTTCGTCGGCCAAGCCCTCCCTGCTCGTCTGGCGCTGCGGGCGACACGTCGGTAAACAACCATTCAAGCCGAGGAGAAAACTTCAATGAATCAACAATTCATCAAATTTGCACCCGTGGCGATTGCCGCCGCGATGGCGCTGACTGCTTGCGGGCGTCAGGAAGCGCCGGCGCCCAAGACTGCCGCTGCGCCTGAAAAGGCAGCGCCCGCCCCCGCCGCAGACATCCTCAAGATTGGTCACGTGGCACCCTTGACCGGCGGCATTGCGCACCTGGGCAAGGACAATGAAAACGGCGCGCGAATGGCCATTGAGGAAATCAACGCCGCCGGCGGACTGAAAGTCGGCGACAAGACCTTCAAGCTCGAGCTCGTTGCCGAGGACGACAAGGCCGACCCGAAGGAAGGCACACTGGCTGCGCAAAAAATCGTCGACTCGGGCGCAGTCGCCGTGGTCGGCCATTTGAACTCCGGCACATCGATTCCGGCGTCCAAGATTTATTCGGACGCCAACATGACGCAGATTTCGCCGTCCGCCACGAACCCGAAGCTGACCGAGCAGGGTTTCAAGACCACCTACCGCGTCGTCGCGAACGACAATCAGCAGGGCGGAGTGCTCGCCAACTACGCAGCCGACGCCTTGAAAGCTAAAACGATTGCGATCGTCGATGACCGCACTGCCTACGGCCAGGGCCTGGCCGACGTGGTCGAGCGCGTCGCCAAACAAAAGGGCATGAAGGTCGTCGCGCGCGAGTTCACCAACGACAAGGCGACGGACTTCAACGCCATTTTGACGAAGGTGCGCGCCGCCAAGCCAGACGTCGTGATGTACGGCGGAATGGACGCCACCGCTGGCCCGATGGCCAAGCAAATGATGCAGCTCGGCGTCAAGTCGACCCTGCTGGCAGGTGACGGCGTGTGCTCGCCCGAGTTCATCAAACTAGCCGGCGACGCGGCGGGCATCCTGCACTGCTCGCAAGCGGGCGAGGCGGTCGAGAAGCTCGCCAAGGGCACTGCGTTCGTCGCCAATTACAAGAAGCGGTTCAACGCCGACGTTCAGGTCTACTCGCCTTATTCATACGATGCGGTGTATGTAGTCGCCGATGCGATCAAGCGCGCCGGCAAGGCTGATCGTGCCTCGATCACCGCGGCGATGCCCGCAACCAAGTACGACGGACTGACCGGCACCGTTGCGTTCGATGAAAAGGGCGACGTCAAAGACGGAGCGATCTCGATGTTCAAGATCAAAGACGGCAAGATGGAGTACGTCTCGACAGTTCGCTAGTAACGTCCGATGTAAACCAAACGGCACCATTTTTGGTGCCGTTTTTTTTGGGCGCTGATACGATTCTCGGTCGCCATGGAAACATTCATCCAGCAAGTCATCAACGGCCTGGTGCTGGGCAGCATGTATTCGCTGATCGCGCTCGGCTACACGATGGTCTATGGAATTCTGAATCTGATCAATTTCGCGCACGGCGACGTGATGACCGTCGGCGCGCTGACGTCGCTGACCACCGCGCTGCTGCTGCAATCGATGTTTCCGGGTGTGCCTGGCTGGTTCATTCTGCTGGGCGCGCTGCTCGCGGCGATCCCGGTGTGCGTCGTGCTAAGCCTCGTAATCGAGCGCGTTGCGTATCGACCGTTGCGTAACGCACCGCGTCTTGCGCCGCTGATTACTGCGATCGGTGTGTCGATCGTGATCCAGACAATCGCGATGCTGGTGTGGGGGCGCAACTTTCTGACGTATCCGCAGCTGATATCGAACGCTCCGATCGATCTCTTCGGCGCCACGGTGACTCAGACCAAGATCGCGGTGATCGGGTTGTCAGCCCTCGTGATGATCGGTCTGATGCTGCTGGTCAATCGCACTCGGCTCGGCCGCGCGATGCGCGCGACGGCAGAGAACCCGCAGGGTCGCGAGCCTGATGGGGGTCAATCCCAATTTCGTGATCGCGGCGACGTTTGCCATCGGCGCTGCGCTGGCCGCACTGGCCGGGGTGATGCTCGCAACCACTTACGGCGTTGCCCACTTCTACATGGGATTTTTGCCGGGGCTCAAGGCGTTTACCGCCGCGGTGCTTGGCGGAATCGGCAACGTGCCGGGCGCGATGATCGGCGGCCTGCTGCTCGGCCTGATCGAGGCACTCGGCGCCGGGTACATCGGCGACTTGACCGACGGCGTGTTCGGGAGCCACTACCAGGATGTATTTGCATTCCTGATCCTGGTCGGCGTTCTGATCTTTCGTCCCTCCGGTCTGCTGGGCGAACGGGTCGCGGACCGCGCCTAACCGCTGTGACTTCTATCTTTCCGCAGCTGCGCAACAACCCCACGGCAGCGTGGATCGCCACCTTCGTTGTTGCGGCCGCGTTACTTGCACTTCCCTACGCCGCCGGCTGGTTTGGCAACGCGTGGGTTCGTGCGCTTGCTTTCATGCTGCTGTACATCATGCTGGCGATGGGGCTGAACATCGTCGTTGGATTCGCCGGCCTGCTTGATCTCGGCTATATCGCGTTTTATGCGGTCGGCGCGTATACGTATGCGCTGCTCGCATCGCCACAGTTGACGCAAAACTTCGCATGGATTGCGCAGGCGTTTCCGAGTGGCCTGCACATTTCGATCTGGTTAGTCATCCCATTGAGCGCGGGTATCGCCGCACTGTTCGGCATTCTGCTCGGTGCGCCGGTGCTGAAGTTGCGTGGCGACTACCTCGCGATCGTGACGCTGGGCTTCGGCGAGCTGATCCGAATCTTCCTGAACAATCTGAACGCGCCGCTCAATATCACCAATGGCCCGCAGGGCATCACGCTGATCGATCCGGTGCGAATCGCCGGTGTCAGCTTCGCTCGACCGCAGAACATCTTCGGTCTCGAAGTGCCGTCGGTGTACCTGTACTACTACCTCTTTCTCGTGCTGACGATCATCACGATCGTGGTCTGCGTGCGCCTGCAGAACTCGCGGCTCGGTCGCGCTTGGATGGCGATTCGCGAAGACGAGATCGCAGCGAAGGCGATGGGCATCAACGTGCGCAACGTGAAACTGCTCGCGTTTGCGCTCGGAGCGACGTTCGGCGGTGTCTCCGGCGCGATGTTCTCGGCCTTTCAGGGTTTCGTGTCGCCGGAATCGTTTGTGTTGAACGAATCGATCATTGTGCTGGCGATGGTCGTGCTCGGAGGCCTCGGCCATGTTCCGGGAGTCATCCTCGGCGCAGTGCTGCTCGCGCTGTTTCCGGAACTGCTGCGTCATACCGTTACTCCCGTGCAGATGGCCTTGTTCGGCAATGTCATCGTCGAAGCCGAAGTCTTGCGCATGATGCTGTACGGGCTCGCCTTGGTGCTGGTGATGCTGTATCGACCCAAGGGCCTGTGGCCCGCGCCCGAGCACGGCATCAACCCGGTAGTGAGCCGGCATTCGCGCCTCACGGCCTAGCACCAGAATGTCCGACGTCGTTCTTCGCGTGGCAGGCGTCAACAAACGCTTCGGCGGACTGCAGGCGCTCTCCGATGTCGGTGTCGAAATCGTGCGCGGGCAGATCTATGGGTTGATTGGCCCGAACGGCGCCGGCAAGACCACATTTTTCAATGTCGTAACCGGTCTGTACGCACCGGATTCCGGCGAATTCGAACTCGATGGCGCGTCGTACTCACCGCACGACGTACACAAGGTGGCGGCGGCCGGCATCGCGCGCACGTTTCAGAACATCAGATTGTTCCCGGACATGACGGCGCTCGAAAACGTGATGGTGGGGCGCCATGTACGCACCAAGGCCACAGCGCTGGGTGCAATTCTGCGAACGCGAGCCACCGTCGCCGAAGAGCGCGGCATCAAACAGCGCTCGCTCGAGTTACTCGACTATGTCGGCATTGCGAAGTACGCCGACTATCAAGCGCGCACCCTCGCTTACGGCGATCAACGCCGGCTCGAAATCGCGCGCGCGCTGGCGACCGAACCGAAGCTGCTGGCGCTCGACGAGCCAGCGGCTGGCATGAACGCCACCGAAAAACTGGCGCTGCGCGCGCTGCTCGTGGCGATCAGTCGCGATGGCGTAACCATTTTGCTGATCGAGCACGACGTAAAGCTCGTGCTCGGCCTGTGCGATCGAGTGACCGTGCTCGACTACGGCAAGACGATCGCGGTCGGCACGCCGGCCGAAGTGCAGCGCAGTCGCGCGGTCATCGAGGCGTATCTCGGCGCCGCACATACCGACGTCGCGACGAAGGGGTCGACGTGACTGATGTCGTCCTTCGCGTATCGGGCCTTCGTGTTGCCTACGGAGGAATTCAGGCCGTCAAGGGCGTCGATCTCGAAGTGCGCGCCGGCGAGCTCGTGACGTTGATCGGTGCCAATGGTGCGGGCAAGACGACGACGCTGAAGGCAATCACCGGCACGCAAGCCTGGAGCGGTGAAGTCGACTACTTGGGCGTTTCCACGAAAGGGGCAGCGCCATTTCAGTTGCTCGCAAAGGGCCTGACGATGGTGCCCGAGGGCCGCGGCGTGTTCGCACGCATGAGCGTCACCGAAAATCTTCAGATGGGTGCCTTCGTGCGCAAGGATGCCGACGGCGTTCGGCGCGACATCGAACAAATGTTCACAATCTTTCCGCGCTTGAAGGAACGCGCAAAGCAACTCGCCGGCACCTTGTCGGGCGGAGAACAGCAAATGCTCGCGATGGCGCGCTCACTGATGAGCCAGCCCAAGCTGCTGCTGCTCGACGAGCCCTCGATGGGTCTTTCACCGATGATGGTCGAGAAGGTGTTCGACGTGATTCGCTCGGTCGCGGAACGGAAGGTGCCGATGCTGCTGGTTGAGCAGAATGCCCGCCTCGCCCTCGAAGCCGCGCATCGAGGCTACGTGATGGAATCAGGGCTGATCACGTTGAGCGGCAATGCGAAGTCGCTGCTGAGCGACCCGAAGGTGCGTGAGGCGTATTTGGGAGAAGCGGCGTAAGACAGCGTTCGTTGCAGTCGCAGCGCGCAAGCGCTTGGCGTAGCTGCGCTGCCTGAGGCGTCGGGCACTTCGTGCCTGCTCTGCGGTACTCGCGCCAGCGGGCGGGCCTGCAAACTCGCTGCGCTCAGACAGGCAGGCCCTTAAAAGCTCCCGCCGACGCTCCGCTCCTCGACGACGCCCAAGGCAGTGCAGCTACACCAAACGCTTGCGCGTGAGCGTTCTCTGGTGGTGGAGGGAGAAAGAAAAACATCTCGAATTGAGACAACGTCGCGACAGCAGCGGCTGGCGGCTGCGCTCGATACGCCTCTCGCCGAGTTCAAGCTCACGGACCCGCGGACTCCGCCGGATCGAAATCCAGTTCGACCTTCGCACCGTTGGGGTCGTGGCAGAACAGTTGCCACGTGTTCGATCCACGCTGCCTGCGCAAGTCATACGGTATGCGGCGGGCATCGAGCTTCGATTTGACGGTCGGAAGGTTCGACGCCGAAAACGCCATGTGGTCCAGCACGCCTGCGCGCTGCGCCGGAAGCGCGCGCCCGGCGATGATATGCAGCACGGCCTGGCCGTCGGCGTACAGCCAGGCGCCTGGAAATCCGAGCTCCGGCCGCGCACCCGGAGTCAACCCGAGCATGTCCACATAGAACTCGAGGGTCTTGTCCAGATCATCGGTCAGAACAGTGAAATGGTTCATCGCATGAATCATGGGAACTCCCGGTGTGTGCGCAAGTACTTTGCTCTCTCGATAAGGTTACACACACCAAGCGCTGCCCTGCAGCGTCTTTCTTGGCGGAGGTGAGCGACTCAAGCGGCCGCCGGTGGGTACGCCGTGCGCTCCGACTTACATCTCGCTCCGGCAATTCTGCAGTTCGTCGCTAAGGGCTGACGAAGTGCTGCAACCGCTTCTAGTATCGTTTCCGCCGTCCCAAGGAGCCCTTATGAATTTGCCAAGAATCTTGTTCATTGCCTTGAGCCTTGTCGCTGCCGCCTCCGGCGTCCAGGCGCAACCCGCCAAGCAAGTCCCGCTGCGAGATTTCTTCAAGAACCCCGATCAGGCGGGTCACGCCATTTCCCCTGACGGTCAGTACCTTGCCTGGCTTGCGCCGTGGCAATCGCGCCGGAACATTCACGTGCGGCCGCTTGCCGGTGGTCCGGTGACTCGCGTTACGGCGGAAACCGCGCGCGACATCGCGGGCTTTGGGTGGAAGGGCTCGAACCGCCTGATCTATGGCAAGGACTTTGGCGGTGACGAGAACTTTCACATCGTGAGTGTGGACCGCAAGGGTGAGGGGCTAAAGGACCTGACGCCCGGCGAAAAAGTAAAAGCGAACGTGGTGGATGGGCTCATCGACGATGACGAACACATCATCGTCGCTCACAACCGCCGCGACGCGAAGGTATTCGACGTGTTTCGAGTGAACGTGAATACGGGCGACGAAAAACTGATCGCCCAGAATCCGGGGAACATCACCGGATGGAGAACGGACCACGACGGGAAACTGCGCGTCGCGATCACCACGGACGGAGTGAACACATCGCTTCTGTACCGCGAGAAAGAGGAAGAACAGTTCAAGCCGGTTCTTACCACCAATTTCAAGGAAGCGGTTTCGCCGCTGTTCTTCACGTTCGACAATCGCAAGCTCTACGTGGCATCAAACCGGGGCCGCGACAAGACTGCGATCTTCGTGTTTGACCCGGTCAGCGCAAAGGAGGGTGAGCTGTTGGTCGAACACGCAGATGTTGACGTAACCGGTCTCAACTATTCAAGAAAGCGCAAGGTACTGACCAACGCGAGCTGGGTGACGTGGAAAACCGAACGCAAGTTTCTCGATAAGGAATCGGAGGAGATGTGGCGCGACGTCCAGGCGAAGCTCCCCGGCTACGAACTTGCGTTTACCTCCGCGAACCGAGCCGAAGATAAATTCATCGTCGCCGCGTTTAGCGACAAAACGCGCGGTAAGCGTTATCTCTATGACAAACAGACGAAGAAACTTGATTTGCTCGCCGACGTTTCACCCTGGTTGCCGGAGGGCGAGCTCGCCGACATGAAGCCCATTCAATACAAGTCACGCGATGGCTTGACGATTCATGGGTATCTGACACTCCCGAAAGGAGTGGCGCCGAAGAACCTTCCTGTCGTTGTGAATCCTCATGGTGGCCCGTGGTTTCGCGACGCGTGGGGCTTCAATCCTGAGGTGCAGTTTCTCGCGAATCGCGGCTACGCAGTGCTGCAGATGAACTTTCGCGGTTCCACTGGGTACGGCCGCCAGTTTTGGGAGGCTTCGTTCAAGCAGTGGGGACGCAAGATGCAGGACGACGTAACAGACGGCGTGCAGTGGCTGATCAAGGAGGGCATCGCCAATCCGAAGAAGGTTGCCATCTACGGTGGCAGCTACGGTGGATACACGACACTCGCAGGACTCGCATTCACGCCGGACCTCTACGCGGCGGGGGTGGACTACGTTGGAGTGTCGAACCTGATGACGTTCATGAAGTCGGTCCCGCCGTACTGGAAGCCATTCCTGGAGATGATGTCCGAGATGATCGGGGACATGGAGAAGGACGAGGCACTGCTCAAGGCCGCATCGCCGGTGTTCAGCGCCGAGAAAATCAAGGCGCCGTTGCTAATCGCCCAAGGCGCCAAGGATCCTCGTGTCGCAAAGGCCGAAAGTGACCAGATGGTCGAGGCGATGAAAAAGCGCGGCGTCGAAGTCGAGTACATCGTGAAGGACAACGAAGGCCATGGCTTCCAAAACGAGGAGAACCGCTTTGAGTTCTACGAGGCGATGGAGCGCTTCTTGAAGAAGCACATTGGCG
>CAWGRF010000019.1:0-105244 GCA_963824935.1 uncultured beta proteobacterium | reverse complement strand
GCGGTCATCAGGAATGTGTGAAGAGCAGGGACTTGAACCAGCTGCCACGGGTCTGCGGGTACCGCCTCGTCGACGGCAACGAGACCGTCATTTCAGGTCGTCGCCGAACGGACTTACCACACCGCGCCAGCCTGCAGTGCCCACTACAGCAATGCACTTCGTAGGAAGTCGCCCTGCTGCTCGGAAGACCAACGGATCGGCGAGTCTCTGGCCGGGATCGCCAGCGCCCGCCCGGTACCACCGTGCGTGCTGCAGCCGCCGCGCCAGCCGAGGCGGACGGGTCGGGGTACCGAGCGTAATGAGCAGCTTTGGCGGGCGAGCGGAAGAAGGCCAGTCGACGAGAGCCAACCGGGCCAGCAGGCCGCCGAGCGAGTGTCCGATCACGGCGTATGGCAGGTCACGGCGAGAAGCCGACAGCAATCGTGCGCGGATGCGATCGCGAATCTGCTCGAGAGACTCCAGCGCGGCGACGTAGCCAACGATCTCCGCGACGTGGCCTGCCGCTCGCAATTGGCGGGCCAGTCTCGCCAGTGACATCGGCGTTCGCCCCAGTCCATGCACAAGGACGGCGCGCGAACTGCGACGTACGGATTCCGTCATGATGACGCACCCCGGCGGCCGGCTTCCTGCTCTGTGGCATGCACGTCCCGGAACGCGAGCATATGCATCAGCTTGCCGCTCCTTGGCATCGTCAAAGCCGCAGGTTGCGTGGAACTCGCGGGGATTCTCGTACGTGCCGAACAGCATGTCCCACCACGGAAGTCGCCGTAGTTGTTGCGGTGCCGGCCGTACTGGTGGTGAATCCGGTGCATCTCCGGGCGCTGGAACAAGGAACCCACCCAGCGCGGCGTGCGGACGCTCGTGTGATAGAAGAACTCGCCCAGCGCGGTGCACGCCGTGTAGACGGCTCCTGCCTCCAGCGACAACCCGAGCAGGCAGTAGACCAAGACGCTTCCGATCAGCGAGTTGACCACCATCTCCAGCGGGTGCTTGTAGAAGGAGGTTATGACCTCGATCCGCTGCGGGCTGTGGTGGATCTGGTGGAACAGTCGCCACAGAACGTCACTCTCATGGCGCCAGCGGTGCCACCAATAGAAAACGAAGGTCGCGATGAAGTAGGCGAGCAGACCGCCAGCGACGGGAGAAAGATGGTCGGACAGCGCAAAGACCGATCGCGACGAGAGCCAGATCTCCCAGGTGGCTCCGGCGATCAGCACGACGCCGAGCTGCACCAGGTTGATTGCCACCACACGAACCGGCCAAGACTTCACGCGCGGCAGGGTCCATCCAGGAATGCATCGCTCGAGCACGAAGCACGCAGCGGCAATCGCGGTCACGTACCAAAGCATCTCGAACTCCAGTCACTGATTCAGATGGCCGGAGTGTGTTTGCGCGGACCGAGCCTTTGCTACAAATTTAGGTTGGTATCAGATCCCGGTACTCGCCGACTCGTTGGGCGGACGTCTTACTCAGTCTGCAGGGCTCAGGGATTTCGAAGGAAGCGAAGGCGGACCTACATAGAATTTCACGCTGCGCGCAGGTACCGCGGCTCGGCGAAGATGGACGACAGCTCGACGCGCTTGACTTCCGGGTGGTCGGGCACTGCGTACAGCACGGGCGCGATCAACTCCTCGAACAGTCCGCGCAGGCTGCGCGCCCCCGACTTGTACTCGATCGCCAGATCGGCAATCTCCTCGAACGCGCGCGGCGCGACGACGAGCTCGACACCCTGAACCTTGAGGATCGCCTGGAACTGCCGGTAGATGCAGTTGCGCGGTTCGGTCATGATTCGGACCAGCATGTCGCGCGAGAGGTCACGCAGTCGCGCAACTGTGGTGAGTCGCCCGCTGAATTCCGGAATTAGCCCGAATTCGACGAGGTCGGTTGGTTTCACTCGTTCGTTCAACCTTTCGAGAATTCGCCGGCTGTCCGCGTCCGACATGCCGACGAAGCCGAAGCTGTGGCTGCTGGACATGATCACGTTGAGTCCGACGAATGCTCCGCCACAGATGAACAGAACGTGCGTCGTGTCGAGGTACTCACCGGTCGCAAGGCGCACGGGCGCGCCTTCCATGATCTTCAGCAACGCATGCTGGACGCTTTCGCCCGACGGGCCGCGGTCTGAAGCGGTCGAGGCCGACTTTAATTTGTCGATCTCGTCGATGAACACGATGCCATGCTGCGTACGCGTCACCTCGCCTTCGGCCTTGTCATGCAGGCGCTCGAGGATGGCCTGGATCTCATCATTGACGTAGCGTGACTGAGCCAGCGAGGTGGCGTCGGCAGTCACGAACGGAACTTTCAGCAATCGCGCGAGCGATTCGCACAGCAGCGTCTTGCCGGTGCCGGTCGGGCCCACCAGCAGCACATTGCTCTTCGTGATCTCCAACCCTTCGACGCGCGACAGTGCGAGCTTGTGGTAGTGCGCATAGACGGCGACGGCTAATGTCTTCTTGGCTTCGTCCTGGCCGATGACATACTGGTCCAGGTGGCGCACGATCTCCCTCGGCGTCAGACGAGGATCCAAGGCATTCATTCGACGCTCCTCGTTCATAGCCGACCTACGGTCAGGCAACTAGGCTATGTAAGCCGGATCCGGCCGCGAGAAGAACGAATGCAGGATGTGATAGACGGTCAGATAGTTCTTCTGCTGAAAGCTGGCATGCGAAATCCCGGGCATGACGGTGAACTGCTTGTCGGGGTTCGGTAACCGGGCAAAGAAATTCATCAGGTCATCGATTCCGGCGATGCCGTCGAACTCGCCGCGCATCACGATCGTCGGCGCCGCAATGGCTGCGGGATCGACGATCGGCAGCTTCGAGCACATGTCGATGTACGTTCCATTCGGCATCGACGAATCGAGCGCGAGGATCGCGTCCGCAAATGCATCGACGACGCGCTTGTCCGCGCACTCGGGATGATCGCGCTCGAAAATGGAATAGACGAACGCGCGGTCGATCGGGCGGCGCTTCGACTTTAGAAATTCCGGAAGTTTCTTGCGTCGCTGCTCGAGCGTGGGACTCCCCTCGCCGGTCCAGACGAATGCGTCAAGCGCGAGGCGAGCAATGCGATCCGGATGCCGTTGCGCGAACAGTGCTGCACGCAGCGCGCCCGACGAAATGCCGTAGACGAAGAAGCTTCCGCACGCCACGCGTGCGGCTGATGTAGTCGGTCGCAGCGGTCAGGTCGTCGGCACCGTTCGCGATGTCGCACGTAATGTCACGGTTCTTGTCGGACCGCCCGTAGCCTTCCATGTCGACACTCCAGCACGCGAAGCCGCGCCGAGCGAACCAGTCCATCACCGACGAGTCGGCGCGTCCGGGGACGGTCAAGTCGAATGTAGGCTGCGACGCCATCGACGAACCGTGGACAAAGAGAATCGCGGCTTTGTCGTCCGGCACTTCGACGAATTTTTCCCAGAGGAAGAGGCGCACCTCTCCCTTCTTCGTCCAGTGCTCGACGCCAGTCACCGGCGCGTCGTTGCCGGTCTGTTCGGACATCGCCTCCTCACGCTGGGAGGCGAGCGCGCTAATCGATCTTGGCACCGGTTCCCTTGATGATTTTTGCCCAACGGTCGATCTCTTCCCGAAAGAAGACCCCGAATTCGGTGGGCGTCGATGCCACGAGCTCGATCGAGGCATTCGCCATGTAGCTCTTCACTTCAGGTGTCGCCATCACAGTCACGAGCTCTCGATGCAGCTTTTCAATGATCGGGGCCGGTGTGCCCTTGGGTGCCATCAAACCCAACCAGACGTACGCTGAATAACCCGGAACCGCCGTTTCGGCAATCGTTGGCACGTCAGGCAATTGCGGCGAACGGCTCTCGCTGGTTACCGCTAGAGCACGCAGTTTTCCCGCCTTGATGTGGCCCAGCATGCCCGCAAGGCCCGGAAACGACACCATCACCTGCCCACCGAGCAAATCGGTTGTCGCCTGGCCGCTGCCGCGATACGGAATATGGTTCATCTTAAGCCCGGTCTGCGACAAGAAAAGTGCAGCGAACAAATGCTGGCCGCTGCCGTTGCCGGATGACGCGTAGTCCAACTTACCTGGACGCTCCCTCGCGTAGGCGATCAGCTCTTGGATCGACTGCACCGGCAGAGACGGATGCACGACCAGGACGCCGGGTTCGCGTCCGATTAAGGTGATCGGGACGAAGTCGTCGAGCGGATGAAACTTGAGTTGCGAATACAGAGTCGCACTGATGGCATTGGTCTGCGAAGCGAGCAGCAGCGTGTAACCATCCGGCGCGGATTTCGCAGCGGCTTCGGAGCCTATCGTCGCCCCGGCGCCAGGTTTGTTTTCAACGATCACCTGCTGGCCCAGACGTTTGGGAAGTTCCTGGGCGATGATCCGCGTCGGTCCATCGACCGCGCCGCCCGGCGAAAAGGGCACGATGATCCGAATCGGCCGTGATGGATAGTCCTGCGCATGCACGCTCACGCCGGCGGCAGCCAAACTCAAACAAACGGCCATGCCCAAGCGGCGCGCGAGGTCTCTTGAATCGATCATCCTGATCTCCAGCTTGGCGAAGCTTAGGTCGGCTTCGTCTTCAGTTCCATCATCGCTCCGTCCGTTCGCTTCGTCTACCAGCCGCCCCACGCCTTGCGCGTTTGCCGCCACATTTCGCTTGTGGGAAATCCCTGGTAACTAAACTTCGGATTAGAGACTCTTATGGATACAGACGTTCTCATCGTTGGGGCCGGCCCCACCGGGCTGATGCTCGCCAATCAACTTGCGCGCCACGGAGTGCGCGCGGTGATCATTGATCGGCATTCGGGGCCGGCGCAGCAGTCGCGGGCGATAGCGGTGCAGGCACGCACGCTCGAGATCTACTCCAAGATGGGCATCATCGACAAGGCGCTCGAGCTCGGCATTCCCGCCACCGGCGCCAACATGTGGGCGAACGGGAAGTGGACGGCGCGTATCCCGCTGGGAGATATCGGCAAGAGCCTGAGCCCGTTTCCGTTCGTCCTCCAACTGGGCCAGGATGACAACGAACGCATCATGGGCGCCAAGCTGCGCGATTACGGCATCGACGTGCAGTGGAGCACCGAGCTGATTGCCTTCGAACAGCATCCCGATTACGTCGACGCCACGATCAAACAACCCGACGGTTCGACCCGCAAGATCAGAGCCGCATGGGTGGCGGGCTGCGACGGAGCGCGCAGCGCGGTGCGCGAGTTGAGCAGCATTACTTTCCCCGGTGCGCCCTACGAACATGTATTTTTTGTAGCCGATACCGAGGCGACCGGGCCGATGAAGCCGGGTGAGCTCAACATCTATCTGTGGCAGGACGGATTTCATCTGTTCTTTCCAATGAAGGGCAGGGACCGCTGGCGTGTGATCGGCATTCTTCCGAAGTCATTGCGCGCAAGAAACGATCTCAAGTTCGAGGACCTGACGTCCGACATTCGACGCGAAGCGGGAGCGGAACTGTCATTCAAGGAATGCAGTTGGTTTTCCACCTACCGCATTCACCACCGCTGCGCCGAGCGCTTTCGCGATCGGCGTTGCTTCCTGCTCGGCGACGCCGCGCACATTCACAGTCCAGCGGGTGGTCAGGGCATGAACACCGGTCTGCAGGACGCTTACAACCTCGGGTGGAAGCTCGCGCTCGTCGTCAAAGGACAGGCCGACGCGGCGTTGCTAGATAGCTATGAAAAAGAACGCATACCGGTAGCGCAGCGGCTGCTACGGACGACCGATCGGCTTTTCACGCTCGTGGTGTCCGATAGCTGGGTCGCGGGGCTGCTCCGTACGCGTGTCCTCGCGAAGATCATCGCGCTCGTGATGAGGATCAAACGTGTACGCACGCTTGCGTTTCGCACGGTCTCGCAGATCGGCATTCGCTATCGCACGAGCCCGCTATCGCAGACGCTTGCGAATCTGCCGGAAGGCGCGCCGCTCGCGGGCGACCGTTTCCCATGGGTGCAGCTCAAGATGCACGCGAATGGTCCGGTCGAGGACCTGTTTCAGAAGCTCGATGACACGCGCTTCAATCTGCTCGTGATCGGACAGCCTGCGCCAACTGCTGGAACGCTGGGACATGGCGATCTGATTGGTGTGCATCAGATACCCGACGATTCCGTTAACGCGAAGGAGTTGGCGCGTGTCGGCATTACGGGACCAGCCTTTTACTTGCTGCGACCCGACGGCCACATCGGACTTGCCGGAATCCGGTTGGAAGAAGCTACCTTAACCGACTACCTTGCCGAACATCATCTGCGCGTCGATGCGAATGTCGCGAAGTTGAACTTGCAGATGGCAAACCTAGAACGACGGACGCGACGCGAGATGGCTTAATCTCGCATCTCATCTTGAGGTAAGACTCGCTTCTGCACCGTGGCTACGTACGTATTGATCCACGGCGCCGCCTCGGACTCGTGGTACTGGCACCGAGTGATTCCCCAACTCCGCGCGCTGGGCCGCGCTGGACGCTCGGCGCTGAGCGAAGTTGAGTTCGACCGCCTGCGCGCCGAAGGCCGCGCGTTGCGGGACGATGAGATCGCGAGACTGGCGTTCGCGACCGACGACAGCGCATGAGCAGAACGAGCTGTCGTTGATCCTTACCGCTTCGGCGTGAACGGTCGGAGCTCGTCCTCGCCTGGCTGGATGATGCCGACGTGGGCCTCGGGCACCTCGTTCCAGGCGCCTGCGAGGTCGCCGAGAGGCTCGGAGACGACGACCCGCGTCTCGTCCGAGAGACCGGCGAGCTCCGCGCTCTCCGGGTACATCGCCTGCAAGGCGTCCATCCTCGTGCTGAAATAGAGCGACCTCGACTCGCCCTCGCTCGAGTAGCGGAACGCGTAGACGCAGCGCCCGTCGGTCGTCGCGATCGTCATCTGGATCGGCAGCTCGACACCGTGCCGGCGCCCCGTCTCCTCGACGAATCCGACCATGCGTTCGACGGCGCCGACAGGATCGCTCTCGAGCCCGAAGGTCAGGGCGAGGTAGAACATCGTCTCCGAGTCGGTCGTGCCCTCGATCGACGTGAAGAGCGAGTCGTCGACCGCGAGCACGAGCTCGCGCCGGACGCGCGAGAACTCGCGGATCAGCCCGTTGTGCATCCAGAGCCAACGTCCGTAGCGGAACGGGTGCGCGTTCGTCTCCTGAATCGCCGTACCCGTCGAGGCGCGGATGTGCGCGAAGAAGAGGTGCGACGAGACGCCAGCGGCGAGCTCACGCAGGTTGCGGTCGTTCCAGGCCGGATGGACGCTGCGGTAGAGTCGCGGCGTTTCGCCGTCGTACCAGCCGACGCCGAAGCCGTCGCCGTTCGTCGTCGTCGCACCCTGGCGGGAATGCAGGCTCTGGTCGATCAGGGAGCGGTCGCGCTTGACGAGCAACTCCTCGAGCCGGATCGGCGCCCCCGAGTATGCGAGCCAGCGGCACATCGTCGACCTCAGTCGATCGTGGTCGTCCCGGCGACGACATCGAAGATGCTGACGTCGAAGTCGTCAATCGACTCAGTCACTCCGCCAATTTGATGACTCAAGCGCGACTCGAATCGAATGCGGTCAGATTGAGTCAACAGGACTTGCGTGTAGGCGCGAGAGACGCAGCGCTCCCATGTGTCCTGAAACTTGGGCGCATTGATCAGCCTGCTGATCGTCTCTTGGTTCTTGTACCCGCACGCCCGCGGTATCTCGCCGATCGTTGCGTTGGGGTGCGCGAGGACGTATGCCAAGACGCGTTGAGCACTGCGGTTGAGGTAGCGATGACGTACCATGCTGCGATGGTAGCGCGGCCGCCGGCACCTAGCCGTGAAGTGCGTTGGGGACCCCGTAGTGGGTGGCGACGACGTCGCTCAGCGCGGGGTAGGAGTCGAGTTCGCATTCTTGGCGTCCTCCTTCGAGCTCGAACGGTTCTCTACCAGGCGTATCCCATCTTGAAGAGCAGCGCGTTGTTGCCGTACTTTCCTGCCGCGAACTCCAGGTTGGCCACGATGCCCTGAGCCGGCTTGAGGATGTACTGCACGCCGGCGCCCACGCTGGGGCTGGCATCGTTGGGAGGCGCCTCGGCAAACTTCAATGTGACTACCACCAACTGCAGCAGCGGCGCGGGTTCAGGACCTGTTAAGACCTGACGGCGACGTCGGACTTGCCGGGGCGCGGCTGGAGGAAACGCGGTGAGCCGCTATCTCGCCGAAGACCATCTGCACGTCGATGAGCGTGCGGAGAACTTGGATCTGCGGGCAGCAGCTTAGTAACGACCGGCTTCGACGCCGCCAAATCAGAAATCCGCCGCATTCGCCGCGTCCTGTTCACGCAGGCGCCTCTTTGCTTCGGCGCGATGGTGCTGCCACAACGCGAGCACGATAGAAGCAACTGCGGCGGCGAGCAGCGCTCCCGAGATCGGGCGCGTCACGAAAAGCCATGGATCCGAATCACTCATGATCGAGCGGATCAGGTTGATCTCGATCTGGTCGCCGAGGATCACGCCGAGGATGAAAGGCGCCAGAGGCAGCCCGACCTTGACCATCGCGTAACCGAGCACGCCGAAGGCGAGCAGCACGTAGACGTTCGACATCGTGTTGTTCAGCGCGAAAGCGCCGACCACGCACAGCACGAGCACGATCGGATAAAGCATCGACTTGGGCACCGTCACCACCTTCAGCGCCCAGCGCGCGCAGATACCGGTGATCACCACCATGATCGGGTGCGCGAGCAGGTACGCCGCGAAGATGCCGTACGCGATCGTGGGTTGCTGCGAGATGAAGAGTGGGCCGGACTGGATCCCGTGGATCGTCAGCGCGCCCAGCATCACCGCAGTCACCGCGTCGCCGGGAATCCCGAACGCCATGATCGTGACGAGTGAGCCGCCGACGTTTGCGTTGTTCGACGCTTCGGAGGCGATGATGCCTTCGGGAACGCCGGTGCCGAATGCCTCGGGCCGCTTCGAAAATTTCTTCGCCTGATCGTAGGCCATCATGTTCGCTGCGCTTCCGCCAATCGCCGGCAGCACGCCGATCCACACGCCGATCAGCGAAGTCCACAGCAGCAGGAACGGACGCGACAGGATGTCCCAAGTCACCTTCGCATGCGACACGGCAAGCACCGCGGCTGCGCTCACCGCCTGCGCGATGCGGTCGGTGCCGCCCATCTTCTCGGCGTCGGTCATGATCTGCGCGAATGCAAACACGCCGATCAGCACCGGCAGGAACTCGATGCCACCCTCGAGAAATGGAATGCCGAACGTAAGCCGTGGCACACCCATCATCGGATCGTTGCCGAGCACCGTCACGACGAGGCCAAGCATGCCGGCGATCAGGCCTTTCAACAGCGACGACTCGACCAGGCCCGCCACCATCGACAGTGCCAGCACGAACAGCGAGAAGTACTCCCACGGGCCGAACTGCAGTGCGAACGCGGCGAGTGGGCCGGTGGCCGCGATCAGAAAGAGCCCGCCCAGCAATCCGCCGTAGAACGAAGCCCAGATGCCGAGCCAGATGGCGCGCCCGGGCTCGCCCTTTTTTGCCATCGGGAAGCCGTCGAACATCGTCGCGAGTGAGGACGGCGTTCCTGGAATGCCGAGCAGCGTCGCCGTGATCAAACCACCCGCCGAGCCGCCGACATAAATGCCGACCATCGCGGACAGCCCCTGCAGCGGGTCGAGTCCGAAGGTGAAAGGAAGCGCCACGATGATGGTCAGCGTGATCGTCACACCAGGCAGCGCTCCACCAATCACACCCACCAGCGTGCCGAGCACCAGCGGAATCAAATACTTCAGCTGAATGATGTTGGCGATGCCTGCGCCGAGGAGTTCGTACATCTAGAACCCGGTCCAACGCCCGCGCGGCAATAGGACGTGCAGGTAGTTTTCGAAGACGAAGTACGTAACGACAGTGGCCACGAGCGCAACGATGAACACGACTATCCAGCGTCTGCGAACGCCGCGCGGCGGCTCGAGCGCGAGCGGCATCGCGATCAGAAACGCGAAAGTCGCAAGGCGAAATCCGAGATAGGGCAGCGCGATAACGTAGATCGCGAAGATCGCGAAAGCGACGACGACCAACGTGTAGTTGGCCCGGCCGTAGACTCCGCCGGCGCCGTGGCCACTCGCGCGCGCCGATGCGCGATCACGTCGGACACTACGAGCAATAGCGCGAGGAAGGCGGTCGTGCCGAGAACGAGCCGCGGATAGAACTCCGGCCCTACCGGGACCAGCGGATGGCGCTCGAGTCCGAGCGTGGCCCAGAAAAGAAACAGGCTCGTCGCAAGGACGACGAGCCCGGTGATCGCGTCGCGGCCCATTGCGCGAGCGCGCGCCTTATACTTCAGCGCTTCAGCATGCCGAGATCCTTCGCGAGATCCCTGTTGAGCACGTCGTTCTTCTTCAGGAATTCCGCATAGTCTTTCGCATTGAGATAGTTCACCAGCGTGCCCTGGTCCTTCATCGATGCAGCGAACGCCGGTTCCTTCGCCGCCGCTGCGCACGCCGCTTCGAGTTTCGCCATCACGTCGGGCGGCGTTCCTTTGATCGCGAGCAGGCCGCGGTTCACCGCGTAGGTCACATCGATCCCGATCTCCTTCAAGGTCGGCACGTTCGGCGCCTCGGGCGTGCGCTTGTCGGCTGCGATCGCGAGGAACTTCATCTGCCCCGCGTCGACCTTGCCCTTCTGCGTGAGGTTCGATTCCGCGAGCTCGATGTGACCGCCGAGTAGCGCGTTCATGCGTGGCGCCGTGCCCTCGTAGGAGACGTATTTGAACTTGATGCCGGCGGCTTTCTCGACCATTGCCGGAAAGAAGTGGCTGGTCGAGCCGAGTGTGGCGCCGACTGTGATCTGGCCGGGGCGCGCCTTGGCATCGGCGATCATCGACTTCATGTCCGCCCACGGTGTCTTCGGACTCGCGGTGATGATCGAAGGCGTCGAGGCGACCAGGCAGATCGGTTGGAAATCGGTCGAGTTCACGTCGGCCACACCGGTGTGGAAGGTCGAGTGGATCGAGTCGTGCACGGCGAATATCGTGTAGCCGTCTGGCGGCGAGTCCTTGGCTTCCTTCGCACCCTTGGTGCCTGAGGCGCCGCCCACGTTCGCAATGACGAGCGTGCCTCCGAGATGTTTCTGAAAATGCGGTTGGAACGCGCGGTAGATGCTGTCCGTATCGCCGCCGGCCGCCCAGGGAACGATCAGCTTCACGGGCCGGTCGGGGTAGGCAGCGAACGCCCACGAGGCGGAGAGCAGAGCCGTAACTGCCAGAGCTGCGCGAAAACGATTCATGGATTCACTCCTGCAACATGCCGTGAGGATGCAGGACATACTAGACTGGGCCGCCGCCGCTCACAATGAGCATAGGCGAGCATAGGCGAGCATCGGCGCTTGGTTCGATCCACGACTCTCCATAACTCATGCGCGTTGGACTGATCGGTGGCGGCGTTATCGCGCGCCTCTTTCTCGAGCAATCACGGCGCGGCGCGATACGCGACGCCGAAGTAGTCGCCGTGATGGGCCGCAGCGACCTGTCGCGCGGAAAAGCTCTTGCGCAGGAATTCGGAGTCGCCTTCGTGACCGAGCGCGACAAGCTCGTCGCGTTACGGCCGGAAATCGTGATCGAGGCCGCGTCGCATGCCGCCGTGCGCGAGCATGTCGAAGAGCTGCTTTCGAGCGGCATCGCGGTGATCGTGCTTTCGGCGGGTGCGCTCGTCGATGATCACCTGCGCGAGCGGCTGGAGCGCGCATCCGCGCGGCATCGCGCTCTGCTCTACGTACCTTCAGGCGGTATCGGTGGATTGGACGCGCTGAAGGCGGCGTGCGCGGCCGGCGTGGACGAGGTGACCATTATGGTGACCAAGCCGCCGGCCGGGTGGAAGGGCATTCCGTACGTCGAGAGCCTGGGTATCGATCTGGACCGCCTCGATGGAGCGGTAACGTTGTTCGACGGCACTGCGCGCGAGGGCGTGCCGCACTTTCCTGCCAACGTGAACATCGCCGCGGCGCTCTCGCTGGCGGGAATCGGCTTCGATCGCACGCGCCTTACGGTCGTGGCCGACCCGGCGCTCAAGTTCAACACCCATTTCATCCGCATTCGCGGCCCGACCGGCTCGATCGATCTGCGCTTCGAGAACGTGCCGTCGCCCGACAATCCGAGGACCGCGGTGCTGGCGGGCTTCAGCGCGCTTGCGGCGTTTAAACAATTCAACTCGCTGGTGCGTTACGGAACGTAGGCACGGCCTAGAATTTGCCAGCAGGATCGAGATCCGAGATTCAATCCCGAGGAGGAACAATGAGCAGCATCGCGAAAGTCATTGCCGGAATCGCCGCGTGTGCCGGAATTCTCGTGTCCCCGACCGCAGCACTCGCGCAGTCGGATTATCCGAATAGGCCCGTGAAGCTCATTGTCGGTTTCGCGCCGGGCGGCTCGACCGACATCGTTGCTCGCATCGTGGCGCAGAAGTTGGGCGAGCGGCTCGGGCAGACCGTGGTCGTGGAAAACCGGGCGGGCGCGGGAGGCACGATCGGTGCCGACGCCACGGCGAAGTCACCCGCCGACGGGTACACGCTGACGCTCGGCACAACCAGCACACATGCGATTGCTGCGGGGGCGTATTCGAAGCTTCCGTACAACCCGGTGACCGACTTCACGCCGATCTCACTGGTCGCTATCACGCCGTATTTGTTGGTCGTCAACCCGCAGGTGCAGGCGCGCAACCTGAACGAGTTCATCGCGCTCGCGAAAAGCCAGCCCGGCAAGATGAATTACGCGTCCGCCGGCAACGGCACCGCGACGCACCTCGCGATGGAGATGCTGAAGGACGCCGCCAAGGTTGACCTGGTGCATATTCCGTACAAAGGCAATGCGCCGGCTGACACGGCGATTCTCGCGGGCGAGGTTCAGGCCGTGTTCGGTTCGATGCCGGCGCTGCTACAACACGCCAAGGCGAACAAGGTGCGTCCGCTCGCGGTCGGAACCGTGGCGCGCTCGCCCGCGCTGCCCGACGTGCCCACGGTCGCCGAGCAGGGCTATCCCGGCTTCGACGCGGCACTCTGGCTCGGCATCATGGGACCGGCCAATATGCCGAAGCCCGTGCTCGATCGCCTGCACAAAGAAATCGCCGCGATTGTCGCGACTCCTGACTTCAAGGCTCAGATGGACGCCAACGGCGCCGAGCCGATCGCCAGCAAGTCGCCGGAGGAATTCCGCGAGATGCTGCGTGGCCAGGTGGACAAGTACGTCAAGATCACGAAAGCGATCGGCATTAAGCTCGACTAGCGAACTCCACGAGAAGACTATGGGAAAAGACGATCTGCGCCAAGCCAAGTACGTCATCGATATCGGCCCGCTGCCCTCGCTGCCGGTCGCGGGCAGCGACCTGCGCTTTCCGGTGGGCCGCATCTTCTGTGTCGGCCGCAACTACGCCGAACACGCGCGCGAGATGGGCCACGACCCCGATCGCGAGCCGCCGTTCTTTTTCATGAAAGCGCCCAGCTCGATCGTGCAGAGCGGCTCCACCGTCGATTACCCGGTCGCCACCAAGGATGTCCACCACGAGATCGAGATGGTGGTCGCCATCGGCAAGGGCGGAAAAAACATCCCGGTCGAGAAGGCGCTCGACCATGTCTGGGGTTACGCAGTGGGTCTGGACATGACGCGCCGGGACATTCAGGGCGAAGCGAAAAAAATGGGCCGTCCCTGGGAGATGGGCAAGAGCTTCGATCAATCGGCGCCGTGCTCGGCGCTGCGGCCCGCCAGCGAGATCGGTCACCCCGCGAAAGGCGCGATCCGGGTCAAGGTAAATGGCGAGGTCAAGCAACAGGGCGACTTGTCGCAGCAGATCTGGAGCGTGCCTGAACAGATCGCCTACCTGTCGAGCCTCGTCACGCTGCAGCCCGGCGATCTCATTTTTTCCGGCACGCCCTCAGGGGTCGGTCCCGTCAGCAAAGGCGACAAGCTCGAGGGCCACGTTGAAGGCGTGGGCGATCTGACTATCACGTACGCGCGATAGGGTCAGCGCCGCAGCGCTTGCGCAGCGGCCCGCCGGCGGTGATCCGCCGGTACGGTTAACTCGAACTGCTTGTTAAGACAAGTGGTTGCTTAACCGTGTTGCGTCACGCCTTCAAGGCTGTTTAGTGCAGGGTCAAGCGTGCTCGGCGGGTCGGACGCCTTGATTGGTTCGGCTGCGCGAACATCGATCGGCCCTCCGCCCCCGCACGCGACAAGCAACAGCGTCAGCGCCGCTGCAGCTGCGAGCGTCGCGACGAAGCGCACGCGATTTGAGTTGCTATTCATGACGATCCTCCAGTGATAGTTGACTTCGGTCACGGACGTGCACGACGTGACGCATTCGGACCGGCTATCTGATGGATCGCAAAACGCTCGGGAAAGACGACACCGAGCGTGTGAATATTTGGGTGTTGCGTTGGAGGAGACGTCCGAGATCGGCCGCAGCCGGTCGCTAAACCCGCTGCAGCACGACGCGCGCACGCTGCTCGTGCATCGTCGCGACCAGTAGCTTAAGCAACGCGTGCACAGCGCGCGATGCGGGCGCAGGCGTGCCAGTCAATTCGGAGAGCTCGATCACCGAGCCGATCAGCGCGTCGACTTCAACCGCGCGCCCGGCTTCGACGTCCTGCAATGTCGAAGTCTTGTGCTTGCCCACTTTTTCGGCGCCTTCGATGCGCTTCTCCAGTGGTACGCGGAAGGTGACCCCGAGCTTTTCGGCGATCGCCTGTGCCTCGCGCATCATGTCGGCGGCCAGCTGGCGCGTCGCGGGCTCCTGGCAGATGTCGACCAAGGTCGCGTGGGTCAGCGCGCTGATCGGGTTGAAGCTCATATTGCCCCACAGCTTGAGCCAGATTTCCGAGCGGATGTCATTCAGGACCGGTGCTTTCCAGCGGGCGCCGATGAATGCTTCCGATACCTTTGTGACGCGCGCGCTCTCGGTTCCGTCCAGTTCTCCCACGGGGAAGCGGTCGCCCTCGAGCCGCTTCACGACACCCGGCGCAACGATCTCGCCCGCGGGGTAAACGACACAGCCAATGATGCGGCGCGCTTCGATGTTCTGTTCGATCACGCCATTCGGATCAGCCGATTTGAGCCGGTAGCCCGCGTGCGGGCCGCTGAAATTCTGGAAGTACCACCACGGCAGGCCATTCTGCAACGTCACGACCATCGTGTCGTCGCCAAACAGTGCGCGCATCTGCGGCGCAACCCCTGCGATCGCGTAAGCCTTCAGCGCGAGCAGCACGAGGTCTTGCAAACCTGCATCGGCGCAGCTCGCCACCGCGCGTAAGTCTGGCGCGACTTCTTCTGCGCCATCGTGATGAACGAGCTTGAGCCCGTTCTTGCGAATCGCTTCCAGATGAGCGCCCTGGTCGACGACGGTGACTGTGTGACCCGACAACGCAAACCGTACGGCGAGCATGCCGCCGATCGCGCCGGCACCGATAACTGCGATTCTCATCAGTCCACCCGATTGGTCAGCATGCCGATGCCGTCGATGACGATGCTAACCGTGCTGCCTGGTTTCATCGAACCGACGCCGACCGATGTGCCGCAAGCGATCACATCGCCTGCTTCCAAGGTCAGGTCTCGCGAAATGAGACTCACCAGTCGAGCCGGCGCGAATATCGCGTCTGCGACCGGATAATTCTGCCGCTCCTGGTCGTTCAGAATCGTCCTGACAACAAGTTTGGCCGGATCGACGTCGGTTGCAATCACCGGACCGAACACGCCGAACGTGTCGAAGCTCTTGGCGCGCGTCCACTGCGCGAAGCCAGGGTCCTTGTTCAGAATGTCAACGGCGGTGACATCGTTGACGCAGGTGTAGCCGAATACGTAGCTGGCAGCATCGGCTTCGTCGACCGCGCGGCAGCGCTTGCCAATGACGATGCCGAGCTCGCCTTCGAACAAAACCTTGCCCGCGTACGACTGGGGTGTGCGAATCGGCTCGCCCGCTGCAAGAAACGAATTGCTGGCCTTCAGAAAGTAAAGCGGCTCGGCCGGAACCGCGTGACCAAGCTTGGCGACCAGGGCGTGGTAATTGTCGACCAGCCCCACCATCTTGCTCGGGGTCGTCGGGGTCAGCAGCTTGGCCGCGCTGCGCGGGATCGATTCCCCGGTCGGTCGCGGATTCGTGAACATATCGCCCGCGTGCAGCGCGATCGTGTCGTCCTCGATCGTGCCGAAGCGTTCGCGTCCCTCGTAGCTAACGCGTGCCCATCGTGGCATGGTTCCCCCGCCCGCCCTGACGATCAACGAGTCTAGCGTTACAAGGCACGGAATGCGCACTTCCCGAAACGGGAGCGTGCGCGTTGCTCACCATCGCCGGCGGAATGCCTCGCGTTAGGCCTCGTCCGTGGCGTTCACGCTCCATACGAATCCCTTCTTCGCGCAGGTCGAGATCGCGTTCGATCCGGCGGCGGATCTCGTCTCCAATCCGGCCGTCGCGTAGCAGACCATTGATGTAATCGCGCTCCGCCTGGATCAGCGCGAGCTCGATGCGATCCAGCCCGGCGGCGACCTTGATGCCATCATTTTCGCGATCGCGGCGACGTTCAAGCCCGTTTACTCGATCCAGCTGCAGCTCGCGCAGGCGCCGAGTCTGCTCCGGTGGCAGATGGCTCGCTGCGGCGAGCCCATCCAGCCGTTCGAGCGCCGCTTGCGCCGCCTCAACGCGGGCTTGTGCCTCGAGTTGTTCGCGCTCCTGCGCTTCGCGGCTTCCGGAGTCGACCAGCCCAAGCCGCGCGACGAGCCACGGAAGCGTCGGACCTTGCAGTACAAGCGTGACGATGATGACGCTGAAGGTCAGGAACAGAATCAAACTGCGGTCGGGAAACGGCTGGTCCCCGGCGATCAAGAACGGGATACTGAGCGCGGCCGCCAGCGAAACGACGCCGCGCACGCCGGTAAAAGCGATGACGAACGAGTATTGCCAGGGTGGCGCCGGATCACGCTGACGCAGTCGCGCCGAGAGCAGCGGTGGCAGGTAGATGGCCGGAAATACCCAAATGAAACGCACGATGATGGCCACCGCGCTGATCGCCAAGGCGTCGAACAACAACTGATTCCAGGGCGTCGCTTCGAGAGCGTCGATCACCACGCGCGCTTGCAAGCCGGTAAGCAGAAAGATCGCGCCTTCGATCACGTAGGTGACAAACTCCCAGAAGAACAGCGCTTGCAGACGCGTCTTCGAGCGTATGAGTTCGACACCCTTGGCGCCGACATACAAACCTGCGACCACGGTGGCGAGTACTCCTGAGCCGCCTGTCGCGTGCGGCAACCAGAAGGCAACGAACGGAGTCAGCAGCGATAGAGTGACTTCGACCAGCCGCTCGTTGGCCCAGTAGCGCAGCCTCAGCATCACCCAGCCGACTAGCAGTCCGTACAGCGTCTCTCCGACCACGATGGCTGCAAACGTTGTCGTCGCGTGCGTGAGCGAAAACGTGCCGGTCAACACCGCGGCCAGCGCGAACTTGAACAGCACGAGCGCCGTCGCATCGTTGACCAGGCCTTCGCCTTCCAACACTGCGGTGATGCGGCTTGGCAGACCGAGTCTGCGCGCAATCGCGAGCGGCGCCACCACATCGGGTGGCGAAACGATCGCGCCGAGCACGAATGCGGCTGGCCAGGCAAGACCGACGAGCCAATGCGCGGCTGCCGCCACCGTGATGGTCGTGAACACGACACACCCCACCGCGAGCAGCAGGATTGGCCGCAAGTGTTGGCAGAACGCCTGCCAACTCATCGCGAACGCCGCGTAGTAGATCAGCGGCGGTAACAGCACCAGCAGCACGAGATCGGGCGGCAGCGCGATGCGCGGCAAGCCCGGCGTCACGGCAAGCATCGCGCCGGCCACGACCAGGACGATTGGGCTTGGCAGGTTGATCCGACGCGCGATCAGATTGACAACCGCGGTGATCGCCAGCACGGCTGCTGCCGCGTAAAGAACCGGCTCCATGTGTGATCAGACTACCAGTGGGTAGAGGAACAGTCGGCGCAGACGATCCACCCGTGTTGGATCCGCGCGTCAGGAGTTGATCGCCGCCGCGCCATACCCACCTTAGGTTTAGTTGAGAGGAGATTGGAGTGAATCAGACCGTGCAGTGGCTTGCTGACTCCGAGACGACGCAAAGCGACCTGTGCGTCGAACAGGATCAGCGGCCTACACCGGCGGACGACGGCCGCCTGCTCGATGAGTATTCGGCGCGCGTCGCTGATGTTGCGCGGCGCGCACGCTCTTCGGTCGTGCACATTCGTGCGCCCAAACCAAAGGGTGGTGGCAGCGGATCTGGTTTCGTGTTCGCGTCCGATGGATTCGTGCTGACCAACAGCCACGTCGTATCCGGTGCGACGTCGCTTGAAGCGTCATTTGCCGATGGCACCGTTGAGCGCGCCCGCCTGGTCGGCGAAGACCGTGGCACCGACCTGGCTGTGCTGCGCCTCGAGGATTCGATCGGTTCGGCATTGCCGCTCGCCGATTCGCGCAATGTCGTCACCGGTCAGATTGCGATCGCCGTCGGCAACCCGCTCGGCTTTGACTTCACCGTGACAGCCGGCATCGTCAGCGCGCTGGCTCGTACGATGCTCGGCTTTGGCGGCAGGCCCATCGATGACGTCATCCAAACCGACGTCGCATTGAATCCGGGCAACTCGGGCGGCCCGCTGCTCGACAGCCAGGGCCATGTCATCGGCGTCAACACCGCGATGATTCCGTCGGCACACGGACTCGCGTTCGCGGTTGCCAGCAATACGGCGAATTGGATTACGAGCCAACTGATGCGTTACGGCGAAGTACGGCGCGCGTTCATTGGCGTGCAAGGTGGAACCGTCCCGCTGCCGCGACGCTGGGTGCTTCGCTCAGACTGGCCGGCCCGCACCGGTATGCGGGTTGAGGGTCTTTCGTCCAAAGGTCCGGCGGCGCAGGCGGGATTCGAAGTGGGCGATATCGTCTTCGCCGTCGGCCAGCAACGGATCGAGCAGGTATCCGATCTGTTGCGCCTGCTTGGACGCGAAGCCGTCGGCGAACAGCTTGAGTTCAAGGTGCTAAGGCCGATTGCGGGCGTGTTCCGCGAACGCGTCTTGCAAGTGACGCCGGTGCAAGCACGTTCTTGAGCTCAGCTCAGGCGCACAGACTACGGTGCACGCGAGCGCACCGTAGTCTTGAATGAAATCCCCGCCTGTGCCGCCCGGCCTGATGTCCTGAACCATCGGTTCAGGGTGGTCGCTGTCCGCGCCGTTTAGGTTCAGCAAACGCGTGCCGATCGCACCGCGACGCGAGGCCAGCAACCTTGCGCATTGCGCATTGGTTCAAGGAACTATGAAGCCTTTGCGCGAACACCGCAGGGAAGTTTCTTGCGTTCTCGATTCCAGAACGCTTGCGCGCAGTTTAGCGCGTCATCGCCGGAAACTGACCGCGCTCAGAACAATTTTTCCTGCGGCAACAGCGCGTCATCGCATATTTGCAGCATGTCGCGCACGCGTGTGCGCAACTCACCGAGCTCGACGCCGTCGGCACCTTTAGCGCCCAGCAACTCGTGAGCAAACTGCAGCGCTGCCATGACCGCGATGCGATCGGCGCCCATTACCTTGCCGTCCTCGCGAATCTTCTGCATCTTCGTATCGACCAATTGCGCGCTCTTAAGCAACGAGTCTTTTTCGTCCGGAGTACACGCCAGCCTGTACTCACGACCGAGGATCGAAACGCTCACGTGTTCCATTGGGCCGATGCGCTTGCGGTCTTGATCGAATCAGGAAGGTGCTGCAGCAGCGCGTCTAGCCGCCGCGTAGCCTCATCGACACGGTCATTCATCGATTCAAGCTCAGCGGAGGCTCGGACCAGCTGCGCGCGCAGTTGCTGATTTTCGGAGCGCAACGACTGCACCATGGTCGCCAGCTGTTTGATCTTGGCGGCTAGGTTGTCAAAGTCTTCGAGCATGCGTCGATGGTAGCACCGGGGTTTGGTCGCTTCGCTAGACTGGTTGGATGATTGTCCTGATCGCGAATCCTAAAGGTGGCGTGGGCAAGAGCACGACCGCGACGAATCTTGCCGGTTACTACGCGAGCCGCGGTCATCGAACCATGCTGGGCGATCTCGATCGACAACAATCGGTACTTGCATGGCTTGCGATTCGGCCCGCTACAGCGCCGACCATCGAATCGTGGGACCGCAGTGACAAACACGTCGCGCGCCCGCCCGCCGGCATCACACACGTAGTGCTCGATACTCCGGCGGCGCTGCGCGGTGGAGATCTGAAACACGTGCTGAAACTTGCCGATAGAGTGATCGTGCCCCTGCAACCATCGATCTTCGACATCTTCGCGACGCAGACTTTCCTGACCAAGATCGCGGAGCGCAGCACGCTAAGTGATGCCGGCAAGGTTGGCGTTCTCGGCATGCGGGTCGATGAGCGCACCCGTGCCGCCGAGCAACTGCATCGATTTGTTGAAGGGCTCGGGTTGCCTGTAGTCGGCTATCTGCGCGACACCCAGAATTATGTGTACCTGGCGGCGCAGGGTCTCACGCTATGGGATGTTGCGCAGAGTCGGGTCGCTAAAGACCGCGAGCAATGGCAGCCGTTGCTGGAATGGCTGGAAACCTAACGCTCACGTAGCGCGATCGCTCGGGTCGTCAACGCACCGCGGGTGGCGCTTCGATCGCGCTGCTCGCCGGCTCGGTGACGAAGCCGATCTTGGTCAGTCCCGCCTGCTGCGCGGATGACAGCACGAAGGCAATGCGCTCGTAGCGCGTCGCCTTGTCCGCGCGGACATGCACTTCGGGCGCAGGCGATGCCTTGGCGGCGGTGGCGAAGCGTGCGCGCAACTGATCCTCGGTGATCGCCTCAGTGTCCACATGGATCTTTCCGTCGGCGTCGATCGACAGCTTGATCGTCGTCGGCACGGCCTCGGCGGGTGGTGCCGGATCATTCGGCAGATCGAGCTTGATCGCATACGACAGCAGCGGCGCGGTAATGATGAAGATCACCAGTAGCACCAGCATCACGTCGACCAGCGGCGTGACGTTGATCTCGGACATCGGCTGCGCCGGGCCGCCACGCCGCTCGAAACCGCCAAAAGGCATCAGAAGCCCTCCAGAGCTACTGCGCGGCCCGATCCGCGGCCTGCGGTGCTCGCTGTATAGCTCATACAGGTGCGCTCCTCGACCGCGCCTCGGGTCTGCTCGCGACGCTCTTGACGGCTTCTGACCGGCTTGCACCGTCTATGCCTCCGCCGGCAAGCGAGAGCCCATCGTCAGCGTCGCGTGCAGATCGTGCGCAAAACCATCCAGCTGGCCGAGCACCATGCGATTTACGCGCGTGAACGCGTTGTACGCGAGCACGGCGGGAATCGCGACTGCGAGACCAAACGCCGTCATGATCAACGCCTCACCCACCGGGCCAGCCACCTTGTCGATCGCAATCTGGCCGGAACGCGCGATATTGATCAGCGCGTGATAAATCCCCCACACGGTGCCGAACAATCCCACGAATGGAGCGGTGCTGCCGACCGACGCCAGCACGGTGAGCCCGGATTCGAGTTTGCTGGCCGCTTCGTTAATGCGCTGGCGCAATGCGCGTGTAATCAGCTCGGAGCGATCGATCTGCGCCGCCAGGCTTCCTTCGGACGCCGAATGCGTAGCAGCACCGGCGGCGCCGGTCGCAAGGGGCACGAAGATGTTTTCGTGGTCGTACGGCTTCAATTGCGCGACGGCCGAGTCGACCGAGCTGGCGGTCCAGAAGTTTTCGAGTTGATGTGACGCTCGGCGCACACGTAGCCACGCCCACGTCTTCCAAAAGATCAAGAACCAGCTGGCCACCGACATGGCGAGCAGCAGATACGCAGTCACGCGAATCACTGCGTCGGCCTGCGACCAGAAATGCGAGAGTCCGAGTGCGGTCAGTTCCATCGGGTGCGCGTCGGCTGCGTGCCGCTCATTTCAAATCCCTCATTTGAGTCCCAGAACGTCGGACATGTCGTACAGCCCCGCGCTGCGACCTGCCAGAAAGCGCGCCGCCCGCATGCTGCCGATCGCATAGCTCATTCGAGTCGATGATCGATGCGTGATCTCGATGCGCTCACCGATACCGGCGAACAGCACCGTGTGATCACCGATCACATCGCCGCCGCGAATGCTTGCAAAGCCGATCGTGCCCGGCTTGCGTTCGCCGACTTGACCCTCGCGCGCATACACCGCAACTTTATCCAGCTTCTCGCCGCGCGCTTGCGCGACGATCTCGCCCATCTTCAGTGCCGTGCCGGACGGCGCATCAACCTTGTGCTTATGGTGCGTTTCAATGATCTCGATGTCGTAGCCGTCGTTCAGGATTCGCGCGGCCACGTCCAGAAGCTTGAACATCGCGTTGACGCCGACGCCCATATTCGGCGCAAAGACGATCGCGATCTTCTCTGCGGCCGCGCTTATTGCTTTCTTGCCCGCTGCGTCGAAACCCGTCGTGCCGATCACCATGTTGATGCCGGCAGCCTCGCAGGCCTTCAAGTGCGCGAGCGTGGCTTCGGGGCGAGTGAAATCGATCAGCACGTCGGCTTGACGTAGCGCGGACAGATCGGCCGAGACCGTGACGCCGGTCGAGCGCCCGAGAAATTCGCCGCAATCGTGGCCGTATGCGGGAGACTCCGCTGTATCGAACGCGGCAACGATCGTGGCATCAGGCCGCGCGAGCGCTGCTTCGATCAACATCCGACCCATGCGGCCGGACGCGCCCGCAATCGCAAGCTTCATGTAACAGCGGAATCGTTAACGGCGAACACTCCGTCGCACGGTCTAGTTGGCGGGCTCGCGCCCCGGCGCGGGTGTCAGGATGTCCGGCGCCTTTTCCGGCTGTCTGGGCGCCTGTCTTGGTTTCTTGCGCGCGTCCGGCCCGAGAATCAGGATGTCGGCCTCCGCTTCCTGCGGCATTTCGTCCGATCTGAAGCTGTCGAGCCTGTTGTCCTTGAAATAAACAGTCAACCTGCGATTCTGCACCGGGCCCTTGCGCGGATTCAGGTAGTACGCGTAGTCCCAACGGTCCTTGTGAAATTCGCTCGTCAAAAGCGGCGTACCGAGCATGAAGCGCACTTGGTCGCGCGTCATGCCTTGCCGCAATTGCTCGACCATCTCCTGCGTGACGATGTTGCCCTGATGCACGTCGGGTCGGTACGGTCCGAGGAACGTCGGCGCCCAACCGGTTACTGAAGAAATGCCGGATGAAATGCCGGAGCCGATGTTCGACATCGTCTGGCAACCGGCTAGCGCCGAACAGACGCTCAGAAGAATCAAGGCGATGCGAAGGATTGGCATGACGGCTTACGGAGATTACCGCTGAAGCTCGTATGATATCTGTCAAATGAGCTGGCAAATGAGCCCGCGAAATGCGACGGCAATTGACCCGGCAAGTGAGCCCGGCGAACGAGCCGGCCAATGAGCCGCGCAAGAGTGCGCAGTAGTATGCATCGATCGTGTGATGTCGAATCGTCTTTCTCCCCCGTCTAGTGAGCTCAAGAACATCGGGCTGAAAGCCACGCTGCCGCGGCTCAAGGTGCTCGAGATCTTTCAGCGCAGCTCCGAGGAACTCGGGGTGCGACATATGAGTGCCGAGGACGTGCATAACGCGTTGGCAGCCGAACACATCGATGTCGGTCTTCCGACTGTGTATCGCGTCCTGGCACAGTTCGAGCAGGCGGGACTATTGGCGCGCAATCACTTCGAAGGTGGGCGCGCGATGTTCGAGCTGAACGAAGGCACGCACCACGATCATCTCGTCTGTCTGACGTGCGGAAGAGTCGAAGAGTTTGTCGACGCCGAGATCGAGCTCCGGCAGCACAAGGTCGCCGCAGCGCGCGGCTTCACTCTGCACGGTCATGCGCTCGCGCTGTATGGCGATTGCACAAAGCCTAATTGCGAGTTTCGGCGCAAGGAGTAGGGCAGAGTCCCTCGTGTCGCAGCGGCTGGTGCAGCCGGGACGCCTAGGCGGTGCTGCAGCGCCAAACATTCGTGGCTGCGATGCAGTTCATCGAGTGTCAAACGGAAATTCGCTGCCGAGTCGAAGGATCAAACCACTGCATAGCGCTCGCCTTGAATCCGAGCGGTACGATTGATCCGGGCGCAGGATTATCGTGCGGACCGGTGCGCACTATGGCGTCGTGTCCGGCTACGGTGCCATGGATCAAGTGCTCGGCACCGAGCATCTCGACCGTCTCGACCTCCATCGAGAAGCTGTCACCGCCGTGCCGCATGTGTTCGGGCCGGATGCCGAGAATCAGCTCGCGTCCTGTGATCGAAGCGACCGGCTCCGGCAGCGAGATTCTCGTTTCCCGCGCCTCGAAGGCGCGGCCATCGGAGGAGACGCGGCCTTCGAACAGATTCATCGGCGGCGAGCCGATGAAGCTGGCGACGAACGTCGTCGCGGGCCGCGAGTAGACGTCGTCGGGTGTGCCGATCTGTTCGGCGCGCCCCGCGTTCATCACGATCATTCGCTGCGCCAAGGTCATGGCTTCGACCTGATCGTGGGTCACGTACAGACTCGTCGTCTTCAGTCGCCGGTGCAGTTTCTGAATCTCGAGACGTGTCTGCACGCGCAGCTTCGCATCCAGATTGGAAAGCGGCTCGTCGAACAGGAACACCGCGGGTTCGCGCACGATCGCGCGTCCCATCGCGACTCGCTGCCGCTGACCGCCGGAAAGCTGGCGCGGCTTGCGTTGCAGCAGCCCGCCTAGTTCGAGGATTGCCGCCGCGTCGTTGACCCTCTTTTCGATATCGCTCTTTGCCAGGCCGCGAATCTTCAGCCCGTACGCCATGTTGTCGTAGACGCTCATGTGCGGATACAGCGCATAGTTCTGGAACACCATCGCACAGTCGCGATCTTTCGGCTCCAGGTCGTTGACGATGCGATTGCCGATGCGGATCGTGCCCGCGCTGATCTCTTCCAGGCCCGCCACCATTCGCAGCAAAGTTGACTTGCCGCACCCCGACGGCCCGACCAGTACGACAAACTCGCTGTCGGCTACGGTGACGTCGATACCGTGCACGACCTGTAACGTGCCGTAGCTCTTGCGAACGTCGGTGAACTCGATCGAGGCCACTTACTTTTCCGTCTCCACCAGGCCCTTGACGAACCATTTCTGCATCAGCAAGACGACGATCGCAGGAGGCAGCATCGCGAGCATTGCAGTGGCCATGATCAGGTTCCAGTCGTTGGCCGCGTCGCCGCCGGCGATCATCCGCTTGATGCCCATCACCACCGGATACATGTCCTCCTGTGTCGTGACCAGCAGCGGCCATAGATACTGATTCCACCCGTAGATGAACTGAATCACGAACAGCGCTGCAATGCTGGTGCGCGACAGTGGCAGCAACACATCCCAAAAGAAGCGCATCGGCCCGGCGCCGTCGATACGCGCGGCCTCGGCGAGTTCGTCCGGCACGGTCAGGAAGAATTGCCGGAACAAGAAAGTGGCAGTCGCCGAAGCGATCAGCGGTATGGTCAGTCCCGCGTAGCTGTTCAGCATGCCGAGGTTCGATACGACTTCGTACGTCGGGCCGATGCGCACCTCGACCGGCAACATCAACGTTACGAAAATCGCCCAGAAAAAGAGATTGCGGAACGGAAAACGGAAGTAGACGATTGCGAACGCCGACAGCAGCGAAATCGCGATCTTGCCGAGCGCAATCGTCAGCGCTGTCACGAGGCTTACGAACATCATGCGGCCGACCGGCGCCGCCGAGCCCGCGCCGGCGTCGCTGCCAGCCAAAACGGCCGTGTAGTTCTGCAGCATCTGATCGCCGGGGATCAACGGCATCGGTGCCTGCACGATCGCCTGCGCCGTATGAGTCGATGCGACCAGCGTCACGTAAACCGGGAACGCGACGATCAGCACGCCGAGAATCAGCACGAGGTGCGTCAAAACCGTCAGGGCAGGGCGGCGTTCGACCATCAGTATTGGACTTTCTTCTCGACATAGCGGAACTGCACAACCGTCAATGCAATTACGATCACCATCAACACCACCGACTGCGCCGCCGAACCGCCGAGATCGAGCCCCTTGAAGCCGTCGTAGTACACCTTGTAGACGAGGATCGCTGTTTCTTTGCCGGGACCGCCCTGCGTCGATGCGTCGATGATGGCGAAGGTCTCGAAGAATGCGTAAACGATGTTGATCACCAGCAGGAAGAATGTCACTGGCGAGAGCAACGGGAACACGATCGACCAGAAGCGCCGCCAGGGCCCGGCGCCGTCGATCGCCGCTGCTTCGATCAACGACTTCGGAATCGCCTGCAACCCCGCAAGAAAGAACAGGAAGTTGTAGCTGATCTGCTTCCACACTGCGGCCATTACGATCAATGCCATCGCATGGTCGGCGTCCAGCAAATGGTTCCACTCATAGCCGACCGCTCGCAGCGCAAACGGAATGATGCCGATCGACGGCGCGAACATGAACAGCCACAGCACGCCGGCTACCGCGGGGGCCACTGCGTAGGGCCATACGAGCAGCGTCTTATAGCCGGCGCCGCGAATCACGCGGTCAGCGAAGACTGCGAGAATCAGCGCGATCGTGATACCGAAGCCGGCGACGAGTACCGAAAAAATCGCGGTCGTCTTGAACGAATCGATGTAGGTTTCATCGGCGAACAGGCGGCGAAAATTTTCCAGCCCGACGAATTCGCGCGTTGCGCCAAAGGCGTCCTGAATCTGTACTGACTGCAACAGCGCCTGCGCGGCAGGCCAAAAGAAGAAGATGCCGATGACCGCAACCTGCGGCGCCAGCAGTGCCCAGGGCAACCAGGCCGATCGAAAACGAACCCGCTTTTCCATCGGCGCGGATGCTAGCCGCCGTAACGCATCGAATCAATGACAATCGCGCAATGAGTTCGTCGGACCGGCCGGATCGGGCTATTCAGTCGGATGTTTCGAACAAGCTGCGATAAATCGGATATTGCGTTGCATAGCTGATGCTGATCAGCACCAGCACGACCGGCGCGAAGAGCATTGACGCCAGCTGTGGTGAAACGCCGAAGGCTTGCAGCAGCTGAGTCACTACAAAGACGACTCCGAATGTGAGCGCCATCAGTGCCGCAGCCAAAGTCAAGAACGGCCAGCGATTACGCCAGCAGACAAAGAACGAGAAGAACAACGCCTTGCCAATCGGCTGACCGTGCCACGCTACCAGCTGCGGCGCGAACCAGGTCAGCATCAGAATCGGTAAGTACAAAACTGCGGCGACCAGGATGGCGTCCCAGGGGAAATTGCTGCCGGCGGTCGCCGTATCGATCTGTCCGTCGACGATCTTCCAGTTAGCCAGCTCATCGGCGGCGAGAATCGAGACAAGTAGCACGAGCACGAGCACCATCGTGGCGTTGATAAAGCCCAGCTGAGCGAGCGCTTTGCGCTGGCGGGCATCGCGAAATGGCTGTGCCATTAGGGTTGGCATCGGCATCACGCCGCGCTCCGCGTCGCGGCCGGCGAGCGTCATGCCGATCGTGCCGAACGGAATCAATACTGCTGCCAGCGGCATCCCGATAAACGGCACATAGGCCAGCAGCGTCACGACCATCGTGTACAGGATGACGAGCGAAGTAAAAGCGAACGGCTGACGGCGGTACAACACGAGTGCGTCGCGCAGCCACGTCAAACCGGCGCGAGCGGGCAGTGTTCGGACGACCATTGCTATCGATGCGCGCCTACCACGCAACCCAAGGCAGCGACGAATCGGCTGTTCTGCGCTTCAAAATGCGTTCGAAGTGGGCCGGATCGTGCGGAGTCAGCAAGTGCGCCGGACGCGGCAGGTAGTAGTCGTACAAGCGAGAAATCCAGAACCGGAGCGCTGCAGCACGCAGCGAAGTGCGCCAGCATTCGTGTTCGTCCTCGGTCAGCGGCCGCACCGCGTGATACGCATTCAGCATCGCCTGTGCCCGCTCCGGCTCGAACTCTCCAGTGGCCTGCACGATGCACCAGTCGTTCATCGTGACCGCGAGGTCGAACAGCAAGATCGAGCAGCCGGCAAAATAGAAGTCGATCACACCGCCGATGCGCTCATTGTCGCCGTCGCGCATCAGTAGGACGTTATCGCGAAACAGGTCGGCATGGATCGGGCCGGCAGGCAGCTTTTCAAAGCGCGCGCTGCGAAAAAACGAGTCCTGGAAGATCAGCTCCTCGGCCAGTTGATGCATTACATCGTCCGGAACATACGGATCAAGCTTCGGGACCACGCTCTTCCACCAACCGATGCCGCGCAGATGCGGCTGAAATGGCTCGAAGTCCTGCCCTGCGACGTGCATGCGTGCCAGAAACTCACCGACGATTGCGCACTCGCCCGGAGTCGGATCACTGGTGGCCTTGCCGGGCAGCCGCGTTACCAGCGCCGCCGGCTTGCTCTTCACTTCGGCCAGCAGAGCGCCGCTGCGAGTCGGCTGCGGCTCGGGCACCGGCAGACCCTTGTGCGCCAGGTGACGCATGAGCTGCAGATAAAACGGCAGCTCCTTGCCAGTCAGTTTTTCGAAGACCGTCAATACATAGCGGCCGCGATCGGTGGTGACAAAGTAGTTCGTGTTCTCAATGCCGGTGTGAATGCCGCGCAGGTCGACCAGCTCTCCGAGGGAGAACTGACTCAAGAATGCGCTGACCTCGGCGCGCGACAGCGCGGTGAATACCGCCATGTCGCGAACGAGGGTTAGTTGGTTTTCGACGGACTAGACGACGGCGTCGACGGCGCAGAAGCGGGCGGCGGAAGGGGAGCTGTCGGCGCTGGCACAGTCCGGCCGAACTCGAAGCGGAAAAAATTCGGCACGGATAGTCCGGGCGTCATCTGCGTGGTACCAAACGGTTGCCTGCCCTCGCGATTCGTCATTGTGTAGCTGTGCGAAGAGCCGGCCGGCGTCACAACCACTTCGCTGATTCGATTCGAAGTGCGGTGTTGTTCGATGCGAGTGTTATTGCCGGTGTCGTCGCGCTCGACCTTTGCATCTTCCGGTGTCGGCTGCAGCGCCTCTTCGACGCTGGCGGGCTTAACCGCGCTCAGTTCGCGCGCATCGATTGCTTGGCGTTCAGCGGGCGACAACTCAATGGCGCGGCGCGGCTTGTTCGGGGCCGGTTTCGCGACCTTGCTATCCGTCGGCGCCGGCATTGGAGGTGGGGGCGGAGCGCCTTTGGTTTGCGCGTACGCCGCCATCGTGCATGCCAGCAGCACTGCAAGTGCAACGGTTCTCATTTCAAACCTCGCGCAACGTACGTAACCCGACGCAAATTCTAGTCCAGCCGAGTTACAGATAGAGCATCTGTTCGCGCTCGCTCGCGGTTTGTAAGAAGCCGCGCGCATCGTAGAAATCGAAGATCGCGTTGACGACAGCATCGCTGTCATCGACGATCGTCATCATATCGAGATCGGTTGCCGCGATCATTCCTTCGGCCACCAATGTGTTGCGCATCCAGTCAATCAAGCCGCTCCAGAAACGCGAACCGACCAGCACCAGCGGCATCGCCTTGCCCTTGCCGGTTTGCATCAGCGTGAGCGCTTCGGACAGCTCATCGACCGTGCCAAAGCCGCCTGGCATTACGACGTATGCCGCCGCGTACTTGACGAATGCAACTTTGCGCGCAAAAAAGTGACGGAAACGCAGCGAGATGTCCTGATACGGATTGCCGTACTGCTCGAACGGCAGCTCGATATTGAGCCCGACCGACGGTGAGGCACCCTCGTAGGCGCCGCGGTTGGCGGCTTCCATGATGCCCGGTCCGCCGCCGCTGATGACGGCAAACCCGGCGTCCGACAGCTTGCGCGCGATTTCGACCGTCAGTTGGTAGATCGGCGCATCGGGCGTCGAGCGGGCGCTGCCGAAGATCGAGACCGCGGGGCGAATCTCGGACAGCCGCTCTGACGCTTCGACAAACTCTGAAACAATTCCCCACAGGTGCCACGATTCGCGCGCCTTCTGGGCGGTGGCGCGTTCCGGCATGGTCACCGCGCGGAGACTCGGGATATTCTTTCGATGATCGAGCACGGTGCTACTCCCAAATGAAACGATGAAAACTCTGCTGCTGGTCGATGGATCCAGCTACTTATACCGCGCGTTCCACGCATTGCCCGATCTGCGTACGTCCAGTGGCGAGCCGACCGGAGCGCTGCGCGGCTTTATCGGGATGCTGCATGTCCTGCGTCGGCAAGTGGAAGCCGACTACATGGCATGCGTCTTCGATGCAAAGGGTAAGACGTTCCGTGACGATCTATACGCCGAATACAAGGCCAATCGCGTGGCGATGCCGGACGACCTAACCCGGCAGATCGAGCCGATTGGCGTGGCGGTGCGTGCGCTCGGATGGCCGGTGATCCAGATCGAAGGCATCGAAGCCGACGACGTGATTGCGACGCTCGCCAAGCGTGCGTGCGATAGCGGTGTGCGGACCGTCGTTTCCACTAGCGACAAAGATCTCGCGCAGATGGTCAACGATTGCGTGACGCTGGTCAACACGATGAGCAACGAGACACTCGATGTCGCCGGCGTCAATCGCAAGTTCGGTGTGCCGCCCGAACGCATCGTCGATTACCTGGCGCTGATAGGCGACAGCGTCGATAACGTGCCGGGCGTCGACAAAGTCGGACCGAAGACTGCGGCCAAGTGGCTGCAGCAATACGGTTCGCTGGACGGCGTGGTCGAGCATGCCGGCGAAATCAAAGGAGTCGTCGGCGACAACCTGCGCAAGGCGCTGTCGTGGCTGCCGACGGCGCGCAAGCTGGTGACGATCAGAGACGACTGCGATCTTGGCGAGCAGGTGAAGTCGCTCGAGGAACTTGCCTCGCAGCCCCAGGATACGGCCACACTGCGAGAGCTTTACACGCGCTACGAATTCAAGCCATTTCTGCGTGAGCTCGATCAACAGAACGCAGCGGCTGCGATCAGCAGTGAGGCGCCTGTGGTCACGATCACTCAACCGGACGTGACATACGAGACGGTGCTGACTCGCGAGCAGCTCGAAGCGTGGCTGCAAAAAATCGGGTCAGCGGCGCTGACCTGCATCGACGCCAAAACGACGTCGCTCGATCCCATTGCTGCGCGGCTGGTCGGGATTGCGCTCTCTGTTGAACCGTTGAACGCCTGCTATATCCCGCTGGCTCATCGGTACGCGGGAGCACCGCAGCAGTTGGCGCTCAACGACGTGCTCGCTGAGCTCAGACCGTGGCTTGAAAGCCCGCATCAGTACAAGGTTGGCCACGACACAAAGTATCAGATGCATGCGTTCGCCAATCACGGAATCCGCTTGTCCGGGGTTGCCCACGACACGCTGCTGCAATCGTATGTACTCGAACCGCATCGCAGTCACGACATGGAAGCACTGGCCGAACGGCACCTCGGTCGTAAGGTGCTGACCTACGTCGAGGTCTGCGGCAGAGGCGCCAACGAATTGTGCTTTGACGAAGTGGCGATCGATCGCGCGACCGCGTATGCCGCCGAGGATGCCGAGGTCACGCGCGCGCTGCATGAAACACTGTGGCCGCGCATCGAAGCCGACGAAAGACTGCGCTTTATTTACGAGCAAATAGAGCTGCCGACGTCACAAGTGCTGTACGAGATGGAGCGGGTCGGCGTGCTGATCGACAGCGACAAACTGAACGCGCAGAGCCGTGAGCTGGCTCATCGCATAGCCGAGATTGAAGCGAAAGCGCACGAGCTTGCCGGGCAGCCGTTTAACCTCGGCAGCCCCAAGCAGATCGGCGAAATTCTGTTCGGCAAGCTGGCGCTGCCGGTGGTTAAGAAGACCGCTAGCGGGACGCCGTCGACCGACGAAGAAGTGCTCGAAAAACTCGCGCAGGACTATCCGCTACCCAAGTTGCTGCTTGAACATCGTGGCTTGTCGAAGCTGAAGTCCACTTACTGCGACAAGCTGCCGGCCACCGCCGATGAACGTGGCCGCGTGCATACAAGCTACGGCCAGGCTGTCGCCGTAACGGGACGTTTGTCCTCCAGCGATCCGAACTTGCAGAACATTCCGATCCGCACCGCCGAAGGGCGGCGCATTCGAGAGGCGTTCGTCGCGCCGCCAGGGCATCGGATCGTATCGGCCGACTACTCGCAGATCGAGCTGCGCATCATGGCGCACATTTCCGGCGACGCGGGCTTGCTCGAGGCCTTCGGCAAAGGAGAGGACATTCACCGCGCGACGGCGTCTGAGGTTTTCGCGGTGCCGCTTTCGGAAGTGACCAGCCAGCAGCGCAGCTACATAAAGGTCATCAACTTTGGACTGATGTACGGGATGAGTGCGTTCGGTGTGGCGTCCAACCTCGGCATTGAACGCGACGCTGCCAAGCTCATCATCGATCGCTACTTCACGCGTTTCCCGGGCGTCGCGAAGTACATGGAATCGACGCGCGCGCTGGCCAAGCGGCAGGGCTATGTCGAGACTGTATTCGGCCGGCGCTTGTGGCTGCCGGAAATCAATTCACCGAATGGACCGCGGCGCGCCGGCGCCGAACGCGCAGCCATCAATGCGCCGATGCAGGGTACCGCCGCGGATCTGATCAAGCTCGCGATGATTGCGGTTTCGAAGTGGATCAACACTGAACAACTCGGAACACGGTTGGTGATGCAGGTGCACGATGAATTGGTGTTCGAGGTGCCAGATGACGAAATCGAACTTGTAAAACTCAGGATCCCGGAACTGATGTCGCGTGTGGCCGATCTGCGCGTACCGCTGTTGACTGAAGTGGGCGTAGGTAAAAATTGGGATGAGGCGCATTAATTGCTTGGCTGCCGCTGGCATTACCCGCCGATGTGCTGCATTTCCCTTTGGAGACAGGAGACCCTCATGGAATCAAGTGTGCGCGATGCGGCCGAAGAGCTCGATAGCTTGCAGCCGCCGCTTAACATTACCCGCCGTGGTTTTGTGCAAACTTCACTCGGCGCGGGCTTTGCCGCTGCCGTGCTTCCCGTTACGGCTCAGACGATGATCACTACCGATACGCAGGGTCTGACCGCTGGTGAGGTCAAGATTCCCACCAAGGATGGCGAGATGCCGGCCTATCGCGCGATGCCTACGGGCAAAACCGGTTTGCCGACGGTGCTGGTCGTGCAGGAGGTCTTTGGCGTTCACGAACACATCAAGGATGTTGCGCGCCGTCTCGCGAAGCAGGGGTACCTGGCTGTTGCGCCCGAGCTGTACGCGCGGCAGGGCGATCCGACCAAGTACACCGATACCGGCGCGCTGATGAAAGAGGTCGTCAGCAAGGTGTCCGATGCGCAGGTGATGGCCGATCTGGACGCAGCGGCGGCGTGGGCAGCGAAAAACGGCGGCGGCGGCAAGCTGGGCATCACAGGATTCTGCTGGGGCGGACGCATCGTTCTTATGTATGCCGCACACAATCCGAACCTGGCGGCGGCAGTGGCGTGGTACGGCCCGACAGCGCGCTCGTATCACGCGGGCGACAAGACGGCGCTCGATGTCGCGGGCCAGATCAAGGCGCCGGTGCTCGGGCTGTACGGCGGCGCCGACGGCGGCATTCCGAACGACACCGTGGAGAAGATTCGGCGCTGCATTGAAGGCCGCTGGCAACACGCGTTCGGAAATGGTGATCTTTCCGAACATGCCGCACGCGTTTTACGCCGATTACCGTCCGAGCTACCGCAAGGAGGCGGCCGACGATGGCTGGAAGCGGCTAACGGCGTGGTTCAAGCAATATCTGTCGTAGCGCGCAGAGCTTGGCAGCTCTGCTACGCTGAACAGCATTAAAGGGCGCACGAAGCTGCGCCCTTTGTTTTGACGTCTGAATCCAGGATGACGCTCGGCTACATCATTCTCGCCAATCTGCTGTCGACCTTGCTCTCGCTCGGACTGGCTGCCCTGTTGAGTTTTCGGTACCTCGGCACACTGATCGACAAGATGGTGCCGGTGTCCGCGGGCTTGCTGCTCGCCACCGCGGTCACGCATCTGCTGCCCGAGGCATTCCACAGCGAAGCCGATCCATTCGCTGTTGGGTGGGTCCTGATGGCGGGCATCCTCGGCTTTTTCGTGCTCGAAAAGCTGGCGCTGATCCATCACACGCATCATCACGAGGGCGATCATCACTTGCATCACCACGGACACGATGCGCACGAAGCCGGGCGTGGGGGCGTGCCGCTACTTGTGGGCGATGCGTTTCATAATTTTGCCGACGGCGTAGTGATCGCCGGCGCGTTCCTGGTCGATACGCGTCTCGGCGTGATTGCGACACTCGCCGTGATGGCGCACGAGATTCCGCACGAGATTGGCGACTTCATGATCCTGTTGAACGCCGGCTTTACCCGCCGTCGCGCATTTGCGTTCAATCTGATATCGGGTCTGTCGGCGGTAGTCGGCGGCGTCATCGGTTACTTTGTGCTCGACCGGATGCAGGGGCTGTTGCCGTACGCGCTCGCGATCGCCGCCGCGAGCTTCGTCTATATCGCGCTGTCGGATCTACTGCCCGAAATGATGCGCCGTCAGTCGCTCGCGAAGTCTCTGCCCGAGGTCGGGCTAGTGCTGCTCGGTGTACTGATCGCCGCGCTTGCGACCGGTGGGCTGCATGCGCACTAAGCGTCCCTAACTGTGCTCGCCGGTGGCCACGGGCCTCGATGGATCGGCGATCCACTCGCTCCACGAGCCGCCATAGAGTGCGGAGCCATGAAGACCTGCCAGCTCCATCGCAAATACGTTATGACACGCGGTCACGCCTGAGCCGCATTGATGTGTGATTGCGCCCGGTGCGCGCTGCGCAAGCATCGATTCGAACTCGGATCGCAGCTCGCGCGCCGACTTAAAAGTCTGATCAGGATTCAAGTTCGATTGCCACGGCCGATTAAGCGCGCCCGGAATGTGGCCGGCAACCGGATCGATCGGTTCTTCTTCGCCGCGGTACCGCTCCGGCGTGCGCGCGTCGAGCAAGATGCGATCGGTCTTGCCGAGCGACTGCAGAACCTGATCCACGGTCGCCAGCGGTACCAACGACTCGCCTGCAGTGAAAGTTCCGCGCTCTTTTCTTGGCTGCTCGAGACTCGACAGACCGGTCTCGCTTAACCACTTGGGCCAACCACCATCGACCAGCGCGACGCGCGCGTGCCCCAGCCAGCGCGCGAGCCACCATAGTCGTACCGCGAACTGTCCACCCTGCGCGTCGTACGCGGCGATCTGCGTATCGTTGCTGATGCCCCAGTTGCGGAATGTCTCGACCAGCTGATCGCGCGGTGGAAGCGGATGCCTGCCATTTTGTCCGGTTTTCTTGCCGGACAGATCGTTGTCGATGTGGGCGAACACGGCGCCGGGTATATGGCCCGCGCGGTAAGCGCGCGCACCCGCTTCGACGTCGAACAGATCATGTCGCACGTCGACAATGCACCAGCGCGGATCGCGCAAATGCCCGCGCAATCGATCGACGCTGATCAACATTCCGGGCGAATCAGTCTCGCTCATCGGCTCGAATTCTAGAGGTGCGCTCGTGCACTAGAATCGGCACCGATGAAAGCAACGCCCGCTGCACCGCTTGCCCCGCCCGAATCATTGAGTTTTGAGCAAGCGCTTGATGAGCTCGATGCGCTGGTGCGCCGGATGGAATCCGGTCAACTGTCGCTCGATGAATCGGTCGCGGCGTATCGGCGCGGCGCCGAGCTGGCGCGCTTCTGCCAGGGCAAGCTCGCCAATGCTGAACAGGAGATCAAGCGGCTCGAAGGCGACTTACTGAAACCGCTCGATATTTCCGAGCTGAGAGTCACAGCCGACACGGCGACCGACAAAGGCAGCGCTCAATGACCTGCGCCGCGGCTGTGCAGGCGCCGGCGTTCGCCACGGCTTCGTTTGAACACTGGGTGCAGACGATCGGAAATCGCTTCGAAGATGCCGCGCATCTGACATTGCCGCGCGCGGATGTCGTTCCTGCCCGGTTGCACCGAGCAATGCGTTATGCCGTGCTGGATGGCGGCAAGCGAGTGCGGCCGCTGCTGGTTTTCGCGGCGGGAGAGGTGACGCAGGCTGACCAGGACGCACTCGATCGCGCTGCGCTCGCGGTCGAGTTCGTGCACGCATATTCGCTCGTACACGACGACATGCCGTGTATGGACAACGACGTGCTGCGCCGGGGCAAACCCACGGTTCACGTCGAATTCGACGAGGCCACCGCGATGCTTGCCGGCGATGCGCTGCAGGCCGAAGCATTCAAGGTGATTGCCGATGGCGGCTTGCCGGCGTCGCAAACTGCCGCGCTGATGCGTGAACTTGCCCATGCGTCGTCTACGTCGGGCATGTGCGGCGGCCAGGCCATCGATCTCGATGTCGTGGGTACCACGCCGACGATTGACGAGCTGGAGAAGATGCACCGGATGAAGACCGGAGCGTTGTTAAAGGCGGCGGTGCTGATGGGTGCTCTATCGGGGCGCGCCGCCGCACTGACCGAGTGCACGCGCGAGGCGCTCGCGCGTTATGGTGAAGCCATCGGGCTTGCATTTCAGGTGGTCGATGACTTACTCGATGTCGAGGCGAGCACCGCTGATCTGGGCAAGACGGCGGGCAAGGATGCCGAACATAGCAAACCGACATATGTGTCGTTGCTCGGCGCTCAGGCGGCGCGTGCCTTGTCGCTGCGCCTGCGTGCACAAGCGCTCGAGGCTGTCGATGGCCTCGGCCCCAGCGCGCTGCGTCTGCGAGAATTGGCCGACTTCATCGTTTGCCGCAAGAACTGACCGGCAAGCACCAGAAACGCAATGAAGCTTCTGAAAAAAATCAATTCGCCGTCCGAGCTGCGCGCACTTGAGCGCGCGCAACTGCCGCAGTTGGCTGAAGAGCTGCGCGCGTTTGTGCTCGAGTCGGTATCGAAGACCGGCGGTCATCTGAGTTCGAACCTCGGCACCGTGGAACTGACGATCGCGCTGCACTATGTGTTCGACACCCCGGAAGATCGCATCGTGTGGGACGTTGGTCATCAAACGTATCCGCACAAGATTCTGACCGGCAGGCGTGAGCACATGGCGCGGCTGCGCCAGCACGGCGGCATGTCGGGCTTTCCGCGCCGCACTGAAAGCGAGTACGACACGTTCGGCACCGCGCATTCGTCGACGTCGATCTCGGCGGCGTTAGGCATGGCGGTGGCCGCGCGCAATCAGGGATCATCACGGCACGCAATCGCGGTGATCGGCGACGGTGCGATGAGCGCCGGCATGGCGTTCGAGGCGCTGAATAACGCCGGCGTGACAGACAACGTTCGCCTGCTCGTTATCCTGAACGACAACGACATGTCGATCTCGCCCGCGGTCGGCGGGCTCAATCGCTACCTGGCGCGCCTGATGAGCGGCAAGTTCTACGCGACTGCGAAGGAGGCCGGCAAGCAGGTGCTGAAAAGCTTTCCGCCTGTCTTCGAGCTCGCCAAGAAGCTCGAAGAACACGCCAAGGGCATGGTCGTGCCAGGTACGTTGTTCGAAGAATTCGGCTTCAACTACATCGGCCCGATCGACGGTCACGATCTCGACTCGCTGATTCCGACACTGCACAACCTGAGGGAGCTCAGCGGACCCCAGTTCCTGCACGTCGTGACGAAGAAGGGGCAGGGCTACAAGCTGGCGGAAGCCGATCCGGTGCTGTATCACGGCCCGACCAAGTTCGATCCCAGCGTCGGCGTCAAAGCCGCGGCGGCGAGCAAGCCGAGCTACACGAAGATTTTCGGCGATTGGCTGTGCGACATGGCCACGCTCGATTCGCGCCTGATCGGCATTACGCCGGCGATGCGCGAAGGCTCGGGCCTGGTGCGGTTCGAGCAGGAGTACCCGGATCGCTACTTTGACGTCGGCATTGCCGAGCAGCATGCAGTGACTTTCGCCGCTGGTCTTGCGTGCGACGGTATGAAGCCGGTGGTCGCGATTTACTCGACGTTTCTGCAGCGGGGATACGACCAGCTGATTCACGATGTAGCGATTCAGAACCTGCCGGTCGTGTTTGCGCTCGATCGTGGAGGATTGGTTGGCGCCGACGGCGCAACGCATCACGGCGCGTTCGATCTCAGCTATCTGCGCTGCCTGCCCAACATGATGGTGATGGCCGCCTCGGATGAAAATGAGTGCAGGCAGATGCTGTATACGGCATTCAAGCACGACGGCCCCGCTGCGGTGCGCTATCCGCGTGGCACCGGCCCGGGCGTTGCCATCGAGCAAGCGATGACCGAGCTGCCGATCGGGCGCGGCGAACTGCGACGCAGCTCGGGCGCTGCGTCCGGCCGCCGGATCGCGATCCTGGCCTTCGGAGCGATGGTGTCACCCGCGCTGGCTGCCGCCGAGCAGTTCGATGCCGCGGTGGCGAACATGCGTTTTATAAAGCCGTTGGACGATGAACTCATAGCGCGACTCGCGCGCACGCACGACGCGCTGGTAACGATCGAGGAGAACGTCATCGCCGGCGGCGCCGGCAGTGCGTGTCTCGAATCGCTTGTCGCACAGCGCATCGGAGTACCCGTGCTGCAATTGGGCTTGCCCGATCACTTTATCGATCATGGCGACCCGGCGGCGCTGCTAAAGGAGTGTGGACTCGACGCGGCCGGCATTGCTGCTGCGATTCGCGCGCGCTTTCCTGAACTCACGCGCGGAGCACGCTACGTGCAGTCGGCGGCGTAGCCGCGCGTTCGGCGCGCGCCGGTGAAGCCGATCGCCATCGTTCAGCACGAGGCCGACGTTGGGCCCGGGCGGTTCGAGCGCTATCTGGCCGAAAAGGGCCTGCCACATCAAATCGTGCGCTTGTTCGCGGGTGAGACGCTGCCGGCATCGGCGGAGCCGTACGCAGGCCTCTGTTCGCTGGGCGGCAGCATGAGCGTTAACGACGATCTGCCGTGGATCGATCAAGAACTGTCACTGATGCGAGAGGCGGATCAGCGCGATGTGCCGATCATCGGCCATTGCCTTGGCGGGCAGCTGCTTGCAAAGGCGCTCGGCGCGTCGGTGACCCGCAACGCAATGAAGGAGATCGGTTGGGGCGCGGTGGAAGCCGACGATTCCAAGATTGCTCGCGAGTGGGTCGGCGACGCGCCTTCATTTGAAGTGTTTCAATGGCACGGCGATGCGTTCGCGCTACCGCGCGGAGCGCGCCGCTTTCTGACAAGCAAGCTGTGTGCAAACCAGGCGTTCGTGATCGAGCGCGGGAACCTGGCGCATCTGGGCATGCAATTTCATGTCGAGATGACGCCGCAGCTCGTGCGTGAGTGGGCGACCGATCCAAAGGGAGCGCAGGAAATCGAAGAAGCGTTCGAACGGCAAGGAGGCATCGGAGTACAGCGTATTGACGAAATACTGGATCGCGTAGACGAGCGCAGCCGGCGAATGAGTGCTATTGCCGACGGCATCTACGACCGCTGGGTGCGTGGTCTGCGCCGCTAGATCATCGACGCTATCGCGCCGGCTTCCAGGTGTCTGCGCGGCGTCCCAAGCTACAGAGTTCGTCGACCGGTTTGGCTGGACGGTGCGGGCAGATTCTCTGGTGCACGCTGGCAAGCAACATCAACTCTGCCATCGCCTCGGGTGCCAGGTTCAAATCAGAGTCGCGCCCGCTATAGACCTTCTCGAAATACTGATTCAATTCCGGATAGCCCCAGAGCAGTCGCAACGTCTGAATAACCGCCGGGTGTCGTTGCTCCAGGATTGAACGCTGAGCGTCTTTTGCCTGCTCGGAGGCGGTTGTGCGAGGCGCAGATCTGAGCACCGGTTGGCCTTCAAGATTCGGGTCGACCGACGCGACGAAACCGTTGAAGCGAGAGGGCGTAGTTTTCATGGCGCTGCAGAGTAAGGCTAATCCATCGGGATGACAAAACCGAGCCGACAGCCGGTCGGTGGCGCTGGCCAGTGTGCTTTCCTAATCGCGAAAGTTTTCGAATGTCAACGGCACATCGGCCACCTGGCCGCGCACGAGCGCGATGCATTCCTGCAACGCGTCCTTCTTGGCGCCGGTAACGCGCACCGCGTCACCCTGAATGCTGGCACTGACTTTCAGCTTGCTCGCCTTTACTAGCGCGACGATCTTCTTGGCCAGCGTTTGATCGATGCCATTTTTGATCTTGATCGGCTGCTTCAGCTTGTCGCCTGAAATCTTTTCCGGCTTTTCATATTCCAGGAGCCTGGCGTCGACGCCACGCTTGGCGATCTTGCCCGTCAGAACGTCGCGCACCTGGCCGAGTTTGAATTCATCGTCGGCGTACGCCGTGAGTTCGAAGTCCTTTTGCTCGAAGCGTGCATCGGATCCCTTGAAGTCGAAGCGGTTGGCGATTTCCTTGTTGGCCTGATCGATGGCGTTGCGAACCTCGACCATATTGGGCTTGCAGACCACGTCGAACGACGGCATCACGGCTCCTCATTCAATGGTTCAAGTTTATCGGCCTCTACACTCGCGGCATGGCAGCCCTCGCCGAAGATCTAATCGAACGTCGCATCTCTTTACGACCGTTTAACACGTTCGATGTCGATGTGCGCGCTGAGTTATTCGCGCGTGTCCGTTCGCTGGAGGACTTGCGGCAGGTGCTTGCGGATTCGCGTGTAGTCAGTGTGCCGCGTCTGGTGCTGGGTGGCGGCAGCAACGTGCTGCTGACGCGAGACTTCGACGGCTGCGTACTGAAGATCGAAATACCCGGCGTGCAGCGGGACGATGACGGCGAGCGCTGGCTCGTTCGCGTCGGTGCCGGTGAAAACTGGCATGCCATCGTCGAACGTTTGCTCGATGAAAACATCCCTGGCCTGGAAAACCTGGCGTTGATTCCGGGCTCGGTCGGCGCCGCGCCGATCCAGAACATCGGCGCCTACGGCGTCGAGCTTGCCGAGCGGTTCCATTCGTTGCAGGTAATGGACGCTGCTTCCGGCACGCTGCAAACGTTGACTCCGGATGATTGCAAGTTCGGTTACCGGGACAGCATCTTCAAGCACGAGGCTACGCAGCGCTTGATCGTTAGTGTGACCTTGGCATTGCCACACCGATGGACCGCGGTGACCCGTTACGCCGATGTCGAAAATGAATTGCGCCGGCGCAACGTAGAGCAACCTCAGCCGCGCGATATCTTTGACGCAGTAGTAGCGATTCGCCGGCGCAAGCTGCCCGACCCGGCAGCGGTGGGAAACGCCGGCAGCTTTTTCAAGAATCCGGTCGTGCCGCGCCAGCAGCGTGCTGAACTCATTGAGCGGCATCCATCGCTGGTTAACTACGACATCGGCGGAGGCCGGTACAAGCTCGCGGCCGGGTGGCTGATCGAGGCATGCGGTTTGAAGGGCGCGGTGCGCGGCCGTGCGGCCGTTTCCGACAAACAAGCGCTGGTGCTGATCAACCGGGGCGGCGCGACCGGTGCCGAGATCCTTGGGCTGGCGCGCGAAGTGCAAGACGCCGTACGCAATCGGTTCGGCATAGCGTTGGAGCCCGAACCGCAAATCATCTAGCCCGGAAAAAAAGCGGCCCGCGTGCGCGGGCCGAGGGTCAATAACATGCGGTGTCTCGATGCGCCGGTCGGAGAGCTCGCATGCGGAGGAGGACGCTTAGAGCACCGGCACAGCAGACGATCGAACTATAGCCAGCGGTCGCGCGTTGCGCATTCATCCAAACGGCTTGAATGGCCGATCCGCCGACGACCGGTATGCAGAGGCAGAAGAAGCCCGACAGGCGCACTACTTGTGATCGCGGTCATCGGTCAGGCGCGATAACACGGAATCAGAACCGGTTGTCAGCAGGCCAGCCCGGGCATAGCTGACCAGCTTCTGCCGTGTGTCGTCGATATCGAGGTTGCGCATTTGCAGTTGCCCGATCCGATCGGCTGGCGTGAAGCTCGAATCGCCTTTTTCCATCGTCAACCGGTCTGGCTGATAGGTGAGGTTGGATGAAGTCGTGTCAAGGATGGAGTAATCGTTGCCGCGGCGGAGCTCGACGGTGACCTCGCCGGTTACTGCGCGCGCCACCCAGCGCTGCGCGCTTTCGCGCAGCATGATCGCCTGCGGATCGAACCATCTCCCTTGATAAAGCAGCCGTCCGAGCCGGCGTCCTCCGTCGCGATACTGTTCAATCGTGTCCTCGTTGTGGATGCCGGTGATCAGGCGTTCGTACGCAATGTGAAGCAGCGCCAGTCCGGGTGCTTCATAAATCCCGCGGCTCTTCGCTTCAATGATGCGATTTTCGATCTGGTCGCTCATTCCGAGCCCGTGGCGGCCGCCGATGCGGTTCGCCTCAAGCATCAATTCCACCGGGTTATCGAACTGCCTGCCGTTCAAGGCGACCGGCTGGCCCTGCTCGAACCGGACGCTGACCTCTTCGCGAGCGATGGCCACCGAATCGCGCCAGAAGGCGACGCCCATGATCGGTTCGACGATCCGAATATTGCTCGCGAGGTACTCGAGATCTTTGGCTTCGTGCGTTGCGCCCAACATGTTTGAGTCGGTCGAATACGCCCTATCAGCTGACATCTTGTAGGCGTGGCCGCGCGAGCGCATGAACTCGGACAGTTCTGTGCGCCCTCCGAGTTCATCGATGAATGCCTGGTCAAGCCAGGGCTTGTATATCTTCAGATCCGGATTGGCGAGCAGGCCGTAGCGGTAGAAGCGCTCGATATCGTTGCCTTTGTAGGTGCTGCCGTCGCCCCAGATGTTGACCTCGTCGTCTCTCATCGCTGCGACCAGCAAGGTGCCGGTCACGGCACGCCCGAGCGGCGTCGTATTGAAGTAGGTGAGCCCCGCAGTGCTGACGTGAAACGCGCCGCATTGCAAGGCCGCGATGCCTTCCGCGACTAGTTGTGAACGGCAATCGACGAGACGCGCCTTCTCGGCGCCGTACTCGAGCGCGCGACGTGGGATGGAATTCGTAATCCGGCTTCGTCGGGCTGTCCGAGATTCGCGGTGTACGCGTACGGGATGGCGCCCTTGTCGCGCATCCACAGCAATGCGGCACTGGTGTCGAGGCCGCCGGAAAATGCGATGCCGACTTTGTCGCCGGTTGGAAGGTGTCGCAGGATGGTGGCCATGGTTATCCGGCCAGCATCGTAAGTGAACGGCAAGCAGGCGCCGCGATCGATGGCATTCGCAGCCCGTCCGCCGTCACTGGACGCTTCTGCCGAGCAGCAGATATTCCATCAGTGCTTTCTGTACGTGCAGCCGGTTTTCTGCCTCGTCCCAGACGACCGATTGCGGGCCATCGATCACGTCCGCCGTCACTTCTTTGCCACGATGCGCGGGCAGGCAGTGCATGAACACCGCATCGCGTGCGGCAACCTGCATCATGTCGGCGTCGACTCTCCAGTCGGCGAATGCCTTGGAGCGCGCTTCGTTCTCGGCTTCATAGCCCATGCTGGTCCAGACGTCGGTCGTGACCAGATCGGCGCCGCGCGCGGCTTCCATCGGGTCAGCAAACACTTGCAGGTGCTCTCCCGACGTCGCTAGCGAAGCGTCGAGGGGGTAGCCGGGGGGCGTCGATACGTTCAGCCGGAAGCCAAGACATTGCGCTGCCTGCAGCCACGTGTACGCCACATTGTTGGCGTCCCCGATCCACGCCACCGTGCGCCCGGCAATCGGCCCTCGATGTTCGAGGTACGTGAATATGTCGGCCAGTATCTGGCACGGGTGATATTCGTTGGTCAGACCGTTGATCACCGGCACTCTTGAGTGCGCGGCAAAGCTCTCGAGCTTCGCCTGCTCGAACGTGCGGATCATCACGATATCCACCATGCGCGAGATCACCCGCGCGGCGTCTTCGATCGGCTCGGCGCGCCCCAGCTGCGAATCGCCGGTCGTGATGTGGATCACCGAGCCGCCCATCTGATACATGCCGGCTTCGAACGACACACGCGTGCGTGTAGATGCCTTTTCGAACACCATCGCGAGCGTGCGATCGGCCAGCGGCTGGTAGAACTGATAGCGCTTGAATCGATCCTTGATCGTGCGCGAGCGTTCGAACACCCACTCGAGTTCGGTGCGCTCAAAATCGGCAAATTGCAGGAAGTGACGAAGGGCGTCGGCCATGCACGGTCATGCGGCCTTCGCAGTTGCGCTCGGCTGTTTCTGCCGTTGCAGGAAGGCGAGGATCAACGGAGCCAGACGCTCCACGATCATCTGAGCTTCCTTCTCGCTCAGGATGAGCGGTGGCAACATTCGGATCACCGTGTCGTGCGTCACGTTGATCAGCAATCCGGCATCGAGCGCCTGGCGCACCAATTCGCCGCAGGGTCGGTCGAGCTCGATGCCGATCATCAGACCCATGCCGCGGATCTGCACCACGCCGTTGATACCGCCCAGCGCACGCTTCAGTCCACCGACGATGCGCTCGCCCTGCGCTACCGCATTGGCCATCAAGGCTTCGCCTTCAATGATCGAAAGCGTTTCGATGCCGGCACGCATTGCAAGTGGGTTACCACCGAACGTGGTGCCATGGTTGCCCGGGCCGAACACGCCGACCGCTGGACCTGCGGCGACACAAGCGCCGACCGGCACTCCGGAGCCGAGTCCCTTTGCCAGTGTCATCACGTCGGGACGGATGCCCGCCCATTGATGTGCGAACCACTTGCCGGTGCGTCCAATGCCGCTCTGCACCTCGTCGATCATCAGCAACAGCCCGCGTTCGTCGCACAACCGCCGCAATGCCTTGACGTAATCGAGATCGGCGACGTAAATGCCGCCTTCGCCCTGCAACACTTCAAGCCAGATCGCGAGCACGCGACGATCGGCATTGACGGCACGCTTAACGGCCTCGATATCGTTGTACGGCACGCTGATGAAGCCGGTAGGGAACGGCTCGAAGCCCTTGCGCGCTTTCTCGCTTCCGGTTGCCGCCAGCGTAGCCAACGTTCGGCCATGCCATGCGCGCTCCATAACGATCGTCTGCGCTTCGGGTTCGCCACGCTTGTGCCCGAACATGCGAACCAGTTTCAGCGCCGCTTCGTTCGCTTCGGAGCCAGAGTTTGCAAAGAACACTTCCTGCATACCGGAGAGAGCACAGATGCGATCGGCCAACATCTCCTGTTCGCGAATTCGATAGACATTCGACGTATGGATCAGACGGGTGACCTGATCCGTCAGCGCCGCGACAAGCCGGGGATGCGCGTGCCCCAATCCGTTGACTGCGATGCCCGCAAGCGCATCCAGATATTCCTTGCCGCTCTCGTCGAACAGCCGAGCGCCCTTGCCGTGCGTGAAAGCAACGGGCAGGCGGTTGTAAGTATTCATCAGGTGCGTCATCGTTCGCATTCCGTGGCCGAAAAAGAAAACGCGGCAGACGTCATAACACGGAGCCGCGTTTGCAAGATTATATGACTCGGTCGGGATCCAGATACTTAACCAACAAGACGGCATTTCTTGGCAACCGTCGCTGCGCTTGAAGAATCACGTGGTCATGGTTTAGATTCGACGTGCTCGCAAAGGCTGGGAAGTGCTAGTGCGAAGCGCAGCAGGGCAAGGAGGGGGCCATAGGAGCGATCAAGGAAGAACCGGATGCGCGCACCCGCGAGCTCACGGAGGCTCTAGAGCAACAGGCGGCCACGAGCGAGATCCTGCGCGTCATCTCGAGTTCGCCGACCGACGTGCAGCCGGTGTTCGACACGATCCTCGCCAATGCACTGCGGCTGTGCGAGGCGAACTGGGCTTTCGTCGTGCGCCACCAGGACGGCTGGCTGTCGCTGGCCGCGCGCACCGAATGCACGCGAGAGTTCGCCGACTATCTCGCCAAGGGCTTCCCGGTCGATCGTGAGACAACCGCGGGTCGCGCGGCCTTGGAGCGCAAGCCGGTACAAGTGCTCGACTTCATGACCGAGCCCGGAGTGCGCGTGACTCCGGCGCATCGGAGCGAATCTGTTCGCACGGTGCTCGCCGTGCCGCTGCTTCGGGAAGACCGGTTGCTCGGTGTCATTGCCCTCAGACGGCGCGAGGTGCGGCCCTTTTCGGAGAGGCAGATCGCATTGCTGCAGACCTTCGCCGATCAAGCAGTGATCGCGATCGAGAACGTTCGGCTCTTCAACGAGCTGGAGGCGCGCAACCGGGCGCTGACCGAAGCGCTCGAGCAGCAGACGGCCACGAGCGAGATCCTGCGCGTGATCAGCCAATCGCCGACCGACGTGCAGCCGGTGTTCGATACGATCGTGGCCGCCGCGCTGAAGCTGTGCGCTGCCAGTTCCTCCAATGTCGTGACGTTCGACGGCGAGCTGATCCACGTTGCCGCCGATCGCGACGGTGAGTCCGGAAGGCTCGGATGCCTCGCGCCGACACTTCGGCAGTTATCCGAAGCGACCGAGTCGCGATACGGCAAACACCCGTGCGATCCTGACGAGCAGTGTCGTCTCGATTCCGGACGTTCTGAAGGACGCGGACTACGCAGGGCGGCGCGACTGCCGCTGCTGCGGGATACCGAAGCGTCCTGTCGGTTCCGCTGATGCGCGAGGCGAGCCCGATCGGTGCCATCACGGTCGCCCGGCCCGAGCCGGGCGCTTTTCCCGAGCAGCAGCTGACGCTCCTCCAGACTTTTGCCGACCAGGCAGTGATCGCGATCGAGAACGTTCGACTGTTCAACGAGCTGGAGGCGCGCAACCGGGAGCTGACCGAAGCGCTCGAGCAACAGATCGCCACCGGCGACATCCTCCGCGTCATTTCGCGCTCGCCGACAGACGTGCAGCCCGTGTTCGACACCATCGCAGCAGCGGCGTTGAACCTGTGCGGCGCCGGTCGGCAAATGTGTTCACGTTTGACGGCGAACTGCTTCGTATCGGCGCGATGGCGATGCGTCAGTCCCGAAGGGGCGGAAGCGATTCGCGCGGCATTTACCCGCGGCCGGCGGCCGCGGCTCTGCAGCCAGCCGCGCCGTGCTGACGCGCGGCGTGGTCGCCATTCACGACACGCAGTGCGGACTCCGACTATGGCGCTGACAGGCCGGCGCGCGATGGGGCTTCCGCAGCGCATTGGGCGTGCCCCTTGATGCGCGACGGCATGCCGATTGGCGCTATCGCCGTCGGCCGGCCGCGATGCCGGGCCGTTCCCGGAAAAACAGATCGCACTGCTGCAGACATTTGCTGACCAGGCCGTGATCGCGATCGAGAACGTTCGGCTGTTCAACGAACTGGACGCGCGCAACCGGGAACTCACCGAAGCGCTCGAGCAACAGACCGCCACCAGCGAGATCCTGCGCGTCCTCTCGCGCTCGCCGACCGACGCTCAACCGGTGTTCGACGCGATCGCGGCCGCCACGCTGAAATTGTGCGACGCCAACTCGGCGAACGTGTTCACGTTTGACGGCGCGTTGCTCCATCTCGTGGCGATAGCGGGAACCAGCCCCGAAGGGATGGACGCTGTAAGGCACCATTGGCCGCGGCCGCTTGATCGTGGCACCGCGGCCAGCCGGGCCGTGCTGTCGCGCAGCGTCGCCGCCATTCACGATACGCATTTGGATCCAGACTTTGCGCTGAAGAGTCTTGCGCGATGGGGTTTCCGCAGCATATTGGGCATTCCGCTGATGCGCGAGGACAAGTCCGTGGGCGCCATCGCTGTCGGCCGGAGCGTCGCGGGGCCGTTTCCCGAAAAGCAGATCGCTTTGCTGCAGACCTTCGCCGATCAGGCGGTGATCGCGATCGAAAATGTTCGGCTCTTCAAAGAACTCGAGGCGCGGACGACCGAGCTCACGCAGTCAGTCGGAGAGCTGCAGGCACTGGGCGAGGTCGGCCAGGCCGTCAGCTCGACACTCGACCTGGAAACCGTATTGAGCACGATCGTCTCGCGTGCCACCCAGCTTGCCGGCATGGACGGCGGCTCTATTTACGAGTACGAGGAGGCGCGTGAAGAGTTCCGCCTGCACACGGCGCACAGGCTGCCGGATGAACTGGTCGACGCGCTCCGGTCGAGGCCCGTGCCGAAGGGAGAAGGCGCGGTCGGGCAACTGGCGGTGACCGGCCAGCCGGTAGCGATACGCGGAGATCAAGGACGAAAGCATCTTCCAGAGCCGGATCCGCGAGATCCTGCTCCGCCATGGTTACCGGTCGCTCCTCGCAGTACCGCTGCTGCGCGAGGACCGCCTGCTCGGCGGGCTGGTCGTCAACCGAAAAAGCGCGGGCGAATTCGCGCCGCGCGTGATCGATCTCTTGAAGACCTTCGCGACGCAGTCCGCGTTGGCCATCCAGAATGCGCGGCTGTTCCGCGAGATCGAAGACAAGAGCCGGCAGCTCGAAATCGCAAGCCGGCAAAAGAGCGCGTTCCTTGCCAACATGTCGCACGAACTGCGCACGCCGTTGAACGCGATCATTGGGTTCACGCGCATCGTGATGCGCCGCTCGCAGGAGCAGCTCGAGCCGAAACAGTTCGAGAATCTGGAGAAGATCCTGACGAGCGGACAGCAACTGCTCGCGCTGATCAACACCATTCTCGACCTGGCGAAGATCGAAGCCGGACGCGTCGAGGTGAACCCTGCAGAGATTCAGCCGGCGCTGCTGCTGGAACAGTGCATGCGGACGGTCGAGCCGCTGATCAAGGAGCCTGTGACACTGGTCAAAGGGTTCGACGGCGAACTGCCGCTGATGCTCGTCGATGAAGAAATGCTGCGGCAGATCATGCTCAATCTGCTGAGCAATGCCGCCAAGTTCACGGCGCGCGGCAACATCCATGTCCGCGCGCGCGCAGACGATGGCAGCGTCGAGATTGCGGTGGCCGACACGGGGATCGGCATTGCGGCCGACAAGCTGGAATCGATCTTCGAGGAGTTCGAGCAGGCCGATGCCAGCAGTACGCGCGTGCACGGCGGTACCGGACTCGGTCTCACCATCGCTCGGCGTCTCGCGCGGCTGATGGGCGGCGATGTCTGCGTCGAGAGCACGCCGAGCGTCGGATCGACATTCACGCTGACGCTGCCGGTCCGCTACCGGCCACTGCGGACATGAAGACCATCCTGATCGTCGAGGACATTGAATTGAATCGCGAATTGCTGGCGCAGCTTCTCGAGGACGACCATCGTCTGGTGTTCGCCGAAGATGGCGTGGCCGCGCTCGAACGCGCTGCCGAGACCCGTCCCGACCTGATACTGATGGATCTGTCGCTGCCGCGTATGGACGGCTGGGAAGCCACGCGCCGGCTCAAGGCCGACCCGGCGATGGCGGGCATTCCTGTGATCGTCCTGTCAGCCCACGCCATGAACGGCGACGAAGAACGCGCGCGGGCCGCGGCTGCGACGACTTCCTGACCAAACCGATCGACGAGACCCTGTTGTTTCAGACACTGGCGAGGCATCTTGGCAACTGACGCAGGCTTGGTGCTGATCGTCGACGACGAGCCCTTAAACGTCGACCTGCTCGAGCAGGAACTTGCCGCCGCCGGTTATCGGACCATCGCTGCGCAAAGCGGTGAAGATGCGCTCGTTGCAGCGACGAACAGCCAGCCGGACCTGATCCTCTTGGATGTGATGATGGCCGGCATCGACGGCTACGAAACTTGCAAGAGGATCAAGGCCAATCCCGCGACGCGCAACGATCCCCGTCATTTTCTTGACTGCTCTGAAGGACACGTTCGACAAAGTGCGCGCGTTTCGCCTCGGCGCGGTGGACTACATAACCAAGCCGTTCGAAACCGAAGAATTGCTGGCACGGGTCGGCGCGCACATCGCGTTGCGTCGAGAGATTGAGGCCCATCGCAAATCGAAAGCCACGATCCATCTACTGGTCGATGAAATCCGATCCGACCGTGGTTCGATGATCGGCGAATCGCCGGCGCTGCAGCGCGTGCGGCAGCTGATTGCCCAGGTCGCCCCGACCGACAGCACGGTGCTGATTCAGGGGGAAACGGGCACCGGCAAGGAACTCGTCGCGCGCGCGATTCATGAAAACAGTGCGCGCCGCGAGCGGCCGCTCATCAAGATCAACTGCGCGGCGCTGCCGCGCGAACTGGTCGAGAGCGAGCTCTTCGGCCACGAAAAAGGCGCTTTCACCGGCGCGCTCCAGCAACGCCGTGGCCGCTTCGAACTCGCCGACGGCGGCACCTTGTTCCTCGACGAGGTGGGCGAATTGCCTCCCGAGGCGCAGGCGAAGCTGCTGCGCGTGCTGCAGGAACGCGAGTTCGAACGTGTAGGTGGAACACGCAGCCTGCGGGTCGACGTGCGTGTGATCGCTGCGACAAATCGCGACTTGCACGCCGAGAGTCACGCATCCCGCTTCCGTACCGATCTCTACTTTCGTCTGAACGTCTTTCCGATCGCGTTGCCGCCGCTGCGCGAGCGCCGTGAGGACATCCCGCGCTTGTTAAAGCATTTCGCAGCCAGGACGGCGCGTCGGCTCGGTCGTGAAATAGATGGAGTTTCTTCGTCCTTCATCGAGCGCGCGAGCGCATACGACTGGCCAGGCAACATTCGTGAACTCGAAAATCTGGTCGAACGCACACTGATCATGTCGAATGGCGGGCCACTGGATACGAACGAGCTTTACGCATCGCCGACACCTGCGGTGCCGGTGACTTCGCAAGCCGCCTACGCTTCGTTGCAAGAGATCGAACGGACTCATATCCGCCGAGTCCTCGAAAGCACGCGCTGGAAGATCGAGGGCGATCTCGGTGCTGCTCGAATACTCGGTCTGAATCCGAGCACATTGCGCGGCCGCATGCGCAAGCTCGGCATTCGCAACGCGTCCTAGCCCACCGTATTCGACGGGGCGCGCCCGTCGAGTTTGACGGCTCCGTTGCATTTGGCGGAGCATCGCTCGCGCAGTTGTTTAGCTAACCTGCTGATCCTCCTAGTTTTTTCTCAAGAGATCGTCTTGGCACAGGCCGTGCGCTAACGGGTATGCCGGCGAGAGCATTCGCTCTCGGGCAGCCAAGGGGAACGATGCCATGACGAAGACACTAAACGGACACGACTTTTCGGCAGCGCGGAGCGCCGTCGCATCCATCGTGGTGGGAATGACGCTCAGTTTGATCGGCGTAGACGCGGCGGCTCAACAGCTAATGAGTTCGCAGCCATCGACCGAAGTGGTCGCGCCTGTCAGTACTCCCGCTGATCTCGAGAAGGCCTTCTGGATCTGCGATCACGCCGCTACGAATCACGGAGTCGACGGAGGCGCAGCCATCGCCTGCGGTGCGATCACCGAGAGTTTGAAGGTAAGCAAATTCAACGGTGACTTTGATTTGATGTTGGTGTGGTGGAGAAAAAACAAGGCGGCCGAACATCAAGCGCTGACGACGGCTGGCTATGCAGTCTCACGCCGATAAATCGTGCCGACACTAACAGGAGCCCGCCATGAACACTTCACTAATTTCCAGATTCCTTGCTGCCGTCGGTGCGTGCCTTGGTTTGGCGCAAGCAGCTGTAGCCCAGGACTCAATCGCCGCAGAAACCAGTGTCTGGATCTTTTCCGATCGTTATCTTTCCGGGGAACACGTATTCTCGGATCTAGAGCCACTCGACGCTCGCATCCGGACGACGCGCCCGCGAGTAATTAGTCTAGATTTGTGTGAGCCGTTTGCTCCGCGCCTGCTCTCGATGGCCTATCGATTCCGTGACTTCCATCTTGAGATACGTCCACTGACGGCTGAGCATTCGGCGTGCACGGTGGAAACAACCGCCCGCGCGGTTACGGTAGGCCGTACCCAAGGACTAAACCCGAATGAAGATTTACTTGTTGATCTTTATTGGCGCGGCCTCATGCCCTAGCCGCTCCCAGAATGCAGTGCGGCTTCTTTACGCTATGTACTTGCGCGAGCGCAGTCCGGTAGGGGACTGCGCTCGGTTTACCGCACCAGCCGATTAATCTCGATGATCGGCAGCAACACGGCAACGAGGGTTTTACGCGGCGCGCCGTTTCGCTGGCCGGCTTGCGACCAGCGCGACCAACTGGTTTTCTTCTTCGCGCCGACAGCACGCGTACCGACGGCACATAGCCCTGATACACGACGCCGTGCAACTCGACCTTGTTTTGCACGCGCAGATAACGCACCAAATACTCGACGATGTTGTCGGTGATGCGCTGGCCCGGGACCAGCACCGGAATGCCTGGTGGATACGGGACGACCTGATCGCAACTGATGCGCCCGGCCAGCCCCCGATTGACCTGGTCGTTCTCGTCGAGCAGCGGCACCAGCTCACCCGTCGCGTAATACGCGTCGCGCGGCAGGAACAAAAGATCCGTAAACGGTGGCAGATCGGGCGTGCGATACAGGCGGCGCGGTGCGCGCTTCTCTCGTGCGATGCGCATCAGCGCGTCGTACAGCCTTGAACACTTCGAGCGCGTAGTGCCGATCGTCAGCAGCAACGTCAGCGTGTTGAACGTCGATTTTTCGACAGTGATATTGAAGCGCGTGAAGAGCTCGTTCTGCAGCTCGTCAATCGTCATGCCGCATGAAGCGACATCCACCGTGATCTTTGTCGGGTCGAGCCGAATGCCGTCGTTCTTGACTTCATCGGGCAGCAAGTCCTCGAGTTCGAGTACGCGGAACACGCCAGTCGAATTGATCTGCTCGCGCAGCTCATCAGCCAGCATCAAGGTCCGCTGCAGCAGCTTGTAGCCTTCCAGCACCGCTTGCTTGCGGCTGACGTCGAGGCTCGCGATCATGCTGTACATCGGGCTCGTCGATGTATGCATGTTGAAGTTTTCGCGAAAGATGTGTTCGTTGAAAGTCGGATCGTTGACATGGATGTATGCCGCTTGCGACAGCGCCGACAATGTCTTGTGTGCCGACTGCGTCGCGTAATCCGCGCCGGATTCGAGCGCCGTCGGGCGCAGCGCCGGGTGAAAGCGAGCATGCGCGAACCATGCTTCGTCGATCAGCACCTTGATTCCGCGCGCATGCGCGGCGTCGATGATTGGCTTCAAGTCATAACGCAAGCCATCGTACGTACACGAAGTCAGAACCAGCAGCTGTGCATCGGGGTGTTCATCGATCGCCTTGAGAATCGTCTTCTTCGGCACCGGACCAAATACGCCGAATTTGCGGTTGACCGATGCGTCGAGATAAACGGGCTGCGCGCCGGACAGCACGACGCCGTGGTGCACCGACTTATGGCAATTGCGATCAAGCAGCAGCTTCTCGCCCGGCGCGATCATCGTTTGCAGAATCACCTTGTTCGCGGTCGACGTGCCGTTGGTCGCGAAAAACGTGCGGCGCGCGCCGAACGCGCGTGGCCGACATTTGTTGCGCTTCGGCGATCACGCCTGTCGGCTCCATCAGCGAATCGAGTGCCTTCACCGACACCGATAGATCGGCGTCGAACACGTGCTCGCCCATGAAGTCGTAGAACTCGTTGGCCCACGCGCTGCCGCGCATCGAATCCCCGCTCGAGTGCCCCGGCGTGTGCCAGGCGTCCTTGGCGGCCATCACGTACGCCTTCAGCGCGTCGTAGAACGGCGTGCGCGCGCGCTCGGCGATCTGCGCGTTCAGGATGCGATACATGCCCCGATAGTCGCGCTCCTCGCGATAAAAGTATCCGTCGACCGCTTCGGTAAACAGCGCGTCGACGACCTGATCTTCCTTTTCCTTCTCGATCAGGATGTAGATGTCGAGCTCCGGGCGCAGCGACGTAATTCTCTGCACCAGTTTCAGCGCCGAGACTTGCAAGCTTCGCTTGCCGTCACCGTTCTTGCGGCCGGCCTTGCCATTGACCCTGCCGTTGGACCGGCTTTCCGTCACGGCATACAGCTTGTCGTCGACGATCGCCGTTTGAACGTCGCCGTCGCGCTCGATCAGCGCAAGGCCTTCCTTGGCTGTCAGCGCGCCGACAAACGAAATGCCAAATGGGTTGTCGAGCGAACGCGCTGCCGCATTCAGCCCTTTGAGTAACTCGCGCAGAATCAACGGCTCGTCATTGATGACGAGCACCTTGGAAGAAGGTTTTGCCATGCAGCGCGCGAGTGCGGAAGAAAAGGGCGATTTATCCGGCAAACGCGCGGAGAAAGCAAGCGCGAAACAGGTCCTTCTTACCCCTGTCTTCTTACCCTTGTAATTCGACCCGCCGCGCGGCCGCCAGAAGGGCGCGCTACGACATCGATTTGATGGCGGCAGCCAGACGGCGCTTGTTGCGTGAGGCGGTGTTCCTGTGAACGACTTTCTTGTTTGCCATCGAGTCGATCACGCTGGTGGCGCTGCTCAGAGTCTCCATCGCGACCTTCTTGTCGCCGGCCTCGATGGCCTTGCGAACCGACTTGACCGCGCTGCGCAGCCTTGAGCGCTGCGCCGAGTTATGCGCATTGCGAACGGCCGACTGACGTGCGCGATGACGGGCTTGTTTGGTATTGGCCATAAGATTCGTGTCCGGTGAAGCGATCGCTTGACTTGTGCTGCGAAAGGGGCGGCACTATAGCAAACCAGCGCTGACCTCACGACTCCAATAACCACTTAACACCTTGCTTCGTGCTCTTGCCACCGTTAGCGGCCTGACCTTCGCATCGCGCGTCACCGGCCTCGTGCGGGACATGCTGATCTCCAGGATCTTCGGGGTCAGCGCGGAAACCGACGCCTTTAACGTCGCATTTCGTATTCCCAACTTGCTGCGCCGGATGTTTGCCGAGGGCGCGTTCCAGCAGGCGTTCGTGCCGATGCTGGCGGATGTTCGCACCCGCGATGCCGCGCAGACCGGAGTATTCGTGGGCCGTATCGCCGGCGCGCTGTTCTGGATACTGCTTGCCGTTTCGGTGTTGGGCGTCATCGCGGCGCCGGTACTGGTTTGGCTGATCGCTTCCGGCCTCGCGCGCAATCCGGACGCGTTCCAACTCGCAACCGTCATGACGCGCTGGATGTTTCCGTACATCCTGTTCATGTCACTGGTGGCACTTGTGGCGGGAGTGCTGAACACGTATCGAAGATTTGCGGTGCCGGCCTTTACTCCGGTGCTGCTCAACGTGTCGTTTATCGCGTGCGCGCTATGGCTGGCGCCGCAGCTGGAACGGCCGATCATGGCACTTGCGTTTGCGGTAGTGATCGGCGGCGTGCTGCAGCTCGCGATGCAGTTGGCGGCAGTGCGCAGACTTGGCATCGGCATTCGCTGGTCATCACCGCTTGCCGCGTTTCGCGATCCCGATGTGCGCCGGGTCGGCGGCCTGATGGTGCCTGCGGTTTTCGCCGTGTCGGTCGCGCAGATCAGCATCATCATCAACACCAACATCGCGTCACATCTGGCAACCGGCAGTGTCACTTGGTTGGCGTTTGCCGACCGGCTGATGGAGTTTCCAACGGCGCTACTCGGCGTTGCGCTCGGAACGGTGCTGTTGCCGAGCTTGTCGGCTGCGTTTGCCGGACAGCGAGTCGACGAATACTCGCATCTGCTCGATTGGGGCTTGCGCTTGGTCTTCCTGCTGGCGTTGCCGGCGGCTTTCGGGCTGGGCTTGACCGCCGAAGGCATCGTGTCGGTGCTGTTTCAAGGACGGGAATTCACCGCGGACGACGTACGGCAAACGTCGCTGGCAGTGATTGGGTATTCGGTGGGCTTGTTGGGACTGATCGCAGTGAAAATTCTTGCGCCCGGCTTTTACGCGCAAAAGGACATTCGAACGCCGGTCAGGATTGCGATCGTCGTGCTGATCGCGACGCAGATTGCAAACGTCGTGTTGGTGCCGATCTTTGCGCACGCCGGCTTGGCGCTGTCGGTCGGGCTGGGTGCCTGTGCGAACGCGCTGGCGCTTTTTCTCGGACTAAAGAAAAGGAAGCTGTATCAACCGACCGCGGGTTGGCTTCGTTTCATTGCACGCCTCGCCGTTGCGCTGGCGATTCTGGTGGGCGTGCTGTGGTGGGTGCAGCGGCCGCTTGACTGGACAGCGATGCAGCATGCACCGTGGCAGCGTGCTGCATGGCTCGTCACCGTCATTGGCGGCGCTGCGCTCGCCTATTTCGCTGCTTTGTTCACGCTCGGATTTCGGATGCGCGATTTCCGGGTGCGCCGACTCTAGCTCGGCTCGGAACGCGCCATCCGCTCCATCCGCTCGGCAACATCGCGCTTGTATCCGAGCGCGAAAAATATTTCGGCCATCAGAAAAATCGGTGCGATGAACACCTGAAAGAAGTTGTCCATGAGCGCTGGCTTCTTGCCTTCGAATACATGGCCGATCAACTGCAGCGCCCAGCCGCCGACGAACGTGACCGCAAACACGACCAGCGCAGCTCTCGCCCCTTCGCTCGCGATGCCGTGTGCTGCGACCAGCAGCACCGCGACGAACAGTGTCATCGCCGCGGCCAGCACCGCGTCCAGTCGAAAGTAGTAGATCAACACGACCACCGCGAGCATCGTCGCGGCTGAGATCGAAAAACCTCCCACCTCAACTCGCACCAATGCGAGCAGGACGAACAACGAGAACATGATCAGCGGAACGCCGACAAAATGCGTCAGCTTGTTCTTCGGATTGCGGTGATAACGCAGATAGAACGACATTTGCTCTTCCAGCGTTTTCATCGGATCTCCTTAAGCGACGCGCTCGGGCTCTGCCACTTGCTTCAGCATCGTGTCGGCGTCACTGACTTCGAACTTGCCTGGCGCTTCGACATTTAGCGCCTTGACGACACCATCGTCGACCAGCATCGAGAAGCGTTGACAGCGCACTCCCATTCCGCGCGCGGTCAAATCAAGCTCGAGTCCCAGCTTCTTCGTGTAGGCAGCTGAGCCGTCGGCCATCATGCGCACCTTGCCGCCTGATTTCTGATCGCGACCCCACGCGCCCATCACGAACGGATCGTTAACCGAGAGGCACCAGATCTCATCGACGCCCTTTGCCTTTAGCGCGTCGTACTTCTGCAAGTAACTCGGAACGTGCTTGGCCGAGCAGGTCGGGGTGTACGCGCCCGGCAAGCCGAAGATGACAATCTTCTTGCCCTTCACGATGTCCTGGACCTTGAACGTATTCGGGCCGATCGAGCAGCCCTCGGTTTCGGTTTCAACGAATTCCTGCAGCTCGCCTTCGGGCAGCTTGTCGCCGACTTTGATCGCCATTGTCTTTCCTGTCCTGACGTTGAAAGAATGGGAAGTCTAATCGCCCAGCGCGATACCTTCCCGGCGCGGATCGGCGCCGCCCGCCCAGCCGAGCGTGCCATTCGGCAACCGAACCCGAACGATGCCCTGCAGACCGCTCGCCATATCGATCTCGCGCACATCGTGACCGCGCGCCTTCAGCGCATCGACCATGAACGGACCAAATTGGCCGCGCTCAAGCTCGGTCGGACCGTTGCGCGAGCCAAAATTCGGCAGCGAAATCGCCTGCTGCACGTCAAGACTCCAGTCGAGCACACCGACCAGCGTCTTGGCGACGTAGCCGATGATCTGCGAGCCGCCGGGCGACCCGATAGTGCCGACCAGTTGACCGCTGGCGCGATCGAACACCAGCGCCGGCGCCATCGAGCTGCGCGGACGCTTGCCCGGCTGCACTCGATTCGCGATCGGCAACCCGTCGGCAAGCGGGGCAAAGGAAAAATCGGTCAGCTGATTGTTCAGCAGGAAACCGCGCACCATCATGCGTGCACCGAACACATCCTCGATCGTCGTCGTCATTGACACCGCGTTACCGTAACCGTCGACGACTGAAATATGCGACGTCGCCGCTTTGTGCGGCGACGTGTCTTCGCCGGCGCGGCTTGTGCACCTGCGGGTACACCGGGCTTCGCTGTACCCATGCTGCGGTCGCCGATCAGCTGCGCGCGCTGCTTCAGGTACGCCGGGGTCGAGTAATCCCGCAACGTCGACTTTGACGAAGTCACTGTCGGCCACGTATAGGCCGCGGTCAGCGAATGCGAGCCGACCGGCTTCGGAGAAAAGATGCACCGCGTCGGGCTGCAGTTCGAGTTTGCCGCCGGCACCCATGACGCCGGTGGGTGGAAAGGCGGCAATATTGCGCGCCGCGAAGATCCCGAGCATTTGCGCTACCGCAACACCGCCCGAAGACGGCGGCGGGAAGCCGCAGACGCGCCACTGTTTGTAGTCGGTGCAAATGGGCTCGCGCTGCTTGACTTGATAGGCGGCGAAATCCGAGACCGCGAGTTGGCCCGCGTTCGAATGCGAACGCACCGCCTTGACGATGTCGGCCGGAATGTCGCCCGCGTAAAAAGAGTTCGGATTCGCCGCAATTGCGCGCAGGGTCGCGGCCAGCGCCGGATTACGCATGGCGGTGCCGACTGCTTTCGGCGAGCCGTCCGCGTTGTAGAAGTACGCTGCCGATGCGGCATCCGTCTTCAAATATTTCTCGGTGCCGAGCTGCATGTTGAGACGCGGCGACATCGGAAATCCGTTCTCCGCCAGCCGGATCGCAGGCTCGAACAGCCGCGGCCACGGCAACTTCCCATACTGCTTGTGCGCGATTTCGAGCATGCGCACCGCGCCCGGTGTGCCGACCGAGCGACCGCCGACCACGGCGTCATAGAACGGCATCGCCTTGCCATCGGGCAGCAGAAACAACTTCTCATCGACCGCCATCGGCGCGGTTTCTCGCCCGTCGTAGGCGATAACTTTGCGTCCGTCCCAGTGCATCAGAAACGCGCCGCCACCGATGCCCGAGCTTTGCGGCTCGACCAAGGTCAGCACCATCTGGATTGCGATCGCTGCGTCCACCGCGCTGCCGCCAGCACGAAGTACTTCGCGACCCGCCTCCGTCGCCAGCGGGTTGGCTGAAGCCGCCATGTGTTTGGTTGCAGTGACGCTGTTCAGCCCGACGCGAAACGTCGACGACGCCTCGGGTTGCGATGGCCGATCAGGAGATGTGGCGCACGCTGCGAGCAGCGCGAAGCAAGGCGCAATCAGAAGTCGGCGGTCGATACGCATCTTGTCTCCTCGTTTCACTTCGGCGGCATTCGAATCGCGCCGTCGAGGCGGATCGTCTCGCCATTCAGCATCACGTTCTCGATCACGTGCTTGGCCAGTGCCGCATATTCATCGGGATCGCCGAGCCGCGTCGGAAACGGCGGCTGCTTGCCGAGCGCATCCTGTACTTCCTGTGGCATGCTCGAGCAACATCGGCGTTGCAAACAGCCCAGGCGCAATCGTCACGCAGCGAATCCCATTGCGAGCGAGATCACGCGCGATCGGTAACGTCATGCCGACCACGCCACCCTTGGACGCTGCATACGCCACCTGACCGATCTGTCCGTCGAACGCCGCGACCGATGCAGTATTGACCAGCACACCGCGCTCGCCGTCGGCGGTTGCGCTCTGCTTGGCCATCGCATCCGCCGCAATGCGAATCATGTTGAATGTGCCGATCAGGTTGATCGCGATCACGCGCGAGAAGCTCGCAAGCGCGTGCGGTGCGTCTTTGCCGACGGTTTTTTCGCCGATCGCCACACCGGCGCAATTAATCAACCCGCGCAACGGCCCCAGCGCGAGCGCCGCTTCAACCGCGCTCTTCGCATCACTTTCCTGACTGACATCACACTTGACGAAGCGGGCGCCGCTGCCTAACTCGCGTGCCAGAGATTCGCTCTTGTCCGCTTGAACGTCGGCGATGACGACGCGCCCGCCGTTGGCGACGATCATCCGCGAAGTCGCGCCGCCCAGCCCGGAGGCGCCGCCGGTTACGATGAAGGAGTTATCGCCGATTCGCACAGAATCCTCCGCCACGCCTGAGCGTCAGCAGAAGATTCTAGGCTGTCAGTAGAACGTGCAGCGTGCGCTAAGCCAAAGCGTGCCGCCATCGACGTCGCCGCCGGCGCCGACCTTCGCGCGAGCCTTCACCGTTGGCAGCATGCATCTTTCGGTGGCGAAACCGGCCGAGTTCATGAACTTGCGCATCGTATCGGACGGCAGGCCGACGACAACCTTGGGTTTCGTGTACTGGCCGGTGCCCGTCGCGCGCGGCGCTTCAACCCGGACTGCAGAGCCAAGCCAGGTCGAATCGGCCGTCGCCGACATTCCGTAAAACGATCTGACGCCGCCCAGTGCTTGCAACGACGGGCCAGGGCCGCCTTGCAACGATGAGCCGGCGCCGCCCTCCAACGCTTGCTGTTGCAGCAGCGTCGTTTCGGGGACCAGATCGAGTTGCAATTGCGCCGAACAAGGCAGCGTTACGGCGGCTAGCGCCAGCGCTATCAGCTTGTGCATCGGTGCGCGAAGTAACAACACTTTGTCCTGCTCAAGTCAAACTCGACACCACGAATCTGACTCTTTAAACCAACGCTGGCAAGTATCCGCTCGGATGACTAAAGTAGCAAGGCAAAAAGAGGGTAGTTAATGGGTCAGCAAAGTCGCGAGCTGCTATCCGGGTTGCGCACATTCGAGCGCGGCAAGCTCGTCAGCCCGCGCGAGGCCGTACAGCTGATTCAGGACGGAGACACGGTCGCGACGACGGGTTTTGTCGGCATCGGATTTCCGGAAAACATTGCGGTCGCGCTCGAGCAGCGGTTTCTGGAAACCAGCGAGAAGGATCCGGGCGGCATTGGCAAGCCAGAGGGACTAACGCTCGTGTATGCGGCCGGGCAGGGCGACGGCAAGGAGCGCGGGCTCAATCATTTGGGGCACGAAGGATTGGTGCGACGCGTGATCGGCGGCCATTGGGGGCTGGTGCCGAAACTGCAGGCCCTCGCGGTCGGCAACCGCATCGAGGCGTACAACCTGCCGCAAGGCGTAATTACGCATCTGTTTCGTGACATCGCGGCCGGCAAACCCGGGCATCTATCGAAGATTGGCCTGGGTACGTTCGTTGATCCGCGCCACGGCGGCGGGCGGATTAACGAGCGCACGACCGATGAACTGGTCGAGCTGATGACGATTGGTGGCGCGGAGTTTCTTTTTTACAAGGTATTTCCGATCGATGTCGGCATTGTGCGCGGCACGACCGCTGATGCCGACGGCAATATCACGATGGAGCGCGAAGCGCTGACCCTGGAAGGACTCGCGATTGCGATGGCGGCGCACAATTCCGGCGGCATCGTGATCGCGCAGGTCGAGCGGATCGCGGAGCGGGGGTCGCTGAACCCGCGGCAGGTCAAGATTCCCGGCGTACTGGTCGACTGCGTCGTGATCGCCGAAAAGCCTGAATATCACATGCAGACTTTTGTCGAGCACTACAACGCGGCGTTTTCAGGCGAAGTACGGGTGCCGGTTCATACGCTGGCAGCAATGTCGATGAGCGAGCGCAAGATCATCGCGCGGCGCGCGGCGTTGGAGCTGAAAGCCAATAGCGTGGTCAATCTTGGCATCGGCATGCCGGAAGGACTGGCGGCCGTCGCCGCGGAAGAGAAGATCATCGATTTGCTAACGCTGACCGCGGAGCCCGGTGTGATCGGCGGCATTCCTGCGAGCGGGCTTAACTTTGGGGCTGCGATCAACACGCAGGCGATCATTGATCAGCCGTATCAATTCGACTTCTACGACGGCGGCGGTCTTGACGTCGCGTTCCTCGGGCTCGCACAAGCCGACCGCGAGGGGAATTTGAATGTCAGCAAGTTCGGACCGCGGTTGGCAGGCGCCGGTGGCTTTATCAATATTTCGCAATCGGCAAAAAGCGTCGTGTTCGTCGGCACGTTTACCGCCGGCGATCTGCAACTCGCGATCGCCGATGGGCGGCTGAAACTGATCAACGACATCGGTCCGAAGAAGTTTGTCGCATCGGTTGAGCATCGAACGTTTTCCGGTACCGAAGCATTGAAACGGCAACAGCCGGTGCTCTACATAACCGAGCGCTGCGTTCTGCGGCTGAGCGCGGACGGCATGGAGCTGGTCGAAGTCGCGCCGGGTATCGACATCGAGCGCGACATTCTGGCGCGCATGGACTTCAAGCCGGTCATTCGCGGCGATCCCGTCTTAATGGACTCAGCGATTTTCGAGGCCGAGCCGATGAATCTGCGCGAACGGATGCTCGCCGTCCCGCTTGCACAGCGCCTGACCTACGACAAGCAACAAAACGTCCTGTTCGTGAACTTCGAGCGGTTATCGGTGCGAAGCAGTGCCGATGTGCAGGCGATTTACTCCGAAGTCAAGCGACGGCTCGATCCGCTCGGCCATCGTGTCTATGCGATCGTCAATTACGATCACTTCGATCTCGCGCCCGAGGTCGAGGACGAGTATCTGGCGATGGCACAGTCGCTGGTCGACAATTACTACTTCGGCGTTGCGCGCTACTCGACGTCGGCGTTCCTGCGCGCGAAGCTCGGTGATGCGCTCCACCGTCGCGGTGTTGCGCCGCACATCTACGAGTCGGCGGCCGAGGCTTTGCAGCGAGTGCGGCCCGTATAGCGATGGAAGCTCTGCTGAATGACGCCGTATTGCTGGCGCGTATTCAGTTTGCCGTTCACGATCGGGTTGTCCGGCTTCATCGCGACTTTGGAGATCCTGCACGCGCGAACCGGCCGTGATCGCTACGCGCGATTGTCCAAGTTATGGACGAAGGTGTTCGCGGTGTCCTTCGGCATGGGCGTGGTGTCCGGAATCGGCGACGCGGGCTATCACTAGCCGGGCGGTGCCGTCTCACCTGCGCCTAATGAGCGCTGCATGATCACGACGTCGACCCAGCGATCGAATTTGTGACCGACCGACGTGAGAACGCCTACGTATGCAAAGCCGCACGCGCGGTGCACGCCGATCGAAGCTGCGTTGCCCGAGTCGCCGATGAACGCGAGCATCTGCCTAAGTCCGAGCGCTGTACACCGTTCGACCAACTCGTTCAGCAACACTTTGCCGATGCCGTGGCCGATAGCATCGGGGGCGATATAGATCGAGTCCTCGACCGTGCTGCGGTAAGCGGGTCGAGGGCGAAACTGATTTGCGTACGCAAAACCGAGCACGCGACCATTGTCTTCGCCGACCAGGTACGGAAAACCGGCGTCCGTAACTTGTGCAAGACGCGATCGCATCTCCGACGTATCGGGCGCCGCTGTTTCGAAAGTCCCCAGCCCGTTTTGGACATGATGCGCATAGATGGCCTGGATCGCTGCGACATCGGTCGGCTTGGCTGCGCGGACTTGCATCGATGAATCGCCAGCGCTAGCCGCCGTACACGCTCGCAATGATCGGCACGATCAGCAGCGCAACGATGTTGATGATCTTGATCAGCGGGTTCACCGCAGGGCCCGCGGTGTCCTTGTACGGGTCGCCCACAGTGTCGCCGGTGACGGCGGCCTTATGCGCGTCCGAGCCCTTGCCGCCATGATGGCCTTCCTCGATGTATTTCTTGGCGTTGTCCCAAGCGCCGCCGCCGGTGGTCATCGAAATAGCGACGAACAATCCGGTCACGATGGTTCCCATCAGCACACCGCCGAGCGCCGCGGGGCCAAGCACCAGACCGACGACTATCGGCACCAGCACCGGTAACAGCGACGGAATCATCATCTCCTTGATGGCCGACGTGGTCAGCATGTCAACCGCGCGGCTGTAGTCGGGCTTGCCGGTGCCGTCCATGATGCCCTTGATGTCGCGAAACTGCCGGCGCACTTCTTCAACCACCGCGCCGGCTGCGCGGCCGACGGCTTCCATTGCCATCGCGCCGAACAAGAATGGAATCAGGCCGCCGATGAACAGGCCGATGATGACGTTCGGGTTCGATAAATCGAACGTGACTTTAAGACCTGCCGCTGCCAGCCCGCCGGTGTAATCGGCAAACAGCACCAGCGCGGCCAATGCGGCCGATCCGATCGCATAACCCTTGGTCACCGCCTTGGTCGTGTTGCCGACCGCATCGAGCGGATCGGTAATGTCGCGCACTGCCTTCGGCAGTCCGGCCATCTCGGCGATGCCGCCCGCGTTATCGGTGATCGGCCCATACGCGTCGAGTGCAACGATGATGCCGGTCATCGACAGCATCGCGGTGGCTGCGACCGCGATGCCGTACAAACCGGCTAGCCAGTAAGACGTAAGAATCGCCACGCAAATCGCGATCACCGGCCACGCACACGCCCTCATCGACACCGCGATGCCGGCGATGATGTTGGTCGCATGCCCGGTGGTCGACGCTTGCGCGACGTACTTGACTGGCTTGAACTGCGTGCCGGTGTAGTACTCGGTGATGTAGACCAGGGCCGCGGTCAATACAAGCCCCACCACGGCCGACAGATACAAGCTCATGACCGTGACGTTGGCAGACGTAGCGCTGGCGACCACGGGGCCCAGTATCCATTCAGTGACCGGCCAAAACAGCACCAGCGAAATCGCGCCCGCGACCAACAGGCCGCGATACAGCGCGTTCATGATCTTGCCGCCGGGCCGCGCCTTGACGAACATGCAGCCCACGATCGACGCCAGGATCGACACGCCGGAAATCACCAGCGGGTAGATGATGCCAGCGTCACCTGCGGCGCGAAACACGAAGCCGCCGACCAGCATCGTTGCGATGACGGTGACCGCAAACGTCTCGAACAAGTCCGCGGCCATGCCGGCGCAGTCGCCGACGTTGTCACCGACGTTATCGGCAATCACCGCAGGGTTGCGCGGATCGTCTTCCGGAATGCCGGCTTCGACCTTGCCGACCAGATCAGCGCCGACGTCCGCGCCCTTGGTAAAGATGCCGCCGCCTAACCGGGCAAAGATTGAAATCAGCGATGCGCCGAAGGCAAAGCCGATCATCGGATGCAGCAGCACGCGCACATTTGACGCGTCGTGCGTAGCGCGCAGGATCCAGTAGAAACCGGCGACGCCGATCAGACCGAGGCCGACCACCAACAGCCCCGTGATCGCACCGCCGCGAAACGCAATGTTCAGCGCGGGGTTGAGCCCCAACGTCGCCGCTTGCGCCGTACGCACGTTGGCGCGCACCGAAACGTTCATGCCGATATAGCCGGTCGCGCCGGACAACACCGCGCCCAGCACAAAACCGATCGCAGTCCACACACCCAGCCCCGGCACGATCGCGATGATGACGGCCAACACGACACCGACCACCGCAATGGTTCGATACTGGCGATTCAAGTACGCGTGCGCGCCTTGTTGTATCGCGGCCGCGATCTCCTGCATTCGAGCATTGCCCGCGGGCTGCTTCAGAATCCAGGAAATGGACCACGCGCCAAAAACCACGGCCGCCAAGCCGCAGAGCAGCGCGAGCGTCAATCCAGACATGCTTATCTCCTCATCAAAACTGTTTGACTCGATGAATTAGGAAGACAGTGCGGCGGCAGCGCGTTGCTTGACTTCATCGACGCTTCCGATCCCCGAAATGCGCCGATACTTCGGCGCACCGGCCTCACCGCTGGTCGCCCGTCCCGTGTAGTAATCCACCAGCGCACGGGTCTGGTCGCGATACACGCGAAGCCGTTCGCGCACCGTCTCTGGCTTGTCATCGTCGCGCAAGATCAGTGGCTCACCCGTGTGGTCGTCCTTGCCTTCGTTCTTCGGCGGGTTGAATTTCAGGTGATACGCACGGCCGCTTGGAGGGTGCACCCTGCGGCCACTCATGCGCTCAATGATCTCGTGTTCCGGAACGTCGATCTCGAGCACGTAGTCCAGCTGGATGCCGGCCTCCTTCAGTGCTTCGGCTTGCGGAATCGTGCGTGGAAAGCCGTCGAACAGATAGCCGTTGCTGGTATCCGGTGCGCGTAGGCGGTCCTTGACCAGGCTGACGATGATGTCGTCGGACACCAGAGCGCCGGTGTCCATTACTTTCTTGGCGGCAACGCCGAGCGGCGACCCCGCCCTGATGGCGGCGCGCAGCATGTCCCCGGTTGAAATCTGCGGAATCTTGTAGCGCTCCGTGATAAACGCCGCCTGCGTGCCCTTGCCTGCGCCCGGAGGCCCGAGCAATACCAGTCGCATGTGTCCTCAACCTCGCCCTTGATCTTCTAGTTCTTCTGCGGCTGCCGCTCGAAGCGGACGATTCTAACGAAACAAAGGGGCCGGCGAACCGGCCCCATCGATAACGCAGCAATCAGGCAGCGATTAGTCGTTACTCGTTGCCGCCGATGCTGACCGACTCCATGTTCAGCCAGTTATCCGCCCGATGCACGACGTTGATGTTGCTGCGCATCGCCCAGGGGATCACTTGCCGGTGCAACGGCACATGATGTACTTGCGTGTTGTGCTCGGCGATCGCCTGCCGAATCATTTCGCGTCGCTTATCGACATTGGGCTCCACCGCGGCGGCGTCAATTAGCGTATCCAGCTTCGGGTTTACGTAGCGGCCATAGTTGAAAAAACCGTTGCCGGTTTTGTCGTCCTTCGAGCGCAGCACCGGTGAAAGCATGGTCTGCGCGTCGGTAATCGCGCCGCCCCATCCCAGCATGTACATGCTGGTGTCGTATTTCTCCAGTTTCGGAAAGTACGTTGCGCGCGGTTGCGTCGTGACCTTGGTGTTGATGCCGACCTTGGTCAGCATTGCAGCAACGGCAATGCAAATTTCTTCATCGTTTACATAGCGGTTGTTCGGGCAATCCAGCGTGACGTCGAAGCCGTTCGGATAGCCTGCTTCAGTCAGCAGCTGCTTTGACCGATTCATGTCATATGGCAGCCGCTTTTCGGCGTCGGGATTCGACGCGGTAATCGACGGCGTAATGCCGCCTGTTGGCAACGCCGAGCCGCGCATGATGCGCGACTTCAGCGCCTCGATATCGATCGCGTGATACACCGCCTGCCGTACGCGCACATCCTTGAAAGGATTCTTACCCTTGATGTTCGAGTACAGCAGCTCATCGCGGCTCTGATCGAAACCGAAGAATATGACGCGGTTTTCTTGCCCGCGCACGATTTTCGTGCCCTTGTTTTCTTCGATTCGGCGCACGTCCTGCGGCGGCGGGTCGAGGATGAAATCGACCTGGCCCGACAGCAGGGCGGCGGTGCGAGTCGGATCGGCGCTCACCTGGGTGTACACGACTTCGGTCACGTTGCCGGTCGCGCGACCGTCCTTGGCGCCCCACCAATCAGGATTGCGCTTCAACACGGTTCGAACGCCGGGCTCGCGCGTGGCCAGCATCCACGGCCCGGTGCCATTGGCGTTGCGCGACGCGAACGTTTCTTCCTTGGCTTTGAAGTCCAACGGGCGATCGACTTTGTTCTTGGTCGCCCATGCCTTGCTCATCACATAGATGGTGGTGGCATGCTCGAGCGTGATCGGATTCGGCTTGTCCTGCACGAACTCGACCGTGTAGTCGTCGATCTTGCGCGGCTTGCCGACCGGGATCGCGTACTGCCGCAACTGGGAATTCGGATGGCTGGCGCGTTCGTAGGTAAACACGATGTCGTCGGCAGTAAACGGCGTTCCATCGTGAAATTTGACGCCTTGACGCAACGTGAAACGCCAGGTTGTCGGGTTCACCTGCTGCCAACTGGTCGCCAGCCCGGGAACGAGCTTTAACGTGTTATCGCGCATCACCAATGTGTCGTGTACGGCCTGCGCGAACATATTTGTCAGGCCTTCATTCTGGGAGTGCGGATCCGCCGTTTGCGGATCGCCCTGCGAGGCCCAGCGCAGTGTCTTTGCGTCGGCGGACGTAATCGCCAGCGTAGCGGTCGCAAGCAATGCCACCAGATACTGCTTGACCATGTAGAGCCTCCCTGTGACGACTCGAAAAACGTCTGGCAGTTTAGTCCCGGATCATTGTTCGTACCCGTTGCAGGTCTTCGGGCGTGTCGACTCCTGGAGGCAGCGCTCGGTCAAGCTGCAGCACGGCAATGCCGACACCGTGCGCGACCGCGCGCAACTGTTCGAGCTTTTCGTGTTCTTCAATAGGGGGCTTCTGCAAACTTGGATAGCGCTGTAAGAAGCGGGCACGATAGGCGTAAATGCCCACATGCCGCCAGGCCGGTAAGCCGTTCAGGTAACTTCGTGCGGCTTCCGGCAAACGCGTCACGTGACCATGGAATCGGCGCACGCGAGAACGTGATCGCGCGGCCGCTCGAATCGATGACGACCTTGACGACGTCGGGGCTGAAAAATTCCGTTGCATCTTCAATTGGATGAGCCGCGGTGGCAATCTCGTAGTGGTTACGCTCGTCTAGCAAGCGCGCGACTTGATGCACGACATCCGGCGGTATCAGCGGTTCGTCAGCTTGCACGTTCACGACAATCGTCTCCGGCACGAGCGCGAGAGTCGCGACCGCTTCGGCCAACCGATCGGTGCCGGTGGTGTGCTCAGTCGAAGTCAGAACGCACTCGACAGCATGTAGCCGGCAGGCCTCGACTATTTCGCTGCTGTCGGCAGCGACGATGACGCGTGCCGCTCCACTGCGCGCGGCCTGTCGCGCGACACGCACGACCATCGGCACGCCACCAATATCGGCCAGCGGCTTGCGCGGCAGGCGAGTCGACGCTAGTCGCGCCGGGACGATAACTATAAAGTCCAAAATCAGCGACCGAGCTCGGCGGGCTTAACCTTGCGTGCGTCCGACTCGAGCATCACCGGAATGCCGTCGCGAATCGGGTACGCCAGCGCATCGGCCTTGCACACGAGTTCCTGCGCGTCCTTGCGGTACTCGAGCAGCCCTTTGCATACAGGGCACACGAGGATGTCAAGCAGGCGATGGTCCACGAATGTTTCTCCTCGACGTGATGCGCTCGACAACGGCGTCGATCAGGCGCGGATCGACCTCCGTCACGAGTGGCACGACCCACAAGCGTGGGTCGTTCGCCAGCGCCGCAACATCGGCACATTTTACGGCGTCCTTTTCGGTGATCAGGATGCGGTCCGCTGGGCAAGCGGAAAACGGGTTGACGCTGTAGTCGAAGTGATCCGCCAGCGGCATTTCGTCAATCACGAGTCCGGTTGCACGCAGCATCGCGAAGAATCGATCGGGCGTGCCGATGCCGGCGGCAGCGGTCAATCGCCAGCCGTGCAAACGCTGCTCGGCGGCCAAGGATGACAAGTCGATGCGGAGCTTTGGGGCGTGCAATGCGAACGCGCTGGCGAGGTGGGTCCGCATCCGATAGCGCGGCGGCGCTGCGGCAATCTCCGGCACATCGCCGTTTAGCGCGATGGCGTCGACCCGGTCGAGCCGGCTGCGTGGCTCGCGCAGAGGTCCTGCCGGAAGCATCCATCCATTACCCAGGCCGCGATAGTGCAGCAGCGCGATCTCCATATCACGCGCCAGTTGCAGATGCTGCAGGCCGTCATCGGTGATGATCACATCGCATTCGGGATGCGCAGCGCGCAACAGTCGCACCGCCACCACGCGGCGCTTTGCGATCGCCACAGGCGCGGAGGTCGCGCGCACGATCAGAAGCGGTTCGTCCCCGACGTGCCGCGCATCGTCTGCCGGACGCACCAGCCGCGGCGCCGAGTCAAGCGCGCCATAGCCGCGCGACACGATGCCCGGGCGCCATCCACGTTCGGCTAACGCGCGCACGAGCTCGACGGTGAGCGGCGTCTTGCCGGTGCCGCCGAGATACAGATTGCCGATGACCACGACCGGCACATCGACGCGCGTTTGCCGAAGGACACCGAGTGCGTACAGGGCGCGGCGGCAGCGATAGAACGCGTAATGCAGTGCGGACAGCGGTGTCAGCAACCAGGCGAGCACGCCGCGCCGCTGCCACGCCTCAACGAGAGCGAGCTGTAGCCGGGTGCGTGGCGGCACGGTGATTACACGGCGACTACTTGGCGCCCTCGGTCCGCTGTGTGGCAAAACTGATTCGCACAATGCCGGCCATGCGTGCGGCTTCCATCACGCCGATCACCGCTTGATGCGGCGCCTGCGCGTCGGCATTGATAATCAGCAACGTGGTGTCCGAATTCTTACCAGCAGCCGCCCGTAACCTCTCTGCAAAAGCGCGCACGTCGGTCGAGGCGAGCAATTGGCGATCGATCGCATAGCGGCCGTCTGCCGTCACTGCGACATTGACTTCATTCGGTTGTACCGTTGGCTGTGCCGCGTCGGCCGAAGGCAGCGTGATCTGCAACTCCGCAAAGCGCGAGTAGGTCGTGCTGACGGCCAGGAAGATCAGCACGATCAGCAGCACATCAATCAGTGGAATCAAGTTGAGTTCGGGTTCCTCGTCCAACGGGCGGCGAAAGCGCATCAGTGGCCTGTGACAGTCGATTCGGATGGGAAAGGCGCGTCCGGGCGCGCCGAATGCGCGAAGCGAGCCGCGTCGCGTAGCCGACGCATACGCGCAAGGCGAGCGACAAAGCAGTCGGCCGCCCCGACGCGCAAGGCACCTTCGAATTGGCTGTCACAGGCCACTAATGGCGCTCCACTCGCTCGGGTCTCGGCGACGCAAACACGGCTTCGAGCAGACGTTCGGCCTGCTCCTCCATGTCGACCACGTAATCATCGACCAGCCGCCTGTAGTAGCGATACGACAGCACGGCGGGAACCGCAACGATGATGCCGAGGGCTGTGCAGTAAAGCGCAACCGAAATGCCGCGGGCTAGGTCCTGCGGATTCGACCCCGCTTGCTGCGAGGCAAAAATCGCAATCATGCCGACCACCGTTCCGAGCAGGCCGAGCAGGGGTGCGATCGAACCGATCGAGCCGAGTAACGTCAGATTCTTGCTCAACCGATTCGCCACCACGGAGCCTGCAGCCTCGATTTGCTGCATCGCGCCTTCACGAGTTGCACGCTCGTTGCGCAGGCCGGCAGCGAGTACTCTGCCCAACGGAGAATTGGCTTCAAGCTTTGCAATCACATCGGGCGTGATCTGGCGCTTTTTCCAGATGCCGATCACGTCCGTCAGCAAAGTGGCCGGTATGATTTTTTTTCGCTGCAGAGCGACTGCTCGTTCGATGATCAGCGTCAACGCGAGAATCGACGCCAGGATAAGAGGCCAGACGGGCCAGCCAAGCTCAAGGATGATCGCAAACAACGGGAGTCCTTCGTGATGTGAGCGCTTGCGCGAGCGCGCACTGTAGAGATGCATGCAGCGCGCAGCAAGTTTCCACAATTGTTGTGGACAAGTATGTGAAGAAGTGGTGGCCGAACGCCCTAAGCCTTTGTTGCAATTTGGTTTGTACGACTTGCACAGCGGTTAGGCAATGTTTAAAAACACAGGATTTTCAACACCTTAACGTAAACATGCTGACACCGACGCTCACGCATCAGCGCGATTCGCGGCGCGCCGCGTCTTGTGGACAGATTCTGCCCGGAAACCCGCATGGCGCTTGATTTCGCCAACTCGGATCCAGCGATTACGCGGCCTGCGCTGACGGTTTCCGCGCTAAACCGCGCGGTTTCAGGCTTGCTCGAGCGAAGCTTCCCATTGGTGCGGGTTCGCGGGGAAATTGCCAACCTGGTGCGCGCCGCCAGCGGCCACTGGTACTTCGCGCTTAAGGACGACCAGGCGCAGGTTCGATGCGTGATGTTTCGCGCGCGCAACCAATTGCTCGACTGGGCTCCGCGCGACGGCGACGAGGTTGAGGTCGCTGCAATCGTGTCGCTGTACGAGGCGCGCGGCGAGTTTCAGTTGGGCGTCGAGCACATGCGACGCGCCGGGCAGGGGCGGCTGTTCGAGGAGTTTGTTCGGCTGAGGGCGCGTCTGGCGGCCGAAGGGCTGTTCGCTACCGAACGCAAGCGGGCGCTGCCGGCGTTCCCGCGCCGCATCGGTGTCGTCACATCGCTGCAGGCCGCGGCGTTGCGTGACGTGCTTACGACCCTGGCCCGTCGTGCCCCGTACATCGACGTGATCGTGTACCCGGTGCCGGTGCAAGGCGCCGGTGCCGGTGCACGCATCGCCGCAATGCTGAGGAGCGTGTCGGCGCGCGCCGAAGTCGATGTCGTGCTGCTGGTGCGCGGCGGCGGGTCGATCGAAGACCTATGGGCATTCAATGACGAGGCGCTCGCACGCGCGATCATTGCGTGCTCGGCTCCCGTGGTCGTCGGTGTTGGCCATGAGAGTGACGTGACGATCGCTGACTTTGCTGCCGATCTGCGCGCGCCGACCCCCACGGCTGCAGCCGAGCTGGTGGCGCCTGACGCAGCGGGGCTAGCCGTGACGATCAACACCCAGAAAGAAGCGCTTTCGCGTGCCCTGCGGCGCTCGTTTGAAAGGGTTCAGCAACGAGTCGACCACGCCGAGCGGCTCTTCGCGGCCCGACGCGCGCCGTGGAGGATGCAGTCGGGGCAACTTGAAGAACTTCGCTTGCGCAAGCGGCAATGCGCTAGGCGAAGCGCTGATGCACGCGCGGACGCACGCGGGTCGGTCTCTCCAGCGACTGTTGACCACGCGTCTGAACACCAGCGCCCTTTCGGTGCGCGTCGATGCGCTGTTGGCGGCACGGAGCTCCGCGATGCGCGCTCGACTTGAGCGCCACCAGGCGCGAGTCGAAACCGGAATCGCGGCGCTCGCGCATCTCGACCCGGGGCGCGTTCTGGCGCGCGGCTTCAGTGTTGTGCGCGACGCGAGCGGCGCGTTGGTGACCGATTCCGAGCGTGTCAGCGTCGGCCAGACGCTGGAGATCGAGTTCTCGCGCGGTGGCGCCAGCACGCGCATTGAACGGTTGCGGCGGTAGCATCATCACCGAGAGTGGTGCATGCTAGATTTGCTGCAAATTCGAATAAGTTAATGGACTAACAAGCGAGGAGGCACCATGGGCGCAATTTTTCAGTCACTGGGGCGCACAGTCGCGGCCGGTGTCGTGCTCTTGATCATTCTGGTGGCGATCGTGGTGGGAACCACCGGTGCCGCCGTCCGCGTCGACCACGCGTGGATGACCTTTTTCATGCGCTGGTTGCACGTTTTATCGGGTGTGATGTGGATCGGGCTGTTGTGGTACTTCAACTTCGTACAGATTCCGTCGATGCCGAAGATCCCAGACGAACAAAAGCCGGCGATCGGCAAAGTGATCGCGCCGACCGCGCTGTTCTGGTTCCGCTGGGGCGCGCTCGCGACCGTAGTCACCGGTGCATTGCTCGCGTGGATGATGGGCTTTTTGGTGCAGGCGCTGCTGCTGCAGGCACCCTATACCGCCATCGGCATCGGCATGTGGCTCGGGCTGATAATGGCGTTTAACGTCTGGTTCATCATCTGGCCGAACCAGAAGAAAGCATTGGGCATCGTGCAGGTCGCGCCTGAGGAAAAGACCAAGGCCGCCCGCCTGGCGATGCTGACTTCACGCTTTAACACGATGTTCTCGATTCCGATGCTCTACATGATGGTGATTCAGCAAAACCGGGGCGGCGCGGTTTTCTAGACGATCAACCCTCAGTGAAACGGGACCCGCGCGGTCCCGTTTTCATTTCTCGCGGGCGCGGTGCTTGCTGAACACCTCGATCACACACCTGTAACGATCGAGGGTCTAATGGAACACAAACTTCCTCCACTGCCCTATGCGAAGGATGCACTCGAACCCGCCATGTCGAGGGAAACCTTGGAGTTCCACTACGGCAAGCATCATCGTGCCTATGTCAAGGAACTCAACAACCTGATCAAGGGCACCGAATTCGAGAACGCGGAGCTCGAAGAGATCATTCGCGACGCATCGGGGCCGTTGTTTAACAACGCCGCGCAGACATGGAACCATACTTTTTTCTGGAACTGCATGGCGCCGCAAGGAGGCGGCAAGCCAACTGGAGCGCTGGCCGAGGCGATCAGCCGCAAGTGGGGCTCGTATGCCGAGTTCAAGGAAGCGTTCTCGAAGAGTGCGGTCAGCAACTTCGGCTCGGGATGGACTTGGCTGGTGAGTAAGTCGGACGGCATCGACATCGTCAACACCGCTGATGCCGACAATCCGCTGAAAAGGGGCGATGAGCCGCTGCTAACGCTTGACGTGTGGGAGCACGCCTATTACATCGACTATCGCAACGAACGCCCGAAGTTTGTCGAAGCGTTTCTCAAGAGCCTCGTTAACTGGGACTATGCGTTGAGCAACTACGAGAATGCGGTCAGCGCGGTGGCAGCCCGCTGATCTTTTTTCCAGCCTCCACACCGCGCTTCGCAAACCAGCCTTGTTCCATCTCGAGTGCGTAGCGCACCGGGCGTTGCGGGCACGTTGACGCGTCACTCTGAGGCGTCATGTCTGCGATGCTGACGATCGTACCGTCGTCATCGATAAACGCGATCGAAAGCGGAATCAGCGTGTTGCGCATCCAGAAGCAGTGTTGCGACTTGTCTTCAAAGACGAACACCATGCCGTGATTCGGGGCAAGGCCAGGGCGCTTCATCAACCCGATCATGCGCGAAGCCGGTGTCGCCGCGACTTCTGCCGTAATGACGTGGATCCCGCTGTTAAGCCGGGTTGTCGGCAGCGTCGGTTGCGGCGCCTGCTGCGCCCCCGCCGGCAGCCACAACACAACCAACAGAGTTGCTAATTGTCGACGCATATCGAACAGGTTGCAGTGGAATGGCCACTTTACCGCCAACAAGAAAGAGGGAGGGCGCAAGCCCTGCCTCTTTTCCCCGCCAGACTTCGCTACGGTTAACTAGGCTCTTTCAAATCGGTTGACGGCCGCTCGGTGCAGGCTGAGTAAACTCGCTGCAAACAACCGCACCGGAGGCGCAATGGTTCAGCACATCAAGGTGCCCAGCATCGGGCAAAAAATCACCATCAATAAGGACTACACGCTAAACGTTCCCGATCAACCGATACTGCCGTACATCGAGGGCGACGGTACCGGAGTCGACATCACTCCGGTGATGATCAAGGTGGTCGACGCTGCAGTCGCCAAGGCCTATGGCGGCAAGAAGAAGATCGTTTGGATGGAAGTCTTCGCGGGCGAAAAATCAACCAAGGTGTATGGCCCGGACGTATGGCTGCCGGACGAAACGCTGGATGTCTTGCGCGAGTACGTCGTTTCGATCAAGGGTCCGCTGACGACGCCGATTGGTGGCGGTATTCGATCGATCAATGTGGCGTTGCGGCAAGAACTCGATCTATACGTGTGCTTGCGCCCGGTGCGCTACTTCAAGGGCGTGCCGAGTCCGGTCAAGGAGCCGGAGAAGACCGATATGGTGATCTTCCGCGAAAACTCGGAAGACATTTATGCGGGCATCGAGTACGAGGCGGGGAGTGACAAGGCGAAAAAGTTGATCGACTTTCTGCAGAACCAGCTGGGGGTCAAGAAAATTCGCTTTCCGCTGACCTCGGGTATCGGCGTCAAGCCTGTCTCGAGCGAAGGCACCGAGCGTCTGGTGCGCCGCGCGATCCAGTATGCAATCGCCAATAAGCGCAAGAGCGTCACGTTGGTGCACAAGGGCAACATCATGAAGTACACCGAGGGCGCGTTTGCCAAGTGGGGCTATGGATTGGCGCAAAAGGAATTCGGCGCCGAGTTGCTGGATGGCGGGCCCTGGATGAAGATGAAGGCATCAGGGTCCGGCTCGAGTGACATTGTCGTCAAGGACGTGATCGCCGATGCTTTTTTGCAACAAATCCTGCTGCGTCCAGCCGAATACGATGTGATCGCGACGATGAATCTAAATGGCGACTACATCTCGGACGCGCTGGCAGCGCAGGTCGGCGGTATCGGTATCGCGCCAGGCGCCAATATGTCGGACACAGTCGCAGTGTTCGAGGCTACGCATGGCACCGCACCAAAATATGCGGGCAAGGACTATGTAAATCCGGGATCGGAGATCCTGTCGGCCGAGATGATGTTGCGACACATGGGTTGGACCGAAGCGGCCGATCTGATCATCAACTCGATGGAAAGAGCCATTTCGAGCAAGCAGGTGACGTACGACTTCGCGCGCCTGATGCCGGGGGCAACGCAGGTCAGTTGCTCCGGCTTTGGCGAAGTGATGATTAGCAATATGTAGCGCAACTCAGACGCGGCTGCCGCTCGCGCCTGCCTCGCGCAGCTGCGCAACGGGCGGCCCGCCGCTCCGAAGCCCGCCTGTCTAGCTAATCGGTCCGACGGCACGTGCGACCGCGTGGCCGGTGCTCGCGGTTCGTCTTGCGCGAACCGCTCGTTCCCTCGGGAACCACCGGCGGCTGCGCCGCCGATGTCCGGCGACATGCCCCAGCATGTCGCTCGTCGCTACACGACGACTGCTCGATTACCCGGCGCTTGTGATGTTTGACGCCTGCTTACCCTTTGGGCCTTGCACGACTTCAAAATTCACCTTCTGCCCCTCTTTGAGCGTCTTAAAGCCGTTCATATTGATAGCAGAGAAGTGAGCGAACAGATCTTCACCTCCATCGTCCGGCGTAATAAAGCCGTAGCCTTTGGCGTCATTGAACCACTTTACCGTTCCAGTCGACATACCCTCATCCTTCCACCACAAAGACGAGGTAGCACGGGCTTCTTGCGCTTGCGCGCTCGTCCCGGTCCACCCACCGTCACCCTCACCGAACGATTTCGTTGGTGCTGTCCACCAGCGGCCAGGTTTCGGCCCAGCGCAGACGCCGCCATTCTTCGAGCAAATCTCGCGGCGGTCAATAGCACCCGAAACTGAGAACTGACAACAAAGGACCGAACAAAACCCTCCGGTCGGCCCGCGTGTGCGGCCTTTCTGCCTCTGTTTTGTCTTCTATTCAACAGTGTCTGTTCTGTGGCTTCTACACACTTGATTCCACGGGATGCGTAACGATTTACCGTATGATTGGTACGCTTTTTGTATCCCGTGTTGGATGGTCAATTTGCATAGAATGCGGGCAGATGAGTGACCGGTTGGGCGAAGGCACTGTCGTCGAGAAGCAAGCTTCTCGCGTTAAACCACCGCCCATTTATCAAGTGGTTTTGTTGAATGACGACTACACACCGATGGAATTCGTGGTCGGCGTTCTACAGAAGTTCTTCGGCAAAGGGAGAGAGCAGGCAACTCAGATCATGCTGAAGGTTCATCACGAAGGGCGCGGAGTGTGCGGTGTTTACCCGCGGGATATCGCAGCGACCAAGGTTGAGCAAGTCTGTAGTTATTCACGCCAGCATCAGCATCCGTTGCAGTGCGTGATGGAGGAAGCATGATCGCCCAGGAACTCGAAGTCAGTCTGCACATGGCGTTTGTTGAGGCCCGGCAGGCGCGACACGAATTCATTACCGTCGAACACCTTTTGCTGGCGCTGCTGGACAACCCGTCGGCCGCCGAAGTGCTGCGGGCGTGCGCCTGCAACATCGATGATCTGCGCAAGAATCTGCAGAACTTCATCGCGGACAACACGCCAATTTTGCCGCCAAACTCGGAGGCCGATACTCAGCCGACCCTCGGTTTTCAGCGCGTGATTCAGCGCGCGATCATGCATGTGCAAAGCACGAGTAACGGCAAGAAGGAAGTCACCGGCGCCAATGTGCTGGTCGCCATTTTCGGTGAGAAGGATTCGCACGCCGTTTACTACCTGCACCAGCAGGGTGTGACGCGGCTCGATGTGGTCAACTTTATTTCGCACGGCATCACCAAGGCAGGGCAGGGCGAGGAAAAGGCCAAGCCTGGCGCTGAAGAGGCTGCCGAGGGCGACGGCAAGGACCAACCATCGGCGCTTGAGCAATACACACAAAACCTGAACGCGCTTGCCAAGGACGGCAAGATCGATCCGTTAATTGGACGCGAACCCGAAGTCGAGCGCGTGATCCAGGTGTTGTGCCGGCGCCGCAAGAACAATCCGCTGTTGGTCGGTGAGGCAGGTGTGGGCAAGACTGCGATTGCCGAGGGCCTCGCATGGCGCATCTTCAAAGGCGACGTGCCGGAGATACTCGAGAAATCGAGCGTGTATTCGCTTGACATGGGTGCGCTGCTGGCCGGCACCAAGTATCGCGGCGATTTCGAACAGCGGCTCAAAGCGGTGTTGAAGCAACTGAAAGCGAACGCGCACGCGATCTTGTTTATCGACGAGATTCATACACTGATCGGCGCAGGCTCGGCCTCGGGCGGCACGCTCGACGCCTCGAACCTGTTGAAGCCGGCACTCGCCAGCGGCGCGCTTAAATGCATCGGCGCAACGACCTATAACGAGTACCGCGGCATCTTTGAAAAAGACCATGCGCTGTCACGTCGCTTCCAGAAGATCGACGTGATCGAGCCGACGGTCCAGCAGACGATAGAAATTCTGAAGGGGCTTAAGTCGCGCTTTGAAGAGCACCATGGCGTCAAATACACGTCGAGTGCGATCGCTGCAGCGGCGGAACTGTCGGCCAAGTTCATCAACGATCGTCATTTGCCTGACAAGGCGATCGACGTGATCGACGAAGCGGGTGCCGCGCAGCGCATCCTGCCCAAGTCGCGCCAGAAGAAAACGATCGGCAAGACCGAGGTTGAAGAGATCATTGCGAAGATCGCGCGAATCCCGCCGCAAACGGTGTCGAGCGACGATCGTGCGCAGTTGAAGAACCTTGATCGCAACCTTAAGAACGTCGTGTTCGGCCAGGATCCTGCGATCGACGCCTTGTCGGCGGCGATCAAGATGGCGCGCTCCGGGTTGGGCAAGCCAGACAAGCCGATCGGTGCGTTCCTGTTTTCCGGTCCCACCGGAGTCGGCAAGACCGAAGTGGCGAAGCAACTGGCGTTCACGCTGGGCATCGAGTTGATCCGCTTCGATATGTCCGAATACATGGAGCGGCATGCGGTCAGCCGCTTAATTGGCGCACCGCCGGGCTACGTGGGGTTCGACCAGGGCGGGTTGCTGACCGAAGCAATTGCGAAGAAGCCGCACGCAGTGTTGTTGCTCGATGAAATCGAAAAAGCGCATCCCGATATTTTCAATATCCTGTTGCAGGTGATGGACCACGGCACGTTGACCGATAACAACGGCCGTAAGGCGGACTTTCGCAACGTCATCGTCATCATGACGACCAACGCTGGCGCCGAGTTGCTGCAAAAGGGTTCGATCGGCTTTTCGAACGTGCGCGAGGCGGGCGACGAGATGGCCGAAATCAAGCGCATGTTCACGCCGGAGTTTCGCAACCGGCTCGATGCGGTGATTTCGTTCAAGGCGCTGGACGAGGAAGTCATCCTGCGCGTGGTCGACAAGTTCCTGATGCAATTGGAAGACCAGCTGCACGAGAAAAAGGTGGACATCGTCTTTTCCGATGCCCTGCGCAAGCATCTGGCGAAGAAAGGCTTCGATCCGGTAATGGGTGCACGGCCGATGGCGCGGCTGATTCAGGACACGATCCGACGCGCACTGGCCGACGAGCTGCTGTTCGGCAAGTTGCTAGCTGGCGGCAGAGTCGATGTCGATGTCGACGACAAAGGTGAGATTAAGCTCGAGTTTCCGCCGAGCGATAACGGCGATGCCCCGCAACCGGTGCAAGGCGAGCCGGTGCTGTCGGAATAAGCTGATCGCCAAGTCGTCGTAGCCGTCGGTTGACGGCACGTTCGGATTGTCCCCAAAATGGCTCGCTTTGCGGGCCATTTTCCTTTCAGCGGGGTACCCATGAAAACAAGAACGATGATCGCGTGCGTGCTTGCACTGCCGTGGCTGGGCGGTTCTGCGTACGCGCAACAGATATCAGACGCCGATCTGCGCGCCGGCGGCGTGCTGGCATCGAATTGCGCGAACTGCCATGGCACGTTAGGTACTGCACAAGGCGCGATGCCGAGCCTGGCCGGGCAACAAAAGGCCTACATCGTCGAGCAGATGCGCGCGTTTCGCGACGGCAAACGGCCGGCAACGATCATGCATCAACTGGCCAAGGGGTATACCGATCAGCAGGTCGAGCTGATTGCCGAATTCTTTTCGCGGCAGAAGCCGGCGCGCTAGGAGACCAATATGAACATGCAAATTACGCGGCGCGATGCATTGAAGGCCATTTCGGCAGGCGCCGTCGTCTCGAGCCTGTCGGCGTGCGCGACGATGGGGCAAAAGAGCCTCGGTAAGGTGGTCGTCGTCGGCGGTGGTTATGGCGGCGCCACTGCCGCTAAGTATCTGCGCTTGTGGTCCGATGGCGCTATCGAGGTAACGCTGGTCGAGCCGAGTGAAGCGTTCGTTTCGTGCCCGATTTCCAATTTGGTACTGGGCGGCAGCAAGACCTTAGCCGACATTACCGTGAGTTACGCCGGACTCGACAAACACGGCGTCAAGCGCGTGCGCGATACCGCGACGGCAGTCGATGTAGCAAAAAAACAGGTGCGCCTTGCCTCCGGTGCCACGCTGCCTTACGACAGGCTCGTCGTATCGCCGGGTGTCGAGTTCATGTACGACCGGCTGCAGGGATGGTCCGCAGCGGGCGAAGCAACGGTGCTGCACGCGTGGAGAGCGGGGCCACAAACGGTGGCGCTGCGCAAGCAACTGACGGATATGAAGGACGGCGGCGTAGTCGTGATGAGCATTCCGCTGGCGCCGTACCGTTGCCCGCCGGGGCCGTATGAGCGTGCGTGTCAGATCGCGTGGTACTTGAAGCAGTCGAAGCCGAAGAGCAAGTTAATCGTTCTCGATGCCAATCCGGACTACGTTTCAAAGAAGCCGCTGTTTTCGCGCGTGTTCGGCGAGGATTACAAGGGCATTGTCGAGTACCGGGTCGGCGCACCCGTTAACGAGATCGACCTCAAGTCGAACACGCTGATCACCGAAGTCGGCGACAAGGTGCGCGGCGATGTCGTCAATTACATCCCGCCGCAACGCGCCGCGAACATCGCGCGCGACACTGGACTGATCACCGCGAATGATCGCTGGTGCGAAGTCAATTGGACGTCGATGGAATCGATCAAGGTGCCGAATGTGCATGTGCTCGGCGATGCGACCTTATCAGCGCCAGCGATGCCGAAATCCGGCCATATGGCGAATCAGCACGGCAAGGCCGCGGCTGCAGCGATTGTCGAATTGCTCAATGGCCGCACTGTCGTGCCGCCGACGATGGCGAATACCTGCTACAGCTTTATCGACGATCGCAATGCGGTGCACGTCGATAGCGTGCATCGCTGGGTGCCGGAGAAGAAAATGCTGGAGCCGGTGGCCGGATCGGGCGGTATCTCGTCGCAAGATCGCGCATCGTGGGCGCTCGAAGGCGCGTATGCGCAGAGTTGGGCGACGACGATTTGGGCGGATATGCTGGCTTGAACGCACGCGAGGCGTTGCTCGTTGCGCTGCCACGCCGATCATGATCGCTGATCGCGATCACCGCCCGGTGCTGCCGAAGCCTCCGGCGCCGCGCGTTGAGCTCGGAAAATCATCCACGACGTTAAAGCGCGCCTGCACAACGGGCACTATCACTAGCTGGGCAAGCCGCTCGAGTGGATTCAACGTGAATGGCTCGCGGCCCCGGTTCCAAGTCGACACCAGGAGCTCACCCTGATAATCCGAGTCGATCAGCCCGACCAGGTTGCCAAGCACGATGCCATGCTTATGTCCAAGCCCTGAGCGGGGCAGAATCATTGCCGCATAGCCGGCATCTGCAATATGAATCGCAAGTCCGGTTTTTATCAGGTGCGTTGTGGCCGGCTCGATCAACAGCGGCGCATCGACACATGCGCGCAGGTCTAGTCCGGCGGCACCCGGCGTCGCGTACGCAGGCAACTGATCGCGCAGTCGAGCATCCAGGATGCGAACATCGACGCGCATTACTTTGCTTTGACTGATGGTGCCGTGAAGACTTTCGAAATCAGGGCCTCGGTTTGTTGGCTCGGTTGATGCGAGATACGTCGCCGCGCTCGCTCGAACAGGCGCACTCCCCAAACAATCAACGCGAAGCCGACGAAAAGCGGCCAGAAGCTCGCGGATGCGACCAACCAGTAGAGCGTGAACAGCACGCCGATCAAGATCGGCAACGCGGAAGCGAACAAGCCCACCAGCGAAGGTACCGCGGCAATCTGCGCGAGCGTGGTCCGTAACTGCGCCGCACTGCGCAGATCAGCCGGCTTGCGACCGGCAAAGAAGTGGTCGGCTTTGCTCGCTCCCGCCGCACCCGGCTTGTCCAGCTGCGTAACCAAATGATGAGTGCTGCCGAGCAGTCGAGCGGCCGATTCCTTTTGCAGTTGTTCAATGTAGGCGATGAAGTCGCCGTCTTTCGGCTCTTGTGTGTCGATCATCCTAGCCTCGCCGCGATTTCATTGATGAGTCGTCTCGCCTGCGCCAGTTTGTCGTCGCGCGGCAACGTCATGACGCCATTCGCGTCGATCAACGACAGCTCGCTAATGTCTGCACCAAAGGCGTCCTGCGCGCGATTGGCCACCATCAACGGCACTTTCTTGCCAATGAGTTTGCGGCGTGCGTTTTCGATCACGTCGTCACTTTCGGCGGCGAAGCCGACGCAGTACGGTGGCGCTGGCGAGCTGGCGACGGCCGCGAGAATGTCGGGATTCGGCGCGAAGTGCAGCGTCGGCGGTGTGGCGGAGGCGTTCTTCTTGATCTTGCTGGTGCTCTGGTTGTTGACGTGCCAGTCCGCGACGGCGGCCACCGAGACAAAGATATCGGCCGGAAGATGATTCATCACCGCCTTCATCATTTCGCGGGCGGTGGTCACGTCGATGCGCTCAACTCCGCGTGGTGTTGCCAGCGCGGTCGGCCCCGCAACCAGGACTACCTGCGCACCGGCATCACGCGCAGCGCGTGCGATCGCAAAGCCGGTTTTGCCCGACGACAAATTCGTAATCCCGCGCACGGGATCGATCGGTTCGAAGGTGGGTCCTGCCGTGACGAGTGCCTTCCTGCCTGCGAGCAGCTTCGGCTGAAAGAACGAAATGATGTCGTCCAGCAGCTCGTGCGCTTCGAGCATGCGACCAAATCCGGTTTCGCCGCACGCCTGGGCGCCACTGGTCGGTCCAAGGATCACGATGCCATCTGACCGCAACTGTGCGACGTTTCGCTGCGTCGTCGGATTGACCCACATCTCGACATTCATTGCCGGGGCGACCAGCAGCGGTGTGCGAACGCGATCGCGCGCCAGCGCCAGTGTGGACAACAGGTCATCGGCGAGTCCGTGCGCTACTTGCGCCAGGAAATGCGCAGTCGCCGGCGCAACGATGATCGCATCGGCATCTCGCGACAACTCGATGTGCGGCATCGCGTTGGCCGTCGTGCTTTTCCATTGATCGGTCTCGACCACGCGGCCGCTTAGCGCCTGCATCGTCGTTGTCGTGACGAACTGTTGCGCAGCCGCTGTCATCACGACCTGCACGCTGGCGCCTTGATCCTGGAGCCGTCGTACCAGCTCGCACACCTTGTACGCCGCGATGCCTCCGGTCATGCCGACGATCAGGTGTTTGCCGGCAAGCTGCGTCGTCATTTCGCCTTACGCACCCGGCGCAGCTCGTCGACGATCAACAACGCAGCGCCGCCGACGATCGCGCTGTCGGCCAGATTGAATGCAGGCCAATGCCAGCCGCCCCAATGAAAATCGAGAAAGTCGATCACGTGGCCGTAAGCGATACGATCGATCAGGTTGCCGATCGCACCACCGAGAATCATCGCTAGCGCCAATGAGAACAAGCGCTGATGGCCGTGCCGCGCCAGCAGATACAGAATGAAAATCGAGGCAACGATGGCCACGGCGGTCAAGAATCCTCCCTGCCAACCCGAGGCGGACGCCAAAAAGGAAAATGCCGCACCCTTGTTATAGGTGAGTACGAGGTTGAAAAAGCCCGTGACCGGCGCTACATCGCCGAACTCAAACCGTTGTTCGACGGTGGTCTTGGTCAGCTGATCGATCAGAATGATGCCAATCGCGAGCCCCAGCCACGGCAACATGCGCTGCCACCACGTGGGCTGCTTTACGAAAGACATCAGGCAAACGCCCGCGGCTCGCCGGCGCCGAACAGATTGCTGACGCACCGTCCGCAGATCGTCGGATGATCTGCATCGCAGCCAACATCTGCCCGCCAGTGCCAGCAGCGCTCGCACTTAACGTTTGCCGAAGGTTTAACGATGATGTCCTCTGCCGAAGGATCGTCAACCTGAGTCACTCGCGCAGCCGAGGTGATCAGCACGAAGCGCAGGTCGTTTTCGAGCGATTGAAGCAATCTGGCATCGTCGGTCGTCGCGCGAATTTCGACGTCGGCCTGTAACGATGATCCGATCTCGCCGCGCTCCCGGAGCTCTTCGAGCTTTTTCTGAACATCGGCGCGAATCGCACGGAGCCGAACCCATTTTTCGACCAAAGATGGTTCGTCAGCTCCGGCAGGCAACTCGGCAAACGTCTCGGTGAAAATGGTGCCGCCGCTTTTCGCCTTCAATACCTTCCACGCTTCTTCGGCAGTGAACGACAGTATTGGCGCCATCAGTTTGAGCAATGCGTCGGTGATCACGTACAGCGCGCACTGCGCCGAGCGCCGTTCTTTCGAATTCGGCTGTGTCGTGTACAGCCGATCCTTCAGGATATCCAGATAGAACGCGCCTAGATCTTCCGATGCGAATGTCTGCAGCCGAGCGACAATCGTGTGGTACTCGTAGCGCTGGTAATCAGCCTGCGTGCGCGCATTGACCTCGCGCATCATCGCCAGTGCATACCGGTCGATCTCGAGCCAGTCGGCGACGGGCAGCATACGGCTTGGATCGAAATCGCTGACGTTGGCGAGAAGAAAGCGAAGCGTATTGCGCAGCCGGCGATAGCTTTCGACGACGCGCTTCAGAATTTCGTCCGATAGCGACAGCTCGCCCGAGTAGTCAGTGCTCGCGACCCACAGCCGCCAGATCTCCGCTCCCAGCGTATCGGCCACCTTCTGCGGTGCGATCACGTTGCCGAGCGACTTGCTCATCTTGCGGCCGTGTTGCATCGACGATGAAGCCGTGCGTCAACAGCGCCTTGTACGGCGGCACGCCATTTAGCATGCACGAGGTCAGCAGCGACGAGTGAAACCAGCCGCGATGCTGGTCCGAGCCTTCCAGATACAACTCGGCCGGGAAGTGCGACTCGGCGGCGTGCGAGCCGCGCAGCACCGTTTCGTGCGTGCTGCCCGAGTCGAACCATACGTCGAGCGTGTCGCGATTCTTCACGTAATGCTCGGCATCGTTGCCGAGCAGCTCGCGCGGATCAAGGTCTTGCCACGCTTCGATGCCGCCTCGTTCGATTCTTTGCGCAACCTTTTCCAGCAACTCGAGCGTGCGCGGATGCAGCTCGCCGGTTTGCTTGTGAACAAAAAAAGCCATCGGCACGCCCCACTGGCGCTGGCGCGACAAGGTCCAATCCGGACGGTTGGCGATCATTCCATGTAGGCGCGCCTTGCCCCATGCCGGGAAAAAACTGTGTCGCTTCGATGCCGGCCAGCGCCTGCTCGCGCAACGTCGCGTCTCCATCGTTGGGCTTGACGTCCATTCCGACAAACCACTGTGACGTCGCCCGATAGATGATCGGCGTGCGATGCCGCCAGCAGTGCATGTAGCTGTGCGTAACTTTCTCGACGTGCAGCAGATGACCGCGGCTGCGAATTTCGTCGACTATCTTCGGATTCGCATTCCAGATCGTCATGCCGCCGAACAAGCGGCAGCGTCGGCGCAAACACGCCGTCGGCTTGCACCGGATTCAGAATATCGTCATCGCGCATCCCGTGCGCTTTGCACGAGACAAAGTCATCGACACCGTACGCAGGCGATGAATGCACGATGCCGGTGCCGGTATCCAGCGCCACGTACTCGCCGAGGTAGACCGGTGAATCACGGTCATAGAACGGATGGCGAAAGCGAATCAACTCGAGCTTGTTACCAGTCGTCTGCGCCAACGTAGTACCGGTGAGCTGATACGCAGTCAAGGATGCTTCTTTTCGTTCGGTGGCGAGCAGCAGCAGACCGCGGTCGGTATCGATCAAGTCGTAGCTGTGATCGGGATGAACGTTGAGCGCCTGGTTGGATGGAATCGTCCAGGGCGTGGTGGTCCAAATCGCTGCATAGACCGGCTTGTCGGGCAACTTCGATAGGCCGAACGCGCGCGGCGAGCTTTGCCCGCTCGTCATCGCGCAACGGAAACGCGACATCGACCGATAGATCGACTCGGTCCTGATACTCGACTTCCGCTTCAGCCAGTGCCGAGCCGCAATCGAAGCACCAGTTGACCGGCTTGAGTCCGCGATACACATAACCTTTGGCCATGATCCTGGCCAACACGCGCAGCTCGTTCGCTTCGGTGCGAAAGTCCATCGTCATGTACGGCTTGTCCCACTGACCGAGTACGCCGAGCCGCTTGAAGTCTTTCTTCTGCCGCTCGAGTTGCTCGGCGGCGTGCGCGCGTGACCGCGATTGCACTTCGCGCGTCGACAAGCCACGGCCATACTTTTTTTCGATCTCGATTTCGATCGGCATGCCGTGACAGTCCCAGCCCGGCACGTACTGCGCGTCGAAGCCTGCCAGTTGATGGCTCTTAACGGCGATGTCCTTCAGAATCTTGTTTAGCGCCTGACCCATGTGGATCGGATTATTCGCATACGGCGGTCCGTCGTGCAGGATCCACTTGGGCCGGCCGACTGACGCTGCGCGAATCTGGCCGTATACGTCCTGTTCGTCCCACTCGCGAATCCATTGCGGCTCTCGGCGCGCAAGATCTCCGCGCATGGGAAATGGCGTCTCCAGCAGGTTCAGCGGGTATTTGCGCGTCGCCGGATCGGGGGCAGGTTTTCTTTTTTCGTCGGGCATACCGTGTATGTCAGGACGCGACCGCGCCATTCAACGCACCGTTCAATATTGAGCGCGCCCGGGCGGCGTCATCGCCGATCGCGGCAGATAGCGCGCCAAGTGTCTCGTACTTTTGCTCGTCGCGCAGTTTCTTGACGAACTCCACGGTCACGAGCTTGCCGTAAACCGCGTCTGCAAAATCGAACAGATGGACTTCGAGCAACCAGCGTCCGGCATTCTCGACCGTCGGTCGCAACCCGATGCTGGCGACGCCTGCGACTGGCTGTTCGGCCAGACAGTGCACGCGGACCGCAAAAATTCCGCGCAACGCCGGGCGCGCATGCTCGATCTTCAGATTCAGAGTTGGAAAACCAAGCGACTTGCCGAGCTTGCGGCCGTGCAGAACCCGCCCACTAATCGAGTAGGCGCGCCCCTGCAGCGCTGAGGCCCGCGTCAGGTCGCCAGAGGCCAGCGCCTCGCGCACTGACGTGCTCGAGATTCGCTCGCCAGCGTCATCAATCGTAGGCATCACTTCGAACTCAAACGCACCGCGCGCCGCATATTCGGCCAGCAGTGCCACATCGCCAGCGCGCCGCGCGCCAAAGCGGAAGTCGGTGCCGACCAACAGCCAGCGCGCCATGCAGCCCTCCAGCAAGACATCCTCGATGAATGCGCCGGGTGGAAGCAGTGCGAAGCGACGAGTGAAGTGATAGACGAACACGTGCTCGATGCCGCAGCGGTCAAACGCGATGAGCTTGTCGCGCAGATTCGAAACGCGCGCCGGCGCGCGCTCCGGCGCGAAAAACTCGCGCGGGTGCGGCTCGAACGTCATTACAGCCGACGTCAGTTCGCGCGCGCGTGCAGTAGCCACCAGGCGCGCCAGCAGCGCCTGATGTCCGCGATGAACGCCATCAAAGTTGCCGATCGTCAACGCAGTAGGCACGCGATCGGGCAAGCGCGGAGTGCCACGAAATACTTTCATCGAAAAACGCGGTTGATGCGGCGCAAAGAAACGTCGGAGTATACGGTTGAGCGACGCATCGTCTTGATTTGTCGAGTATTTGCAAGGCCCATCAGATAAGCGCCGGTACAATTTGCGCGATGACAACCAATAACAGCGTCAGCAACATCGTCGTGTTGGTGTCGGGGCGCGGCAGCAATCTGCAAGCGCTACTGACGAATGCGGCGACAGAGCGCTGGGAAAACCAACTGCGCGCACGCATTGCCGCCGTGATCAGCAACCGTGCCGAGGCCGAGGCCCTCGAGGTGGCACGCGCACACAGTGTTCCGTTTCACGTCGTCGCCCACGATCAGTTCCCATCGCGCGCCGCATTCGAGACCGAATTGGCCGGTGCGATCGATCCCTATGCGCCGGCCTTGGTTGTGCTGGCCGGATTCATGCGCGTGTTGACGCCGCAGTTCGTGCGCCGTTACGCCGGGCGCCTGATCAATATTCATCCGTCGCTGCTGCCGTCGTTTCCGGGGTTGAACACACATCGGCGAGCGCTCGAGGCAGGAGTCCGCACACACGGCGCGACCGTCCATTTTGTGTCGGATGAAATCGATGCCGGAGCGATCATCGCCCAAGCAGCTGTGCCGGTACATGCGAACGATGACGAGGTCGCACTTGCCGCCCGTGTCTTGCAGCAAGAGCATCGGCTCCTGCCGTGGGCAGTGCGTCAAGTACTCGAAGGCCGGGTGCAATGCGGTGATCGGCGTGACGCGCTCAAAGCTATCGCAGCCGGCGAACTGTCGCTGCTCGCATCATGAAGGCCGGAGGGTCCGGCCGAAACGAGCGCGCCCGGCGCGACACGCGCCGCAGCTCACGTGGTACTCCTTCTCAGAGCCGGCGCCTGCACGAAGCGCTCAGTGCGACTGACTCAGCCAGCCGTGCACGTAACGGCGCCGCGCGGCCGTTGACGCCGGCGAGTCGAATCACATCGCTGGTCGTTGACTCGCTGGCCGACAGCGCTCGCGGTCATATTGAAATTCGACGGCCCGTCCGATGTATTGCTGTCGCGCTTCTTTCGCATGCACCCGTCACTCGGCCAGCGTGATCGTGGCTTGATTGCCGAAGCCGTGTTCTTTGCGTTGCGCCGCTATGCGACGCTGGGTTGGGTCATGCAGCCGGCGCATCCGGCGCGTGCGCCGCGTCTCGCGGCGCTTGTCACGCTTGCCCGCCAACACGGCCTCGATGCGATCGATCCACGCGCGTTGCGCGGCGATGCCGGCGCGGTCAAACATGCGCTGACAATCGATCTCGCTCTGGCACCAAGCTCGATCCGGGCCGAGTTGCCGCACTGGCTGTTCATTGAAATCGAACGGCAGTATGCGGATGCCACACCGCTGATCGACGCAATGAAGGAAAGCGCGCCGCTCGATCTACGCGTCAATTCGATCAAGGCGACGCGCGAAGACGTGCTCGAAGAACTGGCTGCGCATCATGTGGGGGCGGCCGCCACGCGCTACTCGCCCGATGCGATTCGTCTGTCGAGCAAGCCGGCGCTGACTCACTGGCCGGCGTATCGCGAGGGCCGCATCGAGGTACAGGACGAAGGCAGTCAGCTGATCGCTCGGCTGCTGCAGCCGCGCCGCGGGCAAATGGTGGTCGATTTTTGCGCGGGCGCCGGTGGCAAGACGTTGGCGATCGGCGCGCTGATGCGATCGACCGGGCGCTTGTATGCGTTCGACGTCAACGAGAGACGGCTCAGCGGCCTGGGTCCGCGCCTGAAGCGCAGTGGCCTGTCGAACGTTCATCCGGTCGTGATCCGTAGTGAATCGGACGTTCGAGTGAAGCGCCTGAACGGTAAGTGCGACCGCGTATTGGTCGATGCACCGTGCTCGGGCAGCGGGACGCTGCGTCGCAATCCGGACTTAAAGTGGCGTTTCAGTGAGGCTGAACTGGCGCGCGTGAACGACGTGCAGCGCTCGGTGCTGCGCGCCGCGGCCCGGCTGCTCAAGCCCGGTGGCCGGTTGGTGTATGCAACATGCTCGTTGCTGGTGCGCGAAAATCAGCACGTAGTCGAGGCATTCTTGACCGAACATGCGGAGTACGAATTGGTGCCCGCGGCGACCGTGCTGCGCGCGCAGTCGATCGATGTCGAGTACGCAGCGCAGTTCGCGCCGTACTTTGTGATGTTGCCGCATTTGCACGGCACCGACGGCTTCTTTGCCGCCATATTCGAGCGTAGATAAGACGTGAGCCGGCAAACGCTGTTCGAAAGCGTTGTACACATTTTGCAGAATGAGTTGTCGCGCCCGACGCACGCGTGGCAACTGGCGCTCATTGCAGTGGCATTGATCGCCGCCTGGTTCTACGCGCGCAGGGTCGAACAGCGTGCACGCGAAAGACTGGCGGCCGCCGCCAACGCACCGCACGGTGTGCGCGTCGACGTTCTGAAATTTTCAATCGGCGGGTTTCGCCGTCTAGCGTTTCCGATTGCGGCGATCCTGCTGATCGTGATCGGCGGGCTTGCGTTGTACTTCGCCGGAGCGGTGGTCGCGCGTGATGTGCAGTTGCTGCGGCTCGCGGTGCTGCTGCTTGGCGCGATGGCGGCGATCCGCTTGCTCGTCTACATCCTGCGCCGGTCGCTGCCACGCGCCGCGTGGATCGGCACTTTCGAGTTTGGCATTGCGCTGACCATCTGGGTCCTGGTGGCGCTGTATGTCACCGGCCTGTTGCATGATCTGATCGGCTACCTCGAAGCCGTCCGCCTTCCGCTGGGCAAGCCGCCGCTCAGCTTATGGGACATTCTGGCCGGCGTCGTCAGTGTCATCTTGACGGTATTCGCTGCACTGTGGGCGGGATCGGTCGTCGAAGCGCGCTTGATGGGCGCTGAGGCGCTGGCGCCGAATTCGCGGGTGGTGCTGGCGCGGCTGGTCAAGGCGGTCTTGACGCTGCTTGCGGTATTGGTGGCGTTGTCGTTGGTCGGAATCGACCTGACCGTGCTGTCGGTCTTCGGTGGCGCGCTGGGTGTGGGCCTCGGGCTTGGTCTGCAGAAAATCGCAAGCAACTACGTCAGCGGCTTCATCATTCTGCTCGATCGCAGCTTGTCGATTGGCAACATGATCACAGTCGACAAGTTCTACGGTGCGGTGTCGCAAATCAGTGCGCGCTATACGGTGATCAAGGCGCTCGACGGCACCGAAACGATCGTGCCGAACGAGATGCTCGTGTCCACGCCGGTGATCAATCATTCATACAGCAATCCCGACGTGCAGGTCGTCGTCAAACTATCGGTCGCCTATGACGCCGATCTTGATCGCGCACTGCAGATTCTGGTCGAAACGGCGGCCAAGCAACCACGCGTGCTGCGTGACCCGACGCCCACCGCGTTTGTGACAGGCTTTGGGGCTGACGGCATCGACCTGCAAGTCGGCTTCTGGATCCGCGACCCGGAAGCGGGAAGCCTGCCGATCCGCTCCGACATCGCGCGCGCCGTACTTAGAGCCTTTCGTCAGGAGCAGATTGAAATTCCGTCGCCACAGCGTCAAATACGGATCACCTCGTTGCCTGAGGTCTTGGCCCCGGTTGCGAATCCAGCACCGGCGCACGCTCCAGCGGAAGGCCAATCGACTGAAAAAAGGCGCTGACGCGCCCGTCGCAGCCGCTTTGCCGGCACGTGCTGCGTACAATATGGGTTGCTCCGCCTGAACTATCCCGGCGCCGGCGGTCTGAGTTGCGTCTTTTTTTAAGGAAAGTGAATGTATTTGCTCGAATTCCTCGACGGTGGTCTGCTGCAGCTCAGCTGGTGGCAGCTCATCCTGGCGGCGCTGATCTTGACGCACATCACGATCGCCAGCGTGACGATTTTTCTGCACCGGTCTCAGGCGCACCGCGCGCTTGACCTTCATCCCGCTATGGCGATGTTCTTCCGGGTCTGGCTCTGGCTGACCACTGGCATGCTGACCAAGGAGTGGGTATCGATTCATCGCAAGCACCACGCCAAATGTGAAACCGTGGACGATCCGCACAGCCCGCAGACGCGCGGCCTTAAGGCGGTGCTGTGGACCGGTTCCGAGCTGTACATGGAGGAAGCCAAGAACGCCGAGACGCTGGCACGCTACGGTCAGGGAACGCCGAACGACTGGATCGAGCGCAATGTGTTTTCGCGCTTCACATGGCAGGGTGTCGGTTTAATGGTCGGAGTGGATTTGATCCTGTTCGGAGCTGCCGGACTCGCCATCTGGGGCGTGCAGATGTTATGGATTCCGTTTCACGCCGCCGGCGTGATCAACGGCATCGGCCACTGGTGGGGATATCGTAATTACGACACCGCCGACGTCAGCAATAACATCGTGCCGTGGGGCATCTGGATCGGTGGCGAAGAGTTGCACAACAATCATCACACGTACCCGACGTCGGCCAAGTTTTCGAACAAGTGGTACGAGTTCGATTTGGGCTGGGTTTACGTTCGCGCGCTGCAGGCGCTGGGTTTCGCCAAGGTGCTACGCGTCGCGCCCAAGGCCAGGGTTGCAGAGCCAAAACGATTGATCGACCTTGAAACCGTGCAGGCGGTGATCGCAAATCGCTACGACTTGCTCGCCAAATATGCGCGCTCGCTGAAAGTGGCGCATCGCGAAGAGCTACAGCGGCTGCGCTTGTCGCGCGACGAACATGCCCGCTTCGCAAGACTAAAGCGTGTGCTGCGCAAAGGCGACGTGTCAAAGCTGGCGGCGGCTGAGCAGCACTCGTTATCCGACTTCATGAAGCAAAGCGGCGTAATGAAGACGCTGGTCGAGATGCGCACTGAACTGCTTGCCACTTGGGAGCGCTCGTCGGCATCGCGCGAACAGACGCTGCAACACTTGCAGGACTGGATTCATCGCGCCGAAGCGAGCGGGATTCATGCACTGCAGGAGGCGGCGCTCCGAATGCGCAGTTACCGCCCGGTCTCCGCATAGGCGACGCGGTAAAAAAAGCCCGGCATGGCCGGGCTTTTTCACGTACGCGCCTGTTGAACGCGCTACTTGAGCTTGATTTCCTTGTACGCGACGTGCTTGCGAGCCACCGGATCGAACTTGTTGAACTGAAGTTTGTCCGGTGTGGTTTTCTTATTCTTGGTCGTCGTGTAGAAGTGGCCGGTACCGGCCGTTGACTCGAGTTTGATCTTTTCGCGAGCGCCCTTGGCCATAGTGTTTGTCCTCTTGTGCAGCCGGTTAGATTTCGCCGCGCGCGCGCAGATCGGCCAGCACCGACTCGAGGCCGACCTTATCGATGGTTCGCAGCGCCGCATTGGTAACGCGCAAGCGCACCCAGCGATTTTCGCTTTCCACCCAGAAGCGCCGATACTGAAGATTCGGCATAAAGCGGCGTTTCGTCCGGTTATTCGCGTGCGAAACGTTGTTGCCGACCATCGGGCGCTTGCCGGTTACCTGACATACGCGTGCCATTTTGAAAACTCCCTGACCGCAAGTGCTTGCAGATTCGTCAATTTCGAAGGCCGCGCAGTATAAGGGTTTGCTGCGGCCGAAGCCACCGGTTACAGCAATCCGCGCTCAGCGAACGAAACCGTAGCCGAGCCGGCGACAATCAGATGATCCAGTACCTTTACGTCGACCAGCGCGAGCGCCTGCCTAAGGTTGGATGTCAGCAATTCGTCGGCGCGACTGGGTTCCGCGACACCCGACGGGTGGTTGTGCGCAAAAATCACCGCCGCCGCGTTGTGCTTCAGTGCGCGCTTGACGACTTCGCGCGGGTACACGCTGGTCTGCGTCAAAGTGCCGCGAAACAATTCGTCGGTCGCCAAGAGCCTGTTCTGCGCGTCGAGATACAGCACGATGAACACTTCATGCTCGAGCTGCGCCAAGGTCAGCCGCAGGTAGTCGCGCACCTTGCCGGGTGATGAAAGCAGCGTATCGCGCTTGACGTCCTCTTGCAGCGCACGGCGCGCGAGTTCAAGTACCGCCTGCAATTGCGTGTACTTGGCGGGCCCGAAACCACCGATCTGGGCAAGGGCGTCGGCGTCCGCGGCGAACAAGCCATTGAGTCCGCCAAAACGTGCGAGCGCGTCGCGTCCAAGGTCGATCGCCGATCGCCCGGATACGCCCGTGCGGAGGAACACCGCGAGCAACTCAGCATCCGACAGCGCCTGCGCGCCGCTCGCCAGCAGACGTTCGCGCGGGCGCTCGCCCTCAGGCCAATCCTTGATCGCCACCGCACCGACCTCGACTAAACTTGCTGTCCATGATCTTTTGATCGTAGCGCGATACCACCGGGAATGACCGACTAATGGAAGTTGTGCTCGCGCAGCCGCGAGGTTTTTGTGCAGGGGTCGATCGCGCGATCGAGATTGTCGAGCGAGCGCTTGCGGTGCACGGCGCGCCAATTTACGTACGGCACGAGATCGTGCACAACAAGTACGTCGTTGATGATCTACGTGCTAAGGGTGCCGTGTTCGTCGATGAACTGGACGAGGTGCCGCCGGAAGGTATCGTCGTGTTCTCAGCGCACGGGGTGTCAAAAGCGGTGCAGGCCGATGCGCAGCGGCGCGGACTGCGCGTGTTCGACGCGACTTGCCCACTGGTCACCAAGGTGCATGTTGAGGTTGCAAAAATGCGCACCGCTGGCCGCGAGATTGTGATGATCGGCCATCAGGGACATCCGGAAGTCGAGGGCACCATGGGGCAGAGCGATGCCGGCATGCACCTGGTTCAAAACGTCGAAGATGTCGAGCGGCTGCAAGTCCGTACCCCCGATTCGCTGGCGTACGTCACGCAAACCACGTTGTCGCTGGACGACGCGGCCGCCATCGTTGCCGCGCTGAAGCGGCGATTCCCGACGATCGCCGAGCCGAAGAAGGCCGATATCTGCTACGCGACCCAAAACCGGCAGGACGCGGTCAAGTTCATGGCGCCGCAGGTCGACGTCGTGATCGTGGTCGGCAGCGAGAACAGTTCGAATTCGAACCGGCTGCGCGAAGTCGCACAACGATTCGGTGTACCGGCATATCTGGTCGATTGCGCCGATCATCTTGATCCTAGTTGGCTACGCGGAAGGCGCCGGGTGGGTGTGACTGCGGGTGCATCGGCGCCCGAGGTGCTCGTCAGCGAGTTGATCGAGCGCTTAAGAGAACTCGGCGCCGGTAGCGTGCGACCGTTGGAAGGTGTGCAGGAAAAGGTGGTGTTTCCGTTGCCTAAGGGATTGAATCAGATCACTGCATGAACCGATCGGGAGCAAGCGCACGTGGGAGGCATGTATGACTAAATGGCTACGCGCGAATCTGATCGTCGCGCTCATGGGCCTGCTGGCGGTGATGTCGATCCACGCGCAGCCCATCGAAATGGAAGGGCAAAAGTTTGAGCCGACTGCGCAGGTCGGTGGTCAAGCGCTGCAATTGAACGGCGTCGGTTTGCGACGGCGCGCCATTTTCAAGGTTTATGTAGCGGGGCTTTATGTACCCCAGAAAAGCACCAATGCCGCAACGGTGATCAATGACAAAGGCGCCCGGCGCGTTTCGCTGCGCATGCTGCGCGATGTCGACGCAGACAGCTTTATCGATTCGTTTAACGACGGGTTGAAAAACAACCTCAGCGAGGCGCAGCTCGCGTCGCTGAAGCCGCAGACCGATGCGCTCGCGGCGACACTGAAATCGATCGGTGAGGCGAAGAAGGGTGACGCCATCAACTTTGATTACACGCCCGAGGGCGGCACTCGCATTACCGTTAACGGTCAGCCGCGCGGCAATCCGATTGCCGGCGCCGAGTTCTTCGCGGCGGTGCTGCGCATCTGGCTCGGCGAAAAGCCGGCCGATGAGGCGCTGAAAAAGGGCATGCTGGGCGCCTGAGCGATGTTGACCGCATCCGTCCGATCGATCCACAACGCGGGTACTGCAGAACGGTTCGATGCGATCGTGCGGCTGCCGTTCGGTGCCGTCGGGGTTCGTACACGCGGCGCCTGCGTCGAAGAGATCACATTCCTGGCCGATGACACGGAGTGCAAAGCGGCCACGAACGAGTTGGCGCAGCGCGCTGTCGATCAGCTGGCGGCTTATGCCGCGGACGGCGCTGCGCAAATTAACTTGCCGCTCGCCATTAACGGAACAGAATTTCAGCGCCGGGTATGGACCGAGATCGCCTCAATTCCGCCGGGCACGACTCGCTCTTACGGCGAGCTCGCACGCCGCCTGAATAGTGCGCCGCGCGCGGTTGGCCAGGCGTGCGGCGATAACCGTCTGCCGCTCGCGATTCCGTGTCATCGGGTCGTAGCTGCCTCCGGTGTCGGCGGATTTGCGCATCGCCGCGGTGGCGCTTACGAGCGCATCAAGCGCTGGCTGTTGATGCACGAGGCCGGCGACGCGCTGCACCTGACATAGCATGTTCGCCACGCCGCGCTAGTTCGCACTGATGCCGGCTCAAGCGCCAAAGCACTCCCTCGTGGGCGTTACGCCCGATTTCGTGCATGCGGCAAACGATGCGCTGATCGATACGTTTGCCGACGCGGCGTGGCTCGAAGACGGCCTGGCGCCGAACACGCTCGCAGCCTATCGACGCGACCTCAACGGATTGTCGGAGTGGCTGAGCCACCGGAGAGTGACGCTGGCCTCAGCGCGCGAGGAGCATCTTGCGCAATATTTCGCCGATAGGCACGCAACAACGCTGGCGGCTACCGCCAACCGCCGACTGGCCGTGCTGCGACGCTTTTATCGCTGGGCGATCAGAGACGGTCGCGTCGCACACGACCCAACCGTACGTCTGAAAGGTGCAAGGCAGCCGCCGCGATTTCCCAAGGCGCTATCGGAGGAGCAGGTAGAGGCGCTGCTGCGGGCGCCTGAGACCGACCGTGCACTCGGATTGCGCGATCGCGCAATGCTGGAGCTTTTGTATGCAACGGGTCTGCGTGTCTCGGAGCTGGTCGGCTTGACGATGCCTCAACTGTCGCTTGCCGAAGGTCTGGTGCGGGTACTCGGCAAGGGTGGCAAGGAGCGCATCGTTCCGCTCGGTGAAGAGGCGCGCAACTGGATCGAGCGCTATCTAAAGCATGGACGCGGCGCGATTCTCGGCTCGCGTGTGGCCGATGCGCTATTTGTCACCCAGCGCGCGCATTCGATGAGCCGTCAGATGTTCTGGATATTGATCAAGCGATATGCCGCGCGCGCCGCGATCGATGCGCCATTGTCGCCCCATGGATTGCGCCACGCATTCGCTACCCACCTGCTGAACCATGGCGCGGATCTGCGAGTCGTGCAGTTACTGCTCGGCCATGCCGACATTTCAACCACGCAGATCTACACGCATGTGGCACGCGCGCGATTAAAGGCGCTGCATGCAAAGCATCATCCGCGCGGTTAGCGGGCTCCCGCTGTTAGGCGCTGGATTCGTCCGATGCAGTTTGCCTACCTGATTCTCGCAACGGGCGCCGCGTATCTGATCGGATCGGTGCCGTTTGCTGTCATCGTCAGCCGCACTATGGGTCTGGCCGATCCGCGCACCTACGGCTCTGGCAATCCCGGCGCGACCAATGTATTGCGCTCGGGTAACAAGGTGGCGGCGGCGCTGACCTTGTTCGGCGATGCATTCAAGGGTTGGCTCGCTGTCTGGTTGGCGTTACGTTTCGGCGCCTCGTATGGCATCGGCGAGTTTGGCGTCGCGCTGGTGGCGGTCGCCGTCTTCGTCGGCCATCTGTATCCGGTTTTTCTGCGCTTTCGCGGCGGCAAGGGAGTGGCCACTGCGGCCGGTGTCATCCTCGCGCTCAATCCCTGGCTCGCACTCGCCACAGCGCTGACGTGGCTGATTATTGCTGTGTTCTTCCGGTACGCGTCGCTGGCATCGATCGCCGCCGCCGTTTTTGCGCCGTTTTACTCCGCGTTCGGCTGGGGATTCGATGCGCGCTTCGTCGCGTTGGTTGTCATCGCTGGACTTACTGTGTACCGACATCGGGTCAACATTTCTAGCTTGCTGGCTGGTACCGAGCGGCGCATTGGTGAAAAACGAAATATCGCGGTTGCCGGACGTCGCTAAATTGCTTCAGCGAGCGACCAGCGCGGGCGCACCGAAAAGCCGAGCTGCCCGCTCTTGTTCATCACGACGCGCGCGCGTTTGAGCTGCGCCAGACCCGCCAACGCAATCATGGCGCCGTTGTCGGTGCATAGATCGGGCGGCGGAAAAAATACTTGACCGTGGCGCGCGGCAACTTCGGTTTGAAGGCGCGTGCGCAACTGCGTGTTGGCGCCGACGCCGCCCGCGACTACAAGCGTCTTTAGTCTGATTTGATCGAGCGCGCGCATTGCTTTCGCTGCCAGCACATCGACCATCGCTTCGACAAACTCGCGCGCGATATCGGCGCGTGCTTGTTCGCACAGATTGCTCGCGCCTTGTCGGCGCACGGCGGTCAACACCGCCGTTTTCAAACCGCTGAAGCTGAAATCGAGGTTGTCGCTGGCAAGCATCGGCCGCGGCAGCTTGATCGCGTTTGGCGTACCGAACTCGGCAATGCGCGATACCGCCGGGCCGCCGGGGTAGCCGAGTCCGAGCAGCTGCGCGGTCTTGTCGAATGCTTCGCCGGCAGCATCGTCGAGCGTTTCGCCCAGAAGCCGGTACTTTCCCCAGTCGGCAACGTGCAACAGTTGCGTATGACCGCCCGATACCAGCAGCGCGACGAACGGAAACTCCGGCGCTGGTCGCGCCAGCAGCGGGGAAAGTAAATGACCTTCCAGATGATGCACTTCAAGCACCGGGCGCTCGAGCGCATAGCCCAGCGCGTGGCCGATGCTCGCTCCCACCAGTAGCGCGCCCGCCAGGCCCGGCCCTGCAGTGACCGCAATCGCATCGATATCCGCCGCCTCGCGCTTGGCATCGTGCAACACGCGATCGAGCAGCGGAAGCACGCGACGAACGTGATCGCGCGAAGCCAATTCCGGTACGACACCGCCGTAAGCCACATGCATGTCGACCTGCGAATGCAGCTGTTGCGCCAGCAGCCCCCGCTCACTGTCAAGCAGCGCCAGGCCCGTTTCGTCGCAAGAAGTCTCGATTCCCAGTATCAGCATGGGGTCAAGTGTAGGAGAAGCCGTATAGCGAGTTGTCACGCCCTGACCGTGTCGGTTAGAATCACCGGCTTCATTCGGGCGCCATCGCCCATGATTCGAGGATTCGAACTACCGATGCCTACCATTCGACTCAAGGAAAACGAGCCATTCGAAGTGGCGTTACGTCGCTTCAAGCGGACGATCGAAAAGAGCGGCTTGTTGACCGAGTTGCGGGCGCGGGAGTTCTACGAGAAGCCCACCGCTGAGCGCAAGCGTAAACGCTCTGCTGCGATCAAGCGTCACTTCAAGCGCCTGCGTGGCCAGATGCTGCCGAAGAAGCTTTACTAGTCCGCAGCCGCACATGCACAAGCGCGCCCCGGCGCGCTTTGTTTTTTGGGAAACGCGATGTCGACATCATTGAAAGACCGAATTACCGAAGACATGAAAAGCGCCATGCGCGCGAAGGATGGCGACCGGCTCGGGGCGATTCGGTTGTTACTAGCGGCGATCAAGCAGAAAGAGGTGGACGAGCGTGTTGTCGCAGACGACGCCGCCGTGCTCGGCATCATCGAGAAGCTGATAAAACAGCGCAAAGACTCGATTCAACAGTTCGAGAAAGCTGGCCGCATGGATCTAGTCGGGCGCGAACAAGCGGAGCTTGCGGTGCTCACCGGTTATCTGCCGCAGCAGATGTCGGACGCGGAATTGTCGGCGGCGATCGATGCAGCGCTCGCCGAATCGGGCGCCGCGGGACCGCAAGCGATGGGAAAGGTAATGGCCGTGCTCAAGCCGCGTATAGCCGGCCGCGCCGATATAGGTAAGGCGTCTGCGCTTGTGAAGCAGCGGCTGGCGTAAGTCATCCCTAAGGGCAGGGCACGCGAGCCAGAGGCTTGCGTACACTTTGTCGACCCGTCCCATGATTCCGCAGAGTTTCATCCAGGATCTGCTGGCGCGCGTCGACATAGTCGACGTGGTCGGCCGCTACGTGCAGCTAAAGAAGGGCGGCCAAAACTTCCTCGGACTCTGTCCGTTCCACACGGAAAAATCGCCGTCTTTCACCGTCAGTCCGTCAAAGCAGTTTTTTCATTGTTTCGGATGCGGCGCACATGGCAGCGCTATCGGATTCATCATGGAGCATCGCGGCTACGGCTATGTCGATGCTATTCGCGATCTGGCGCAAATCGCCGGCATGCAGGTGCCGGAAACCGAGCGTGGCACGGAGTCTCATTCAAAGAGCCGGGCGCTCACGGACATCCTGGCGCGCGCCGCCGACTATTACCGCGCGCAGCTAAAGGACAGCCCCACGGCGATCGAGTATCTGAAGGGACGTGGCGTCAGCGGCCAGACCGCGGCGCGCTTCGCGCTGGGTTTCGCTCCCGATGCCTGGCAGCCACTGCGCGCCGCGTTCAACGAATACGACGATTCACGACTGGTGGAGGCAGGTCTCGTAATCGCCGATGAAGGCAAGCGCTACGACCGCTTTCGCGGCCGTGTGATGTTTCCGATTCGCAACGCGCGCGGGCAAACGGTGGGCTTCGGCGCACGTGTGATCGATGACGGCGAGCCGAAGTACCTGAACTCGCCGGAGACGCCTGTTTTTCGCAAGGGGCAGGAGCTCTATGGGCTGCATGAAGCGCGCGACCATGTCCGCCAACGCGGCCGCGCCATCGTCGCCGAGGGTTACATGGATGTGATCCGGTTGGCGCAATCAGGGTTTGAGGAATCGGTCGCCGCCCTCGGCACTGCGGTCACCAGCGCGCACGTCAGCGCGCTGTTCAAAGCGGTTGACCACGTGATCTTTGCCTTCGATGGCGACGCTGCCGGGCGCAAGGCCGCGCGGCGCGCTCTAGAAGCCAGTTTGCCGGTCATTGCCGATACCAAGCGTGCGAGCTTTGTGCTTCTGCCTGAAGGACAGGACCCAGACAGTCTGATCGGTACGCAGGGCGGCGCGGCGTTCGAAGCTGCGCTAACCCAGGCGCTGCCTCTGTCCAAATTTTTCATCCGGTCGTTGACGGACGCAGCAGATGGGCGTTTGCCTGCCAGCGCCGAGGATCGAGCCGCGCTGTTGGCGCAGGCGAAGCCACTGCTGTTATCGATGGCACCAGGGGCGATGCGGCTGCAGCTCACGCGCGAGCTTGCCGAGGTGGCGCGCACGCCGCTCGATGCAGTCGAGGCGCTCTATGGCTTACGTAAGGCGCCGGTGCGTCGAGCGGCCTCATTCGAGCGGCGCACGCCACGGATGGAAGTCGGGGATTTGAAGCTAAGCATTCTGCAGCAACTGCTGGCGCACCCCTCACTCGCCCGCGAGTTCAATCAGGCGGTGATTAGTGAGCACTTGCATGGTGCTGACCGCGTCGATCGCGAAATTGTCGAAGTCTGGCGCGCAGCGACAGCGACGACCGCCGCAGAGGCCGCTGCGCTCAGTCATGGCGCGCTGCTCGAACTGCTGGCCGACAGCGAATATGCCGACGAGTATCGGGCGCTGGCGGCGCAGGAAATGGAGATCGAGACCAGCGTCGAAGTGGCGCGTCAGGTAGTGGAAGAAGCTTTTGCGAAGCTCGAGGTGCGCAATTTCGAGCGAGCACGCGCCGACCGGCTGGCTGATTACGAGCAGGATCCTTCGCCGCAGCGACTTGACGCCTATCGGGAGGCCGATCAGGCCTACCTGCGCGCAAGAGGAGCGCTCGGGCCGGCGCCAGAGCCGCCCAGGATGCCTTGAAGGCGGTAAATAGTTCATTGAATTGAACTTTTGGCCGGGGAACTCCTTAGTCGTGCTAGACTCAATGGTTTTCCATACCGGCAGGTTGTCATTTTCGGCCGGGTATGGAGCGCCCAGGAGATCGCGACAGATCGGTGGCGTAAGTGAATATTGATCGACGGCGTGCGCACAGACCGGAACGCGATCTTCGGATCAGGCGTTGGTTAAGCGGATCTCACCATGCGACCCATCGACAAGGATCGGCCTGACTCGGTCGGCGGAGGTTTATCTGATTGCTCGATCGTTTTTCGGGCGACTGCGAGACCTAACGCCTGCTGCGGTGCGGCCTGGTTGAGAAGGCTCATTTGAACCCAATGATGCGTGTGTCGACTGCGCTGCTGGCGGTATCGCTGCCTGCGGACTGCGTCCACACGGACAGAACGATCGGGCGACCAGCGCTGTCCGATCAATACAGGTGACATCCATGGCATTGAGAAAAGCGGAAGCGAGAAAAGTCGACGCGAAGGCGAAACCCGCGCGCGCGGTGATGTATGACGAGCATGGTCAGGCGGCCAAGCGAGCAATCAAGAAACTCGAGGCGACCTTGATGGCGTCAAGCACCAAACGGTCCGCGCGTTCTGCGCCGCCCGACGCTAACGGCGAAAAAAATGTGGCCGCGGCTGCCGGTACACCGGTTCGCGGTCGCCCTGGCCGCAAGCCGAAGCCCAGCGAAGAGCAGTTGATGAACGGCGGCGCCGATGCGGTGCCCGAGGCAGCGGATACCGGCGACGACGCAGCTGATCCGAGCGTGCAGATCGTCGAGAAAATGAGCGCGACCAAGCTGCGCGCCAAAGATCGTCGAGCAAAAGAAAAAGCGCTTAAAGAGGCGCTCGAGCGCAGCTATCACGGCACCGAAGAAGACCTTGAAACGCGCCGCAACAAGCTGAAAGCGCTGATCAAGCTCGGCAAGGAACGCGGCTTTCTAACGTATGCCGAAATCAACGATCACTTGCCCGACGCTCTGGTAGACGCCGAAGCGATCGAAGCGATCATTAGCACGTTCAGCGACATGGGACTGCAGGTCTTTGACCAAGCGCCCGATGCTGAGACGGTGCTGATGAGTGAGAACGTGCCGGCGGCGACCACCGATGAAGCAGCCGAAGAAGAAGTGGAAGCCGCGCTATCGACCGTCGACGCCGAGTTCGGCCGCACCACCGATCCGGTTCGCATGTACATGCGCGAAATGGGTTCGGTCGAGCTGCTGACGCGCGAGGGCGAGATCGAAATCGCCAAGCGAATCGAGGATGGGCTGAAGCACATGGTGATGGCCATCTCCGCGTGCCCGACAACGATCGCCGAGATCCTGGCGCATGGCGAGCGCATTCGCGCCACTGAGATTCCGATCGACGAAGTGGTCGACGGCTTGATGGATCCGCTGGCCGAAGATTTTCCGACCGCTGGTGGCGAAGAGGAAGACGAAGAAGGCGAAGAGACGACCGATATCGGCGCCTCGGGCATGACGGCTGCGCAGTTGGACGAACTGAAGGTGCGTGCGCTCGACAAATTCGACCATGTCACCAAGTTGTTCGACAAGATGCGCGTGGCGTTCGAGAAAGAGGGCTACAAGTCACCCGGCTATCTGAAGTCGCAGCAAAAGATTCTCGATGAGCTGATGAGTTTGCGGTTCACCGCCAAAATGGTCGAGCGGCTCTCGGACACGTTGCGCCGCCAGGTCGATGAAGTGCGGTCGATTGAAAAGCAGATCTACGAGATCACGGTTAACAAGTGCGGCATGCCGCGCACGCATTTCCTGAAGACGTTCCCCGGGAACGAAACCAATATGCGCTGGGCCGCGCGCGAAGCCGACTCGGAGCAGCCGCACGCCGAAGTGATGCGCCGCAATCTGCCGGCAGTGCAGGAATTGCAGAGCAAGCTCGGGGCGCTGCAGAAGCGCGTCGTGTTGCCGTTGAAAGACCTGCGCGAGGTCTACAAGCAGATGGCTACCGGCGAGGCGAAGGCGCGCAAGGCCAAGCGTGAGATGACCGAGGCAAACTTGCGGTTGGTGATCTCGATCGCCAAGAAATACACCAATCGCGGACTGCAGTTTCTCGATCTGATCCAGGAAGGCAACATCGGCCTGATGAAGGCGGTCGACAAATTCGAATACCGTCGCGGCTACAAGTTCTCGACCTATGCCACGTGGTGGATTCGCCAGGCAATCACGCGTTCGATCGCCGATCAGGCGCGCACGATTCGCATTCCCGTGCACATGATCGAAACGATCAACAAGATGAATCGGATTTCGCGTCAGATCCTGCAGGAAACCGGACTGGAACCCGATCCGGGCACGCTTGCGATCAAGATGGAGATGCCCGAAGACAAGATCCGCAAGATTCTGAAGATCGCGAAGGAACCGATCAGCATGGAAACGCCGATCGGCGACGATGACGATTCGCACTCTGGGCGACTTCATTGAAGACACGTCTACCGTCGCACCGGTCGACGCCGCGCAGTACAACAGCTTGTCGGATGTGACGAAAGACGTGCTCGATTCACTGACACCGCGTGAGGCCAAGGTGCTGCGCATGCGCTTCGGCATTGAGATGTCGACCGATCACACGCTGGAGGAAGTCGGCAAGCAGTTCGACGTCACGCGTGAACGTATACGGCAGATCGAAGCAAAGGCGCTGCGCAAGCTGCGCCACCCGAGCCGTTCAGACAAGTTGAAGAGCTTCCTTGAGTAGAAGCGGTCTCCAAACCTACTGCGCGCCCCGATCTTGCCGCTGCGGTGCTCGCCGTACCTCCGTACGTGTGCGCTCCTCGCGGCAATCTCGGGCCGCTCGCTACGTTCTTGAGATCGCTTCTAAGACGCCTTTCAGCGGGCCTCTAGCTCATGCTTGGTTAGAGCAGCGGACTCATAATCCGTTGGTGCCGTGTTCGACTCACGGGAGGCCCACCAAAATTCATGTCTGACCCGAAGGACTTCACTCATTTCGGTTTGGATCCGCTGATTCTTTCAGCGATCACCGAGATGGGTTACGCGACACCGACGCCGATTCAAGCGAAGGCGATTCCGGTCGTGATGAAGGGTCTCGACGTGATGGGCGCCGCGCAGACCGGCACTGGCAAAACAGCCGGCTTCGCGTTGCCGATCATTCAGAAACTGTTGCCGCACGCGAGCGCCAGCATGTCGCCAGCGCGCCATCCGGTGCGGGCGCTGATACTGGCGCCGACGCGCGAGCTGGCCGATCAAACCGCGGACAACGTAAAAAAATACATTGCGAAAACGCCATTGCGTTGCGGGATCGTCTATGGCGGCGTCGATATGGATCCGCAAACCACAGCGTTGCGCTCCGGCGTCGAAATCCTGGTCGCCACGCCGGGCCGCCTGCTCGACCATCTGCAGCAAAAGAACACCAGCTTGTCGCAGGTGCAGATCGTCGTGCTCGACGAGGCCGATCGCATGCTCGACATGGGTTTTCTGCCGGACATCTCGCGCATCCTGAACTTGCTGCCGAAGCAGCGCCAAAGCCTGATGTTTTCGGCCACGTTCTCGGAGGAGATCAAGAAGCTTGCTGCGAATTTTCTGCACGCACCTCAGCTGATCGAAGTCGCGCGTCGCAATGCCACAGCGGATAACGTGACACAGGAAGTGTTCAAGCTGCACGAATCTGAAAAGGTCGAGGCGCTGCTTGAACTGCTGCGCACCCGCGGTCCGGACGGCGGCAGATTGACGCAGGTACTCGTGTTCGTTAACGCCAAGATCGAATGCCGGCGGCTGGCGCGTCAACTGCAGAAGGCCGGCATCAACGCCGACGCGATTCACGGCGACAAGACGCAGGACGAGCGCATGAAGGCGCTCGAAGGTTTCAAGACGGATGCGATCGAGGTGCTGGTTGCAACGGATGTCGCGGCGCGCGGCCTCGATATCGTCGAGCTGCCGGTCGTGATCAACTATGACGTGCCGTTCGCTGCCGAGGATTACATCCACCGCATCGGCCGCACCGGTCGCGCCGGTTTAAGCGGCCTGACGATCATGCTGATGACCGGATCGGATGAGCGTGGGGTTGCTGCGATCGAGAAGCTCACCAAGCAGAAGTTCGAAATTCGCACCTTGAACATCGCGCAACGTGCCCGCGCCGAACGCAGCGATCGTCGCGAGCGTCCACCGCGTCGAGAAGACTCCAGGCGGCACGCACCTGCAGTCGGTCCCGCCGCTGATGAATTTTTCAACAAGCCATACGAACCCGCTGCAGCGACAGTTGGCGCAACTGATGCAGCGACAGTTGGCACAACTGATGCGTCCGCTGCGCAACCGGCACCTGTCGCCGGCAAGAACAAGCCATCACGCGTTGCCGCGCTGCTCGGCGGCACCAAACGTTAGGCTCACGCCGAGTTCATACCAACGACTGAACATCGGCGTCGACGCCGATAGCCTGGCCCGAAATGTTGGCGCCGGCGGGTGATGCCAGAAACACGATCGTCCGCGCGATGTCCTCAGGCTGAATTAGCCTCCCGAGTGATGTCTTTGCCAGCGCTTCGTCGCGCACG
>CAWGRF010000018.1:0-35892 GCA_963824935.1 uncultured beta proteobacterium | reverse complement strand
GCGATCTACCTGAGACAGTCGAGGGTTAATTGCCGAAGTCGCGTCGTACGAAACCTCAACCGCGCTGCATCTTGATTGCCGGCCCCAACGGCGCAGGCAAGAGAGCTTTGCTTTCGAAAGCACGCTGGCGGGTGTTGGCTACGCGAAGCGTCTTCTGAAGATGAAGAGAGGCGGCTATTTGATAGAGATCGCTTATCTAAAGATCAATTCACCGCAACTGGCACTTCGGCGCATTGCCGCACGAGTGAAGCAAGGCGGCCACAACGTGCCACGAGCCGACGTACTGCGTCGATTTGATCGAAGCTGGAAGAACTTCCAGGATCTATATCGGCCCTTAGCCGACAAGTGGTCTGTGTACGATAATTCCGGTGCAACGCCTGAGCTGTTGGAGCGAGGACCTTGAAAGCCAAAACGTCAAAGCCAAAACACGATGACTTCTCAAGAGCGGTTGGTCGATCCTTGAGACGGTCTGCCAAAGAAGCGCGCCGGATTGCGCGCATGCACGGCACGCCTGTTTACGTAATGAAGAATGGCAAAGTTGTGGCTGAGAAGCCGTAGTTGAGGGATCGCCGCACACTTTGCTTCAGAAGGCTCCTTACTGACGTCGGTCCGCTAACCACCAGTCGGCGGTCAGCTCGCCTATCTCTGTGTCCTGCGGCCATTGTCTCTGGCAGGATAGGACCCTTACCTTCACCCGGGAGGTGTGCCGTGGACGACACCAAGTTGCTGGACCGCATCACCGTTAACCCGGCGATTTTTAGCGGCAAACCCATAATCCGCGGACGACGCCTGGCGGTGGAGCACGTGCTGGGAATGCTGGCGGCAGGTGATCAAGCGCAGGAAATTCTCGTTGCCTATCCGTGGCTCGAAGCGGATGACATTCGAGCCTGTTTGACCTACGCCCATCGCATCGTCGCGCACGAGCGGGTCGAACCTTTGATTATCGAGAAAGCAGTTTGAGGCTGTTGCTCGATAGCTGTCTTTCCGGGGCGCTGAAAGTGCCCTGATGGATGCCGGGCACGACGTAATCTGGTCTGGCGACTGGCCAACCGACCGCGGTGACGAGGAAATTCTCAGCGGTCTGGTCCGGCTAGCCGCATTCGACTCGCGTCACAAGCTGCGGTGATCCTGCGTGTGCTTGCGCTTTATGGAGAACAGTTGCCGGAAGGCGCCGTCATCACCGTGGAGCCGGCGCGGGTACGCGTACGCAGCACGCGCGGCGGCAGCAGCGATTGATTGGTGCTTCCACTTCAGCAGTCGACGGTTGATCAGACGCGTTCAGATAGTTCGAGTGTTCACGAAAAGTGAACAACAAAAAAACTGAACAACTAGTTCCCAATCTGGGAACTAGTTGTGCTACCCTGGCTCAAAATTGGAGCGCGCGTGAGAGTCATCGGACGGGACAAGCTCGAGGCGTTCTGCAGCAAGCATTCAGATGCTAGAAAGTGGATAGAGAACTGGCTCGCCGACACCGAAGCGGCTACTTGGACGGTGCCGCAGCAAATCAAGAGCCGCTATCCATCCGCAAGTTTCTTGGCCGAAAACGTAGTGATATTTAACGTCAAGGGCAATGAGTACCGGCTTGAAGTCCTTATTGCCTACAAGACCTCCGTCGTCGTTGTGCAGTGGATTGGGACGCATGCTCGGTACGACGCTCGCAACAGAAAGCGCTAGTGGGAAACTCGATGGAACCTCGGATCATCAAGACCAATGAGCAGTATCGACGCTATATGGATGAGGCGGCCAAGCTCGCCGCGCGGGATCCGAACCCGCGATCGAAGGAAGGTGGGCGGCTGGAGTTACTTGCGAAGCTGATCGAAGACTTCGAAAAAGAGCGATACCAGTTTCGCAAGCCGGATCCGGTTGAAGCGATCGTTTTTCGGATGGAGCAACGCGGCTTGCGTCAGAAAGACATTGCCGATCTGCTCGGAGGTAAAAACCGTGCGTCGGAAGTGCTCTCCAGAAAGCGACCTTTAACTTTGCCGATGATCAGAGCCATTTACGAAAAGCTGGACGTTCCCGCTGAACTATTGATTCGTGAGCCTTTGGCGAGCTATGAAGTATCTCGGGGCGTTTCAAAGCCAAATAAACGAACAGTTCGGGCAAGCGGTCGTAATAAGTGACTAGGCCCAAACCGCCTAACCAGCGCCGAGTTACCCGACGTCGGCGCGCGATGGTGAAATCGCTGCCTGACGCGGAGAGTGGTAATTCGGAGGTTGTCCTTTACGAGGCCCCCAGTGGTGAGGTCAGGCTGGACGTTAGGCTGGATCGCGACACGGTGTGGCTGACGCAGGCGCAGATGGCGGAGTTGTTCGGCCGCGAACGTTCGGTGGTGACCAAGCACCTTCGAAATGCCTTTGCCGAGGGGGAGCTGGAAGCGAATTCAGTATGTGCAAATTTTGCACATACTGCGGCTGACGGGACAAACCTATCAGGTAGAACACTACAACCTCGACGTCATCATCTCAGTCGGATATCGCGTCAAGTCGGCTCAAGGTACGCGCTTTCGCCAGTGGGCCACTCGCCTACTGCGCGAGCACTTAGTCAAAGGCCACACCCTCAATCAGAAGCGGCTCGCAGAACGCGGGCTGTCGGAGGCACGGGAATCGCTAGAACTGCTCGCGCGCACGCTGCGCAATCAGGCACTGGTCGACGACACTGGCAGCGCAGTGCTGGATCTGATTGTTGGCTACGCCGATACATGGCGAGTGCTGCTTGAATACGACGAAAATCGCCTTGCCACGCCGAGTGGAAAGAGCCCCGCTCGCGGGGTGCTCGACTACAAACGCGCCATTGCGGCGATCACCGAATTCAAACGTGAGCTGATGAAGCGCAATGAAGCCGGCGGTCTTTTCGGCAACGAGCGCGGCGAAGCGTTGCAGGGGATTCTGGGCAGCATCGAGCAGACGATGTTCGGCGAGCCGCTTTATCGCTCGCGCGAGGAGAAGGCCGCGCATCTGCTGTACTTCGTGATCAAGGATCATCCGTTTTCGGACGGCAACAAGCGCATTGGCTCGTTCCTGTTCATGCTTTACCTTCAGCAAGAACAAATCACGCACCAATTGAATCCGCCAGCGCTGACCGCACTGGCGCTTCTAATTGCCGAAAGCGCACCTGCTAACAAAGATCTAATGGTGCGGTTGATACTCAATCTGTTGGTGAGCGACGACACACCGTGACGAATCACCCTGGAGCGGTACAGGCAAGTTCACGCGATGGATTGCGAACGGAAGAAAGCTAATAAAGCTGAGAGAGCAGCGAAGAAGCAAGGATGCTGAGGAAGGGCGACTTAAGGCGAAACTTGAATGCATGAAGCGACCTTTTCAGAACTCGAGCGTGACGGGTGGCAACGTAACGCAGCTGACTACGACGCGATCGACCTTCCAGCGACGCGGCAAGCATTTGGGCCGTTGCTGGACAGTGTGGGCGATTTGCGCGGGCGCCACGTGCTCGAAGTTGCGTTCGGCACGGGCCATCTTGCGGCTGAGGCCTTAGCTCGTGGCGCAACCGTTGTCGGAGTCGATGTGGCCCCGGCCATGGTCGCCCTGGCACGCCAGCATGTACCGCAAGCCAGCTTTCAAGAAGGTGACGCCGAAGCGCTGCCGTTCAAAGACGGCCAATTCGATGCAGTGATCTGCTGTTTTGGCTTGCTGCATTTCGCGGAGCCTGCCAAAGCGCTACGCGAAGCCGCGCGTGTTCTGAAGCCGGGAGGCATTCTCAGCTTCACTGTCTGGCATTCACCGGAGAACGGCGGAGAATTCTTCAAACTTGTTCTGGGGACCTATGAAAAACTCGCGAACATGGACGTCGGGTTGCCTCCAGCCCCACCGATGTTCGCGCTGACCGACGCTGCGGTACGCGACCCGATGCTCGCGCAAGCGGGCTTTCAGGACATGCGTGCCAAGGACATTGCGATTACGTTTCCTCTTCGAGGGCCGGACTCGGTCGTTGAATTTGTCCTCAAGGGCGCTGTTCGCTCACGAATGGTCTACGAGCGACAGACCCCGCAGATTCAACAGCGCATTCGTGAAGCGCTCGCGGCAGGTACGACGGCGTACCTGCATGCGGGCAGCTCTGGCATTCCAAATGCGGCGCTACTCGTGACAGCCCGTAAGCCGTGAGCGTGTTGCAGCGAGGCCGCTTCCCATGAGTGAAACCACCCGCGCCACAATTTATCTTGACTCCGACCTGCATCGCGCATTACGGCTCAAAGCCGCCAGCACCCACCGCTCAGTTTCGGACTTGGTTGCCGAAGCCGTGCGGGAGGCGTTGCGGGAGGATCACGAAGACCTTGCCGCAGTGCGGTCGCGTGCCGCCGAACCGTCGATAGCATACGAGGTGTTCCTGAAGAAACTCAGGGCCGATGGCACGCTTTGAACTCCGGTTCAAGCATCGGTCGCCAAAGATCTGCGCGGAATACCAAAGACGAATCCGGCGGGGGGTGTATCGCATTGCCTACTCGGTCGACGACGCAGACGTCGTGATCGAGGTGATCAAGGTTGGGCATCGCCGCGAGGTCTATCGCACTCCTTGATCACCGGCTCCGCGGGCTTGTCCGGAGTTCCGCGGGTCATTCCGGCAGCGCAAGCAAGGCCAATCGGATGCGTGTAGTTTTCGTCTGGTTCGATACTGAATGTTGCAATTCGTCAGGCCGCCCGCGCGGCCGACAATCGGTGTCTGGAGCCAGAGGGTATGGCGAAGATCGCCGCAACTGTTGGAACGCAAAGATCACCAGGTGTCCTTGGCGTCACGCCGGTTGGACACCTTGCAGAAGCGACGTGAGGCACTGCTGCTTGAGCGCGAGGACGCGCTCGCAACACTGAACGCAGCAATCGCGAACGCTGGGCAAGGCCACGGGGGCTGCGTACTTGTCGCCGGCGAAGCCGGCATCGGTAAGAGCGCTGTGGTCGGCCGATTCGCGCGCCAACACGACGCCCAAGTACGCACATTGATTGCGCGCTGCGAGGCGATGTTCACTCCGCGACCGCTCGGGCCGCTGGTCGATCTCGCTGAGCAGCTCCCGCCGTCGTTAGGCCAGGCACTGCACGCAGGCCAAACGTACAACGGCCTTTTCCCAGCATTTCTCGATTGGCTGCGCCAGACGACCACGCTGCTCGTGTTCGAAGACTTGCACTGGGCCGACGCAGCGACGCTCGATCTGGTTCGATACGTCGGCCGGCGCCTGGATGGCGTGGGTACAGCTCTGGTGCTGACGTACCGCGACGACGAACTCGCACTCGCACATCCGTTGCGACAAGTGCTTGGCAGCCTGCCGGGTGCGAGTACGCACCGGATCATGCTCGCGCCGCTGTCGGAAGATGCGGTGACGCGGATGGCCGGGCACGCTTGGCCTTCACCGCAAGACCTGTATCGCGTCACTGGTGGCAATCCGTTCTTCGTCACTGAAGTCCTGGCCGGCGACGGCAGTGGTGTGCCGCTCTCGGTGCGCGACGCCGTGCTGGCGCGGCTGGGGGGATTGACGCCGGCCGCTCGCGCACTGGCACAACAGGCGAGCGTGGTGCCCCATCAGATCGAGCGTAGCTTGCTCGAGGAACTTCACGGGCCGGGCGCGATCGCGATCGACGGCAGTCTGGACGAATGTCTGGAACGTGGCGTGCTCATCGGTGACAGGGAATCGCTGCGCTTCCGGCACGAACTGGCGCGCGTCTGTATCGAGCAGTCGTTGTCGCTCGAGCGGCGCAGCGAGTTGCATGCGCAGGTCTTCGCGGCCCTGGGTCGCCGCGTCGATGCCGCGGCGCTGCTGGCGCGACGCGTGCATCATGCCGAGCAGGCGGGTCTGGTCGATGCGGTCGTCGAACTGGCACCACGGGCCGCGCGCGACGCCGCGGCTGCTTCGGCGCATCGCGACGCGGCCGCTCTGTACGGCCTGGCGCTACGACATGCGAAAAGACTTGCGCCTCAGGCGCTGGCCGAGATCCTGGAAGCGCGCGCTGTCGAGTGCGCGTTGATCCAGGCACTCGACGACGCCGCCGCAGCGCGTGAACAAGCGCTCGAATTGCATCGTGCGAGCGGCGACCGGCGTGCACAAGGATGGAATCTTTCGCGGCTGGCCACCCTGCGTATTACCAGGCCGGAAGCGCTCGACTATGCGCAGCAGGCGATCGAACTGCTCGAGCAGATGCCACCGGGCCGTGAACTCGCGTGGGCCTGCGCCGACATGGCCGCAGTGCTGACGGTGCGCGCGCGCGCGACCGATGCGCTGCAGTGGGGCCGGCGCGCGCTGGCCCTGGCCGAGCAGGTGGCCGAACCCGAAACGCTGGCGTACGCGCTGAACATCTGCGGCTCGGTCGAACTCTCGCTCAAGTACGAGGAAGGTGCGCTGGCGAAACTAGAACGCAGCCTGGCGCTGGCGCAGCAGCACGGTCTCGATCACAAGGTCGCGCTCGCGTACGTGAACCTCGCCGGTATGGCGCTGGTCAACCACGACTATCGACGCCTGCTGAACTACGCCGAACAAGGACTTGCATTCGCGTTGCGCCGCGACCTCGACTTTATCGTCGCGGCGCTTTATCTGCGGCGGCTTTTTGGTTGGTTCGACGTCGGCCGCTGGCGTGATGCCGCTGAGGAACTCGAACGGCTCGACGCGATGCCGGCGCTGCTGCCGCGCGAGCGCAACACGGTGCGCTTCTTGTGGGCGCGCTTGCGTGCGCTGGTGGGCACAACAAACGACGCCGGCGAGTGGCAAGAACTTCGCGCGCTCGGCACCGCCGCGCAGACTGAGATGCGACCGGCCTCGGTCGCGTTGTTGTGCGCCGAGGCGGCCTGGTTGCGCGGGGACCTGGAGGCGGCCGAGCACATCATCACTGCGGCCTTGCCGCACGCGATCGAAAGCGGTGAGCCGTCGCAGCTGGGAGCGCTGCTCGTCTGGCTGCCTCGTTGCGGCGCGAAATTGCCGCCGCTGCAGACGGCGATCGCGTTGCCTTATCGACTCGAAATCGAGGGCAAGTGGCAGGCAGCGGCGGATGCCTGGGCCGAACTCGGCTGCGTGTACGAGCAGGCGCTCGCCTTGCTCGCCGGCGATGAAGCCGCACTGCGCGCCGCGTTCGATCGCTTCGAATCGCTCGGTGCCAGGCCCGCGGCCGACATAACGCGCCGCCGCCTGCGCAAGCTCGGCGCGCTTGGACTTCGGCGCGGGCCGTACATCGGCGCTCGCTCCGATCCGCTCGGTTTCACGCGGCGCGAGAGCGAGGTCGCCGAGTTGCTGTGCCAGGGCCTGTCGAACGCGGCGATCGCGAGTCGATTGCATCGATCGGAACGCACGGTCGAACATCACGTTGCCAATGTGCTGGCGAAACTCGGCGTCGCATCGCGCGCGCAGGCTGTGCTCAAGTTGTCGAATCTTCGACAAACCGCAGAAAACTAGGTAGCGCGACGTCAATTCTGCGTGCGAGTGCGGATTCGGTCCGTGTAACGCACGCCTAGCCTGCTCCCCTGGGTTTCGCCATTGCAACACCGCGGTGGCAATCCAAAAAATGTGGCCCCAACCGGTGGCCGCGAACCTCAACCTCAGGAGCCAGTCATGCATCGATTTTTCACGGCGACCTCGCCTCGCCTCCTCACCAGCCTCACGATTGCAACGGCCGCCGTCTTCGGCGCCCTGCCACACGCCCAAGCGGCCGACACCACCTGCACCCCGAGCTTCTTCGTCAACAACAACAAGCCGTTCGCGATCAAGGTGCTGAAGGTCGCCTACCGGGTGAACGATGGCGCGTGGCAAGAAGAAAGCCTGGACAACAAGACGCTGGCCAAGGACACCAGCGGCAAGGACGACGAGCACACGTGGAAGAGCCAAAAGCTCGAGGGCAGCAACGGCCTCGGTGGCGTCCCCAGGAACAACCCGCTCACCCACATCACGATCCAGTACAAGGAAGACAACAGTGGCGACGGCGACGGCTTCGGTCCGTCCGGTTGGTCGACGCCGTCCTCGCACGGCGGTACGTGCCAGGACAGCGACACCTACCATCACACGATCTCGGCCACCAGCGCGCACACGTCGAACAAGCCTTAGCCTTGACGTGGGACCGAGGCAACAGGTCCAGGCCTCGCGGGCGACGCGATGATTCCGGCCGGTTGAGACGTGGAGGCGATTCGCAGCCATTTCGTCTTTGCGCCAACCGGCCGCATCGCCACCAACAACGCGGCCAGCACGCAGGTGCCGCGCGAGCTGCTCGAGCTGCTCGTCGCGCTTGCCCCGCAGTACGACAACGTGCACCGTGGCGCGTCGAGTGCGTCGCAGCGGATGACGGATCGGATCGAGGCGGCGTACGACGACATCGCCGCGTTCGTCGGCGCACGAAGCCGCCGCAACGTGGTGGTGACGCGCAATGCCACCGAAGCGCACAACGCGGTGATGTACATGCTGCTCGCCGACTTTCGAGACGGCGACAACGTCGTCGCCACGGCCCTGGAGCACAACTCCAACTTCGTGCCCTGGCATGCGCTCGCGCGCGAGATCCTGCCGCGCTTCGGCCGGCGTGTGCAGCTGCGGCTCGCGCGCTTCGATGCACACACCGGCGCGCTCGATCTGGACCATCCGGCCTCGCTCGTCGATGCGCACACCAAGTTGATCGCTTGCACCGGGGCCTCCAACTTTCTCGGCACGAAGATACCGCTCGCCTCGGTGCGCGCCATCGCGGCGGCGAGTGGCTACGCACAGCCCGACGGCGAGTGCCGTTCGTACCTGATGAGCGACGGCGCGCAGCTCGTGGCGGGCAGCGCTGTGGATTTCCGGGCGCTCGGCGCCGACTTCCTCAGCCTCTCGTTTCACAAGATGCTCGCGCCCTTCGGTGCCGGTGCGCTGATTGCCGACGAGCAGCGCTCGGCCACGCTGCCGCCCTTCTTGTACGGCGGCGACATGATCGCGCCAGGCCAGGTGCGCCCCGATCACGTGGCGTACCACGAACTGCCGTGGAAGTACGCGGCCGGAACACCGAACATCCTCGGCACGATCGCGGCCTCGCAGGCGATGCGGTTGTTGACGGATCTTGCCTGCCCTAGCGGCTGCGCGCCTCTGTTCGACAGCGCCGCGCCGATCGCCCATGACGCAGCCGCCGCGGCGATGGGCCGGCTCGCCGCTTGGTGCCGCGCATTGACGGCGCGTGCGCTCGATCGCCTCGCCGCGATCCCCGGCATCACCGTCTACGGCCCGCGCGACGCCACGCTGCGTGCCTCGCTGGTGGCGTTCAACGTGACGGGCCACGATCCGATGCGGCTCGCCGGGCAGCTGAACGAGGCCGGCATCGAATCACGCGCCGGCTGCCATTGCGGCGCGGCTGCACCGCTCGGAGCGCACGGTCGAGCACCACGTGGCCGGAATTCTCGACAAGTTCCATGTCAACTCGCGTGGAGAGCTGATCGCACTGACCCAAAGAGGGGAGTAGCAGACGACGCCTGGGCATGCAACATGCGGCGGTCAATTCTGGAACGCCTGCGAGCCTGCGCACACCGACTGTCACAGGCCGCTAACTCCGGACGAGTCTTGCTTGGTGTCTTGTGGAACTGCTCGAGCGCGAGAGTCACCTGCAGCAACTGTCAGCCGCGTTTGATGAATTGATCGGACACGGTGTCGGCGCGTGTGTACTGGTGGTCGGCGAGGCCGGCGTTGGCAAGACTTCGTTGGTGCGCCGTTTTCTCGACGTGCGGCGCGGCCAGGCCGATATCTATTGGGGAGCGTGCGAAGCGTTGTTCACGCCACGGCCGCTCGGTCCAATCGCCGACATCGCGTCGGCGCTGCCGCCTGGATTGGCGGCACAGATTCACACAGGTAACACTTACAACGGCCTGTTTCCATCGTTTCTTGCCTTCCTGCGCGAGCGACCGCGTGCGACCGTGCTGGTGATCGAGGATGCGCACTGGGCCGACGAAGCGACACTCGACTTCATCAAGTACCTCGGCCGGCGCATCGACGGCACGCGGGCGCTGCTCGTGGTCACGCTGCGCGACGAAGAGCTTGGTCTGGACCATCCGCTGCGGCGCGTGCTCGGCGACCTGCCGGCGGCCATCACACGGCGCGTGACGCTTGCGCCGCTGTCGCGCGATGCGGTGGAAGAACTCGCGCGCGCGGCTGGCCGCGATGCCGGCGCTCTGCATCGCCTGACCGGGGGCAATCCGCTTTACGTCTGCGAACTGTTGGCATCGCCCGGCGAAACCGTGCCTGCTTCGGTGCGCGATGCCGTGCTCGCGCGCTTCGGTCGACTCGGTCCCGCCGCGCGACGCGTTGTCGAACTAGTGGCGATCGAGCCCGGCCGACTGGAGCGCGCTGTGGTCCACGCGCTAATTCCTGGCGCGGACCAAGCGGTGCGTGAAGCCCACAACAGCGGCGTGCTGCGCGCCGACGACGGTTGGCTCGCATTCCGGCACGAGATCGCGCGCCAGTGCATCGAAACCGAGTTGCCGGCGGATCGCCGCGCCGCGCTCCATGCCCAAGTACTCGACGTAATACGCAATGAAGGCATCGTTCTGGCTGCCCTGGCGCGCGAAGTGCATCACGCAATCGGCGCGAATCGTCACAACGACGTTGCTGCGCTCGCCCCGCGCGCCGCCGAGGAAGCCGCAGACCTCGGTTCGCATCGAGAAGCCGCTGCGCTGTATCGGCGCGCGCTGGCGGCGCGAAGCCCAGCTGATACGGAGGTGCATGCCTACCTGCTGGAGGCGGCGGCTGTCGAGTCCCAGAAAACCGGCGCGCTGCAGGACGCGATCGACCTCCGGCAGCAGGCGTTGGCACTGCGACGTGCCGCCGATGATCGGCAGCGTGAAGGCACCAATCTGCGTCTGCTCGGCGTATTGCACCGCCAGTCCAGTGGTGACAAGGCGGAATATCTGCGCTTCGCCCGAGCTGCAGTCGAAGTGCTTGAGCCGCTCGGCCCGAGTGGTGAGTTGGCCAAAGCGTACGCGAGCTTGTCACACGTGCATTGCCTGCTCTCGAACTACGACGAGGCGATCGATTGGGGCGCACGCGCCGTGCACTTGGCACAAGCAAGCTCGGACTCAGCCGCGCTGGCGCTGGCCTTGAATCGCCACGGCACGGCACAGCTTTACAAGACCAACGACGCAAGCGCGCGCGCGCAACTGGAACGGGCACTGGCGCTGGCTATCGACGCGCGCGTCGAGGACTTGGTGGCCGATATTTACATCAGCCTTCAGACCGGCGCAATCAACCATCACGATTACGCATTTGCGCTCGACGTGGGTCGGCGCGGTATCGCGTACTGCGACGCGCGCGATTTCGACGGCTATGCCCTTAGTTTGCGCTGTCGTTGCGCGTATGCGCTTGCCTGTCTCGGCCGCTGGGATGAAGCCGAGCTGGAGTACGCGATATGCGCGGCAGCGCCCCACACATCGCCGCTCGTGCGTGCAACTTGCGAATACGCACTGCGCCGGCAGCAGCAAAGGCGTGGGAATCTGCCAGCGCCAGCGCGCGGGTTGCCCGCGCTCGCCTCCGATGTGGAGGAATTCTGGCGCGACGCGCAGACGAAACTGCACACGTTGCAGGTCGAGTACAAACCACCGGCGATTGCCGCCGCTTGCGCCGAGGCCGCATGGCTGCGCGGGGATCACGAAGCAGCGCTTGAAGTGGCCCAGATCGGATTGGCGGATGCGTTCGCAACGCGCGACGGCCGGCTCGCGGGCCCTCTGCTGGTCTGGTTAGAACGCCTAGGCGTCACGGCGCCGGAATTCGAGGGCGCCTTGTCGCCAGCTTGCGCATACGAGCTGACTGGAGATCGTGCCGCGGCAGCGGTCGAGTGGGAGCGCTTGGGCAACCCGTACGAGTGCGCACTGGTTCTCGCTTTTGGTGATGCAGAACAAATGCGCTCGGCGCTGACTCGATTCACCACGCTCGGTGCCGAGCGCGCGGCCGCGCTGATGCGTAATCGGCTGCGCGCGTTGGGAGTCCGCGGTATCGAACGCGGCCCGTACGCGCATGCGCGCAATCACTTCGTAGGTTTCACGCGGCGCGAAGATGAGGTCGCTGAGTTGCTGTGCCAGGGCCTGTCGAACGCGGCGATTGCGGACCGATTGCATCGATCCGAACGCACTGTCGAACACCACGTTGCAAACGTACTGGCGAAGCTCGTCGTCGCATCGCGCGCGCAGGCGGTGCTCAAGTTGTCGAATCTTCGACAAACCGCAGAAAACTGAGTAGCGCGACGCTTCTAAACGCGACCCGAGAACAGGGCTGCGCAGCCCACCACCTCGACTGAGACCTCACGCAATCGCTGACTGAGCGCACGCTTCAACCCATCGAGGTCGTCGTGACGGTTGGAGAAGATTCCCTTGGTGTTGTAGGTATCCATGAGTCGCATCGCCAACCCATTCCGTGTAACGCCGCCCTGAAGCAACGTCGAACCGAAAAGAACCGCATTAGGGTTCATCAGTCCTTTGAGGTGATCGAGGGCCACCGCCTTGGATTCGATGGGACCCGGAACGCAATGCAGCAGGTAGTTGATTCCCACCGAGTCAAACCTAGCCGCATCAATGGAGATCGGTTCCAGGACGTTTCGGCGATACGTTTCGGGCTTGTATCTTGCGATTCGCTGAGAGGCAAACTCCAACGCGTTCTGGTTGAGGTCCATCAACGCGATGCGCGGTGTCTGCGACGGCAAGCGGCAGCGATCAAGGAAGTAGCCTGTACCGACACCGACATCCAGATGATTGGCAGTGATGTGCTGGTTGTAATGCTGCTCGAGTCGTTGCGTAGGGCACTTCCATATGAAGCGGTTCGAAACACCGAGCACCACGAAATCATAGACACGAAGAACGCGTTTGCTGTAGACGGCTTGCCCGGCCGTTACCTGTTCATCTGAAACGTGCACGGCTATTTCACCACCGGTTGCTAGTTCGAAGCGCAGATAGCGTCATCATCGCGCGCAGGTGGTGCTCAAGTTGTCGAATCTTCGGCAAACCGCAGAAAACTAGGTAGCGCAACGTCAATTCTGCGTGCGAGTGCGGATTCGCTCCGCGCAACGCACGCCTAGCCTGCTCCCTTCGATCTTGCCACTGCGACACCGCAGTGGCGACCAAATATTGGTACTCGGCGGGAGCAATTTTGGGTACTGCGTGCGAATCCGGCGCGGCTCGCGCTTCGTATGTCCTGCTCATGGACCCGCGCGAAGGTGCGCTGCTTCGACAGCGCCGCGACGGGCCCATCCGAACCATTCGAAGGAGCTCGTCATGAACGTCACAGCATTCGCGAAGTGGACCGGACCCGTCCTGCTCTTGCACTTGCAGCGGACATACCGACGGACGCTGGGCGGGGTCCGTGCAACGATCGGTGCCATCCTGCGCGCCGTCACCGCTGAACACACGCTGGCGCTGCGCGCGGCGACAAAAGCGGCTTCGCCTCGCCAGAGCCTGGCCGAAGTGCGCGCCATGTACGTGCCATCTGAGCCGCACCAGTACGGAACAGAACCTGGCGGTCATGACGCGTGAGGCGAGGTAGCCATGAACGCCTACGAACCCGTCGGCTACCTCGCATCACTGCTGGTGCTGGCGACCTTCTGCATGCGCGACATGGTGTCGCTGCGTGTGGTGGCAATCGCCAGCAATATCGCATTCATCTCATACGGGGCTCTGGCCGAAATCAGTCCGGTGCTGCTTCTGCACGTGGTGCTGCTGCCGGTGAACGTGCTGCGCCTCTCCGAATCAGTCCGTTCGGCGTTGCGACGTCGTGCCGAGGCAGCTAACTGCGCGACGGAACGCTGCGCACACAGCGCGGCGCCGCTGACCGGCGATGCTGAACCAGCCAACGCATCGCCGCTGCCGGCCAAATTTGCGCCGCACGCACGTTCCAGCCGGCGAGCGACAAGAGCTGAAACTCTCCAATGACCGAGGCGACATGATGGTGATGGCCGGAATGAAGATCCTGTTCATCACGTCGGCGCACAACAGCCTCAGCCAGCGGCTTCTGATTGAGCTCAAAGAGCAAGGTCATGTCGTTTCGGTCGCCTTGGCCACAAGTGACGAAGCCATGCTGAGCGCCGTTGAGGAACACGCACCTGAACTCATCATCGCGCCCATGCTCAAGGTCGCTATCCCGAAGATCATTTGGGCCCGCCACACTTGCCTGATCGTCCATCCGGGCGTCAAGGGTGATCGCGGACCTTCATCGCTCGATTGGGCGATCGCGACGGGTGAAGCAACCTGGGGTGTAACCATCGTGCAGGCCGCGGCCGACATGGACGCGGGGCCGATCTGGGCGTCGCACACCTTTGCCCTCGAGGATCCGCCAAGCACGAAAAGCAGTCTGTACCGGCACGAGGTCACCGAGGCCGCAGTGCGTGCAGTGCTCGAGGCCGTGGCGCGCTTCGAGTCGAGACAATTTCAGCCGGAGCCTCTCGACTACGCCCGGCCGGATGTGCGCGGCCAACTGCGGCCGCCGATGCGTCAGAGCGACCGTGAAGTCGATTGGACCCGCGATACGACCGCGATGATCGTACGGAAGATCCGCGCTGCCGACAGTGCACCGGGCGTGCTCGATGCCTCGATGGGTCAGCCGTATTTCCTCTACGGCGCCCACGAGGAGGAGCGTTGGCACGGCGCACCGGGCGACGTCCTGGCCCAAAGGCACGGCGCGATTTGTCGCGGCACAGTTGACGGCGCCGTCTGGATCACCCATCTGAAGTCGAAGGACAAGGACGGGGTTGCCGGCATCAAGCTGCCCGCGGTTCAGGTGCTGGGCCACCGAGTGCAAGGCATTCAGACGTCCACGCTCCCGATCGCAGCACCGGTCGACCACAAGACTTATCGCGAGATTCGTTATTCGGAGCGAGATCAAGTCGGCTATCTGTACTTCGACTTTTACAACGGTGCGATGAGCACCGACCAGTGCGTTCGGCTGCGCGAGGCTTTTGTGTTTGCACGCGCACGCCCGACCCGGGTGATCGCGCTGCTGGGCGGAGAGGACTTTTTCTCGAACGGAATCGACCTCAACGCGATCGAGGCAGCCGCCAGTCCAGCCCGCGAGTCATGGCACAACATCATCGCGATCAACGATCTGGTGCGGGAGATCCTGCACACGAACTCGCACCTTGTCGTCGCTGCGCTGCGCGGCAATGCGGGCGCGGGTGGTGCGATGCTCGCGCTCGCGGCCGACTACGTGTACGCGCGCCGCGGCGTGGTGCTTAATCCGCACTACAAGGGCATGGGAATGCTCTACGGCTCGGAGTATTGGACCTACTCCTTGCCGCGGCGGGTGGGCAATGACCTGGCCCTCCTGCTCACGGAGAGTCTGCAGCCCATCGGCACCCGCTACGCCAAGGCGATCGGACTCCTCGACGATGCTTTCGGCGAGAGTGTCGAGGATTTCGAGCGCGAGCTGACACTCCGGGCGAACGAACTGGCGCGCGATCCGTGTTTCTGGCGCCAACTGCGCGATAAGCACGAGCGACGCATCGCCGACGAACGTTTCAAGCCGCTCTCCGGCTATCGCGTCGAGGAACTGAAGAAAATGTGGGTCAACTTCTTCGGCCGCGACCCGGCCTACCACGATGCGCGCCGGCGGTTCGTATTCAAGGGCAAGGCGTCTCCGAGTGCCGCGAATGGTCACGGCATCTGCGTTTTCAAAGTGGTAGCCAAACGCCCCGCGGTCAGCCAGCCTCAGGTCGAGCGCTTGCTTGAGGTTTCTCGGCTGTCCGCTGGATTGGGTTTCGGCGAGAAGGTGATTACTCCGCAGAATCCCGCTCTTCCTTTTGTCATTCCACCCACGGCAGCTTGCTCGGACCAACGAACAACTCGAGCTGATCGATGCTCGGCGTAAGTCGCTGGGACCGTAGGCAGTGCGCTCGCACTCTCCCTCCGCCCCCTTCCACGTTCCGACACGGCGACAGCCCGGCGAGCCGGCATTTCACTCGGAAGCGGCCGGTTTAAGGCACGCAATTCGATGTTTCAAACGACCCGTGACGGACTATTCGCTTACAAGCTCGTTTTTGACAATTTGAACCGGCGGAGGCGACGTAGTCTCGCGCAATGCGAGACAACTCCGCACGATTCCGGACGATCCAGACGCAGGCGTCAGCGCTGACGGCCGACGCGTCACGGCGTGCCGCTGCGGACATGGTGATCGAGCTGGATGCCCTGCAGCGCGAGCTCAGCACGGCCGATGCCGTCCCCGCCGAGGCTTACGTCGCGGCGGTGTTCGCTGTGGTCGGCGGGTTCAGCGCACTGGGGCGCGCGCACAAGATGGGTCCCTTGCTCGAGCGCGCGATCGGCATCTGCCGCACGCTCTCCGATCGCCGCCTGCTGAGGCGAGCCCTTTCGCTGCATGGGTATTTCACGGGCGACATCATCAACGCGCCTACGGCACTGGGAAGCCTGCAGGAAGCCGTCGAGCTGGCGCGCGAATACAACGACCCGGTCGCCGAGGTGTCGACTGTGGTCAACCTCGGTGTCGTGCTCACCAATATCGGATGGGATGACAACGCACAAAGAGCCTTTCAGCTCGCATGGGATGTGTACAAGCGAAACACGAAGGCGTTCGACGGCGCTGATGGCAGTGGAGCCCCAGCGGCGTTGATGGCTGCAGCGGCCGCTGCCAATACTGCGGCGATTTCTTCACAGCTGAATGATGTAGAGCGCGGGTTGGAGTTCAGCACGCGTGCGCGGGCACTGGCGCTATGTCAGAGCCCGAACGCGCAGCACCGTACGGTGCAACTGCATTACGACAATATCCATTGCATTCTGCTGGCCAAGGCCGGTCGCCTGAAAGAGGCGAGCGCAGTCGCTCAGTCGATGCTCACGGCGGCCAAGGATTCGGCCAACGTGCGTTGGGAATATCTCGCGTTGCAGGCGGCGGGAGTCGTGGAAGTGCGCCTCGGCAAGATCGACGAGGGACTGGAACTGCTGAAAAAAGCGCATCGGCGTGCAGCGTCCATCTCCACTGGCATGGAAATACCGGCTCATTTGATGCTCGCGGACGCCTACCGCTACGTGGGGAAATCGGAAGAGGCTCTGGAGGTGATGCGTGAGGTGTCGACGCTGCTGAAGAAGATGCAGAAGATGCACTTCGAGCGCGCCGTGCCTCAGGCAGGTGAATCGGTCGAAGAAGAATGGCAGAACACGAGGCCGTTGGGATGGGAAGAACACATCCCGCTCGACGACAAGCTGGTCGCGCTCGAGAACCTGGCCGCTGCTGCTGAAGCGAAGCAGGAGCCGAGCGGTGAGCACACGATCCGCGTCGGTGCTCTCGCGCGGTTGGTCGCCAACAAACTTCCTTGGGCCGTTGACATACTGACCAAGATCGAGCGCGCCGCCCGCCTGCACGATGTGGGTAAGGGCTCGGTGCCGGAATCGCTGCTGCGCCAACGCGGTCCGCTCACGTGGCAGGAGAAAGAATTCCTGCACTCCCACGCGAAGTTTGGTGAGGAGCTGATACGCGCGCAGCTCGGCGATCAGCGCGGCGCCATCTACGCGCACGTGGCACGGTCACATCATGAACGGTTCGACGGCAACGGCACTCCCGATGCGTTGGTCGGCCAGGCAATCCCACTGGAAGCGCGGATCGTGCATGCGGCTGACGAACACAAGTCGCCTAGCCGCACGTCGAGATCGGAGAAGGGCCCTGGGACCGGACGCACGACGCGCGGCCTTGGCGCGACAACAACGTTCAGTTCGCCTTGGCGAGCCACTGCATTAAGCCAGAGGATGTTCGGAAGCGGAACCTTCAGGTCATCGAGGTCGCCAAGGGAGCCATTGTCTTTGCCGCATATGCCAGCGTTCCAATGCGGACATTACCGAAGCGCAGGTGTGCGACATCTACGGGCGGCAAGGTACCGATCTGGCAGTCCTTTGGCGGGCCGCAATGTCTCCGATCGTCGTACTCACTGGCCGCCTACCGAGGTGGATCCCGACGTCATTCGAGCAAGGTCGGATCCGTCGCGCAGCTTAACGAGGTTGAAACCGCCAAGGTGATGGCTCGAGGCGGTGACGTGGCAACCGGACTGGCAGAAGCGGACACCCTCTCGGCAAGAGCGCGCACGACCTTTGTAACACGCTGCCGTGCGGCTGCTTGCGATTGGCACGAGTGCAAGTGCGGCTGCTGTCACGCGCGGCGTGAAGTACACCGCGCTCGGGAAGTTGTTCGGCGCGATAGAGGAGCGTCTCAGTCAGCCAGGCGAACAGCTCCAGCAGCGCAATGCCCGGATCGTGCTCGTTGTGGTCCGTCCAGTCAGGCGGAGGATGCTGCGAGAGCCGCCGAAGCGAGTCGATGACATGTTGCCGATAAGATCGGCGTTGAAGTTGAAACGCCTTCGATCGGCTTCGCGCCCAGCGCGATCTCCGTCACGTAGACACCAGGGGCAAGATATTCGGGCATAGGGCCTCTCTCGCAACTTTAGGGGACGATGTATCGTGCGTGGCCTTCGAGGCATACATCGAATGCAGTAACAACCCATGCATACCGCTTTAAGCACCACCGAAGTATTCCTGATTGCCATCGGGATCATCTTCACCGTCCCGTATCTGATCTGGCGCGTGGGCAACACCGATTACTACGCGCCTCTCGTCGTCGTGCAGATCATTACCGGAATCTTGCTCGGGCCGGGTATCTTGGGGAAAGTCTTCCCGGATTACTACGCCTTCGTCTTTACGCAGCCGGTCGTCCAATCGTTGAACGGCATTGCATGGTGGGCGGTGATGGTGTTTGTGTGGATCGCCGGCATCGAATTGGACTTGAAGAAGGCGTGGACCTATCGGCGCGAGAGCGTCATTACCGCCGGCCTCGCCCTCGCGACGCCGCTGCTGTTGGGCAGCATCGTGGCAGCCGGCATGTTGATGTATGCCGGCTGGATCGGTCCGAAGGCGATGACTTGGCAATTCGTTCTTGGAGTCGGCATGGCGTGCGCCGTTACCGCACTCCCGATCCTGATCTTGTTGATGGAGAAGCTGGAGATCCTGCGCCAACCGATCGGCCAGCGCATCCTGCGCTACGCAAGTCTGGATGACGTCGCGATCTGGGGTGTGCTGGCTCTGATCCTGATGGACTGGCAGCGCGTCGGCATGCAAGCGATGTTTCTATTTGCTTTCGCAGCATGCAGTTACGGATTCCGCAAGCTGATGGTGTGGTTGCCGGAGCGAGACCGCTGGTACGTCGGTCTGATCTGGCTCGCGCTGTGCGGTTTCGGCGCCGATTGGTCGGGCATGCATTACATGGTCGGCGCGTTCCTCGCGGGCGCGGTGATAGACAGTGATTGGTTCAATCAAAAACAGATGGATCAGCTCCGTCACAATGTGCTGTTGGTCGTGATGCCGGTCTTTTTTCTGAGCACGGGCTTGAAAACCAATTGGAGCGTCGGCGGCGAGGCGGTGTTCATCGCGGCAACTGTACTCTTGCTCGCGTCGGTCGCGGGCAAACTTCTTGGCGTTCAGCTCGCGGGCAAAATCCTCAAGTGGCAGTCGGGCGAGGCGTCGATCATCGGCTGGCTGCTACAGACGAAGGCGCTGATCATGATCATCTTCATCACGATCCTGCTGGACAAAGGCATCATCACCAGTGAGACGTTCACGGCGCTGCTGCTGATGGCCGTTGCGAGCACGATGCTGACGGTGCCCGTGGTGGCTCCGAAACTGCAGCGCCTGAAGAGCATCGTTACGCAGGCAGCGTGACGTGGTCCAAATCGCTTTCTATCTTTCACTCTCGCCAGAGAATCGAACTCCTGGAAGGATCGAGATGCCAACTACTTCCTTGCCTAGCCAAAAATTCACCGTCAGTCACCTGAACGATGACGATTTCAAGAAGGGCGGGCTACGCGACTACTCAGCCTATCGGGATCTGGGTGTTGCAAAGGCGACGAACGGGTTGGCGACCGCGCATGTCATCCGCATGGTTGCACCCTTCACTGAGCAATTGAGCCAGCGCCACCATCACGACGTCGAGTTCCAGCTCATCTACGTTCTCAAGGGATGGTTCAAGAGCGAGTTTGAGGGAAGCGGCGTCCATGTCATGAAGAAGGATTCGTGCTGGATACAGCCGCCCGGCATCCGGCACACCGTACATGGCTGGTCGGACGATTGCGAATTGCTCGAAATCATTCTTCCAGCCGAGCACGAAACGGTCAACGACACTTGATGACGCTGACGCACATCCTTGTCGACTTCGAAAACGTTCAGCCGCAGGTGGACGATCTCGGCTTGCTCCGCGGCGACGACTTTCGCGTGCGCATCTTTCATGGCGTGCACCAGAACAAGTTCGACGTCCGCATGTACAAGGCGCTGCAGCCGCTCGGCGACAAAGTGGAACTGGTGCAGAGCGATCGTCAGGGACCGGACGTACTGGACTTTCACATCTCGTTCTACCTCGGCCGACTGCTGCAGCAGCATCTGAGCCAGAAGGCCTCGGCGGCGCAGGCTGCGCGCTTCTTCGTTATCTCCAAGGACCGGGGATTCGATTCGCTGATCGTGCACATTCGCTCGCTCGGCTTTGAGGCGCACCGCGTGGCCACGATTCGCGCGGCGCTCGGCACACGCGCGACGCCGAGCGCGGAAGCGGCGCGCAATGAGCCGAAGAAGGTTGCGGCGAAGAAAACTCTAGCGCCAAGGAAGACGCCTGCGGTCAAGGCGACGTTGAAAGCAGTTGCCGTTACCAAGGCCGCCGGCGGAGCGCCCGCGAAAAAGAAGGTCGATAGTCCGAAGCAAATTGTGCTCGCGAGCCTGCGGCACATGGGCAAGAGGTTGCCCGGCAAGCGCAAGGGGCTGGAGCGTCACATCGAGAGCCATCTCGGCCGCAAGGTCGACTTGAACGCGGTGCGCGCGCTGGTGGCAGAGATGGAGCGCGACGGCTTGCTTCGAATCGTCGACAACAAGGTCGAATACACGCTGCCGAAAGCGGGCAAGTAGCAGCGCGAAACGAAATCAAACTTGTACGTGGAGGTGCGATATGAAGACCTTGGCTATCGCGATGCTAGTTGCCTTGACGCCGACCATTGCGCATGCCGACGCCAAAGCGGGCGAAAAGAAGGCGCAGCTTTGCTTGCTCTGCCACAAACCGAATAATCCAGCGGCCTATATTCCTCTTCTGGAGGGACAAACACGTGAGTATGTTTACAACCAGATCAAGGCCTACAAAGAGAAGCGGCGTCCCGATCCGGCCATGCAGACGAACGTTGCGAGTCTGTCTGATAGAGATATGCGCGATATCGCGGACTACTTTGCGTCCCAAAAGCCCGTTCGGGTGTCGTTTCCGCTCGATGCGACAACGGTGAGTCGCGGAAAATCGAAGGCCGAAGCGCTCAAGTGCGCCTCGTGTCACATGCCGGACTATTCCGGCAACAAGGAGATCCCGCGGCTCGCCGGGCTTGATCCGCGATACATCGCTCCGCAGCTTGTGGCGTTCGCTGGAGGAAAGCGCGTTCATCCTCCGGCCGATGGAATGAGGGATCTTTCCGCCGCCGATGCCGAGGACCTTGCGCAGTACTTCGCGCAGCTTGAGTAGGCTAATGAAGTGCGCGTTATGCCGGGGTAAGCGGTTGTTGTGCGAGACGTGCAGCCAGTTGACGCCTTGGCCGTGCCCGCTGGAGCACGATTGCTACATGGCGTGCCCGCAGTGCAATTCGGACGGCGAGCTGCCTAGCGAGTCGCCGGCACCAGACGAAGACGCGTGATCTCGGACGGTGCACCGAATCGTTTCGGCGGCCCCCAGTACCCAGTGCCGCGACTTGTGTAGACCCACAGGCTTTGCAGACGATGCAGGCCCGCACTGAACGGCTGCTGGAGTCGAACGAACCAGTTCCACGGCCAGAATTGCCCGCCGTGCGTGTGGCCGGAGAGCTGCAACTGAAATCCCGCACGCGAAGCGGCGGCGGCTGATTTTGGTTGGTGCGCCAGCAGAATTCGCACGACATCGTCGGGAGCATTCGCAATTGCGGCCGCGGGATCGCTGCGATGGGACTCATCGAAGTAGTGACCACTGTGATCGGTGACACCGGCGATCACCAGTGCACTGTCGTTGTGCCGCAAGACCACGTGCTCATTGAGCAGGACGTTGACGCCCGAGGCGGCGCAGCTCAGCCACCCAGGCAGTGACGCCGCTGTAGTACTCATGGTTGCCGGTCACGAAGTACGTCCCATGGCGTGACGTCAAGCCGCCCAGCGGTGCCACGTGCGAACGTAGCTGGGCCACGCTGCCGTCGACCAGATCTCCGGTCACGGCGACCATATCGACGTCGAGTCGATTGACAGCGTCGACGATCGCTTTCAGATAGTCGCCTTTGATGGTCGGGCCGACGTGGATGTCACTGATCTGCGCAATCGTGAAGCCGCGCAGCGACGGTGGAAGATCGGCGATCGGAATATCGACCGTCACTACTCGCGCAGTCCGGCGCGCGTTGATCAGTCCCGCTACCGTCATCAGCGTCGCCGCTGCAGGCACCGCCAGCGCACTCCATGTGGCGAGCGTAGAGCATGGATATCGCCAGACCGAGCTCGCTGCCTATCCAGGCGCCGAGAAGTGCGACATCGCGCAGCAGCGTTAGAACGAACAGGCTCGACAAGAAGCCCATGGCGATAAACGCCGCGGTCATTGCAATCTCGTGGCCCCTGCCCTGCGGCTTGCGACGACGCCGCCAACGATTCAGACCTATCTGCAAGCAGACCGCGGAAATCACGATGAGCAGCGCTACGCCAATCTGCCATCCGGCGAAATCGGCCAGATCGGGGATGAGCCGCCAAGCGATGTAGGCGTGTACCAGTAAGGAAATGACGCTCAGGGGCATGCTGTCGGGGAACCGCGGCGGAGAAGATTGGAGGTATGTGGCGCTGCCAGCGGATTCTTCAATGACTGCCGAACTCTCACGGCGAACGGCACGCAGCGGCTTAACGCCGTCCCCGGGTATTACCTACCTATCGAGAAGCTGACTGCCGCCGTGCTCGGGAATAAGCTTTCTGCCTACCTCGCGCGCACGGTTCCTGCTCGCGTGTAGAAAAAGAAAATCGCACGGTTGAGACAGGAGGTTGTCATGGAGACATCAGTGAAATCGGCGTTGATTATCGCGAGTGTGTTCATCCTCGTCAGCTGCGAAACCATGCAGTCGCCGCCGGCTACCGGCGGCCCCCCGACGCTTTTTTGTTACCAGCACCGGTGTCGGCAAGGGCGCCGACTTGGGCGGCATTGATGGCGCTGACCAGCACTGCCAGTCACTGGCCAAGGCGGCCGGCTTAGGTGGTCGCACATGGCGCGCCTATCTGAGCACGCAGGGGACGGCGCTGAATGACCCGAAGGTTGTGCATGCGCGTGACCGTATCGGGACTGGCCCTTGGTACAACGCGAAGGGTGTCTTGATCGCCAAGAACGTCGACGACCTGCACGCGGCCAAAAGCAACGTCACGAAGGAAACAGCGTTGGACGAGAAGGGTCAACCCGTTAACGACCGCAGCATGAAGCCGAACAAGCACGACATCCTGACCGGCTCGCGGCCCGACGGTACGGCGTTTCCAGGAACTCCGTTCTTTGACATGACATGCGGCAACTGGACCAAGGGCGGAACCGAAGGTTCAGCGATGGTGGGTCATCACGATCGCGGCGGTCCCATCGATCATGCGTGGGCCACGTCGTGGAACTCGTCGCATCCAACGCGCGGTTGCACTCAGGAGAACTTGCGCAGCACCGGCGGCGATGCGCTGTTCTACTGTTTTGCGGCGAAGTAACTAAGTCGCTGGCGCAGAAGGTAACGGTGGCGGAGAGGCGCGATGCCTCTCACGCCGCCTTGCTCAACGGCTCGAGATCCGCCTCCGACAAAGCTGCGCGTGCAGAAACTCGACTAAGCGGCTGTTCACCTCCGTCGCATGCGTGATCGGCCCCATGTGGCTCATTCCCGGCATCGCTTCGTGTTGAGCATCGGGAAACGTGATGCGCAGCAGTTCGGCCACGCGACGCGTGACAGCGACGGTGTGCGTGCCGGTCATAAACAACATCGGAATCCGGAGAAGCGCTAACTGCGCACGCTGAAGCGGCTCGCTAAACAGTGCATCGAAATGTTGGAGCACGGTGCACATACGCGCCGCGATGGAGGTCCGTTTGCCCTCGGGCAATGATTCCCACGAGCCGGCGCCCGACCAGAAGTCAACGAATACCTGCGCGGCCGAATGCTCTTCGCGCCGCGCGAGTCGATCGCGCATCGCGTCGGCGACCGCGATAACGTCCTGCACTGGTCCGTGGCGCTCGTTGTCCTTGATCAACCAATGAAACAACACTGGCTCGTAGGCGACAAGGCTGCGTACTAAGGTCGGATACATCGTCGCAACCTTCAACGCGACCGCGCCGCCGTAAGAATGGCCGACGATGTGTGCGCCGTCCGCCAACAGCGGCGCGACGAGCGCGGCATCGTCAGCCAGCGTCAGCGGCGTATCGCGATGCCACGCGGCGAGCTTGCCGTGGCCGTGGAAGTCGATCGCATGCACGCGAAAGCGCGGCGTCAGCGTCTGCACTAGGGCTTCCCATTGCCGCCCCGAGCTAGCACTCGAATGCAGTAATACAACCGTCGGCCGCTGCTCCCGCTGCATGGCAATCTCCTCAGTGGCCGACGTGCGCCATGATCGGCGCCAGCGCGCTGCCGATCCGTTCCATTTGCGCCGGAGGTCACGAGCGCTTTCAGCACTTCGCCGAAGCGCGGCTCCTGCACACCACTGACGATGTATTGCCAGCGATAGGCCTTCAGCAGCAAATCACGGATCGCCTTGTCTTCGGTCAACGAAAACGTGCGGCCGGCGCGCGTAACGAAGTAGTCGGCATCCGCCTCTGCCTGCATCTGCACGATGCCGTCGACGGCGCCCACGAGCGCGATCAGATCGGTCACCCCCTGGTCGCGCTCCGCTTCGGTCAGCTTCGCGTGCTCACGCCGCCATTCGAGCTCGTCGACGATCGCGTGCTGCGACTCTTCCTTCCAGTGGAACAGAAAAACGTCTTTCCACAGCTCGGATAGATTCACGTCGGACTCGATGCTCGATCGATAGTGCGCTTGCGTGAACAGCTCGATGTCCAGCGTTAGCCCGAGCACCGCCCAGGTCGATTTGCTCAACACAGCGTTGGCGACATCGTTCGGCTGCGGCTTGAACGTGTAGCCCGTCGGCATTCCCGCCGCGGCCATCCGCTCGAGCCTGCGAAAGAGTTCCTGGTGCTTCAGCTCCTCGTCGGTGAATCGCACCAGCGCTTCAAGCGCAACTTGATCGCCAAGCCAGTAGTCCTTGCTGATCTCAAGAATCTTGGCGCCGATGTAGCGCTCCACCAGCCCGAAGATGTTGGCGTAGGTGCGGCCCTGCACTTGCGACAGGAACCGCTTTTCAGCCGGTTGAAGAAACGTCAGTTCGTTGATCTTCGACAGACCGTCGGGCATGAACTTCTGGTTGAAATCGAACTGGCGGCCACGGATCACGTCTTGATCGATATCCCAGCGGATGCGCTTGGACGCTGCGATGCATTTTGCGTAGCGGTCGGACGTCAGGCGAGTGGAAGTAGTCGTGGATTCTTGAGTGGCTTCATACATGGTGATCATCTCCGGAAGTGGGTTGAAGAAGCTGTGGGTTGAATAGGCGTTAGAAGTGCAGACGGCGCCGGGCCTGCATCGCCCGCACGCGGGTGGAATCGGCATTGCCGGTGACTTCGGCGGCAACCGACAGAAGTTCGCTGCGATCGAATCCGAGATCGCGCAACGTGCGTCTATCGAGACTGCGCAGAGCGAAGTAAGTGGCTCGCGCATGTTGTTGCCGCTGCCACTGCGCGATCAATCGGCGCGCGTAATCGGCGACTGCCTGGAGTGTCGCCTTGACAATCTCCCTTAGCTTGTAGGAGCGGTCTTCGCGCGCGAGGTGGTAAAGCTCGACGCTGTCTTTGTCTAAGAGTTTGTGTGGCTCAGTGCGGCCGATCGGGGCGTCGCCGAAGCCGTTGCCCGCAAAGACGCGCAGCGCGTGGGCGTCAATTTCGTTTCGCGATGGTGTGCTGATGGTTTGGTTGTGCATGTTCGCCCTTTCGAAGGGGGCGAACTGTGCACAAGGGGGCGTTGCACGAGCGTTCCTCGGCTCGGGACCGCGCGGCGGCGAGCGATAATGCGCAGCCAGTGTCATACGCGCGTCACCCAACGTAGCGCTGCCAATGTCTTCATCCGTCGGCCTTGATCGATGCTCTCCCGCAGCCCAGCCTGCGCCGTCTCGCCGCTTTGTGCCAGGTGCGCAACTTTCCGAAGCACACGGTGATCATCACCGAAGGGGACGTCGCCGACACGGTCTACATCATCCTCACCGGTCGCGTGCGCGTGTATCACGCCACCGCCGATGGGCGCGAGGTCGTGTTGGATGTTCTCGGTGCCGGCGAGCTGCTGGGCGAGATGGTGCTCGATGGCTCGCCACGCTCGGCGTCGATCATGACGATCGAACCGTGCACCATGGCGTTCCTCCGGTCGTCAACGCTGCGCGAGCATTTGCGCAACGATCCGGACTTGGCGCTGCTGCTGATCTCAGAGCTGATGGCGCGACTGCGCAAGCGGTCACAATCGATGAAGCAACTCGCATTGGCCGATGTCTACCACCGCCTGTCGGCGGTGCTGACGGAGGTCGGCGGTAGCGAGCGGCCCAGCGGTGATCGAAGGGCTCACGCAGCAGGATCTTGCGGACCGCATCGGCGCGTCGCGCGATACGGTGAATCGCATCTTCAAGGAGCTGATTAAAGGTGGCTTCGTCGAGGTGGCGCGCCGCAAGCTGACGCTGCTGCGCGTGCTGCCTGAGCGGTGGTGAGTTGCTAGAACACTCCAACGCGCACGCAGCCCGATCGACAAACAGCAACGCGTTGAATGGTGACAGCGCGGCTGCTCGCTGAGCCGCCGAAGGTGACCCATTCCACTTTCGCAGAACGTCGCACCGCAACGACTACAGACCTCCATCGGACCACAGTTCGGTCATCCAAAGCGCATGACGCAATGGGACCAACAAATTGGAGGATGTATGCGTAACGAAGAGTCGATGGTCAATGCCGACCCAGAAACGATCGCCGTAGCCAAGCGGACGTCCATCTACAAGGCTGTCGGCGTAATGACGCTGGTGTTCTCGCTGGCTGCAGTCGCCGTGACCGCTTCGGATAGGTCCAAGTCGGATACTTCGACAGGCCAGCCAGCAGTTGTTCAGCCCGCTCCCGCGTCGCCGCGCGACTCAGAAGGTGCTCGCGGTCGAGAGCTCTACGATGAACCGACGCGTGGCGTCGATATGCACGGCTGATCGAAGCAACTGAGCCGCACCTAAGAGGCGAGCCCGCGGGCGAGATGGCCGCGGGCCGCGGTTGGATGAAGCGAGGGGATGACTCAATGAACCAATTCGCGGCGTAAGGTGGCGATTAGCGGCGCGTGCGCAATGTTGCTTTCGACGACGATGCGGTTGAGCAAATCGTCGAGTTCCAGTCCGGGCCAATCCGGCTCCGCGCTGTCGGTTGCAGCCGGAAGCTTCTCGAGTCGCCTCCGGATTGAATCCCGGATCATCACGTTGGCTTTCGGATGGTCGACCGCATAAGCAAGAACGCGGCGGGCACACCCGCTTCATCTTGCGCCTCGAGGATCTGCGCGAAGCACTCAATCGCCTCAAACTGCAGCGAAGGCACGCCAAGCTCGATCCCGATACCGAGTCCGTCGGCAAGGGCGTGGCGCGCTAAGTCGATATTGCCGCGTTGCGCAGCCAGACTTGCACGTTTGATAGTCACCCACGCGAGGACCGCGCGGTTACCTATGGCGTTGGCCACTTCCGCCGCGCGCTCCGCGTAGGTTTCGGCGCTGGCAAGATCGCCCGTCCTCATGGCCACCTCGGTCAAGATTCGCTCAGGATGAACCCACTCGTGCTGACGATGCCGTCGCGCTCGCAGAGCGCGAGACCCTGTCGCAGATACACGCGGGCTGCCTCACTTTCGTTCCGGGCGAGGTGCAGCGCGCCGAGGTTGTTCAGGCAGAGTGCCTCGCCCGCACTGTCCTTCAGCTGCTGGTACTGCACCAGCGATTGCAGCGACAGCCGCAGCGCTTCGTCATAGTTTCCTAACGACTTCTCGACAAGTGCCAGGTGGTCGAGCGTCCCGGCAGCCCAGTTCGGCTGCGTTTCGGCCGACGCCATCGCCAGCGCCTGCTTGAAGTAGCGTCTTGCGTCGTCCAGGCGGCCGTGTCGCAACGCACACGTCGCTAGCACGTTGAACGATTGCTGCTTGGTTGGGCGATCGCGGGTGTTGCGAGCGGCAGCAAGCGCACGCGACGCAGTGGCTTCGGCGTCAACGTATCGATCCAATCTGTACTCGAGGTGCGATGCCTTACTGAGCAACAATGCGTGCAACTTCGCATCGGCGTGTCCGATTGGCGATTCAATCGCTGCGCGAAGCAACAGCAGTCCCTCTTCGAACCGGCCGCGATGGTCGCAATAGTTCAGCAGAGGGACGGAGCTGCGGGTCAACACATCGGCCTGCTTGTGTGCGATCGCCCAATTCCACGCACGCCGGCAGTTCTCGAACTCGATGTCGATCGTTTGAAGCGCCGCACGATCGCTCAGTGCTACCGCGCGCTTCGTTTGTTCGAGTAATCGATGAAAGAACGCGGCGTGCGCCGCTTGCGTCTGCTCGAACGCCGGTCCGTCACCAAGCCGCGTGGCCGCCAGCTGCTGTACCAATGGATGCATGAAGAGGCGCTTGCCGTCCTTGCGCAGCAGCGACTTGTCAGTGAGCGCTCCGAGCACTGGCAGCGCGACGTCGGCGACTGCGCGCGCAGCTTCAGGCGAGAAACCGCCGCGAAACACCGACAAACGCGACAACGCGTCGCGCTCTTTCTTGCTGAGCAGTTGCCACGACTGATCGAACACGACCTCGATGCTCGCGTGCCGCGCCGAATGTGCCCCATCGGCCGCGCGCAAAAGCTCGGTTCCGTGACGCAGCTCGGCGGCGATCGCATCGCACGACAACACGCGCGTCCATGCTGCCGCCAATTCGAACGCCAGCGGCAATCCTCCGACCAGCTGACAGATGTCGACAATCGATGCTGCCTCCACTGCCGGAACCAATGCGGGCTCGACACGTTGAGCGGCTTGCACGAACAGGCGCACCGAATCGAACGCCTCGAATCGGTCCTGATCCTCGATTTCCGGATAAGGCAGTCCTTCGAGCAACAATAGCCACTCATTCGGAATCGGCCAAGCGCACACGTGAAGTGACGATGATCTTCAGCCGCGGCGAGGCTTGCATCAATCGTTGCAGCATCGGTGCGTCGGCCGCCAGATGCTCGAAATTGTCGAGCACCAGCAGCATGTGACGGTCACGCAGAAACTCGATGACTTGATTCAGCGGCTCGCCTTTACCGGTGAGGCTGACACCTAGCTCACGCGCGAGCCGGCCGCCGAGCTCGCTTGACGAAGAGATGTCTTCAAGCGGCACAAACACTGCGCCGTCTGGAAAAGACGAGCCGACTTCCTGCAGCGCATGTTGAGCAAAGCGGGTCTTGCCGACGCCGCCCGGTCCTATCACGCACACCAACCGGCAATCGTCCTGCGCCAGCAGCGTGGCAATCCGGCGTAATTCCACAGTGCGTCCGATGAAGCCGGGATCGAGCTTGGCTGCCGGTCCTGTGGTCGAAACGATCGGCGAAGGAACTGCCGTGCCGAGTGACTCGTGCAGTGCCTGCAGCTCGGCGCTCGGCGCAAGTCCCAGGTCGTCCTCGAGGCGAGTGACGAAGTCCCGATGCGCCTGGCGTGCGCGCGCGGTTTGTCCGCCGCGTGCGAGCCAGGACATGTGTGCGCGCAATGCCGCTTCATCCAGAGGATCAGACTCCAGCAGCCGCGCTGACAGGTCGATGCCTTCCGCCGCATCGATGTCGGTGGCAAGGTGGGTCAGCGCAGCATCCCGCCAAACCTGTCGCAGTCGATCGCGCTCGAAGTTCAACCAGCTCGACCATGCTTCACTCTGGTCGTCGTCGAATCCGGCGAGCAACTCCCCGCGGCGCATCGGCAGAGCGTCGGCGAGACGTTGGTCACGCAGCGCCGATTCGAAAGCGATAGACATCGGTTTCGGCTTCGAAGCGAAGAGCACCGCCCTGCGATTCGATGCTGCTCGCCCATCGCAATGACTGCAGGCGATGCAAGGTCTTGCGAAGGTTCGTGTAGGCCAGCTTGTTTTCCTGCTCCGGCCAAAGCAGCGTCGCCAGCTCGGCGCGTCCGACCCAGGAGCGCTTGAGCGCAAGAAACACGAGCAGCTGATTGCGGCGCTCGAATGGCAGCGCGAATGATTCGCCGCCGAACTCAACGGTCGGCGAGCCCAACAAGAACAAACGAACCGTCATCTGTGCATTCGACACGAACGGATGCGAGGAACGCTCGTGCAACGCGGCCTTGCATAAGGTTCAACCCGCCGGCCCCAAGCCGTCAGCCATTTCATAACAACTGCGCCCGCCTTCGTCGCAAAACGCCAGCGGGCATTTAAACACTTTTGTTTGGAGCCATCATGAACCACTACAAACGTAATAACGGCGCGGTGATCCATGCGCTCGGACTACTGGTCGCAGCAGTGACTGCGCTCGGACTACTGGTCGCAGCAGTGACAACTGCTGCCGCCATCGGATTGACAGCCTACGGCGGATACAAAGGCCGGCAGGTGCCGTCGATCAACCCCACCGCGCAGAGCAGTGACGTTGCAGCCAAGGACGGCAGTGCGCCTTCCCTGCCGGCGGGTGCGCGGAATGACGATCCGGAGCTGATGCGGATCGATCGCGGCAACGACCACCACGGATGAATTTCACTTAATAGGAGAATTGCATGAACCTTGCTCTTGATACTCGCGCCGCCATCACGTTGCTCGAGCAGCTGAATGTCGCGGGCCCGTCGTCGCTGGTGATCCCCAGCGAGTATCTCGAAGTCGTCATCACAAAACGCTGAGACGCGCGATGATCAGACACGTTCAAGCTCTTTTGCGGCGCGCTGCTGCTGAGCGCGTGCGCGAACACGCCACTCGTCGAAGTTCCGGAGGCGCTCAAGCCTGCGACCAGCGAGTCGCCGGCGATGGTCGTTCCGGCCAAAGGCGTTCAGATCTATGAATGCCGACTCGGTAAAGACGGCGCACCTCAATGGACATTTGTCGCACCCGAGGCTGCGCTCTTCGATGTGCGCGGCAACACGATCGGTGATCACGGTGCAGGACCGTATTGGCAGGCCAAGGATGGCAGCCGGATTGTCGGCACGCTAAAGCAGCGAGCTGACGCCCCCGTTCCGGCTGCCATCCCTTGGTTGTTGCTGTCGACGAAGTCGAACGGGCCCGCCGGTGCGTTCAGCAACGTCAGCAGCATCCAGCGCGTGAACACCGTCGGCGGTGTCGCACCAGCGACAGGCTGCAGCGCCGACTCGACAGGCAAGACCGCGCGCATTCCGTACAGCGCCGACTACTACTTTTTCATCAACCGCTAACTCACTCATCACAAAGGAACCGACATGCAACATGCAATTGGAATCAACGCCGCGCGCCTCGGTGCCGCGGCGCTTTTTACCTGCGTTACGTTCACCGCCAGCGCAGATGCAATCACCGACTGGAATCTGAAGGCAGCGGGATTCATCACCGAGTCCAAGCTCGGCACGCCGCCGGCGATCCGCGCGATGGCCATCGTGCAGACCGCTGTCCATGAGGCGGTGAACGCCGCTACGCCACGCGGATCGGTCGATGCCGCGGTGGCCGCAGCCAACCGTGCCACGCTGTCGAAGCTGATGCCGACGCAGCAGGCAGCGATCGATGCTGCTTATCAGGCGGCGCTGTCGCAGGTTGCCGACGGCGCGGCAAAGACCGCGGGCATCACGATCGGAGAACAGGCCGCCGCTGCAGTGCTCGCACGGCGCAGCGACGACGGTGCTGCAACTGCGGAGTCACATCGTCCGCACACGACCGCAGGCGCGTACGTTCCGACGGCCACACCCGCCGTCACGCAGTGGCCGCAGCGTAAACCGTGGTCGATGGTGAGCCCATCGCAGTTTCGGCCGGCTCCACCGCCCGCGTTGAACAGCGAGGCATGGGCGCGCGATTACAACGAGGTCAAAACGCTTGGCGGCAAGACCAGCGCCAAACGCAGCGCCGAGCAGAGCGACATCGCCCGCTTCTGGGAGTACTCGCTACCCGCGATTTACTTCGGCGTTGTGCACTCGGTCGCACAGACGCCGGGCCGCGATCCGGCGCAGAACGCCCGCATGTTCGCCGCGGTGGCGCAGGCGATGGACGACGCGCTGATCAGCGTTTTTGACGCCAAGTATCACTACAACTTCTGGCGTCCCGTTACCGCGATTCGCAACGGCGATATCGACGGCAACGACGCGACGCAGCGTGAAGCAGCGTGGACGGCGTTCAGCGACGCGCCGATGCATCCTGAGTATCCGAGCGGGCACGCGATCCTTGCCGGCGCGGTCGGTGCCGTGCTGAAAGCAGAGATCGGCAAAGGTCCGACGCCGATGCTGACGACCACGAGCCCCACCGCAAAAGGTGCGACGCGCCGCTGGACGAATCTGGATGAGTTCATGCGCGAAGTGTGCGAGGCGCGCATCTACTCGGGGATTCACTATAGAACTGCGGTCGATGCCGGAGTCGCGATGGGCAAACAGATCGGAGAGTTGGCAGTGCAGAAGTTCGCTCACGTATCGCATTGAGCGAAGCGGGACGGCGCGATTTCCGTCCCGGCACTTGGTAAGTCCGCTGCGGTCGCCTTAGGTGCGACCGCTAGCGACTGGTGCCGGCGCGGGTTCGCGCCGCTTTGCGCGCTGCCGCGGAGCGACCTGCAGCACCCTTTGTCTTTGCAGCTTTGCGGGCTGCGGCTGATCGCTCGGATGCCGTCCTGCTCGCCGCCGCCGCATGCGCCTGCCGCGCCAGCGCTTTCTTGGAAGCGGCAGCATGGCCTTCACGTTTCAGCGCGCGCGTGACCGCACGCGAGCGACTCCGCGAAACCTCGTCGTCGCCTTCCTGCCCAGCCCGATAGGCGCTCGCGGCACTGCGGCGCGTTTCCTCCGAAACCGAACCTTTCTCGGGCGGCGGTAAATCCACACCTGCGCGCCGCGCTTTCGATAGTCCGATCGCGATCGCCTGCTTGGCCGACCGTGCTCCGTGCTTGCCTTCGCGGATGTGCTCGATCTCCTCGCGCACAAACTCGCCGGCCTGAGTGCTCGCCGCCTTACCTTCGCGCTTGTCTTTCTTCGCTCGTTCGAGAGTCGCCTTTTCGGGCATATCGAACCTCCGTTCGTTGTCGCCGTACCTATACATAGACATAGCAAGCGCTTTGCCCACTGCTACGGCAGCTCGAACCGGTAGACCGCGATGGGGAAGCAGATTGGAGCGTTAACGGTAGAGAAGCTCCCTAAGTCTCACTAGCCAATCCTGCTCTTCGAACTACTGAATAACCCCGCAGGCAGCGCGACCCCCCGCGTTGCCTGTCGGGTCCGTCTTCAGGTCGTCCTGCTGCATATGGATGATGACCGCGCGACCGATGATGCCGTCGGGCTTGTCTTTGCTGACCGATATACCGCTGACGGTCATATCGATCGTGGCCGATCCGCGCTCGTTGAAAACCAGATTGCCCATATCCCCGGCATGCCGGACCGCGTCGGTGGGCGCGCCGTGTTTGTGGCCAAGCGGATTGAAGTGGCCGCCGGCGCTGTCAGCTTTCGGATCGCTGCAGTCGCCTTTCTCATGGATATGCCAACCTTTCGTTCCTGCGGTGTGTCCGTTGACCACGCCACTGATGCGCACCATATCGCCGACCTGAGTAAAGGTGACCGTGCCGCTGACGTTCGAGCCGCTTCTGGGCTCCAGCTTTGCAGTGGCGCTAGGTCCAGGACTCATTGCTGCACAACTCGCGACCAATATCGCACCGACTGCCAATACGGTTCTCATCGTTTCCCCCCTATTCCAGCTGGAAACGATACGCCTGCAGGTTGCGACCCTGGGTGGTCAAGATGGGCGCAGGCTTGTTCTTCAGATGGCGATCGAGGAACTCGATTGCGTAGCGATCGATCAGGTACGCGTTGGGTCTTGCCTTCAGACACGAAACCACGTTCGGTTGGCCGGTGCACACAAGGTTGGTCCATTCGAAGTGGGTGCCGCCGTTGAGTTTGGCGAAGTACTTCGGCGGCGCGGTCACTGCATAGGCGCCCTGCGCTCCTTCGATGCTGGGCGTGATGCCCCAAGTCGAACTGGGCGCCCTGATACATCACTGGAACGTTGAGCCGTGCGAGCGTGCCATGCGCAACGAACGGCATCACGTACGGCGAAAACGCGAGCACCGCTTTCACGTCCTCATGCTTCCACGATGGCCACCCGCCGGCCATCGCGAGCGCCGTGTAACCGCCTAGCGAATGGCCGACCGCGCCGATGCGTTGCACATCGGCCGCACGGCCGAGCTGCGGATCGTCGGCGATCAGGCGGATGACGGCGCGCAGGTCGCGCAGGCGATCGATCTCGCTGCGATCGTTCCAGCGCTTCGGTTCGAGGAACGACTGATCGGTGCGCATGTTGCCGAACCTGAGCTCGTCGCTGCCGATCGCGCAGACCGCATCCTGGTGGTCAGGCGCGGCCACGACGTAGCCGTGTCGCGCCAACTCCTCGGTGAAGAACAGCGTCTGTAGCGCGCAGCCGCCGAGCCCGTGCGAATAAAGCACGAGCGGCACGGGCGGACAAGTTGCAGGTGGTGCATCTTTCGCCACGCTGCCCATGAATCCATTGTTCGAGCGCGAGTAAGCCGTTGGCTGCTCACGTGCTGCCGCCGGATACCACACCGCCACCTTGCGACCGTTGTCCATCGCAAGCACTCGGTAGCCGGCTGCCTGCCGGCCCGAGCAGTCGTCGGCCGCGAGCACCGTCGAACTGAGCAGCGGGAAGAGCAGCGCGAGGAGCAGGCTGGCGATGCGCGCAACAGCCGGAGTTAGTGAAGGCGACACCGGTCAGTGCTTCTGCTGCTTATGCGCGTTGTGCTCCATTTCCGTCGTGTGCAGCTGCATCATCTGCTCCCCAATCCATATCTTCTCGTGCTCGGTCTCGTTCGGGTAGATGTGCGTCATCCAGCCGAGCACCAGCGGGATCCAGTAGCCGCCAGCGGCCTTGCATGAGGCTTCATCGCCGATTGAGCCCGCGAAGCCGAAGCGCGCGGTCGGGCCATCCCAGTCGCTCCTCGGTGTTCCGCTCGGCCAGCCGCAGAAGTGTACGTGCCGATGCCAGGTGCCGATGCTCAGTGGCACGCGCTTGTCGAGCTCGACGGGTGTGGCGTTGGCGGGCGCGGTGTACATGACGCCGACCGCTTGCATCCCCTTAGGGGTTCGCTTGTAGAGGATCGAGCCAGGGCGCTCGAGATCGAGCTGGTGCTTTTCGTTACCGGCGCGCCAGTGGTGCGTGTAATGCACTTCTTCGCCCATCTTGCCGGTCGGTGCGAACGGTGCGTAGCCTTCTGCCTCGGCGTCAGCGACATCGCGATAGCGCTCGAGCACGCGGCGCGCGGTGGCGCGGATCTGTTCGGCGCGTGCGGCATCGCCGGGCTTCGCCGGCTGCGGCACGCTGATCTGCATGTGCTTGCTCATCATCGTCGTCTGCACCGGCGTGTCGCTCGAATCTCCACCGGCCCAGCGCAGCAGGCGCTGCCACAGCGGCACGCCGGCGTCCGCAGTGCCGGCGCCGATCAGCAACGCGGCCAGCGCCGCGACTAGCAGAAGCTTGCGCGTCACTGGAGAAGCTCCGACAGGTCTGGGGACCAAATGGTCGATGTCATCGATGTCAGCACGCTCTTTCTCCCTGCATCAGAGCGCAATGCTGATATCGAATCCCCGTGCCGTGTGTGTCATTTCGTGTCGTGTGTAACTGCAGCACGCGCGTTCGTGGTGCTCAGGACGCCTCGTCGTAGCGCGGTGCGCAGGAGACTCAGCGGCCGCTAGCTGCGG
>CAWGRF010000017.1:0-113032 GCA_963824935.1 uncultured beta proteobacterium | reverse complement strand
AACCGCGTGGCGGGTATCTGGAGTTTTCCGAAGGACAGCCCCGGCTGGTGTTCTTTGACGATTAAATCGGGGTCTGACCCCGATTTGTTACTCATCTACCAACCGACTCAGCTTCTCCGGATCCACCTTCGGCGCCTCACTCTTCGCATCGTCCAGCGAAATACCGTTTCGTTCCAGCGCCGCAACCAGGCGGTCAATTTCGCGCTGTTGGGCGGCTGCGTGATCAATCAATCCATGCAGCGCTTTGGTCAGCGGATCGTCCCCGTCCTGCGTAATGCCGTAGGCTGAAAACCCCATCGCGTTGGCCGCTTGTTCGCGCTGCGCTTCGGTTTCCTTGTGCAGGATGCGCGCTGGATTGCCGACCGCGGTGGCCCCTGCAGGCACCTCTTTCACGACCACCGCATTCGAGCCGATGCGCGCGCGATCGCCCACCGTAAATCCGCCAATGACTTTCGCGCCGGCGCCGACGATCACGTTGCGTCCGAGCGTCGGATGCCTTTTCGCACCCTTGATCGTCGATGTGCCTCCGAGCGTGACGCCCTGATAAATCGTCGAGCCATCGCCGACCACCGCCGTTTCACCGATCACGATTCCCATGCCGTGGTCGATGAAGACGAAGCGCCCGATCTGCGCCCTGGATGAATCTCGATGCCGGTCAGCCAGCGCGAGATATGCGAAACGAAGCGGCCGAGCCAATACAGCCCGTTGTTCCAACAACCGTGCGCTATCCGATGCATCCACAGCGCATGCACGCCCGGATAGCACGTCAGCGCTTCCCAGCGCGAACGAGCGGCGGGGTCGCGCTGCATGATGCAGTCGATGTCTTCGCGTAGGTGGGTAAACATCGAACGATTGTAGCCCCTAGCGCACTTTCTTGCGTCCTGCGCGCTCACTGCGCGACTCGATGATCGCCGCACTGATGCCGCGCAGGACGTCGAGCTCGGTTTGCGTTGGACGCGCACGATTGAACAGACGCCGCAGCCGCGGCATCAAGTGTTTCGGCTCGCTCGGATCGAGATAGCCGATCGCCACCATCGCCTGTTCGAGGTGCGCATACAGACCTTCCATTGCATCGACGCTCGCCGGCGGCTCCGATTCAGCAAAGCGACTCTGCTCCGGTTGAATGCCCGGGCTCCCGCGCAGTGCAAGCTGGCATTCGTACGCAGCGACCTGCACCGCCTGTCCCAGATTCAGCGACGAAAATTCCGCGCTGGCAGGAATTGCGCAGCAGAACTGACAGCGCTCGACATCCTCGTTCAGCAACCCATCGCGTTCCGTGCCGAAGACGAATGCGATCTGCGCCTCGGCTTGTTCGGTAAGCACGGTGGCTGCGTCGAGCGCCGCGCTGCGCACGTCGATCATCGGAGGACCGAACTGGCGGTCGTATCCGGTCATCGCATACGCGACCGTTACGTCGCTCAGCGCCTGCGACAAGGTTGAGCAGCTCCTGCTCGCCGCCAGGACATCCGCAGCGCCGGTTGCGCGCGCAATCGCCTCGTCCTGCTCGCGGTAATCGGCCGAGCGCGGATTGACCACCACCAGCCGCTCAAACCCCATCGTTTTCACCGCGCGCGCGGCAGCTCCGATATTGCCCGGATGGCTCGGCGCCACTAGCACAAAGCGAATGCGATCGAACACGGAGCGAGGAGGAGTCGAGGATTTGATGCACTAAACTGCGTCACCAGTCTAATCGCCGCTCGCATCAAATGAGCGCGCTTCGTCATGCACCCGATGCTCAACACGGCCATCAAGGCCGCGCGCAAGGCCGGCGCCATCATCAATCGCGCCAGTCTCGACCTCGACCTGATTCGCGTCTCGAGCAAGGGGCGCAGCGATTTCGTCACCGAAGTCGACAAGGCGGCCGAACAGGCGATTCTGGAAATCGTGTCGAAGGCGTATCCGGACCACGCGATCCTCGCGGAAGAATCCGGCGCCTCCGGAAAGTCCGAATACACGTGGATCATCGATCCGCTCGACGGCACCACCAACTTCATTCACGGCTTTCCGCAATATGCCGTGTCAATCGCGCTGCGCCATCGCGAACACATCACGCAGGCGGTCGTGTACGACCCGACGCGCAACGAACTCTTCACTGCGACGCGCGGCCGCGGCGCGTTCATGAACGACCGCCGGCTGCGCGTTTCGAAACGCGAACGTCTGGCCGATTGCCTGATCGGCACCGGCTTTCCGTTTCGCTCGCTCGAACACCTGGACGAATACGTGCGGATGTTCAAGAGCATCACTGAAGCATCCGCCGGCATACGCCGACCGGGTGCCGCCGCGCTAGACCTCGCGTATGTCGCCGCGGGTCGGCTCGATGGCTTCTGGGAAATCGGCCTGTCGGCATGGGACATGGCAGCCGGCAGCCTTTTGATTCTCGAAGCGGGCGGGCTCGTTTCCAACTTCGAAGGCGAGCCCGGCTTCATGGAAGACGGCCGCATCGTGTGCGCATCGCCGAAGATCTTTCCGCAACTGTTGAAGCTGGTCGGCGACGTGCATCACGCGCACGCACAATAGCCCGATCAATCGCCGTTCGCGCATGAACGCCGCTGTCGACATCGCGCCGCACACGCCGATGATGCAGCAGTACTGGCGCATCAAGGCCGAGCATCCGCACACCCTGCTGTTCTATCGGATGGGCGATTTTTACGAGCTGTTTTACGACGATGCGGAGCGCGGCGCGCGGCTGCTTAACCTGACTTTGACCGCGCGCGGTAACTCGGCCGGCGCACCGATCAAGATGGCCGGCGTGCCGGTGGTGGCGGTCGAGCAATACCTCGGCAAGCTGGTCAAGCTCGGTGAAAGCGTCGCGATCTGCGAGCAGATCGGCGATCCGGCCACCAGCAAGGGACCGGTCGAGCGCAAGGTCGTGCGCGTCGTCACGCCGGGAACGCTGACCGACACATCGCTGCTGAGTGACAAATCGAACGCACCGCTGCTGGCGCTGGCGCCGCCGACGCGCCGCAATGGAGCGATCGGCATGGCGTGGCTCACGCTCTCATCGGGCGAATTGCGCGCGACGAGCATTCCCGCGGCACAACTGGCATCCGAGCTCGCACGCATCGATCCGTCGGAGATTCTGATCGCTGAAGGCTGGAGCGATGCGCTGCATCGGCTGATCGATCCGTTGCCGTGCGCGTCGCAAGCACGGCCCGACTGGCACTTCGACGCTGCGCGCGGCGAAGCGCTGCTGAAAGAGCAGCTGCAAGTGGCAGCGCTGGACGCCTTCGGCGTCGCCGACGCGCCCGAAATCCTCGCTGCCTGCGCCGCGCTGCTCGATTACGCGCGAGCGACGCAGGGCAGCCGGCTACCGCACATAACCTCGCTGAAGCGCGAGTCGATCTCGGACTTCATTGCGCTCGATCCGGTCACGCGCCGCAACCTGGAGATCACCGAGACGCTGCGCGGCGAAGACGGGCCGACGTTGTTCAAACTGCTCGACCATTGCGCAACGACAATGGGCAGCCGGCGCCTGCGGCACTGGCTGCATCATCCGCTGCGCGATCGTGTGAAGGCCGCCGAGCGCCACGAAGGCATCGAAGAGCTGCTTGCGAGCGAGAACCTGCGGCAGCGTCTGGCGGCCGAGCTCGACGAAGTACCCGATCTGGAACGAATCGCGGCGCGTGTCGCGCTGGGCTCAGTGCGCCCGCGCGAGCTGGCAGCGCTGCGAGACGCCCTGCCCCACGTTGCGCAAGTCTCTTCGCTGCTGGCCGGTGCTGCGGCGTCGCTATCGTCCTTTTGCGATCAGCTCGCGGTGCCTGACCAGCTACAGACTCTGTTGACACAAGTCGATCCTGGCCGAGCCCGCATACGCAGTGCGCGACGGCGATGTCGTAGCCGCCGGCTTCGATTCCGAGCTCGACGAGCTGCGCGCATTGCGCGATCACACCGGGCAATTTCTGGTCGATCTCGAAGCGCGCGAGCGAGACGCGCACCGGCATCGGCAATCTGCGCGTCGAATACAACCGCGTGCACGGCTTCTACATCGAAGTAACGCACGGACAGACCGTCAAGGTGCCGGACGACTACCGCCGCCGCCAGACGCTGAAGAACGCCGAGCGCTACATCACTCCGGAGCTGAAGGCGTTCGAGGACAAGGCGCTGTCGGCGCGCGAACGCGCACTGGCGCGCGAGAAGGTGTTGTACGAGAAGATCGTCGCCGATGCTGCGCAACACGTAGCGCAACTACAGCGCTGCGCCGATGCGCTGGCGTCGATCGATGCGTTAGTTGCGCTCGCAAACCACGCACAGCAAGCGCGCTGGGTGCGGCCGGAGTTCGTCGACACCCCGCAGATCGACGTTCGCGGTGCGCGCCACGCAGTGGTCGAGCCCGAATGCGAAACGTATGTGCCGAACGATTGCAGCCTCGATGCGAAGCGCCGACTGTTGATCATCACCGGCCCGAACATGGGCGGCAAGTCGACCTACATGCGCTCGATCGCACTGATCGCGCTGCTCGCGTACGCCGGCAGCTACGTTCCCGCAACGCGCGGCGACGCTCGGGCCGATCGACGCATCCTGACGCGCATCGGCGCCGCCGACGACCTCGCGCGCGGCCGCTCGACCTTCATGGTCGAGATGACCGAAGCCGCGGCGATCCTGAACGCCGCGACCGAGCACAGCCTGGTGCTGATGGACGAGATCGGCCGCGGCACATCGACCTTCGACGGCATGGCGCTAGCCGCGGCGATCGCGCGCGAGCTGGTCGAGAAGAACCGCTCGATGACGCTGTTCGCAACGCACTACTTCGAGCTGACGCAACTGGCGGAGCAGCATCCGGAGATCGCCAACGTGCACGTCGCAGCCGCCGAAGCGAACGGCAAGGTCGTGTTCCTGCACGAAGTGCGCGACGGGCCGGCGAATCAGAGCTATGGGCTGGCAGTGGCGCAACTGGCCGGCGTATCCGGCACGGTTGTCAGGCGAGCGCGCTCGCTGCTGACGCAGCTCGAAGAGCGCGCGCTCGGCACGCGGCCTCAGCTCGATCTATTCGTTTCGATGCCAGAGTCAGTGCCGCCGCCGAGTCATGCCGATGCCGTGCGCGAGCGCCTGCAGTCGCTCGACCTCGATGCGATATCGCCGCGCGAGGCGCATGCATTGCTCCAAGATCTGCAGCGAACGGCCAAGGACGTCTAGGCAGATAGTCGAGCCGGTGAGCAAAATCGATCTTATCTGCGAGACACACGGCTTCCTTCACAAGGCGTTCAATGCAACGTCCGCCCGCGACGACTCCGCAATGCGCAGAAATCAGGTAACGTAGGCGAATCTGCCGCTTCAATTTCCTCAGCGGTCGCCGCGCGCACGTCGATCACGGTGATCTCGAAGCGCAGCGCGAGTCCTGCGAGCGGATGATTGCCGTCGAGCACTGCCATGCCTTCGGCGATGTCGGTGATTGTGTATACGGCTTGCGACGCGCCGATGCTCGCGCCATCGACTCGCATGCCGACCGTGACGCCCTCGCCCAGGTCTTCAACCGGCGCCAGCGTGACCAGCTCCGGGTCGTAGTCGCCGAACGCTTCTTCGGGCTCGAGTTGCAGTGACACGTGCGCGCCGGCTTCCTTGCCGCGCAGTTCTTCCTCGATGCGGCTGAAGATGTCGCTGTGGCCGTGCAGGTAGGTGAGCGGCGCGTCTGACTCTTCGAGCAGGTTGCCCTGCGCGTCGTACATCGACACGTCGATGCTGACCAGTGTGTCGTTGTCGATCTTCATTCAGCTTCGATCGTAAATCATCGTCTTCCTATAATCGATCGGTGCAGCGATCTGCAATCCTTCGACGGCTGGGTTCGCTCAGCGTTCAGCGGTTCATGCGCGAATACTGGCAGCGCAAGCCTTTGCTGATTCGCGGCGCGCTGCCGGACTTCGTTGCACCGGTCGATCGCGCGCAACTCTTTGCGCTGGCGCGAAATCCAGCGGTCGAGAGCCGGTTGGTCACTGCGTTCGACGGCCGTTGGGCACTGACGCACGGTCCGATCGCTCGCCTGCCATCGATGCAACGCTCGCATTGGACGTTGCTCGTGCAAGGCGTCGATTTGCACGATGATGCCGCGCACGCGTTGCTCTCGCGCTTCCGATTCATTCCCGACGCGCGCCTGGACGATCTGATGGTGAGCTACGCAACCGATGGCGGCGGTGTCGGGCCGCACATCGATTCGTACGATGTGTTCCTGCTGCAAGGCTCGGGCCGCAGGCGTTGGCGCATCAGCGAGCAACGCCATCTACGCGTGAAGCGCGGACTGCCGCTTAACGTTCTCGCGGGCTTTCGCGCGTCGCAGCAATGGGTGCTCGAGCCCGGCGACATGCTGTATCTGCCGCCGGGTATTGCACATGAAGGCGTCGCGGTGGGTGAATCAATCACTTATTCGATCGGCTTTCGCGCTGCGCGGTATCAAGAGCTTCTCGAGCCATGGTTCGCCGACTTCGCAGAGCAGGCGGCGCTCGATGGTCGCTATACCGATGCCGGCGCCGCTGCCACCACGCATGCCGGCGCGTCTACCGCCGGCAATGACGCGCAAGGTGCACGCGCAACTGTCAAGAGCAACAGCCTCGGCGTGCCGACACCGAGCGCTTCCTGCTGCGGCACCTAAGCGAGCCGAAGGCCACGACGGTGTTCGAACCGCCGCGGCCGATGACTGTCACTGCCCGCGTTCCGACGCCGCGCTATGAGGCGGGGAATCGCGCTCGATCGAAGAACGCGCTTGATCTACTCGAGGACAGCGCTTGGAATCAATGGCGAGTGGATCGAACCGCCCGGCGCGATCGCCGCCTTCAAGACGTTGGCTGACCGGCGCGCACTTCTGCCACACGATATGGCGCGCGTGCCTGCTGCCGTCTGGCCGCTGCTCCACGCCTGGTACAACGCCGGCTGGATCACGATTGCCGATTAAGCTCACATCATGGACCCCGAAAAAGCTCCGACCGAACCGCCGGAAGAACAGGCTCCGAAGCGCACATTGATCACGTCGCGCGCGGAGACGCAAGCGGCAGTGTTGCAGGCGATCGGCGTCGCCACTCGCCGTCTGCTGTGCATTCATTTCGATCTTTCGATTTTCGATCTGTCGCGCACAGAGGTCGTCGATCTGCTCGCGAAATTTCTGCTCGCCCATCGCAGCGCGCGTGCCAGACTGCTGGTCGATGATGCAACATGGCTCGATACGCGCGCCGCCCGGCTACGTGCGCTGCAGCAGCGCTTTCCGCTGGCACTCGAGATGCGCGTTGCCTCGCTGGACGATCCGGTGGGCGACGATGCCGCGTTGATTGTTGATGACACCACCGTCCTCGACATGAAGCCGACGGCGCAAGCGCGCGGCGACCTGTGGCTCAATAACAAGCCGCACGCGCAACCGCTGGTTGCCGCGTTTGACCGGCGCTGGGAAGGTGCGGGGCACAATTTGCCCGTTGTTCCGCTGGGACTCCGCTGACCAGGGGTTTGCGCGATGCAATGCTGGCATCCCGCTTGCTCAGCAAGTGTGACGGTGCAGCTGTACTCAATCGGCTGCACCGGAACTGAAGAACTCAACCGACCCATACTGTTACCGGGCCAACCCAAGGAAGGTTTTTACACAATGGACAAGTCGCTATTGCTCGCTTCGATGATGGTCGTCGCGCTCGCCGCCTGCGGCAGACAAGAGCCGGCGCCGCCACCCGCCACCAAGGCGCCGGCACCGGCCGCTGCTCCGGCCCCAGCGCCGACACCTGCTCCGCCGCCGGCAACGACGACCGCGCCACCGGCCACGTCAGCCGCACCAGCCGACACGATGAAGGCGGACTCGATGAAAGCGGATGAGATGAAGAAGGACGCCGCCACTGCGGTGGATGCAGCCAACAAGAAGGCACAGCCTGCAGTGAAGCCGTAATCGCTGCCTGTGACCAGAAAGGCCGGCGCATGCCGGCCTTTTTTATTGCCGCCGCCTGTGATGCCTACGCTACACGGCGCGCCACGCGAGCCCGTCGTCCTGACCAGCCACCGCGATCTCTTCCGCGTTGCAATCAAGAACCGAACATAACGCCAGCCGCGCAAGCGTCGGTGTGTTATTCGCTTTCGACAAATGAGCGGCGGCGATCCAGCTAAGGCGGCTGCGATCGAGCCGCTGCAGGATCTTTGCGGCCTGATCGTTCGACAGATGCCCGAACGCGCCGCCAATGCGTGCCTTCAGAAAATACGGATATGGCCCGGAGAGCAACATCTGCTGATCATGATTGCATTCGAGCAGCAGTGCGTGCACGCGGCTCAATGCGCGCACGATAATGTCGCTCACTTCGCCGGCGTCGGTCAGCAGTCCGGCGCGCCGATCGCCGTCCGTGAATACGAATTGCAACGGCTCCGCCGCATCATGCGGCACCGCGTAAGGATCGATTGCCAACGGCCCGAGCTCGATGCGCACGCCGGCCGAAATCAAATGCAGGTCTGCGCCACAGTCTCTTAGTCCGGCGGATTGGGCAGTGCCGCGCGAGCAGTAGACCGGAATGCCGGCGATGCATGCATAGCGTGCAACACCGCCGGCGTGATCCGAGTGCTCGTGCGTGACGACGATCGCGTCGATGTCGCGCAGCGTCAGGCCGGCGCGTCCAAGCCGGCGGCCAAGCTGCCGTACGTTGAAGCCGTTGTCGACCAGAACGCGCGTGAAGAACAGGCCATCGCGCGCCTCGACCACCAGCGCGTTGCCACCGCTGCCGGAGCCGAGGCTACAAACTCGAAGCACGAAAAACTACTGCGGAGCCCGGCTGCGTCGTTGCGTGCTCGCTCGGGCCTCGCCTATCCGCTCGATATGTCTCGGCCCTCGCTGCGCGGCGCCTAGCATCCGGGCTTCCTCGCGACGTTTTTCAACGGAGTTGGTCGTTCAAGAGATTCAAGATGCGATCGCCGGTGGCGGAACGTTCGGGTTTGCCCTCCGCATCGAACACCTGCACCACCGTCTTCACATCGCCCTGACTCGTGACTCCGACCCGATACTGCGGCGCCTGGATCGGCTTTTCGCGGCCGAACATCTTGTTGAAGAAGCCCTGCTCCGATTTTGCTTTTGCTTCGAAGTCCGGATCGAGATAGCGCACGAAATAAAACCCCTTGGCGCGATCGCGGTCTTCGACGGTAAAGCCTCCGCGGTCGAGCGCAAGACCGACACGCCTCCAAGCGCGATCGAACGCCTCGTCAACCTCGAGCCGTTCGCTGCGACCATCGCTCGCCTTGACGAGGCGCGCAATCTGCGGTGACGCCGATGGAGCTGCGGCACCGGCCGCCGCTGCACTCGTTCCCGAGGCGGGCGCCGCTGCGGTGGCCGTGCGCTGCGCGGGCGCTTCGAAGCGAACCAACAACCGCTGCAGCATCTCGGCTTCCAGTTCCGGATCCGACGCGCGCGGCTGCCACTTCGTGGCGTCCTGCGCCGAAGTCGTGTACACCTCTTCCATCCCGCGATGGCTGATGTAGATCTCGGATGTGCCTTGCGCGGTGCGCTCGATCCGTGCTCGGAATTTATCCTGCTCGTTGGTCGAGTAGACCGAATCGAGCACTTTGCCGAGTGTGCGGCGGATAATGTCTTGCGGCAGCTTGGCGCGGTTCTCCGCCCAGTTCGTTTCGAGCACGCCTGCGGTCGCATCTGATTTTTCTACCTTCAATCCGACGGTCGGCCAGAAATCAACCAAGACCGGCCACGCTTTCTCCGGTGGCAGATTCACCGCAAGCCAGCGCTGATTGCCTTGACGTTCGATCTTTGCCACCGAGCTGACAGGCACGACCGGGCTGCCGACCGCAACCGCTCCGGGTGTTGCGCTGGGTCGCTGTCCCTGTCCTGATGCGGTAACTGTTTGCGGCCGGTCCGGCACGACGAAACGCTCGTCGCGCGGCAACTGCGACAAATCGGGCGGTACTTCGAGCGGCTGGCGCGTCTGCGCCGTCTCATACTGAACCTTGTCGGACGAGAAAAAGCTGCCCGTCCAGGAACAGCCCGTAAGCAACGCCGCAATACTTGATGCAGCAAGCGCTGCAGCCACCGGCACCCGAGCGGGCGCTACTTGATCGCTTCATGCTCTAACTCCTGCAACGACCTCAGGCACCCGGCGTCCTCTAACGCACGCCGCACGATGGCTTCGTTCGGCTTGGAAAGTTGTACGAGCGGCAACCGTATGCCCCCTTCGATACGACCCGCTTGTGCCAAGGCCCACTTGACCGGCGCCGGACTCGTCTCGACAAATAGTTTGAAGTGCACCGGCAGCAGCTGACTGTTAATGCGACGCGCCCGCGCCAGATCGCCGGCAAGCGCAGCGGCACACATCTCTGACATCAGCCGCGGCGCCACGTTCGCCGTCACTGAAATTACACCATGGCCGCCCATCAGAATCAGCGCGAGTGCCGTGTCGTCATTCCCGCTGTACAACGCGAATCCCGCCGGCAAGCGCTTCAGCAGATCCGCCGCCCGTGCCATATCGCTGGTGGCATCCTTGAGTCCGACGATGCCCGGCACCTGCGCCAATCGCAGCGTGGTTTCGGTGGCGAGATCGGCGACCGTGCGGCTGGGAACGTTGTACAGAATCACCGGCAGATCCACCGCCTCGGCGATCGCGCGAAAGTGCCGGTACAAACCCTCCTGCGTCGGCTTGTTGTAGTACGGCACGACTTGCAGCGTGGCGTCGGCGCCGACCCGCTTCGCATGCCGCGTCAAGTCGATCGCCTCCGCGGTCGAATTGCCGCCGGCGCCTGCGATGACAGGAATGCGGCCGTGCGCCGCCTCCACCGCCACCCTGATCAACTCACCGTGTTCTTCCGCCGTCACCGTCGGCGATTCGCCGGTCGTACCCACTGCGACGATCGCGCCCGTGCCCTCGGCGACATGCCAATCGATCAGACGGCGATAGGCATCGAAGTCGAGTGAACCGTCTTCATGCATCGGTGACACGATCGCGACCAGGCTGCCGGTGATCATTGCGCAGGTGTTCCCTCTAGGAGATGGCGAGATTCTACAGGCCAGTAACGCGCCAGACGGTGCTTACAGTAGACACAATTCGACCGGCAACACCGCGCGCGGCTCACTTTTCCGTGCGGTGATTCGCTGCACCATCGCGGGCTTCGGCTGCGCGACGAATCCGTCCTCAAAGGCGAGAACACGCAGGTGCGCGCCGAAGACATCGAGCAGCTCGCGCGGCCGCAGCAAGTAATCGGGGCTGCTCGGCCTGCCGAAAGCAGCGTTGCCGGCCGCGAACGTTTCGTAGATCAGCAAGCCGTCCGGCGCAAGCGCGCCCACTAACGCGGGAAACAGCGGGCGGTGCAGATAGTTCGTGACGACGATTACGTCGAACTGCGCATCGCCAAATGGCCATGGGCCGCCTTCCAGATCGGCGGCGATAAAACGGACACTCGGCTCATCGGCCAGTGTCTGCGCGCACGCCGGATCCCGATCCACCGCAGTGACCTGGCACCCGCGCGCCGCAAACAGCCGCGCATGGCGGCCGCCGCCGCTCGCGAGGTCAAGCACACGACTACCGGAGGCGACGCCATCTGCCCAGCGAGCAACCCACGCCGATGCGGTTTCAACGGTCACCGATCACCGTCACCCAATCACCGATCACTGACCAACCCCATCGCCGTGCGCACTTCGCGCATCGTCTCGCCCGCCATTGCGCGCGCTTTGTCGCAACCGTCGGCAACGATGTCGCGCACCAGCGCCGGCTCGGCTAGATAGCGCTGCGCGCGCTCTTGAATCGGCGCCAGCTCACGCACGATCGCATCGATCACCGGCTGCTTGCATTCGAGGCAACCAATGCCTGCGGTGCGGCAGCCAACTTGCACCCATTGCTTGGTCGGCTCGTCCGAATACACGAGATGCAGCTGCCACACCGGGCACTTTTCTGGCTCGCCGGGATCCTGGCGACGGACGCGCGCAGGATCGGTCGGCATCGTGCGAATTTTCTTCGCCACGGAGTCGGGTGCCTCGCGCAAAGCGATCGTGTTGTTGTAGCTCTTCGACATCTTCTGCCCGTCGAGCCCGGGCATCTTCGATACCTTGGTCAGCAACGCAGCCGGCTCGGGGAGAATCACACGGTGCGCCCCTTCGGCGTACCCAAACAACCGCTCGCGATCTTCTAGCGGCACATCGGAGGCGGTATCGATCAACGCACGCGCCTGCTTCAATGCCTCTCTGTCGCCCTCCTGCTGATAGCGTGTTCGCAGCTCAGCAAAGCGTTTCGCATTCGCGCCGAGCTTGCGCACCGCCTCTTTCGCTTTCGCTTCGAAGTCGGGCTCAGCGCCGAAGACATGGTTGAAGCGCCGCGCGATTTCGCGCGTCAGCTCAATATGCGGCACCTGATCTTCACCCACTGGCACCATCGTCGCGCGATAGACCAGAACGTCCGCAGCCTGCATCAACGGATAGCCGAGAAAACCGTAGGTCGACAGATCGCGATCCGAGAGTTTCTGTTGCTGCTCCTTGTAGGTCGGAACGCGCTCGAGCCAGCCGAGCGGCGTCGTCATCGACAGCAGCAGAGAAGAGCTCCGCGTGCTCGGGCACGCGTGACTGAATGAAGATCGTGGCCTTCGACGGATCGATACCCGCCGCCAGCCAGTCGATCACCATGTCCCATGCATCGTCGCTGATGTTCTGCGTTTCTGCATAGTGCGTGGTCAACGCGTGCCAATCGGCAACAAAAAACAAGCACGGATATTCGTCTTGCAATCGCACCCAGTTTTTCAGCGCGCCGTGATAGTGGCCAATGTGCATCGCGCCGGTCGGACGCATCCCGGATAAAACACGCTCCGGGAACATCAGACGAAAATGCGCACGATCGCTGCGCCGATCGCCAGCAACGGCTGTAGCACGAAGCTCAGTGCGCCGGTGACCAGCAAGCCGACAATGATGAACAGTCCGAACGGTTCGATGCGCGAATAAGCATTCGACAGATCGTGCGGCAGTAATCCAGCGACGATGCGCCCACCATCCAGCGGCGGTATCGGCAACAGGTTAAGCGCCATGATCACGAGGTTGACGCTAACGCCCGCCTGCGCCACCTCGAAGAAAAACCGCTCCTGTACACCGACCATCTGCAATACGCTGAAAAGGATCGCCCACAAAATCGCCATCACGAGATTCACGCCTGGGCCGGCTGCCGCCACCCAGATCATGTCGCGTTTGGGATGCCGCAAACTGCTCCAGTCCACCGGCACCGGCTTGGCCCAACCGAATATGAACGGAGTGAAAAGTGCCATGCCAAGCGGCAGCACAACCGTGCCGATCGGATCGATGTGTTTGATCGGGTTCAGCGTCACGCGACCGAGCACGTAGGCCGTGTTATCGCCGAACATGCGCGCGACATAGCCGTGCGCCGCTTCATGTACGGTGATCGCGAACAGCACCGGGATCGCGTACACCGCGATCGTCTGCATTACGTTTTCCATCGAATCGAGTCTATCAGCGGCCAGCTCAGTGGCCGGTTAAAGCCCGAGCTGCGCCATATCGCCCAGGCCCTGGCGCACCAGCACGGCTTCGGGACCGGTCAGATCGACGACCGTCGTCGGTTGTACGCCGCCTACGCCCGCGTCGAGCACGAAATCGATATCATGGTTGAGCCGCTCGCGAATCTCCTGCGCTTCATTCAACGGCAGCTCATCGCCCGGTAACTGCAGAGTCGTCGTCAGCAGAGGCTGGCCCAGAACGTCGAGTAATCCGAGCGCGACTCGGTGATCTGGCACTCTGAGCCCGATTGTCTTGCGCGAGGGGTGTGACAAGCGGCGCGGCACTTCCTTGGTCGCCTCAAGAATCAACGTATACGGGCCCGGCGTCGCATTCTTCAGCAATCGAAAAGTGCGGTTGTCGACCTTCGCGTACTGCCCGATGTCCGACAGATCACGGCACATCAATGTCAGCAAGTGCCGTTCGTCGATGCGGCGAATCGCGCGGATTCGATCGACCGCGGCCCGGTCGTCCAGATGGCAGGCGAGCGCGTAACACGAGTCGGTCGGTATCACACCGACGCCGCCGTGATCGAGAATTTGGGCTGCCTGTCGCAGCACTCGTACCTGCGGATCGACCGGATGCACCGAAAAAAGCTGCGCCACAGACTAGACGAAGCGATGCCACACGGGTGTCAGCTCCGGCGCAAGCGGTGCAACGCGGCCGAGCTCTACGTTCGGCGATTCGCCAGCCCCGTGAAAGTCACTGCCGCTCGATGCCTCGAAGCCGAAATCGAGCGCAAGCTGAGTGAAGCGGCGCACGTCGTCCGCCGTGTGATTGCTTGTGACGACTTCGAGCGCAGTACCGCCGGCATCGCGAAACTGTCCGAGCAGCTCGTGCAGCGCCAGCTGGTCGATCCGGTAGCGGGCCGGATGCGCGAGTATCGCCACACCGCCCGCTGCACCGATCATCTCGACCGCCTCAGCCAGCGTCGCCCAGCGATGCGGCACATAGCCGGGCTTGCCTTCGGTCAGATAGCGCTTGAACACGTCGCGCACGTCGCGGCAAACGCCTTGCTCGACCAAGAAACGCGCGAAGTGAGTCCGGCTGATCATGTATGGATTCTCCGCGTGCCGCAGCGCGCCTTCGAGCGCGCCGTCGATGCCAACGGTCGCCAGGCTGTCGGCAATTTCCCGCGCGCGCCGCGTACGGCCCGATCGCACATTGGCGAGCCTCTCGCGCAACACGGCGTCGTCGTCATCAATGCCGAGGCCGACGACGTGAATCGTGGTCGTGCCCCAAGTCACCGACACTTCGACGCCCGACACAAATGCAAGCGAAACCTGCTCGGCCGACGATCGTGCTTCGGCGACGCCGGACACCTCGTCATGGTCAGTCAGCGCATAGAGCTGAACTCCGTGTTCTGCGGCACGGCGAGCCAGATCAGCCGGCGCCATCGTGCCGTCCGAGTAGAACGAATGCGAATGAAGGTCGGCGCGGAGCGCGTGAACGCTGCCGCCATTGATGTCAGGCATCCGACATTCTAGGGCCGCACGTTCTTTAGCCCGCACGCCGAGAAACAAAGTCGACGATCAACCTCGCCACCTCGTCAGGCCGATCGTGATGCAACATGTGTCCGGCATTGTCGACAACGACGGATTCGACATCGCGGATCGCCGCCTTGCGCGTGTCGATTTCTCGCAACGCTTCATCGCGCTCCGTGGCCACGTGCCGCAGGACATCCGTGTCCGACGCACGCACCCATAGCACCGGAGATTCGATGCGCCGCCAGCATGCGAGCATTTCATCCATCCGATACAACGTGGCGTTGACGATCCGATGCGCGGGATCGCCTGCGACGCGAAAACGCCCGGCACCATCCGGCAGAGCCCAATGCTCTGCGAGGAATGCGGCCCGGTCGACAGGAAGACGCGGATTGTTCTTGATCAGTCGCTCTGCTACTTCTGCCCGCGACGCGTAGTCGCGCAGGCTGGCGCCCTGCTTCAGCTGGTCGATCCATTGCGCGAAGCGTGCGGGCGCCTGCTCGGGTCGCGTCGCACGCAGGCCGAACCCTTCCAGGTTGATTACCGCACGCACTCGTTGCGGCCGCACGCCTGCGTAGAGCAGCGCGACATTGCCGCCCATGCTGTGACCTACCAGCAGCGCGGGTTCCGAGCCGAGGACGTCGTCCAAAATGCACTCGAGATCGGCCAGGTAATCGGGAAACCAGTAGCAGTCGCCTGGCGCGCGGTCGGTCAACCCGAATCCGCGCCAATCCGGCGCTACGACACGCCAGCCGCCATCCAGAGCATCGACGACGAACTGGAACGACGCCGAGACATCCATCCACCCATGCAGCATCACCAGCGTGTGCGCGGCATCGACGCCGGCACCCCACTCACGCAGGTGATAGCGCAGACCGCGAACGTCGATGAATCGGGAAACTGACGGCTGCATGGAAATCGGCCTTGCCGACCGGGTTTGCGCGCGTGCGGGTGTTCGGCGATTATAGGAACGAGCCTTTGAGGGGAACTCCGATGCGCGATCAATACCGCGCGCTGTACGACAACTTCCGCTGGTATGTGCCGCGCGATTTCAACATCGCAGAGGTCTGCTGCCGCCGATGGTCGCAGGAAACCACTCGGATAGCGCTGCACTATGAAGACGAAGCCGGCGCGCATAAGTCGTATACGTACGCCGCGCTGCAAGCCGATGCCAATCGATTGTCCAATGCGTTGCACGCGCTTGGAACCGCGCGCGGCAAGCGGGTCGCCATCGTGCTGCCGCAGCGCCCGGAGACGGCAATCGCGCACATCGCCGTTTATCAGATGGGCGCGGTGGCAATGCCGCTGTCGCTGCTGTTCGGGCCCGACGCGCTCGAGTATCGGCTGCAGAACAGCGATGCAGTCGTGGCGATCATCGATGCTGCCGCCCTCGGCGCGATGCAAGAAGTACGCGCGCGCTGCCCTACGCTGCGCCATCTGATCGTCGTCGGGGACGAAGCCGCTGGCGACTCGACGTGCCATGCATGGAGCGCGCTGCTGGCAGGAGCCGACGACACGTACTCGCCGGTGGTGACTTCGGCCGACGAGCCGGCGCTATTGATCTACACCAGCGGCACAACCGGGCCGCCGAAGGGCGCATTGATGCCGCACCGCGCGCTAATCGGCAACCTGCCCGGCTTCGTAGCGTCGCAGGACTGGTTTCCGCAGCCGGGCGACGTGTTCTGGTCGCCGGCCGACTGGGCGTGGACCGGTGGCTTGATGGACGCCTTGTTGCCGACGTTGTATTTCGGATTTCCGATCGTTGGCTTCCGCGGACGATTCACTGCGGAGCGCGCGTTCGAGCTGATGCAGCGCCACGGTGTCACCAACACGTTTCTGTTTCCGACCGCGTTGAAGATGATGATGAAGTCGGTGCCCGATCCGCGTACGCGATATCAGCTGAAGCTGCGTTCAATGATGAGCGGCGGCGAAGCGGTTGGCCAGACCGTGTTCGACTGGTGCCGCGAAGCGCTCGGCGTCACGGTCAACGAGATTTTCGGCCAGACCGAGATGAACTACATCGTCGGCAATTCGCACCTGAAATGGCCTGCACGCTCAGGCAGTATGGGGCGACCGTATCCGGGCCACAAGGTTGCGGTCATCGACACCGATGGCCATCCTGTGCCATCCGGCGAAGTCGGCGAGGTCGCGGTTTCCCGGCGCGATATTCACGACCATCCTGATCCGGTGTTTTTCCTCGAGTACTGGCGTAATCCGGAAGCGACGCGCAACAAGTACAGCGGCGAGTGGTGCCGCACGGGTGATCTCGCGAGCGCCGATCGCGATGGCTATCTGTGGTACGAAGGCCGCGCCGACGACATGTTCAAGGCCGCCGGTTACCGCATCGGCCCGAGCGAAATCGAGAACTGCCTGGTCAAGCATGCGGCAGTCGCCAACGTCGCGGTAGTGCCGAAGCCCGATGCCGAGCGTGGCGCGCTGGTCAAGGCTTTTGTCGTCCTGGCCACCGGTTTCGAGCCGTCACCGATGTTGATCGAAGAGCTGCAGCTTCACGTGCGTGGCAAGCTCGCGCCGTACGAATATCCGAAGGAGATCGAATTCATCGGCGAGCTGCCGATGACGACCACCGGCAAGGTGCAGCGCAGAGTGCTGCGCGATTTGGAAAGACAGCGCGCCGGTCAGGCTTAGGCTTCGCGATTGGTTTCGCGCGGCCGGGGCGCCGGCACGATGCGACCGTCTCGCGTCATATGCGGGCGATATACGGCATTCGCGACGGCAGCGGCCAATACACGTGCGCGCTCCTCATTGGCGACCGAATCGATCAGGCGCGTGACATACGCCGACGGGATGTCCTTGTAGTGGCGGCGGTCCGGCCGCACTACCACCTCGCGCCATCCGTTGTCCAGTAGCCAGCGCCAGAGCGCGTCGCTCATGCCCGATCGGACGGTCATCCGAATGTCGCCGCAGAAAACCTTTGCCCCGAATGGCGGTTTGGCGCTTGGCGGCGGTACCTCGCGCGCGCACCGGATCTTCAGCAGCGTACGGACCTGATCGCGGACGTGGGATACGAAATCGAGCTCCAAAAGTGCAGCCTCCGGTTAGCCCGAATTTAGCGGCGGTCGGATGACCCCGAATCCCCCGAATCTGCTAGAGGGAATGCTTTCGTCAGGAAACCACCACACGTTCGACCACCGTGGCGCTTGGCCGACGCGTCACCTGGCGAATCGCACTCGTCAGCACCCGCTCACGCTCCTCAGGCTGGGCGTCGAACAGGCGCGTCACCAACGTAGTCGGCAGCGGCTTTAGTCGCAGCCGGTCCTCACCCGGCGCAAGCTCACGCCAGCCCAAGCCCACCAGCCAACGCCACAGTTCCTCACTGAGGCCCGCCTGGACGCCCATACGCAAGCCGGCGCAACAGATGGTGGCGCCGATCGGCGGCTTGCTGTCTTCGCGACGGCGCAAATCCTGCTTCTTCTTCCACAGCAATTCGCCCACCGGTGCATTCAAGAAAGTAACCCAGTTCATTCCATCTCCCGTTGACAAGCACTGTATCGGTCGCCCGCAGCCGATTCGATCCCCCTTCGAAGCGATAGCGGGCTTCGGCTAATCCGCACCTTGATCACGCACGTGCGGATCAAGTCCACCAGCGATCCAGCCGCGCTGGACGACGCCGCTAAACTCGCAAAAATGGGGATTTATCACTTGGGCGACCGCGTCCCGCAGATTGATCCGAGCGCCTATGTGTTCGACACCGCCACGATCATCGGCACGGTGATTCTCGGCGCGCGCGTCAGTATCTGGCCCAATGCGACGCTGCGCGCAGACAATGAGCCGATCCAGATCGGCGAAGACAGCAACGTTCAGGAGGGTGCAGTGCTGCATACCGATCCGGGATTCCCGCTGACGATCGGCCGCAGCGTCACTGTCGGCCATCAGGCGATGCTGCACGGCTGCACGATCGGCGACGCCTCCTTGATCGGTATTCAGGCGGTGATACTGAACGGTGCCGTGATCGGGCGTAACTGTCTGATCGGCGCTGGCGCGGTGATCACCGAGGGCAAGCAGATTCCCGACGGTTCGCTGGTGATCGGAGCGCCGGGCAAGGTGATCCGGCAACTCGATCCCGCGGATTTCGAGCGCATGAAGCGCGATAGCGAAAGCTATGTGCGGCGCGCGACTGCGTATCGCAGCGACCTGAAGCGCGTTAGCTGAGGCAGATCGGTCAGCGCTCGTCGATGTCGGATCGGTTGTTGAAGTTTGCATTCAATGGCGTGCGTGCCCGCGGCGAGCTCGTGCAGCTGGGCGCCGCCTGGCGCGAGATGGTTTCGCATCAGCCGTATCCACCGCCTGTGATGCATGTGTTGGGAGAAATGGTCGCCGCAGCTGCACTGCTCGCAACCACTATCAAGTTCGATGGCGCGCTGGTGATGCAGGTCTATGGCGACGGCCCGCTGCAATTGCTGGTCGTCGAATGCCAGCCCGATCTTGCGTTACGCGCCACCGCCAAGGTGCGCGATGAACCGATCGCCGACGACATCTCACTGCGCGAGCTCGTGAACCGCAATGGGCGCGGTCGCTTCGCGATCACGCTCGACCCGAATGATCCGCTGCCCGGGCAACAACCGTATCAGGGCATCGTCGCGCTCGAAGGCGACAGCGTGGCTGAAATCCTGCAAACCTACATGCGCCAAAGCGAGCAACTTGAAACGCGGCTCTGGCTTGCGTCGAATCCGGATGCCGCCGCAGGATTGTTGTTGCAGCGCTTGCCGGACGACGGTGGGCACGCGCCGCGGAGCGACGACGATGCATGGGAGCGCGTGGTTGCGCTGGCGCAGACCGTCACATCCAGCGAGCTGCTCAATCTCGTGCCTGACGAGTTGATGCACCGGCTGTTCTGGCAGGAATCGCTCGAGCAGTATGCGCCGCTGATACCGCGCTTCCAATGCACCTGCTCGCGCGAGCGCATCGGAAAAATGCTGGTTTCTCTAGGTCAGGAAGAAGTCGACTCGATCGTCGCCGAGCAGGGATCGGTCGGCGTCACGTGCGAATTTTGCGGCCGACAGTATTCATTCGATCCGGTCGATGCGGCACACTTGTTCGCGCGTGGTATTGAAAGCGCCGATATTGCCGGCCGATGGCGGAACAAGGCATTGATGCCGAGAACGGCTACGGTAGCCCGAGTTGCTGGTCGATTTCAGCCGACCAGATAGCGGCCAGTTTGTTGTAACCGCCGCGATTGGGATGGATTTCGTTCTCCCAATCGTTCGAATCTCCGGTGGTCCCAAGCAGCTGCGGGAGTCAACGTCATCGGCGTGCTCAACGTATCGATCACGTGAAAGTGCGGCAGCGCGACTGACTTCAAGCAATCGGCCAGCTCCTGCAGCAGCAGTCTACTCAGATCAAGCCAGAGCGAGGGATGAATTCCGAGCCACACGCACGCGGGATACAGCCATGGGCCTTGGCCGAAGATCGGCACCGGCGCGTTGCGCGGCTGCACCAAAGCGTACGTATGCATGAATAGCGGAACATCGCGGCTGTTGCTGCCGTTACCGTCGCGGCCCTCGGTGACGATCTGCGCGATATTGAGTTTGATGTAATCGAGCAGCGCCGCCATCGCTTCCTCGTTGATCACAGAACGCAGATTGGCCTGATCGATCTGATCAGGCAATGCCGGCTGAGTCAGAATCTCGGAGCTTTGAATCCGCGGATTCCACACGGCGTCGAGCAGATCGTTGCCACCGCCCGAGAGCAGGATCGCGCTCCAGCGACGTCCGCCGCGGTTCTGAAGATACCGGTAGAAGTCAGGATTGCGCGTCGTCTCGTGCATGCGCCGTAATGTGTCGCCCGGCTCGGCGATGTTCAGTGCGCACGCCTTGTAGGGGAATTTCAGCGCTGACGGCACATTTCGGAACTTGGTCGATCCGTAGCTGAACCACGAATCGCCTTCGGCGAGAAAGACGCGCGAATAGTCGTTTAGCCCGATACGCCAGTCCTCGTCTTCAAACGTGGCAGCATTGACTTCGGTGATTCGCTGCAGCGTGTCCGGCATGGCTTATCCGACCGCAGCCGTAGCTTGCTTCGGCAGTCGCCGCCCATAGGTGAGCACGCGCCACAAGTGTTCGAGCGGTCCGTAGTCGAAGCGCCGAAACCATAGCGAGCTCAACGGCACTTGCACCAGGAAAAAAATAGCGAAGGCGAGCGCGAGTTGCAACGCCGGCCCGACCTGACCCCACCAGCCGAAGCCCCAGCCGTAAAAAAGCGTTGTGCATATGGCGGTTTGCATCAGGTAGTTCGTAAGCGGCGCGCGTCCAGCTGCCGCCATAGGCGCAAACCGTTTCTGCCATGCGGGCAACTGCGCCAGACGCACGATGGTAAGGACATAGAACACCATCAGCCCGAGCCGGCTCAGCACGTAGGTGATGCTGCCGAGCACCTTCAGTGGCGTCGGCCCTGGCACGCGGTCGATCTGGAAAATGAAGCCAAAGATCAGCGAACACGCGATGCCGATACCCAGCGCCCACCACTGCAGCCGCCGCACCCACGGCATCAATTCGGGGATCCGGCGTATCCAATTGTTGCGTCCGATCAGGAAGCCGATCAGCATCGTCGTAGCCATCTGCACGAAGAAGCCCAGGTTGCTCCAGGCCGACCACACGTTATCGTAGGAGTAGACAAACTCGCGCGCATGTTCGCGTGCCGCGTCGATGAATGAACCGCTACCGTAGGCCAGGTTGTTGGACGCTTCAAAAGCCTTGGCTTCGACGACCAGTCGTGCGGTGATCTCGGGCGTCATCACGAGCAAACGCGTGAAGCCAGACGCCACGGGGTAGAGCAGGCACAACACAATCAGAGCGACGATCACACGATTGCTCGCGCGCCGCAATAGCACGAGTAGCGCGAGACCGAGTATTGCGTAGACGTGCAGCACGTCTCCGGTCCAGAACACCATCGCGTGCAACAAGCCAAGAGCCAGCAGCACGATCAGCCGGCGTACATACAGTTGCGTCGCTTGTCCCGGCGCAAGCTGCTGCATGCGGGCGAACTGGATCGTGAAGCCGATGCCGAACAACAGGCTGAACATGCTGTTGAACTTGCCCGAGAACAGCATGTCGCGCACGACCTCGGCGGTGCGATCTATCGGGCTCGTCCAGATATGGGAGCCGTCAGCTTCGATAAAGAACGAGTTGGTAAAGCCGGGCATGTTCATGATCAAGATGCCCAGCAGCGCAAAGCCGCGCACGATATCGAGCGTGGCTATGCGCTCCGTTGGCGGCAGCGGCCCTTCGAGATGGGACATCGCGGCTCCCCTTACCCCCTTCACGAGTCCCCTGAGTCTACGTCGCTCAATGGCAGGTGGACGCCGGTTTGACACGATTCGCGCAGCGCTTCCTGCAGAAATGGGACGTGACGTACGATGTTCGTCAGTCCCGTCTGCGCGCAGGAGGAATGACCATGGCGGCTTACATGTTCGCCAACGTTGAAATCACCGATCCCGTGGAATACGAGCAATACAGGAACGAGGTATCCGCAACGATCGAAGCGTATGGCGGCTGCTACCTGGCGCGCGGTGGTGCGGCCGAAGTGCTGGAGGGCGATTGGGTGCCGAAGCGAATGGTGATCCTCAAGTTTGCCGATATGGCTCAACTGAAGGCCTGGTACCACTCACCCGAGTATCGTCCGCTTCTTGAACTACGGCAGCGCGCGGCCAAGTCCACGCTTGTCGCCATCGAGGGTGTAGGCAGTCCGTGACGTAGCGAAGCCCGAAGATCTTCGGCTTGTGCGCTCAGGCCACACGCGCGACGAGCGGTTCGTTCTCGGGCATCGCGATCGCCCGCTCCATCGAACGGCGGAACGCGACTGCGGGCTCGCTTTCAGCGATCTCGATGTCGTTCCACGTTATTTGCTGACCGGCCATCACGGCGCCTACAAGTTTCACGTTGTGCGCGAGTCCTAGCGGCAAGCCGCCGATCCGCATCGATTCGTCCGCCGGCATCACCTTGCCGTAGACGGTGTAGCCGCCCTCGCCGTCCAAGGTTTCACCTGCGGCGAGATCGCGTTTCGCGGTCGCCACCACATCCGCGTTAAAGCCTATCGGCGCACCGGTCGGCTCATCGCGCAAGCCCACGCTCGCGACGCTGATGCCGAGCTCGAGCCCGATCAGGTGAAACGGCTTGTAAAGCGCCGCGTACTGTCCACTGCGATCGGTCACCAGCCCGTACTCCCTGAAACAGCGCTCGACATAGTCGCTGCCACCTGCAAAGACGACATACACGCCCCAGCGTAGATCTCTGGACACCGGTGTTCCATCGCGCTGCAGACTCGAAATCACTTCGACTTGTCCGCGGTGATGCAGCACGCCACCCTCGGTCCGCGGCCGTAATAGTTCCGGCAGCTCATCGACGCTGCACGGCGGAAACGACAGCCCGTCGGGCGCGGTCAGTCCGGTGGCGTTCGACACTGAGCACATTTCGATCGCGCTCTTGGTCCCGTCCAGAAACGAATTGAACATCTGCGCGTTCAGTCCGCCACTCTTCGCATCGTCCGCGGTGAGTCCGTAGTGCCCCCACACCGTCTGCGGTGTCGACGCGTGATACGCAGGCAGATACTTCGTGCCCTTGCCCGCGGCGATCACTTCGAATCCGCACGCGCGCGCCCAGTCGACCAGCTCGCATATCAACGCTGGCTGATCGCCATAGGCCAGCGAGTACACGATGCCGGCTTCGCGTGCCCGCTGCGCCAACAACGGGCCGGCGAGTGCGTCGGCTTCGACGTTGACCATCACGATGTGCTTTCCGTGCTCACAACACGCGAGCACGTGCGCGATACCGGCGCTCGGCGAGCCGGTCGAATCTATGACGATATCGATGTCCGGCTTTTCGATCAGCGCGCGCGAGTCGCTGAAGAAGTTCAGGGAGCTGATTGCACTGTCTGGCCAGCCGACTCGCCGCAGCGATTGCCGCGCGCGTGTCGGATCGAGGTCGGCGATCGCGGTTACCCGCACACCGGGGGTGTGCCGTACCTGGGATAGATACATCGACCCGAACTTGCCGGCGCCGATCAGCCCGACGCGCAGCGGTACGCCGCGCGCTTCGCGTTCCTTCAGCAAGCGATGGAGATTCATGGCGGTGATCGCTGAAGCATCAGCTTACGCTGGCCTGCGCCAAAAGAAACCCGGAGCGGCTTGCGCCGTCCGGGCCCGCCATGAATGCGCGCTAGCTTTAGAGCGTGCGCTCCCAGTCGCGCACTTGCCGATCCGCTTCGTCGCGCGCGACGCCGTATTGCTCCTGCACCTTGCCGACCAGCTGATCGCGCCGGCCCTCGATGGACTCGAGGCTATCGTCGGTCAGATCGCCCCAGCGCTCCTTGGCCTTACCCTTAAATTGCTTCCAGTTTCCTTCAATTCTGTCCCAGTTCATCGTCAACTCCCTTTAATGCGGATCCTGTTGCCCGCATTGAAGAGGACGGCAACAGTCGTGCCCATGAGCTCGCACTACCGGCCGGGCGTCTGTGCCGCGCTCTCCGTCTTGGGGGTCACGATCTGGAAGAACACCTCGCCATCGCGCACCATGTTCAACTCGTGCCGCGCGCGTTCTTCAATGGCTTCGCGACCCTCGCGCAGGCTGGCCACTTCGGCCGCGAGCTCTGCGTTGCGCGCTGCCAGCGCGCCATTGACACCGCGTTGCGCGGTCAGCTGCCGCTCGAGGTCCCAGACGCGCAGCCAGCCACCCTTGCCGAACCACAGCGGCCACTGAATCGCAATCAGCAGTGCGGCAAGGACCAGAGCCAGCAGGCGCATCGTCGTTATCGAACTCGCTCAGCGCAGGTTGTAGAACGCATCGCGTCCGGGATAGCTGGCCACGTCGCCCAGGTCTTCCTCGATGCGCAGCAGCTGGTTGTACTTCGCGATGCGATCGGAGCGGCTCAGCGAGCCCGTCTTGATCTGCAGCGCATTGGTGCCGACGGCGATATCGGCGATCGTCGTGTCTTCGGTTTCACCGGAGCGGTGACTGATCACCGACGTATAACCGGCGCGCTTCGCCATTTCGATCGCGGCAAAAGTTTCAGTCAGCGTGCCGATCTGGTTGATCTTGATCAGAACCGAGTTCGCAATGCCGCGGCGGATTCCCTCGCGCAGCAGTGCGGTGTTGGTCACGAACACATCGTCACCGACAAGTTGCACGTGCTCACCGAGCTTGTGCGTGAGCTGTTCCCACCCTGCCCAATCATTTTCCGCCATGCCATCTTCGATCGACAGGATTGGATACTTGTCGCACCAGCTGGCAAGCATGCTCGTCCAGTCGGCGGCGGACAGCGCCATCCCCTCGCTATCGATTCGGTAAACACCGTCCTTGAAAAATTCGCTCGCTGCGCAGTCGAGCGCCAGCGCAACGTCCGTTCCGGCCGTGTAACCGGCATCACCGATCGCCTGCAGGATCATCTGGATCGCCGCTTCGTGGTTCTTCACGTTGGGAGCAAACCCGCCTTCGTCGCCGACCGCAGTGCTCATGCCTGCTTTGTCGATCAGCTGCCTCAGCGCGTGAAACACCTCCGCGCCGTAACGCACGGCCTCGGAAAATGTCGGCGCACCGACCGGCACGATCATGAACTCCTGCAGATCGAGATTGTTGTTGGCATGCGCGCCGCCATTGATTACGTTCATCATCGGCACCGGCATCTGCATCGCACCGCTGCCCCCGAAGTAGCGATACAGCGGCAGTCCCAATTCGTCGGCGGCCGCCTTCGCCACTGCGATCGACACAGCCAGCATCGCGTTGGCACCAAGCCTTGCTTTGTTCTCGGTACCGTCGAGCTCGATCAGTGTGCGATCGAGAAACGCCTGCTCGTTCGCTTCGAGTCCCATGATCGCCTCTGAGATCTCGGTGTTGACGTTCTCGATCGCCCTTTGCACGCCTTTTCCGCGATAGCGCCTTGCATCGGCATCGCGCAGCTCAATCGCCTCGCGCGCACCGGTCGATGCCCCCGACGGCACCGCGGCACGACCCATCACGCCACTCTCGAGCAATACATCGCATTCCACAGTGGGATTACCCCGCGAATCAAGAATCTCGCGCCCGACGATGTCGACGATTGCGCTCATAGGTCTCTGATAGGAAATAAATCGGGGTCAGACCCCGATTTAAGACCCGATTCAAGCGATTTAAGCAAAGCTTGCCTCGATAAAACCTTGGCGCTTCACTGCGCGATCGAGTTCGAGCAACGTGCCGAGAAGTTCGTGCATGCGGTCGAGCGGAACCGCGTTAGGGCCGTCGGACTTTGCTTCGGCCGGATTCGGATGCGTCTCCATGAAGACGCCCGCTACACCCACCGCGACCGCGGCGCGTGCGAGCACCGGGACGAACTCACGCTGTCCGCCGCTCGTGGTCCCCTGCCCGCCAGGCAGTTGCACGGAATGCGTTGCGTCGAACACCACCGGCGCGTTGGTTTCGCGCATGATCGCCAGCGATCGCATGTCGGAGACCAGATTGTTGTAGCCGAACGATGCGCCGCGTTCACACGTCATGAACCTGTCTTCGGCTAAGCCGGCTTCACGTGCTGCATCGCGCGCTTTATCGATTACGTTCTTCATGTCGCCTGGCGCGAGAAACTGGCCCTTCTTGATGTTGACCGGTCGGCCAGACACTGCACAGGCGCGAATGAAATCGGTTTGCCGGCACAGAAATGCCGGCGTTTGCAGCACGTCGACGACCTCGGCTGCGGGCTTTATCTGATCTTCGTCGTGCACGTCGGTCAGCACCGGCACCTTGATCTGCTTTTTGACGGCACCAAGAATGCGCAAGCCTTCATCCATCCCTAGCCCGCGAAAGCTCTGACCCGAGCTGCGATTGGCCTTGTCATAGCTCGACTTGTAAATGAACGGAACGCCGAGCTTGCTTGTTATCTCTTTCAAGCGGCCCGCAGTATCGATTGCCATCTGCTCGGACTCGATCACACATGGCCCGGCGATCAGGAACAGCGGCTTGTCGAGCCCAACTTCAAAACCCGCTACGTTCACGCCGCGGCCTTGCGAGTGATCGGCGCAATCTGCGCTGAATCGACTTCGGTGCGCCCTTGCCGGCCGGCGAGCGCCGCTTCGATAAACGCCTTGAACAGCGGATGTCCATGCCGCGGCGTCGATGTGAACTCCGGGTGAAACTGCACGCCGATAAAAAATGGATGCGATGGCAGCTCCATGATCTCGGTCAACTTCTCGCTCGGCGTGTGTGCGGAGACGGTGTAACCGTTGGCCTCAAGCTGCGGCACGTACACATTGTTCACTTCGTAGCGGTGACGATGGCGCTCATTGACCTCCGCTCCGTAGATGCGCGCCGCGAGAGTGCCGCGCTCGACCGGACACTTCTGGCTGCCCAACCGCATCGTGCCGCCGAGATCCGACTGCGCATCGCGCCGTTCGATGCGGCCGGTGCGATCGGTCCATTCGGTAATCAGCGCGACGACCGGGTGTGGCGTGTCTGGATCGAACTCGGTCGAGTTCGCACCCTCGAGCCCGCAGACGTTGCGCGCAAATTCGATCGTTGCCAGTTGCATGCCGAGGCAAATACCGAGGTACGGCAGCTTGTTCTCGCGCGCATACCGGATCGCGGCGATTTTGCCTTCGGTGCCGCGCTTGCCGAAGCCGCCTGGTACCAGCACCGCATCAACCTTGTTGAGTGACGCGGCGCCGTCGCACTCGATCTGTTCGGAATCCAGATATTCGATCTTGACCTTGGTCCGCGTGTTGATGCCGGCATGGATCAGCGCTTCGTTGAGCGACTTGTACGAGTCCGAGAGCTCCACATACTTGCCGACCATGCCGATCGTGACTTCGTGTTCCGGATGCTCGAGCGCGTACACCAGTTTGTCCCAGCTCGACAGATCGGCCGGTCGGGCGATGATGCCGAGCCTGAAGCAGACGATCTCGTCGACACCCTGTTTGTGCAGCATCGTCGGAATCTTGTAGATCGAGCTGACGTCCCACGCCGAAATCACCGCATCGATCGGCACGTTGGAAAACAGCGAAATTTTGGCGCGCTCTTCTTCGGGAATCGGCCGATCAGCGCGGCACAACAGAACGTCGGGCGAAATGCCGATCTCGCGCATTTTCTGGACGCTGTGCTGCGTAGGCTTGGTCTTCAGCTCGCCAGCCGAAGGAATGAACGGCACCAGGGTCAGATGCACGTAGCAAGCCGATCCCCGGCCTAGACGCAAGCTCATCTGGCGCACGGCTTCGACAAACGGCAGCGATTCGATATCGCCTACGGTGCCGCCGATTTCGACGATCGCCACATCGGCTTTGCCGTCCCATGCCGCGCGTGCTCCACGTTCGATGAAATCCTGAATCTCGTTGGTCACATGCGGAATGACCTGCACCGTCTTGCCCAGATACTCTCCGCGTCGTTCCTTCTTGATTACCGAGTCATAGATCTGGCCGGTCGTGAAATTGTTCACCTTCCGCATCTTGGCGGAGATGAAACGCTCGTAATGCCCGAGGTCGAGATCGGTTTCGGCGCCGTCTTCGGTGACGAACACTTCGCCGTGCTGAAACGGCGACATCGTGCCGGGATCGACGTTGATGTATGGGTCCAGCTTGATTAGGGTGACTTTGAGGCTGCGCGATTCGAGGATCGCGGCGAGAGAGGCGGCGGCGATCCCTTTTCCGAGTGAGGAGACCACGCCACCGGTAACGAACACGTACTTGATCATCGCTTTCGCACTTAGCGCCTGATGCGCCCAGGCGTTACCGGTAAAGCGGGAGTATACAGAGCGCTATCAGCCGATCGCCGTTCAGTCGATCACGATGTTGCGCGCGCCAAGCGCTCGTCTCGCGCGGTCCGGGTAGTCGGTAATGATGCCGTCGACGCCGAGCGCAGCCAGACGTTCGATCTCTGCCGGATCGTTAACCGTCCACGGAATGATCTTCAACTTCAACGCGTGTGCTTCAGCAATGTTTTCCGGCGTGACATTGCGCCAGAACGGCGCCCAAACGCTGCATCCCGCTGCCTGAGCCATTCGGGGCAGCGAGCCGCCATAGTCAGCGTGCCTTAGCCCGGCGTGCCACGGTGATGCGCCGGACGCATCGGGCACGACGGTATTCATGTTCGACGAGTCGATCGTCAAGCACGCGGTCGGCAGCTCCGGCGCAAGCTTCTTCACGTCGCGCAGCGTGCGCCAGTCGAACGATTGCACGGTGACCCGCTCGCTCATCCTCGCCGCGCGAACCGCATCGACGACCGCGCGCGCGTAGCGTTCGGCCTCTGGCGTCGTGTCACCGCTGGTCGGCGTGATCTTGGTTTCGATGTTGAATCGGACCGGCTTGCCACCCGGTGAACGCGCGTCGCGCGCGAGTTCGAACAATTGCTGCAGCGTTGGAATGCGCTCGCCGTCACTTGCTTTCTGTTCAGCCCATTGCGCCGCGTACTTGTGCGCTGGATTCAGTCGACCGATGTCGTACTGAGCGAGGTCACTCGCATTCAGCGAGAAAATTGCAGCACCATCCTCGCTCAACCAGCGTCCGTCCGAACCGCGCGTCAGCGCTGCATGCAGGCGCGGCTCGTGCGACAACACCAGTACGCCGTCGCGCGTCAATGCAAGGTCGGTCTCCAACGTCGTCACGCCGATCGCTAGCGCGGTTTTGAACGCGGCAAGCGTGTTCTCGGGAGCAAGTCCGCGCGCACCGCGATGGCCTTGCAGATCGATCGCGGCCGCCGAACAAGCGACCGCCGCCAGCAGCGCGGCAGCAGCCCTAGTACGCACGCAGCACCTTCGGCTTACCCGACGTCTTCTGCAGCTCGATCGTGATCGGCTCGCCCGCCCGCTTGCTCAAATTCGTCTGTTCCGGCACATCGACAAATCGCAAGTGGTACGTCGTTGTGTGGCTTGACACATTGGTTGTGCCGTCGGCCGATTTGCACCACACCAGCAGCGAAGATTGGCGGCTCAGCTGAAAAGAGTAGTCGTGCGAACAACCTTCCGGCGACGCTTTCGGGCGATGAACGAGCGTGTACGTCGATGCCGATGACCGCTGCAGTGTGTCCGCCGCCCTTTCGAGGTCGTACGCAGCGCGCGTGGCGGAATCGGTCAGGAAGTCGTCAGAGCATGCCGCCAAACCGCCAAACGCCAGCGTAACTACAAAGACCAACCTCGAACATTTCACTGCGCCTCCCCTTTTTGGTGTTTCGACTAACAACTCGCCATGCAAACGCCGACGGATTTTGCGCGGCGAGAATACACGTCGATGCTCATGAGTTGGGCAGCGAGTGGCGCAACGTGCGAAACGTGATCGACCAACGCTGCTCAGGGGTCGCGGGGATACTGTGCTGCCAGTTCCAGCGCACTTCGTCGCGCATCACGTACACGGAGCGCGGCTCAAGTTCGAGTGCGAATGTCTTCGGGTCGCGCCCGCGGCGCGGCGGGTAAGGACGAAAGCGTATCCGGCACCGACCGCCCAGCGAGACGCCGGCGACCAACTCATAGTTCGGCGCATCTCGGTGCCAGCCGAGCGGAGTACCAGGGCTGTATTCGGTAATCAAAGCCTGCGCGAACGAATCTTCGGGAAGTGAAACCAGACTCCGCCAAACGATGCCGAAGCGGAATCAGAAAATCGGGTAATGGCGGAGCATCGCGCAATTGTCTGGCTGCGAAGTCGTAGCTTGAGCCATAGCTTGCAATTCGCCGCCTCGCTGTGTATTCGTAGTACTGCGCTTCTTGCATCGGAACGCGCGAGATAGCCACGAGCAGCTGCTGCTCCTGCTCGATCGAGACGAATTCCGGCAAATAGCGGAGGCCAGCGGGCCAAGCTGGAGATGCGCCGAACAGATCTTCAGATGCAGTCAGCTGGGCAGTCATCACTAAACAACATGTGCGGCCAGGTAACGCACCGCTTACGCAGCGGGCCCTCGCGCGCCGCAGTTCGAATCGAATCTCACCATGCTCAGTGATTCCGACATTGGTCCAGCCTGCTGTTTCGTAGAAGTACTGCGCACGCGTGCCGGGTTGAGTCGTCAGCCAGATCCGATCGAGCCCCTGCTCCCAGAGCCAGTCGACCATCGTGTCGAGCAGCCGCCTGCCGAAGCCACGCCGTTCGAAATCGGGAAGCACAAACAGACCCCACACATTCCCGGTCCGAGCGTTGCAAACTCCGCACGCGACGATTCGACCGGCTACATCGATGACCCACCCTCGCCCCAGCACCTCCATGTGTTCGATGTAGTCGTCGTGTGAGATATGGCTACGGGTTAGCTGGTTCTCAAGCACCGACATTCGAACCGCGTGCATTGCGCCGACATCATCGCGCACGGCTTGGCGCAGAGTGGCTTCGTGCATCAGCCGCTCAAAGAATTGGCGTTGCGCGCGGCCGACATCAACATGACCCGTCCTCGATTCTGCTCGATGCGCCGCCTAGACTGCGTCGCAGGATTATGCCGCCATACACGCTGCCAACGCATGCGACTTCGAGTCCGCGACTGAGGTTGGTCGACGCCCTGCGCGGCTTCGCGGTTGCGCAGATGATCGTCTATCACTTCATCTACGACCTCGCCTACTTCGGCTGGATCAAACTGGCCATGACGCGCGATCAGCCGTGGGTGGGATGGCGCACAGCGATCGTCACGCAGTTTCTGTTGCTGGTCGGCGTCAGTCTGGTGTTACGCACTTCGTTCAAACCCTCAGCAGCCGACTTCTGGAAGCGCTGGGTGCAGATCGCTGCCGCCGCGCTGCTGGTTTCGGTGGGTAGCTGGCTCGTATTTGGGCCGCGCCTGATTTACTTCGGGATCCTTCACTTCGTGGCAGCTGCCCTGCTGATCGCGCGGCCTTTGGTGCGTCTGGGTGCATGGAATATCGCGCTCGGCGCTCTTTGCATACTGATCGGACTGGTATACGCCAACGAATTTTTTGACACCCCGCCGGCGACGATCGTCGGCTTCATGACGTTCAAGCCACGCACTGAAGACTACGTTCCGCTATTTCCATGGATTGGAGTGGTCTTGATCGGTGCGGGCCTCGCAGCACGATGGCAGCGCGCGCAGTGGCGTGTTCCGAATGCGCTCGTGCCGCTCAACGAGCGAGCGCCGCGCTGGCTGCTGTTTCTCGGAACCTGGGCGCTTACGGTTTATCTGCTGCACCAGCCGATCCTGCTCGGAGCGATGACGTTGGTGCGCAAGCTCGGCGTTTAGGCTGCTACTCGCGCTATTCGAGGCTGCTCGGTGCAAACGACAGCCAGCTTCGGCCGCGTGTTCGTTCCGCGACAAACGTGTCCCGCACGACGTTGACTTTGTAGGTCGCAAACATCTTGTCGCGCACGTTGGTGAGCCGCTCCGCACGGAACATCGCGGCATTCGTTCCTTCGCAGCGCGCGGACTTCACCAGCAACCCGCTTAGATCCTGGTCGTGCACGATCCGGCCAACCTGGTGTGTGAACGTGTAACTGTCACGCCGGATCAGATCCGGAAACTCTACGTGCTTGCCGCGCATGTCGATCAGCAATGCGTCGCAACGCACGTCGCATACGCGACGGTCGGTGACGATGACGCGATCTAGCTCGCCATACGTATCGAGCAGGAAGCGGCGCCAGTGATGTGCCGTCTCGTATATCGTCGTTTCGACTTCGAACGCGCCGTACCAGACGCCGTAGCGGGTGCCATCGGAAAACCGTGTGCTCTGCCAGTTTGCCGCATCAAAGCTGTACGAAATGACGCTGCCGTAGTCAAACGGGCGAGTGGCGATCGCGGTGGCAGTCGGAATGCGCTCGCTTGCCTCAGCGGCGACGGCAACGGCCCAATCGGCGGGATCGGACGTTAAATCGTCGAACAGGTTCTGCGAGCGGCGGATGCCCGGAATGTTTCGAACCAGGTCGCCATGGAACTCGGCGTTGGTGGAGAACAATTCACTGGCCACGCTGAAAGTCGAGATAGCGGCGCACCGCCAGCAGACCTTCGAATCCGCGTTCGGCAATCAGATCGACCGGGCGCGCGCCGAGGCGCCGATTGAATTGCGTCATCCAGCCGTACGCGAGATCGCGGTCGTATGGAAACAGAATGCGCAGCGACTTGTGAATGCCGAGCAGATGACCGGCGCGATCGAGCAGGTCGCGGCTGTCGGCGAGCGGTTCGCCTTCACGATAGCGCGCGAGCGTGCTCCGGCTAGCGGTCGACAGCCCAAGCAGCGCCGATTGCTCAGCGGCCGTCAGACCCCAGTGCTCCAACAGCTTGGTGACCATCGCAGCCAGCCGGCGGCGCGCGTCGCGGCTGCCGACATCGATCGTTTCAGCGCGCGAATGTTCGCGGTGCGGCAATGCGGGCATCTGCCTTTGAATGCGTGATTGTACGAAATGGTACGGCGAACGTACCAATATAACGGCGCCAAGTCAAGCCGGATCTAGCCCATCCCGTCCCGCGCCTCGGGCTTTCCGGCGGCGCGAATGTTGATCACGCCGGGCTCACGGCGCAGCCACTCGGGCTGCAGTGTGATGTGATCGATCTTGAAGTCGCGGTTCAGCACATGCCGCGCCTGATGCAGGATCACCGGCCAGCGCTCGATGTCATCGACGAGCACATGCGCGGACAACGCCGCCCTGCCCGGCACCATCGACCAGACGTGCAGGTCGTGCACCGAGATGACACCTGGGACCTTAGCCAGCGTGGCACCGACCGCGCCGTAATCAACACCGGCCGGCACGCTATCGAGCAGCACGAAAGTCGTTTCCTTCAGCACGCCGTACGTCGAGCGCACGATCAGCGCCGCAACCAGCAGCGACAACACCGGATCGGCGATCAACGGGCCGCCGAAGTAGATGATCAGGCCGGCGAGGATGGCCGCAACCGAGCCCAGCATGTCACCGAGCACATGGATGAAGGCGGCGCGGATATTGACGTTGTCTCTGTCCCGCGAAAGGATCCACGCCACCAGGATGTTGACCAGCAGCCCGATGCTGGCAACGCCGATCACCGCGAGCCCTTTGACCGGCGTCGGTGAATTGATCCGTTCAAACGCCTCGATCGCGATCCACAGAACAACCGCCACCATGAACAGCGCGTTGACGAACGCAGCAATGACTTCGACTCGCGCCAGTCCGAAGGAATGGCGTTTGGAAATCGGACGACGCGCGATGATGTTGGCGATCAGCGCGAACAAGAGTGACGCCGAATCGGTCGCCATGTGCCCGGCGTCGGCCAGCAGCGCCAGCGACCCCGACCACAGCCCACCGATCAGCTCGACAACGGCAAAGCTCGAGCGTCAGTGCGACCGCTATCGAGAGTGTGCGGCCGCCCGGCTGCGCGTGCGCGATGCGTATAGCTGCTGTCGCCGCGATGGTGCGCGCTGAGTTCGTCGTGGTCGTGCTGATGCGCGGCGTTCACGGCATCCGCCGTGCGGACAGTGCGATCAAGCGGTAGCCATCGTCCGCGCGAACTTGACGGGGCAGCCGGTCTTCGTGCGGACTTCTTCCTGCGATACGTCGGGCGCGAGCTCGACTGCGTGCAATCCGTCACCCTTCACGTCGAACACGCCAAGCTCGGTAATGATGCGATTGACGACACCCTTGCCGGTCAGCGGCAACGTGCACTCTTGCAGAATCTTGTGCTCGCCACTCTTTGCGCTGTGCTCCATTAGCACCACGACGCGCTCGACGCCGGCCACCAGATCCATCGCGCCACCCATCCCCTTGACCAGCTTGCCGGGAATCATCCAGTTGGCGAGATCGCCCTTGTCGCTGACCTGCATCGCGCCCAGTATCGCCAGGTTGATGTGGCCACCGCGAATCATCGCGAACGAATCGGCGCTCGAGAAATAGCTCGAGCCCGGCAGCGCGGTTATCAGCTGCTTGCCGGCGTTGATCAGATCGGGATCGACTTCTTCTTCAAGCGGGAACGGACCGATGCCGAGCAGCCCATTTTCTGATTGCAGCATTACGTCCATGCCGGCTGGAATGTAGTTGGCGACCAGCGTCGGCAAGCCGATACCCAGATTGACGTAAAAACCGTCCTTCAATTCCTGCGCTGCACGCGCGGCCATTTGTTCGCGAGTCCACGGCATCTCAGTTCTTCCTCACAGTGCGATTCTCGATACGCTTTTCCGGCTTCGCGTTCAGCACGATCCGCTGCACGAAAATTCCCGGCGTATGCACATTGTCCGGATCGAGCGCGCCGTTTTCGACGATCTCTTCGACCTCGGCTACCGTGACCTTGCCGCACATCGCGACGACCGGATTGAAGTTGCGCGCGGTCTTGCGATAAATCAGGTTGCCCTGCTTGTCCGCCTTCCAGGCTTTGACCAGCGACAGATCGGCGCGGATCGAGCGCTCCATCACGTATTCCTTGTCGCCCCAGACGCCGTCGAACTTCTGCGTCGGCTTGCCTTCGGCCACGATCGTGCCGAAACCGGTGCGCGCAAAAAACGCCGGAATGCCGGCGCCGCCGGCGCGCATGCGTTCGGCCAAAGTACCCTGCGGCGTGAACTCGAGCTCCAATTCGCCGGACAGATACTGCCGCTCGAACTCCTTGTTCTCGCCGACATACGACGAGATCATCTTGCCGATCTGCCGTGTCGTCAGCAGCAGACCCAGCCCGGCACCGTCGACGCCAGCATTGTTACTGACGCAAGTGAGCTTCTTGGCACCGCTATCGCGCAAAGCCACGATCAATGCTTCGGGAATGCCGCACAGGCCAAAGCCGCCTACGGCGACGACCTGCCCATCCTTAACCACGTCGGCCAACGCCTTGGCGGCCGAGGGATACACCTTGTTCATCGATTTTCTCCGCGAGTCTGAGCGCGGATTCTAGGTGATCGCTGCGCGCACGTTATCCGGCAACGGGGCCGAGCGACCTGCGGTGTAGTCGTACCAGACGATCACGGTGCGGCCGGTGGCATACACAACGCCGGGTTCGCCCTTCTTCTCAATCTTCAGCGACATCTCCACGCTCGAACGGCCAACGCGCGTAACGACCTGGGTCACGATCGCTGTGCCGGGATAGGTCATCGCTTTCAGGAAATCACATCCTGCATGCGCCAGGATCGGAGCTTCACCGACCGGCAATGTCGGAAAGCCGAAGTGCGCAAACCACTGGATGCGCGCTTCCTCCATCAACCGGAAGTACATCAGATTATTCAAGTGGGACATCGCGTCCATGTCCCCCCAACGCAGCGGCACTTCGATGACGAACTCTTTCATGGATGTTTGACTTGCCGAGGCTTCTTGGTGCCGACCCTGCATGCTTTTGTTGATCGCCAACCACCGCCCAGTCAATTGCCGCGAAAGGGAAAGTTGCTCTGTCCCTGTTTGCTTCTTAGGTCGATGGTTTGACGCAGGTATCGGTCCGCAGCGTCGTGATCCCCGGAGTACATCGCGCTCTGGCCCTGATAGGCCGCGATGAACCACAGCCTGAAAAAGCTTTGCGTTGGACCCTAAGAGGACGTGCGGCACTCGATTCGAGCAGCGGCTTTGCAAGGTCGTATTCGCCCCAATCCACATGAGCCCAAGCCGTTCGGAACTCGATTTCAGCGAAGACTTCTGGGGGAATTGCGGAAGCCTGCGACGTGAGAAACGTTGAAGTGTTCTCCAAGACAGCGATAGTCTCCGAGTAGCTGACCAACTTGAACATCGCCCAATTGACCTGAAAGTCGGCCCGAACCCGCGCAGCGCGAACGCGGCGCATGCCTCCAAGTTCTTCCAACGCGGCTATTGCGGTATTCACATGCTGGCGGCTCAACTCGTGCTGACTAGCTGTTAAGAGTCGGTAAGCCAGGGTTAGACGCATATCAATCGCTGCCGTGGATGTCGGCCCGTCCGCTGCGACTGCCTGGACGATTGCCTTCTCGTACAACGGCCAGGCCTCTTCGCCTCGGTTTTGTCGCGAAGGTCAACTCAGCCTCGACAAATGTCAGCCAAGCGCCGGCCAGCGAGCTCGACTTGCCGAGAGACTCAAGTAACCGTTTTCCTTCTGCAGACGCGTTTTAGCGGCTTCTTGTTGTTTCCATCTGCGGAACTGCGTCCTTGCCAGCAATGCCAGCGCATCGGGAGCGATCGTGTCATCCCTCCGCACGGTATCGACAGCTTGCTGCGCGTAGTCCTCGGCATCAGCGTCGCGCTCCGCACTCAGTGCCACTTCCGACAGAAGCATCAAGCTCCGCGCTACTCGAGTCTCATTGGCTCGCTGGGCGCGCAACGATGCGAGCTGCCGTGCCGCGTACTCGGTCGCCAGCCGATCGACGCCAAGGTCGACATATACCCTACCAACGGCTCCGTACAGTTCCGCCTGCAATTCCGGCTGTCCGCGGAAACGGTCCTCAATTAGCTGAGCGCCACGATCCACGAATACCGCAGGACGCGCGCGCGCCGCCCCGTCGGTCATCGATGACTGCTGGGTGGCGTTGATCCGGAACAGTTCCGAAACGAAGGCGGTCGACAGCCGTGCTCGCTCGGCTTCGTCAGTCAGTTCGTCGGCCCTGCATCAGCGTTGTCGTTAGTCCAATCAGCGCCACTGCAAGCACGGCCGACGCCGCCATTACCGGCATGCTGATGTCGCACGAGCGCTTTGCGCAGTCGATACCAAGCGCTGTCAGGTCGCGCCTCGATCGCGTGTCCGTCGAGGTAGCGCTGGATGTCGGCAGCAAGGGCGTCCGCTGTCGGATAGCGGTCGTTGGGATCGCGCTTGATCGCTTTCGCAACGATCGCGTCGAGGTCGCCGCGCAGTTCGCGCGCCCGTCGCTTGTCCGCGATACGAGTACTCACCAGAGGCGCATCGCCGGCGAGGATGGCATCCTCCATCGCTCCGGCCGTATTTCGTTTCAAGCGTGTACGGCAGCGCGCCGGTCAGCAGTTCGTACAGCATCACGCCCAGCGCATAGACATCGGCGGTCACACCCAGCGGCCGGCCAGCGATCTGTTCTGGTGAGGCGTAGTTCAGCGTTAGTACACGGCCCTGCTCCTGCGTGAGATCCGCTCCCGCTCCGGTGTCATCGAGCAGTTTGGCGATGCCGAAGTCGAGCAGGTGCACGTGGCCGCCGGCATCCACGAAGACGTTGGCCGGTTTTAAGTCTCGATGAAGTACCAAGCGGCCATGCGCATAGGCCACCGCCTGTGTGACTTCGAGGAAGAGTTTCAGTCGCGCCCGCAGGTCGAGGGCATGGTCGCGGCAGTAGACATCGAGGGGCTGCCCGTCGATGTACGCCATCGCGATGTACGGACGGCCGTGCTCATCGACTCCGGCGTCGTAGAGGCGCGCTATGTTCGGGTGTTCGAGCAGCGCACCGATGTCGCGCTCGCGCGCCATGCGCTTGCCGAGGCCAGCGGCCCAAGCGAGGCGCGGCAGCTTTAGCGCCACCCGCCGTCTGTAGGCGCCGTCGGCCCGCTCGGCCAGCCAGACGCTGCCCATGCCGCCACGGCCGATCTCGTGCAGCAGTCGATACGGACCGACACGCTCGCCGGCCGTGGCAACCGCATCGTCGGAGCTGAGATTCGCGAGCGAGGGCAACAAGGTCGTGCCGCTGCCCTTGTCTACCTGACGCAGCATGCTTCGCAGACGTCGCGCGAACAGCGGCCTCGATTGCTCCAGTGCATTGAGCCAAGCCGCGCGCTGTGCGGGCTCTAACGCCAGCGCCTCGTCCAGCAGACGGCTGAGTTCCGCGATCTCTTCCGGGCTCATTGATATGGACGCTCGCGCAAGACGCCTCCCTATGGCCTCAGACGTTACATCCCGACTAATCCGGACATGGCACGTATCGATTGAGCGCCGGCTCTGCTGGAGATCCGTGGCTCCATCCGCTCACTCCTTCAGCATCTCGCTCAACAGCAGGCGAGCTTTGTCCCAATCACGGCGCACCGTGCGCTCGGTCAACTCCAGCGCCTCTGCGATCTCCGGTTCGGTATACCCACCGAAGTAGCGCATCTCGACGACTTTGGCCAAGCGCGGCTCGGCCTGCGCCAGGACGTCGAGCGCTTCATTGACTCGCAATACATCTTCGTTGGCGTTCTCCAGCCCGTCCAGCAATTGCGTCGACAACGTAAGCCGCTCCGGATTACCGCCGCGGCGCTCGGCTTGCCGCTCTCGAACCGAATCGATGATCACCGATCGCATAACGTGCGACGCATACTGGAAAAACGCGCGCCGATCGTCCGACTTTAAGTGGCCGCTGTTTATAAACCGCAGATACGACTCGTGCACCAGTGCGGTCGTGTCGAGGAAAGTGTTTCTGCCGCCGTCGCGCAGTCGCGACCGCACCTCGATGACGAAATCCTTCACGTCACCGACATCCCATCGTCGGCTGCGACAATCGCCCCGTTAATGAACTGCGATTCATCGGCGACCAGCAGAAGCAGCACTCCATCGAGATCGTCGGGTTGGCCGACACGCCGGCGCGGCAACATTTGGATCAGCTTGCGACCGCCGTCGGTGTCCCAGTAGTCCTCGTTGATTTCGGTACGGATATAGCCCGGACAAATAGCGTTGACATTGATTCCGTAGCGCCCCCATTCGAGCGCTTGCGCCTTCGTCATCTGAATCACCGCGGCCTTGCTGATCGCGTACACGCCGATTTGGGGCAGGACTCGGAGTCCCGCGATCGACGCGATATTGACAATCCGCCCGCGAAAATCCGCCTGATCCTTGGCCCGCGCGATCATTCGCTGCGCCACCGCTTGCGCGACGAAGAACGCGCCTTTCAAATTGGTGCCAATAATCAGGTCGAAATCGACCGGTGTGGCATCGACGAGCCGCTGCGTAGTCGACAGACCCGAGTTATTGATCAATATGTCGATCGGACCGATGTCGCGTTCAGTTTGGGCGACGGCTGCGTGGATCGAGTCCTGCTCGGTCACGTCCAGCGCAACAACATGCGCCGCGCCACCTGCTGCTTCGATTTCGGCACGCAGATCTTTCAGGCGTTCTACTCTGCGTGCAGCGAGCACCGTCAACGCACCATTCGCAGCCAATACGCGCGCAAAGCGTGCGCCGAGGCCACTACTGGCGCCAGTGACCAGCGCGACTTTCTCTTTCAGATTTGTTCGCATAGTGATGAGCGCCGGGCCGCCCCAAGCTCATCGCGTGCCCCCGCGGGGGGCGGGCGCGCAGCGACCGGGGGCGAACGCATAGTTGCGGCGATGATCGCATAGTCGATCGCTTCTACAATTCCGGAAACCGAACGGGACGAGCCATGGCCGACGAAGCTGCGCAACGCGAATCGATGGAATATGACGTCGTGATCGTCGGCGGTGGCCCGGCAGGGCTAGCGGCTGCGATTCGCCTAAAACAGCTCGCCGCAGAGCGCGGCCGCGAGATCGGCGTTTGCGTGCTCGAAAAGGGTTCCGAGATCGGCGCGCATATCTTGTCGGGCGCCGTGATCGACCCGATCGCACTCACAGAACTGTTCCCCGACTGGAAGGAGCGCGGCTCGCCGCTGAAGACGCAGGTCGGTGACGAGCGCTTTCTGTTTCTGTCCGCAACCGGCGCGCACGAAGTGCCGCACGCCTGGCTGCCGGCACCATTCAGGAATCATGGCTACTACGTCGGTAGCCTTGGCAACCTGGTGCGATGGCTCGGGCAGCAGGCTGAATCGCTCGGCGTTGAAATTTTTCCCGGCTTCGCGGCGACCGAGGTGCTGTATGGAGAAGGCGGCGCGGTCACCGGTGTTGCAACCGGCAACCTGGGCATCGGTCGTGACGGCAAGCCGACCGCGAGCTTTCAGCCCGGCGTCGAGTTGCACGGCAAGTACACGTTGTTTGCCGAGGGCGCACGTGGCAACCTGGCACGCCAGCTGGCGCCGCGCTTCAAACTGAACGACGGCCGCGACCCGCAGACGTGGGGCATCGGCATCAAGGAAATCTGGGAAGTCGACGCCGCCAAGTTTCGCTCCGGGCTCGTGCTGCACAGCGCCGGTTGGCCGCTCGATCACAGCACGTACGGCGGCGGCTGGATGTATCACTTCGGCGAGAACCTGGTATCGGTGGGACTCGTCGTCGGATTGGGTTACACGAACCCGTATCTGTCACCGTTCGAAGAGTTTCAGCGCTACAAGACGCATCCTGCGATTCGCGCGTACTTGGAGGGAGGCAAGCGCCTCGAATACGGTTCGCGCGCGATCAACGCGAGCGGTCTGCAATCGCTGCCGAAACTGGTGTTTCCAGGCGGTGCGCTGATCGGTTGCGACGCCGGGTTTCTTAACGCGCCACGCATCAAGGGCAGTCACGCGGCGATCAAGAGCGGAATGCTGGCCGCCGAAGCGGCGTTCGACGCGCTCGCCGCCGACCGACGGCACGACGAGCTCAGCTCGTATCCGCAAGCGTTCGAAAGGAGCTGGCTGCATGATGAGCTCTATCGCGCGCGCAACTTCAAGCCGTGGCTCGACAAGGGGTTGATGCTCGGCTCGCTGATGTTCGGCATCGACCAGATCATCTTTCGCGGCAACGCGCCGTGGACGCTGCACCGGAAGCTCGCCGACTATCGAAAAGCTAAAGCCGGCCGCCGAATGCGAGCCGATTGCGTATCCGAAGCCCGACGGCAAACTGACCTTCGATCGACTCTCGTCGGTCTATTTGTCGAACACCAATCACGAAGAAAATCAGCCGCCGCATCTGACGCTTAAGGATCCGTCGGTGCCGACAGCGATCAACCTGCCGAAATATGCGGGCCCCGAGCAGCGCTATTGCCCCGCGGCGGTGTACGAGTTTGTGAAGGATGCTGAGGGCCGCGAGCGCCTGCAGATCAACTTCCAGAACTGCGTGCACTGCAAGACATGCGACATCAAGGACCCAACGCAGAACATCGTCTGGGTACCGCCGGAAGGCGGCGGGGGCCCGAACTACGTGAATATGTAGCCACCCGCAAGGGGCTGGGGGCGGTTCAAGAAGCCTTACGCCGCTCCCACTCGCCGGCCAACACCTTCTCCAGCCACATCGCACCGAGCATCGTCTTCACGTCGGTCACCACGCCTTCGCGCACCCACTGCAGCAATTGTTGCCACGGCGCAGTGAACACTTCGAGCGTCTCGCCCGTATCGAGCGCGGCGCCTTCGTGCGTCAACCCTTCCGCAAGAAACATCTCGATTTTTTCGTCGGAGTACCCGATGGCGTTGTGCAGCCCGCCCAGGTAGCTCCACGTCGCTGCGCGGTAACCGGTTTCCTCGAGCAGCTCGCGTTGCGCACACGCGAGAGTGGTTTCGCCGGCGTCGATCTTGCCCGCCGGAAATTCGACTGCAGTGCGCTTTAACGGATAGCGAAATTGCCGTTCCAGCACGACGTGGCCATCGGCCAGCAGCGGAATGATCATCACCGCGCCCGGGTGTCTCAGGTACTCACGGGTGCCGATGTGTCCATCGGCCGACTGCACTTTGTCGACATAAAGGCGGAGAAACGCGCCCTGAAACGCGAGCCGACTGTCGAGCGTTTGCTCGGTCAGTGGATCGTCACCGTCGGAGCGTGCCACATGCCCTCGCACTGCTACCCGCCGAGCGTGCGTGTCATCGCACTCGCGCACAGCTGCAGCAGCAATTGAGGCAGGATGCCGAGCACGAGCACAAACGCCGCGTTGATCGACAGCGCCATGCGCATGTCGGTGGGCGCAACGAGCGGTATCGCTGCCGACTCAGGCGTCGGCTCGTCGAAGTACATCGTTTTTACCACGCGCAGGTAATAGAACGAGCCGATCAGCGAAAACACCACCGCGATCACCGCCAGCGATACGGCCGCGACGGTTGCGCCTTCGCTTAACAACGCCTGCAGCACCACGAGCTTGGCGTAGAAGCCCACAGTCGGCGGAACGCCCGCCAGCGACACCATCAACAGCAGCATCACGAAGGCATACCATGGGCTGCGCTTCGCAAGCCCGCGAAAATCTGCGATCTCTTCGGCTTCGAAACCTTGTCGCGACAGCAACAGGATCAGGCCGAACGTGCCGAGCGAAGTCAGCGCGTAAGTGATCAGATAGAACATCGCCGCGCTGTATGCATCGGCGATCAAGACCGGATCCCCCGCGGAAACGCCCGACAGCATCGCCAGCAGCACAAAGCCCATCTGCGCGATCGTCGAATACGCCAGCATCCGCTTCAAGTTGGTCTGCGCGATCGCGGTCAGGTTTCCGAGCACCAGCGAGGCGACCGCGAGCAACGCGAGGATCTTTTGCCAGTCGATCGCGAGCGGCAGCAGCCCTTCGACCAGGATGCGGAATGCAATCGCAAAAATGGCGAGCTCGGGCGCCGAACTGATCAACAGGGTGATCGGAGTCGGCGCGCCCTGGTACACGTCGGGCGCCCACATGTGAAACGGCACGACGCCGAACTTGAACGCCAAACCCGCGATCACGAATACGATCCCGAGCAGAAGCGGCGCGCGACTGACAATCTGCCCGCCTCCTATACGACGCGCCAGCTCGTCGATTTCGAGCGTGCCGGTCGCACCGTAGAGCATCGACATTCCGTAGAGCAGAAATCCCGAAGCCAGCGATCCGAGCACGAAGTACTTCATCGCCGCCTCGCTCGAGCGCGGATCATCGCGCCGCAAGGCGACCAGCGCGTACATTGAAAGCGACTGCAGCTCGAGACCGAGGTAGATCACCAACAAGTTGCGGGCCGAGATCATCAGCATGATCCCGAGCAGAGTGAATAGCGTCAGGCTGAACAGCTCGCCCTTCCAGATGCCGCGCGCGCGTGCATACGATTGCGCACATACCAGCATGAAGCCGCAACACAGAATCGCGAAAAGCTTCAGAACATGGCCCATCGGATCGGCGATGTACATGCCGCCGAACGCGGCGACGGCGTCATTGCGCGCCAGAGGGAATGACGACCGTGACCGCCACCGCGACCAGCGCCAGCATCGTCAATCCATACGTGATGTTGCGCTTCGCGTCGGAGACGAAGAGATCCACCACCAGCACGACGCATGCGGCCGCCAGCAACACGATCTCTGGCGCAGCTACGGCAAAGTCCGACGTAGTCATCTACTGCCCCGCCCCGATCGCCAACGGCAACTTGGACACCGCGACGTGCTTTAGCAGCTGCGCCACCGATGCATCCATCAAATCCGTCACCGGCTTCGGATACAGCCCCATCCACATGACAGCAGCGGCGAGCAATGTCAGGATCGCAAACTCGCGCGCGCTGACATCGACAAGATCGGCAACGTGCCGGTTAGCCACCTTGCCGAAGATCACGCGCTTGTACATCCACAGGGAGTACGCGGCACCGAGCACGAGCGTCGTGCCCGCAACGAGCGCAATCCAGAAGTCGTACTGCACCGCTCCCAGAATGACCATGAATTCGCCGACAAAGCCGCTGGTTGCGGGCAATCCCGCATTCGCCATCACAAACAGCATGAGAAACGAGGCGAATTTCGGCATCGTGTTGACGACTCCGCCGTAGTCGGCGATCTCTCTCGAGTGCATGCGGTCGTACATCACACCGATGCAAAAGAACAATGCGCCCGAGACAAAGCCATGCGAGATCATCTGCACGATGCCGCCCGCCATGCCCATCGGGTTAAAGATGAAAAATCCTAGCGTCACGAATCCCATATGCGCGATCGATGAATAGGCGACGAGCTTTTTCATGTCCGATTGCACGAGCGCAACAAACCCGATGTAGACGACCGCAATCAACGACAACGCGATCACAAAACCGGCCAGCTCGTGCGATGCGTCGGGCGTAATCGGCAACGAGAAGCGCAGGAACCCGTATGCGCCGAGCTTCAGCATGATCGCCGCCAGAATGATCGACCCTCCGGTAGGAGCTTCGACGTGGGCGTCGGGTAGCCAGGTATGCACCGGCCACATCGGCACCTTGACCGCAAATGCCGCGAAGAACGCCAGGAATAGCAGTATCTGCGCCGTCATTCCGATGCGCACTTGATGCCAGTCGAAAATCCCGAAGCGGCCATCCGCCGCGAAGTACAGGTAGACCAACGCGACCAGCATCAGCAATGAGCCGGCGAACGTGTACAGAAAGAACTTGATCGCTGCGTAAATCCGATTGGCGCCGCCCCAGACACCGATAATCACGTACATCGGAATCAGCGTCGCCTCGAAGAAAACGAAGAACAACAGCCCGTCGGCTGCGGCAAAGACGCCGACCATCAAGCCCGACAGGATCAGGAACGCCGCGTAGTACTGCGAAACGCGCGTCTCAATCACCTGCCAGCCGGCAAGCACGACGATCACCGTCATGAACGCCGTCAGCAACACGAACCAGATCGAGATGCCGTCGACTCCGAGGTGATAGTTCGCATTCAACCGCTCGATCCACGCCACATTCTCGACAAACTGCAACTGCGCCATGGACGGATCAAAGCCGGTGTAAAGCGGGATCGTCACCGCGAACCCGAGCAGGCTTCCGATCAACGCGACCGTGCGAATTACATCGAGATTGCGATCGCGGCCGGCGGCGAGGATCGCCACCCCGAAAACGATCGGGATCCAGATTGCGAGACTGAGCCAGGCGGTCACGTTGCGCACATTCCGGCTAGCGCACAACGCTCAGGGTGACGAACAACGTCACCAGAATCAGGATGCCGATGATCATGCCGAAGGCGTAGTGATAGATGTAGCCGGACTGCAGCAGGCGCGATGCGCCGGCGATCCAGCCGACGACTCTCGCGCTGCCATTCACTGCGATGCCGTCGATCACTCCAACATCGCCGCCGCGCCATAACCCAAAGCCGATCTTGCGCGCGCCGGCAGCAAACACGATTTCGTTGATGCGGTCGAGGTAATACTTGTTATCCAGCAACCGATGCAATCCGGCGAAGCGCCGCTTCAGCGAAGCCGCCAGGTCCGGTCGCATCAGGTACAGGAATGCAGCCAGCGCAACACCTGCGAGCCCAAGATAGGTCGGCAGCGAAACGAATCCGTGCAAGCCCATTGCAGCGGCGCTCCGCGCCTCGCTTACAAGGTGCGCTGCCGCCGGATGCCTTGCAGCATCAACAACGATCGAGTTACCGAAGAAGTCGCCGGCGAGTAACCATTCGAGCGTGACGAAGCCGATGACGACCGAGGGGATAGCAAGCAGCACCAGCGGCACTGTCACGACGTTCGCGGATTCGTGTGGCTCGCCATGGTGCTCGTCCGCATGATGCTCATCGTCGTGTTCGGCGTCGTGACTCTTCTGGTGCCAGCGTGGCTTGCCGTGGAACACGAGGAAGAACATCCGAAACGAATAAAACGCCGTGACGAACACCCCGATCGTTAGCGCCCAATAAGCGACCGTCGCCCCCCATTTGCCTGCGCCCGCCGCGGCGCCGGTAGCGATGATGATCGAGTCCTTCGAATAGAAGCCGGAGAAAAACGGAACGCCGATCAATGCCAGCGACCCGATCAGCGCCGTGATCCACGTGACCGGCATCTTCTTCCACAGGCCGCCCATGTTGCGAATGTCCTGGTCGTGATGCATGGCGATGATCACCGAGCCGGCCGCCAGAAACAGCAGCGCCTTGAAGAACGCGTGCGTCATCAGATGGAAAATGCCGGCCGCGTACGCGGAAGCGCCGAGCGCAACGGTCATGTAGCCGAGCTGCGACAAGGTCGAGTACGCGACCACGCGCTTGATGTCGTTCTGCACGATGCCCAGAACGCCCATGAAAAATGCGGTGATCGCGCCGATCACGATGACGAACGACAGCGCGACGTCCGACAGTTCGAACAGCGGCGACATGCGCGCGACCATGAAGATGCCGGCCGTCACCATCGTCGCCGCGTGGATCAACGCCGAGATCGGCGTCGGGCCTTCCATCGAATCCGGCAGCCACACGTGCAGCGGAAACTGGGCGCTCTTGCCCATCGCGCCGACAAAAAGGCAGATACAGATGACGGTCATCAGCAGCCACGGCGTGCCGGGAATGAATTCGATCGTGCGCTGCGCCATTGCAGGCGCCGCCGCGAACACGTCCGCGTAGTGCAAAGTGCCGAAGTACGCGAATATCAGGCCGATGCCGAGCACAAAGCCGAAATCGCCGACGCGATTAGCCAGGAACGCCTTCAGACTCGCGTAGTTCGCGGACTCTCGGTCGTACCAGAAGCCGATCAGCAAATACGAAACGAGCCCGACCGCTTCCCAGCCGAAGAACAGCTGCAGAAAATTGTTGCTCATCACCAGCATCAGCATGCTGAAGGTAAACAGCGAGATGTAGGAGAAAAACCGCTGGTAGCCTGGGTCGTCGGCCATGTAGCCGATCGTGTAGATGTGCACCATTAACGACACGAACGCGACGACGACCATCATCAAGGCGGTCAAGCGATCGATCAAAAAACCGATCTCAAGGTTCAGCCCGCCTACGACCGCCCATGTGTAGACCGTGCCGTCGAATGTGGTGCCGCCGATCACATCGGACAGCACGATCAACGACGCCACGGTGGAGATCACCATGCCCAAGATCGTCACCGTGTGCGCCCCGGCGCGCCCGACAATTCGGCCGCCCAGACCCGCGATCAGCGCACCCACCAGCGGCGCAAACGGAACGAGCAAATAAAGCGTTCTCATCAGCCCAGTGATACCGTCAAATCGCGCCCGAGCGGCCGTGCAGCGGCGCGATGGGCTAGGCGCAAAGCGCAGACATAGCGGGCACTATGGCGAGCATTTGCAACGACGCCCAACGCGGCGAGGCGCGGACGAGTGGGTGCGTATTTCGGCGGTATCACTGGGCTTAGCCCTTCAGCATGTCCAGCTCCTGCACATCGATCGTCGATAGATTCCGAAACAGGACAACCAGGATGGCGAGTCCGATGGCAGATTCCGCGGCGGCGACAGTCAGAATGAAGAAAACGAACACCTGACCGTGGTAATCACCCAGGTAATGCGAGAACGCGATGAAGTTGATGTTGACTGCGAGCAGCATCAGCTCGATCGCCATCAGCAGCACGATCAGGTTCTTTCGATTCAGAAAGATGCCGACGACGCTGATCGCAAACAGCAGTGCGCCCGCGCCTAGATACCAGGACAGCGATACCACGAGCCTCTCCTCCCCCTTCAACTACTCTTTGTTTGCCGCGCTTCGCCCTCGGTCGCCATCGTAACCAGGCGCACCCGCTCTTCACTTCTAACCTTGACTTGCTGCGATGGAACCTGGCTCTTCGCATCCTTGCGCCCGCGCAAGGTCAACGCGATCGCCGCGATGATTGCAACCAGCAAGATGACTCCAGCGATCTGCAACGGAAAGACATACTCGGTGAAGGTCAGCATCCCGAGCGCACGCGTGTTATCCGCGGCTGCAATGCCGGGACCGGGGCGCACCTGCTCCAACCACTGCGGCTGCGACAGCACCAGCCATAGCTGGCAGCACGATCAGCGCGGCTACGCCGAAACCCCACGGCGCATTGCGCCAGAATCCCCGCCGCAACTTGTCGATATTGATGTCGAGCATCATCACCACGAACAGAAACAGCACCATCACGGCACCGACATATACCAGCACGAGTGCGATCGCGAGGAACTCGGCGCGCAACAGGATCCACAACTCGGCTGCCGAAAAAAAGGCCAACACCAGGAACAGCACCGCGTGCACCGGATTGCGCGCGGTGATCACGCGCAACGCCGCGAGCAGCATCACGCCGGCGAAGATCAGAAACAACGCGGATTGAGCGTCCATCGGCAAGTCAGCGATACGGTGCGTCGGCTTTGCGCGCCGCCGCGATCTCTTTTTCGTAGCGGTCGCCGATCGCCAGCAGCATCGGCTTCGTGAAATACAGATCGCCGCGCTCTTCGCCGTGATACTCGTGGATATGCGTTTCGACGATCGAATCGACCGGACAGCTTTCTTCGCATAAGCCGCAGAAGATGCACTTGTACAGGTCGACGTCGTAGCGTGTGGTACGGCGCGTGCCATCCTCGCGCTCCTCGGACTCAATCGTGATCGCCAATGCCGGACACACCGCTTCGCACAACTTGCATGCGATGCAGCGCTCTTCTCCGTTCGGATAGCGGCGCAGCGCGTGCAGCCCGCGAAAGCGGGGCGACATCGGCGTCTTTTCTTCCGGGTATCGAATCGTGATCTTGCGCGAGAACGCGTAGCGTCCGGTCAATGCGAGGCCCTTTACGAGTTCCCGCAACAGCAGGCTGTCGAAAAATTCTCTGACCGCACCCATCAGCTCATTTGCTCCAGATATTCCAAGGCGTCTGCATCCACACCGCGATGACGACGAGCCATACGAGAGTCAGCGGAATGAATACCTTCCAGCCAAGCCGCATGATCTGGTCATAGCGGTAGCGTGGAAACGATGCACGGAACCAGATGAACAGTGAAACCACAAAAAATACTTTGACGAACAACCAGAACCAACCGGACAGCGCGACCAGAACCGCCGGCACCTGGACGTCCCACCAGCCGGTCGCAGCGCCCAAATCCGTGATGCCGATCGGTGCCGCCCAACCACCGAGGAACATGATCGTCGCGACCGTCGACAGCAGGATCATGTTGGCGTACTCGGCCAGGAAGAAAATCGCAAAGCTCATGCCCGAGTACTCGACCATGTGGCCGGCGACGATCTCGGACTCGCCCTCGACCACGTCAAATGGATGGCGATTGGTTTCGGCGATGCTCGATACGACGTAGATCACGAACAACGGGAGCAGCGGCAGCCAGTTCCACGACAGGAAATTGAGTCCCATCGAGGCGAACAGCCCCGTGTTCTGCCCCACGACAATCTGTGTCATGTTCAAAGTGCCGGCGACCATCAGCACCGTCACGAGCACGAAGCCCATGCCGATCTCATAGCTGACCATTTGCGCTGCCGCGCGCATCGCACCGAGGAACGCGTACTTAGAGTTCGACGCCCACCCGGCGATGATGACGCCATAAACGCCGACCGATGTAATCGCCATGATGAACAGCAACCCGGCGTTGATATCGGCCAGCACGATGCCGGGTCCGAACGGAATCACGGCCCACGCAGCCAGCGCCGGCATCAGGATCACGACCGGCGCCACGAAGTACAGCGATCGGTCCGCCTGCGACGGGGTAATGATTTCCTTGGTGAGGAGCTTGAACGCGTCGGCAATTGGCTGCAGCAAGCCGAGCGGTCCGACACGATTGGGACCGAGACGAATGTGGAACCAGCCAATCAGTCGGCGCTCCCACAAGGTCAAGTACGCAACCAAACCGAGGATCGGCAGCACGATCGCCCCGATCTTCAGCAGCTCCCAGGTAACGGCGACAATCGTTTCCATTAGGCGCGCGAAAGATGAATCGGGCCAAACATCGATCCGAGCGTCGCAGTCGACTCGTGCCCTGCGGACACATGCACCGTGCCGTCAGCGACGCTGTCGTCCAGTTCGACGTCGAGCAGCGCCGACGCAGCGCCCTGCGTTACGCGTGCCTTGTCCCCCGCGGTCACTCCGAATGACTGTAATGTGCCTGCATTCGCGCGCGCTTTCGGCCACCTTGCATCGTGCGTTGCCTGTAACGGAGGCGAGCGCCGTACGATCGAGTCGCTGAAATAGATCGGAACGTCTGCGATTCTTTCCGCTGCACTCGGCTCGTTCTCCGGCAGCGACGGCGCGGCGGTGAACTCATTCGAAAGCTTTGCACCGACATCGGCAGGCAATGCTTCCTCGCGAATCTGCTCCGATGTGTCGTAATCGAACCCGTCGAGCTGCAGCAGATTGCCGAGCACACGCAGCACTTTCCAGCCGGGCCGAGCTTCACCCGCCGGTCGCACCGTGCCGTTAAAGCGCTGCACGCGGCCTTCGCAATTGATAAACGTTCCGGCTGTTTCGGTGAATGGCGCGATCGGAAGGATCACGTCGGCGTAGTCGAGAGCGCCATTGCGATAAATGGAGAACGCAATCACAGTATCGGCCGCCTGCAATGCCTGCGCCATTGCAGCCGGGTTGGCAACGTCGTAGTCAGGCTCCAGATTCCACAGCAAATACGCCTTGCGCGGCTGCTCGATCATCTCGCGCGCATTCAGGCCACCTTGCTTCGGATGTGCACCCGCCACGTAACCACCGACTGTGTTGGCACCCTCTGTCAGCACGCCGACCGTCGGCACCGGTCGCCTCTGGCAATCCACTGTGCCCAGAGCACGAAGCTGCGCGGCCTGCGGGTGTTGCACGGCGGCGTTACCGAGCAGGATTGCCTTGCGCTCACCCGACATCAGTGTCCTGGCAATCGCCTTCGCGCGCTCAGTCGCCGTCACTCCATCGACCGGCGCACGTTCGCCGCGTTCGCTCGCAATCGCAGCGGCGATTTCGCACAGCGCGTTCACCCATTTACTCGGACGTTCGATGAGCTTGTGTGCCACCGGCATCAGCAGATCGCTATCGACCGCGTGCAGCACGCTCACTTTGCAGCCGCGTTTCGTGGCGGCGCGCACGCGCGCCGAAATCAGCGGCTGGTCCTTACGCAAGAACGAACCGACCAGCAGCACGCGCTCGAGCTTGTTGATGTCGGCGATCTTCATGCCGAGCCACGGCGCGCCGCCGGACGAAGGATCTCCGGAGAAATCGGACTGACGCAAGCGAAAGTCGATATTCTCGGAGCCGAACCCTCGCATCAGCTTGGCCAGCAGATGCAGCTCCTCGAGCGTGCTGGCGGGCGAAGCCAGCGCACCGATTGCTTGCGAGCCCGCTTCGCTTTTCACTTGCATCAGCGCATTCGTCGCGTATTCGAGCGCCACCGGCCAGTCGACTTCGTTCCATTGGCCGCCCTGCTTGACCATAGGCCTTAACAGGCGATCCGGCGCGTTCAGCCCGTCGTACGAAAAACGATCGCGGTCCGACAACCAGCACTCGTTGACCTCTTCGTTTTCGAGTGGGAGCACGCGCATCACGTGGTTGTTCTTGACCTGGACGATCAGATTCGAGCCCAGCGAGTCGTGCGGGCTTATCGACTTGCGACGCGATAACTCCCAGGAGCGCGCTTCATAGCGAAACGGCTTGCTTGTCAACGCGCCGACCGGGCATAGATCGATCATGTTGCCCGACAGCTCGGAATCCACCGAGCGGCCGACGAAGCTCAGGATTTCGGCATTCTCGCCACGGCCGATCATGCCGAGCTCCATCACACCGGCGATTTCCTGACCGAAACGCACGCAACGCGTGCAGTGAATGCAACGCGTCATCTCTTCCGCGGAGATCAATGGCCCCATGCTCTTGTGAAACACGACGCGCTTCGGTTCTGGATAGCGGCTGGCGGAACCACCGTATCCCACTGCCAGATCCTGCAGTTGGCATTCCCCGCCCTGATCGCAGATCGGACAGTCGAGCGGATGGTTGATCAGCAAAAATTCCATCACCGAGTCTTGCGCCTGCTTCGCATAGGCAGACTGAGTGCGCGCGATCATTCCCTTGGTGACCGGCGTCGCACACGCGGGCATGGGTTTCGGCGCTTTCTCGACTTCGACCAGACACATGCGGCAATTCGCCGCGATCGTGAGTTTCTTGTGATAGCAGAAGTGCGGAATGTAGATGCCAAGCTTGCCGGCAGCATCCATCAGCATGCTGCCTTCGGGTACCTCGACCTTGCGACCGTCGATTTCGACTTCGATCACGACGCGTGCTCCGTTACCAGACAGTGCCCATGCTTGATGTGGTGCTCGAACTCGGCTCGGTAGTGCTTGACGAACGCGCGCACCGGCATCGCAGCCGCGTCGCCCAAGGCGCAGATGGTTCTGCCCTGAATGTTGTCGGCCAACGAATTCAGCAGTTGCAGATCTTCGGCGCGGCCTTCGCCATGCTCGATCCGGTGAATGATCCGATACAGCCAGCCGGTGCCTTCGCGACACGGAGTGCACTGACCACAGCTTTCCTCGAAATAAAAGTACGCGAGCCGCTCGGCCGATCTGACCATACAGCGCGTTTCATCCATCACGATCACCGCGCCGGAACCGAGCATCGAACCGGCCTTCGCGATCGAGTCGTAATCCATGTCGGTCGTCATCATCACGTCGCCCGGCACGACCGGCATCGACGAGCCGCCGGGAATCACTCCCTTGATCTTCCTGCCGTGACGCATGCCACCGGCCAGCTCGAGCAGCTTGGCGAATGGAGTTCCCAGAGGCACTTCGTAGTTGCCCGGCCAGGTGACATCGCCTGACACGGAAAAGATCTTCGTGCCGCCGTTGTTGTGCCGCCCGATTTGCAGGAACGCGTCACCGCCGTTGTTGATGATGAACGGCACTGCGGCGAACGTCTCGGTGTTATTAATGGTGGTCGGCTTGCCATAGAGACCATAGCTCGCCGGAAACGGCGGCTTGAAACGCGGCAGCCCTTTCTTGCCTTCAAGCGATTCGAGCAGCGCGGTTTCTTCACCGCAGATGTAGGCGCCGTAGCCGTGCACCGCGTAGAGGTCGAACGAAAAGTCGGAGCCGAGAAGTTCTTGCCGAGGTAGCCGGCGTCGTACGCCTCGGCCAGCGCTTCCTCAAAACGCTCGTACTCGGCCCAGGTTTCGCCGTGAATGTAGTTGTAGCCGACCGAGATACCCATCGCATACGCGGCGATCGCCATGCCTTCGATCACCATGTGCGGGTTGTAGCGCAGGATGTCGCGATCTTTGAACGTGCCGGGCTCGCCCTCGTCGGAATTACAGACGAGATACTTCTGCCCCGCGTGCTGGCGCGGCATGAAGCTCCACTTAAGCCCCGTCGGAAAACCGGCGCCGCCACGTCCGCGCAGTGCTGACTTTCTTCACTTCGGCAATGACGGCATCCGGCGTCAGCTTGTCGTTAAGACTTTCGCAGTGCCTGATAACCGCCGCGCGCTTCGTAATCCTTCAGCCGCCAGTTGTCGCCATCGAGGCCCGCCAGAATCATCGGCTGGATATGGCGACCGTGAAAACACGTTTGCAGGCTCATCGCTGCGCCATCTCCAGTTCCGACAACAGCGCATCCAGCTTCTCGTTGCTCATGAAGCTTTCCATGCGCTTATTGTTGATCAGCAGCACGGGCGCGTCGCCGCAGGCGCCGAAGCACTCTCCCTCTTTCAGTGTGAACGCGCCGTCGGGCGTCGTATCGCCAAAGCCGATTCCGAGCCGCCGCTTCAGGTGTTCAGCCGCACGGGTTGCGCCCGACAGCGCGCACGGCAGATTGGTGCAGAGGGCAATCTTGTGGCGGCCGGTAGGCTTCAAGTTGTACATGCTGTAAAACGTCGCAACCTCGTACACCGCAATCGCCGGCATGCCGAGATAGTTGGCGACCTCTTCCATCGCTTCGTTCGACAGCCACCCCAGCTCGTCCTGCGCGATCGCGAGCGCCGCCATCACGGCCGACCGCCTGTGCTCAGCCGGAAACTTGGCTATCTCGCGATCGATCTTTCGATACGCCTCGGAAGACAGCAGCAGGCCGGTCTGCGGAACCGCGCTCATCGGTCGATCTCACCGAAAACGATGTCCTGCGTACCGATGATCGTGACCGCGTCGGCAAGCATGTGGCCGCGCACCATTTCATCGAACGACTGCAGATGCGGAAAGCCGCCGGCGCGGATTTTTAGGCGATAAGGCTTGTTAGCGCCGTCGGAAATCAGATAGATGCCGAACTCGCCCTTCGGATGCTCGACTGCTGCGTACGCCTCTCCCGGCGGCACATGCATGCCCTCAGTGAACAGCTTGAAATGGTGAATCAGATCCTCCATGCCGAGCTTCATATCGACTCTCGAAGGCGGCGCCACTTTGCGGTTGTCGGTCATCACCGGGCCGGGATTCGCGCGTAACCACGTGATGCATTGCCGGATGATCGAGTTGCTCTGCCGCATCTCTGCCACACGCACCAGGTAGCGGTCGTAACAGTCCCCGTTCTTGCCGATGGGAATCGCGAAGTCGAGCCGGTCGTACACCTCGTACGGCTGCTTGCGCCGCAGATCCCACTCGATGCCCGAGCCGCGCAGCATCGGGCCCGTAAATCCGAGCTGCAACGCGCGTTCCGGTGACACGACGCCGATGCCGACTAGTCTTTGCTTCCAGATGCGATTGTCGGTCAGCAGGGTTTCGTATTCATCGACGTGCTTCGGAAAGCGGTTCGTAAAGTCTTCGATGAAGTCGAGCAGTGAGCCCTGACGGTTTTCGTTCAGACGCTTGATCTCCTGCGCGCTGCGATATTTGGTGTTTTTGTGTTGCGGCATCGCATCCGGCAGATCGCGATACACGCCACCGGGGCGGTAGTACGCGGCGTGCATGCGCGCGCCCGACACGGCTTCGTATACATCCATAAGATCTTCGCGCTCGCGAAAGGCGTATAGAAACACTGCCATCGCGCCGACGTCGAGCCCGTGCGCGCCGAGCCACAGCAGGTGATTCAGCAGTCGCGTGATCTCATCGAACATCACGCGGATGTACTGCGCTCGAATCGGCACGTCGACGCCGATCAGCTTCTCGATCGCCATCACGTACGCATGCTCGTTGCACATCATCGACACGTAATCGAGCCGGTCCATGTACGGCACCGACTGCAGATACGTGCGCGTTTCCGCCAGCTTCTCGGTGGCGCGGTGCAGAAGCCCGATATGCGGATCGGCACGCTCGATCACTTCGCCGTCGAGCTCGAGCACCAGACGCAGCACTCCGTGCGCAGCCGGATGCTGTGGGCCAAAGTTCAAGCGTGTAATTCTTAATGTCAGCCATACGACTAATCCCGGCACTGAGCTTCGTCGAAGCCGCGTTACACCTTGAACTTCGTTGTAGGCTAACTTGCGCAAAGCGCAAGTTAAGCCGCGCAAAGCGCGGCGGCCGGAAACAAAATTCAGCGAGTTTCTTGATGTCCGGCCATCACCCTCGCCCCTGGCCGTAGTTTTCCTCACGAATCACGCGCGGCACGATCTCGCGCGGTTCGATCGTCACTGGTTGATAGATAACCCTCTTCTGTTCCGGGTCGTACCTCATCTCAACGTAGCCCGAGATAGGGAAGTCCTTGCGGAATGGGTGACCGACGAAGCCGTAATCGGTCAGGATGCGGCGCAGATCGGGATGGCCTTCGAACACGATTCCGTACAAATCGAACGCCTCGCGTTCGAACCAGTTGGCCGATGCCCAGACACTCGTGACCGAATCCACCAGAGGTAGGTCATCATCGGTACAGAACGTGCGCACGCGTACGCGCCAGTTGTGTGTCAGCGACAGCAGGTGCATGACGACCGCGTAACGCGCGCCATCCCACGTGCCCTCGCCGTATGACAAATAATCAACGCCGCAAAGATCGATCAACTGTGCGAACGCAAGCGAACTGTCGTCACGCAACGTGTGAGCGACCGATAAATGATCCTGACGCTTGACGACAATCGTCACTTCATCGAGCGCAACGACAAGGCTTTGCAGCTTGTTGCCGAGCGCCGATCTCAAGCGCTCGGAGAGTTCATCCAGACGAGACATCAGCGGGCGATCGTATTCGTGCGTCGAATCTTGTTCTGCAACTGGATGATTCCGTAGATCAGCGCTTCTGCAGTCGGCGGACAGCCGGGAACGTATACGTCGACCGGCACGATGCGGTCGCAGCCGCGCACCACCGAGTAGCTGTAGTGGTAATAGCCGCCACCATTGGCACACGAGCCCATGCTGATGACCCAGCGCGGTTCGGCCATCTGGTCGTACACCTTGCGCAACGCCGGCGCCATCTTGTTGCACAACGTACCGGCGACGATCATCAGATCGGACTGGCGCGGACTCGGGCGAAAGAAGATGCCGAAGCGGTCGAGGTCATAGCGTGCGGCGCCGGCGTGCATCATCTCGACCGCACAGCACGCCAGGCCGAATGACATCGGCCACAGTGAGCCGGTTTTTGACCAGTTCAGAACCTTGTCGACACTGGTCGTTACGAATCCTTCGTTAAGGTGACCTTCCAGAGCCATGATCTATTCCCAATCCAGCGCGCCCTTTTTCCATTCGTAGATAAAGCCGACGGTCAGAATGGCGAGAAACAGCATCATCGCCCAGAAGCCCGCGCTCCAGACGCCAAGGTCGCCGAGCACAACGCCCCACGGAAATAGAAACGCAATCTCGAGGTCGAAGATGATGAATAAGATCGCCACCAGGTAATACCGCACATCGAACTTCATGCGCGCGTCTTCGAAAGCTTCGAAGCCGCACTCATACGGAGACAACTTTTCCGGATCAGGGTTGCGCGGACCGAGCAGCGCGCCAATCGCCATCGGCGCTGCGCCGATCGCGAGACCGACCAGTATGAAAAGCAGGATCGGAAGGTAGTTGTCGAGGTTCACGCGAGCTTCACCGTGCAGTGCATTTGGTGCCGACGGAGAGACTCGAACTCTCACGGCTTGCGCCGCCACCCCCTCAAGATGGTGTGTCTACCAATTCCACCACGTCGGCACTGGAAAAAATCCAAAAGATTGTACGTGATGGCAATCGGTGATCCGCTGCCTGGCGCGGGCTCGCCTTACTTCGGAATATCGCTCGGCTTCGGCTGCCCGTCCTTGGTTGACGGAGTCGGCACCGGTACGGCGGGAATCGTTGCCGCCGGCGTGCTCTGTGGGGCCTGTCCGCTCGGCGTGGGGACGTCCTTCGGCGTCGGCGCGGGAACCGGGGTGGTCGGAGGCACCGTTCCCATCACACCACCAGTCTCCGATGCGGGACGCTTGATTTCGGTGCTCGTGTAGGCCAGGCCGAGGGTCGCCAGGAAGAAGACGGTGGCAACAGCGCCGGTGCTGCGCGAAAGAAAGTTGGCCGAGCCGGTGGCGCCGAACAGGCTGCCGGATGCGCCGCCCCCGAACGCCGCGCCCATATCCGCGCCCTTGCCGTGCTGAAGCAGCACCAGCACGATGATCGAAATCGCCGAGATCACCTGCACGACGATCAGCAATGTGGTCAACCAAGCCATTTCAAACCTTTCTCCGATCTAACGAATATTACGTGTGCACGGCGGCGCAAATCTCAACAAAGTCTGCTGCAACCAACGAAGCGCCGCCAATTAGCCCGCCATCGATATCGGGCTGCACGAACAGCTCCGGTGCATTGCCCGGCTTAACGCTGCCGCCATACAAAATTCTCAAATCCGCCGCCGCTTTCGCATCGCGCTCGCCAATCCGGGCGCGCAAGGCAGCGTGCACTTCCTGCGCCTGCGCAGGCGTTGCCGTGTGACCGGTCCCGATCGCCCACACCGGCTCGTATGCCAGCACTCCGCTGGTTAACCTTTCGGCGCCAAGGCGCTCCAGCACAACTGCGAGCTGCGAACTTAACACCGCGTGCGTTTGACCCGCTGCGCGCTGCTGCAGTGTTTCGCCGATGCAGATTATCGGCCGCAACCCCGCTTGCAACGCGCGTTCGGCCTTGGCCGCCACGAGTTCGTCAGTTTCGCCGTGCAATTGGCGACGTTCCGAGTGTCCGACGATGACCCAATCGCAACCGGCATCTTTCAGCATTTCCGCCGCTATGTCTCCGGTGTAGGCCCCAGGCTGGTGCGCCGACACGTCTTGCGCACCGATCTGATCGCGGCTTAGCGATGCGCGCAGCTGATCGACGTACACGTAGGGAGCGCACACCACGACGTCGCACGCCAATTTCGCCTTACGGCTAGCAAATTCGCGCAGCCAGGCTTCGTTGGCCGCGCGCGAACCGTTCATCTTCCAGTTGGCGGCCACCAATGCACGGCGCAGCATCATTGCACCTGCCCGGCATTTGCGCCGACGGTCAGCACGATCTTGCCGACATGCTCGCTCGACTCCATCAGCCGGTGCGCGTCGGCGGCTTGCGCCAGCGGAAACGTGCGATAAAGCATCGGCTTAATCCGCCCCGACTCAATCAGCGGCCACACGACCTCGCGCAGGCGCCTAGCGATCGCACCCTTGACCTCGACCGGGCGTGGACGCAGCGTCGAGCCGGTTATCGTCAGCCGTCTCCGCAAGACCGCGCTCATATCCAGCGGCGCTTTCGCGCCGCCGAGCAGCGCAATGATGACCAGCCGGCCGTCATCGGCCAGGCATTGGATCTCACGCGGCAAGTAATCGCCGGCGACCATGTCGAGGATGACATCGACCCCGCGGCCACCGGTTTCGGTGCGAATCACCTCGGCAAAGTCTTCGGTCCGATAGTTAATCGCGCGCTTGGCACCGAGTCTCTCGCACGCGCGGCATTTGTCGTCGCTGCCTGCCGTCGCATAAACGGTGTTGCCAAGCGTTGACGCCAGCTGAATCGCTGCAACGCCGATTCCGCTCGAGCCACCCTGCACCAGCAACGATTCTCCGGACGCAAGTCGCGCGCGATCGAACACGTTGCTCCACACGGTGAAGTACGTTTCGGGAAGCCCGGCCGCTTCTGCAAACGACAGCGTGCGCGGCTTCGGCAGACACTGCGCAGTGGGTGCCACGCAGTACTCGGCGTAGCCGCCTCCCGCCACCAGCGCGCAAACCGCGTCACCTATTTTTAAGTCGGTTCCGGCTGTATCACCCTTCTCAATCGTGCCGGCGACCTCGAGTCCGGGTAGATCAGACGCGCCGGGCGGCGGTGCGTAGGCACCTTTGCGCTGCAGGACATCCGGTCGATTCAAACCCGCTGCCTGCACCCGGATCAAGACCTCACCAGCGGCTGGCTGCGGGCACGCCCGTTCGACCAGGCGCAGCACGTCCGGACCCCCGGGCTGTGCGATCTCGATGGCGCGCATCGAGCCGTCGTTCACGGCTTGCCTCCGAGGTGCTTCCACAGGAATGTGTATTCAATCGCGTTCATCAGCGCGCGCTGCTCGTTGTTCGAGGCGGCGCCGTGGCCACCTTCGATGTTCTCGTAGTACCAGACGTCGTGCCCCTGTTCGCGCATGCGCGCAAACATCTTGCGCGCGTGCGCTGGATGCACGCGATCGTCGCGAGTCGAGGTAACGAAAAGCGTCGGCGGATACCGCACGCCCTTGCGCACGTTCTGATACGGCGAATACTTCGAGATGTACGCCCACTGCTCGGGCACGTCGGGATCGCCGTACTCGCCCATCCAACTCGCGCCGGCCAGCAGCTTGTTGTAGCGCCGCATGTCGAGCAGCGGCACCTGCGCCACCGCGGCGCCGAAGAGCTCCGGACGCTGCGTCAACGCAGCGCCAACCAGTAGACCACCGTTGCTGCCTCCGCGGATGCCAATTTGTTTGGGCTCGGCAATGCCGCGTCGTACGAGATCTTCTGCAATCGCAATGAAATCGTCGAACGCGTTCTGTCGCTTTTCCTTCAACGCGGCCTGGTGCCATGCGGGCCCGAATTCGCCGCCACCACGAATGTTGGCGACGACCAGAACGCCACCGCGCGCCAGCCATGCGCGGCCGAGTCCGCCGCTGTAGAACGGTTCGAGCGAAATCTCGAAACCGCCGTAGCCATACAGCATCGTTGGCGCATTCTTCAGTCCGGCCGGACCGATAACGAAGTACGGCACGCGCGTGCCGTCGCGCGATGTCGCCTCGAGTTGTTGCACCGTCATGCGCAAGGCGTCGAAAAACGACGGCATCGACTTCAGCTTCTCGACCGGTTGCCGCGCCGCGCCGATAAACAACGTCGGCGGCGTCAGAAAATCCTGATACGTGATGAAAAGCTGATCCGACGCGTAGCGATCGACCGGACGCGCGCTCGCTGAGCCCAGAGATGGCAGTGCAATTTCCTGACGCCGCCAGCCATCATCCGCCGGTGTCACCACCCAAATCCGGTTCCGGACGTTGTCGAGCACATCAAGCACGATCGTGTCGCGGGTAGCCGACCAATCCCTTTGCAGCGCGGTGCGCGCGGTCGGCTCGAACAACACTTCGAACGTGCGCTTTCCGTCCAAAAACTCCTGCGTCTTCGCAGCGATCAGCGCGCCGGCTGGATATGTGCGGCCGCCAATGTCCCATGCGGACCGCAGTCGTACGACGAGCCACGGGCCGACGATCCGCGTGGCAGCGTCGTTCGGCACAGCGAGCCGCACCGGTACACCGTTGCGCAACACGAACATTTCGCTGTTGTAAAACGCAATTGAGCGCCTTACACCCTCGGTGACTCGCGTTTCGCCATCGCGAACGTCATGATCGACCCAAGGGTCAACGCCGACATCGGTGCGCTGTCCTTCGAAGATAGTCACGGCCTGTGCGAGAGGCGTCCCGCGAGTCCAGCGCTTAACGATGCGTGCATAGCCGCTATCGGTCATCGTGCCCGGGCCGAAATCGGTGCCGACGTAGATCGTGTCGCGGTCGCGCCACTCAACATCTGACTTGGCTTCGGGCAAAACGAATCCGTCAGTGACGAATTCCTTTCTCGCAAGATCGAACTCGCGCACGGCAATCGCATCACCACCGCCGCGCGACAGGCTGATCAGGCAGCGATCACCCCGCGGCGGCAAGCACTGCGCGTTCTTCCAAACCCAGTTTTCCTTTTCGTCGCGCGCCAACGTATCGACATCGAGCACGGTTTCCCACGCGGTCTGCGGCTTGCGATATTCGGCCCATGATGTACGGCGCCAGAGTCCACGCGGATTGGCGCGGTCCTGCCAGAAGTTGTAAAGATGGTCGCCGTGCACCGCGACGTGCGCAATTCGCTCGCGCGAGTCGAGCACTTCGCGCACCTCATCGCGGATCGGCGCGAATTCCGACCGCTCGCGCAGCTCGGACAGCGTGCGTGTGTTGGCAGTACGCGCAAACTCAAGTGCGCGCGCGCCATCGACTTCTTCGAGCCAGAGGTGTGGATCGTCCTGCTCAGCGGCCATCGTTGCTTCTGCGGAAAGCGCTGGTGCGCAGCCGATGACCAGCACGAGGCCGGTCGCGGCGATTGCCAATGCGTTCATACAAAACAAAGGCGCCAACGGCGGCGCCTCGTCGAACTCTGCAAAGAATTATTGCTGCTGCTGAGCCGCCGCTGCATCGCCGCCGACCGCCTTCATCGATAGCCGCACTCGACCCTTTTCGTCGGCTTCGATTACCTTGACCTTGACGGGCTGGCCTTCCTTCAAGTAATCCGCCACCGCGTTGACCCGCTCGTTGGCGATCTGCGAAATGTGCAGCAAGCCGTCCTTGCCCGGCAGGATTTGCACGATCGCGCCGAAGTCCAGCAGGCGTAGCACCGTGCCGTCGTAGACCTTGCCGACTTCAACTTCGGCTGTCAGCTCGCTGATACGACGCTGCGCTTCCTTGCCCTTTTCGTGATCCACGCTGGCGATGATGATGGTGCCATCGTCCTCGATATCGATCTGCGTGCCGGTTTCTTCGGTCAACGCGCGGATCACGGCTCCGCCCTTGCCGATCACATCGCGGATCTTCTCCGGATTGATCTTCATCTTGATCAGGCGCGGCGCGAACGCAGACAGTTCGCCGCGCGACGCACCGATCGCGTCCTGCATCTTCTGCAGGATGTGCATGCGCGCTTCTTTCGCCTGCGCCAGTGCGACCTGCATGATCTCGCGCGTGATGCCCTCGATCTTGATATCCATCTGCAGCGCGGTGACCCCGGTCGCCGTGCCCGCCACCTTGAAGTCCATGTCACCCAGGTGATCCTCGTCACCGAGGATGTCGGTCAGCACCGCAAACTTGTTGCCTTCCTTGATCAGCCCCATCGCGACTCCGGCCACATGCGCCTTCATGGGCACGCCGGCATCCATCAGCGCGAGGCACCCGCCGCATACCGACGCCATCGACGAAGAGCCATTGGACTCGGTGATCTCGGACACGACGCGCAGCGAATACTGAAAGTCCTCGTACGATGGCAGGCAGGCAATCAGCGCGCGTTTTGCCAGGCGGCCGTGACCGACTTCGCGCCGCTTCGGTGCGCCGACCCGGCCCGTTTCGCCGGTCGCAAACGGCGGCATGTTGTAGTGAAGCATGAAGCGCTCGCGATATTCACCCTGCAGCGCATCGATGATCTGCTCGTCCTGCTTGGTGCCGAGCGTGGCGATCACCAATGCCTGCGTTTCGCCGCGCGTGAACAAGGCAGAGCCATGCGTGCGCGGCAGAACACCAAGGCGAATGTCGATCGGACGCACTGTGCGCGTATCGCGACCGTCGATGCGGGGTTCACCGTCCAGAATCTGGCTGCGAACAAGTTTCGCCTCGAGATCGAACAAGATGTTGTTGACTTCGTTGCCATCGGCGGCGGGCTGGCCCGTCGAGGCAGCCTCGGCCGCCACGGTGCTTGCGGCCGACGCATAGATCTCGTTGATGCGATTCGAACGCGCCTGTTTGCTGCGCATCTGATACGCCTCACGCAGCGCCGGCCCGGCGTTTTGCACCAGCGTGGCCATCAGCGCTTCGTTCTTCGGTGCAGGCTGCCATTCCCACGCAGGCTTGCCGGCATCGCGTACGAGATCGTGAATCGCGTTGATCACCGCCTGCATCTGTTGATGGCCGTGCATCACGCCGCCCAGCATCACATCCTCGGACAATTGATCGGCTTCCGATTCGACCATCAGTACGGCACGCTCGGTGCCAGCGACCACGAGGTTGAGTTGCGAAGTCTTCAGCTGCGTCGCGGTCGGATTGATTACGTACTGACCGTCGACATAGCCGACTCGCGCCGCGCCGATCGGTCCCTTGAAAGGAATACCGGATAGGGACAACGCGGCCGAGGCGCCGATCATCGCAGGGACATCCGGATCGATTTCCGGATCGACCGACAGCACGTGAATCACCACTTGTATTTCGTTATGAAAACCATCGGGAAACAGCGGTCGAATCGGCCGGTCGATCAGGCGCGACGTCAGCGTCTCCTTCTCCGAAGGCCGCCCCTCGCGCTTGAAGAATCCGCCCGGGATGCGGCCGGCCGCATACGTCTTCTCGACGTAGTCGACAGTCAGCGGGAAAAAGTCCTGCCCGGGTTTGGCTTCTCGGCGCCCCACCACCGTCGCCAGAACAACCGTGTCGCCCATCGAGCACAGCACCGCGCCGTCCGATTGACGGGCGACCTCGCCTGTTTCCAATGTCACGGTGTTCGCGCCGTAGGAAAAGCTCTTCGTTACTTTTTCAAACATTACTTTCTGAAGCATTCTCATTCCTTTTGTTCGCATCGTTCGATTGCATCGAACGCAAAGAGCCCGCGCAGAACGTTCCGCGCGGGCTCAGCTGTTTCATTCGGCGCACAACTACTTGCGCAGCCCGAGAGAATCGATTAACCCCTTGTAGGCGTCGGGGTTCTTGCCTTTCAGATAGTCGAGCAATTTGCGGCGCCGGCTGACCATCTTCAGCAGGCCGCGACGTGAGTGATGATCCTTGACGTGCGCTTTGAAGTGATCGGTCAACTCGTTGATGCGCGCGGTAAGCAGCGCGATTTGCACTTCAGGCGATCCGGTGTCGGCTTGGGCGCGCTGATACTTGGCGACGATTTCCGACTTGTTGATATCTGCAACTGACATGCTGTCCCTTTCACGTTAACGCGAGCGCGAGCTCTGTTAACTTCTGTTGAAACAACTTCCACACGCGGACACGGAAGGATGGCCGTGCCGTGACAAGCCCGTGATTGTAGCCCAGCCGGGCAGCGAGCCTCAGCGCGCTGGCCAAGCCATTTGACAGCGGGTCGGCCGTTCGTTTTGCGCCGGCGCGACCGAGAACCGGGAGCGGAAGCCGTAGCCGCTTCCTTCGACGTCGTAGCGCACTCCGGGCGAGCCCTGCTTTTCCATCACGGAAACGACCAATGGCCCGATCAGCTGATGGTCCGTCCTCCGCATCGTGACGTTGCCCAACGGATTGCCTTGGGCTGCGCCAAAGCTCATGCCGGACAACGCACGTGCCACCGCGAGCGCTTCGTCGGTGCCTGCAGCTTCGATCGCGCGCACGAGCATCTCGATCATCACGATCGTGCGCCCCTGAAAGAAATCATCGCGCGCCGCGGGAAACCGGCCGCGAAATTCCTGATACAAGCGCTCCATTGATGGCGGCGCGGCGTTCGGGTGCCATTCGGCCACCGCGTACACGCGCCCGACTCCGGCGTCACCGATCGTTGCGGGAGCGCCAAGCCCGTTGCCGTAGAACGTGTAAAAACTGGCGTTCAGGCCCGCTTCGCGCGCCGCTCGCACCAGCAACGTCAGATCATTGCCCCAGTTGCCGGTGACGACCGTATCGGCGCCACTGTCCTTTATCTTTGCCACATAGGGCGCGAAGTCGCGCACCTTGCCGACCGGATGCAGGTCGTCGCCAACAACGCGGACCGACTTGGCTCGCTGTGCGAGCATCGCGCGTGCATTCGCCGCCACCTGTTGACCGAAGCTGTAATCCTGATTCAACAGATACACCTTCGACACTGCGCTATCGGAAGCAAGCGCTTCAACCAATGCGGCCATACGCATTTCGACATGCGCATCGAAGCGGAAATGCCACGGGCTGCAGCGTTCGTTGGTCAATTCCGGATCGACGGCCGAGTAGTTCAGAAAGAGCACACGCGCGTCGGGCACACGCTCGTTGTTTTTATTCACCGCATCGATCAACGCCGCCGCAACCGCCGAAGAATTGCCCTGCAAGACAAACGGGATGCGGGCGTCGGTAGCGCGCCGGAGCATCGTTAGCGCCTCGTCGACCTGCCCCTTTGAATCGAACATCTCGACCTGTAGCACGCGCGCACTGCCCGCAACATTGACGCCGCCGCGTGCATTCACGCGCTCAACCGCAAATAACAAGTTGCGTGCGACCGCCTCCCCGGTGTTTGCAAATGGGCCGGAAAACGCCTCGATCATCGCGAGGCGTATCGGTTGCAACTGCTGCGGGGATGTCTGCGCGGATACCGCGGCACTGGCCAGCGCCAGCAAGGTCGCTGCGCACCAACGCTTCAACGGTCCGCCCCAGTCTTCGAGGACACCGAGGGACTGAAGAAGCGCCGCATAACCTGGCTACGGCTTCGCAGAGTTTCCTAGGCGGCCAGCGAGGTTTGCGGGTTCAGCCGCTCACCGGTCATATACAGCTTGTTCAGCGCGTTCAGATACGCCTTTGCCGATGCCGCGATGATGTCAGGATCGGCGCCGGTGCCGTTAACAATGCGGCCGGCGCGCGACAGCCGCACGGTGACTTCGCCCTGCGCCTCGGTGCCGGTCGTAATGGCGTTGACGGAATAGAGCACCAGCTCGCATCCGCTCTTCACCCGGCTCTCGATCGCCTTCAGCGAAGCGTCGACCGGCCCGTTGCCGTCCGACTCCGTTTCGACTCTCTCGGGGCCGATCGAGAACACGATCCTGGCGTGCGGCCGCGCTCCGGTTTCGGATTTTTGCATCATCGAAATCAGCTTGAAGTGCTCGTTGTGCGGCGTCACCGCCTCGTCTGAAAACAGCGCCTGAATGTCTTCGTCGAAGATTTCCGACTTGCGATCGGCGAGTTCCTTGAAGGCCGCAAATGCAGCGTTCAATTCTGCCTCGCTCTCAAGCGGAATCGCAAGCTCGTTCACGCGCTGCTTGAACGCGTTGCGGCCCGATAGCTTGCCCAGCACGATCTTGTTGGCGCTCCAGCCCACATCCTCGGCGCGCATGATTTCGTACGTATCGCGTGCCTTCAGCACGCCGTCCTGATGAATGCCGGAGGCGTGGGCAAATGCATTCGCGCCAACCACCGCCTTGTTCGGCTGTACCGCAAATCCGGTGATGCCCGAGACCAGCTTGGATGACGGCACGATCTGCGTCGTGTCGACGCCGACGTCGAGCTCAAAAAAGTCGCGCCGCGTACGCACTGCCATCACCACCTCTTCGAGCGAGCAATTGCCGGCGCGCTCTCCTAGACCGTTGACGGTGCACTCGACCTGTCGCGCGCCGCCGATCTTGACGCCCGCGAGCGAGTTGGCGACTGCCATACCGAGATCGTTATGGCAATGCACGCTCCACACTGCTTTGTCGGAGTTCGGCACGCGTTCGCGCAGCATGCGCAGGAACTGACCGTACAACTCGGGCACGGCGTAGCCGACGGTATCAGGAATGTTGATCGTCGTAGCACCTTCGGCGATCGCGGCTTCAAGCACACGGCACAGAAAGTCGGGCTCGGAGCGATAGCCGTCTTCCGGCGAAAACTCGACGTCGTCGGTGAATTGGCGCGCGAAGCGCACCGAAAGCTTCGCCTGCTCGTGCACCTGCTCCGGCGTCATGCGCAGCTTTTTCTCCATATGCAGCGGCGAAGTCGCGATGAACGTATGAATTCGTTTTGATCTTGCGCCGGCCAGGGCTTCGGCCGCACGGCTGATGTCGCGATCGTTGGCTCTGGCGAGCGAACATACGATCGAGTCCTTGACCGCGTTGGCGATCGACTTCACCGCGTCAAAGTCTCCATTGGACGACGCTGCGAAGCCGGCCTCGATCACATCCACCCGCAGCCGTTCGAGCTGCTTCGCGATGCGCAGCTTTTCTTCCCTTGTCATCGAGGCGCCGGGGCTTTGCTCGCCATCGCGCAAGGTGGTGTCGAAAATGATCAGGCGGTCGCTCATGCTGGCTCCAGATAATGGCCGTGTTTTTTCATCGCCCGGCTCGCGGCTCAGGCGCGGTACTTCACAAATTGTGGGAGGGAGTTATCTGCGCGCGAGGCGCAGCAGCGGCAGTAGCCGCGAGTGCAGCAAGTGAAGCGCGGTCGAAACGTGAGGGGTAAGGCGAGTCATGAGCGTGAGTCTAAGCCGAAACACGAGCGGCAACAACCCGTTACTCGGATTTGGTATTCGGATCCGATGCCATCGACGACGCCTGTGTGACAGGAGCCGGCCGAGTCGGGTTCGGTTCGTGTCGATACCAGCGCCAGGCCCAGAAAACATAGCCCGAGAGCGCGTAACAGCAGAACAGCGTAAACAGCGCAATCGGCGGATCGGATGAGACCACGAAGATCAAAGCAATCGCAGCGACCATCACCCAGAACGGAACACTGCGGCCGACCTGAAAACTCTTGCCGCTATAAAACGGCGCGCTCGAAACCATCGTGAAGCCTGCGTAAACGGTCAGAGAGAACGCCACCCACGGCAGCCATGCTTCGCGAATTGGAAACTTGTTGTCGACGGCGAGCCAGACGAAGCCTGCAATCAGTGCAGCCGCGGCGGGACTGGGAAGGCCCTGAAAGAAACGCTTGTCGACCATTCCGAGATTGGCGTTGAAACGCGCCAGTCTCAATGCCGCGCCAGCGCAATACACGAATGCACCGGCCCATCCCCAGCGGCCGAGATCCTGCAGCACCCACTCGTACATCACCAAGGCCGGCGCAACGCCGAACGAAGTCATGTCCGACAGCGAATCGAACTGCTCGCCAAATGCGCTCTGGGTGTTTGTCAGGCGCGCGATGCGCCCATCCATGCCGTCGAGCACCAAGGCCGCGAAGATGGCTATCGCAGCCAGTTCGAATCTCTGATTCATCGCCTGCACGATCGCGACGAATCCCGCGAACAGATTGGCCAGCGTAAACAGGTTCGGCAACAGATAAATGCCACGCCGGCGCGGTGCAATGCGTGGCGCGTTCGTCCAGAATCGGCGCGCCTGCAGGCCGAAGGGACGCGGTTTGCGGCGGCGAAAGCGCATCAGTCCGGTGAAACCGTCAAATCGCGCCCGAGCGGCCGTGCAGCCGTGCTGGGCTAGGCGCAAAGCACAGACATAGCGCACTATGGCGAGCATTTGCAACGACGCCCGGCGCGGCGAGGCGCGGTCGAGCGGGCGTCATCGGCTAAAGCTCCGCGATGATCGTGCTCGTTGCGTACACCTTGTCCCCGACCGCCACCTTCGGTTGCGCCGACAGCGGCAGGTAAACATCGACTCTCGAACCGAACCGGATGAATCCGTAGCGCTGGCCGCGCGACAGTGCATCACCTGCCTTTACGTAGCAAAGGATTCGTCGCGCGATCAAGCCGGCGACCTGCACGACCGAGAGCCGCTGCCCGCTCGGCAGCTTCATCACCAGCGCATTGCGTTCGTTCTCAGTCGAAGCCTTGTCGAGATCCGCGTTGACGAACGTGCCGGCCTGGTACTCGACGCGCTCGATCGTGCCGTCGACCGGCGAGCGGTTGCTGTGAACGTTGAACACATTCATGAAAACGCTGACCAACAATGCTTCGGTTTGCGTATACGGGTCGACCGCTTTCTGCACGCGGAGCACGCGACCATCAGCGGGCGACACCACCGCGTTCGGCTGCGCGGGTACCGGGCGCGGCGGATCGCGGAAGAACTGGATGATGAAGATCGCAATCAGCCAGACCGGCAACGACCACGCGAAGCCGAACAGGATCCAGACAACGAATTGCCAGCACGACTGACGCGCCGATGTATGGCCAGCCTTCACGCGCGAGAATCGGATGCGGGTAGTTCAACGGAAACTCCCTCGTAGAAGGGAGCATGTTATCGGAAAGGAAGCTGATTTCAGTCGCGAACTGAGCCACGACGCGGGCCGCAGCTCTAGGGCAGAAGTCGCGCCTTGCCGGTGACAGTCAGTCGCTCGATCGAGCGGCCGGATTCAAATGTCGGCGGTGCGACCGCTTCGGATGATGTCAACATGCCGCGCGCGAGGGGCCTCGGCGGCCCCGGCTCATGCACGCCGAAATTGATCTCTTCGACACGAATACGGGCGGCGGTAACGCCCATCGATTGCGCGGCTGCTGTAAAGCGCGAATTCAGATTCGCGATAGCAAGTTGAATCAACTGCGCTTCGACTTTGTCGCGCGCCGCCTTTGACAGCCTGAAATCGATGCCACCCAAAGCCAGCGAGGGCTGGGCTGCGGAGACTGTCTTCGGCAACGCGGCCAGATTCTCGGTGCGTAGCGTCACGCCCTGGCGCACGCGCCAGCCCGTGATCGCGCGATTAGCTGCCGGTCGAATAGACGGGGTAGCTGCTGTAACCCGAAGTTTCGATCTGCGCCTTCGGGTCGGCGCGCTTCAACGCCGCCGTGCCGTCGCCGACGCGCTGATTGACCAGGGACTGTGCGCGCGTCAGATCGGCGTCCTGCGCTTCATAGAAAAAGTTAACGACCGCCTCGTCGTTTGCCAACTCAACTTCGGCTGCGCCGGTCATCAAGACGAGCGTTCCGGCGGGCGGCAACGGCAGTGATTGTTGCGCGCTGACGGGCGCCGAAGCGGCCAGCGCGATCGCCGCTACTGCAACAGCACGTCTCATCATCGCTCCGTCAGTTCTTAGTCTGGTCCACGAGGCGATTCGCCTTGATCCACGGCATCATGCCTCGCAACTTCTCGCCTATCTGTTCGACCGGATGCTCGGCCATCAGTCGACGTCGTGCTGCCAACGTCGGTGCGCCGGCCCGATTTTCGATGATGAAGCTCTTCGCGTACTCGCCGGTCTGGATTTGCTCCAGCACTTTCTTCATCGCCTGCCTGGTGCCGGAGTTAATGATCTTCGGCCCGGTCAGGTACTCGCCATACTCGGCGTTGTTTGAAATCGAATAATTCATGTTTGCGATGCCGCCTTCGTAAATCAGATCGACAATCAGTTTCAGCTCGTGCAGGCACTCGAAGTACGCCATTTCCGGCGCGTAGCCGGCTTCTACCAGCGTCTCGAAACCCGCCTTGATCAGCTCGACGGTGCCACCGCACAGCACCACTTGCTCGCCGAACAAGTCGGTTTCGGTCTCTTCGCGAAAATTGGTTTCGATAATGCCGGCCTTGCCGCCGCCGATCGCACATGCGTACGACAGCGCAAGATCGCGCGCCATGCCGGACGCGTCCTTATGCATCGCAATCAAGCACGGAACGCCGCCGCCCTGCCGATACGTCGAGCGCAGGGTATGCCCCGGCGCCTTCGGCGCAATCATGATCACATCGAGATCGGCGCGCGGCTGAATCTGCCCGTAGTGAATGTTGAAGCCATGCGCGAATGCCAGTGCAGCACCCTGCTTCATGTTGGCGGCAATCGATTCGGTGTAGACCTGCGCGTGACTTTCGTCCGGCAGCAGGATCATCACGATGTCGGCGTCCTTTACGGCGTCTGCGACTTCCGTGACCTTCAAGCCGGCGGCTTCGGCCTTCTTCCATGACGTGCCGCCGCGACGCAGGCCAATCGTCACCTTTACGCCCGAATCGTTCAGGTTTTGCGCATGCGCATGCCCTTGCGATCCATAGCCGACGATCGTAACTTTCTTACCCTTGACCAGCGATAAGTCAGCGTCCTTGTCGTAGTAGATTTTCATAGCATCCTCTAAACGCGCAAAATTCTTTCGCCGCGACCGACGCCCGATCCGCCGGTACGTACTGTTTCGAGAATCGCGGCGCGGTCCACCGCCTTGATAAATGCGTCCAGCTTGGCGGCGTTGCCGGTCAACTCGATCGTATAGCTGCGCTCGGTGACGTCGATAATGCGGCCGCGAAAAATGTCCGCCATCCGCTTGATCTCGTCGCGTTCCTTGCCGACCGCGCGCAGCTTGATCAGCATCAATTCACGCTCGATGTAATCGCCCTCGGTGAGGTCGACCACCTTAACGACTTCGATCAGCCGGTTCAGATGCTTGGTGATCTGCTCGATCACATCATCCGAGCCGACCGTCACGACCGTCATGCGCGATAGCGACTCGTCTTCTGTCGGAGCGACGGTCAAGGTTTCGATGTTGTAGCCACGCGCGGAAAACAGCCCGACCACGCGCGACAACGCGCCCGGCTCGTTCTCCAACAGCACCGAGATGATGTGCCTCATAGATCTTCCGATCCGAGCAACATTTCGGTCAGCCCCTTGCCCGCCTTCACCATCGGCCAGACGTTTTCCTTCTGATCGGTGATGAAGTCGAGAAACACCAGCCGATCCTTGTACTTGCCGAACGCCTCTTTCAAGGCGGGCTCAACGTCGGCCGGCTTGTCGATCTGAAATCCGACGTGGCCATAGCTCTCGGCGAGCTTGACGAAGTCCGGCAAAGCGTCGATGTACGACTCGGCATAACGGCTGCCGTAGTCGATCTGCTGCCACTGCCGCACCATGCCGAGGTAGCGATTGTTCAGATTGATGATCTTTGGCGTCAGCCGGTACTGCTTGCAGGTCGAAAGCTCCTGAATGCACATCTGGATCGAGCCTTCGCCGGTGATCACCGCGACATCGGCGCCGGGATTCGCCATCTGCACGCCCATTGCATACGGCAGCCCGACGCCCATCGTGCCAAGCCCGCCCGAGTTGATCCAGCGCCGCGGCTGGTCGAAGCGGTAGTACTGCGCAGCCCACATCTGGTGCTGGCCGACATCGGACGTCACGAACGCGTTGCCGCCGGTGACTTCCCACAGCTTCTCGACAACGTACTGCGGCTTGATAGCGCTGCCATTCTGGTCATAGCGCAGGCAATCGCGCTTGCGCCACTCATTCACCTGCTGCCACCACGCCGCCAGCTTCGCCGGATCGGGCCGGGTGGTCGTCGCCTCGACTTGCGCCACCAGCTCAATCAGGACTTCCCGCACATCACCGACGATCGGGATGTCGACTTTCACGCGCTTCGAGATCGACGACGGATCGACGTCGACATGGATGATCTTGCGCGGGTTGGTGGAGAAGTGTTTCGGATTGCCGATCACCCGGTCATCGAAGCGGGCGCCGATGGCGACCAGTACGTCGCAGTGCTGCATCGCCATGTTCGCTTCATAGGTGCCGTGCATTCCCGGCATGCCGACGAACTTCGGGTTGCTGGCCTGAAATGCGCCGAGCCCCATCAGCGTGTTGGTGCACGGAAAGCCGAGCAGATTGACGAACCGGTTCAGCAGATCGGCCGCATCCGACAAAATAACGCCGCCGCCGGTGTACACCATCGGCCGCTCGGCCGCGAGCAGCAACTGCACGGCTTTCTTGATCTGGCCCGAGTGACCCTTGGCCACCGGCTTGTACGAACGCATCGACACTTCGCGCGGGTATTCGTACTCGCAGCGCGCAATCGTCACATCCTTCGGAATATCGACCAGCACCGGACCGGGCCGGCCGCTTCGCGCGATGTAGAACGCCTTCTTCATCGCGCCCGCCAACTCGCGCACGTCCTTCACCAGAAAGTTGTGCTTGACGCACGGCCGCGTGATACCGACCGTGTCGCACTCCTGGAAAGCATCGAGTCCGATCGCATGGGTGGGCACCTGGCCGGTGAGAACGACCATCGGAATCGAGTCCATGTACGCGGTCGCGATGCCGGTGACGGCGTTGGTGACGCCGGGCCCGCTAGTCACCAGGGCGACGCCGATGCGATTGCTCGAGCGCGAGTAAGCATCCGCCGCGTGCACCGCGGCCTGCTCGTGACGCACCAGGATGTGCTGAAACTTGTCTTGCTTGAAGATCTCGTCGTAGATGTAGAGGACCGCACCGCCCGGATACCCGAAAACGTGCTTGACCCCTTCATCCTGCAAACATCGAACGACGATTTCGGCGCCGGTTAATTCCATTTCTCGAACCCTCTCAAAGTCCACAGGAAATTGATTGGTTGCCGTTCCATGCTCGCTTGTGGCGGGCGGTGCGGCGGGCGCTCTGCGCCTACTTACTGATCAATAAGCGGATAAGCTGTAATCGATAAGCTATCTTGTTGTTTTGTCGGTACAAGAACGTCGGAAGATACGGCAGCGCAGCATATTGTGCAAATCGATCGTGGCGACAATCAAACCCGACGTTGAGGCCGCTTAGTGGCCTCGCGTCAAGAACTTTCCGACTTTCTGGCAAGCGTCGAGCGGCGCGCGTTCAAGCAGACGCAGTACGCCGTGCGCGACGCCGACGCTGCACTGGACATCGTGCAGGACGCGATGATGAAGCTGGCGGAAAAGTACGGCGACCGTCCCGCCGCCGAGTTGCCGCTGCTCTTTACTCGTATCCTGCAGAACGCGACGTACGACTTTTTCCGGCGGCAAAAGGTTCGATCGACCTGGGTTACCCTTTTCTCGGCTTTGTCGCCCGGCCACGAGGACGACAATTCGGATCCGCTGGAAACGCTGGAGGCCCTGGCCGGGTCCCCCGCCGCAGAGAGCGCGCAGGACCAGGTCGAGCGGTCACAGGTAGTGGCGATCATTGAAGAAGAGGTGGCCCGGTTGCCAGCTCGTCAACGAGAGGCGTTTTTGATGCGTTACTGGGAAGATATGGACGTGGCGGAAACCGCCGCGCTGATGGGGTGCTCGGAAGGCAGCGTCAAGACTCACTGTTCGCGGGCCACTCACGCGCTGGCGCGGGCGTTACGGGCACGAGGCATACAGCTATGAACGAACAGAGAATTCGGATACCAGATTCGCCAGGCGCTTAACGAAGCCGCCGCGGGGCTGGACTACAAGACCACGTATCGGCTCGAGCAGGCACGGGCCGCGGCGCTGGCACGCCACCGCGAACCGGCCGCTGCTCCCGTCTGGAGCCCGGCGCCACAGGCCGCCGGTGTGCCCTCGGTCGATAACGGCTCGCGGCTCGGCTGGTTTGGCAGCGTAGGATTGGCTGCGCCGGTGCTGGCGCTGGTCGTTGGCTTTATCGGCATCTACCAGTGGCAACAGCAGCAGGCGCAGGAGCAACAGATATCCGACCTCGCAGCCATGGATTTTGCGGTACTGATGGATGAAACTCCGATCGGCGCGTATGCCGACAAGGGATTCGGGCTGCTGTTGCGCGGAGAAACAGAAGATCTGTAGGCGAGAACGTGTGCGAACAAGCAGGTTTTGCCGCGCACTGCTAGGCGGCTTGCTGTTGAGCGGCGTCTGTGCCGGGGTGGCGCAAACACCACCCGCTGCTTCCGCGGTTCCGGCAGCTAAGAAGGCAACTCCCGCACCCAGCGCCCGGCCGACTTGGAAAGAGCTGACTCCGGCGCAACGCGATGCGCTGTCACCTTTGGCCGGTATGTGGGAGACGCTCCCGCCGGAGCGCAAGCGAAAATGGCTCGAGGTCGCGGCCAACTATCCAAAACTGACTCCCGAAGCCCAACAGCACGTCCAGCAACGCATGGGCGAATACGCGCGACTGTCACCGGAGGAACGTGTTACGGCGCGCGAGAATTTTCGCAGCGCCTATGAGCTGCCGGCCGATAAGCGCCAGGAGAAGCTGCAGCAGTATCAGGACTTGCCGGATGAAAAGAAGCGCGCATTGGCCGAGCAAGCCGCAAAGAAGCAGAAGCCGGAGCCGCAACCACCCGCATCTACCGTCGCTCCAACCGCGCCGACGAAATAGCGAGCTCGCTAGACTCGGTGAGTGACCGAACTCGCCGATAAGGATTCCTTCGCGCCAGCGGGTCTCGTGTTGCGGCTCTCGGCGATGGTTTACGAGGCGGTCCTGTTGTTCGGCGTTGCATTTGCCGTCGGCTACGCCCTGCTCGCTTCGATGCGGTGGTCGTATCCGCTGCCGCCGGTGCCGCGTGTCGTATTGCAAGGCGCGTTGTTTATCGCGATTGGCGCCTACTTTGTCGTCTGCTGGACTCGCACTGGGCAAACGCTCGCGTCAAAAGCATGGCGCTTGAGAGTCATCGATGCCGATGGCCGTCCGCCGCGCGTCGGACGTGCCATCGCGCGCTATCTGTCGGCCTGGTATCTGTGGCTGCCGGGGCTGGCAATCGCCGGGTTGTTTCACTTGACCGCTGGCTGGACGCTACTTGCGGTCACCGCTTGCTTCGCGCTCTTGCTGACTCCGGCGCTGCTGGATCCGCAGAGGCGCTTGCTGCACGACCGCTGGACCGGCACGCGCGTCGTGCGCGTACCGGCCTGACGCTGCACGTCAGCGGGTCACAGCGTCGCGATAAAGCCAGGCGACGATGATGCCGAGCACGATCATCAAGATCCCACTAAAGATAATCTGCTTGAGCACCAATGCGCCCGGTAGCGGCTGCACGACGTAGTAAATCAAGTAGCCGGGGATCAAACCTAGCAACGCCACCGCGATTCCATAGCGCGCACCCTGAGCCAACCACGGCTTGGCTTCTCTGCCATGCATATAAATCCAGGCGAATGCACCGGCCATCAGCACATGCGCAAGCAGCATCCAGGGGAAATACGCCTGGGATTCGGCGTCCGTCCGGTACAGCTTGGCAAGCTGCATGTAATCGGACTGAAGCAACGTCCCATGTATGAGGAAATCACCGGCCATCCATGCGATGAAGAGCACGAGCCATGCAATGAAGAATTTCTTGTTCATGTCTCCTCCACGGGTCATATGGACCCGCGCGAAGCGTAGCGAATTACTCGACTGGCCGGAACGGGTCTGGGTCGTCCGCAAACAGCCGCTCGTTGATCGTCAACTCGCGGCGGTTGGTCGTTTGCAGAAACTCGCGCGCGCCGCGCATGCCGACGAACGCATCGAAGCCGCTTTCCAGAAAGCGATGCAGATGCGAAAGCCCCCACATCGTCGCCGGCGCCCTCATCATGTGCAGCATGGTCGATAGCATCGGTACCTTGGCCAATTTTTCCAGCGCCTTGCCGATCTTCTCGGCGAGCTCGATCTGGCGAACTCGTTCGGCCTCGGTGCCCGTTGCGCGATACGCTTCCGCGTAACTCTCTGCGGTGATCGGCAGCTCGATGTTGCGCGCCATCTCGATGTCGAATCGCTCGGACATCTCCTCTAATTGAATCGCGAGGAGCAACGCGTCAATCGCGCGCGCAGGAAGCAGGCTCGCGAGCTTCGGCGCAACCTTCTGCGCTTCGGCATCGCGCTGATCGACGTCGTGCGCGCCGTAAAGCTCTTCGAGAAAGAACTCGGCCGCTGCGCGATAGCGGTCGTCCGCGAGTAGATCGGCGTAAGTAGTGCGCATCCGCTTGATCTGCCACTGCTTGACCGCGAGCCAGCGCTTCTTATGTTGTGGATCCTGCTCAAGTTCGGCGCGCAGTGCGATCACGCGGCCGAGCGCGTCGCCGAGCTTCTTACCGCGCATCGTGCGATCTAGCTTCGCGTTGCCGCTTGTTGCACCGCGCTGTGGCCGGAGTAACCGCGCGGAATTGCGTTCAGCAGTTTCTGCGTGTATTCGTTCTGGGGCGCGGCATAAATCGCGTCGGCGTTTCCACGCTCGACAATCGCGCCCTGGTTCATCACCAGCATGTCGTCGGCCATGTACTTGACCACCGCCAGATCGTGGCTGATGAAGATGTAGGTCATGCCGAATTCGTCCTGCAGGTCGAGCAGCAGATTGAGCACCGTCGCCTGCACCGATACGTCGAGCGCGGACACCGATTCGTCGCAGATCAGCACGTCGGGCTTCATCGACAGGCAGCGCGCAATCGCGATGCGCTGACGCTGGCCGCCCGAAAATTCGTGCGGATACTTGTGCACGCTGTCGTCGGCAAGCCCGACGCGTCGAATCAACGCAATCGCGAGGCTGAAGCGCTCGGCATCGCTGTTGCCAATGCCGTGAATCTTCATCGGCTCGGTCAGGATCTGGCCGACGGTAAAGCGCGGATTCAAACTTGCGTACGGATTCTGAAAGATGATCTGAATCTTGCGCCGGTACTCCATCATCTGGCGGTCCGACAGCGACAACAGGTCGACACCGTTGTAAAGGACCTGACCCTTGGTCGCCGGCGTCAGTCGCATCAGCATCATTCCGACCGTCGTCTTGCCCGACCCCGACTCGCCGACGACGCCTAGCGTGCGCCCCGGATACAGATTGAAGCTCGCTTCCTTGACCGCCTCGATGGTCTTGTGCTGGAACAAGCCGGTCTTAAGGCGGTACTCCTTGCGCAAGCCCTTTGCTTCGACCAGTGGCGCGGCTTCTTGTGGGCGCGATTGGCGCGGCTGCAACACGATTTGCGCCGCGTTTTCGTTGCGCATGAAATCATCGATGACCGGCAGTCGCTTCGGTTTGACGTCGAGCCGCGGCCGGCACATCAGCAGCGCCTTCGTATAAACATTCTGCGGCGCTCCGAAAATTTGCTCGACCGGGCCGGACTCGCGCACCGTGCCTTCACGCATCACGACGACGTGATCAGCGATCTCACCGACCAGATCCGAGATCGTGGCTGATGAACAGCACGCTCATCCGGTGTCTCGTCTGAAGCCGTGCGATCAACTCGAGGATCTGGCGCTGCACCGTCACGTCGAGCGCGGTGGTCGGCTCATCGGCGATCAGCAGCTTCGGCTCGCACGCGATCGCCATCGCGATCATCACGCGCTGCTGCTGGCCGCCGGAAAGCTCGTGCGGATATGCATCGACGCGCGCCTTCGGCTCCGGAATGCCGACTTCATTCAATAACTGGATCACACGATCGTTTAGCGCGCGACCCGTCAGATTGGTGTGCAGTCTCAGCACTTCGGAGATTTGCCAGCCGACGGTGAACACGGGATTCAGCGACGTCATCGGCTCCTGAAACACCACCGAGACGTCATTACCGCGAATCGAACGCAACTCCTCATCCGAGGCCGTCAACACGTTACGCCCATCGAATTCGATGCGGCTGCTCGGACCGATGATGGCGTTTTCCGGCAGCAGCTGCACGATCGCCATCGCAGACACGCTCTTGCCGGACCCGGACTCGCCGACCAGAGCAACGGTGGAATTCTCGGGAACATCGAAGCTGATGCCGCGCACCGCCTCGGCAATCTTGTGCTTGCCGAGGCGAAAGGAAACGTGCAGATCGCGGACGGAGACGAGGCTGGTCATCGCAGCTTCGGATCCAGCGCGTCGCGCAGCGCGTCGGTGAACAGCGAAAACGCGGTGACAAACGTCGCCATGAAAACTGTCGCCGCTGCGAGCTGCCACCAGTGTCCGAGCACCAGCTCGGCCTGCGCTTCGGACAGCATCGTGCCCCATGACACTTGATCGACCGGCACGCCGAGCCCGAGGAACGACAGGATCACTTCGGCCTTGATGAAGCCGACCACATAGAGCGACATCCGCACCAATACGACGTGGCTGACGTTCGGCAGGATATGCACGAACATGCGCGAGATGTTGCTGGCGCCGATCGCTTCAGCGGCGCGCACGTATTCACGATTGTGATGCTTGATGTACTCAGCGCGCACCAACCGGTACATGCCGGTCCAGCCGACCAGGCCGAGGATAAAGATCACCGTGCTGATACCGCGCCCGAGCACCGCCGCGAACGCAAAGATCAGCAGAATGTCCGGGATCGACGTGAAAACGTTGTAGACCCACTCGAGAAAGTCGCCGACCTTGCCACCGATATAGCCGGACAGTGCGCCCAGGATCGTGCCGATCAGGGTCGCCAGCAGCGCTGCGAACAGACCGACGAAGATCGATACCTCGGCACCCTTGATCGCTTTGTCGAGCACGTCGCGTCCGAGCCGGTCGGCGCCGAACAGCAGCGTGTCTTCGCGCGGTGCTTCGGTGATCTGAATCTTCGCGGCGCGCGCCTTCCATTCCTCGTACTTCGGTGCGAGCGGATCAATGTCGGTCAGGTCAACTGGTTTCGCGTCTTTCGAAACGACACTCGCTAGCGGATCGGTCCCAGTCTGGGCGGCTTGCGGACCCATGAACGTCGGCGGCGCATCGGGCACCGCGACTTCGCGCTGCCAGTCGCCTGCGACGACGCCGAGGAATGACAGCAGGATCAACAGCGCGAAAGCTGCGACGATGACCAGCGACACGACACCAACGCGATCGTTCTTCAGGCGCCGCCACGCAGTCACCCAAACGCCGCGCGAGCGCGCCGGCTCCGGCGGCACGCGGATCGATTCGATCGTCGCGGAAGGGATCATTTGAGTACGACTCGCGGGTCGACCACCTTGTAGAGAATGTCTGCGGTCAGATTGATTAGCATCGTCAGCACCGCTAGATAAATCGTCACCGCCTGGATCACCGGGTAATCGCTGCGGTTGACCGCCAGCAGAATTTCACGCCCCAATCCCGGAATCGAGAAAAACACTTCGATCAGGAACGAGCCGATGAACACACCAGGTAACTGCAGCGCCACATTGGTCAGCACCGGAATCATCGCGTTACGCAGCACGTGCGTGAACAGCACGCGGTTTTCGCTGACGCCCTTGGCGCGCGCGGTGCGCACGTAGTCCTGATGGATCTCGTCGAGGAAAAAACTGCGATACAGCCGGGTCTGCGGCGCCAGCGATACGAACACTGCAAGACTCACCGGCAGCACCGCGTAATAGGTCAGGTTGGTGAAGAAACTATCGCTCCAGCCCTGCACCGGGAACCACCCGAGGTAAAACCCGAACAGCCACTGGCCGACGATGATGTAGACGAGGAACGAGATCGACAGCATCACGGTCGTAATCACCATGATCGCCCGATCCGTCACCGAGCCGCGAACATACGCAACCGCCATCGCGGCGATGATCCCGAGCACCGTGTCCAGAATCAGAATCGGGATCATCACGGTCAGCGTGGCCGGCAGTCGCGTGCGGAAGATGTTGCTGACCGCCTCGCCGGTCGCCCAACTGTTACCCCAGTTAAACGTGAAGATCGACTTGACGAAGATCCACAGCTGCACGTACCACGGATCGTTCAAGCCGAGTTGCTGGCGGATTGCGTCAATCTGCTCAGGCGTCGCGAGCAACCCGCCCAGGATTTCCGCCGGGTCGCCGCCAAAGAACTTGAACAGAAAGAATACGAACAGAATGACCCCGGCCAAAGTCGGGACCATTTGCCAGAGCCTGCGTAAGATGTATGCGGTCAACCGAACTACCTTCGGGAGCGCGGAAGCGCGGATTATGCCGGTGCCGGCTTTCAGCACAAGTGGGCGTGACCGGGAGCACGCTTAAATGACGCAACGAGTTTCGAAGAGTCGGCGTGCGTTTACGAAGTCGATGCTGGCGTTGCCGGCTGCGGCGTCCTCCGCGGTCGATGCGAAACCAGCTAACAGCAGTGACGGACCAAAGGTGCTGCGCTACGCATTTCGCGTCGCAGAGACGGGGTTCGATCCGGCGCAGGTCAACGACTTCTATTCGAGCAGCATCATCGGCAACATCTTCGACGCGCCCTTGGCGTACGACTTCATCGCGCGGCCGGCCAAGATTGTGCCGAACACCGCCGAAGCGATGCCGGATGTATCGAGCGACTTCACGACGATCACGGTGCGCATCCGGCCCGGCATCTACTTTCAGGATCACCCGGCTTTCAAAGGACAGAAGCGCGAATTGGTCGCGCAAGACTACGTGTACTCGATCAAGCGCTTCTACCACCCGAAGTTCAAGAGTCAGAACGTCACTCTGCTGGAAAACTCGAAAATTCTCGGCATGTCCGAGATTCGGGCTGCTGCACTCAAGGGTGCGAAGTTCGACTATGACCGCGAGGTAGAAGGTGTCCGCGCGCTGGATCGCTACACGCTTCGTATCAAACTAGGCGAAGCGGGGCCGCGCTTCCATCAATACCTTGCAAACAGCTCTTTCCTTGGCGCAGTCGCGCGTGAAGTCGACGAGATGTACGACGAGAAGGAGATGATGGCGAATCCGGTCGGCACTGGGCCGTATCGGCTCGTCGACTGGCGGCGCTCGTCGCGCATCGTGCTCGAAAAGAATCCGAGTTATCGCGAGGATGTCTATAACGAGCAGCCGACCGACGAATACGGCGCGCAGGCGGCCGCGCGAATGAAGGGCCGCAAGCTGCCGCTGATCGACCGCGTCGAGGTCTACATCGTCGAAGAAAATCAACCGCGCTGGCTTGCGTTCCTGAACGCTGAGCACGATCTCGTCGACGAGATTCCGTACGACATGGCGAACCTGATTGTGCCGAACGGCAAGCTTGCTCCGAATCTGGTCAAGCGCGGCATCCAGATGGACCGCGACTACCGAGCGAGCGTCGACATGGCGCTGTTCAACATGGAGCACCCGCTCGTCGGTGGCTACACGCCCGATAAAGTTGCGCTCCGCCGTGCGATCGGCCTCGCGTATGAGATGCCGAACGAGATCAGGCTGGTGCGCAAGGGACAGTCGATTCCATCGCAGTCACCTGTGTCGCCGCTCACCTCCGGGTATGACCCGGCATTCAAGAGCGAGATGGGCGATTACAACCCCGCGCACGCAAAGGCGCTGCTTGATTCGTTCGGCTATATAGACAAGAACGGCGACGGCTGGCGTGAAATGCCCGATGGCAGCCCGTTGACGCTTGAAATGGCCACGCAACCCGATCAGCTGTCACGCCAACTCGACGAGATCTGGCGCAAGAGCATGACGGCGATCAACATCAATATCGCGTTCAAGCCCGCCAAGTGGCCCGAGAATCTGAAGAACTCGCGCGCCGGCAAGCTGATGATGTGGCGCGTGGGCTGGGTCGCTGCACAGCCTGACGGCGAAGTATTTCTCTCGCTCGGCAATAGCTCGAATATCGGACAGGCAAATCACGCGCGCTTCAATCTTCCCGCATACAACAAGCTGTACGCGCTGCAAAGGACGCTGCCTGACGGGCCCGAGCGCGACGCGCTGTTTCTGCAGGCGAAGAAGCTCTTCGTGGCCTACATGCCGTACAAGTTCGTCGGCCACCGCATCGAAACCGCCGTGTTCCATCCGTGGGTGATCGGCTATCGGCGGCACTCGTTCATGCGGGCGATGTGGAAGTACATCGACATCGATCACGACGCTAAGGGCGAGCGCGGCGCATGACGAGCGATCAGCCGTCGCGACGCACTGAAGGCGCTTGGCGCGCGCTTCCGTTGCTGCGTCCCATCGGCGCGCGCGCAGACGCAGCCGAATGGCAGCAGAAGGTCCTTGCGATATCGCGTTCGAAGTCGCGGAGACCGGATTCGATCCAGCGCAGATCAACGACCTGTATTCGCGCATCGTCACTGCGCACATCTTCGACGGCCTGTACCGCTACGACCACCTGGCGCGACCGTTCAAGATCAAACCAAACACGGCCGACGGCATGCCCGAGGTGTCAGACGACTTTCGCACGTGGACGGTTCGAGTCAAGCGCGGAATCTTACTTTCAGGACGATCCGGCTTTCAAAGGTGAGCAAGCGCGAATTGATCGCCGCAGACTACGTGTACTCGTAGAAGCGATATCTTCGATCCGCGCTGGAAGTCGCCGGCTTTCGCCGACGCTCGCGCGAGCTGAAGATCCTCGGCATGGCTGCGCTGCGCGAAGCGGCGCTGAAAGGCAAGCAGCCGTTCGACTACGACACGCCGGTCGAAGGCATGCGTGCGCTCGATCGATACACGCTGCAGTTCAAATTTGCCGAGCCGCGAGCCGCGTTTCGTTCAAATCATGGCCGACAGCAGACCTGTACGGAGCCGTGGCGCGCGAAGTCGTCGAGGCGTACGGCGACACGATTCCGGCGCATCCGGTCGGTACCGGTCCGTTCCGACTGGCCGAGTGGCGTCGCTCGTCGCGCATCGTGCTGGAGCGCAACCCGACCTATCGCGAGGTCCTGTACGACGCCGACCCAATGCCGACGACGCCGAAGGCCAGGCGCTGCTGCAGAAGTTCAAAGGCCGCAAGCTGCCGATGATCGATCGCGTCGAAATTTCGATCATCGAAGAAGTGCAGCCGCGCTGGCTGTCGTTCCTGAACAAGCAGCAGGACCTGCTCGTAGTTGCTGCCGTACGACTTCGTCAACATCGCGGCCCCGAACGGCAAGCTCGCGCCGAACCTTGCGCGAGCAAGGCATGTCAACTGTATCGGACGCTGGCCTCCGACGTGACGGTGTGACGTACTTCAACATGGAAGACCCGGTGGTTGGCGGCTATACGCCGGACAAGGTTGCGCTGCGCCGCGCGATCGAGCCTGGCGATCGATCATCGATCAGGAGATTCGCCTGTTCTGGCGCGGTCAGGCGATTCCGGCGCATTCGTCGATCGATGCCGAACACCGTCGGTTACGACGCACGCGTATGTCAGCGACAACTCGGAGCTACAACGTGCCGCAAGCGCGGCGCTGCTGGACTCTGTACGGCTACGTCGATCGCGACGGTGATGGCTGGCGTGAACAGCCCGACGGCAGCGCCGTTGATTCTGCAGTGGGCGACACGCCCGATCAGCGTGCGCGTCAGCGCGATGAGCTGCGTCGCAAGGACATGAACTGCAGCTCGGCATCCGCGTGGACTTCATGCCCGCAAAGTGGCCAGAGAATCTGAAGAACGCGCGCGCCGGAAAGCTGATGGTCTGGAACCTTGGCAATACTGCGGCAGCACCGGACGGACGGCCTCGCTCGATCGTGGTTTCATCGCGCCACAAGGGCGGACAGAATCTGGCGCGCTTCGACAACAAAGAGTTCGACTCGATCTACAAGCAAATCCGCATAATCCCCGACGGGCCCGAGCGGCTTGCGCTGTTCTTCGAAGCGCAAGCGGATTGCTCGCTGCGTATGCGCCGTACAAGTACCACGTGCACCGCATCCTGACCGATCTCGCATGGCCGTGGGTCATCGGTTTTCGGCGCCCTCCCTACTGGCCGGACTGGTGGCAGTACGTCGATATCGACGCGGAAGCAGCAAGCGAAGGCGATTCAGTGAGTCGGCGACAATTCCTGCGAGCAAGCGGGGCGCTGGGTGCCGTGGCCGCGCTTGCCAACCGCAGCGCGCTCGCAAACGTCACGCCAGAAAGTTTTTCGCTACGCGTTTCCGGTCGCGGAAACTGGTTTCGATCCGGCGCAGATCAGCGACCTGTACTCGCGAACGATCACCTCGCACATCTTCGACTCGCTGTACTCGCTACGACTACCTCGCGCGACCGCGCGCGCATGAAACCGCTGGCGGCAGCCGCACTGCCGGAGATCTCCTCCGACTTTCGCATGTTCACGTTTCCGCATCGGCGCGGCATCTTTTTCCAGGACGATCCGGCATTCAAAGGCGTCAAGCGCGAGCTGGTCGCGCAGGATTTCGTGTATTCGCTGAAGCGCTTCTTCGACCCGCGCTGGAAGAGCCCGATTGTTAGCGAGCCTCGAAGAATTCAAGATCGTCGGCTTGAACGAACTGCGCCAGCGTTCGCTGAAAGACAGAACGCCGTTTCCCTATGACGTCGAAATCGAAGGTCTGCGCGCGCTCGATCGCTACACGCTTCAGATTCGCCTGCGCGACACCGGATCCGCATTTCGTCGAAACATTCGCTGACAGCCCGGTCTGTTCGGCGCGGTGGCGCGAGAAGTCGTCGAAATGTATGGTGACCAGATCATGGCCCATCCGGTCGGGACCGGGCCGTTCCGGCTGGCGGATTGGCGGCGCTCTTCACGCATCGTTCTCGAACGAAATACGAGACTACCGCGAAGAGATCTTCGATGCGCGATGCTGCTGCGAGTGATGCCAAGCTCAGCGCGGTCGCAACCGCACTGCAGGGCAAGCAGTGCCGCTGGTCGACCGCGTCGAGGTCTTCATCATCGACGAGCCGCAGCCGCGCTGGCTGGCGTTCCTGAACGCCGAGCACGACATGCTGGAGCGATTGCCGGCGACTTTCGTCAACGTCGCGGCACCTGGCGGACAGCTGGCGCCCAACCTCAGGCGGCGCGGCATCACGATGTCGCGCGTGCTCGGGGCCGACATCACGTACACCGTGTTCAACATGAAGGACCCGGTGATTGGCGGATACACGCCGGAGCGCGTGGCGCTGCGGCGCGCAATTTCGCTGGCTACAACATCGCAGGAAGAGATACGGCTTCCGCGGCGCGGACAAGGCGTTCAGGGCCAGGCACCGCATTACTCCGCACACCTTCGGCTACGACCCGACGCTGGTCACGGAAATGGGCATCTACGATTTGCCGCGTGCCAAGGCGCTGCTCGACACCTACGGCTATGTCGATCGGGATGGCGACGGATGGCGCGAGCAGCCCGACGGCACACCTCTGGTTATTCAGCATTCGACGCAGCCCGACGAAGCACTTCGCCCGCTGGACGAGATTCTGCAAACGCAACATCGACAAGCTGGGTATCCGATTTGAATTGAAGTACGGCAAGTGGCCGGAACAGCTGAAGTCTGCGCGTGCCGCGAAGTTCATGACGTGGGGGCTGGGTTCTCAGGCAGACCGAGTTCGATAGCCGGCTGGCACTGCAACGCGGCTACGGCCCGGCGGCGGGCGGCCAGAACCTCGCGCACTTCGATCATCCGGATTTCAATCGTATTTACGACCGCATCCGAGTGACGCCCAACGGGCCCGAGCGACTGGCGTTGATCCACGACGCAGTTCGCATCTGGGCGACGTACGTGCCGTACAAGGTGCACTGTCATCGCATCTTCACGGACATGCTGCATCCGTGGTGTTCGAACTATCGTGCGACATCCGTTCCAGTATCGCTTCTGGGAATACATCGACATCGACGCAGAGGCGCAGGCGGAGACGCCTGATACGGCGAGCATCAGCGTTGATGCGGCGGCGTCAACTTCTCGCGGCCGGCGCGGCTGGCCGCTGGCAGGCGTCGCACCGAACGCGCGCGGAATTGGCAACAGCGACCAAGACTCTCCGCGTCTGCTTCCGTTCCCGAAACCGGCTTCGACCCGGCACAGACGCAGGATTACTACTCAAACACCATCATGAGCCACCTCTTCGATGCGCCACTGCGCTACGACTTCATGGCTCGACCGGTTCGTCTGGTGCCGAATACCGCCGCTGCGCTGCCGGAGGTTTCGAGTGACTTCCGCACGTTCACTGTTCGACTTACGCCCGGCATCTTTTTTCAGGACGACCCTGCGTTCAAAGGCCAGCGGCGTGAGCTGATCGCTGCCGATTACGTGTACTCGATCAAGCGCGTTTTCGATCCGCGCTGGAAGAGTCAGGTGCTGTTCATCCTCGAGGCGGCGCGGATCATCGGGCTCGATCAGGTCCGGCAGCGTGCGCTGAAGGACAAGCAGCCGTTCGATTATCAGCGCGATATCGAAGGATTGCGCGTACTCGATCGCTATACGTTTCAGGTGCGGCTCGAGCGGCCGAATCCACGGTTCGTCAATACGCTCGCACTACGCGAACCCGCTCGGCGCAGTCGCACGTGAAGTTGTCGAGATGTACGGCGATCAGATCATGGCGCATCCGGTTGGCACGGGGCCGTTCCGGCTCGCGCAGTGGACGCGCACGTCGCGCATCGTCCTCGAACGCAACCCGACCTATCGCGAAGAGATTTACAGCTTTTCGCCGCCTGCAAATTCGCCGCAACTCGCAGACGACGTAACACGGCTGCAGGGCCGGCGCGTTCCGCTGGTCGACCGCGTCGAGGTGGCGATCATCCAGGAAGCGCAGCCACGGCTGCTGTCATTCGAACAGGGATCGCTCGATCACCTGCTGGTGCCGATCGAATACGGAACCTTGGTCGCGCCGAACGGAAAGCTGGCGCCGAACCTGGCGCGGCGCGGCGTGCGGCTGGATGTGACGCCGATGGCCGATCTGGCGATGAGCTCCTTCAACATGGAGGACCCGCTGGTCGGCGGCTACACGCCGGAGAAAGTGGCCTTGCGACGCGCGATCAGCCTGGCCTTTGACAACGACGACTACATCCGTCAAGTCTTTAAGGGCAACGGCGTGGCCGCGCAATCGCCGATCGTGCCGGGCACGTTTGGCTATGACCCGCAATGGCGCACCGGCATGTCGGAGTACAGCCCGGCGAAAGCCAAGGCGCTGCTCGATACCTACGGCTACATCGATCGCAACGGCGACGGTTGGCGCGAGCGACCGGATGGCTCGCCGCTGATTCTCGAAAAGGCGGCGTCACCGTCGGAGATCGACCGCCGGCAAAGCGAGCAATGGCGACGCTACATGACTGCGATCGGTTTGAAAATCGAGTTCCGCATCGCGCAGTGGCCCGAGCTGGTGAAGCAGTCGCTCGCAGGCAACTTGATGATCTGGAACTTCGCGTGGCAGGCGGGCGAGCCCGACAGCGATCTGTTCTTCAGTCTTGCCTACGGACCGAACAAGGGATCGGCCAACGATGCCCGGTTCTCACTGAAAGCATACGACGAGTTGTATGAGCGTCAGCGCACTCTGCCTGATGGCCCCGAACGGCTGGCGGCGATGCACGAAGCCACACGATTGCTGGTCGCCTATATGCCGTACAAGCTTCACCTGCATCGAATTCAACAGGATCTCGCGCAGCCTTGGCTGATCGGCTATCGGCGGTACCCATTCACGACGCGTGCGTGGGCTTATCTGGATATTGGTACCGACACGCTTGCGCGTCCGAGCCCCTGAACGATGCTCACCGGCATTCTTCGCATCGCGTCCTTGCTGGAGATCGTGCTGGCGGCGCTACTGGCCGTATGGTTCATTGATCTCGGAATGCCGGTGTGGATCGCAGTTGCTATCGGCGTAGTGCTGCCGTTCGCGATTCATGCAGTTCCGCTTGGCGTCGAGTTCATCATTGGCGCGCTGATCGATCGGCGGCCGGTTCCCCGGCTTGGTCCGTTAGACGCCGTTCGGCTCTGGCTGGTTGAATCGTGGCGCGCCTTCGTCGTGTTCAACTTCGATCAACCGTGGCGCGCGAATTTTCCGGAGCGGTTGATTGTTAACGATGCGTCGCGGCCGGCCGTTCTGCTCATTCACGGCTACATGTGCAATCGGGGTATGTGGCGTCCTTGGTTGCTCGGGGGACTTCCACGCCATTGGAACATCGCCACCATCAGCCTCGAACCGGTATACGGCGAGGTCGAGGAATACGCGGACTCGATGCATCGCGCGATTGAAAAACTGAGCGCGGAGAGCGGTGCCGAAAAAGTCACGCTGGTCTGCCACAGTATGGGAGGCCTAGCCGCGCGCGCGTACCTGCGCACCAAAGGTCACGATGCGATCGCACGCGTCATAACGATCGACACTCCGCACCACGGCACAGTCTTCGCGCGCCAGGGGCACGGTGCCAATGCGCGCCAGATGCGGCACTCGAGCGACTACGTGCTGCAGCCTGGCACAGAGCGCGGAGCCGGTCGAGTTCATCTGCTTTGCAAGCCAGCACGACAACCTGGTGGTTCCGCGCGATTCGCAAGTGCTTGCGTGCGCCGAAGCCGTATGGTTTGAAAAGATCGGACACCTTGCGATGACGGCGAGCGGCAAGGTATTGGCGAAGTTGATAGAAGTGGTCGAGCGGCCGTTCGCACGTGTCGTTCCCGCGCAAGCGGAAACTCCAGACAGCCCCAACCTAAAGGCTGGATTCGCGCTCGAGCGGGAGTGACAGCAACCGCCCTCTAGAAGTGAATCCCCCGCATCAGATTTGCGTACGCAATCTGATCCGCAGTCGCCTTGGTTTTCTCACCTTCCTTCGCTCCCTTCGAAGCATCCGAATCCGGGAACATCCTGAACGTCGTGTTCATCACGATCTGCGCGACGCGCGGCGCGAGCGCGTGCAGCACTTGACCGAACACGCCGAGCCGCGTTGCTATCCGCACCGGCTTGTAGACGATCGCCTGGACGATCAAGTCGGCCGCTTCTTCCGGCGCCAACGTCGGAACGTTCTGATAGATCTTCGTCGGCGCAATCATCGGGGTGCGCACCAACGGCATGTTGATCGTGGTGAATGTCACGCCGACATCGAGGTACTCGGATGCTGCGCAGCGCGTCCACGCATCGAGCGCGGCCTTGGACGCGACGTAGGCGGAAAAGCGCGGCGCGTTGGTCAGCACGCCGATCGACGAGATGTTGACGACATGACCCTTGTGCTTGGCGGCCATGCTCGGCAACAACCCCATCGTCAGGCGCAAGCAGCCGAAATAGTTGAGCTGCATCGTGCGCTCGAAGTCATGGAAGCGCTCTTTGCTTGACTCGATGCCGCGCCTGATCGAACGGCCGGCGTTGTTGATCAAAACATCGACGCCGCCGTAGTTTTCAAGCAGCCACGCCACCAGCTTGTCGCAACTTTCCAAGCTTGCGAGATCGGCTGAGAACGTGACGACTTTGCCGCCTTTGGTTGCGTCACCATTCTTTGTTTTCAGCGCAGCATCGATCTCCTTCTTCGCAGCATCGAGCTTTTCCTGCTCGCGCCCGACAATGACCGTAATCGCACCGGCTTGCGCGAGCTTGTGTGCAGCCGCCAGTCCGATGCCCGACGAGCCACCGGTGACCAGCACCACCCTCCCCTGCACCTGACCCTTCAAGGTGCGATCGATAAACAGATCAGGATCGAGGTGACGCTCCCAGTAGTCCCATAGCCGGTACGCGTAATCCTCAAGCCGCGGAACAGCAATGCCGCTGCCTTTTAACGCCGCCGTCGTTTCGCGCGCATCGAAACGCGTCGGATAGTTAATGAAGTTGATGATGTTGTCGGGAAGGCCCAGGTCTTTCATCACCGCATTGCGAATGCGGCGAACCGGCGTCAGCGCGAGCAAGCCTTTTTTGACGCTGCTCGGCACGAACCCGATCAACGCTGCATTGACACGCAGCGAAAACTTGGGCGCGTGCGCAGCATGTGCAAAAATGTTCAGAACGTCGCCGACGCGGTACGGCGTTGGATCGACCAGGTGAAATGCCTTGCCGTCCAACCCCTTCTTGTGTGCAATGTGGTCGATCGCGTCGACCACGAAATCCACCGGCACAATGTTGATGCGGCCGCCCTCCAGGCCCACCATCGGCATCCATGGCGGCAGCAGTTCACGCATCCTCTGGATCAGCTTGAAGAAGTAGTACGGACCGTCGATCTTGTCCATCTCACCGGTCTTGCTGTCGCCGACCACGAGGCCGGGGCGATACACGCGCCACGGCATTTCCGCCTCAGCGCGCACGATCTTTTCCGATTCGTGCTTGGTGGCGAAGTACGGATGATCGAGACCTTCTGCCTCCTCGAACATGTCTTCGCGAAACACGCCTTCGTACATCCCGGCGGCGGCGATCGACGACACGTGCTGGAAAATCCCAGCGTCGATTTCATTAGCCAACGCCACCGCGTTCTTTGTGCCCTCGATATTGATGGCGACCTGCGATTCCGCGTCGGCCTTCAAGTCGTACACCGCGGCGAGATGAAAGAAATGTTCGATCTTGCCGGTGATCTTCTTTAGATCTGCTTTCGGCACCCCGAGCAGCGGCTTGACCAGATCGCCGACGACCGGGACAGCGTGCGTCTCATTTGCACCCCAATAATCGAGCAGCTCCGGTATCTTGTCGCGGCTCTCCGGCCGGATCAGAAAGTAAACGACCGCACCGCGTCGCTCGAGAAGTTTCTTGACGAGGCGCTTGCCGATGAAGCCAGTCGCGCCGGTGACGAAGTAAGCCATCGGGTGTCTCCCCAAAGCCGAGCCGCGTGCTTGTTCTGAAGGTCGGCGGGCAGTTTAGCGCTCGACTAGAGCCGCGGTTCTACATCGCGCGTTGTTCGCGCCGACCGCGCACTCCTACACTTCGCGACCCGGGTCTTATCAACAGAAGGAGCAATGAATGGTCAAGAAGCTGAAGGCGATGGCGGAGAAATCGCGCGGAGACAGCCAACTGTCAGGCGCGATCAAGGAGTCCGCCCACGAAATCTGGCTCGCCGGTCTAGGCGCATTTGCAAAGGCGCAGGAAGAGGGCCACAAAGTCTTTCAAGCGCTGGTTCGCGAAGGCAGTTCGATGCAGAAGCGCACGATGAAGGCCACCGAAGACAAGGTGACCGACGTCACCGGCCGCATGAGCGATGTCACCAGCAAGGTCACGCAAGTCGCCGCGGGATTGCAGAAGCAAGCCACCGGGACATGGGACAGACTCGAAGGCGTGTTCGAAGCCCGTGTCCAACGCGCGCTGAATCGGCTGAACGTGCCGACCAGCAAGGAGATCGGTGCCTTGACGAAGCGCGTTGAAGAGTTGAGCAGAAACGTAGCGTCACGAGCCGGGGCGAAGCCGGCACGCAAAGCGGCGGCGAAGCGCGCAAAGAGCGCAAAAAAGACGGCTGGCTGAGAAGCGCTATTGCTCGACCGGGCCGCAGTATCGGCGCTGATTGCCAGCGCTGTTGCGGCCCGTTGATTGATATGCGCGCTTGAAGATCTGGCGCTCGAGGCATCTCGAGGCCGCTTGAGATAGCTGTGGTCGCGCTATTCTTGCGCGATGGAACGCAAACCGCCGCGCCGCACACGCGAACGCATTCTCGACGTGGCGCTGCGGCTTTTCAACGACTTCGGCGAGCCGAACGTCAACACCACGCAGATTTCGGAGGAGATGAAAATCTCGCCGGGCAATCTGTACTACCACTTCAAGAACAAAGACGACATCATCAATTGCATCTTCCAGGAGTTCGAGCGCGAGATCGACCAGCTGCTTGCGGTACCGATCGAACGCAAGGCGAATGTCGAAGATGCGTGGCTGTTTCTGCACCTGCTTTTCGAACTAATCTGGAAGTACCGCTTCCTCTACCGCGACCTGAACAATTTGCTGGCGAATAACCGCACGCTCGAGATCAAATTCAAGCAGTTACTGAGCGAGAAGGTGCAGGTATCGCGTCGCCTGTGCGAGGGCCTTCAAAGTGCGGGAGAGCTCGGTGCGAATCCGCGTGAGATCGAAGCACTCGCGACCAATATGGTTGTGGTCGCTACTTATTGGTTGTCCTACTCGTACGTGCTCGATCCGCGCCGCTCTAACGAGCCGCAGGTCGTCGGCGCAGCGCTGCAGCGCGGCTGTTATCAGGTGATGGCGCTCGCGGCGCCGTACCTGACCGGCAACGCGCGCGCACTCTTCGAAAAACTGGCCGCCGAGTATCTAATCGATTGAGGGAGAGCAACAATGGCAAAGGCCTGGGCCAAGTTTCCCCGCCCTGATAAGAAATTCCAGCACACCCCCGCGACGTTGAAGAAGTCGTGGGATCGGCTGCACAAGGGTGACGCCGAGCCTTTCCCAAAGAACGACGCCGTCATCGATGCATGGATCGCGTTTCACGCGGGCGAGTTTCAAGCGGCGGTCGAACTCGGGGCAAAGGCCGGCAACGACGGCGTCAACGTTGCGAACAAGGCGCAGGCGATCTACGCCAACTATCTCGAAACAGGCGACAAGAAGAAGCTCGAGCTGTTCGAAGAAGTCGCAACGCGCGCCGAACAGTTGCAGAGCGATCAGCCGAAGAACGCAAATGCGTATTACTGGCAGGCCTACGCGCTCGGTCGCTACGCTCAGGGCATCTCGATCGTCAAGGCGCTAGCGCAGGGCATCGGCGGCAAGGTCAAGACCGCGCTCGAAACAACGATCAAGCTGGCTCCCAAGCACGCCGACGCGCACATCGCGCTCGGCGCGTATCACGCCGAGGTGATCGACAAGGTCGGTGCCATGATCGGCGGGTTGACTTACGGTGCAAAAAAAGACACCGCGCTGAAGAATTACCAGACAGCGCTGAAGCTGAATCCGGATTCGGCGATCGCACGCATCGAGTACGCCAACGGCCTGGCGATGCTAGAAGGCAAGAAGGGGCTGAAGCAGGCTGAGCAGTTGTATGCTGAAGCAGCTGCGTGCGAGCCGATGGATGCGATGGAATGGCTCGACGTCGAGCAGGCCAAGGAAGAGCTGGAGGATTAGCCTCCTAAAAGCGCGACCCCTGCTCTTTCAAGAATTCAATTTCGTCGGGGGTCGATTCGCGGCCGAGAATCGCATTGCGATGAGGAAAGCGGCCGAAGCGCTTGATGACATCGAAGTGCTTGGTCGCCCAGGATAGCGGTTCTTGCAGTCCATCTTGCGCCAGCTGCGTAAACAGTCGCACCGACTCTTGTTGATCGGTTAGAAACTCCGAGTGCTCGAACGGCATGTACGCAAACCATCGCTCCGCTTGTGTCAGTGATCGATCGTCACCGCGATCAACGAGACGTGCACGCGAGTCGCAACGCGTGAGGGTCGCCAGCGAACGAGCGCGGAGTATCACGGTAGATGTTGCGCGTGAATTGATCGAGAACGATGATCGAAGCGACGGTGCCGCGCGGTGTCGTCGCCCAGTGGTTGATCTGACCGTTCAGCGCCGCTTCGGTCGTACTGCCGAACTGCTCTCGAATCAGTGAATCAGTCGCGTCTGACTTCGTAAACCATAGCGGCCGTGTCTTTCCGTGAGTCCGGACTCGCCCGGAGTCCCGAACCAGAAGTCGAGAACGTCTGCCGGATTCACGCAATAAAAAGGCGCCGGGTAAGCGGCGCCCTTGCACTTCCGTCACGGCTTGAATCAAGCCGCCGCGTACATCGTGGCCCGCTTGCGCACAACTTCCAGCAGTCCCTGACACGCATCTTCGACGTAATCGAGCACGGTGTTAAAGCCCTCCGGCCCGCCGTAGTACGGATCGGGCACCGTGGCCGCATCGAACTCGCCGGCAAAGCGCATCAGCAGATGCAGCTTGTGCTTCTGTTGGCGTGGACACTGCTGTTGCAGCAGCGACAGGTTTTCCCAATCCATCGCGAGGATTAAGTCGTACTCGTGGAAGTCCGACTGCGTGATCTGACGTGCACGCAGATCGGTCAACTCGTAGCCGCGTTTACGCGCCGCCTGCTGTCCGCGCACATCGGGCGGTTCGCCGACGTGGTACGCGTGGGTGCCGGCCGAGGCTATCTGCACGATGTCCTCGAGCCCGGCGTCGCGCACCATCTTGCGGAACACTCCTTCCGCAATCGGTGAGCGGCAAACGTTGCCCATGCAAACAAACAGAATTTTTGTCATTTCCAGTCGCCTTTTCCAGTGGGCGGTGCTACCGCCCTGCTCAGTGGGCTCCTACTGCCCCTGATATCCCTATACAGCCGGTCAGCACCCGGCATTCCTTGGTTTCGTACTCCGCAGACCCGCCAACCTTGGCAAAGTTCGCGCCGCTTACCAGACGGTTACAAAGATCGGGGTAACCGCGTGCACCTCAAGTAGTGGCAGCCCCTATGCCGCCTTTTCTGCCGGCACCAGCGCAACCACATTGGTAGCTCCGCCGGAGCCAAATACCTGCTCCTTTAGCAGCGCGAGTTGATCGCGAACGCGCGCGGCCTTCTCAAACTCCAGATTGCGGGCGTGCTCGAACATCTGCTTCTCGAGCCGCCTGATTTCTCTGGAGACCTGCTTTTCCGACATCACTTCGTACTCGGCCGCCTCCTGGGCTGCCTTGCGGTCTTCGCGGGTCGCCGTCGCGTCGTAGACGCCGTCGATCAACTCGCGCACTTCCTTCACGACCCCGCGCGGAACAATGCCGTTAGCGGCGTTAAACAACGCCTGCTTTTCGCGCCGCCGGTCGGTCTCGTCGATCGCGCGCTGCATCGAGTCCGTGACGCGGTCCGCGTACATGATTGCCATGCCGTTCAGATTTCGCGCCGCTCGGCCGATCGTCTGGATCAGCGAGCGCGCTGAGCGCAAAAAGCCTTCCTTGTCGGCATCCAAAATTGCCACCAGTGCCACTTCGGGAAGGTCGAGCCCTTCGCGCAATAAATTGATACCAACGACTACGTCGAACACACCCGCGCGCAGGTCGCGAATGATCTCAACGCGCTCGACCGTGTCGATATCCGAGTGCAGATAGCGCACCTTGACGCCGTGCTCGGATAGGAACTCGGTCAGATCCTCCGCCATACGTTTGGTCAGCGTCGTGATCAGGATTCGCTCGCCTCCCGTGGTACGCGCCTTGATTTCGGATAACACATCGTCCACCTGCGTACGTGCGGGTCGAACCTGAACCTCCGGGTCAACCAGGCCGGTGGGTCGCACCAACTGTTCGACCACTTGCGATGAATGCTCGAGTTCGTATTCCGCCGGTGTAGCGGACACAAAAATCGACCGCCGCATCTTGCGTTCGAACTCGTCGAATCGCAGCGGTCGGTTATCGAGCGCCGACGGGAGCCGGAATCCAAACTCGACCAGCGTCTCCTTGCGCGCACGATCGCCGCGATACATGCCGCCCAGCTGCGGAATCGTTACGTGTGATTCATCGATAAACATCAGCGCATCGGGCGGCAGATAGTCGACCAACGTGGGCGGCGGCTCGCCCGGCTGTGCGCCTGAAATATGGCGTGTGTAGTTCTCGATCCCTCGGCAGAAACCGAGCTCGCTCAGCATCTCGAGATCGAACCGCGTGCGCTGCTCGAGCCGTTGCGCTTCGACTAGTTTGCCTTGCGCGACGAACAGGTCAACGCGCTCCTTCAACTCCTGCTTGATGGTCTCGATCGCGCGCAGAACGTTCTGGCGCGGCGTCACGTAGTGCGATGACGGATACAGCGTGAAACGCGGAATCTTCTGCCGCACGCGCCCAGTCAGCGGGTCGAACAGCTGAATCGAATCGACCTCGTCTTCGTACAGCTCGACCCTCACCGCCAGCTCGGCATGCTCCGCCGGGAAAATGTCGATCGTGTCACCGCGCACACGGAATGTGCCGCGGCTGAACTCCATGTCGCTGCGCTTGTACTGCATCTGCGTCAGGCGCACGATGATGTCGCGCTGGCTGAGGCGATCGTTGTGCCGCAACGTCAGCACCATCGAGTGGTAATCCGACGGATCGCCGATACCGTAGATCGCGGACACTGTTGCCACGATCACTACATCGCGCCGCTCGAGCAGCGACTTGGTCGCCGACAATCGCATTTGCTCGATGTGTTCGTTGATGCTGCTGTCCTTCTCGATATAGAGATCGCGCGAAGGCACATACGCTTCAGGCTGGTAGTAGTCGTAGTAGGAAACGAAATACTCGACTGCATTGTTCGGAAAAAACTCGCGCATCTCCGAGTACAACTGCGCGGCGAGTGTCTTGTTCGGCGCGAGCACCAAGGTGGGGCAGCCGGTTTGCGCGATGACATTCGCCATCGTGTATGTCTTGCCCGAACCGGTGACACCGAGCAAGGTTTGGAACGCCAAACCGTCAGTCAATCCTTCGCTCAGGCGCACAATCGCCTCTGGCTGATCACCTGCCGGAGCGAACGGCTGGTGCAGCTGGAAGGGCGAATTGGGATACGTCAGGATCACGGTTATTTTGCGGCGCAGTAGATTTGCCGCAAGTGCGAATCCTAACAGTTGACGCGCGAAAAGCCTATACCTTAGCGTCGAGCCGGGCCTCAACTCGGGCCACCGAATCAATGGGTTATATCTGGTTTCTGGAAACATTCTTAAGTCTCGCCAAGGTGCTCAACCGCCGTTCGGTTCGCGCCGCGGCCGACTTATGCTGCAACGCGCCATTGCCTCGAGCCTGTGCTAACGTTTTGATTTTTCAAAAAAAGCAGTCGCCCCACTCAACCGACGTCTCGCAACCACAAATGGATACCTCGCTCTTCGCTAGCCTTCAAATGGCGCCACGCGACCCGATTCTGGGGCTCGCCGATGCTTTTAATCAGGATGCGCATCCGACCAAGGTCAATCTTGGTGTCGGCGTCTACTTGACCGATGAAGGCCGGATTCCGGTCCTGCGGGCGGTCGCCGAGGCGGAACGGCGACTCGCGGCCTCCCCGTCACCGAAGGGTTATCTCCCGATTGACGGTATCGCGGCTTACGACACCGCCGTTCAGAAGCTGCTGCTGGGAGACGAATCGCCGCTGATCGCTGATGGACGTGCGGTCACCGCACAGGCGCTCGGCGGAACCGGTGCGTTGAAGATCGGCGCAGACCTGCTGAAGAAAGTGCTGCCGGACGCGACAGCCGCGATCAGCGATCCGACCTGGGAGAACCATCGCGCGGTTTTCGAGAGCGCAGGCTTCAACGTCGTGACTTACCCCTATTACGACTCGAAAGCGCGCGCCCTTCGATTCGACGCGATGCTTGCTTTCCTGAAGACGTTGCTGCCGCGCACGGTCATCGTGCTGCATGCGTGTTGCCACAATCCGACCGGGGTCGACCTGACCCCAGACCAGTGGCAGGCGGTGCTGGCCGTGCTGCGCGAGCGCGATCTGCTGCCGTTTCTCGACATCGCATATCAAGGCTTCGACAAGGGCATCGACGAAGACGGCGCCGTACTGCGCCTTTTCGCGCAATCAGGCATGCCGTTTCTGATTGCGAGCTCGTTCTCGAAGAGCTTTTCGTTTTACGGCGAGAGGGTCGGTGCATTGACGATCGTCGATTCGAGCAGGGATGAATCGGCGCGCGTGCTGAGCCAGTTGAAGCGAGTGATTCGCGCGAACTATTCGACACCGCCGACTCATGGTGGAATGGTCGTCACAACGGTGCTGACGACAGCCGGAATTGCGGGCGTCATGGATTCAGGAACTCGGCGAGATGCGCGAGCGCATTCGACAAATGCGCGCGGCGTTGGTCGATCGTCTGCAGGCACACGACGCCGAACAGGATTTCTCATTCGTGTTGCGGCAAAACGGAATGTTCTCGTACAGCGGCCTGACCGCCGAACAGGTGGATCGGTTGCGCACCGAATTCGGCGTCTATGCAGTCGCCACCGGACGCATCTGTGTAGCGGCGCTTAACAGCCGCAACGTTGATTACGTCGCCAAGGCCATCGCCGACGTATTACCTGCGCGTGTGACTTGATTTGCGGCTAGCCGCGTCTGGTGGCGCCAGCAGGTCGCTGCTAGGCGATGAGTCTCCGGCGAACGAAGCTGCGAGCACTTCGAGGTCGGGGCCGAGCGGCCGGTCCTCGTCAAGGAACGGCACCACGTCACGCACCGCAGAGTACGCGGCGCGCGTACCGGCGCCGAGCGCGTCGTGCTCGAGCCCGCGCAGATCGATCGCTTGCGCTGCGGTCAGTAGCTCGATGGCAGCGAGACAACGCAGAGCAGGGATCATGTCCTGCGTTTTCGCCACTACGCTCGGCGCCATCGACGCATGATCCTCCGCGGCTTCCGATACCGGCAGGCTATCGAGCGTGGCAGGCAGGGCGAGATGCCGTATCTCGCTGTAAAGCGCCGCTAGCGTTTTCTGAATAGTCGCAAAGCCCGAGTGCTCGGGACCGCGCCGAGTGAGTTGCAGCGGCAGGTCCGATGTAGCCGGTGAATACAGGCGCTGGCAGCGCTGTACGCAGAGCGATGCGGCGTGAGCGAGGCCGAGACCCAGCGCCTCGAACCCGATCGCAAGCTCTGCCGTATGAAAATTGCCATTCGACAGCATCTCTTCCGTGTCAGTCAGTACCAGCGGTGACTCGGTTGCACTGTTCAACTCGAGCTCGACGGCATCGCGCGCGCTCCATAGTGCGCTGATAGCGGCGCCATGCACCTGCGTCACACAGCGCAGCGAGATGGGATCCTGCACTCGGCGCGCTGCGCCCGGTTTGTTGAGCGCGCTCCCGTCGAGCAGTGCACGCATGCGGCCCGCGATAAAGGTCTGCCCCCGCGCAGGCCGCGCTGCATGCACGCGCGGATCAAGCGGACTCAGATTGGCGCGAAACCCCTCGAACGAGAGCGCGGCAGCGACATTGAGTCGGTCCAGCGCACGCGCGCAATCCACCAACACCAGCGCCGCATGCCCGACCGTGGCGGCATTCGAGCCGATCAGCGCAAGTCCGTCCTTCGCTGCCAGTGCCACCGGCTTGAGCCCGGCGCGGGCGAGCGCTTCTGCGCCGTCGAGTACTGCGCCCTGATATTCCGCACGACCTTCTCCGAGAAGCGGCAGAGCCAGATGGGACAGCGGCGCGAGATCAGCCGCACCGATCGATCCCTTGCTTGGCACGACAGGATGCACGCGAGCATTGAGCATTGCCAGCATCGCGTCGAGCAGCCCGGGCGAAACGCCGGAGCCGCCCGCGGCCATGCCGCAGATGCGCGCGAAAAGAATCGCGCGCACGACATCGGTTGCAAACGGCGGCCCGACAGCGACCGCGCGCGCCTGCACAGCGCGCTTCTGGTAAGCGGCACGGTCGTCAGAGTGGATCGCCGCGCCGGTGTTGGCGCCGAGCGCGGTCGTAACGCCATAAAGTGGCTCTCCGGATCGCGCCAAGCGTTCGACTACAGCGCGTGCCGCAGCGACACGCCTGCGCGCTTCGTCACTGAGAACTACTTGCGCAGCGCTTCGTGCAACGACCTCGACATCAGCAAGAGTGACTCCGTGGCCCCGCACTGTGATCGGTATTGAACACGATTCCATCTCAGATCAGACGCGGACCCAGGCGATCGGTGTCGCGCGCCGCGTCGACCAGCACCGCGTAGTCCGTCCTATCGGCCGCGGTGAAGCCCTCAATGAGCAGCGCCTCGCGCGCGGTTGATAGATCGGCGGCGGCGGCGACCGCGAAAAGCGCCTCGCGCAGGCGCGACACCGTGTCGGCCGAAGTGCCCGCAGCAGCCACTAACGGTGGAATCGGTGTTGGTGGCGTGGTCGCGATTGTGCGCAGGCCCTTGGTCAGCTTCGGTTGATGCAGGCGCATCAGATCGTGCGCGTAACTGTCGAGCGGGCCGACGTCGGCATCGCCGTCGAGCACAGCGCGCACGACATTGCGTGGTGTCACGAGCGGGCCAACAAGCGATGCAAAAAGCGGAGCGTTGGCGGCACGTGCAAAGGACGCGAAGAACTGGCGCGGTGCCTGGTAGCCGGACTGCGAATCTTCGGTCGTATAGGCGAGCCTGCTGCCGAGCGCGTCGACAGCTGTGTAGAGCGCGGAATCCGCGCGAACTACGAGATCGGTCCAGTAGACGGGCTCATTCCGATAGCGTGCAGGACTCGGCCGCATCGCGGCGAGCACAACCGGCGCCGGCGTAGCGTGCGATAGCGGATAGCCGCACATGAACGCACAGCCGAGATCGTCGCGCTTCCACAGCGCCGAAAGCGGCCGCGGCGGCGGATAGTCGATGACTTCGCAATCGATGCCGGCGCGTGCGATCACCCATTCGAGCAGCGTGCGCCAATAAGCGGCGGTGACCGCATCGATCGAGTACATGCGGGCATTGGCGATCATCGGTCAGCGTGGCTTGTTTGGCGCGGCGACCTTACTCAATGGTGATCTTGGCGCTGCGTACGATCTCGCTCCACTTCGCCGTTTCGGTCTTGATCATGGCGGCGAACTCCGAGGGCGTGTTCGCGATGGGTTCTGCGCCCAATCCGGCCAGCTTCTCACGGACGTCGGGCTCGCGCAGCGCTTTGGCCAACTCCGCCTGCAGGCGAGCGATGATCTCGGGCGGCGTTCCGGCTGGCGCGACAACGCTGTACCACGACGTGACATCGAAGCCGGCGAGGCCGGACTCCGACAGCGTCGGAAGGTCAGGCGCGCTGGCCATTCGCTTCGGACTCGCAACCCCGAGCGCATTGAGCTTGCCTGCGCGAACATGCTGCAGCACCGACGGCGCCCCCGCGAACATCAGCTGCACCTGACCCCCGAGCACTGCCGTCACTGCCGGTGCTATGCCCGCAAACGGCACATGAACCATCTCCGCGCCGACCATGCTCTTGAAGAGCTCGCCCGCAAGGTGCGCCCCGCTGCCCGCGCCGGGCGACGAGAAGTTGAGCGGGCCGCGTTGCGCTTTCGCGTATGCGATGAACTCGGTCAGGTTGCGTGCGGGAATCGAGGGATGCACGACGAGGACGTTCGGCACCGCCGCGAGCACCGTGATCGGAGCGAAGTCCTTGCCAACGTCGTAGGGCACGCTGCGATACAGGCTTGGGTTGACGGTGAGATTTCCTGCCGGCGCGAGCACCAGTGTGTAGCCATCGGGCGCCGACTTGGCGCCGAGCGCCATACCGATATTGCCGCCAGCGCCTGGCCGGTTGTCAACAACGACCTGCTTACCCGTGTTGATGCCGATTTTTTCTCCTACGACGCGCGCGAGCGTATCGGCAGGGCCGCCGGGCGGGAACGGCACGATCAACCGGATCGGTTTGTTGGGGTACGCCTCCGCCGTTTGCGCGACGCTCGTGGGCGCCGCGAGGAACACAAGCAGAAGGGCCACGAGACGGGAAATGACGGTCATCGCGAACTCCGGTTCAGGGTTTCACGCTGCGGTTGTACATCATGCGAAGCGCAGTTGCTGCCCTAGGCTCAGACGCCGCGCCTTTTCGAGCATGGCGTGGCCGAGGCAGATGTCGCTGATCGACAGCCCGCGATGCCAAAACAGAATGGTTTCTTCGTCGGACTCGCGTCCCGGCTTGCGACCCGCAACGATTTCGCCCAACTCGGCGTGCAGCGTGTGTTCCGATAGCTTCCCCGCTTCGACGTGGGCGCGCAGCGAGCCGAACATTCCGCCTTTGCACTGCCCCCAGTCGTCGACCACGATCTTGTCCATGATGTCGGTCAGCGTCAGTTGCACCGCGCTCATCGTCCCGTACGGAACGACGAACGCGCCGCGCTTGATCCATTCGGTGCGCAACAGTGGCGTGGGTTGTGTCAGCCGTGAAGCTTCGACCACGACGTCGGCACCGCGGATGCATGTTTCCCAGTCGGTCGTGGCAGTCACCGTCTTCCCCAGGTCAGACGAGAGCCGCGCGGCGAAGGCAGCGCGGCTCTCCGGCCGCCGCGAATGCACGCGGATCTCGTCGAAGTCGAACAGCCGATCGAGCAGTCGGACGTTCCAATAAGCGGTGCCTCTCGCTCCGACGTGCCCGAGGACTTTGCTCGTCCTGCGGGCAAGATGCTTCGCGCCGAGTGCGGTCATCGCACCGGTGCGCATGTCGGTAATCGACGTGGCATCGAGCAGCGCGACCGGCATGCCTGTGCGTGGGTCGAAGAGATTGAGCAGCGCCATTTCCGACGGCAGGTCGCGCTTGTAGTTGTCGACGTAATCGCCGACGACTTTCACGCCGGCGAGGTTCAACGGCGCAACGTAGCCACGCAGCACGTTGAAGTGACCGTTGAATTGAGGATCGGGGATCAGATGGACGCGCGGCTCGATCACCGTCTCCCCACGACCTTGAGCGAGCAACCCCGATTCGACCGCCGCTAGGATCTCGTCGTCGGTCAGCGCGAGCGCCTGCACGTCGGGGCCGTTGAGGTAGTGCACAAAAATCATTCCGTCAGCTCCCGCAACGCTCCCGCATAGCGTTGCGCGATGACCTCTTCGGCCGCGTGCCGTCCGTCGCGGATGACCCACTTGCCACCCACCATCACATCTCGCACCGGGTTGCCGGAGGCGCAGAACACGTAGGTGTCGAGCCACGCAGAGCGATCGCGGCCAATCAGCGACGGATGGTGCGGGTCGAGCACGACCAAGTCCGCGCGCTGCCCGACCTTAAGACCGCCGATCGGTCGCCCCGACGCTTGCGCGCCGCCGCGCAGTGCTTGCCGATAGAGTGCTTCACCCACAGAACCGCTGTCGGCCATCACATTGCGCCGACGAAGCTTCAGACGCTGAACGTACTCGAGCCAGCGCAATTCTTCTGCGCAGCTGGTCGAGATGTTGCTGTCGCTGCCGATCCCGTAATTGCCGCCGTCCCCGACATACTCGGGCAACGGAAAGAAGCCGTCACCCAGATTTGCCTCTGTCGTGGGGCACAGCCCTGCCACTGCTCCGGTTCGCGCGAGCGCCAGCGTCTCCGCGGAAGTCATGTGCGTCGCGTGAACCAGGCACCAGTCTTGTGTGACCGATTGATGTTCGAGCAGCCACTGCACGGGGCGCTGCCCCGACCATGCGACGCAGTCATCGACCTCTTTCGTCTGTTCGGCGACGTGCATGTGAATCGGTCCGCCGCCGATCGAGGCGAAGCCGCTGACCAGCGCATCGAGCGCTTCCGGCGGCACCGCTCGCAGCGAATGCGGCGCGACGCCGACGCAGATGGCGTCATCGTGACGCCGGCGCAGGTCCTGCACAAGACGCAACAGCGTCTCCGGATCTCCGACAAAGCGGCGTTGCCCGCTGTGCAGTGGCACGCTGCCGAAATTGGAGGTCATGTAAAGCACCGGCAACAGCGTGAGTCCGATGTGCACTTCGCGGGCGGCAGCGATGATGCGCTCCGCCAGTTCGCCCGCATTCGCATATTCCGCGCCGCTCGGATCGCGATGCACGTAGTGAAACTCACAGACGCTGGTATAGCCGCCCTTCAGAAGCTCCACGTACAGCTGCGCCGCGATGTGCTCGAGCGATTCAGGCGTCAGCTGCGCGACGAAGCGGTACATCAACTCGCGCCACGTCCAGAAGGTGTCAGGAGGATCAACCTGGCTGCGCTCCGCCAATCCCGCCATCGCGCGCTGAAAGGCATGCGAGTGCAAGTCGCACAGTCCTGGTATCACCAGCCCGTCGATGCGTTCGCATCCATCGCCGCTGGCATCCACGTCGATCCGCGCGATGTGACCCTGCGCATCGACTTCGCATCGGACGTTGTGCGCCCAGCCTTGCGGCAGCCAGGCGTTGACCGCAAACCATGCCTGCATCACCGGCGAGCGCCGTGATGACCCGGCCACAAGCTGAAGACTTCCATCAAGAGTCCGTTTTGGCTGACACCGGCCGACCGGCGCGGACGATCTGACCACACGGGTTAAAGCCCAGCCGATACGCGAGCTCGCCCGGTGACTCAATGTCGTTCCAGAGCACGAAGTCAGCGGCCATGCCCTCCTGCAACATGCCGCAGTCCGCGTGCACTCCCAGCGCACGCGCAGCGTGGCGCGTCACGCCCGCCAAAGCTTCAGCTGGCGTCAAGCGAAACAACGTACAGGCCATGTTCATGGTCAGCAGCAGTGAAGTCGTCGGCGACGTGCCAGGATTGCAGTCGGTGGCGACCGCCATCGGAACGCCGGCAGCGCGCAGCGCGTCGATCGGCGGCACGCGCGTGTCGCGCAAGAAATAAAACGCCGCAGGAAGCAACACTGCCACCGTCCCGGCCGCGGCCATCGCCTCGATGCCTCTTCGTAGAAAGATGCTCGAGGTGATCAGCCGAGAGCGCCCCGTATTGCGCAGCGAGCGCCGCGCCGTTCTGGTCGGAAAGCTGCTCCGCGTGCAGCTTGACCGGCAGTCCCGCGCGGCGCGCCGCGGCGAACACACGTGCGGTCTGCGCGTGTGTGAAGCCAATCGTGTCGCAGAACGCATCGACCGCATCGACCAGCCCCAGCCCAGCGAGTGCGGGCATCACGTCATCACAGACAAAATCGACATACGCATCTGGACGACCGGCGAACTCGGGTGGAACCGCGTGCGCGCCAAGGTAGGTGTTGCGCACGCGAACATTGAACCGCCGGCCGAGTTCGCGTGCCACCCGCAGCATTTTCGCCTCGGTGTCTCGATCGAGCCCATAGCCTGACTTGATCTCGATCGTCGTCACGCCCTCGCTCAGCAACCGTGCGAGGCGTGCAGCCGATTGCGCGAACAGGACGTCCTCGCTTGCGGCGCGCGTCGCTGCTACCGTCGCTGCGATACCGCCACCATTGCGCGCGATCTCCTCGTACGACGCGCCGTTCAGGCGCTGCTCGAATTCACCGGCGCGGTTGCCTGCATAGACGATATGCGTGTGGCAGTCGATCAGGCCAGGTGTTATCCAGCATCCGCCGGCATCGTGCACGTTCAGGTTCGCGTCGATGCCCTTGGGTAACGAGCTGCGCGCGCCGACCCATTCGATGCGCCCATCCTTCACTGCAAGCGCGCCATCCATGATTGCGCCGTAGGGCGTCCCCGGCGTCATGGTGGCCAGCTGCGCGTTGATCCACAGCGCGTCGCAGCCCTCGTGCTCAGACGCGCGATAGGCGGACATCAGTCAACAAACGGTAGGCGTAGTCGATGTTCGCGTGCGCACTCGATTGCGGCGGCATAGCCGGCGTCGGCGTGCCGCATCACGCCGCTCGCGGGATCGTTCCACAGCACGCGCGCGATGCGCTTGTCGGCCTCCGGTGTTCCGTCGCACACGATCACTACGCCGGCGTGCTGCGAGAAGCCGATCCCGACCCCTCCGCCGTGGTGGAAGCTCACCCACGTCGCACCGCCTGCAGTGTTCAGCAGCGCGTTAAGGAGCGGCCAGTCCGAGACCGCGTCCGAGCGATCCTGCATCGATTCGGTTTCGCGATTGGGGCTTGCGACCGATCCCGAGTCGAGATGATCGCGGCCGATGACGATCGGCGCCTTCAGCTCCCCGGTGCGCACCATTTCGTTGAACGCGAGTCCGGCGCGATCGCGCTCGCCGAGACCGATCCAGCAGATGCGTGCCGGTAGCCCCTGGAACGCAATGCGCTCGCGCGCCATGTCGAGCCAGCGGTGCAGCGGCGCGTCCGCCGGGAAGAGCTCCTTCATCTTGCGGTCGGTCTTGTAGATGTCCTCCGGGTCGCCGGAGAGCGCGACCCAGCGAAACGGTCCCTTGCCGCGGCAAAACAGCGGCCGGATGTACGCAGGAACAAACCCCGGGAAGTCGAATGCGTCGGTGACGCCCTCTTCCCACGCCACCTGACGAATGTTGTTGCCGTAATCGACGGTGGGAATGCCCATGCGCAGAAAGCCCAGCATCGCGTTGACGTGCTTGACGATCGACTGGCGTGCTGCCGCTTCGAGCCCTTTGGGATCGGTTTCCTGCGCCGCGCGCCACCGCTCGAGCGACCACCCTGAAGGTAGATAACCATGCACGAGATCGTGTGCCGACGTCTGGTCGGTCACGATGTCCGGGCGCATGCCTCCTGCCTGCGCACGCGCAAGAATCTCCGGCAGCACGTCGGCGGCATTGCCGAGCAGGCCGACCGAGATCGCCCTCTTGCGCTCGACCGCGTCGCGCATCATCGCGAGTGCCTCGTCCAGCGTGTGCGCTTTGTGGTCGAGGTAGCGCGTGCGCAGTCGAAAATCGATGCGCGATTCCTGGCACTCGACCACCAGCGCCGAAGCGCCCGCCAGCACTGCCGCGAGCGGCTGTGCACCGCCCATGCCGCCGAGACCCGCGGTGAGAATCCATTTTCCGGAGAGATCGCCGCCGTAATGTTGACGTCCAGCCTCGACAAAGGTCTCGTAGGTGCCTTGCACGATGCCCTGCGATCCGATGTAGATCCAGGAGCCGGCGGTCATCTGCCCGTACATCATCAGCCCGGCGCGGTCGAGCTCGCTGAACTTTTCGGAGGTCGCCCAGTAGGGAACGAGGTTGGAGTTCGCGATCAGCACACGCGGCGCGTCGGTATGCGTCTTGAAGACGCCAACGGCCTTGCCCGATTGGATCAGCAGCGACTCGTCCTCCTCAAGCGCGACCAGTGATTCGAGAATTGCGTCGTAGCATGGCCAGTTGCGCGCTGCCCGGCCGCTGCCGCCGTAGACCACAAGGCGGTGCGGATCCTCGGCGACGTCCGGATCGAGGTTGTTTTGAATCATCCGGTACGCGGCTTCGATCAGCCAGTTCTTGCAGGTCAGCGTGCTGCCGCGGGGCGCGCGGATCGTTCGAGTGGGATCGAATCGGAGGTCGTTCTCTAAACGGGAGTGCTTCATGCCTCGTGCCCGGTGTGTCTCGCGATCAGGCGCATGCGTAGGCGCATGGCGGTGGAATTATCGTAGCAGTGCGCACCACCGCGTCGCATATAATCAGTCAGTTCTTCTTCCTCGATAGCTCAGTCGGTAGAGCGACGGACTGTTAATCACCCGGTAACCCCCTCGCGGGACACCTTGGGACAGTCCGGTGGTGATGGGTTAGTAAAGCCTCATCGCGTAAACCGGCGTATCGATATGGCGAACCAATATCGCCACGTCGGTCCCGCTGTAGCTGGCGACGCGAAATCGCCCAAACGTGTGACTTCCATTCACGGCGTGCGATGAAATCGCCTGCGCATCCGCGATGGGGTTCAGGCTGTTTCTCTGATTGCGAACGCTGCACCAATTCCAGGTGCCAGATACCAGCTGCGACCATGTTGACCCAGCGGGCGCCGTAATCGAATAGATCTGCGCGCCGTCGTTCGCAGAGTAGTAGACGAATTGGTCGAGGTTTGGCGCGTATTCAATGGCCGCGTATGCCGTGATGACCGGCCGATCTCCGGCGCATGCAAGTGGCGCGATGTCACGGTCTGGCGCACTCGGATCAATCGCATAAATCCCGTTGAGCGCGCTGGCTACCACCACGATGATGTCGCGCACGGGGTCGATCTGCATCGCGCTATGGTCGGCCGCGTTTCGCATCTTTTTCGGGTAGCAAGTGCCCCACGACCCGAACGTGCCGTCGCCGTTATCTCCATCTGGACTAAAACTGAGAAAGGCATTGCCATCGTCGCCTGAATGGCCCCACATGATCCGGCGCGAGTGATCCCACGTTGTCCAGCCTCCTGAAGTCAGAATTGCTGACGGATGTTTAGGTCCCCTTCGCCATGTCAACGAATCCAAGTTGAGCATGTGAGCAATGGGCGCAGCTTGCACATCCGGCCCTAGCTCGATCTGTCCCTTGAACAGCAAGTAATCGTTTCCTACCGGGTCATATTGAACGTAGCCATAGGTATGCGGCGGTAAAGGCGAGCCGTCGGGATACACCGCATCCGGGTAAACCGCGCCAGCCCCATACTCGTGTGCGCGTCCGACTACATATCCATCCAGGATGCGAGACCAGCAGCGGGTAGCGAGATCAAACGCATGGACATCAGAACCAAAGTAGTCGTTGTGGCCTCCGCCAAACAGAATCATCGCTCCACTCGCACCGAAGCGTGACGCGAACACCGCCCCGTTCCATGCCTCTGTGATTGCCGGAAAGCCCATTTTTCCGCGCCACGGCGAGCGGGGACTGCGACCGAGTAATCGTCTCAGGAATTCCTTCGATCCCTTGGCAGGATTCAATCTGGGGTCTGTTGCCGGATCGTTGTCTGCGAGATAACGCGTGCCGACTGGCGTTGCGGGCAGATCGAGATCCGGATGATTTCCGGAAATCCGATACCAGCAACCCTGCGTCATTTGCCGCACCCATGACGGCACTTCGGGCACCTGCTGCGCCTTACTCACCCCCGGCTCACTTTCATTCGCGCATTAGATGCGACTCGTCCACGATCATGGATGGGACCCGTTCGGACAATACGTCCCTCAATGCGACGCGTTCGGTGTCGGCGCGCTTAACAACTCTGCGCCGATCGGAAGCTAAGCGCTTGAATTTGCGACGCGGCGCAATTCTTGCAGCCGTAGTTCGCGGGCGCAGGTCTCTCTTGAGCAAAGCGCAATCACCTTGGGGAAGGATCGCTATGAAAGCTCTCCTAGCATCTGATTCTCGCCGCCACTCTTTCGTCGGCTGCTCTTTCTGCCACCATCAGCTTTCCAAACAATCCACTACCACTGCCCTGACGGCCTGTGGGCTGAGAACTTCGTCGATACAGGCTTTCGCTTCTCTCCGAGCTGCTAGAACCGTGCACAACGAGCATTAGCGCGGGTCTTGACAGACACCCTCTCCGCCACATGCGCTTTGCTGCTGGTTCATTGGCTCACTCGCCCTTGTCGCGCTGATAAAGGTGGCGGCTACAAAGCATTGAGCCTTGTTCGTATGCGTCCGGCAGCGTGCTGAATTGAACGTAATCGTCGCAGCGCCCGCACTTCTGCAACAGTATGGGCGCAACCTGTTGATCGAAGACGAACCGTTGCTCCTGAGTCATCGCGTCCAAACCTTTATGTAGATAGAGCCGCGCTACACCAAAGGCCGACGACAGTGGATCGATAATTCCCATCTCGCCGAGCATGCGCAACGCTGACATGTTGTCGCTTAGTTGCTGATCATCGCTCATGCCGCGCATCCCCGTAGAACCGCATCATTGCTTTCGCTCCCGATGTCGCTTCAGTGAAGCGCATTATGGAAGGCGCGCCGAGCATATAAACTCGGCTCTCCTATAACAACCCGACAGACGGATTTTTGATCAGAGGCGTCAGGTTTATGAGGATTGCCCCGAAGTATCAAGCAAATACGAGCACTTCGGCTTCCTCCTCTCCGCTAGTCATGTCCGCTTGGCGGCTAACCGTGAAGGACTAATCATGACCGTCGCACGCATCAGCGAAATCAGCAGCGTCAGCAAAAAAAGCTTCGAAGACGCCATCCTGCAAGGTGTCGCGCGCGCGAACAAGACGTTGAAAAACGTCAAGGGCGCGTGGGTCAAAGACCAGGAAGTGCAGATCGAAAAAGGCAAGGTGACGGGCTTCAAGGTAATTCTCAAGGTGACGTTTGTCTTGACTGATTAGCGAACTCGTTTCGAAGCGGCCCGCTGCGTCGCGGTGCCGAACGCGCTTTGCGCGAAGCGAAGACCTCCATATTGGTGGGAACGGCATCGTGGACCGATCCCACGCTGATAAAGTCCCGCCGCTTCTATCCGAAGGGATGTAGTTCGGCCGCCGCGCGGCTGCGCTACTACGCCAGTCAGTTTCCGCTGGTCGAAGTCAACAGCAGCTACTACGCGTTACCTTCGGTTGAAAACTCGAAGGTGTGGGTGGAGCGAACGCCTGCGGATTTCACCTTCAACGTAAAAGCGTTTCGCTTGTTTACCGGGCATCAAACAGCGGTTGACGCGCTGCCGCCGCCGATACGCGACAGGCTCCCGTCGGCGATCGCAACCAAGAAGACCATCCAGTACAAGGACGTGCCGAGCGAACTGCTGGATGCGCTGTGGGAATTTTTCATTGAAGCGCTCGAGCCGCTCAAGCAGGCTGGCAAATTGGGGCTCGTGCACTTTCAGTTTGCGCCTTGGTTAACGTATTCGCCGGCGTCACGTGCAGCATGTCGCGGAGTGTGTGCAGCGGGTCTCCGGCTACACGCTATCGGTCGAATTCCGCCACCAGACCTGGTTCAACGACGTGCACCGCGAATACACGTTGCGATTTGAACGTGAGCACGGTTTGGTGCACACCGTCGTCGATGCGCCGCAAGGGTTTTCGAATACCGTCGCTGCTCATTGGGAAGTTACGCATCCGCGCCTGGCGCTGGTTCGCTTGCATGGTCGAAACACGGCCACCTGGAATTCGAAGAGTGTCGTGGCGTCGGACCGGTTCAACTATGACTACTCGGATACCGAGTTGGCGGAGCTCGCCGAGTCGATAAACGATCTCGCCGGTCGCGGCGCCCAGGTTCATGTGGTCTTCAATAACAACCACGAAGATCAGGGGCAACGCAATGCTTCAACGCTGGCCCGGCTGCTTCGGGCCGCTTGAGGGCCGTTGAGAGCGTGCCTCGAAGCATCAAAAGAGTTAATCTTGTTGGTGCTGTAACCACTGCTCGCACTTCCACTTTGCACAAGGGCGAAGACCAAAAAATGGGCAACATCGAAACAATCCTGCAAGAGCGTCGCGTGTTCCCTCCGAGCGCGGAGTTTGTCAAACAAGCCAACGTTTCGGCGATGGACGCTTATCGAGCGCTGTGCGCGGAAGCGGAACAGAATTTCACCGGGTTCTGGGCGCGATTGGCGCGCGAGAACCTTGAGTGGAGCAAGCCTTTTACGCAGGTGCTCGACGAATCGAAAGCACCGTTTTACAAGTGGTTTCATGATGGTGAGCTGAACGCGTCGTACAACTGCCTCGATCGCAATCTCGCCAACGGCAATGCCGACAAGGTTGCGATCATCTTCGAGGCTGACGACGGCAAGGTAACGCGCATCACGTACCGAGCGCTGCACAAGGAAGTCTGCAAGCTTGCGAACGCGCTGCACGCGCACGGCGTCAAGACCGGCGATCGCGTCCTTATCTATATGCCGATGTCGATCCAGGTGGTGGTCGCGATGCAGGCATGCGCGCGTATCGGCGCCACGCACTCAGTGGTATTCGGTGGCTTCTCGGCCAAGTCGCTGCAGGAGCGCATTGTCGATGCGGGCGCGACCGAAGTCATCACAGCAGACGGGCAATTCCGCGGCGGCAAGGAAATTCCTCTGAAGCCGGTGGTGGATGAAGCCTTCGCGATGGGCGGCTGCGAGAAGGTGCGCAACGTCATCGTCTACAAGCGTACCGGCAGCACCGTGGCGATGCAGTCACCACGAGACAAGTGGTGGGACGATGTCGTCAAGGGCCAGCCCGAGACCTGCGAACCGACCTGGGTCAACGCAGAGCATCCGCTGTTCATCCTGTACACCTCGGGCTCGACCGGCAAGCCCAAGGGCATCCAGCATTCGACCGGCGGCTACCTTCTGTGGTGCGTGCTCACAATGAAGTGGGTGTTCGATCACAAGCCGAGCGACGTGTTCTGGTGCACGGCCGATGTCGGCTGGGTGACCGGCCATAGCTACATCACCTATGGCCCGCTTGCGGTCGGTGCCACCGAAGTCATGTTCGAGGGCATCCCGACTCATCCGGACGCCGGGCGCTTCTGGAAGATCATCCAGGATCACAAGGTCAATGTGTTCTACACCGCGCCGACGGCGATCCGTTCGCTGATCAAGGCGGGCGGTGATCAGCCGAAGAAATACGACTTGTCGTCGCTGCGTATCCTCGGCACGGTCGGTGAGCCAATCAATCCCGAAGCATGGATGTGGTACCACGAGACTGTCGGCGGCGGACGCTGCCCGATCGTCGACACGTGGTGGCAGACCGAGACCGGTGGCCACATGATCTCGCCGTTGCCGGGCGCCACGCCCACCAAGCCGGGCTCGGCGACGCTGCCGCTGCCGGGCATCTTTGCCGACATCGTCGACGAAACCGGGCATCCAATAGGCCGCGGTAAGGGCGGAATTCTTGTGATCACGCGGCCGTGGCCGTCGATGCTACGCACGATCTGGGGCGACCCGGAGCGCTACAAGAAGACCTACTACCCCGATGAGTTCAAGGGCAAGTTGTACCTGGCCGGCGACGGAGCGAGTACCGACGAGGAAGGTTATTTCCGCATCGTCGGCCGCATCGATGACGTGCTGAATGTTTCCGGCCACCGGCTCGGCACGATGGAAATCGAATCGGCGCTGGTATCGAACACCAAGCTCGTCGCGGAGGCTGCAGTGGTGGGTCGTCCGGACGACTTGACCGGGGAGGCGGTGTGCGCGTTTGTCGTGCTCAAGGGTGCGCGACCGAACGGTGACGATGCAAACAGAATCGCCAAGGAGCTGCGCGACTGGGTAGCGAAGGAAATTGGCCCGATTGCCAGGCCCAAGGACATTCGCTTCGGTGACAACCTGCCGAAAACGCGCTCGGGCAAGATCATGCGACGCCTGCTGCGTTCGATCGCAAAAGGCGAAGAAATTACGCAGGATGTATCGACGCTGGAGAATCCTGCGATTCTCGAACAGTTAAAGGTGACGCTGTAATCAAGGCCCGCGCTATCGCGGGCTTATTTTTCGTCTGCAATCGGCCGATATACTTTCGGCGCAACGATTGGAGAGATGGCCGAGCGGTCGAAGGCGCACGCCTGGAAAGTGTGTATAGGTCATAAGCCTATCGTGGGTTCGAATCCCACTCTCTCCGCCAGTACGCTTCACGTCGACACCGTCATCGTTCGCCCGCGCTCGCTCTACGTGCTTGAAATTGACGGAGTGAGTACCGCGTCAGTAGAACGAAACCGCTTCATTTGAAAAGATCTAAATGCGCCTTAAGTCGCCATGCGTCCTGACATGGCGCGCAACTGTCAGCCAAGGCTAAAAAAAGACGGTAATCAAAAAGGCTGGGTGCCATCGGCGCACACAGTTGTTACCCTCACCGCGTCGAACTGGGTCGGGACGGTCATCGGTATATGCCAGATGATGTTGGCAAGAAGTGGATAGCGTTTCAGAACGCATATCTAGCTTGGAAAGTCAGCGGCGCCGATGTAGACGCTCGAGTCAAACGTGGAGAACCGGTAGATCTTGAGCGTTTCAAAGCCGAAGGCGTAGAAGTGATGCGACTCGCCACAGAGTGGGAGAGGGCGAAAAAACAAAAGGCAGCTTCGCACACATAGCGCACCACTCGCTTATTTCTTGGCGGACGCTGGAGGTGTTGGCGCCGCCCCACACAGAGAAACGATCAATTGTTTTAGCGCATTCATACTTGCGGGCGGCAGGGGATAGTCCCTTTTTACCTTTGCCACGCACTCGTCATATTTCTTTTTATCTTCCTCGTAATCTCCTAACGCAACGGTTGGGACAAGGGCGACTAAC
>CAWGRF010000016.1:0-82545 GCA_963824935.1 uncultured beta proteobacterium | reverse complement strand
CTGAGGGCTAATTGAAAGGCTAAGCTTCACGTTCGGTTCTGGCCGTGAGCGATCATCCGTCGATGCATCACGAACGAGCCACTTACTACTGCCCGATCGTCGAATCGCCGCCGCCAGCCTTCGACTGGCTGGCGCGCTCGCGCAGCTTCTGCACTTCCTTTTCGCTCAACACCCGGAACCGTTCGGCCTCGATTTGACGCCCGACTCTTTCCGGCTCACGGCCGCCTTCGCCAAAACGTCCGAACGCGCCCTGCTGGCACGCGAAGAGCGCGAGGTTCACCAGCAGCAGGATCAGAAAGGCAAGTTTCATCAGTCTTCCGACAAGTCGGACTGCGCGCGCAGCGCCAGACCGCGCAAGACCAGATTATCTTCGATCGCGGCGGTGTCAATCGAGAGGCGCGCACGGATTGCCGTCGCATTGCCACCGGTCAGAATCAGGCGCGGCGTGGCCGCGAGCCGTGCGGCGAAGCGATGCCAGACCTGGTGCACCAATCCGGCTTGCGCGTCGAGCACGCCGCTGACGATCGCCGCATCGGTGTTATCCGGAAAGCCGGCAGCATCGCCGCTGGCCGCGGGGAGACCCGCCGTTTCGCGCGCAAGAGATTCGAGCATCAGGCGCACGCCGGGTGCGATGAATCCGCCGATAAATTTGCCGGTAAGGCGCGTTTCGCCCGGATTCGAGCCATTCACTTCGATGCAATCGACGGTGGTTGCAGTACCGGCGTTGACGACGACCAGCGGCGCGGGAGATAGCCAGCACGCGCCGAGCATGCAGTGCCAGCGATCTGCGCCGAGCTGAAGCGGGCTGCGATACGCATTGATCAGCGAAATCGCTCCGTCAAAGCGAGACTGTGTCCGCAGCCAGCGAACTGCGCCCAGTTGAATCGTGCGCGTCGCTTCTTCCACTGCTGCCACTATTTCGGCACCGGCGACATTGCAGGCGATGACCGCAGCGCCGGGTGCGACAACACCGCGCCAGCGCTCGCTCAGCTGCGAAGCGAGGTGCGGAATGCCTCGATGCAACTGCCACTGTGGATCGACGAGGTTGCCGTCGTCGCCCAACTGTGCCCATTTGATTGCGGAGTTCCCAACATCGACCAGCAGCGTCATGGTTTCGCGGCCAGCATCGACACCTCGCCCACACTGACGCTGTGAGTCACACCTTCCGATTCGACGACCAGTCGTCCGAATCGATCGACTTCAATCGCGCGGCCACTGATGACCTTCTGCTCCCGATCGACTACATCGACCGTCTCGCCGCGCGCTTCGAGCAATCGATTAAAGCGCGCGCAGAACGGTTCGAAGCCGTCGCGTGCAAACTGCGTGGCAGCGATGATGATCGCACCGCCGAGCTCTCCGATCCACGGTTCGCGCCTGCGGTCGATCGATGCTGCCAGCAGTTGGTCGAGCGCAATCGCCGGCTGGTCGATTGCGTGGCGCGCCGCATCGTCAAGACGCAAATTCATGCCGACACCGACCACCAGTGTGTAGTGGCCAACGCGATCAATGACCAGCTCACTCAGGATGCCGGCCAGCTTCTGACCGTCGACGCGAAGGTCGTTGGGCCATTTGAGCTGTACGGCCACACTATGCGCGGCCAGGCACTCCGCCAAAGCGACGCCGATCGCCAGCGTGACGGCGGATAACCCGGCGGGAACCGCGGCAACCGGAATCGCGACCGAGAAGAGCAGTGCATCGCCCGGCGCCGCGCACCATGCCCGACCTCGCCGGCCGCGACCGTCGGTTTGAAAATCGGCTGCCCTCAGCACGCACGCTGATGGCTGACGTGCGCGCGACCGAACGACGAGGTCGTCGTTGGTCGAGGCAGTCGTCGCCACTACCTCTACGACGCAGCCGCCCGGCCATGCCGACGCCTAGCGCCTGTTCGATCTCGAGCGCGACCAGCGGCACCGAAGCCGCTTGGTTCGAAGTCAACGTCAACCCCGGGGTTGCGCTCAAACAGTCGTCTCCGAGTCAACAGCGCCCGATCGAATTTAGCATCGGCCGCGTCAAGCTTGTCAGTGTGCCCGCGCGCATCCGACAATGGCTCGATGAGCGCGCCAACCTTTGCCTTCAAGCCGTGGCACTCGCGCACGTCGCCGCTCGCGCGCGCGGCGTGTGTCGTCTATGCCTTGTTGCTCGTCTATTCGGGATTGACGCCGTGGAGCGGCTGGCGTGATCTGGGGTTGAACCCGTTTGCCTATCTGGCGGCGCCGATCCCCGCGCACGTGACGAATTTCGACCTTGCGTTCAATGTGCTTGCCTACCTGCCGTTTGGGGCGCTGCTGGTACTGGCGCTGCATCCGGCAGCGCGCGGGCTGAACGCGGTCCTCATCACGGCGCTCGCCGGCATTGTGCTGGCCGCCCTCGTCGAAGCAGGCCAAAGCTTTCTTCCCACCCGCATCTCGTCGAACCTCGATCTGGCGACCAACTCAGCCGGTGCGTTGGCGGGAGCGTTGATAACGGCGCCGTTTGCGTCGAGCCTGATCGATCGCGGCAGGCTGGCTGATTGGCGCATGCGCTGGTTCGAGCGCGAGGCATCGGTCGCGCTTCTGCTTATCGCGCTCTGGCCGGTGGCGCAGATTTATCCGGAGTCGATGCTGTTCGGCAACGGCGATGTGCGCGATGAGTTGGATGACCTGGTCGGCGCATTTGGCGGCTCACTGCCGGCGATCGACGCCAGCGTCTTTGGCGCGGGTTCTCCTGGGGTATTTGGTGTGGCGGAGTTCGTACTTGCAGAAGCGTTCGTGGTAGCAGCAGCGATTCTTGCAGCGGGATTGGCGTTCGCAGCGACGATGCGGCCGCATGCGCCAAGAATCAAATTGCTGCTGCTGTTGCTTGTGGCTGCGCTGCTGGCGAAGACACTGGCCAGCGCCGTGCAGTTCGGTCCGGAACGCGCGCTGGCGTGGTTGACCCCCGGCGCCTACGGCGGATTGGCACTCGGCACGCTTTCCTTATTGACAGCAAGCGCGGGGCCGCGCGCGTGGTCTGCGCGGCTCGCGTTGCTGGCGCTACTGGCGTTGATCATCGCGGTCAATCTGGTTCCAGAAAATCCGTTCTACATCGATGCGATTCGAGCCTGGCGCCAGGGCGCGCTGCTGAATTTCAACCGGTTGGCGCATTGGTTGTCGCTGCTCTGGCCGTACGCGTTGGCCGCCGCGTTGGTGTCATTCGGCTTCCGCGACCGCGCCGCACCTGCGTCCCTATAATTGCGCATGAGTTACTACCGGCGTCACGTTTTCTTCTGCCTTAACGAGCGCGAAGACGGCTCTGCCTGCTGCTACCACAGGAACGCCGCGGCAATGCAACAGCACGCCAAGGCACGCATCAAGGAACTTAACCTGAGCGGCGAAGGCAAGATCCGCATCAACAAGTCTGGCTGTCTTGACCGCTGTAGCGAAGGTCCGTGCATCGTCGTGTACCCAGAAGCAGTCTGGTACACGTACGTCGATGCGCACGATATCGATGAGATCATCGACAAACACCTGATAAAAGGCGAAGTGGTCGAGCGGCTTCGGATATGACGGCAGACTAATGCCGGCGTCTGTCGAAAGGCTCTTCATCGACGGCGCTGCCGGCCGCATCGAAGTCGCGCTTGATTGGCCTGTTAACGCGCCGCGGGGGATCGTCTTCATCGGACATCCGCATCCGCTGTTCGGCGGCACGCTCGACAACAAGGTCGTTGCCACCATCGCGCGAACTTTTGCCGGTGTGGGCTGGCTGGCGGTGCGGCCCAATTTTCGCGGCGTCGGTGCCTCCGCAGGGACGCATGATGAAGGCAACGCAGAAACCGGGGACTTCCTGCACCTGGTCGATGCGGTCCCGAGTCTGCCTCAGGTGCGGTCAAGGCTCGGCGAACAACTGCCGATTGCCGTTGCAGGTTTCTCGTTTGGGAGTCTTGTCGCGGCCAAGGCGGCGCAGGCGCTCGCCGCTTCGAATCGAACCGCTAATCCGATCGTGCTGGTCGGCGCTGCCGCCAAAAAATGGCCGCTGCCAAGTGTCGCGCCCGGGACATTGGTCATCCACGGTGAGGTCGACGAAACGATTCCGCTGGCCGACGTCCTCGACTGGGCGCGGCCGCAGGATCTGCCGATCGTCGTAATTCCGGGCGCCGATCATTTCTTTCATCGCCGCCTTGGCGTGCTGAAGCGCCTGATAAGTATGCATATTCAAGGCCTGACCACGATTGACGCGGCCATGCAAACTGATCAAAGTTATTAGATGGATGGCGCCCTCATCTACTCGAAGACGGCCAGAGGCATTGCGGAGATCTCATTGCGCAGCGCTCAGCTGCCGCTGGCGACGCGACGCGTGCTGATCATGATCGACGGCAAGCGCACGGTCGACGAGCTGTCGATCCTTGTGAAGCCGGGCGAAATCCATACTGTCATCAGCAGCCTGGAAGACGGCGGACTGATTCAGCGCATGTCTCTGCACGGCGCTCTGGACGTGCCAACCATTAACGGCCGCTTCGAGGAGTCGGGCTTCTCACCCGCGTTTGGAGGACCCACCACGACCACCTTCGACGAACGCGATCCGAACCCGATCACGCTGGAAGAAGTAAAGCGGCGTGCCGTGCGCGGTTTGCATGAAAGGCTCGGCGCCGAAGCAGATACGCTCGCAACGCGTATCGAAAACTGTCGCACTATCGAAGAGTTTCGCTACTGTGTACGCGATGCCGAGCGTTTGATCTCGACGGCACTCGGCTCCAACGCAGCGCAGGAATATCTGAGAGCGTTGCGTCGCCGCGGATAGTCCCTTCGCGCTGTGAACTGCAGCGCGACCTTGCGTTCCAAACGTACTTGCTTTCGATTCGCTAATCTTCGGTACGGTTCACTTGTCCGCCGCATTGTCCGCGTCACAACTCGCCTCGTTCCCCGTGCTTCGCTCTGTTCTGACCGCGTCATTGGCATCGTTGTTGATGGTGGCTGCGCACGCCGGTGCGCAGCCGGCGCCGACGCTAGCAGCGCGCGCCTGGCTGCTGGTCGACGCCACCAGCGGAACGCGGCTCGCGGCGCATGAACCGACGGCCCGGCTCGAACCAGCATCGTTGACCAAGCTGATGACAGCCTACGTCGTATTCACTGCACTCCGCGAAAAGCGCCTAGCGCTCGACGATAACGTCACCGTCTCACCGGCCGCCTTCGCAACGCCGGGCAAAGCCGGTGCACGCATGTATCTGGAACCTGGACGCGCTGTCAACGTTGACGAGCTGCTGCGCGGAATGCTGACGGTCTCGGCGAGCGATGCCGCGGTGGCGCTGGCTGAGGCGAGCGCCGGCAGCATCGACGAGTTCGTCGGCCGCATGAACGCCGAAGCTCGCCGCCTCGGCATGAGCAATACGCACTTTGCGAATCCAACCGGGCTGTCCGACGCGCAAAACTATTCGAGTGCGGAAGATCTGGCGATCCTTGCCGGACGTCTGCTCGCCGATTTTCCGCAGCATGCGCCACTGTTCGCGCAGCGCGAGTTTGCCTACAACAACGTGGCGCAGGCCAATCGCAATCGGCTTTTGTGGACCGACTCGCACGTCGACGGCATGAAGACCGGTCACCTTGCTACCGCCGGATGGTCGATCGTTGCCACGTCCGCGCGCGCGCAGGGCAGCGGTGAGACGAGCTTTCAGCGCCGGCTGATCGCGGTCGTGCTCGGTGCGCCGAACGATGCAACGCGCACACAGGAAACGCTGCGATTGATCAATCACGGCTATGCGGCGTTCGATACCGTGCGACTGTATCGACGCGGCGAAGTGCTTGCCACTCCGCAAGTGTGGAAGGGCGATCTCAGCATCGTTCCGGTCGGCGTCGAGCGAGACGTGTATGTGACTGTACCGGCACACGAGCTGCGCGCCCTCGGCGCCGAACCACTGAAATCGCTGCTCGAACGACCCGATCCGTTGATGGCGCCGCTGCAGCGAGGCGAAGTGATCGGCCGCATGGTGATCAGCGCCGGCGGGCGCACCGTGGGTCACGTGCCGGTCGTTGCGCTCGAGCGAGTCGACTCTGCGGGACTGCTGCGGCGCGCGTACGATGCAATGGTGTTGTGGTGGAGGAAACGCAGTGGCTGAGCTACCCAATGAGCCAGGAACCGACTGGCAGGCAACCTGTTATTTGAATGGGCAATGGACCGCATTGGCCGATGCGAAAGTGTCGGTACTGGATCGCGGCTTCATCTTTGGCGACGGCGTCTATGAAGTGATTTCGGTCGATACCGTCGGCGGTATTCGCGCGCCGTTCCGCACAAACGAACATTTCGCTCGGCTGCAACGCAGTCTTGACATGGTTCGCATCGACAACCCGCTCGGCCTTGAGCAATGGCTCGATCTGACCGCCGAAGTGATCGACCGGCATCCCTGGGCGCGCCAACTGGTCTACGTGCAGGTTACGCGCGGCGTCGCGAAGCGGGATCATCAGTTTCCGGCAGGTGTAACACCGACGGTGTTTGTTACCGCCTCGCCATGGCCGGCGATTCCGCCAGAACAGATCGAGCACGGCGTGGCTGCGGTCACGCATGCGGATGAACGTTGGCTGCATTGCGACATCAAGAGCACATCGTTGCTCGGCAATGTGCTGATGAAGCAGTACGCGATCGATCAAGGCGCAAGTGAAACCGTGATGCTGCGCGATGGCTTTCTGACCGAGGGGTCGAGCACCAATATCAGCGTCGTCAAAGGCGGCGTCATCAGTATGCCGCCAAAAACGGTACAGCTCCTGCCCGGGATTACTGTCGACAGCATTGCGCAGATCGCTGCGCAGCACGGCGTTAAAGTGGAAGTGCGCCCGGTCGCTGAATCTGAGCTGCGTTCGGCCGACGAGGTTCTGCTTAGCTCGTCCGGCCGTGAAGTGCTCGCGATCGTATCGCTCGATGGTGCAAAGGTGGCCTCCGGCCAACCCGGCCCCATGTATCGAAGCATGTATCAATGGTTTCAGGAGTCCAAGCAGGCGGACGCGCGGCGCTGGGCCGCGCAACGAGCCGGGCGTCCTGGCAGCAGGCGAGCCGCATGACTGACGAGCCCAAACCGTCCGAGCTCGCACCACGTCCGCCGGGGCTCACGTTTCCGACCGATTTCCCGATCAAGATCATGGGCCGGCGGGTCGATGACTTCGCACAAGCAATCGTCGAAGTCGTGCACGCGCACGCCCCCGATTTCGACGCCAGTACGCTCGAAATGCGGACATCGAAGGATGGCAACTACTTATCGGTCACCGCCACAATTCGCGCGACATCGCGTGAACAGCTCGACGATTTGTATCGCGCGTTGACCGGTCACCCGTTGGTAAAAGTCGTTTTGTAGCGATGATCGTCCGCCAGCTCGGCCGCGCAGAGTACGTGCGCACGTGGCATGCGATGCGCGAATTCAACGCACAGCGCGCGCCGGATACCGACGATGAACTCTGGTTGGTCGAACACGATCCGGTTTTCACGTTGGGTCAAGCGGGTCGGCGCGCACATCTGCTAGGTAGCACCGACATTCCGGTGGTTGCCTCCGATCGCGGCGGTCAGGTTACGTACCATGGTCCGGGACAGGTCATCGCGTATCCGTTGCTCGACCTGCGGCGTCTTGGCATCTACGTCAAGGAGCTGGTATTCCGTATCGAGCAGTCGGTGATTCAGACGCTGCAGTCGTACGGTGTCGACGGTCGTCGTGTCAGCGGCGCTCCCGGCGTATTTACGCCGTGGGGCAGCACCGCTCGACCGCCGTTTACCAACCTGGCGAAGATTGCCGCGCTCGGCATCAAGGTCGCGGGCGGATGCAGCTATCACGGTGTTGCGCTGAACGTCGCGATGGACCTGACGCCGTATGCGTTGATCGACCCATGCGGTTACCCCGGACTCGCGGTCGTCGACCTGGCAACGCTCGGGGTTGAGACCGATTGCAACGATGTCGCTGCGCGCTTGAGCGATCGACTGCTCGCGCACCTGTCGGCACGTGTAGCTGATCGCGCGCCAGCATTGGCTAGAATCGCGACGTGATGAACGACGTGCTGAGCCCAACTGCACCCGCGCTCGACTTCGCAAAGAAAAAAGGCGAGGCAAAGACCGGCAAGGTGTTCAAGAAGTTTGCCATCACCCCGGTCCCTGCACACCAGGCGCTGAAAAAACCAGAGTGGATCCGCGTCAAGGCGGGCTCTCCGGCGACGCGCTTTTACGAAATCAAGAACATCCTGCGCGAGCATCGGCTGCATACCGTGTGCGAGGAAGCGTCGTGCCCGAACATCGGCGAGTGTTTCGGCAAGGGCACCGCGACCTTCATGATCATGGGCGACAAGTGCACGCGGCGCTGTCCATTTTGCGATGTCGGCCACGGACGTCCCGACCCGCTCGACGTCGACGAACCGCTCAACCTGGCAAAGACGATCGCCGCGCTGAAGCTCGCCTACGTCGTCGTCACGTCGGTCGATCGCGACGATTTGAAGGACGGCGGCGCGCAGCACTTCGTCGATTGCATTCGTGCGACGCGCGAATTATCACCGGCAACCCGAATTGAAGTGCTGGTGCCGGACTTTCGCGGCCGCCTCGATCGCGCGCTAGCGATTCTTGAAGCGGCACCGCCCGATGTGATGAACCACAATCTGGAAACGGTGCCACGTTTGTATCGCCATGCTCGGCCGGGTTCCGACTACACGCATTCGTTGAAGCTGCTGCAGGACTTCAAGCGCCGCGTGCCGAACGTGCCCACCAAAAGCGGTGTCATGGTCGGGCTTGGTGAAACCGATGACGAAATCCTGCAGGTGATGCGCGACTTGCGTGAGCACGATGTGGATATGCTGACGGTCGGCCAGTACATGGCGCCAACGGCTCACCATTTGCCGGTGGCGCGCTATGTGCATCCGGACACGTTTCGGATATTCGAATCCGAAGCGGTCAAGATGGGATTCATGCATGCGGCGTGCGGCCCGCTAGTGCGGTCAAGCTATCACGCCGACCAGCAGGCGCACGCAGCTGGCGTCGTTGCTTAATCCTCCGGTTGACGTTGGCAGCAATCAGGCTTCAACAGCAGCCGCTTGCGGCGGTAACGGCGCATCGAGCGCAGTACAAATCATGCGTAGCGCGCTGGCCGCGCGCCAGTTGGTCTCGTTGTCGACAAACGCCGCGGCAGTGACGGCCTTGATCAGCTGCGGTTTGGCAAGCGGCGCCAGCTGATTCAGGCGATCGAGCGCGGCTGACACATCGTCGAGCTTCAGCGCATCGTTGGTAACGAGCCGGACGTCCGAATCAGGCAGCAACAGCGCACCGGCGTTGAATGCATGCTCGGGCCGCTGCGGCAGTCGCACCGCCGCGACCAGTGACAGCACCAGTGCCGCGTCCTGCGCGAGCTCTTTGACTGCGCGATAGCGCACCGGAACCGCCCGCCCAGCGTTGGGTCCGAGCCGGCGCTGCAGAATCGTGAACAGCAGGAACTCGCGCACCGACACACGGCCATCGGCAGCAATCAGCAAGCGCGAAGTTTTCAGTACCCGTTGCCGCGCTTGATCCGGCAACCGGCGCAGCGCCGGCATCGCGACATCGAGCAGGGGCTGGCGCACGCCAGGCGGCAATGTCTGAATCAGGCTGTGATAGCGGTCGGCGATCCCCGACGCTTCGGTGCCGTACGTCTCGGCGATCAATTGGCACTGCTGGGTGCGCAACGCGCTTTCCTTCTCGACGAGCAGCGCCAACGCGATTAACTGAGCATGCACGGCGTCAGACGCCGCGCGCCGCAAGGCATCGATCGTCGCGCGCTGTGAGTCATCGAGGGCGAAGTCGCGATGTCCGGGCGGCCTGACAGTGCCCACCCGAGCGGTCACGTCGCTGGGCGCGGAAGCGCCCGCAGCGGCCACTGCGACCAGACCAGCGACCGGTGACAACGCGTTGGCAGCCGTTGTGCTGTTAACAGATGCACTCTGGATTTCGCCGACGGACGGCACGAACTGAATCGGCGAACGCGGGCGCTCGGGCTCGAGCGCCGGCTTCAATCCGCCCATCGACAGCGCCAGCGCATTTTCCGGCGCTGACAAAAATGTCTGCTTGCGGCCGTAAATACGATGCACGCGCTCCTCGAGCGACGGATGCGTTGCAAACAGGCCGCGCACGAAACTCGGCCGCGCGGCGCCAAGGAATAAATGCGACAGCGTTTCGGCTTGCGGATGATCGATGCGTGTGCCGAGCCCCGTCGCCTCGCTCAAGCCGCCGATCTTGCGCAGCGCACCGCCGATGCCGTCGGGGTTGCGCGTGAACTGCACCGCGCTGGCGTCGGCCAGGAATTCTCTTTGCCGGGACACAGCGGCCTTGATCAGCCGGCCGAAGAACACACCGATGTATCCGAGTATCCACAGAGCGAGGCCGGCGAAAAACAGCATCGCAACGGCGTTGCCGCCGCGTCCGCTGCTGCTGCCGCCTCGGCTCCGACCGCCGATCTCGAGCAACAAGCGGCCGGCGAGTGCGACGATCAACAGGCCGTGCAGCACGCCGATCAGCCGCAGATTGAGCCGCATGTCGCCGTTTAGCACGTGCGAAAACTCGTGCGCCACAACACCCTGCAGCTCGTCGCGCGACAGGCGCGTCAACGTGCCGCGCGTCACCGCGATCACCGCGTCGCTGATCGAATGGCCCGCGGCGAATGCGTTGATCGCAGTTTCGTTGTCCATCACGTACACGCGCGGCACCGGGACGCCGGAGGCGATCGCCATTTCTTCGACCACATTGACCAATCGGCGATCGAGCAGATCGCTCGTGGTCATGTCGACTTCGCGCGCGTCCACCAGATTGGCGACGGCGGCGCCGCCCGCGCTGAGCGAAATCATCTTGAACAACGTGCCTCCGCCGATCAGCCCGAGCACGATGAGCGTAGTGACGAAGTAAAAGCCGTTAGGCAGCGCTGCGGTCGTGCGTGCGATGTTGGCCGGCATCACGAACCCGAGATAGATCGCCGCGGCGGCAGCGTTAACGGCGATCACGATCACAACCACCGCGAGCGCGAAGAGCACGACCAGCCGGCGCGTCGATCGGCGAGCGATCTCCTGGTGCTCGAAGAAATCCACGGAGGTTTGTGAGCTAGAACGGCCTGGCGCCCAAGCCGGCAATCGCGCCCACGCCGATCGCCAGCATCGCAAGCGTGAAGATCACCGAGATTGCCGTCCAGAACATCGTCGGGTCATCGTCGCGTCGGATCCAGTCTCCGGCGACATCACTGTCCCAGATCGTTCCGCGCCGGATGCCAATGACGCCCCATGCGATGAGCGCCACGCCAAACGCCAACAAGACCCAAATCGCCAGCATGCGTGTTCAGCACGCTAGAACTGAACTCGGACCGCCTGGCGCTCCTCGTCGCTCTCGGTCGATTGCAACAGCTCGGCCGGTGTAAACGTAAACACACCGGCGATGACGTTGGTCGGAAATTGCTGCACCGCTGTGTTGTAGCTCATCACCGAATCGTTGAACGACTGGCGCGCGAACGAGATCTTGTTCTCGGTAGCGGTCAGCTCTTCGCTCAGCTGCATCATGTTCTGATTCGCCTTCAGGTCGGGATACGCCTCGGCCAACGCGAACAGTTTCGACAGCGCGCCGCTCAAAGCGCCTTCAGCGGCGACCAGCCCCTGAATGGCTTGCGCCGATCCCGGGTCGGCGGCGGCCGCCGCGTTCGCGGTCACCGCACTATTGCGCGCGCGAATCACGTTTTCGAGCGTCTCGCGCTCATGCTTCATGTACGCCTTGGCGGTTTCGACCAGGTTCGGAATCAGGTCGTAGCGGCGCTTGAGCTGCACATCGATCTGCGCAAACGCGTTCTTGAACTTGTTGCGCAGACTGACAAGCCGGTTGTAGGCGCCCACGGCCCAGAACACGATCGCAGCGATGACGACCAGCACGATGATCCAACTCATCGAATCCTCCCCGTCAGGTGTTCAAAGCCGGCCTCGCGGCAAGCGGACGCGGACTATAAGACAAACGTCGTGCCGCGCAAGCCCGAAATTGACGAACGGAGGCGCCGACGGGAAGCACGAACAACTTCTGCCCCGGTGCAGCACGTTGTCGGCTGCGCGCAGGAGACGCGGCTCGCTTCGGAATACTTAGCGAGAGGTGCCCGTCGTCACCGGCGCAGTCGTGGTCGGCGCCTGTGCCGGCGCAGACGGCGCGGGCTGTGACGCCGTGCCGGCTCGGGCGCGATTGATTTCTTCGGCCGTTCCGACGTCGAACAGCTTGACAACCTGCTGCACGCCAGTCACACGGCTCGCAACGTGCGCGGCGGTATCCGCTTCCTTCTGTGTAACAGTACCCATCAAAAACACGACGCGCCGCTCGGTCACGATGTCGACCGAATTGAACGCGATCTCCTTGGTATTGGCGAACGCCGCGCGCACTTTGGCGCCGAGCGTGCCGTCATTGGTGCGTTCGTTGAATGTCGACGGCGCCGCGATCACCGTTTCGTTATTGACGATGCGCACGTTCGTTGAGCGCGCCGCGATCTCGCCGGCCTGCTTCTTGACCGCTTCGTTTGGCACCTCGCCCGTCAGCAGCACGCGCCGCTCGTAACTGTTGACACTGACGTGAAAGTCGTTGCCCTTCAGCGCGGTAGACAATTCATCGGCTACTCTGTGCCTCGATGGCCTGATCGTCCAGTTGGACGCCGGTGGTGCGACGGTCAGTGGCGACGATCGCGGTACCTGCGGCAATGCCGCCGATCACCAAAGGTGCGCACGCCGGCAAGCTCAGCGCTGCGGCGCCGGCCGCAATAGCGGTCATTGGGGCCCAGATCCATTTGCGAGTTAGCTTCATTCGACTCTCTCCTACCGCGTTCAATTAGTTAAGACAAACGTCGCGACGCGCAAGCCCGAATTGACGAACGGAGGCGATGACGCGAAGCACGAACAACAGACGCGCGGCGCAGCAGGTTTTCGGCTGCGCGTGCGACCGCGGCTAGATGCGGAATACTCAGCGAGACGCACGCGACGTCGTCGTCACCGGCGCAGTCTTGGTCGGCGCAGTGGTCTGCGCCTTTGCCGGCGCAGACGGCGCGGGCTGTGACGCCGTGCCGCTTCGGGCGCGATTGATTTCTTCGGCCGTTCCGACGTCGAACAGCTTGACAACCTGCTGCACGCCAGTCACACGGCTCGCAACGTGCGCGGCGGTATCGGCTTCCTTCTGTGTAACAGTACCCATCAGAAAGACGACGCGCCGCTCGATCACGATGTCGACCGAATTGAAGCCGATCTCCTTGGTGTTGACGAACGCCGCGCGCACTTTGGCGCAAACCGTGCTGTCATCGGTGCGCTGGCTGAATGTCGACGGCGGCGCGATCACCGTCTCGTTATTGACGATGCGCACGTTCGTTGCGCGCGCCGCGATCTCGCCGGCCTGCTTCTTGACCGCTTCGTTTGGCACCTCGCCTGTCAGCAGCACGCGCCGCTGGTAACTGTTGACACTGACGTGAAAGTCGTTGCCCTTCAGCGCGGTAGACAATTCATCGGCTAATCTGGCCTCGATCGTCTTATCGTCCAGTTGGACGCCGGTGGTGCGGCGGTCAGTGGCGACGATCGCGGTACCTGCGGCAATGCCGCCGATCACCAAAGGTGCGCACGCCGGCAAGCTCAGCGCTGCGGCGCCGGCCGCAATAGCGGTCATTGGGGCCCAGATCCATTTGCGAGTTAGCTTCATTCGACTCTCTCCTACCGCGCTCATTTACGGCTCATTTACGTTGAAAAGGCATTGCGTATCCACTCGATTGTGCCATCGCCATCGACGCTGACGACATCGAAGCGGCAAGCCGGCCAGCGTTCACCGTAGTGGGCGAGCAGCCAGTGTTGCGCCGCGCGCGCGATTCGTTTCTGCTTGAACAAATCGACGCTGACGGCGGCCCCGCCAAAGCGTGAGCTGTTTCTCATGCGGACTTCGACAAAGATCAGCACATCGCGTTCGCGTGCGATCAGATCGATCTCGCCATCGCGGTAGCGCGCATTGCGCGCGATGACATGGCATCCTGCAGCCGTCAGATGCTTCGCCACCGCATCTTCGGCTGCGTCGCCGGCACGCTGCTTCGGCGTCCGGACGGCGGCTCGCCGCGGCTGCGTCGTCCGCATCAGCGCGCGAACTCTTCGCGCTCGACTGCGCCATTGCGATATATCGCCGACACCGGAATTCGTTCGACCCTCAGGCTTTGCGCGCGATCGACGCGCAGGCGGCCGGTGACGCCGTCGACCTCGAAGCGCACCTCTCCCTTCATCCATACCTGCGCCACGCGATACGCATCGATTCCCAGCGCGTACAGCCGCGCCGTTTCGAGCGTCAGCGGCCGCGCGGGCTGCGGATACACCATCACCGCCGGGTGATCGGGCTGCAGCAACCATGGCATATCGACGAAGCGCACCCCCTCCAGATCGTAGGCCAGCGCAGACGCAGCGGGCGAACCCGCCGGATTGCCGATGTTGACCAGCGAGGTGGCGAAGATTGCAACGCCGCGCGGGATACGCGGCCGTACCAACGACGCGTCGCGCGCATTGAGGGCGAGAAATACCGCGTCATAGCTGCCGGTTTCAAACAGCCGGCCGAGACGGGCAGGCTCGGCTGTGGCTTCCACCGGTAACTCGCCCGCCGCACGCAACGTATTGACATACGCCTGTGCGATTCGCCGCTCGAGCGCGCCGGCGCCTGTCAGCACCATGATGCGAGCGCCGGTCGACGCCCCCGGTCGCATCGTGATAAAGCCCGACAGAGCGATCTGCACGGTGCGCTCCGCCTCCGCCTCCACCGATAGTCCGAATGCGATCATCGTCGGCGGCGCGCCCGCATCGCGCTCGGGATAGTTCAGCGTCGACCAGCGGCAGCACCGCGCGTCCCCCCTCGACGATGGCACTGACGGCGTCACGCCGCAAAGGCCCGACGGCCACCCGCACTCCGCGATCGCGCGCGGCGGCCAGCGCGGTGGAAAGCTGCTCGATGTCATCATCGACTTCGATCACCTGGATCGCGGCACTGCTGCCGCCGACCTTGTGCGCGGCGAAAAATCCCTGGCGCACCGCTTCGGCGGCCGAGGCAAAAATGCCTTGCTGAGTCGGAAGAAGCAACGCAATGGCCGGGACCGGCTGAGGCTTGTCAACGTTCGCGGGAGTTTGCGCGGGACTCTGCGCGCTGAGACTGCATGCGACACTTGCCAGCGCCGCCAACAATGTCAGGCGCAAACGCAACGGGCGAAACGCGGCGATGGCAAACACGGAACCTCTGCAGCAGGACCGATTGATCGCATTATCCGAGGTGGCGGCTCAGGATCTGCCGGCTGGCTCATTGTATGTAGTTGGCATGCCGATCGGCAATGCGGCCGATATCACCTTGCGTGCGCTATGGGTGTTAGCGCACGTCGACGTGATCGCGGCCGAAGATACGCGCGTGACGCGCCCACTGCTGGCGCGTTACGGAATCACGACCCCGTTGATGCAGGCGCACCAGCACAACGAACGCGAAGCCGCAGCCCGGATCGCCGAACGGCTCGCTCGCGGCGAACGCGTGGCTTTGGTGAGCGACGCCGGAACTCCAGGCGTATCGGACCCGGGAGCGATCATCGTGCGCGCGGCGCTCGACGCCGGCCAGCGCGTAGTTCCGATTCCAGGCGCAAGCAGTGCGATGGCTGCGGTGTCTGTCTCCGCACTGGCCGCGGGGCCATTCACGTTCGTTGGCTTTCTGCCGACCGGCGCGCGCGAACGCGAGCGCGCGTTACGGGCCGTCGCCGCCGAGGCGCGTCCGTTCGTGTTGTTCGAGGCGCCGCACCGGATCGCCGGCCTGATTGCGTTGCTCGCCCGCGTGCTGCAGCCGGATCGGCGCGTCGTGCTGATGCGTGAGTTGTCGAAGAAATTCGAGACGATTTCGAGTCACCAGGCGTCTGAGCTAGCCTCGCTGAGCATCGAGGAGCGCGGAGAGTACGTAGTGCTGGTCGATGCAGCACCCGCTGCGACCGGCACCGAATCGATCGACATCGATCCGTCGCTTGCTCAATGGCTGACCGCGCTGCTCGAAGAGATGCCGCCGGCGCGCGCTGCGGCGATTGCCGCCAGGGCAAGCGGCAAACCGAAGCAGGCGCTATACGCGCTTGCGCTGCAACTTAAGTCTGCCTAGCGAACGATCAGGCTCGCCGGCTGGTCGAGGATGCGCTCGAGTTGCTGTGCCAGCGCGAGCGCAGACGAACGGTCCGGCAACAAGCCGATCAGCACGCGAAACAGACCGCCCTCACGCTCGACGCGTGGCGTGCGGTGCGCCGTCGGTAGTGCGGATGCATCGGATGCTCCCAACAAGTTGGCCACGCGCGCGGCAAACGCATCGGCATTGCTCTGCTGGGCAAACGCACCCAGCTTGCACCGCCCAGTGTGATCCGCTGGTAGCGATCGGTGCCCTGCTGTTGGATACCGGCTCGGACGCCGGCGCAGATCGAGCGTCAGCAACCGCGGCAGGAGCGCCGCGCCACTGCCCAGATGCTATCTGCGCATGGGTGAGGCGCTCGACCTCGACCTCGCCTATTCCGGCAGCCGCAAATCCGAGCCTGACAGCTGCGCCATAGGACAGATCGATCACGCGATCCGCCTTGAACGGCCCGCGATCATTGACGCGCACGATGACGCTCTCGCGCGTGCGCACCGCTGTGACTCGCGCGTAACTCGGGAGCGGCATCGTCGGATGCGCCGCGGTCATTGCGAACATATCGTAGATCTCGCCGCTGGCGGTGCGGTTGCCGTGAAACTGCTTGCCGTACCACGAGGCAATGCCGCGCTCGCGAAACTCAACATCGCCGGTCAGCGGCGTATAGCTGCGGCCCAGTGCCACATAAGGCCGATTAGCGCGCGCTAAAAGGGGCTCGACTCTCGGCGTCGCATCAGCAGCCGTGGCAGCCTCGGCCGGCGTCCGATCGGGCGGTCCGTCGTTCTGGTAGTAACCGCCAGGCTTGGTTGTGCCGCATGCCGCCAGCAGCGCCACCAAAAAAATCGGGGTCAGACCCCGAATTTTCATGACTGCACGAGTTTGCGATGTGCCGAGATTGCCATTAGCAGACCGCACGCCATGCCAAGCGTGACAAGCGCGGTGCCGCCGTAGCTGATAAACGGCAGCGGCACGCCCACCACCGGCAAGATGCCGGCCACCATTCCCATGTTGACGAACGCGTAGGTGAACATGATCAGACCGATCGCGGCAGCGAGCAGGCGCGCGAACAACGTCGGCGCGCTGATGGCGATCGCGAACGAGCGCCATACGAGCGCAAAGAACAACAGGATCAGCACGATGTTGCCGACCAGTCCGAACTCTTCGGAGTAGACCGCGAAAATGAAGTCGCTGGTGCGCTCCGGAATGAATTCCAGGTGCGCCTGCGTGCCCTGCATCCAGCCCTTGCCGAACGTACCGCCCGAGCCGATCGCAATCATCGCCTGCAGCGTGTGAAAACCCTTGCCAAGCGGATCGATCGACGGGTCGATCAGAGTCAATATGCGCTCGCGCTGATAGTCGTGCAGGAACGTCCACGCGACGGGCAGCAACGCCACCGTGCCCACCAGCATCACCGCCAGCCATTTCCATGGCAAACCGGCAAAGAAGATGACGAACATCCCCGCAGCGAACACCAGCACCGCGGTGCCGAGATCGGGCTGCTTCAGAATCAACGCCACGGGCACCGCGACCAACACCGCCGCCGCCAGAAAATCGAATCCGCGCAGCGCGCCTTCGCGTTTGTGGAAGTACCACGCGAGCATCATCGGCAGCGCGAGCTTCATGATCTCCGATGGCTGAATGCGGGTCACCTTGATATCGAGCCAGCGTGTCGCGCCCTTGACCGTTTCACCGCTGAGTTCGGTCGCGATCAGCAGACCGATGCCGAGCAAGTACACCGGCAGTGCGAGCCGCATCAACCATTGCGGCCTGACATTGGCGGTGATGAACAGCAAGGCGAACGCGATGCCGAAATTGCGAAGCTGATCGGTAATGCGCCATGGAAACGCATTACCGGCCGAATACAGCGTGATCAAGCCGATCACGCCGAGGCTGCCAACGATAGCCATCAGCGCCGGATCGAATACCGACACATACGGGCGCGCGATCGTGCCGATTCGCTGCGCGACGGTAGCGTTGTTCATCGCGACGTCACCGGAGCCGGCACCGCGGACGCTGCGCCCCGCTGCGCGATCACGGCCGGCTGCGCGGCGACCGAGCGCAGCGGCGATTCGTCGTCCGGGCCTTCCTTGGCGGGCGCGTTCGGCACTTTGCCGAGCAGGTGATAGTCGATCACCATGCGGGCGATCGGTGCCGCGGCACGCGCGCCGAAGCCGCCGTTTTCGACCAGCACCGCCAGCGCAATCGTCGGATTCTCGGCGGGCGCAAACGCGATGAACAGCGAGTGGTCGCGATGACGCTCGTCGACCTTGCTTTCGTGGTACTTCTCGTTCTGCTTGATCCCGATCACCTGCGCGGTGCCGGTCTTGCCGCCGACCTTGTACGGCACGCCTTCAAATGCGCGCCGCCCGGTGCCGCTGATGTTCACGTCGACCATCGCGTTGCGCACAAACTTCAAATGCTCGGGTTTGACAGGGATGCGATAACTTTCCTGCGGCACCGTCAGCCGCTTTTCACCCGTGCGTGCGTCTTCGACCGCCTTGACCAGATGCGGCTTCATCACGATACCGTCGTTGGCCAAGGTCGCCGTCGCGTGCGCCAGTTGCAGCAGCGTGAAGGCGTTCTTGCCCTGTCCGACGCCGAGCGAAATCGTTTCGCCCGCATACCATTTCTGGTTGTAGCGCTTTCGATTCCATTCGGTCGACGGCAGGATGCCGGTCTGCTCGCCTTCGACGTCGATCCCGGTGATCTGACCGAAGCCCCACGGCTTCATGAAATCGTGAATCGTGTCGACGCCCAAATCGTTCGCCACCATGTAGTAATACACATCGCTCGACTTGACGATCGAGCGGTACATGTCCACCGCACCCAGCGGCACCTTGTTTGAATCGCGAAAGCGATGGCCGCCGAACATGAACACGCCGTTGTCCTGGATAACCGTTTCGGTTCTGCGCTTGCCGGTTTCAAGCGCCGCCAGCGCGAGAAACGGTTTGTAGGTCGAGCCGATCGGATACGTGCCGCGCAACGCACGGTTCAGCAGAGGCTTGTCCGGATCGTTGTTCAGCTCGTCCCAGCTCTTTGGATCGATGCCGTCGACAAACAGGTTCGGATCGAAGGTCGGTTTGGCAACAAAGGCGAGCACGTCGCCGGTCTTCGGCTCGATCGCGATCAACGCGCCGCGCCGATCGCCGAACGCTTTCTCCGCGATCTTCTGCAGCTCGATGTCGACCGACAGCACAAGGTTGTTGCCGGGCACCGACGCACCGCGCGACAACGTGCGCACTGCACGGCCGCCGGCGGTGATCTCGACTTCCTCGTATCCAGGCGCGCCGTGCAGTTCGGCTTCGTAGCTCTGCTCGATGCCGACCTTGCCGATGTGATCGGTGCCGTGGTAGGCGGAGGGGTCGCCGAGTTCTTCAATGCGCTTGACGTCGCGCGGCGAAATGCGGCCGATGTAGCCGATCATGTGCGAAGCGATTTCCCCCAGCGGATAGTCGCGAAACAAGCGCGCCCGCAGCTCGACATGAGGGAAGCGATAGCGCTGCGCGCTGAAGCGCGCAACCTCTTCGTCGGTCAGCCGGGTGCGTATCGGTATCGCATCGAACCGCTTGCTGTCTTCGAGCAGCTTCTTAAAGCGGCGCCGGTCGCGTGGCTGTATCTCGATCACCTGCGCCAGCTGGTCCACGGTCTTCTCGTAATCGCGCAGCCCGTCTGATGTGATCTCGAGCGTGTAAGCGGAATAGTTGCGCGCGATGATCGCGCCGTTGCGATCCTTGATCAGTCCACGATTCGGCGCAACCGGAACAATCGCGATGCGATTCAGCTCGGCCTGCTCCATGTACGCCTCGTGCTTGACGACCTGAAGCCATGCGAGACGCGCAATCAGCGCGGTGAACGCCAGCAGCACAAACACGGTGGCCACCGCAATGCGAATCCGGAAGTAGTAAACCTCGCGCTCCGGATTGCGCATTGCCGCCGAACGCGGGGCGAACGAGAGCTCTTCGGCGGACGAGCGACGACGTCGAAACAGGCGCCTGGAGGCCATGGCGGGATCATAGTGGAGACAGCCGCCCGTAAAGCGATGATTAATCAGGAATGGCGCTGCCTGCGGCCGCTATGACGCGTTGCATCGCCCATCCCGCGCAGTGGTTGCCTCCGCGAGCCGCGCCGCTAGCCGCTATATCGGCCGCGTCTCATCGCGATCGATCGGCCGTCGCTGCGGCGCCAGCAGTAGCCATGAGATTAGCGGCCACAAGATGGCACCCACAACGCTCTCGCCGAAATACAGCCAGCCGGGCCACGCCGCGCCGACCCAGATGCGAACGGCGAGGAGCGCGATTTGCGCGACGAGCAGCAAGGGCAACACGTAGAGAGGTTGTGCGGCGAGCGGAAACCAAAGGATGCGCCGATGCAGCGTGATCGCGCCGTACGAAATCAACGCGTAGGCAAGCGCGTGCTCGCCAAACAGCGAGCCTTCATGCACATCCATCAGCAGTCCGAACGCAAACGCAGCGCCGATGCCCACTCGGCGCGGCTGGTGAATGTTCCAGAACACGAGTGCAATCGCGAGCGCGTCCGGTACGAGCGGCATTCGGCCCCACGGCAGCAGATTCACCAGAAGCGCACCAAACAGCGACGCCCAGATGAACAGCGGACTGGCCGGACGCAGCAGATACTGCGGCCGGTATCCAATTCGTGCTCCAGGAATCTCGACCGGGTCAGACTGACGCAACGAGAACGCGCTCCCGAGCCAGCTGCCGACGCGTGCTGTCGAACGGGTCATGAGCGAGTCGGCGAGTTGGTGCTCATTTGCGGGTCACTTGCTGGAATGCGCGGCGGCCGGCGCTCACTTGCGTGCGCCCTTGCGCGGCGGCGGGGTACTCGCCGGCGGTGGGACAGGCAGCTTGACGGGTTCGACCAGCAGCACCAGCAGATGCCTGTTGCTTTCGACGCCTGCCACCGGCGTCATCACGATGCGCGCGAACTGATCCTTGGCCGCACGTTCGACGCGAGTCACGTTGGCAACCATCAAGCCGGGCGGATAAACCCCATCGAGTCCCGATGTGATGGCAACATCGCCGTCGACGATGTCGGCATTGGCCGCCATGAAGCGCAGATCCAGCGTTCCTGACTCTATGCCTCCGAACGCGACGCCGCGCAGGCCATTGCGCAGAATCTGCACCGGGATCGACTGTTCCTTGTCGGTTAGCAGCGTGACTTCGGATGTTTCGTTGAACGTGCGCGTGACTTGCCCGACGACCCCGGCGTCGTCAATCACCGGACTGCCGGCGCGGATGCCATCGCGGGTGCCCGCACCGAGCACCAGCTTGCGCGAAAAACGGTCGCGCGATTCGTACAGCACGTCCGCCAGCACGGTCGCGTTGCCAACTCTCTGGCGCGCGCCGAGCAGTTTGCGCAAGCGCTCGTTCTCAACCGCGAGTTCGCGCGTTTGCTGCAGCGCCTGCGCGTTTTCGAACTGCCTGCGCTTTAGTTGTTCGTTCTCGCGCGTCAGGGCGGTGACTGAAGTGAAGTAATCGCCGACGGTATCCGCGATACGGCTGGGCACCAGAAGCGCCTGCTGCACCGGGTGCAACACAACGCCGAGCCCGATCCTGACGGTCTCCAGCATGCGCACGCGCGAATCGATGATGATCAGCGCGACCGCGAGAAACGAGAAGAACGCGAGTCGCGCGCGCGCCGAGACGCCCTGGTTGAACAGAGGCGGCGGACCGTCAAACGAAGCGCGCAAAAGTAAACCCCCTACTTTTGAGCCGTCGCGTTATTGCGCAGCGTCACCCCGTTGCGAAGATCGTCCCGAGCTTGTCCATCCGCTCGAGCGCGGTGCCGCAGCCGCGCACGACGCAGGTCAATGGCTCTTCAGCCACGACCACCGGCAGCCCGGTTTCTTCCATCATCAACCGATCGAGATCGCGCAGCAGCGCACCGCCACCGGTCAGCATCATGCCGCGGTCGGCAATATCGGCGCCGAGTTCGGGCGGGGTCTGTTCGAGCGCGATCTTCACGCTCGACACGATCTGATTCAGCGGATCGGTAAGCGCCTCGAGAATCTCGTTGCTCGAAATCGTAAAGCTGCGCGGAATCCCTTCGGACAAATTGCGCCCCTTGACTTCCATCTCGCGCACTTCGGAGCCGGGAAACGCCGAGCCGATTTGTTTTTTTATCGATTCCGCGGTCGGCTCGCCGATCAGCATGCCGTAATTGCGGCGTATGTAATTGATGATCGCCTCGTCGAACTTGTCGCCGCCGACCCGCACCGAGCCCTTGTAGACCATGCCGCCTAACGAGATCACGCCGACTTCCGTGGTGCCGCCGCCGACGTCGACCACCATCGAGCCCGACGCTTCGGACACCGGCAAGCCGGCGCCGATCGCCGCCGCCATCGGCTCCTCGATCAGGAACACCTGCGACGCGCCGGCGGCTTCGGCCGATTCCTTGATCGCGCGCCGCTCGACCTGTGTCGAGCCGCACGGCACGCAAATGATGATGCGCGGATTCGGTGCGAACAGGCTCGATGGATGAACCATCTTGATGAACTGCTTCAGCATCTGCTCGGTCACGGTGAAATCCGCGATGACGCCGTCCTTCATCGGGCGAATCGCCTCGATGTTGCCCGGCACCTTGCCCAACATCTGCTTGGCTTCCTTGCCGACCGCCTGGATCGTGCGCTTGCCGTTGGGGCCGCCTTCCTGCCGGATCGCAACGACCGAAGGTTCATCGAGCACGATGCCCTTGCCGCGCACGTAGATCAACGTGTTGGCGGTGCCGAGGTCAATCGCAAGATCATTGGAGAAGTAACCGCGCAGAAAACCGAACATGGGTGGTAGTGGGGCAGCAGCGACAAACTTGACTGCCCAGGCTCGAAAGTGGGGCGAATGATAGACTTTTTTCGCGTCTTATCTTCCTCCTTTCCTCTCATATCCATCCCGCGCGCATGTCACTCGATCTCGATCAGGTCCGGCGCATCGCCCATCTTGCGCGCATCGAGATCACCGACGATGAAGCGGCCCGCGCTCTGGCGCAACTGGTCGACATATTCGCGATGATCGAGCGCATGCAGGCGGTCGACACCGCCGGTGTCGAGCCGATGGCCGATCCACTGGGCGGCACCGTTCGCCTGCGCGACGACGTGGTGACCGAAGGCGATCAGCGGGCCGAAGTCATGGTCAATGCGCCGGCGCAGCTCGGCGGCCTGTTTCTCGTTCCGCGCGTGGTTGAATAGGGATGGAGCTTGCGCATTGCTCGCTTGCGGAGCTGTCGCGCGCGCTGGCGGCGAAGAAAGTATCTGCCGTCGAACTGGCGCAGGCGCATCTTGATCGCATGGAATTGCACCGTAACTTGAACGCATTTCTCGACGTTCGCCCGGAAGTGACTTTGGCGCAGGCGGCGGCCGCCGATGCGCGCCGGGCTGCCAATGAAGGCAGCGCCACGCCGCTGACTGGCGTGCCGATCGCGCACAAGGATATCTTCGTTACCCGCGACTTCTGTTCCACCGCGGCGAGCCGGATGCTGCGCGGCTACCGGAGCCCGTTTGACGCCACTGTCGTCGATAACCTGAAGCAGGCCGGCATGGTGACCCTGGGCAAGCTCAATTGCGACGAGTTCGCGATGGGTTCGTCGAACGAAAACAGCGCCTTCGGCAACGTGCTGAACCCGTGGGACCCGGGCGCGGTGCCCGGCGGCTCGTCGGGCGGCTCGGCCGCGTCGGTCGCGGCACGCCTGGCGCCGGTGGCGACTGCCACCGATACCGGCGGCTCGATTCGCGAGCCGGCCGCCTTTACGGGTGTCACGGGCACCAAGCCGACCTACGGCCGGCCCTCGCGCTGGGGAATGATCGCGTTCGCGTCGAGTCTTGATACGGCCGGCTTGATGACCCGCTCGGCCGAAGATGCCGCGCTCGTTTTCAACCAGATGTTGGGCTTCGATCCGAAGGACTCGACCAGCGCAAACCGGCCGCGCGAGGATTACACGCGGCAGCTTGGCCTCGACGTCAAAGGACTGAAGATCGGCGTGCCGAAGGAATTTTTTGGCGAGCTGCTACAGCCCGACGTGGAAGCGGCGGTGCGCGAGGCGCTGGCCGAGTACCAACGGCTCGGCGCGGTATTGGTCGATATTTCGCTGCCCAATGCCGAGCTCGGCATCCCGGTGTATTACGTGGTCGCGCCGGCGGAGGCATCGAGCAACTTATCGCGCTTCGACGGCGTGCGCTATGGGCATCGCGCCGAGCGCTACGGCGACTTGACGGACATGATCAAGAAGTCGCGCTCCGAGGGGTTTGGGGCCGAGCCGAAGCGCCGCATCCTGGTCGGCACCTACGTGCTGTCACACGGCTACTACGACGCGTACTACATCAAGGCGCAGAAGGTGCGCCGGATTATCGCCGACGAATTCAGCCGTGCGTTCTCCCAATGTGACGTGATCGCCGGACCGGTAACGATGAGCGTAGCGTTCGGTTTCGGGGAGAAGGCGGCCGATCCGGTCGCCATGTACATGGCTGATTACTACACCGTGCCAGGCAGTCTGGCGGGCGTGCCGTCGATGAGCATTCCGTGCGGCTTCGGCGCAGGCCCGGTCAACGGCAAACGTCCGGTGGGGCTGCAGTTGATCGCCAACTATTTCGACGAAGCGCGCATGCTCGGGGTGGCGCACGCGTATCAGCGCGCCACCGACTGGCATACGCGTCGACCGGCTGGGTACTAACGGTCCGATGAAAGACGTAGCGAGCAGGCCCCAGGTTGCGCCGAGGAGCGCAAGCGTACAAGAAGGTACGTTGAGCACCGCAGGCGCAAGATGGCGACGCACAGTAGTTTTGCATCGGACTGTTGATGTCGCAGCGTCTGCTCGAAGTCAATTCGCGCAATGTCGCCGCGGCCGCGGCGATAACGGACCGTATCCGCTTGCTGCAAGACCGAGCCGTACTGTTGGCGCGTCTTGGTAGAGTCAAGGAAGCGGACCGAACGCTCGCGGACGCCGAGCAGCAGATGCCGTCCGGCGCGCCGCGCGCGCTGCTGTTGCGCTTTGCCTATGCGCGCGCGATCGGCACCTATTTTTCGAAGCGCTTTTCCGACGCCCGGCATCAGATGTACGCAGCACTCGGTGAAGCGCGCCAGTGCAACGAGCCGACGCTGATAGCTGAATGCGAATCGGCGCTGGCGCTGTTCATGCAGCGCGAAGGCGATGTGAGAGCCGCGGTTTCCTATGCCAGGTCGGTTCTCGCGAGTTCCGGTGCCACGCTCGAAGCCAGGTATCGCGCGTCGCTCGCTCTGGCGTCCCTGCATCAGGACGCGCACGACCACGAAACGGCGTACCGCCTTTATCGCGAAACGCACGATGTCGTCAGGGATCTCGATGACGAAATCGCGATGGCCAGCTGGCTGCACCGCGCGGCGTTGGCGAAGGCGGCTCACGCGCGACAATCGGCAGGCTGCGGCGAGCTCGATCCGCACAGCGTAAAGGAAGCGATCGCCGCGTTGCAGCGGGGCATCGAGTACGCGGCGCAGGTGCCGGATGGCCCCGCGCCCACGCTCGACCACCTGTTGCTCGCCGAAATGTACGTACTGCAAAAGCGTTACGACCAGGCGCTCGCGTTGTACGACATGCATCTGCCGCAATGCGAAGGCGATGGATTCCTGCACGAAGTCACCGCCGCGATGGCTGATCGTGCGACCTGCCTCTTGCAGCTCGGTGAAATCGATGCAGGCTATGCACAGGCAGTTACCGCGTTACGCCGCGTGGACGAATCGACCCCGGCCGACATTCGCGCCATCGTGCACGAGAACATGGCGGCCGCGCTCGAAAGCGTGCAGCAACCCGCGCAGGTGCGGCAGCATCGCACGATGGCTCAAGCTGCGTGGGACACTCATGGTCACGAACAGCGTGAAGCACGACGGCTACTGCACGAGAACACTGCTACAACGCTGCATTAGGGACTGTTGACGCCAATGCAGTGGGAAGTTGTGGTCGGCATCGAAACGCATGCGCAGTTGACGACTGCGAGCAAGATTTTCTCGGGCTCGTCGACCGATTTCGGCGCAGAGCCGAACTCGCAAGCGAGCGCAATTGATCTGGCCCTGCCAGGCACGTTGCCCGTATTAAACCGGGGCGCGGTTGAACGCGCGATCCGCTTCGGCGTTGCGATCGGCGCGCAGGTGGCTACACACAGCATTTTCGCGCGCAAGAACTACTTCTATCCTGACCTCCCAAAGGGCTACCAAATCAGCCAGTACGAAACGCCTGTGGATAAGGGTGGGGCATTGACGTTCGTCGTGCAGCCGAAAACCGGCGAGGCGTACATCAAGACGGTGCGGCTCACGCGCGCGCATCTGGAGGAAGACGCCGGCAAGTCGCTGCACGAGGATGTCGGAGTCGACAGGATGTCAGGCATCGATCTGAACCGTGCCGGCGTGCCGCTGCTCGAGATCGTGTCCGAACCCGAGATGCGGTCGGCGGCAGAAGCGGTTGCCTATGCGAAAGCCATGCACGCGCTCGTGATCTGGCTCGACGTGTGCGACGGCAACATGCAGGAAGGCAGTTTTCGCTGCGATGCCAACGTTTCCGTGCGGCCTGCAGGCGAATCACACCTGGGCACGCGTTGCGAGATCAAGAATCTGAACAGTTTCAGGTTTCTCGAACGCGCGATCGAGTTCGAGGTGCGGCGGCAGATCGACTTGATCGAAGACGGCGGCACGGTCGTGCAGGAAACGCGTCTGTATGACCCAGAGCGCGACGAGACGCGGCCGATGCGCAGCAAGGAAGATGCGATGGACTATCGCTATTTCCCGGATCCCGATCTGCTGCCGCTGGCGATTTCGAACGACTGGATCGAGCAGGTGCGCGCGCTCCATGCCCGAGTTGCCGGGCGCGATGCGTGAGCGGTTCGTGAGTGAGTACGGATTGAACGAATACGACGCGCAGACGCTGACCGCGACCAAGGAAATGGCGACATTCTTCGAGGACGTCGCGCGACGCTGCGGTGATGCAAAGGCCGCAGCCAACTGGGTCCTCGGGGAGGTCTCGGCGGCTCTAAATGAAAGGCAGGTCGACCCACGCAAGCTCGACCTACCGGATCATTTCGGCAATGTTTCCGCAGAGCAGCTTGCCGGTCTAATTGCCCGCGTGGCCGACGGCACGATCAACAACAAGACCGCCAAGGACGTGTTCGCGGCGCTGTGGGCCGGCGAAGAGCGCGAGCGCCGACGCGATCATCGAAGCCAGAGGGCTGAAGCAGATTTCCGACTTGTCGGCGATCGAGAAGATAGTCGACGATGTGCTTGTGGCCAACGCGAAGTCGGTCGCGGAGTTTCGAGCCGGCAGGGAAAAGGCGTTTAACGCGCTGATCGGTCAAGCGATGAAGGCGACGCAGGGCAAGGCCAATCCGCAGCAAGTGAACGAAATCCTGCGACGGAAGCTTGCTCAGTAGCCCCGACAAGTCACCCACCCGCCGCTTTCTTAGCACAGGTCGTTCAACTGGAAGACTCCGCGCTCGATGTCGCGCGCTTGCCTTCAGATCCTTGACCTATTCAGGCGTTCACTTCCCCTGAAAGCGCGGGTCGAGCAGTATGTCGGTTTCCGGATTGCGCTGTACCGGGCGCGCACCCTGCGCAAGCAGTTCGCGAAAGCGCTTCTTCTCGCTGTCGTACCGGTCGTTGATGCGTTGGATTTCGGCGCGTGCATCGCTGACGACCTTTTCTTCCGCCTCTAGTTGCTGCTGATTCGAAACAAGGCTGCGCGTGATTTGATCCGGCAATACGCGCTTCTTGTAAAACTCCGACTCGTCGTCGAGCTTCTTGCGTTCGCCGTTCAAGCCGGATATTCGTTGGCTGGCGCGCGCGATGACCTGATTGCCGGTTTCGAGCGACTTCGCCCGCGCTGCCTCGATCTCTTCCTCGTTCGCATACGCTTCGAGCAGAGATTTGTCGCGCCGCCGCTGCGCGAGCTGCTTGTCCTCCGCCTCCAGCCGTTTTTTCGCCTCCAGTGCGCGTGCGCGCTGCTCTTCCACCGTGAGCGGCCGCGGGATCAGGCGGCGCAAAGAGCCATCGCGATTCAGCTCGCGCACGTCAGAATTGGCGCACTCCGGCGGCTGCCGGTCCCCCGAATACGTCTTGCCGTTAACGGTGCAGCTGAAGATCGACGGCTGCGCCCATGCCACGCCGGCACATGCCAGCAAGCCAGCCCCCAAAGTCAATGAGGTCAGCGGCGTCAGCAGAGCTCGGATCGAATGGCCCAACGAATCACGCTCCATATTTGGCCCGATATTGTTCCATGGCGGCACGAAAAGCGCGCGCATCCCGCGCGAGAGGTGAATCGGAATCGAGGAACTGCATCAGGTCGCCAAAGTTGGCAATCGATATCACCGGGATGCCGAACTCTCGCTCAAACGCCTGAACTGCCGACTGTGACGACAGCTTCTCGGCGCCTTCGGACACAGCAGCGGCGCGCTCGACCCGGTCCAGCGCAATCAGGACCGCCACCGGCTCGGCGCCGTGCGCGCGAATCAGCTCAACCGACTCTCGCTTCGCCGCACCGTCGGTAATCACGTCATCGACAATCACGACCTTCCCCACGAGGGGGCTGCCGACAATGACGCCGCCCTCGCCGTGATCCTTCGCCTCCTTGCGATTGAACGCAAAGGGCACATCCGTGCCGAGGTCGGCGAGTGCCACCGCCGTGGCAGACGCCAACGTAATGCCTTTGTAGGCCGGACCGAACAGCATATCGAAGACAACTTGACCTCGTGCACGCGCAGCCAACAGAGTCCGCGCGTAGAAACCTGCGAGCCGGCCGAGCGTCGCGCCGTGATTAAACAGTCCCGCGTTGAAGAAATACGGTGACAGACGACCGGCCTTGGTTTTGAACTCGCCGAACGTCAGCACCTTGCTCGCCAGCGCGAACTCGATAAATTGTTGTCGCAGAGAATCCACGTCGAACCCGCCCCATAGCACCGATCACTAATGCGGATAACCTACCCTGTGTCCCTACCCTGTGTCGGTTCCTCCAATTTTGCCGCATGCGTTCAAGCCGAACGTCGAAAATTGACGTCATTTTTTGGCTTAGCTCACGCCGCCGCTGACCCTGCATGTTCCGGATAACCACGCTTAACGCCAACGGAATACGCTCGGCAACGCGCAAAGGCCTCACCCGATGGCTCGAGCGGTCGAAGCCCGATGTGGTGTGTCTGCAGGAAGTCAAGGCTGACGAGTGCGACATTCCGGAACACAGCCGTCCAGACGGCATGCATACTTACTTTCACTGCGCGAGCAGGCGCGGCTACGCCGGCACCGCGCTCTATGCACGCAGGCGGCCGCGTGCGATCCAGCTCGGTTTTGGGTCGAAGGAGTTCGATGCCGAGGGCCGCTATGTCGAAGCGCGATTCCGGGACGTGACCGTTATCTCGGTGTACTTTCCGTCCGGTTCGTCTGGCCCGCATCGGCAGGAAGCGAAGTACCGATTCCTGGCGGAGTTTTTGCCACACCTCGAGTTGCTGGCACGCAGTGGACGCGAGTTCATCCTGTGCGGCGACATCAACATCGCGCACCGAGAAATCGATTTGAAAAACTGGCGCAGCAACCAAAAGCACTCGGGTTTCCTGCCGGAAGAGCGCGCATGGCTGTCGCGCGTATTTGAACAGCACGGCTGGGTCGACGTGTTTCGTACCTTGGACCCTCGCCCTGAGCGCTATACCTGGTGGAGCAATTTCGGTCAGGCGTACGCGAACAACGTCGGTTGGCGCATCGATTACCAGATCGCTACACCGGGGATTGCCAGACGCGCACGCGCGGCGGAGATCTACATGAGCAAGCGCTTCTCAGATCACGCGCCGCTGACGATTGGCTACACCGGACGCCTGTGAAAATGTGCCAGCGCCACGCGCGCATCGAGCCCCTCTTGTCCTGGCGGCGTGCCGGATGATCGACGAAGCGGCAAGCGCTGCATCGAGTCCACAGGGCCGCTGGCGTGACGCGCTGCGCGTGTACTCCGAACCTGCGGCGCTGCGCATGCTGTTCCTGGGCTTCTCGGCCGGACTTGCCGCTGCTGCTCGTGCTCGGCACCCTATCGTTCCGGCTGCGCGAAGCGGGAATCGATCGCACGACGATCGGATATCTGAGCTGGGTCGGACTCGCGTACGGATTCAAGTGGGCGTGGGCACCGCTCGTTGACCGACTTTCGCTGCCCTGGCTGACGCACACGTTGGGACGCCGCCGCAGTTGGCTGTTGGCGTCGCAGCTCGTCATCATTGGCGGCCTGATCGGCATGGCGCTGACCAATCCGCTGGAAGGATTGCAGCCGCTCGTTTGGTTTGCGCTGATCGCCGCGTTTGGGTCGGCAACGCAGGACATTGCGCTCGATGCGTATCGGATCGAATCAGCCGAAGTCGACAAGCAGGCGGCATTGGCGGCGATGTATCAGACCGGCTACCGGCTCGCGATGATCTGGGCCGGAGCGGGCGTGCTTTGGATCGCAGCGCAGGCAGCAGGCGATGCGAACGCCGTCGAGGCGAGCCGGCATAGCGCCTCGCATGGACGGTGGCGTACCTGATCATGGCGGCATCGATGCTGATCGGCGTCATCACGGTTCTGCTGGCGCCCGAGCCCGCGCGCGACCGGGAACAGCAAGGCGTTGTCGAGCAGGAGATCGCGCTGGCGCGGCAGCTGATTACCGAGCGCGGCTTGTCACCCCGGCTGGCACGCGCGCTTGCCTGGCTGCAGATTGCGGTCATCGGGCCGTTCGCCGACTTCATTCATCGCTTTCGCTGGCATGCGCTCTTGTTGCTGGCGTTGATTGCCATTTATCGCATTTCGGACATCGTGCTCGGCATAATGGCGTTGCCGTTCTACGTCGACATGGGTTACAGCAAGGAAGAGGTCGCCGCGGTTTCAAAAATCTACGGGCTGCTGATGACGCTTGCCGGTGGCTTTATCGGTGGCGCGCTCGCCCTGCGCTTTGGAGTGATGCGCATCTTGTTCCTCGGTGCGATGTTGTCGGCGGCGTCGAATCTGCTGTTTGCCTGGCTTGCAGCGCGCGGTCACGATCTAACCGGATTGATCTTCGTGATCTCCGCCGACAATTTGTCGGCCGGCATCGCATCGGCGGCGTTTATCGCCTATCTGTCGAGCCTCACAAACGTCGCCTACTCGGCCACGCAATATGCGTTGTTCTCGTCGGTCATGCTGCTGCTGCCCAAATTTGTCGCCGGTTTTTCAGGTGCGTTCGTCGACACGTATGGCTACATCGCGTTCTTTCAGACCACCGCCTGGCTCGGTGTGCCGGTACTGATCCTGGTGTGGCTGGCGGCGCGCGTGCAGCCCGCCAGAGTTCAAGGCTCGCCGTCCCAATAATCGAGATCGGTATCGGGTCGATGCATGCGACCTTTTTGTAGCAACGGCCCGGCGACCGGAGTGAACGCCAGGTACTTGCCGGAATCCGGATACTCGCAAATCTCCGGATACTCCTTGGTGCTGATCGACAGATACTTCAGCGGCGCATTCGATGTGTTGATCAGGTGATGCGGGTACTCCGGCCCCGCCGGAATGTCGATCACATCTCCGGCACGCACTGCGATCATTTCACCCGCCACTCGCAAGGTGCCCGCGCCTTCAAGAATGATGAACATCTCTTCCTGCGCGTAATGAAAGTGATACGGACACGTGATCTTGCCCGGCGGCACGATGTCGATCGAGGCGCCGAGTTTTTTCGCGACAGTGCTGGCGCCACGCCCGCCGATCACGCTTGCCGACCGAACACCTTCGTATAGCGGCGAGCGAGCTTCTTCCGTCCGCCACTCGACCTCATCGATATTACGGACCAGTTTGTCCCGCAGCGTTTCGCTCATTTTTTCGCAGGCTTCTTGTAGTCATTGACATTGAACTCGGACTTGCGGCGCGGAACATCGGAGGCGGCTATCGCAGCCGAAGCGGCCAGCGCAAGAGCGAGCGACACAGACAAACGGAACATCGCTTTTCTCCTTGTAGATGCCCGAGCTCAGAGCGTTTGGAAGCGGTACACCGCCAGTGTCGCACGCCAAGCCGGCAGCACATGGACCGATTGGCCGTCGGCGAACACGGCTCGGCCACTGATCTGCAAACCGATCTTTGCCGCGAGAATCTCGAAATCCTTAAGCGTGCACAGATGAATGTTTGGCGTGTCGTACCACTGATACGGAATGTGGCTCGTCACCGGCATGCGGCCCGCCAGCAACGACGCGGCGTGTTTCCAATGCCCGAAATTGGGAAAGCTCACCACACCCTGCCGTGCCACACGCGCCATCTCACGCAGAATGCCCTCGGCGTTATGCATCGCCTGCAGCGTTTGCGACAGCACGACGGTATCGAACATCGCGTCAGCAAACATGCGCAGGCCGGCATCGAGGTTGGCCTGAATGACGTTGATGCCGGAGCGCACGCACTGCGCCACCTGATCGTCGCTAATCTCGACGCCATAGCCATGGCAGCGTTTATGTTCACGCAGGTGCGCAAGCAGGGTGCCGTCGCCGCAGCCGAGGTCGAGCACGCGGCTTTCCGGCAGCACCCAATCGGCGATCTGTTGCAGATCAACGCGCAGCGCGGGTGCCTCGTTCATGCGCCGATCTCCTGCGCAATGTTGTCGAAATACGCCCGCACCACGCGGTGATAACGGGGATCTTCGAGCAGGAACGCGTCGTGGCCATGCGGGGCGTCGATCTCGGCATAGGCCACATCGAGCCCGTTGTCGATCAGCGCTTCGACAATCTCGCGCGAGCGCGCCGGCGGGAAACGCCAGTCGGTGGTGAATGCGGCCAGCAGAAACTTCGCGCGAGCCGGCGCAAGCGCCGCTACCAGATCGCCCCCGGTCGCCTTGGCCGGATCGAAGTAATCGAGCGCTCGCGTAATCAGCAGATAGGTGTTGGCATCGAAATACTCGGAGAACTTGTCGCCCTGGTACCGCAGGTAGCGCTCTACTTCAAATTCGACTTCGTAGTGAAACTGGTACTCGGACGCCCCCATTGCACGGCCGAACTTCTCGGCCATGTCTTCACCCGACAGGTAGGTGATGTGGCCGATCATCCGCGCTACCCGTAATCCGCGCTTGGGCACCGTACCGTGCGCGTAGTAATCGCCGCCGTGAAAGTCCGGATCGGAGCGAATCGCGGTGCGCGCAACTTCGTTGAAAGCGATGTTTTGCGCCGACAGACGCGGCGCCGCTGCGATGGCGACGCAATGGCCGACGCGCTGCGGATACTGAATCGTCCATGACAGTGCTTGCATGCCGCCGAGCGACCCGCCCATCACTGCAGCCCAGCGCACGATTCCGAGCGCATCGGCCAGGCGCGCCTGCGCATTGACCCAGTCTTCCACGGTCACGACCGGAAAGCGTGCGCCATAGGGTCGGCCGACTGCAGGGTCGATCGACATCGGCCCGGTCGAGCCGAAGCACGAGCCCAGGTTGTTAACGCCCACGACAAAGAAACGGTCGGTGTCGACCGGCTTACCGGGGCCGACCATGTTGTCCCACCAGCCCAGCTCGTCTGCAGCGTCCGCGTAAGTGCCGGCCACATGATGAGATGCGTTAAGCGCGTGACAGATCAGGACAGCGTTGCTGCGGTTGCTATTCAACTCGCCGTAGGTCTCGAAGGTCAGCGAATAGCCGTCGATCGACGCCCCGCTAAGCAGTGTCAGCGGGGCGTCGAACCGCCGCGACTTTGGCGCAACGATTCCAATCGATCGGGGTTTATTCATGGGTCGCGAGTGTGCCTGATGCCGCCGGTGTCAAACTTCGGGGCTGAAATTTTGAACGAAGCTCGAAAGGAGGCCGAAATGAACCTGGTGGTCTATGGGATGGCGGCATCGGGCAACTGCCACAAAGTCAGGATGATCCTGGACATCCTGCGTCTGCCCTATCAATGGCGCGAAATCGACACGGTAAAGGGTGAGACGCGCACGCCTTCGTTTCTGGCGATGAACGCCAACGGCAAGGTTCCCGTGCTGTCGATTGACGAAACGACGTTCCTGCCCGAATCGAACGCGATTCTCTGGTATCTGGGTGAAGGCACGCCGCTGATTCCCGCCGACAAGCTCGACCGTGCCCGTGTGTTGCAGTGGATGTTTTTCGAGCAATACAGTCATGAAACTGCGATCGCAGTAGCGCGCTATATCCGCGCGTTTCTGAAAAAGCACGACGATCCGCGTTTGCCCGAGCTGGAAAAGCGCGGCTATGCGGCGCTCGGCGTAATGGATCGCCACCTTGCCGACCGTGAATTCTTCGCCGGAAGCGCACTGTCGATCGCCGACCTCGCGCTGTTCGCATATACACACAAGGCCGATGAGGGCGGCTTCGACATCGCGCCTTATCGAGCGGTCAGCGCGTGGCTTGCCCGGGTAAGCAAGGCGCCGGGCGTTTCGGTCATGCCGTCGCCATGAGCGGATCCCCGAGCACGTTGCTGCAACACATTCGTACATTGGCGCGCGCCAATCGTCTTGCCAATCATCGCCTGCACGGCGCCTGCCGGAAGCTCACCAACGAGGAATTCAAAGCGCCGCGCACCAGCTTTTTCCCGAGCCTGTGGGCAACGCTGAACCATATCCTGATTGTCGACTGGTACTACATCGCCGCGTTGTATCGCGAGGCGGATATGCGGCGTGCGTTCGAATCGGAAACACCGTACGACGAGATGCGTGCGCTCGCTGAAGCGCAGGTCACCTCGGATCAACGCCTGATCGACTGGTGCGACGCGGCTGACGACGCGGCGCTCGAAGTTGAGGTTCAGATGGATCGCGGCACATTCGTTCAGCGTGACCGTGCGCGTCATGTTCTGATGCATCTGTTGACACACCAAATTCATCACCGCGGCCAGGCGCATGCAATGCTTGCCGGCACCGCAATCAAGCCGCCGCAGCTCGACGAGTTCGTGATGCCGAGCGAAACGCACTACCGGGCCGACGATCTTGCAGCGCTCGGCTGGACCGAGGCCGATTTGTTTGGGCGCGACGCACGGTGAGGCGTCGCGTCGCGCTAGGCCAGGCACTAACATACAACGATGACATTGCTCGAAACACGCCTTAACCCGCGCCAAGCCGAGTTCCAGTCAAACGCCGACACGATGCGTGCGCTGGTGGCCGACCTCAAGAGCAAGATCACCGCAATCGCTGCCGGCGGCGGCGCCGAGGCGCGCAAGAAACACACCGCGCGCGGAAAATTGCTGCCGCGTGATCGTGTTCAGCTGCTGCTCGATCCCGGCACACCGTTTCTCGAACTGTCGCAGCTTGCGGCATACGGCATGTACGACGATGCGGCGCCATCGGCCGGCATCATTACCGGGGTCGGCCGTGTGTCCGGCCGCGAGTGCGTCATCGTGTGCAATGACGCGACAGTCAAGGGTGGCACCTACTATCCGATCACGGTCAAGAAGCACTTGCGCGCACAGGAGATCGCGCGCGAGAACCGCTTGCCTTGTATCTACCTGGTCGATTCGGGCGGCGCCAATCTGCCGAATCAAGACGATGTGTTTCCGGATCGCGAACACTTTGGTCGCATCTTTTTCAACCAGGCGACGCTTTCGGCCGCCGGCATTCCGCAGATCGCGATCGTGATGGGTTCGTGTACCGCGGGCGGTGCGTACGTGCCAGCGATGAGCGACGAATCGATCATCGTTGCGAATCAAGGCACGATCTTTCTTGGCGGGCCGCCGCTGGTCAAGGCAGCAATCGGCGAAATCGTCAGCGCCGAAGAGCTCGGCGGTGGCGATGTGCACACGCGGCTCTCGGGAGTGGCCGATCACCTGGCCGCGAACGACGCGCACGCACTGGCGCTGGCACGCCGCATCGTGGCGACGACGAACTACGTGAAGCCGGCGCAACAGCAGCTGCGCGATCCACGGCCGCCGAAGCTCGATCCCGCCGATCTGTATGGCGTGATTCCGACTGACACGCGCAAACCGTACGACGTGCGCGAGGTCATCGCCCGCATCGTCGATGCGTCGGAACTCGACGAATGGAAGGCGCGCTACGCAACCACGCTGGTGACCGGCTTCGCATGGATCGAGGGCATGCCGGTCGGCATCATCGCCAACAATGGCATTCTGTTTTCGGAAAGCGCACAAAAGGCTGCGCACTTTATCGAGCTCACTTGCCAGCGCAAGGTACCGCTGGTGTTCCTGCAGAACATCTCCGGTTTCATGGTCGGCCGCAAATACGAGAGTGAAGGTATTGCGCGCCATGGCGCGAAAATGGTCACGGCGGTTGCGTGCGCGCAGGTTCCGAAGTTCACCGTGATCATCGGTGGCAGCTTCGGTGCCGGCAACTACGGCATGTGCGGACGCGCGTTTTCTCCGCGCTTTCTGTGGATGTGGCCAAATGCGCGCATCAACGTGATGGGCGGCGAACAGGCGGCGAGCGTGCTTGCCACCGTCAGGCGCGACGGCATCGAAGCGCGCGGTGGCTCGTTTAGCCACGATGAAGAAGCGGCGTTCAAGGCGCCGATCCTGGCGCAGTTCGAGCACGAGGGGCATCCGTACTACGCCAGCGCGCGGCTATGGGACGACGGTGTCATCGACCCGCTCGACACTCGCATGTGCCTCGCGCTCGGATTGTCAGCAGCACTGAATGCCGAGATTCCGGAGACTAAGTTCGGCGTGTTTCGGATGTAGCGTGAGCACCAGCGCGTACTTTCGCCCCGAACACGACGATCTGCGCCGCCAGGTGGCGCGCTTCGTTGCCAGCGAGGTCGAGCCGCACGCGCTCGAGTGGGATGAAGCGGGCTTTACGCCGCGCGACGTGCTGCGCAAGATGGGCTCGCTCGGCTGGCTCGGCCTGATGTATCCGCCCGACTACGGCGGCGCCGGCGCCGACATGACGACCAATGTCGTATTCCAGGAAGCGCTGTCGCGCGCGACATCGGGCGGATTCGTGATTACTGTGCTGGTGCATACCGACATGGCGAGTCCGCATCTTGCACACGCGGGTAGCGCCGAGCAGAAAGCGCGCTGGCTACCCAAAATCACTTCCGGCGAGTTGATCACAGCGGTCGGTGTCACTGAGCCGGATGCCGGATCCGACGTCGCTGCCATCCGCACGCAGGCCAGGCGCGACGGCGACACGTGGGTGATCAGCGGCAGCAAGATGTTCATCACGAACGGCGTCCACGCTGACTTGACATTCGTCGCCGCGCGCACCGATGTGAAGGCGAAAGGCTCGCGCGGGTTGTCGATCTTCGCTGTCGAGAAGGGCACGCCGGGATTTCGGGTCGGACGCGCGCTAAAGAAAAGTGGCTGGCTCGCCTCCGACACGGCCGAGCTGGTGTTCGACGAATGCCGAATTCCGTACGATCACCTGATCGGCGAAGAGAACGCCGGTTTCTACGCGATCATGCGCAACTTTCAGACCGAGCGTATCGCGCTGGGCTCGATGGCAATCGGCCACTGCCTGACGGCGCTCGATCTGGCGTATCGGTACGTCAACGAGCGCAATGCATTCGGCGCGCCTTTGTGGGACAAGCAAACGGTGCGGCAACAGCTTTCAATGCTGGCGGCGAAGACCGAAGCTGCGCGCCAGTTGCTGTACCACTGCGCCTGGCTGGTCGACCAGCAACACGATGCGGTGCGCGAAGTGTCGATGCTGAAAGCGCTGACCGGCGAGCTGGTCAACGAAGTCACCTACACGTGCCAGCAGTTCCATGGCGGCATGGGTTACATGCGCGAGAGTCCAATCGAGCGGCTGGTGCGCGATGCGCGCGTGCTGGCGATCGGCGGTGGCGCGACTGAAGTGATGCTGGAAGAGGTTGCAAAGCGATGGCAGCCCGCCTGAACCTTTCGAGATGCGGCGTTTGGTGCAGTGCTGGTTGTCTTCTGCACTGTCGCGCGCGCTTTCGAGCCGATTGACCTGCCGGGCGATCCGACGCTGCGGCTGCAATGGCAGCCTGCCGCGCAATCCGGACGCCGTCCCGCAATCATCGCCCTGCACGGCTGCGCCGGGCTCTATAACAGTCGCGGCCAATTTGACGACCGATATCCTTCGTACGCCCAACGCTGGAACGCCGCCGGCTGGCATGTCGTTGCGCCCGACAGCTTCCGGCTCGCGTGGCCAGGGCAGCGATATGTGCGCAGCGACCCGAGCAACGCACGATCAAGAGTCGCGCACCGCCGTGCCGACGTATTACGCACCGCGGCCTGGTTAAGGACTCGCGCTGATGTGGACTCGGAGCGCATTGCGATCGTCGGCTGGTCGCACGGTGGGATGACCGCGCTTAACGTACTGGACCGATCGCTATGGTCGTCGCAGCCGGCGGCGATCGTCGCCTACTACCCGGATTGTGGCGCGTGGAAACGGCGCCCGTTGGTGCAACCGGCTGCACCGCTGCTGATGCTGCTCGGCGAAGCCGATGACTGGACACCCGCCGCGCCGTGCCAGGAACTGGCCGCAACGCTTTCAAACGGGCCATCCGGACACAGTCACCGTGCGCACGTACGCAGACGGCCATCATGGCTTTGACAGTCGCAACCCCGTCCGTTTTCGCGCCGACATTCCGGCCGGGCCGGACCAGCGCGGCGTACATGTCGGCGGCAATCCGGCCGCGCGCGAAGCATCGCTTGCGGAACTCGATCGATTCCTTGGCCAACATCTAGCGAAATGAATTTCAAGACACTGGAAGTCACCGTCAACCATCGGGTCGCCGTCATCTGGCTCGCGCGCGAGGACGTGCGCAACGCATTCAACGAGGTCTCGATCGCTGAGCTGACGCAAGCGTTCATAGAGTTCGGCCGTGACGACGATGTGCGCGCGATCGTGCTCGCAGCCAAGGGCCCGTCGTTCTGCGCCGGCGCCGATCTCGACTGGATGAGGCGCATGTCCGGCTATTCACATGACGAGAACTATGCCGATGCGATGAAGCTGGCAACGATGCTGCGTACGATCTACGAATGCCCGAAGCCGGTGATTGCGCGCGTTCATGGCGACACATACGCCGGCGGCGTTGGCCTGATGGCAGCATGCGATATCGCGGCGGCATCGCACGATGCGACGTTTTGCCTTTCCGAAACCAAACTGGGGCTGATTCCGGCCACGATCGGCCCGTATGTTTTACGCGCGATGCATCCGAATGCCGCGCGCCGGTACTTTCTGACCGCGGAAAAATTCGATGCCGGTGAGGCATACCGCATCGGGCTCGTGCAGGAGATCGCCTTGGCTGATGAACTGGACGCGAAGGTCAATGAGATTCTCGGCGCACTGATGTTGACCAGTCAGAGCGCGGTGGCGGAAGCGAAGCAATTAGTGCGCGATCTGGCTGCACGTCCGATCGACGATGCGCTCGTTGCCGACACTGCGCGCCGCATTGCGGACATTCGCGCCGGCAAAGACGGACGCGAAGGTGTGCGCGCGTTTCTCGACAAGCGCAAGCCGCAATGGGTGCTCGACTACGAAGCGATTGCTGCGGCGAATGACGAATAGCATGCCGCATTCGATATTCCGCAGTTGATCGCGCTCGCCACAGTGCTGGGGTTTGCGAGCGGCATTCGCCTGTACGCGGTGCTGCTGATCGTCGGTCTGGTCGGCTACGCAGGATGGGTCGAACTGCCCGGCGGACTCTCGATCCTGCAGCACCCGTGGGTGCTCGCCGCATCCGGGGCGATGTTCTTGGTCGAGTTCGTTGCCGACAAGATCCCGGGCGTCGACACCGCATGGGACGCAATCCAAACTTTCATTCGAATTCCAGCGGGCGCCGCGCTGGCGGCGGGTGTATTCGGCGGCATGGATAGCGCCGCGTGGACGACGATCGCGGCGATCGTCGGCGGCTCACTCGCCGCGACGAGCCACTTCACCAAAGCCGGCACGCGCGCCGCGGCGAACACCTCACCCGAGCCATTTTCCAACATCGGTCTGTCGGTGGCGGAAGACCTCGGCATCGCCGGGTTGATATGGCTCGTGTTGAGCTATCCGCTGGTCGCGCTCGGCATCGTGATCGTGCTGCTGATAGTGGCCGTGTGGCTGCTACCCAAACTGATCCGCTTTATCGCGCGCATGCTGCGCTCGCTGTTCGCCTCGCCGAATCATCGTGTTCAGCAAGATACTGATCGCTAACCGCGGAGAGATTGCCTGCCGCGTGATGACGACCGCGCGGCGGATGGGCATCCGCACGGTTGCCGTGTATTCGGACGCCGACGCGAATAGCCGCCACGTCACGATGGCCGACGAAGCGGTCGGCATCGGCCCTGCACCAGCGAGGGACAGTTACCTGCGCGGCGATCGAGTCGTTGCGGCGGCGCAGGCGACCGGCGCTGATGCCGTGCATCCCGGCTACGGTTTTCTGTCCGAGAACGAAGCGTTTGCGCAAGCGCTGGCGGACGCCGGCATCACGTTCATCGGTCCGCCGCCGTCCGCTATCCGCGCAATGGGCAGCAAGAGCGAAGCGAAGAAGCTGATGGAGCGCGCCAAGGTGCCGTTGGTGCCTGGCTATCACGGCGATCAACAGAAACCGGATTTTCTGCTCACGCAAGCCAACAAGATCGGCTATCCGGTGTTGATCAAGGCCAGTGCGGGCGGCGGCGGCAAGGGCATGCGTGTGGTGTCAAATGCGGGCGAGTTCATCGCGGCGCTTGCTTCATGCCAACGTGAAGCGAAGGCATCGTTCGACGACGACCATGTGCTGATCGAAAAGTATGTCGAGCGGCCGCGCCACATCGAGATCCAGGTCTTCGCCGACCGCCACGGCAATACAGTCAGCTTGTTCGAGCGCGATTGCTCGGTGCAGCGGCGGCACCAGAAGATCATCGAGGAAGCGCCCGCGCCCGGCATGACGCCCGAGCGCCGGCGCGCGATGGGCGAAGCCGCAGTCGCAGCTGCGAAAGCAGTCGGCTACGTCGGCGCAGGCACCGTCGAGTTCATTGCCGACGAGTTTGCAGCAGAAGGACGCGGTGAATTCTTCTTCATGGAGATGAACACGCGGCTGCAGGTTGAACATCCGGTGACCGAAATGATTACCGGGCACGACCTGGTCGAGTGGCAACTCCGAGTAGCGGCCGGCGAAGCGCTCCCGGTAAAACAGGACGAGCTTGCGATTCGCGGGCACGCGTTCGAAGCGCGGATTTACGCGGAGAATCCGGACAAGGGCTTCCTACCGGCGACCGGTCGGCTGCTGCACTTGGCCCAGCCGAGCGCGGTCGAGTTTCGGCGCAACGCGGACGACAATAGTTTTCATGACCCGGCGCCGGTGCGCATCGATGCCGGCGTGCGCGAGCGCGACGAGATCACGCCGCACTATGACCCGATGATCGCCAAGCTGATCGTCTGGGGAGAAGATCGCACGCATGCGCTGGCGCGAATGCAGACGGCGCTGGCGGATTTCCATATCGTCGGCGTCGCCAATAACGTGGACTTTCTGTCGCGGCTCGTCGCCAACCAGGCTTTCGCGGGTGGTGCCGTTCATACCGGTCTGATCGAGCAGGAACGCGAACGCCTGTTTCCCGCTGCGACCGGTGATGAGGCGGCCTCGCACGAAACGCTCGCGCTTGCGTGCGCTCGCCTGCTGGCCGATGAGGCGCGCGACGCGAGTGCCGATCCATGGAGCTCAGCACACGGCTGGCGCCTGAATACCACGTACTGGCGCGCCATTACGCTGAATTCCGGAAGCGAGGCGCACGAAGTGCACCTCGAATATGGGCGCGACGGGTATGTGTTTCACCATGATCGTGTTGACACCGCATTGGCGATCACCGCGAACTCCGGGTCGGAAATATCGATCCGCTTTGGCGAGCACACATTGACCGCCGATGTCGTGCGCGCCGGTGACCAGCTGCATGTATTCCATAACGGCCGGCATCGCGTCCTCGCGGTTGCCGACATCATTGCGCAATCCAGCGCGGCCGAGGTTGAAACCGGCCGGCTGACAGCGCCGATGCCCGGCAAGCTGATTGCGATTCATGCCGCATCCGGCACACGCGTCGAACGCGGTACACCGCTGCTGGTCATGGAGGCGATGAAAATGGAGCACACCATTGTCGCGCCGTCCGACGGCATCGTGGGCGACGTGCTGTACGCCGTCGGCGATCAGGTTGCCGAGGGTGCGGAACTCGTGCGTTTTGCCCCTGCGACGAAGCTCGACTAGTACGAGTCGGTCTGCGCTTGCTAGATGCGTAGCGCGGCGATGAACGGGACAGTCGAATAGGGACCGAACAAGCTCGCAAATCGGGCGCTAGCACCGCGTAGCCTGTGGCATTTTCCGAGGTATGGATGGATCAAAACCTCCCCCGCCGGCGACTACAACCGCCACCCGCATGGTGCTGACCGTCGATCGCGAAGCGGTCGGCCTGATGAAACACGCGGCCCAGGTGGGCCATCTGGTCGAGTGGTGGCTGCAGGGCTGGGCCTCATCGATGGATCCTTTGGCGGCGTTTCGTATTGGCCAGCGTCTCGAGCGATTCCGGCTCGCAGCCCGCCTTTCGGAAGGCCGAGCGTCGCGCCAGGTGCACGCCTCGCTGGAGGGATTGCGCGCGGAGTTATCGCGCCATTCGTTGCCCAATGAGCTGCACACGGAACTGCAGGCGGCCTACCGGGAACACGATCGATTGAAGACGTCGACCCTGAACGCTTCAACGATGATCGCTCGCCATAGTGAGTCGGCGGAAGCGGAAACGGAAGCAGACGAAGCAACGCCTGCTCCCGGCCGACGCGCCTTGTGGCTTCTACTGGTACTTGGCGGCCTGGCAGCAGCCGCGCTCGCTCTGTACAAATTCGCTTCGTAGTTCCAACGAAGTCCGTCCAAGACGCTTGTCGGTCTGGAGGCATTTCGTTAGGTAGATCCCAGCCAGCGCGGCTGAACGCTCCGAGCTAACATGAGGCTCTCGGAGCACGCGATGTCTTTGCCCAAGCACGTTCATATCGTCGACGTCGGCCCGCGCGACGGTCTGCAGAACGAGAAGCAGATGATTCCGGCGGACGTTAAGGTCGAACTGGTTGATCGTCTGACCGACGCCGGCTTCACGAATATCGAAGTCACGTCGTTCGTCTCGCCCAAGTGGGTGCCGCAGATGGGCGATGCAGCCGAGGTCATGGCGCGCATTCGACGCAAGCCCGGCGTGACGTACTCGGTGCTGGTGCCGAATGCGAAAGGATTCGAGGGTGCGCTGGCCGCGAAGGCCGATGAAATCGTCGTCTTCGCTGCCGCGAGTGAGGCGTTTTCTCAGAAGAACATCAATTGTTCGATCGAAGAGTCGATCGAGCGGTTTCGTCCGGTCACCGCGGCCGCGCAGCAGCACCGAATCCGCATCCGCGGCGCTATCTCGTGTGCATTGGGTTGCCCGTATCAGGGCAAGGTCGAGCCGGGCGCCGTGGCGCATGTCGCGCGACTGATGAAGGACATCGGCGTGCAGCACGTCGGTGTCGCCGACACGATCGGCACCGGCACGCCCGAACAGACCAAGCGTGTGATGGATGCGGTGCTCGGCGTCTACGAACTCGATTCGATCAGCGGCCACTTCCACGACACCTACGGGATGGCGACGGCGAACGTGTATGCGTGCCTTGAACTCGGCATCTCGAGCTTCGATTCCAGCATCGCCGGACTGGGCGGCTGCCCGTATGCGAAGGGAGCAACCGGCAACGTCGCCACCGAGGACGTGCTGTATCTGCTAAGCGGTCTCGGCATCGAGACCGGCATCGACTTTGCAAAGGCGGTTGCAACAGGCCAATGGATCAGCAACATCCTCGGCCGCAAAGCGCATTCAAGAGCGGGCAACGCGATCACCGCAAAGCTGGCGGCATAGAGTCTGTCCCGATTGCCGATCGTCGAGCACAGACTTCATGTCACCCGATCTGAAGCCCGGGATCCAGTTCGAATTCAATTACACGGTTCCCGATAGCAAGACTGTGCCGCGCCTGTATCCCGAGTGGCGCGAGTTCGGCGAGATGCCTGAGGTGTTCGCCACCGGCTTTTTGATCGGACTGATGGAAGGTGTGTGTCAATTGTCGATCAAGCCGTTTCTTGATTGGCCGCGCGAGCAATCGGTCGGCACGCATGTCAACTTCTCGCACCTTGCCGCCACGCCGCCGGGTCTGACGATCCGCGTTCATTGCGAAGTCGTGAACGTCGACGGCCGAAAGGTAACGTTTCGCGCCAGCGCGCACGACGGTCATGATTTGATTTCTGAAGGCACGCACGAGCGAGTGATCATCGACGCGGCACGCTTCAATCAAAGACTGCAATCAAAGCGCAGCGCTGTTCGCTAAAACGCGATGCCACCCGAGCCGGATCGTCCAGCCGTGCCATCGCCGTGCGTCTCCGTCTGCACGATGGACGCCACGACCGGCCTGTGCCAAGGATGCTGGCGCACGATCGAGGAGATCGCATGCTGGTCGGAGATGAGCGACGATGAAAAGCGCGCCGTCTGGAAGCAGTTGCGGGTGCGGCGGGAAGCGAAGTGATCGGCGCAGCAGAGCCGCTACCACCGGCGATACGCGTACTCGAGCGCGGTTGGCTTTCGTCGAACAACATACTGCTGTTCGACGATGACCGCACGGCGACGCTGATCGACACCGGCTACGTCGCGCACAACGCTCAAACGTTGCAACTCGTGCGCCACACGCTCGACGGGCGAAAGCTGACGCGCATAATCACGTGCGCCGGACCGGCCTGGACGATGTGATCGCACACTTCAGGGCGCGCGCTATGCCCAGATCATCAACCAGCGCTACTTTGGATTGCCGTTTTCAGAGTTCATCTGTCGCACCGTCGATGAACTGGCGGCCGGCGGCGCGCTTGAATTGCGCGACGGCGTCGTTTTCAACCGGGATGGCTAGATCGGGTGTTACACCAGCACCGCAGTGGCAATCAGCGCGATCGATACCAGCGCCACGACGCCGGCCAGCAAATGCAGATCGTCGACGGAATCCGTGCCACTGTTGACATCGTCCGACATTGCTGCCTCCCATTTTTCTTGCGCTTGAGACAGTTATCGGCACGACGGTAGCTTCGTTTAATCGCCCTAAAAGCCGAATTTGGCGCGCTTGGACGGACTAACCTAGAACACCAACGTTCGCGTGCGGGCGCTCACTGCGTCGGCGATAAGCGTGGCCGCTCCGGCGTGGCCGTCGCACTCGGCGATCAGCACCTGATCGCGCGCGTGCTCGTGCATTGCCATCGCGCACGCAAACAGCCGCACACCTGCTGCTTTGACTTCGCGAATGAAATCGCCGACGGTCTTGGTGCGCTCGGCGTCGGTATAGGCGGCGTCTGCCACGCCGGGTAGCAGCCAGCGCACGGCCGTCGATGTGAAGTGCATGTCGACTTCGACTTCCAGGGCACGCGCTGCCAATGCGTACACGAACGGAGCAGCCGCCAGTACTGGCCGCTCAGGGCCAGCCGACCACAGCACGATCAGCAGCTTGCCGGCGCTACTTGGGTCGGCACTCGTCGCGGTCTTGCCACCTAATAACCCCGATTGGGGTCGATATCAAAATCCTCGGTATAAAAATCATCGATCGGCGGCACCAGTTTTTCGGCCAGCCGCGGCTGCAACCACTCGCGATACGCAGCGACGTCCATTAGCGTCGCGCGCTCGGTCGCGAGCGCGGTCGGCTCGACATTGAACAGCCAACCTGCGCCGTACGGATCGGTGATGATCAGATGAATGTTGTCGACCGCCGCGGAATTCGCCTCGATGATGCGGCACGACAGCGGCGCATGAATCGCTACTGCGGTCTTGCCGGTTTCCATTACGCCGATTGATCGATCGCGGTCGATCGTGCTGCCGACCGGCCGCGGTGTAAACAACATGAACTGGCCATGCGCCGACACAAGGTGGGTGGCGCCGATGCGCGCGCGGCCATCTCGCATCCAGGCGCACCCACATGTCCTGTTCGGGCGCATACAGACAGTCGTCGGCCAGTTGAGCTAGCGGGTCAGTCATTGGGGATCGGGCGATTCGTGGCGGAAGAGTATGGGAGTCGAACCCACCAGGGATTGCTGGCAACCCCTACCAGATTTGAAGTCTGGCCGGCCCACCGGGACACGAGACTCTTCCAAGAGTCGAAACAAGTGTACGCATCAGCTCCGCCACGGATTTGCACGCCTTACGATGTGATCGTCGCGCACTCGGCGCATATAGCCCACCTTGTCGAAGAACTCCAGAATCTGGATCGCGAGTTTGCGGCCGGTGGCGATCTGATCGCGAAACTCGGCGGCGCGGGCTGCGCCGTGGCGCTCGGCAACGCTGCCGGCGATGTCCGCCAGGTCGGCGACTGCGGTCGTCAGAAAAAAATGATCGTGCGCCACCAGCGTCACGTCGCCCACGCGCGCGACGGTTTTCAGCAGGTGACGCACTTCGATCTCGGCAATGCCGGTCTCGCGCGCGATGTCGCGCACGCGCGGCGGCTCGAACTTGCGATCGTGCAGAAGCGGCTTGATGCGTTCCCAGCGCACGCGCTGGTCTTTTGCCAGCTCTGCTGTATGCGATGGCAGTGCGAGAAACGCGCCGCGCCGCTGCAAGCGCGACTGCTTGAGCAGCTCGTCTATCACCGAAGCGAAGACATCGACATCGAGCGCGGGGGCGATCATGCGTCGCAACCGCTGCTGCTCGACACCCGGCATTTCGGGCTCTCGTTGATGGGCGAGTCCGATCGCCGCGAGGATCTCGCTGCGCAGGCGTTGCCACTGCTCGGCCGAGACAGCAACGCCGGCAGCGATATGCGCGCCGGTCGCATCGACAAGTTTTCGCGCTTCATCGTCACGCAGATTCCAGCTCGAAGCCAGGCGCGCGAGCTGCACCGGCTGGCGATCGAGCCACGCGCGCAGCGCATCAGCGGGCGCATCGTCGCGCAGCGCTGTCAGCAACTGCAGACGCGCCGGCGCACGCCGACCGCGACGCGCCGCTGCGCCAATCGGCGTGACGTCGAGCACCCTACCGCCCCCCAGCGTGCGCTGTGCCGATGCATCACGAATGACAAAGCGATCACCGCGGCACATCGCGAGCGGGCGATCGAGCGAGGTTGACACGAGTCGTGACTCTCCAGGCTCGATGCGCGGCGCGTCCAATACGGCGATGCGGGCCATCGCATCGGCCGTTCCGTGGTGAAAATGCGCAGTCGCCGAATTTGTAAGCGCCTTCGCGAGATGTGCCGACAACGTCAACGTGGCGTCAACGCGCTCGGTCAGATTCGACAGCGACTGGGCCTGCACCCACATCCCGCGCTCGATCTGCGCTTTTTCGAGTCCGACCAGGTTGAGCGCGCACCGCTGACCGGCAACGCCGATACTGTTCGGCTGATCCTGTGCGTGGATCGAACGGACTCGTGCCGTGAGCGCGCCATGCGCTGTCGGAACAATGCTGACCGATTCGCCGACTTGGAGCGCGCCTGCATGCACGGTGCCAGTGACGACCGTGCCGACGCCGGATAACGTAAAGCAACGGTCGACCGCCATCCGAAAGTAGCCGTCCGAGGCACGGCGGGCATGGCCCTCAGCGGCCTGAAGCAGATGCGCCTTCAGCGCATCGATACCGTCGCCGGACAGCGATGACACCGGAAAGACCGGCCAGTCGGCAGCCGCCGTGTCGGCCGTGCGAGCGGCCAGTTGTTGCCGCACCTCATCGACCCGCTCGTCCGGCACCGCATCGATCTTCGTCAAAGCGATCGCGCCGGATTGAAGGCCGAGCAGCATCAGGATTTCCAGATGTTCATCTGTCTGCGGCATCACGCCGTCATCGGCCGCCACCACGAGCAGCGCGAAGTCGATGCCGGTCGCCCCTGCCAGCATCGTGTGCACGAATCGCTCGTGACCCGGTACATCGACAAAGCCCAGCGTGTCGGCACCGACCGGCACGTAGGCATACCCGAGTTCGATCGAAATGCCGCGCTTGATTTCTTCAGGCAGCCGATCGGTATCGCGCCCGGTCAATCGCTTGATCAGCGAAGTCTTTCCATGGTCGATGTGTCCCGCGGTTCCAACGATCATGACGTGACCAGCGCTTTGAGATTTTCAATGAACGCCGCTTCATCGCGCGGCTGCAGGCACCGAAGGTCGAGCCAGAGCGCGCCTTCGGCAACACGCCCGATGACGGGAGTTGGCAGGGCGCGCAGTCGATGCTGCAAGCGTTCGATCGCACGGCCGCTTGCTTTGCCACGCGGGCGGATTGCCAGCGCCGCTGACGGCAAGCGCTCGACCGGCATGCTGCCCGAGCCGATCTGACTCGCGCAGTCTTCGACGACGACGGTGAATGCAGACGCAAGCGCGGCCTGCATCGCCGGCGCCACGCGCTCACACGCAGTGCGAATGTCCGTCTGCCGGCGCGCGAGCAGTGCGAGCGTCGGCAGACGCTCGTCGAGCCGATGGCCGCTGGCATAGATGCGCAGCGTCGCTTCCAGCGCTGCCAGTGTTAACTTGGAAACACGCAGCGCACGCTTTAGCGGGTCTTTCCTGATTCGTGCGACCGCGTCACGCCGGCCGACGATCAGCCCCGCTTGCGGACCACCGAGCAGCTTGTCGCCGGAAAATGTGACGACATCGGCGCCCGCGGCGAGCGATTCCTGTGGCAACGGCTCTTTGGGCAGCCCGTACGCGGTCAAGTCGATCAGCGCACCGGCCCCCAGATCGACCATATAAGGGCACGCCATGGGAGTGCGCGATCTGCGCCAGGGTCGCATCGTCGACGGTCGCCGTAAATCCGGTGATCGCGTAGTTCGACCAGTGCGCCTTGACCAGCACGCCGGTCTTCTCGCTGCAAGCATTCTCATAGTCACCCGCGTGCGTGCGGTTCGTAGTGCCGACTTCGACCAGCTTGCAGCCGGCCGCCTTCATGATGTCGGGCATGCGAAACGCACCGCCGATCTCGATCAGCTCTCCGCGCGAGATGACTGCCTCCTTGCGCGCAGCCAACGCTTTCAACGACAACAGCACCGCGGCCGCGTTGTTATTGACGACGGTAGCGGCTTCCGCGCCGGTGAGCTCGCACAACAGCCCTTCGACAATCTGATCGCGCTCGCCACGGCTGCCGCTCTCGAGGTCGTACTCCAGCGCGGTGTAGCCGCGCATGGCGTCAGCGACCGCGTCGATCGCCTCGTCGGCCAGCAGCGCACGGCCCAAATTCGTATGAATCACCGTGCCGGTCAGGTTGAATACCGGCCGCATTCTTGAAGCGAGAAGCTCGGCAACGCGCTGGCGTGTTCGCGAGATCACTTCGTCTGTGGCCGGCACGGCGGCGTCGGCGAGGATCGCTACGCGGGCGGCCGCCAACACGTCCCGGACGGCGCGCTTGACCGGCACGCGATCCATGCTCGGCCGCAAGCTCGCGCAGCTCGGGAGAGTTAAGCAGCCGATCGACCGACGGCAAATTCGCTGCAGCGAGCGCAGACCTCGTCTCTCGATCCGCCTGCCTTGGGTCCGCTTGATTCGCCCGCACCGGGCAGAGTCAAGTCCGCCATCTAAGTGGACCCGGGGTGAAACAGCAGATTGGGCCCCGACCGGGCGTAGCCCTGCTCGTCGACCAGCAGATCAAGCGCCAATGTGGCCAGATCATCGGCGGTCGGATCAAGGTGCGGATCTTTTTCCTGGTAAAAGATTTTCAGATAGCTCTTGCATTCGTCGCAGATTTCAGCGCGCGCCGCCGCTTCGATGTTCGACGTCGCCTTCGGCCTGCAGCGCCAGATACTTGACGCCCTTGTCGGTATCGCACGACGTGCATTGAATGCGCGACATGTTCCATTCGGTCGCACAGAGCGAACACACCAGATAGCGCAGATTCGCCTGCTCGCCGCCGATCCGAAGCACGCTGGCCACCGGCCGCGATGCGCACACCGGGCAGATGCCCGGATATCGCAATGCTCGACCAAGCGCCACATCCAGCGTTGCGGCGAGCCGCGTGAAATAGGTTTGCAGCGCGGCGCCGACAAACGGCACAAGCGCGGCCTCGTCGTCGAGCGAAGTGCCGGCCAGCACGCGATCCGCCAGCGACTCCTGCGCCGCTTCGTCGAGCGCATCGAGCGTCGCGAGCGCGGCCTGTACGCCGTTGGTCGATTGCGCTCTGCACATCGTTGACGATATCGGCCAGATCGGCGCGCCATTGTGGCGAGCGCTCGTGCGACTGCGCCGACAGCGGCGGCATTCCGTAGTCGCGGCTCGCCGTCAGCGCAGCGTCGGGCACGGCTTCCGCAGCGCGACTCGCCAGCGCCGACTGCTGCGCGCGCGCCACTTGTGCCATCAGTTGCAAGATAGCCCGACATCGTATTGTGCGCCGCCACGCTTTCAAAACGAGCCGCTCGGTCTGCAAATAGATCGGCTCGCACCGGTAGCACGACGCGCGGCACTTTGCGCACGCGATCCAGACTGCCATCGGTAATGATCGGAGTCGCCATAGGTCGAGTTTGACGCAAAAACGGCAGGATCGCTCCTGCCGCTTTTCACCGAGTCAGCAGCTGCGGCTACTCGGCGTTGCCGCCCGTCATGCGCCGATACCACAGCGGATGATGATGCCGCGCCCAAGCGTGCGAAACGGTGCCGCGAGTCATCGCTCGCACTGTGCCGGTAACCCAGATTGCCGCGTAAATGTGAACGATGATCGCCAGTATCAGAACAAACGCCGATACCGCATGCACCAGCCCGGCGATGCGAATCAAGTCGATCGGGAACAGGCCGGCGAAATACGGCCGCCACAGGATGACCCCTGTAACCACCAGCAGAACCAGCGTGACGACCGTGGTCCAGAACACATACTTTTGCCCGATGTTGTACTTGTCGATCGCGGGCAGATTGTCGTCGCGGTTCTCGATTACATCGGCCAATCGCTTGCGCCATTCGCGGTCATACGGCTGGATCTTGTTGTCGTCCCAGTAGCGCATCGCCATCACAACGAACAGCACAAACATCAGCACCCCGAAGAACGGGTGCAGGATGCGCGCCCAGGTGCCCCCGCCCAGCAACGCGCTTAAGAACCAGAACGCAGGGTGGAAGAACGCCAGGCCCGACGCTGCCAGCAGAACGAACAGGATCGCAACCGTCCAGTGATTCAGCCGCTCGTTTGAATCGTAGCGCCGAATCTCCCCGCTTCTCATCACGACCGCCATTCACACCTCCCTATCGTGGCGTGTGACGGTGCGCCCGCCGGAATCGGCCGACTCGTCGACTTCCTTCGGACCGCGCGTCACGTAGTGGAAGAATGCGCCGAGCGCCGCCACACCAAGCGCGAGCGCCATTAGCGGCTTGGCGATGCCCTTCCACAGAGCTCACCCACGGGCTGATCGTCGGATCGGTCGGCAGGTTGCTGTACAACCCTGGCCGGTCGGCGTGCTGCAGCACATACATCACGTGCGTACCACCGACGCCCTGCGGGTTGTAAAGACCTGCCTGCTGAAAGCCACGCTCCTTCAGATCGACCACTCGTTTTTCGCCGCGCGCGACCATGTCGACCTTGGTGCCGAACTGCAGCGCTCCGGTCGGGCAGGTCTTGATGCACGCAGGCGCCATGCCGACCGCAACGCGATCGGAGCACAGCGAGCACTTGTAGGCCTTGTTGTCCTTCTTGCTGATGCGCGGAATGTCGAACGGGCAGCCGGCGATGCAGTAGCCGCAGCCAATGCAGTTCTCGGAGATGAAGTCGACAATGCCGTTGGCGTACTTGACGATCGCGCCGGGCGCCGGGCACGCTTTCAGGCAGCCCGGATCCTCGCAGTGCATGCAGCCGTCCTTGCGGATCAGCCACTCTATCGAGCCGTCGTCGCGCGCGACTTCCGCAAAGCGCATCACCGTCCACGATTGATCGGTCAGATCGATCGGGTTGTCGTAGACGCCGACGGTCGTGCCGATGTCGTCGCGCAGATCGTTCCACTGCATGCACGCGACCTGACATGCCTTGCAGCCGATGCACTTCGAGATGTCGATCAGCTTGGCGACCGGCTGCTGCGGCAACGCGTACCTGCGGCGTAGCCGTGGTAGTGGCCGAACGATCTTGGATATCGAGTGATTGCATAGATGGCATGGTTTCCTCCTACGCTTTCTCGATGGTGACCAAGAACGCCTTGTACTCCGGCGTCTGCGAATTAGCGTCGGCCACATACGGTGTCAGCGTGTTGGCCAGAAAGCCGCTCTTCGCGACCCCGATGAAGCCCCAATGAATCGGGATCCCCACCGTGTACACCTCTTTGCCGTTGCAAGTCAGATCGGCGACGCGCTTGGTGACGACCGCCTTGGCCTTGATCTCGCCGCGATTGCTACGCACCTTGACCAGATCGCCGTTGCCGATGCCCTTTGCCTTCGCCAGCTTTTCGCCGATTTCGACGAACTGTGCCGGCTGAACGATCGCATTGGATTCGACGTTCTTGGTCCAGAAGTGCATGTGCTCGGTCAGGCGATAGGTCGTTGCCGCGTACGGAAACGCATCGGCCTTACCGAACGATTCCATGTCGCCCTTGAACACCCGTGCGACCGGGTTGCTGACCACCTTCGGATGCAGCGGATTGGTCCCGATCGGCGTTTCGAACGGCTCGTAGTGCTCGGGGAACGGTCCTTCATTCAGCGCCGGCGCGAACAGGCGCGCGACACCTTCGTTGGTCATGATGAACGGCCCGGCACCGCTGTCTGGCCCGAGCGTCGGAGCGATATCCGGCACGTCGATGCCGACCCAACGTGTGCCGTCCCAGCGAATACCGCCGCGCTTCGGATCCCACGGCTTGCCGCTCGGATCGGCGCCGGCACGGTTGTAAAGAACGCGCCGATTGGCCGGCCACGCGTAACCCCAGTTCAGGTTGTTGCCGAGACCGCCTGGATCGCTCGAATCGCGCCGCGCCGTCAGATTGCCAGCCTGCGACCACGAGCCGCAATACAGCCAGTTGCCGCACGCGGTCGAGCCGTCGTCCTGCAGTTGACCGAAGCCTGCGAGCTGCTGGCCGGCGGGGACCAGTACCTTGGTTTTGTCTTTCGGATCGACCACGTCGGTCAATGCACGGCCGCTGATTTCGCGCAGCAACTCTTCCGCGCTCGGCAGATTCGGATTGGCATAGTTCCAGGTGATCTTCATGATCGAATCGGGAATCTTGCCGCCGTCTTTCGCGTACATCTCGCGCAGCTTCATAAACAAGCTGCCGATGATTTCGCGATCGATCTTGGCTTCGCCCGGTGGCTCGGCCGCCGCCCAATGCCACTGCGCCACTCGGCCCGAGTTGGTAAACGTCCCGGCTTCTTCGTGGATGCAGTTGGCCGGCAGCATGATCACTTCGGTCTTGATGTCCTCCGGCTTGACGTTGTTCGAGTCGCCGTAGTTTTTCCAGAACTCTCCGGTCTCGGTACGCAGCGGGTCGATGATGACCAGATACTTCAGCTTCGACAACGCAGCGGTGCACTTCTTCTTGTTCGGCAACGCAGCGAGCGGATTCATGCCCTGCGTAATGAATCCATTGACCCGGCCCTGATACATACGCTCGAAAATGGCGAGCACGTCGTACGCGCCGTCGCGCTTCGGTATCAGGTCATACGCGTAGTCGTTCTCCTTGGTCGCGTTATCGCCGAACCATGCCTTTTGCAGGCTGACATGCCACTTGGCAAAGTTCTGCGGGAAGTTCATCTGGTTCGGACGCAGCGCCTTCGGCGTACGCGCGGCGGTGTATTTTTCGCGCGTGTCGTCGGCATCGGTCGGCGCCGACAGATAACCCGGCAGCACTTCGGAGTACGCGCACATGTCGGTGATGCCCTGCACGTTTGCATGGCCGCGCAACGCGTTGACGCCGCCACCCGATCGACCGATATTGCCGAGCAGCAACTGGATCATCGCCATCGTGCGGATGTTCTGCGAGCCGACCGAATGCTGCGTCCAGCCGAGCGCGTACAGAATCGTCATCACGCGCTCCGGCGTCGCGGTCGAACCGATCATTTCGCACACCTTCAGGAACTTTTCTTTCGGCGTGCCGCAGATCTGGCTGACCATATCCGGCGTGTAGCGCGAGTAATGCGCCTTCATCAACTGATACACGCAACGCGGATTTTCCAGCGACTCGTCGATCATCGCGTAGCCGTCGGCGCCCATCTGATAGCCCCAGCTTGACTTGTCGTAGGTGCGCTTGTCGGCCGCGTACCCAGTGAAATAACCGTCGTTGAACGCGAACTCGTCCTTGATCAGGAACGGGGCGTTCGTATATGCCTTCACGTACTCCCGATGAATCTTGTTGTTCGACAGCAAATAGTTGACGACACCGCCTAGGAACGCGATGTCGGTTCCGACTCGAATCGGCGCGTACAGATCGGCGATCGCCGCCGAACGGGTAAAGCGCGGATCGACAACGATCAGCTTCGCCTTGCGGTGCTCGAGCGCTTCGGTGACCCACTTGAAGCCGCAGGGGTGTGCTTCGGCGGCGTTGCCGCCCATGATGATTGCGAGGTCAGTGTTCTTGATGTCCACCCAGTGGTTGGTCATCGCACCTCTGCCAAATGTCGGGCCCAGACTGGACACCGTTGGCGCGTGTCAAACCCTCGCCTGGGTATCGAGCGCGACCATCCCGAGCGCGCGTGCCATTTTGACTGCGAGGTAACCCGGCTCGTTCGAGATTGCACTCGAGATCAATAAGCCGGTCGTGTTCCAGCGGTTGACCGTGACGCCCTTGTCGTTCTTCTCGACGAAGTTGGCGTCTCGGTCGGCCTTCATATGCTTGGCCACCCGGGTCAGCGCGTCGTCCCACGAGATACGCTTCCACTCATTGGTGCCGGGCTCGCGTACCTGCGGATACTGCAGGCGATGCGGCGAATGCACCAGGTCGAGCAGCGCAGCACCCTTCGGACACAACGTGCCGCGATTCACCGGATGATCGGGATCGCCTTCGATATGAATGATGCTGGTCCTTGATGTTCTTCGCTTTATCGCCGAGGCGTGTACATGATGACGCCGCAACTGACCGAGCAATACGGACACGTGCCGCGCGTCTCGCTCGTGCGTGCAAGCTTGAAGGCGCGTACTTCAGCGAGCGCGAGCTGCGGCGAGAAGCCGAGCCCGACGACCGAAGACGAGCCTAGACCCGTCGCGCAAATTCGAAAGAACTGGCGACGATTCATCGGTGCGTTCATGAATTCTCCTCTGGAGCGAATAGTCCTGTCGAACTGCAACTTCGACGCTACTTGCGCTTTCAATGCTCCCGTTGCCAGCGCATGCACCACTACACGCGTCATCGTTGCCAGTGACGTTGGCACGTAGCATATGCCTGCCATACGCATTGCTCAACACTCTTTTCCCTCGATATTGCAATGCAATAAGCCGCCCTCCGATAGCCGACTTTCCGCTTGCGTCAGAATCCCGTCTATGAAGCGCTTCAGCACCGTCATCGGATCTGCGGTGGTCGCACTGCTCGCCGCGTGCGCTACGCCTCAGGCAACGTTTCCCCCTGGTGCCGGGAGCCCAGTCGGCCGCATCGTCTCCGCCCGTGGCCGCGCCGAGCCTAGGGTTGTTCTCGAAGATCAAGGCGCCCTCGACGCACGAGCCGACATTGAAGTTGGCTTCGCGCGGCGTGCAGATATTTCGCTGCGAAAAACGCGATACCGGCTTGGCCTGGGTGTTTCGCCAGCCGCAAGCCGAGTTGCTGGACGGCAACGGCAAGCCGGTCGGACATCACGGCGCCAACTTCTCGTTTGAACACGACGATGGGAGCCGGCTGGTTTCGACAATCGCCGCCTATGACGAAGCCGGAAAGGCCAGCGATCTGCGCTGGCTACTGTTCACCACACGCAGCTTCGGCAAGGGCGCGCTCGAAAATGTCACCCACGTTCAGCGCGTGAATACGTCCGGCGGCATGCCTCCGAACCGTTGCGAAGCCTCGCAACTGAACCAACTTTTGCGCGTCGACTTCACGTCCGACTTCGTGTTCTATCGCCCGCGCGCCGAGTAGGGGCCCTGTTCGCCGCATCGCCAGTTGACGAACGCGCTAAAATTGGCTGTTTGCGTGTTTGGTCGCTGGAGGAAAGATAAATGACCTCGACTGCTTCGACGGTAGGCGCCTACCTGCGCGATCTGCCGCCGGATCGGCGCGTGGCAATGGCGCGTTTGTGCAGCATGATCCGTCGTTCTGCGCGCGGCGTGCGCGAGAGCATGCGCTATGGCCTGGCGTTTTATGAACTGGATGGGCCGCTCTTCGCTCTGGAATCCGGGCGCCGCCATATGTCGCTTTACGTTGCGGAAAGAGACGTCGTTTTAAAGCACAAGGATCAGCTTGCCGGTGTAAACGCGGCCAAGAGCTTCATCAAGTTTTCCGATCTGAACCGGTTGCCTCTCGATGTCGTCGAAAAGATCGTGCGAGATTCAGTCGCAGCGCGCAGGCAGCGCGTGGCGCAGGGATCGGTGCCGACCCAGGCAGAGCTGCTGAAGCTTTGGGACATCAACGAGGAAGACGCGGCGCCGCCTTCGACAACAGTAAAGCTGGCGATCGGCAAGCCCGCGACGGCGATGACAGACGCGATCAACGCCATGGCGCATTCGATGCGCGATGCGATGGTGGCCGCGATCGACATGGCGACTGGCAGCATCGCATCAGGGAACGGCAAGTCTCCGGTGAAATCGCGCCCGGCGAGGAAAGCCGTTGCAAAGAAGCCTGCCAAGAGCGCGGCAAGAAAGAGAAAGATCGTGCCGCGGCTGCCCCCGAGGAAATCTGCGAAGAAAGCTTCTGCCGCAGCGCGCCGGCGCTGAAGTCTTCCTGGCTGCTACCTGCTACGGGTAGCTTCTGGCGTCATCGATCACTTTGCCGTCGTTCGGCAGCGATCCCGGCGCCAGCAGCTCCACCGCGCCGCCTAGGTTCGTAATGGCGCGCAAAGTCTCGCCGACCGCGCGCGCCAGCGATGGGTCATGCGACTCAGCTTCCGCGCGCAATGTCATCGCGTCCGTTTCGCCGGCACGCGTGACCACCAGGCGCAGGCGTTTTAGCTCGGCGTGCCGCCGCCCAAGCTCGGCGAGCTGCTCGGGCCGCACGAACATGCCCTTCACCTTCGTCGTTTGATCGGCGCGACCCATCCACCCCTTGATGCGCATGTTGGTGCGTCCGCACGGTGAGACTCCCGGCAAGATGGCCGACAAATCGCCGAGCGCAAGCCGAATCCATGGGCGGTGCGGATCGAACGAAGTGACCACGACCTCGCCGACTTCACCCTCGGCCACCGGGGAGCCAGTTCCTGGCCGCACGATTTCGACCAGCACGTCTTCGTTGACGATCAGTCCTTCGCGCGCCTGACTCTGATACGCGATTACGCCGATATCGGCCACCGCATAGGCCTGATAGGCGTCAATGCCGCGCGCCTTGATGATCGCCTGCAGCGACGGCGGAAACGCCGCACCCGAAACGACCGCCTTCTTGATACTCGACACATCGCGGCCGGCCGCATCGCCCGCATCGAGCAAGATCTTCAGAAAGTCCGGGGTGCCGGTATACGCATTCGGCCGCAGACGCTCGATGATGTCCAATTGCTGCTCGGTGTTGCCGGGGCCCGCCGGGATCACCGTGCAACCCAACGCGCGCGCGCCGCCGTCCATCATGAAGCCGCCCGGCACGAGATGATATGAAAACGTGTTCAACACGATATCGCCGCTCGTAAAGCCGGCCGCGCACAACGAGCGCGACGCCCGCCAGGCGTCGTCGTGCTTGCCCTCGGGCTCGTAAATCGGCCCGGGCGAGACGAACAGCCGGCCGAACTGTTCCAGCCCGTCGGAAACGAAGCCGCCGAATGGTGGCTGCGCCTTCTGCAGCGCCGGCAATTCGGATTTGCGCAGCAGCGGCAAGCGTGCGAGCGCAGCGCGGCTGTTCACCTGCGCGGCATCGATGTCGCCAAGATGGCGCCGCCAGCCGGGAGCCTTAAGCGCCTTGGCGATGAGCCCCGGCAAATGGCCCATTAGATCCAGCTCGCGCCGCTGCGGGTCGCGTGCCTCTCGGTTATCCAGATGCTCGGTCATCGTCCACGCGCCCGCTCGTTGCTACTTGTAAGCCTCGTCTGCCTGCTGCCGACGCCGCTCAGCCTCTTCACGCGCCGTATCGAGCTTCTTTGTGACCGGGTCGATCGTCGTCTGGCGGGTTGGAAGCGGCGTCTTAGCGGCCTCGCCGGTATCACGCCCAGTGCACCCAACGAACGACCACCCAACCAATGACACGATTGCAATCAGACCAATGATGCGCGCGTTCATCGCGACTCCGTCAGGCGAGCCAGCGCTTGCGGCGCTTGTAAAACTTTGCGTCTCTGAAGCTCTTGCGCCCAGCCTTCGATAGTCCCAGGTAAAACTCCTTGACGTCCTCGTTCTCGCGTAACGCCCGCGCTTCGCCATCCATCACGACGCGCCCATTCTCAAGGATGTATCCGTATTTCGCGTATTTCAGCGCGAGATTGGTGTTCTGCTCGGCCAGCAAGAACGACACCTTTTCCTTGGCATTCAGGTTGTGGACGATGCCGAAGATCTCTTCGACAAGTTGCGGCGCCAGTCCCATCGACGGTTCGTCGAGCAAGATCATCGACGGTCGCGCCATTAACGCACGCCCGATCGCCGTCATCTGCTGCTCACCGCCCGACGTATAGCCCGATTGACTGGCGCGCCGCTGCTTCAGGCGCGGGAAATACGCGTAGACCTTGTCGAGATCCGCCGCAACGTCGGCGCGCGATGCTCCGCGACCCGATGAGCCGCGCGAATACGCACCGGTGAGCAGATTTTCCTCGACTGTAAGGTGCGCAAAGCAGCGCCTGCCTTCCATCACCTGCACGACGCCCACGCTTGACGAGGTCGTAGGCGGTCAGACCCTGAATGCGTTCGCCGCGATACTCGATCGATCCCTTGGTCACGTCGCCACGCTCGCCGTGTAGCAAGTTCGATACCGCACGCAACGTGGTGGTTTTGCCTGCCCCGTTGGCGCCGAGCAGCGCGACGATGCCTCCTTCCGGCACCGTCAGACGACACGCCCTTAAGCACCAGGATCACATGGTTGTAAATGACCTCGATGCCGTTGACGTTAGAAGCAGGAGACATGTACGCACCGAGGGGTTTTGACAAGCGTCTGTCGCGGGCTGCGCACAGCATGCCCGCTCCCCTTGAACTAACTACTTCTTCGCTGCGACCGGTGTCGCCTTTGCGCCGGAGCCTTCGCTCTCTCTCATCTCCGCTTCGCAGCTGCGGCGCGTGATCTTCTTTTCCGCCGCGTACTTGCGTGGTTGTATCGCGAATCAACGGGCGGATGATCTGCATATCGGCTTCGTACCAATCGGACGTGTAGTTCCACTGCTTGCCGTCCCACTGATGGATGCGCGCTGCGCGCGAACCTTCATGATCGCGGCAGTTGGTAGCAAGCGGCCGCATCACTCCAGTCAAGCCCAGCGCTTCGATCCGCTTCGCATCGATCGTCAGGTTCTCCAGGCCATAGCGCACTTGCTCGCCGGTCAGTGGCTTCACGCCGTAGCGTAACTGCGCCTGCCGGACTCCTTCGACGCCGAGCATCGCGCTGATCATGCCGCGCGTGTACAGCACAGTGCCCACTTCCTCTTTCGGCCCGGTGCCCTGCCCTTTGCCATGGACCAGTTTCAGAATGTCTTCGTGAATCCTGGAGCGGTCATCGCTGTGCTGCATCGCCAGGCCGTTGTAGCCCTTGGCGTCGGCGCCAACCGGCGTGACGTCGGGCTCGGCCGCGGCCCACCACACGCCGTACATGCGGTCACGCGGGAAGCCGGTCGCCACCGCTTCGCGCACTGCGGTCGAATTCATCACGCCCCATCCCCATAGGAACACGTAGTCGGGACGGTTCTGACGAATCTGCAGCCACGCCGCTTTCTGTTCGACACCCGGATGGGTGACCGGAATCAGTGTCAGCTCGAACCCGTGCAGCTTCGAGCGCTCGGTCAGCAGCGCGATCGGCTCCTTGCCATACGGCGAATCGTGATAGACAAGCGTGATCTTCTTGCCCTTGAGCTTGTCGAATCCGCCGTTGATTTTGGCGACGTGCTGAACCAGGATGTCGGCCGCGGTCCAGTACGTCCCCATCAGCGGGAAGTTATAGGGGAACACCTCGCCTTCGACCGTGTCCGCGCGGCCGTAGCCCGCAGTGATCAGCGGAATCTTGTCGGCGACCGTCTTGTCGGTGATCGCAAAGGTCACGCCGGTGGACAGTGGGTGAAACAGTGTTGCTCCGGTCGGGCCTTTGCCCTTCAGCCGCTCGTAGCACTCGACGCCGCGATCGGTTGCGTAGCCGAACTCGCACTCTTCGAACGTGATCTGGACGCCGTTAATTCCGCCCTGAGCGTTGACCAGTTTCAAATAATCGACATAGCCGTTGGCCCAAGGTACGCCGTTGGGCGCGTACGCACCGGTGCGATAGACGAGCACGGGGAAAAATTGTTCGCCCTTGCCCGCAGCGGGCGTCTTTTGTTGCGCGCCGGCCGGTGCCGAGACGCTCAGCGTGACCGCCGCGGCGATTCCCGCCAGCGCGGAAATTGCGCTTATCTTCGTTCGTTGCAGAACTGCCATGGTGAGTCTCCTTTGGTCCGGTTTTGATTACATGAAGGCCATCCCGCCTTGGACCTCTTTCAGTGCGGGAACGGCCAAAGCCGCAACTTTTCCTTGCCAATCGCCCACAGACGCGCGAGCCCGTGCGGTTCGACGATCAGAAAGAACACGATCAAGCTGCCAAAGATCATGGCTTCCAGATGCGATGCCAGCGCAGTCGAGATCGGCACACCAAACAAGCCCGGAACCTGGTTCAACAGGCAGCGGTAGCACGAGGATAAACGCCGCGCCGAAGTATGCGCCGAGCAACGAGCCCATGCCGCCGATGATGATCATGAACAACAGGTTAAGCGATAGATTGATATTGAACGCTAATGGTTCCCAGGCGCCTAGGTGGACAAACCCCCACAAAGCGCCCGCCACGCCGGCGTAAAACGAGCTGACCGCGAAGGCGGAAAGCTTGGCCTTCAACGGCGGGATACCGATGACTTCGGCCGCGACGTCCATGTCGCGCGTGGCCATCCAGGCGCGTCCGACATGCCCGCGCACCAGATTTTTTGCCGCCAGAGTCAGCACGATAGCGATCGACAACACGAACAGGTATTTGTCGACCGGCGACTCGATCGTCCAGCCAAAGAGTTCGATCGGTGCAGTCGACACCGAACCCGACGACGAGTAATCGGTGAACCACTTGACTCGCGCGAACATCCAGTCGATGAAAAACTGCGCTGCGAGGGTCGACACGGCTAGATACAAGCCCTTAATGCGCAGGCTCGGAATGCCGAATAGCGCACCGACCAGCGCGGCGATGCCGCCGGCGAGGAGCAGCACGATCAGGAAGTTAAGTTGCGGGACCCGAATGACCAAGGTTATAGGCCGCATACGCGCCGACCGCCATGAACGCCGCCGTTCCAATCGAGATCTGTCCGCAATAGCCCACCAGGATATTGAGCCCGATCGCCGCAATCGCGAGAATCACAAACGGAATGATCAGCGCGCGAAACATGTAGTCGCTCGCGAGCACCGGTACAGCCAAGTAGGCGAACGCGATCAGCCCGACCACAAACCAGCGGTCCTGCGCGATCGGCAGCAGCTGCTGATCGGCGGCGTAGCTGGATTTGAATTGACCGTTTTCTCTATAGAGCATGGTCAGACGCGGTCGATGTGCTTCTCTCCGAACAAACCTTCGGGTCGCACTAACAAAAACAACAACGCCAGCATGTATGCAAACCAGTTCTCGATACCGCCGCCGGCCAGATCGAACTGCTTGACCATGATCGGGCCGAGAAAGACTTCGGCGAATTTTTCGCCGACCCCGATGATCAGCCCACCGAGAATCGCGCCCGGTACCGACGTGAAGCCGCCGAGGATCACGACCGGCAGCGCCTTCAGCGCGACCAGCGACACCGAAAATTGCACTCCGAGTTTCGAACCCCACACGACGCCGGCCACCAGCGCGACAAAGCCGGCGACGGTCCAGACGATGACCCAGATCCGGTTCAGTGGAATGCCGATCGACTGCGCGGCCTGATGATCGTCCGCCACTGCACGCAACGCGCGCCCCGTCGGTGTCTTTTGAAAGAACAGCGCCAACGCAATCACCAATAGCGCCGCCGCCGCGGCGGCGACAAGGTCTTCGGTGTTGATCAGAATGCCGCCCTGAAAGATGTTCTCGGCGACCAGCACCGGTGTCTTTGGCAGGCCGGTGTCTATTTGATAGATGTCGCTACCCCAAACGGTCTGACCGAAGCCGTCGAGGAAAAACGAAACGCCCAAGGTCGCCATCAACAGCACCACTGCGTCCTGGTTGACCAGATGTCGCAACACCAATCGCTCGATCAGCCACGCAAAAACGGCCATCACACCGATCGCCAGGACGAATGCGACCGGCAGCGGCATCACCTCGCTCATCCGCGCGACCGCCAGGGCCGCGAACAGCACCATCGCCCCTTGCGCGAAGTTGAACACGCCGGAGGCCTTGAAGATCAACACCAATCCCAGCGCGACCAGCGAATACAGCACCCCCGACATCAATCCGCCGAGCATCACTTCGAAATAGAAGCCGGGCGCGCTGATACCGGTGACGAGCGGAAGCGCCATGCCGATGACCAGTACCGAAATCAGCGCGACGACCGCCCAGTTTCGCCGCAGGTAAGTACCCATCAGTGCGCGACCCCCAGATAAGCGTCGATGACGTTCTGATTGGTGCGGACTTCGTCCGGCGCACCATCACCGATCTTCTTGCCGTAGTCGAGCACGACGACTCGGTCGGAAATATCCATCACGACACCCATATCGTGCTCGATCAGCACGATCGTTGTGCCGAATTCTTCGTTCACGTCGAGCACGAAGCGGCACATGTCTTCTTTCTCTTCGAGGTTCATGCCCGCCATCGGCTCGTCGAGCAGCAACAGCTTGGGCTCCATCGCCAGCGCGCGGCCGAGATCGACACGCTTCTGCAGACCGTACGGCAGACGGCCGACCGGTGTCTTGCGGTGCGCCTGAATTTCGAGGAAATCGATGATGTGCTCGACGTGCTCGCGGTGCCGCAGTTCTTCTGCCTTGCCCGGCCCGAGATGGATTGCCTGCAACAGCACACCGGTCTTCATCCGCAGGTTACGGCCGGTCATGATGTTGTCGAGCACGCTCATTCCCCTGAACAGCGCCAGGCTTTGGAACGTGCGCGCAATGCCGTCGGCTGCAGCTTCATGCGTGTCCATGTTTTCGCGCACTTTGCCGAGAAACGTTATGTGCCCGTGTTGCGGCGTGTACACGCCGTTGATCACGTTCAGCATCGAGCTCTTGCCGGCGCCATTGGGTCCGATGATTGCGCGAATCTCGTGCTCGCGAACGTCGAACGACACTTGTTGCAACGCTTTGACGCCGCCAAATGCCAGCGAGACGCCTTCGACGTTCAGGATGACTTCGCCTTTCGGACGTCCGCTCACGAACGATCCTCGCCGGCGCGCTCATTTGCCGACCTACCGGCGGCTGATCCTTCATGTCCCACGCCGAGTTTGACGCGCGCTTGATCTCATGTGTCGGTTTGGCCGCCTTGTGCATCGCTTCGAGGATGAGGAAGATGAAAGCGAAGATCAATGCGAAACCGACGATCGCGAGCAGCAGCTGACCGCTTGCAAGCGACCACGCGGCAAGCCCGACGCCGACCACGAGGCAGGCGATGGCCGCAACGGTCCGTGCGCTCATGACTTACGCCGCCTTTTTCAGCGCAGCGAACACTTCGGCATCGATGATCTTCACGGTCGCGCTGATCTTGCCGGTGCGCCCGTCTTCGAACTTGACCGCCGTTTCGACATACTGCTCGGTCGAGCCCCCGTACATCGCGTCGACCAGTTGGTCGAATTTCTGGGCAATGAAGCGGCGTCGTACCTTACGGGTGCGCGTCAGCTCATCATCGTCGGCGTCGAGTTCTTTATGCAGCACGATAAATCTGTGAATCTGGGCATTGGCGAGCTTCGGATCGTTGGCGAGATCGGCGTTCACTTTGCCGACCGCTTCGCGCACCAGGGCTAGCACCTCGGCCTTTGCAGCAAGGTCTGTGTAGCCGGCATACGGCAGGTTGTGCCGCTCCGCCCAATTGCCGACGGCGTCCATGTCGATATTGATAAACGCAGTCACCATCGCACGCTGGTCACCGAATGCCACTGCCTCCTTGATCGTCGGGAAAAATTTCAGCTTGTTCTCGATGTACTTAGGCGCGAACAGTGTTCCATCGGCGAGCTTGCCCACGTCCTTAGCGCGATCGATGATCTTCAAATGGCCGCCCTCGTCGAAGTATCCGGCATCTCCGGTGCGAAACCACCCTTCGGCATCTTTCGCTTCGCGCGTTGCTTCGGGCGCCTTGTAGTACTCGCGAAACAATCCTGGCGAGCGGATCAGTATTTCGCCGGTATCGGTCAGCTTTACTTCGACGCCCTTTACCGGCGGACCGACGGTATCGGCCTTCACGCTGCCGTTTTCCTGCACGCACACAAACACCGAGGTCTCGGTCGAGCCGTACAGCTGTTTCAAGTTGATGCCGAGCGATCTATAAAAAGTAAACAGGTCGGGGCCGATCGCTTCGCCCGCGGTGTAGGCAATCCTGACCCGGCTCATTCCGAGGGAGTTTCTAAGCGGCGCGTACACGAGCAGGTCACCCAACGCATAAAGGAGCCGGTCAACAGGGCCGACCGGCTCTCCATCCAATAGTCTCCCGCCTACATTGCGGGCGACACCCATGAAATAGTGAAACATCTTTCGCTTGATCGCCGAGGCATCTTCCATCCGGATCATCACCTGCGTCAGCAACGCTTCGAGCACGCGCGGCGGAGCGAAGTAGTACGTCGGTCCGATCTCGCGCATGTCGGCAGTGACGGTCGCTGCCGACTCGGGGCAGTTCACCGTGAATCCGCACACCAGCCACTGCGTGTACGAAAAGATGTTCTGACCGATCCATGCCATCGGTAGATAAGCGAGCACTTCTTCCTTTGAACTCAGCGCCTCCATTTCGGCGCCGGCGGCTCCGGCGGCGATCAGATTCTCGTAGCCGAGAACGACCCCTTTTGCGCTGCCGGTCGTGCCTGAGGTGTAGAACATGGCGGCCACATCGCTCGTGCGGCCCTTGGCGATTTCGTCATCCACCGCTGAGGGTTGTTGCTGCAGCAACTCACGCCCGGCTGCGCGCAGCGCTTCATAAGACTGCAGCCCGGCTTGCTGATACTGGCGCAGGCCGCGCGGATCGTCATAAATGATCTGCTGCAAGTGCGGCACCTTCTCGCGGACCTCGAGCACCTTGTCGACCTGCTCCTGATCTTCGACCACGGCAAAGGCAATCTCGGCGTCATCGAACACGAACGCCATTTCGGCTGCCACCGCGTCCTGATACATAGGAACTGGAATACCGCCCAGACACTGGACTGCCGTCATCGTGAAATACAACCTTGGACGGTTCTCACCGATGATCGCCAGATGCTGCCCGCGCTTGAAACCGGCCCGCATCAGGCCGGCTGCGACCTCGCTCACTTCCTGCAGCATCTGGCGCCAGGTCCAGCTCTGCCAGATCCCAAGATCCTTCTCTCGAATGGCGGTAGCGTGCGGTCGCACGGTGGCGTGCTGGACCAGCAGACGCGGAAAAGTGTCAGCGCTGAGCGTCCGGTTCACGGTCTGTCTCCCTGATTTACGCGGTCCTGAAACCGCGTCGCTACTTGAACCGCTCTGTGACCAGCTAGCTTACCGTAGCAAGCGCCGATGTCACGCGCGGGCAATCCGACGGCGTGGCGGCGCCATTTCGCAAGCTGTCATTCCGGCGACAATGGCGCATGTCCGCGACCGGCATGATATGAGCGTCGAATTCTGGGAGCTCGCCAGCTACGTCGTCACGGTTATCGGCTTGCCGCTTGCGATCGGCGTGTTTCTCGTTGATCAGCGGCGCGAACGGCGCAATGAGGAGGACGAGGTCTATCAACTGCTGTCGGATGCGTATAACGATTTCCTGCGCGTCGCGATCAGCAATCCTGATCTGCATCTGCGTAGCAACACGGCAACGCCCGATCTGACGCCGGAGCAGCAGGAACGCATGCTGCTGATCTTCGACATGCTGATCTCGCTGCTCGAACGCGCTTATTTGACCGCCTACAGCGAAGACATGACGCCGGCGCAAAGCCGCCGCTGGAACTCATGGGAGGACTTCATGCGCGAGTGGCTGCAGCGCGACGCCTTTTACTATCGGCTGCCCCATCTTCTCAAGGGTGAAGACCCGGAGTTCGCTGCGTACTTTCAGCGTCTCGCGCATGAAGTGCGCGGCGTTGAACTGCCGCGCTAAAGACAATCGTCCTACGCGCCCGAATGTTCGGGCAGAAGCTTCGCGGTTTCAACCACGGCTTTGTTCGTAGGAGCAGGCTTCGACTCGTTTTGTGCCCAGGCACGCGCTTGCGCTTCGTTCACGTAGTCAGAGAATTGCAAGGCTTTCGATCGGGCGCATGCGCTCGATATACCGACGCAGCGCCTCCGGGCTTTCCTTGGCCTTCTCGCATGCAACGCGATCGATTCGCTGCGGCGGAGCGTCGCACTTGTACTCGGCGCGAGCTGGGGAAACGAGTGCAAAAGCAGGGACCAGAAGAAGTACTGAGCAAATTGCTTTCGAGCGGTTCATGTGGGTCTCACTTTAAATGTGGGCCGCAGATTCCGCCGCGCCCGATCGCGGAAGTGGCCGTTCTTGTTGGCAGCGGCCCCTCGGTGCGTATTACGAGGCGACACTGCGAAACGAGCCAGAGGAATATTCGACACGAAAGCCGCGGTAAAAATGACAGCGCTCGCCGGCCCTCTATGGCCCAATAACCACCGGATCGGGCTTACTCAAATTTCAGCGGGGAAATGGCAATGCGAATCGACTACAGTAGAAATCAGCTAAGAACCCAGTGGCCAGCGGCAGTGGCGGCAGTGCTCGTCGCAGGCATGGTGTTCGTGGTCTCCAGCTCACGCCTTTCGAACAGCGATCTCGTCGCAGATGTCGCCGCCGAAGCACGCGCGAATTCGAAAGAACGCGATGCATCGACGACCCGCTCGGCTGCCGTCCTGCAGGACACGCATCCTGCCTTGCTCGAGCGGGTGCTGCGCAACCTGGGTGAGATGGCGCTACACGGTTGAGCCCACAGTCGGCTGGTGTGCCGCGTGGCAGCGCTCGCCGACTTACCGAACTCGCGCCACCGTACCGACTGTTGCCTGCTGCGTACTGCGAACTCGGGCCACCGTACCCACTGTTGCCTGCTGCGTACCGCGCGTTCGACCGAAGACTCTGATCGTTGCGCGTCCTGCGGCCGCGGAGCTGGCGTACCACGATGGATGCACCGGCGCGGCCTTCACGGCGCGATGCAACTCATCGAGCGCGATCGCATCGTGCAACAAGTTCAATCGCTCCACCGCACTCAAGGCGCTCGGTCCTGACTGCAATGCAGGCTCGACTCTCTTTGCGCGCCATGCTGCTGCAGGCGCCGACCTGCGGACGCGCGCTGCGCCGCGCACGACTGAGTGAACGTCGGGGTCTATAACTGCATCGGCAAAGCGCGGCAGCGGTCTTGCGCTGTCCACATACTGCGCCGCTGCAAGCAACTCACGCGGCGGACGGGTTTCATTCGGTGTGATGAAAAGTTTCGCCTTGCGCGCCAGCAAGCCCAGCGATGTATAGCTCGTGAACACCGAAATCGGTATCGCCAGCAGCAGGCCGGCAGCAACCGGGGTCAGCCAGGGCAGCATGTCGGGCGCCTTCCACGCCACGACACCGACCCATGCGAGCCCGATTGCGGTTTGCAGGCCGTGCCGGCGCACCGCTTGCGCAAGCGATGTCGACTTGTCAGCGCGCGGTGGAGACCTCCACTCAATGGACCAGCCGAGTAGTGGCGCCAACACGAACTGCGTATGAAACAGCATCCGTACTGGCGCCAGCAGTGCGCTTACCAGCGTCTCCGCGACAACGCTCAGCGTCAACAGGATAGCCCCGCCATAGGAGACGGAGTTACGCGCGCCTGCCAGAAACGCCGCCATGATCTTCGGCAGGAACAGCATCGATGCCACTGCGGCGAAGAGCGGCATCGCATACTCCGGCCGCCACGATGGCCAGAGCGGAAAGAGTTGATACGGTGTCAAGAAGTATTGCGGCTCGGCGTTCGTATGCGCGATCAACAGCCACGTCGATAACGCGAGAAAGCCGAACCACAGCGGCGCCGACAGATACGCCAGCGCACCGGTCAGAAACACCCAGCGGTGCACCGGATGCATGCCGCGCGCAAACATCAGGCGCGCGTTCATCAGATTGCCGTGACACCAGCGGCGATCGCGTTTGACTTCCTCGAGCAAATTGGGCGGCGTTTCTTCGTAGCTGCCATCGAGGTCGTACGCGATCCAAACGCCGTAGCCGGCGCGACGCATCAGCGCCGCTTCAACGAAGTCATGCGACAGAATGTGTCCTGCCAGCGGGCCGCGCCCGGGCAGCGGGGCGAGCATGCAATGCTGCATGAACGGCTCGAGCCGGATGATCGCGTTATGGCCCCAGTAGTGCGACTCGCCGAGCTGCCAGTAATGCAGGCCCGCGGTAAACATCGGGCCGTAAACGTGATTCGAAAACTGCTGAATTCGTGCGTGCAGTGTGTCGCGTCCGACCGCGCGCGGCGCAGTCTGGATGATGCCGGCGTCGGGCCGCGCTTCCATCATGCGCACCAGGGTGGTCAGACACTCGCCGCTCATCACGCTGTCGGCGTCGAGCACGACCATGTAGCGATACCGCGCGCCCCAGCGCCGGCAAAAGTCGTCGATATTCCCGCTCTTGCGCTTTACGCGGCGGCGCCGGTGCCGGTAGAACAATCGGCATTCGCCGCCGAGTTCTTCGCGCAAGGCGTTCCATGCATCGAGCTCGGCGACGCAAAGGTCGGGGCTGGCGGTATCCGACAGCACGTAGAAATCGAAGTGATCGAGTGCGTGAGCGCGCGCCACCGACTCGTACGTGGCGCGCAGGCCGGCAAATGCGCGCCGCACGTCCTCGTTGCAGATCGGCATCACGATCGCGGTACGCGCATCCGCCGGCAATGCGGCGTCGGGCGCGACCGAGCGTGAGATCAAGTGCCGGTCTCCGCCGCGCGCCAGCACGAAGAATCCCATCACCGCAGTCCAGAAGCCGGCCGCCAGCCAGCACGACAGCAACGCGAACAAGACGAGCAACGCACCCTCGCCCCATGCGATCGCGGTGTTGATTGTCTCGTTGGTCGTAACGACCTTCGGCAGCAGGCCATTCAGGACGTAGGTCGCATACACCGCCGGCCCCAGCGAGAGCGCGAGCAGCACGAAACGGCGGCGGTTTCCGGCGCCGCGTGCCGGGCCATCGACGTCGGGTAGCTTTGGCTCGAGGCCGAACAGGCGGCGCAGCATCCACGAAATGGGGCCAACGCGACCCCACCGGCGCGGCGCCATCGGAGTGCGCACGATCGGCGGCGCCGTGCACGGCGTTGGCAGCGCGGCTCGCCCGACTGGCTCGGCCGTTACTTGCTCGGCTGTGGCTGGCTCGGCTGTGGCTGGCTCGGCTGTTGCTGCGCCACCGGAATGATGTAGTTCCATGTCTCCGTCAATAACTCCTTGTCGTCGCGTAAGAAAGCACGCACCTCGGTCGGTTTTTCCTTGTCTCCCCGGCGCAGCTCGACCACCATGCGCCAGCCGCCGCTTACTTCGTGCCGATACACGACGAGGTCGGTGCTTTGACCGTTCGTGATGCCAACGTCGGCCTTCAGCGTCGCGTTGACCGGCAATTTGCGCAGCGCCGGGCCGTCGAAGTCGATCGTTAGCTTCACTGTGTCATTCGCCGTGTTCTGGTAGCCATGACCCCTGCGGGTTTGCACAACCCAGCCGTGAGGCGGGCGGCGGTCGGTCTCCTTTAACCACACGATCCGGTAGGAGATATCAAGAGGCGTGCCAGGCGGCGGGACGGCCGCCGGCACCCAGTACGCCACGATGTTGTCGTTGACCTCGTTGGGCGTTGGAATCTGCACCAACTCGACGCGGCCGGCGCCCCACTTTGACAGTGGCTCGACCCACACGCTGGGCCGAGCTTCGTAGCGCGACTCCAGGTCTTCGTAGCTGGTGAAGTTACGGTCGCGCTGCATCAGGCCGAATCCCCGTGGATCGGTCGTCGCAAACGACGTCGTCAGCAGACGGCGGGGATTGACGAGCGGGCGCCAGATCCACTCGCCGTTGCCGGCGTGGATCGAAAGCCCGTCTGAGTCGTGCACTTCGGGCCGGTAGTCCTCGCTCGGCGGGCGCTGGTTCTCGCCAAAGAAGTACATCGACGTCAGCGGTGCCAGTCCGACCTTGCCACCCGCCTCACGAAAGTACAGTTTCGCCTGCACCTCGGTGGTCGTCTCGACTCCCGGCCGGATCACGAAGCGATAGGCGCCGGTGACGCGCCGCGAATCGAGCAGCGCATGAATGACCAGCTGCTTCGCGTTCGCGGCGGGCCGTTCGATCCAGAACTGTTCAAAGCGCGGAAACTCTTCGCCGCCGCGCTCGGCGGTATCGATCGCGAGTCCACGCGCTGAAGCCCCGTAACGTTGCCCCTGGCCCAGCGCACGAAAGTAGCTGGCGCCGAGGAACGTCACGAGCTCGTCCTTGTACACAGGCTTGCCGGGAACCACGTTCAACGGATAGTGAACACGAAAGCCCGCGAAGCCGATCTTCGCGAACTGCGAACGATCGAGCTTGTTCTTGCCGTAATTGAACATCGCCGTCTCGAACGTGATCTCCTGCACCTCCTTGCCGACGACTTCGTACACGCGAACCGGGTGGTCGTGGTAGCCGCCCAGATGAAAGAACTGAACCTCGAACGGGAGCTTCTGCTCGCGCCACAGCGAACGCGACGGATCGAAGCGGATGTCGCGCGTTTGGTCGTATGTCAGATCCTTCAGCGGCTTCGGCAGCGCCGGCGCCTGTTTGACGTACGGCCGGCTGGCCAGCTCGCGCGCCCGCCGATCGACATCGGCGAAGCCGACGGCATGCGCCGCGGACGCCGCCGCGAGCAAGAAAGCAACAAAAGCACGAGGAACAAACCGCATCATGGAAAGATCTGCGCGCCGGCGCGGCGCGGTCGTGCACCGTAGGCAAGGCCGATGCCCGCGGTCACTGTGGAAAACGGTGCCTTGCTCGAGCGCCACGACCGGCGCCGCATGGTGCACACTAATCTGCAAAGCCCAGGGAACAGGACAGAGTTTGGCCGGTTCTTGGGAGTTCAAGTTGCTATCAGAGGTTGATTGATGGGTTTCGTTCGATTGCCAAGCGGTCAGGAAGTGCCTGCGCTCGGCCTCGGCACGTGGCGCATGGGCGAAGCCTCGCGCGCGCGCTCGGCCGAAATCGACGCCGTGAGAGCGGCGATTGACATCGGCTACCGGCTCGTCGACACGGCCGAGATGTATGGCGATGGCGGCGCCGAAGAAGTCGTCGGTGCGGCAGTGCGCGCGGCGATCGACGCCGGAGTTGTCCGGCGCGACGAACTGACGATCGTCTCTAAGGTGCTGCCGAGTAACTCTTCTCGCGAGGGTGTGCTGCGGGCGTGCGAACGCAGCCTGCGGCGTCTTTCGCTCGACTATCTTGACCTGTATCTACTGCACTGGCGCGGCTCGATTCCGCTGCAGGACACCGTCGGCGCCTTTGAACAATTGCGCCAGCGCGGCCATATCCGCCACTGGGGAGTTAGCAACTTCGACACGTCGGACATGCGGGAGCTATGGTCGCTGGCTGCCGGCCGGGCATGCGCCGCGAATCAGGTTTACTACTCGGCCACTAGGCGCGGCGCCGAATTCGACTTGCTGCCCTGGCAGCGTGAAAATCGCGTCGTGGCAATGGCGTATTCGCCGATCGACGAGGGCGCGCTGGCGGGTGACGCAACGTTCGCAGCGATCGGCCGCCGCCACGGCGTCAGCGCGTCCACGGCCGCGTTGGCGTGGGTGTTGCGCCAACCGGATGTGATCGCGATCCCCAAGGCGGTCAAAGAGCCGCATCTGCGCGAGAACTACCGCGCCAGGGAGATCGAATTGACGGCGGATGATCTGGCAGAAGTCGACGCGCACTTCCCACCGCCGAAACGCAAGCGCCCGCTGGCGATGATCTAGGGAATACGTCGAAAGGCGTAGCGAGCGAGCCAAGTTCGCGTCCGAGGAGCGGACGCGTACACGACGTACGTTGAGCACCGGAGGGCCGAAATTGGCTCGCGCAGTAGTCTTGCGAGGTATTCCTACTCGAGGTCAGCCCGCGCTGCTTGATCAGCGCATGCCAGCGCGCCGTTTCACTCTTGATGTATGCCGCCAACTGCTCGGCGTTGCTCGGAATAGGCTCGAGGCCGAACTCCTGCAGCTTGCGCGTGACCTCCGGCGTCGCGATCGCACGATTCAATTCGGTCGTTAATCGCGACGTCACTTCGCGTGGCGTTGCAGCGGGCACGACCATACCCTGCCATGCATACACCTCGGTATCGCGTATGCCCTGCTCCTCGAGCGTCGGCACATTGGGCAGCGCGGCGAGCCGCTGACGACTCATCACTCCCAGTGGCACGAGTTTGCCCGAGCGAATGTGCGGCAAACCGACCGCGGTATCGATCACCATCACTGGCAGCTGATTGCCCAGCACGTCCTGCACCGCCGGCGCGGCGCCGCGATACGGAATGTGCACGATGTATGCGCCGGTGCGATCCTTGATCAGCTCCATCGCCAGGTGATGCGGGCTGCCGGCACCAACCGATGCATAAGACAATTTGCCCGGCTCTTTCTTCGCAGCATCGGTGAGATCGCGCATCGTCTTGAAGCCGGTTGAAGGATTGGCGACGACGATCAGCGGGAAGCGCGCCATCAGTCCGATCGGCGCGAAGTCTTTTGCCGGGTCATACGGCACCTTTTTGTACAACGCTGTGTTGAAGACGAACGTGCCGTTGTCGCCGCTGAGCAATGTGTAGCCGTCGGCGGTCGAGCGCGCCACCGCTTCGGCGCCGATCATCGTCGCTGCACCCGGACGATTCTCGATCACCAGCGGCTGGCCTAGCTGCTTTTCCATCTGCGCAGCGATCGTGCGCGCCAAGAAAGTCCGATCCGCCGCCGGCCGGATACGGAACAATCCAGCGCACCGGCTTGGCCGGATACGCCTGTGCCAAAGTGGAAGTCCACGGTGCCAGCGTCGAGGCTGCCAGCGCAGCAAGCATGCGGCGGCGAGTGATGCGCGATAGTCGATCAGTCATACGTTGCCTCCGGTTCGAGCGGAAATATTAGGGTGTTTGCAACGGTCCTGAACCGAATCACCGGCGCGTGCGTGATATGTCTTGCGCAGATCGTTGACTTCGATGGCGTAAGGCATTCGCGTAAGGCATTCGTTTTTGTCGCCCGACTAGACTGTAACGTCGGCCGCGCGGCAGCGACCAACGCACAGGTCGCGCGTCTCAGGCCCTGCTGTGGTCGCGCGCGATCGCTTGACAGACTCTAACCAGGAGATATCTCATGAAGCGTCAAAGCATTGCTGTGACCACCTTTACCCTCGCCGCGCTGGCTGCCGGCGTCGCTTTCGCGCAGGACAAAGGTGCCTCCATCAAGGGGGAAAAGGAGAGGTGCTACGGCGTTGCCGCGGCCGGCAAGAACGATTGTGCGGCCGGACCGGGCACTACGTGCGCCGGCACATCGAAGACCGACTATCAGGGCAACGCGTGGAAGTACGTACCCAAGGGCACATGCACCACGATGAAAACCCCGACAGGGACGACAGGCTCGTTGACGGAAGTCAAGACCAAGCCCTAGTTGCACGGCGAATGACAACCATGCTGTCCGCGGGGCTGAGTTTGAAGCCCGAGTATTACGAGCAAGCGCATACCTGCTCCGCGGACGGCCTCTGGTTCGAAGTTCATCCCGAGAACTATATGGTCGCCGGCGGGCCACGTTTGGCGTGGCTTGAGACCATACGAGGACGGCATCCGATCTCGCTGCATGGCGTTGCGCTTTCTCTGGCCGCAGATGCCGCGCCTGATGCGAATCATTTGGAGCGCTTGGCTCAACTGGTCGCACGCTTTGAACCCGCGCTGGTTTCCGAACACCTGGCATGGTCGACGTGGCGCGGCGCGTATCACCCCGATCTTTTGCCGTTTCCACGAACGGCGCAGGCTTTGGCGCGGATCGCTGCCAACATCGGTCGTGCACAGGACGTCTTGCGTCGTCCGATCGCGATCGAGAATCCGTCGCACTATCTAAATATCGAAGGCCACGAATTCGGCGAAATCGAATTTCTGACCGAGCTGGCGCGCCGCACCGGCTGCAGCCTGCTGCTCGACGTCAACAATGTTTACGTCAGCGCCAACAACATGGGGTTTGACGCGCAGGGCTACCTCGACTCTTTTCCCGTTGCACTGGTAGCCGAAGTTCACCTCGCGGGCCATTCGGCGGATCCGACACTCGGCGCGGCACTTCTGGTCGATTCGCACGACGCGCCGGTGGACGCTGCGGTGTGGCAGCTTTATCAGCGCTTGATCGCACGCATCGGGCAGCGTCCGACATTGGTCGAGCGCGACGGCAATCTGCCTGCGTTTGAAGAATTACTGGCCGAGCGCGCGCGAGCACATCAGATGCTAAGCACGCATTCGCCCGCTCTGCTCGCGGCTTGAAGATGATGTCGAGCGGCGTGGCGTCGGCGTTGCGTACGTTTCAGGACGGCTTCGCGCAAGCGCTGCTCGCGTCCGATGCAACTGCGCGATCGGCGCCCGACATCACCGCGCTGATCGAGCAGCCCGGCTTCGCCGTGTATCGCAACACGGTACTAAAGGGCTGCATCGATGCGTTGCACGCCAACTATCCCGCCGTCGCGCGGCTGGTCGGTGATGAGTGGTTACGCGCGGCAGCCGCCATTTACGCGCGAGCCAATCTGCCGTCGCATCCGACGTTGATCGACTATGGCGCAGGATTTTCGGAGTTCCTGCGCACGTTCGCGCCGGCCGCTGAGCTGCCGTACCTCGCGGGCGTCGCGCAGCTCGATCGCTTCTGGACCGAAGCGCACGTCGCACGTGATGAGCCGCCATTGCAGCCGGATGACATCGCGCAGCAGGACTTCGAGCGTGTGATATTGCGGCCGCATGCCGCCGCGCGATGGGCGTGGTTCAACGAGCTGCCGATCTTCACGATCTGGCACCGCAATCGCGACGCGGCTTTCGACCACGAGGCCGCACCGGAGATTGCCTGGCGCAGCGAAGGCGCGCTGATCACGCGTCCGGACAGAGTCGTGCAATCGGTTGCGCTTGACCTGCCGGCGGCTGCGCACTGCTCGATGCATGCGCCGCCGGCCAACCGCTGGCAGACGCCGCACAAGCGGCGCTGGCAGCCGACGCCGACGTTGATCTGGCGCAGCTGATGGCCACGCTGCTAGGCGCCGGCGCATTTGCTGAACTTCCAGGAGACGCCGAATGAATAGTGCAGCGCCCCGAGCGTCGCGAGGCATCTGCGACCCCCACGCCGGGCGGAATACGCGGCGCGTGGAACTGCGTTGCCGACTGGCTGGATCGCGTCGTCGTACACGACGCGCTGGCACTGATCGTGCGCGTGGCGATCGCAGCGGTTTTCTGGCTTTCCGGTCGCACCAAGGTGGACGGTTTTCTCACCGTCAACGAAACGGCGTTTCAGCTGTTTCGCGACGAGTACAAGGTGCCGCTGGTGCCGCCCGAGCTCGCCGCCTACATGGCGACCTACGCCGAAACATTCTTCCCGATTCTCTTGGTGCTCGGCTTGTTCACGCGTTTGTCTGCGTTCGCGCTTCTGATCATGACTGCGGTGATCGAGATATTCGTATACCCGCTCGCTTGGCCGACGCATCTCACCTGGGCCGCGCTGATGCTCTATCTGATAGGACGAGGCGCGGGAAGAATTTCGCTCGACCACCTGCTGGGGATACGCTGAACGCCTCGCTTTACAACTATTAGGCAGTCGGCGATCAGACTTCCGCCGTGCCACGGAGCACTGGCACGCATCGACCGGCAACGGTTGCGCGGATGCCGTCATGTTCGAGCATTGCGACTACGTTAAGTGAGCTTGGCCGGCCCATTTCAACGCCTTGATTGATGACGAACGAGCGCCGCGATTCGCCGCTCAGAGAGAGCAGCAGGCCGCCGAGGCCCACACTCGCGCTTCCCGTCGCAGGGTCTTCGTAAGTTCCGGACAGCGGAGCAAACATGCGCGCCCGCAGTTTGTTTGGCGCTTCTCTGACATAGAGGAAAAGCGACAGACGGCCGTTCAGATCAGGCCGTGCATCGACTGCGCGCCGGAACTCGGACATGATCGGCGCAGCCCGACGAAGCGCTTCGTCGGTAACTTCGACGACTACATAAGGAGTACCCATCGAAGCGACGATGGGTTGATGATGGGCGAGCACGATGGCTTCGGCATTTACGCCGGCACAGGCGGCGATCGTCTCGACCGGAAACGTTTCACCAAGCGTCAAGGGCTGAGGAGCGGCGATCAAAGCCCCCAGCACTTCCCCCGAAGCATTCCGTTCGATCTCGACGCGAACAACACCTGCTGGAACTTCGAACAGCAGCACGCCATTCCGATCCAGGCCCTTGTGTGCCAGCACATAGCCGGTTCCGACCATAGGATGGCCGGCGAAAGGCATTTCGCCAGTGCGGTGGAAGATTCTGACGCGCGCCGAGTGCGCGGAATTCTCGGGCGGCAACACAAACGTCGTTTCGCTGAGATTGAGCTCGGCAGCCAAGGACTGCATCTGGCTCGCGGACAAACCAGCTGCATCGTGGAACACCGCCAGCGGATTGCCTGCAAAGCGGCGTTCGCTGAAAACGTCGACGGTCTCAAAGGCATAGAGAGTCATTCCGGCTCTCCGAAGAAGAGCGTCGCGTACGTCGTCATTGCATTGCCAGCCACAGCGCGGTGACGGCGAGCAGTACGCCCATCGCTACGTTGAAGATGCGCATTCGCGAGCCGACGGCGAGCCAGCTTCTCAACGCGGCGCCCGCCCAGGCCCAGGTGACTACACTGCCGATTGCAGCAATCGAAAACACGCTGACGATGATCGCGATGCTGGTGATCGTCGCATTGCTCGCCATAAACGATCCGGTCGTTGCGGCAACGAGCATCCACGCCTTCGGATTCGCATACTGAAACGCAGCGGACTGCCAGAACGACAGCGGCTTCATGACAGCGCCGTCTCGCACGCCGGCTTCTGTCGAGTGCGAACGTGCGAGCTGCCACGCAATGAAAAGCAGATAGGCAATGCCTGCCCACTTGATCAACGATGCAATCAAGGGGTTGGTAAGCAGCAGCGCTGCGACACCTACGGCGCCGGCAATCAACATGCTCGCAAATCCGAACGGCACGCCGAACACGTGAGGCAGCGCAGCGCGAAAACCGTGATTTGCGCCGGTCACCGTCGCAATCATGTTGTTGGGTCCCGGCGTGAAGGAACCGACGAACGCCAATGTCGCCAGCGCCAGCAGCTGTTCAGGCGGCATTGCGTATCTCGCTCGGTGCCGCAAACGATTCGCCGCGCAGCACCCGGACGAACAGGTCCGCATCGACATTGCCGCCGGTCAAGCGTCACGCCCACCTTGCGGCCCGTGAGCGACGCGCGCTCCTGCAATGCGCCCGCCAACGATGCAGCACCCGCGCCTTCGGCAACGTTGTGAGTTGCCGTGTACAGCAGCCGCATCGCGGCGGCGACTTCGTCATCGGTGACTTCGATCACGCGATCGACCGACTTGCGGATCAGGTCGAGCGGCGCTGCGTCCGGTATCCGGCACGCCAGGCCGTCGGCCAGCACGGTGGTGACCGGCGACTTCGATCGCGCGACCCGCAGCAAACGAAAGTGCATAGCAGGGTGCATGCGCCGACACCACGCCAACGATGCGGGTGCGCGGACTGAAGGCATCGCGCGCGGCCACGCATGCACAGATACCCGAACCCTGGCCGATCGGCACGTACACCGCGTCAAGGTCAGCCGCCTTGAACAGTTCGGCCCAGTAGGTGGCAACACCCGTTACTAGATCGATATGAAACGCCGGCACGAAGTGCATCGCGTCGTGTTGCGCCAGCGTCGCGGCGTGCTCGCGCGCCGCTTGAAAGTCATGTCCGAACTCGATCAGCTCGACGCCGAGCGAGCGCATCGCCGCGTTTTTTTCGCGTGAGTTGCCGTGCGGCGTCACCAGCACGCAACGCAGCCCGGCGCGGCGCGCGGCAAATCCCATCGACTGGCCGTGGTTGCCCTTGGTCGCACCGATCACGCCGCGACACTCGGCATCCTGATGACGCAGGCGATCGAAGTAAGTCAGGCCGCCGCGCACCTTGAACGCGCCGGTCGGGGTGTGGTTCTCGTGCTTGAGCCACACCTCGGTGCCGAGTGCCTGTACCAGTTGCGGCCATACGTATTGCGGTGTGGGCGGCATCGCGGCATACACCACGCGGGCCGCGGATTCGATGGCGTTGCGGTCGGGGAGCTCAGTCATCGCGAAGCGCGAGTCGTGCGTCAGTGAGTAGTGCGTCAGGCAAGTTCATGCTTGCAATGTACGCCCGCCTTCTGCCGGAATCTTCATGTGGGCCGATTTCGGTCGTGATACGAACGCGATCGCGGTCAAGGGCGCCGAGCAGGGCATTCTGTGCGCGCCGGGCAGTCTGTTTTCACCGACCCAGTTGCCGAGCACGTGGATGCGCGTGTCGGCCGCTGCGAGCCTGAATTCGCAGGCGATGCGTTTTCTGGCGCAAGCCATGGGGTAAACGCCAACGAACCGCTTACAAGATCGGTTCCGGACTATGCTTAAGCGTCACCTCTTTTTTGATGGGGCCTTAGGAATGAAGAGCCACCGGATAGTTGCGATTGCGCTCTTTTCCGTCCTCGCAGGCGGCTGCGCCACACAGACGAGCGAAAGCACGCACGCCGATGTCATGGCGGCGCACTGCACCGATCCGACCTCCGGCACCGCCATCGCCGGCTGCGACAAGCGCTTGAACGCGAACCCGAGTGTCGCCCGCAATAGGTGCATAGAGACGATCCTTTTTCGCGACACGAGACAAGGTGCCTTGCACCGCGCGGTGTTGTGTTAGCCAATCCGCACTAACGAATCACAGATTCGCGGGCGATTCGTTTGCGTGGCCGGCGGTCGCCTGACGCGCGCATGCAGGCGATCGTCACTTCGGAATTGACGCTTGAGCCGCTCGGTACGACCCATGCCGAAGCGATGTTCGAGCTGCTCAGTGATGAGGCAATTTACCGATACCTCGACTATTCCCCACCCGCCTCGGTCGAACATCTGCGCGACGTTTATGCACGGCTGGAAGCACGCAAGTCGCCCGATGGGAGCGAAGATTGGTTGAACTGGGTGATTCGTCCACACGGTCAACCGCTTGCCGGATACGTGCAGGCGACGGTTAACTCGAACCGAAGTGCGTATGTCGCGTATGTCCTTGCCAGCACATACTGGGGCCGCGGTTATGCGCAAGAGGCAATGCACGCCATGCTTGAGTACCTCGCGTCAGTCCATCACGTTGACCAATTCCTCGCCACTGTTGAGGCCGAAAATCAGCGCTCGATTCGCCTGCTCGAACGTCTTGACTTTCACCTCGCGGACGCGCACGAGTTACGGGGCCATGGACTTTGTCCCACCGAGCGTCTGTACGTGCGATAGCCATGCAATCCGGACAAGCATCATGTCGAACGAGGCGTCTGAAGGAGAAATGAGTAATGCTGTATCAGGGAGGCTGTCACTGCGGAGCAGTTCAGTTTGAAATCGAAGCTCCGGAAAAGATCAAATGCAAAGACTGCAATTGTTCGATCTGCTCAAAATCCGGTTATCTTCATCTGATCGTTCCGAATTCAAAATTCAGGTTGCTGCGCGGCGAGTCGAATTTGACAACGTATACCTTCAACACGGGTGTGGCGCGGCATCGCTTCTGTAAGACCTGCGGGATCAAGTCCTTCTACGTTCCCAGGTCAAACCCCGATGGCTATGACATCAATGTTCGTTGCCTGGAACCACAGCCCGAGGAGGTGGAAGTAGAGCCTTTTGATGGGAGGAACTGGGAGCTTCATGCACACAAGCTGGCACACATGAGCAAAGAGCCATGACACACGGCGTGGAATCACTGGAAACGCTAATGGCACCGCTTTTCCCTGGGCTGATGGGAATTCACCTGAAGGAGGCGGACAAAGATCGAGTGATCGCCACGATGACCGTGCGTCCAGATCTGTGTACCACCGGCGGCACTCTTCATGGCGGCGCCATCATGGCGTTCGCTGACACGCTGGGCGCAGTCGGCACTTTTCAGAATCTTCCCGAGGGCGCGCGCACGACGACGATTGAGTCATCGACCAAATTTATCGGCAGCGCGCCCGTGGGTTCGACGGTGGTCGGAGAATGCATCCCCTTTCACCGAGGCAGGACGACGATGGTGTGGCAAACACTCATCAAGTCGGAGGCCGGCAAGCTGTGCGCCGTGGTGACGCAAACGCAGCTCGTCCTACCGGCGTAGCAGCGCAGCCTGCCCCTAACCTTGACGTTCGAGCGACTCATGCAAATCCGCGAGCTCGGCCCCACCGACGCTCGCACATTTCAGACCCTTCGCCTTGAAGCGCTGCGAGAAAGCCCGTCTGCCTTTGCCTCCAGTTACGAGGAGGAGCACGAGACACCCCTTGCCGTCGTGGCAGAGCGCCTGGCAGCCAAGCCGGATCGCTGCGTGATGGGCGCATGGCTCGATTCCGATCTCGTCGGCATGCTCGGACTGCGACGCGAAGGGCAGCGAAAGCTATCGCACAAGGCGTTCATCTGGGGCATGTATGTCTCACCCGGCGCACGCAGGCGTGGCATAGGCAGCCAGCTGATCGCTCACGCGCTGTCGCGCGCCGCGTCAATGCCGGGACTGCGCCAGATCAATCTCGGGGTCAACGCAGCAAATACCGAAGCGATCGCGCTTTACGAAGCGGCAGGGTTCACGTCGTTCGGTGTGGAGCGCGGCTTCATGTTGCTCGACGGCGAATTGCACGATGAAATCCAGATGGTGCGCGTCGTTGATTCGACGGACATCATGCACGTTCGTGCGTAGGGCTAGGCCGCGATCCGAAAAGTCCCCTCGACCGTTTCCAGGAAGGTGCGCTCCTCGCGCAGAATCAGCCGATGTTCCTGCGCAAACGCGAAGTTCACGCGACCCTCCGGATCGGCCTTCAGCCTCGTGCGGTACGCCTCGTACGCGGCGAGGCTGTCGAACGCGATCAGTCCCCAGGCCACGTTGTTCGTTCCCTCATGGGGTAGGAAGTAACCGACGAGATCACCGCCGCAGCGCGGAATGATGCGTCCCCAGTTTTCGGCGTACTGCTTGAAGGCGTCGCGCTGGAACGGATCGATCTCGTAACGGATAAAGCAGGTGATGGCCATGAACGTCCTCGCCCTATGTATGTAGCGGACGATATTCTGTTGTAGCACTGCGATGGTTCGACTAAGATCGAACTATGAAGGATGGCCCAAACATCGTCGGTATCGCAGCCCTTATCGGCGATCACGCCCGGGCCGAGATTCTGACCACCCTGATGGCGGGCCAGGCGCTGACCGCAACGGAACTCGCGCAAGTGGCTGGAGTAACCAAGCAGACCGTGAGCACGCACCTTGCCAAGCTGCTCGACGCGAAGCTGCTGGCGGTAGCAAGCCAGGGGCGGCATCGCTACTTTCGTCTCGCCGACCGCGACGTGGCCCAACTACTCGAGAGCTTGATGGGGGTGGCGTATCGCGCCGGTGCAGTACGGGTTCGCTCCAGCCCGCGCGAGCCCGCGCTGCGCAAGGCGCGCGTCTGCTACGACCATCTTGCAGGTGAGCTGGGCGTGCTTGTGTTCGATAGTCTTGAACAACGGCGTTTGTTGCGGTCCGCGGGCGAGGGCCCGGAACTCACCGCGCAGGGACGCCGATTCTGTGCGGAGATCGGGATCGATGTCGAAGCGCTTGCGCGCCAACCACGTCCGCTATGCCGAGCGTGTCTGGACTGGAGCATGCGCCGCCATCATCTAGCGGGTGCGGTAGGCGCGGCGTTGCTGAGCCGATGCTTGCACCTCGGTTGGGCGCGACATGTAAAAGGCTCGCGCGTGGTGAGCTTCTCCGCCGTTGGCGAAAAAGCACTGCGCGAGCGATTCAGCTTGCCGGCGAGGAAAAACGCGTAATTAAGGAGCGTTGCTATGAGCACACAACCGTATTCGATTCACAACGATGTGAAGTTTCCTCCGCTGCATCTGATTGATGTGCGCAAGCTGCAGCAGGAAACGAAGGAACAGTGGTTCAACCAAACCTTGTGTCAAGTCAACGACAGCGTCGTTCGGATGGGCGTACTGCAAGGTGAGTTCCACTGGCACAAGCACGACAACGAAGATGAGTTTTTTTACGTCGTCGAAGGAAAATTCCTAATTGACCTCGAAGGCCGCACTGTCGAGCTCGATCCACAACAAGGCTTCACCGTACCGAAGGGCGTACTCCACCGCACGCGCGCACCGGTGCGGTCGGTCATCCTGATGATCGAAGGCGCGGGCGTGGTTCCGACCGGAGATTGAGGACGATGAAG
>CAWGRF010000015.1:0-56710 GCA_963824935.1 uncultured beta proteobacterium | reverse complement strand
GAAGGCAGCAAGAAGTGGGATAGCGCCGGAATCAGCACGATGGCGCCGATCATGTTCCAGATGAACATGAACGCGAGCAGGATGCCCATGTCGGCCTGGAACTTGATCGGCGACAGCGCCCATGTAATGACGCCGGCCGCCAGTGTGACGCCCACCAACACCACGACCTTGCCGGTGAACTGCAGCGTGCGCCGGTAGGCCTCGGCCAGCGATACGCCGAGCCGCTGCTGCGCAAGTTGCACCGACAGCAGATACAGCGCGTAGTCGATACCGATGCCCACGCCGAGCGCGATCACCGGCAACGTGGCTACCTTGACGCCGATCCCCAGCGCCACCATCAGCGCCTCGCACAGAATCGAAGTGATCACCAGCGGAACGACCGCGACGACCACCGCGCGCCAGCTGCGGAATGTGATGAAGCACAGCACGATGACCGCGGCGTAGACCAGGATCAGCATTTGGATCCACGCTTTCCTGACCACGATATTGGTCGCCGCTTCGATGCCGGCGCTGCCGGCGGCAAGTAGAAATTGGCGTTCCGGCGTGTTGTGGACAGCAGCAAATTCGGCGCTCGCCTCCACGACACGGTCCAGCGTTTCGGCGCGGTGATCCGACAAATACGCGATCACCGGCATCACCGAGCATTCGGTGTTAAACAGATCCGGGTTGTTGACACTTGCCTGCTGCGCGCCATAGTTCAGGACGTCCTGGTTGCGCGCGATCGTCAGCCACTTTGGACTGCCTTCGTAAGTACCGGCGGTAATTTGACGCACGGCATTGGTCAGCGCCACAGTGGTCTGTACCCCCGGCACCTGCTGCAGCGCCCAGGTCAGTCGATCCGCCTCGATCAGCGTCGCGTACTTCAGGCAGCCTTCTTTTTCCGTCTTGACGATAACCGCGAACTGGTCGCTCGACAGAGAGTAATTGGCCGTGATGTAGGCGTTGTCGCGGTTGTAGCGCGAGTCCGGGCGCAACTCCGGTGCACCAGGGTCGAGATCGCCGATCTTTAGATTCAGGCTGATGACGAAACCGATCACCGCGAGCGCGGTCGCGGCCGCAATCGCGCCGACCGCCCAGCGGCGCTCGGTAAAACGCTCGAGCCACAGCCAAATCTTGTTGAAACCCTTGCCGCGCATTTCATCGCTATCCGCGCGCAAACTGCGCTGCGCCGCGGCTGGACTGACGCCGATATACGACAGCAGCACCGGCAGCAAGATCAAGTTGGTCAGAATCAGCACGGCCACACCGATGCTGGCGGTGAGCGCGAGATCCTTGATCACCGGAATATCGATCACCATCAGCACCGCAAAGCCGACTGCGTCAGCGAGCAGCGCGGTCAGCCCGGCGAGGAACAACCGGCGGAACGTAAGACGCGCGGCAACCAATCGATGCGCGCCACGGCCGATGTCCTGCATGATGCCGTTCATCTTCTGCGCGCCGTGCGAAACGCCGATCGCGAAGACCAGGAACGGCACCAGGATCGAATACGGATCGAGCTCGAAACCGAACGCAGCGACCAGCCCGAGCTGCCACACCACAGCGACCAGCGAACATGCGATCACCAGCGCGGTGCTGCGTATGCAGCGCGTATAGAAGTAAATGATGATTGCGGCGATCAGCGCGGCAACGCCGAAGTAAAGCGCAACTTGGAACAGGCCGTCGATCAAATCACCGACCAGCTTGGCAAAACCAATCACGTGGATGCGAATCGCTGGCTGCTCACCGGCTTTGCTCGCACCTTCGTACTTGGCGCGGATCGCCTCGATGCTGTCCGACAGTGCCCGGTAATCGATGCGCTGGTCGCTCGTCTGGTCGAGCAGCGGTACCACGACCATGCTCGACTTGAAGTTGTTGCCGACCAGATTTCCGACCAGGCCCGAGCGCGCGATATTCGCGCGTAACTGCTCGGTCGCTTTCGGCGAGCCGTCGTAGTTGTCCGGCATGACGGGGCCGCCGCGAAAACCCTCCTCGGTTACCTCAGTCCAGCGCACTCCCGGCGCCCATAACGATTTCACCCACGCGCGATCAACACCTGGCGTCAGGAACAATTCGTCGTTGATCTGCTTCAGCGTGTTCAGGTACTTCGGATCGTAGATATCGCCTTGCGTGTTTTCGACAACGATGCGCAGTGAATTGCCGAGCGCGCGCAGGTCAGTGCGGTGCTCGAGGTAGTTCTGGATGTACGGATGACCCTGCGGGATCATCTTTTCGAAGCTCGCGCCAAGCGAAAGCTTGCTCACCGCAACAGCGCCAAGCAGCACCGTCAGCAGCGCGCAGGCGACGATCACCAAGCGCCGGTTGTTGAAGACCAGCCGCTCCAGGCGGGAGCCGGCATTCGGATCGAAGTGCTCGAGCGTGTCCGCTACGGGCAGATCGGCAGGATCGGGTGCCGTGCATTTTCTCGACTCTAGTTCAGCGACTGCGAATGGACGCCGCGCGGGCCGGCGACGACGATCGAATCCTTGGCGGCGCTGATCACCGCTGCGGCCGGTATCGGTCGCTCGATCGGCACTGCTTTGAAGCTCGCGCCATTGTCGCGGCTTGCGAGAACGTGACCTGCCTGACTCGCGATGATGATGCGGCCGTCATCGCCGACGGTGGCGGAAGTCAACCCAACTTGCAAGCCGGTATCGACTGACTGCCAGCTGCGTCCGCCGTCGGTGCTACGCAAGACAGTGCCACGCAGGCCAAACACGAGAACCGCATGTGCATTGCCGATCACTCCAAACAGCGTTCCTTTGTATGGCAACTCAAGCGCGCGAAAGCGTCCAGCTGCGCGATCGAGCTTCAGCACCAAGCCTTGTTCGCCGACGATATAGACATCGCCTGCCACGCCGCGAATTGAATAAAGGTGAAACGCTTTCGGGTTATCGATCGCGTGCAGCCATGGTTCCCAATTGGCGCCGCCGTCGCTAGTACGCAGGATGAGGCCGAATGCACCGACGACGAAACCCGTCGTTTCGTTCTCGAACCAAACATCAAGGAGTGGACTCTCGGTACCCTGCGCGGCGAAGCGCTTCGCTTCTTCCAGCAACGCAGCGCCCTTGGAATTGCCGCCGGTCGCTTCACGCGAGTAGTAATCGACCATTACGCTGCCTGCGCGATGGCCGTCGAGCTGACGTGTCCAGCGGCCGCCGGCGTTGGTCGAGTGCAGCACGACGCCATCGTGTCCAACTGCCCAACCGGTATTAGCGCTCGGGAACGCCACTGCGACCAGATCCGAACTGACCGGTACTTCCGCCTGCTGCCAGCTTTTGCCGGCGTCATCAGACAACAGCACGTGTCCGCGCTGTCCGACCGCGACGATACGCGTGCCCGCGATCGCGAGCCCGTTGACAAGCGCGCGCACCGCAAGCGGACTCTTGACGGCTGGTGTGTCGAGCACATCGCGCAGGCTCGAGTTGGACACGGCCGTGGCCGTCATGCTGACGGTCGCTGCGATTCCCAATGCGAATAAGCTCTTAAGCATTTGCCGAGGATCCTGATGTCGAATGCCGAGTTGACTGAGGGAGGTTCAACCCGAGCGGGGCCGCGAAGTTGCGGAGCAAATTTTGGCCTTGGACCGGACGCGCGGCACCCCCCTCGGTCGGGGGGAGTTGGCGGCGAGGACAAAAAAAGAGCCTCATTCGAGGCTCTTGATTTCGGTACTCAGGTTCGAAGCCGGGTCACCGGACCCCAGCGCCTGCCAGAGAATCCGCCGTCCACTCGCGATCCGCGTACGGCTTGGTGTGGCGCAGTCCGCCAGTTTCGGCAATGAAGCCGGTCACTGAGTAGAGACGGGCGGCCAGATCGTAGTGGCTGAACATGTCGGTGTACGGTGCCGGCAGGTCGTAGCTCGGCGCCATGTAGGCCAGGCCCACGCGGTACAGCTGACCACGCGCGTCATATTCGTCCGAGGCCAGCGCCGCCCACGAATCCTCGTCCAGGTAAAACACGCGCTTGCTGTAAACGTGGCGCTTGCCTTCGCGCAGCGTGGCCTCGACCACCCAAACGCGGTGCAGTTCCCAGCGCACAAGATCCGGATTCAGGTGGTTCGGCTTCAGCAGATCGTCCTGCTTCGATTGGTACACCGCCGTGTAGGCGTTGTACGGGACGAACATCTCCTTCTTGCCGACCAGCTTGAAGTCGAACCGGTCCATCGAACCGTTGAAGATGAAGATGTCGTCGAACGTGTTGCCGCCGGCGGTACCCGGGTTAGGGGTGTCGTGCGCGAAGTCCGGCGCGACCTTGACGCGTCGCTGGCCCGGCAGGTAGCTCCACGCACGGCGGTCCTTCGTGCCCATGTCGAGCGGGTCGACGAGCAGCAACGCTTCACCGGCGCGCCGCGCCGGTCCCGTGTAGGTCAGCTTGATGCGCCAGTAGGTGTCGGCGCTCGTCTTGCTGTTGTCCCAGAACGGGTACTCCTGGACGCTGTTGCCTTCGGTGGACAGCGAAGGCCGTCCGTTGGCGTCGACCGACAAATTGCGGTACTTCGCTTCGTAGGCCTGACCGTTGAAGCGCACCAGGTGGTTCCACATCGCCTCGTAGCCAGTCCTTCGGGATCGGGAACGGGAAGCCGGCGTGCGCGCCCTCGATCGAACGGCCATCATTGGTGGTCTTGGACTTGGTCGCGTTCTTCAGCGTGTTGTCGGTAACGAACTTCGGGAACGCGACCGTGCGATGAGTCGGGTACACATCGACGCGAAACGTCGGATACTTCTGCAGCAACGCCTTGGTGCCGTCGGTCAGCTTGTCGGCATGCTGCGCCATGTTCTTGGCGTCGATCGTCAGGCGCGGCTTTTCAGTGGCAAACGGGTTGGGCCGGATGCCGTCGCCCGCCTTGAAAGCGGCAGGTGGAGTCGTGTTTCCGCCTTTGTATTCGGGGATCGTGTCGTCCTTGTTGCCGGCCTTCTCGGCGCCGATCGGCGTCAGCGTCGTGCCGAGCTGCTTCGCCTCCTCTGCGGTGACCGTGCCAAAGGCGGCGCCGGCCCAGGCGGCCGCCAGCGCGGCCGCGATGATGCGTGTCGTGAAACTCATGCGTGTCTCCTTGCCTTGTCGTCAGAATGTCGTCTTGAAAGTTAGGTAAACGGCGCCGCGGTCCTTGAGCAGCGATGTGAGGCCGTTCTGCGCGCTCACCGCCTGGATGCCGCCGAACAGTGGGTTGGGCGTCACCTTGACGTCGCCGTAGAAGTCGATGTACTTGAGGTCGAACCGATACTTCTGCAGGTAGTCGAGTCCGAACCCGATCGAGTAGTTGCCGAGGCCTTCGTTGCCGGCGAACGTCGTCGCCGCGTTCCCCGAAATACCCTGCGACCAAGTGACCGGCATCGACAGATCGGCGCCGGGAAACACTTGGAACCAGGTCGGCGTGAAGTTGATGGCGAGCCCCCAGAAGTTTTTCGTCGCACAGCCGTCCGTCTCGTTCAGATTGCGGCTCGCGCAGAAGGGCTGTCCTTCTGCCTGGAACAGGTTCTGACCGCTCCTCACCTTGCTCCAGTGCATGTACGTGAGCTCGGCTAGATAGACGGCGGCGTCGAACGCCGGCGTCTTCGGGATCGTGCCCAGCGCGTTCACTAACGCGTGCCAGGTGTCGCCTCGCGCGCCGGGCGTGTCTCCTTGGCTGATCGGCACGCCGGCGACGGTTGCCGAGCACTTGCGACAGCAGCGGCGTGTCCCGCCGGTACGAAACCTCGGTGCCGACGCTGATGCCGGCGATGTTTTTTGAAAGGCTCACGCCCCACAGATCGATATCGTCCGCGTAGACGAGGCGATACTTGCCGTTAACCGCGACGACAGGGCCGACCGCTGTCACGGGATTGAAGTAGATCGGCGTCGTGTTGATCGATGTGATCAGGACCTGCGGCAGCTTGTCCGAATAGTTTCGATAGTAGAAACCCAGCGTGCCGTCGAGCCACTCGGGGGCCCAGCGTGCCGACAGCCCTAAGTCGCCGCGCTGCTTCGGCTCCGCGGCCGAGTCGCGCTCAAGATTGAGGAACGCCAGCGTGGGACCTGCCGCCGTCGGAAAACCGGGCATCGGAACGATCTGTCGGACCGGGCCGTTGAACAGAAAGTCCACCGGGCCGAGATAGGTGCCGCCTTCGGGAAAGCGCGCCGATTCCCATTCCCAGAAGTACTGCGCCGCGACCGAGAGTTCGTTGGTGAGCTGCGCCGACATCGACAGGTTCGTGAGCGGGCGGAACAGTTCCTTCGCCTCGGAGCCGGGCGTGGAAAAACCCTTCTGCAGATCGAGCGGCATCTGCGCATACGAGATGCTGTGCAGATGGCCGCCGAGCAGCAGCGATTCGCCCCAGTAGATGGTATGCCGCCCGGCCTTGACGCCCATCGGCACATCGCCGGCGTCAAAATTGGCGAACACGAATGCGTCGAGGATCTCGCCTGACGGTCCGGCGTAAAAGCGCTCGGTGGTGGACGAGTAATTGCCGTTGTCGTAGCTCACGAACTGGCCGCCGTTAGGTAGTGCCTGGCGCAGCGACGGGAACGGCCCACTTGCCGGCAGGTTGGGCACGACCAGCGCCGGATTGCCACGCGGATTGTGGCCGTCATAGGCGTTGTCGTACCAGCCGGCAGCGCTGAGGCGGAAGCCGAACTTCTTCTTGTAGACGACGTCCAGCTCGGTCAGAACGTCCAACCGGTTTTGCACGATGGAGCCACTGTCGAAGCTGTACGTGCCTTCGTCGGCGATGATCGAGTTACCGATCGCGTCATTGCGCGACTCGGCGCGCACGCCGAGGTTGTAGCGGAACGTGTTGTCCCAGCGCACCGACACGTCCGGATTGCCAGTGTCGATCTCCAATGCGCGAACCGGGCCGGACACCGCGAGCGCGGAAGCGACGGCAAGCGCGCTGGCGGAGTAACGGAAGGCGGCATTGAGAGGGGTCCTGCTGCGCTGTGGCATGGGCACTGGAGTCTCCCAAGGGATTGATGATTGCGAAGGATCGAATCCTAGTTGCGGAGGACATCGGCGCCACCCCTCTCGCGGGGGGGTGGGCAGTGGGGGACCTTGCTTCCAGCCGCTGGCGCGCTGATGAAGCCTTCATGGACCCCTACCCCCGGTTGCTAGCGGTGCGGCCCCCCGTTGCAGGGGTGCGGCCTATAAAAGGAGCGCGACGATCAACGTACCTCCTGCTGTCAGCAGCACGTTTGACGTCGCATACGGCACCGTGTAGCCGAGCACCGGAATCCGACTTCCCGCTTTCTCTTGCACCGCGGCCAAGGCTCCAGTGAAGGTCTGCGCACCCGCCAGGCCGCCGAGTAATAGCAGAGGGTTCATCTTCAGCACATAGTGGCCGACGGCCAGTGCTGCTGCCTGCGGCAGCAACGTCACAACAATTCCTGCGAGCAATACAGCGATGCCGAGCTCTTTGACGGCCTTAACGAACTCAGGTCCCGCTTGCAGCCCTGCACCGGCGACAAACGCAGCAAGACCGAAATCGATCATGAACTGCAGCGCGGGCGCTGGAATGTTGCCGAACGTCGGGCGGCGCGATCTAAGCCAGCCGAAGAACAAACCGGCGAGCAAGGCGCCGACGCTGACGCTTAACGTCAGCTTGACGTTGCCGACCAGCAGATAAGGCAGACCGATCGCCGCACCGATCACGATTCCGAGGCCCGGTGCCGCAAGGTTGGTCGCGTCGGTTGGGCGCATGGGATAACCGATTGCGGCTGCAACTCGCTCGGCTGCGCGCTGCGGTCCGATCAGCTCCACCACATCGCCGCGATCAAGCACCGTTTGAGTGCCAGTCGGAATCGTGTGCCCAGCACGAGTTAACTTGCGTAAGCCGACACTGCGTAAGTCGAGCTTCTCACTGCGTATCAGCTCCTCTAGCGTTGGACCCGCGATGTCCGGGTCGGTCACGACCACTTCGAGTATCGCTATCGGAATATCCATCAGCTCCGGGTCGTGGACTTCATCTCCGAAACGAAGACCAACGGTAACGAGTGAGTCGTGTCGACCGTAGAGCAGCACGACGTCGCCAAGAAGCAGCACCGTATCGGGATCCGGCTCAATGAATTGATCGGCGCGGCGAATCCGCTCGACGAAGTAGCGATCGCCCTCGCGGTTGCTCTCGACTTCTTTGACCGGTTTGCCGGCAAATTCAGGCTTGCTTAGGCGATATGCGCGCAAAGCGAACTTCTGCGCACCGGACAAAATTCCGGTCTGCTGTGCCTTGATTCCAAGCTGTAACTCCAGCGCCTCGGCCTCCTTGCGCAAGTCAACGCGCAACAACTTTGGTCCCAGGACGCTGGCAAACAGCATCACGCCGAGCGCTCCGAAGACATAGGTCAGCGCATCGGCAACTGCCACATGGTTCGCCAGCAGCTTGCGCTCAGCTTCGGGTAGCGGCAAAGCCATGATCGCATCGGTCGCTGTGCCGATCGCCGCCGACTGTGTCAATGCACCCGCGTACAGGCCTGCCGACATGCCGATATCGAGCTTCAGCAGCCGCGCCATGATCAGCGCGCTGACCAATCCCGTAATGAATACGACAACCGACAGCACCATCGGCTTGAATCCATCGCGCTTCAGCGCTGCGAAGAACTGGGGTCCTACCGAATAGCCATTGGCAAACAGGAACAGCAGGAACAGTCCCCAGCGCAGCTCGCGATTGATCTCGACATGCAACTGACCGATCACCAGTCCCGCCAGCAGCGAGGCTGTGACGGTGCCGAATGAGAAATTGCCTATCTTGAATTTTCCAGCCCAGTAGCCGATGGCTACCGCCAGAAACATGGCAAGCTCAGGCGAGCCTTGGAGTGCCTTGGTAATCCACTCCATTGGATCAGCCCGTAATAGACGACTCGCCCGTGCGGGCGCTTTGTTCTGGTTGTGCCGGCCAGTTCGCCTTCACGAATGAGCCGAGCCAGCTCATCGTCAGACCGAGCTGGCGCCGCCTTGAGCGACGCCAGCCGTGGTCATCCTATTTCGGACTACTCAAGCAACCGTTTCACCATGAGTGGCCTTCTTCGACGCCACGGGCTTTGCGGTCTTACCGGTGGCTGCCTCATACGCCAGACGGTAGCCGCGCGCAATGGCGCGCACCGCTCGCCCGATGTCGTCGTAGACGTGATCATCCAGGTTCGCGAACGAAATGCGCACCGACCAGTCGGGAGCAGCGAAGCCGCTGCCGTTCAGCAGCACGATTCCATGGTCCTCGGCGAGCCGGAACACGATGTCGAGCGGGTGCACGTTCGCCTTCATCCACTTGACCACGTCCTCGCCCACGTACTTGCGGGCCCAGAACTCAAAGTCGATCAGGCCGTAGTAGTAGTCGAACTGCTCGTTCGGGCCGACTTCAATGCCCAGTCCCTCGATCGTCGCCTGGACCCGCTTCTTCACGATACCGATGCAGGCTTTCTGATAGTCCTTCTTTTCGTCCATCAGCTCGGCGAGCGAGAACAGCGTCATCATGACTTGTTGCGGAAGTGACAGCCCCGCGGTGTGATTCAGCGCGACGTCGCGGCTGTCCGCGACGATGCGGTCGATGAATGCGATCTTGCGCGGCTCGAGCGTGAGTGTTCCGTAGCGCTTGTCCAGCAACTTCTTGATGGGCTCGGGATGTGCAGCGATCTTCTCGTCGAAGATGTTGTCCTCGTGGACCGCAACCGTGCCGAGGCGCCACCCGGTGCAGCCGAAGTACTTGCTGTATGAGTACACGCCGATCGTGTTCTTCGGGAACGCGCCGAGCAGCGACCGGAAGCCCGGCACAAAGGTGCCGTAGACATCGTCGGTCAGCAGGATCAGATCGGGCCGCTTCTTGAGCACGTCCCCGATCTTCTTGATCGTCTCGGACGAAAGCGCCACGGCGAACGGATTGCCCGGATTGACGATGAAGAACGCTTTGACCTTCGGGTCGAGTAGCTTCTTGAGTTCCTCGTCCGGGTATTGGAACTTGTGCTCCTGCTTCGCGTGCACTTCGACGAACTTGAGGTCGTAGTCCTCGAGGTGCGCCATCTCGAGATACGGCGTAAAGATCGGCACGCCGAGCGCGATCGTGTCGCCTGGGTTCAGCAGCCGGTTGCTCTTCAGTGATTTGAAGATGTAGCACATGGCGGCGGTGCCGCCCTCGACTGCATAGAGCTTGAAAGTACCCTTCGGCCGCGGCGTTCCGCACATTGCCCACTGCAGGTATTCGCGAACGACCTGCTCGTTGTGCACCAGCATCCGGTCCGGCACCGGATAGTGATCGCCAATGATCGAATCGACCAGCTCGTGCACGAACTTGTCGGCGTCAAAACTGAACTTCTTGACCGCCCACGGCACCATTGCCTGCAGGAAGGACGCACCCGGCATTTCCGAGTACTTGTGTCAGCCACGCGTCGAGCCGCGCCGCAATACCCGACGCCTTGGGCATGCCCGCCACGCCTGGGGGTAGATCCATTACGCGCTTGCACTCGGTGACGGCGAACTGTCCAAGCAGAAAGAACGCCTCGCGCGGCTCGGTCGCGACCCAATTCGGGTTACCACGACCGGCGTTCAGGTATGAGATCGATGCTTCCAGCGCTGACTTCGACGCGACCTTGGCCAGAAAATCCTTGATCTCGAACGGGCCCAGCTTCTCGTACTGTTTGAGGTCCATGTCGCCCATTGAATTCTCCTTACGAATTAGACGGCGGAAATGTGGCAGTTCACGCCAGCATCAAGACGATGACCAAGCCCCACATCGTCAGCAGCGTGTTGCTGACCGCATAGGGCACCGTGTAGCCGAGCATTGGAATATCGCTCTTGGCCACGTCGGCAACCATTGCGACGGACGCCGTACTGGTGCGGGCGCCACCACAGACAGCCCAGATTGATGGCCGGATCAAACTTGAAGATGTACTTTCCGATCAACGGCGCCAGCAGCATCGGCACCGAGGTCGCGGCCAATCCCCACAGGAACAGACCGAATCCGGCCTCCTTGATACCCGCGACAAAGGTCGGCCCTGCGGTCAGTCCCACGACCGCGATGAACACGTTCAGACCGACGCTGTTCATGAACCAGAGTGCGGGCGCGGGAATGCGACCGAAGGTCGGATGAACACCGCGCGCCCAACCGACGACGATGCCGGCGATCAGCGCCCCGCCGGAAGTCGACAGCGTGATCGGAATCCCGCTGACCGGTATGACGATTGCGCCGATCAGACCGCCGACGACGATACCGAGACCGACCCAGACCATGTCGGTCAGATTGGTCGGCCGGTCTGCGTAGCCTAGATTCTTGACGGCCGCGTCGATGTTCGAGCGTGGGCCTGCGAGTCGCAGGATGTCGCCGCGGTTGATCTTGGTCTGAGCCAGGATCGGAATATTTACGGAAGTGGCGCCGCGAGTGATCTTGGTCAGATAAACGCCACGGGCGAAGTCGGTTTTGACCAACTCGAGCAGTGTCTTCCCGTCATAGGCCTTGTTGGTCACCACCACATCGACGGCTTCCGCGGGGACATCGAGCAGCTCGGGGTCGGAAACCTCGTTGCCGAATTTCCCGAGTACTTCGACCAGCGCTTCGGTCTTGCCGGCAATTCCGACGACATCTCCCTGCTGCAAGACGGTTGCCGGCGTGAACTCGATGATCTTGCCGTCTCGGCGCAGCCTTTGAACGAAGAGGCGGTCGTTCGGGCGCCGGGACTCGGCGTCGCCCACCGTCGTTCCGGGCGGAAGACGATCTCCGATCTTGTAGGCGCGCATGTCAAGACGGCGATACGCGGACTGCATGCCACCCGCGGGCGCGCCGGCCGACATTTCCTTTTCATATCGCTTGCACTCGGCCGCCATATCGACGCCGAGCAGCTTCGGGCCCAGTATCGACAGAATGATGCCGGTTCCGATCGTGCCCCAGATGTAAGTCACGGCATACGCAACGGGCATCTGATCGATCATCGCCTTGGCCGCCTCGGGAGTCAAGCCAAGCCCGCTGATGGCGTCAGTGGCGACACCCATCGCCGCAGAGATAGTTTGAGAACCCGCCAGAAAGCCGGCGGCGAATCCCGGGCCATATCCTGCGATCATGGCCACCGCATAACACGAAAGAAGGCAGAGCACCGATATGACGACGGCGAAGATAGCCTGCGGCAGCCCATCGGTGGCGATACCACGAACGAACTGCGGTCCGACGCCGTAACCGACCGCGAACAGGAACATGATGAAGAAAATCGACTTGACGTTGGGCGACACCGTGATACCCAACTGGCCGATCAAGATCGCGGCCAACAGAGTACCGGTCACCGAGCCAAGGCTGAAGCTGCCCAGCTTGATGACGCCGATCCAATAGCCAATCGCAAGCGACGCGAAGATCGCGAGTTCCGGATAGCGTTGCAATGCTTTGACGATGAACTCCAACATTTACCGTCTCCAATCAAGATGACTTCGCTAGGGCAGTCTCAGTTACCGGAATGCGTCGCTGCATTGGGCTCTATACCTTGGCGACCGACTTGGCCTTCGATTGCGCCGCAGGTGCGGTCTTGCGCTCCGGAATCGGACTGCTTGGCTGAGCCACGCGTCGACGTGCTCTTTCCGTTTGATGGCGGAATCGCCGACAGCTTGATCAGCTTGAGCCCGCGCTCGTTGTTGTAGCCATGGATTTCCTTGACGTCGAGCTTGCGCATGTAGCCGATCGTGTCCGCCTCGATCACCTGGCCTGGCACCATGATCGGGAAGCCCGGCGGATACGGAATCACGAAGTTGGCCGACACCAGCTGCGGGCCACTCTTTAACCGCTCGTCGATCTTCGGATCCATCAGCGCCAGGTACTCGCAATCGTCTTCTTCGTAGGCCGCGAAAAACGCGGTGCGCATGTCGCCTTCGAGCGTGATGCTCTCCGGATTCTCGCGATAGCCGTCGTGGAAGCGGCTGAAGTTCGGCAGGTCGGGAACGTCTTCCATCAGATTTTTCACCCGCTTCGCGAACGTCGCACGCGCGCCCTCGCCGCCCTCGGCGAGTTCGGCGTCGATCTGTTGCGACATCTCCAGCAACACTTTGATCAACAGCGCGACGTCGCTGCGCGTGTTGTTGATGTTGCTCTGGACCAGCACGCTGTTGCGCGAGGTCTTGTTGACCTGGATGTTGTACTTCGAAGAGAGCAGGCCTTTGAACGTGTTGCCGTCCATGCCCGCGCTTCCGCACACCAAGGTCATGCGCGTGGGGTCGAGGAAGAATTCGTCCTCTTGCATCGCCTTGAGTACCGTCACCCAGGTGCTGCCCGGTGTCAGGAAATCTTTGAAACCTGACGGGCGAAACTCGGCCGGAACCATCGAATCAGCGCCCAGCACCTTGAAGTACTTCGAGATGATCGGGTGTTCAGCGACCGCGCGGCGGATTGCGAGCGACGTCTCGATCGAGCGCATCACCAGCTCGTAGCCCTCGAGCTCCATCTGACGCCGGGCTACGTCCAGCGATGCGATGATCTGCGCGTTGGGCGATGTCGAGGCATGAATGAACACGGACTCGCGAAACGCCGAAATGTGGTGGTTGTAGTCCTCGTCCCGCACCGCCACGATAGAACCCTGACGCAGACACGACATCGACTTGTGTACTGAATTGGTTTCGTACACGCGGATTCGTATCTTGCGCGGATCGGGTGTGAGGCGCCGATCCAGCAGCTTCGGGTTCATCGGGTCGAGGTCCTCGCCGACTTCTTTGACCTGCGCCTCCCAGGCGGATAACGCCGCGGGGGTCGTGCGCCACTCTTCCAGCGCGGCCGCTGCGCCCAGGCCGGTGCGCGGGCGCAGGAACGGTGACCAGCGCGCAAAACCGAACCACGCCTCGTCCCACAGAAAGATGACATCCGGCTTGATCGCCAGGCATTCTTCCATCACGCGGCGCGTGTTGTACACATGGCCGTCGAAGGTGCAGTTGGTCAGCGTGATCATCTTGACGCGATCGAGCCGTCCCTCGGCCTTCAGATTGAGTAGCGCCTGCTTGACGGTGCGCAGCGGCACCGCGCCGTACATCGAATACTCGATCATCGGGAATGCTTCGACGTACAGCGGCTGCGCGCCCGACAACACCATGCCGTAGTGGTGCGATTTGTGGCAATTGCGGTCGGCGATGACGATGTCGCCCGGCTTGCACACCGCCTGGTAGACCATCTTGTTGGACGTGGAAGTGCCGTTGGTCACGAAATAGACGTGGTCCGCTCCGACGGCGCGTGCGAACTTCTCCTGCGCGATCTTGATGTTGCCGGTCGGCTCGAGCATGCTGTCCAGGCCGCCCGCGGTGGAGGAGCTCTCCGCCAGAAACAGGTTCTGCCCGTAGAACTCGCCCATGTCGCGGATCCAGTTCGACTTCATGATCGACTTGCCGCGCGCGATCGGCAGCGCGTGGAAGGTGCCGATCGGTCGCGCGGCGTACTTCTTCAGGTTGTCGAAATGCGGCGTGGCCATGCGGTCGCCGACACCCTCGAGGATGTTCAGGTGTACCTCGGTCAGCTCCTCGACTTCGTAGAACACGCGTCGGATCATCGAGGCCGCAGGGTCGCCCGCCATCTTCTCGACCTGCCGGTCGGTTAGCAAATAGATGTCGAGCTCGGGGCGGATCCGCTTGATCGTCCGTGCCAGCGTCACGCCGACCTCTTGTGGCGCAAGGCTCGACGTATCGAGCTGGTGATAGGTGCTGAGAAAGTCGCGCACCAACGGCACGTCGTGTTGCGACGGCACCGGAATTCCGTCATAGATGACCACGGCTTCGATCTTGCCGTTCATGATCGTGGCCACGATCGCGTCTTCGAAGCTGCCGACCAGCACGGGCTCGTAGATCATCGGGTCTTCAACGCGACGCAGGCGGCGGATGTCCTGCGCGATCCTGGCAAAGTTGCTGGCCTGTGCGGGCGAGACGAACAGCGTCTCGAAATACGGCCGGTGCGTCCCGCCACTGCTATCGAACGGCAGCCGATCCGGCACGTTCCCACTCTCCTCGTCGCTGCTCTCCCATTCGCCGGAGTCATAGCGATAGCTACCCGACAGCAGCGCGCCGCTGATGCGTCGCGCCAGTCGCCCGACCCCGAGTGCGTCGTCGCTACTGATGCGCTCCGCCAGTGATTTCATCAGCCGTACGCCGGGAAAGGCAAAGAAGTCCTCGAGCGCGCGCACTTCCGCGAGCGCCGCTTCCGTCGCGGCGCGGCCACCGCCACGCTTGCCGCTGCGCGCCTCCGCCGCCCAAGCCTGCGCCTTGGCATTCAGCTCGCGCCAGCGATCCAGCCGCGCGGCCGAGCTCGAAAAAAAGTGATCCAGGTTCTGTCCGGTGGTGGATGTGGTGGCCATGTTGCTTTCTCCTTGATGTGAACGACTAAGAGGGCGGCAATTAAGCCCAGTCCCGCTTTGCCGAACTGTTGATGTTTGTCGGCGCCACCGACTGCGAAGCCAAACGATACGCCGGTGCGTGACGGCCCACTGCCCGCCAATGCGCGAACGTTATGGGCCACTGCCGATGGCGTCTTCGCATTTCTCGACAAGGTTGCGATGCACGAAGCTGCCGCAAGTGCCGCCGCCCGCGCAATCGGCAGGCAGACCGGAACCGCGTCATCATGGTGTCATGTCGAGAATTGCAAAGACGTGACCGCGCTGCATAATCACTATCGGTGTGACTGGGATCAACGGCGCGGTTCTGAAGCGCGATTTAACTATGACCTCATGAAGGATTTTCGGTCAAGCAAGGGGCTTGCAACGCCCGGGAGGGATTTATGAACGAACGCCCACAGACAGGGCTGCACCGCGCGGCATTCGGAACGTTGGTTGCCGTCGCGCTCGCCAGCGTGTCTTATGCACAGACGCCGCCACCGCCGCCACCGGCGTCAACCGCAGCGGCGCCAGCGACGGCAAGCGCAAAGACTTTCTCACAGGAACAGCTCGAACAGTTGGCCGCCCCTATCGCGCTCTATCCCGATCCGTTGTTGGCGCAGATATTCATGGCATCAACTTATCCGCTCGATATTGTGATGGCGGATCGCTGGGTCAAGGCCAATCCAAAGGTCAAGGACAAGGCGCTCGAAGATGCTCTGCAAAAACAGCCGTGGGACCCGAGTGTCAAGTCGTTGACCACGGTACCTCAGGTGCTGTCGATGTTGAGCGAAAAGCTCGAGTTGACACAGCAGATGGGCGACGCCTTCCTTGCGCAGCCCAAGGAACTGATGGACGCAGTACAGAAGCTGCGCCAAAAGGCGTCTGCACAAGGCAACCTGAAAGACACGAAGGAACAAAAGGTCATCACGGAGCAAGTGGCGACGCAGACGATTATCAAGATCGAGCCGGCCGATCCGCAAGTCGTCTACGTACCGACTTACAACCCGGCAGTCGTCTACGGGACGTGGGCTTATCCCGCCTACCCGCCGTATGCCTACTATCCCCCCGCTTACTACGGTGCCTACGCCGGCGCTGGTCTGGTCGGCTTTACCGCCGGCGTGATCGTCGGTGGCGCGCTATGGGGTAACTGCAATTGGGGTGGCGGCGATGTCAATATCAACACCAACCAGTACAACAACTTCAACCGCACCAACACTTCGAACAAGAACTTTCAACACAACGCCGAGCGGCGCGGTGGCGTGCCCTACAAGGACCAGGGAGTGGCGCAGAAATACGACCGCGGCCAGTCTGCCAACGCGGGCACCCGTGATCAGTACCGGGGACGCGACGGCCAGCAATCAGATCGCGCAGGTGATCGCACCGGCGATCGCGCAGGAGATCGCACTGGCGATCGCGCAGGCGACCGCACCGGTGATCGTGCGGGAGATCGCGCCGCCGGAGTCAGCGACCGCAGTGCAGGTACGCGTGACGCCGGCGGCGGGCGCGACGCTGCGGGTGGGCGCGATGTCGCGGGCGGTGCAGGGAGTCGTGATGTCGGCGCTGGTGCGGGCAGCCGTGATGTCGGCGGTGGTGCGGGCAGCCGCGATGTTGGTGGTGGTGCGGGCTCGCACGACTTCGGCGGCGGAGGTAGCCGCGGTGGTACGCATAACACGGCGTTTAGCGGCGGGTCGGGCGCGCAGGCGCGCGACCACAGCAGCCGGGGCGCCTCCAGCATGAATAGCTCACGTTCCCACAGTGCCGGCGGCGGCGCCCGCGCTGGAGGTGGTGGCGCAGGTGGCGGCGCGCGCGGCGGTGGCGGACGCGGCGGCGGAGGCAGGCGATGATGGCGACGCAGTCGACCACGCAACCAGCGCAACGAACAGAGCGGAGAGCAATGACTTGCGACGTCAACATTCAACCGCGCCAGCTTGCACGCCAGCTGCGTCGCGCCGCGCTGGCGTTGTGCATTCTCGGTCTTTCCGCGGGCGCCGCAGCGCAGACGACAACTTCACAGCGCACATTCGCCAGCCCGGACGAGGCGGTCAACGCGCTGATTCAGGCAGCAAAGAAAGGAGATCGCGCAAGCGTGCTGGCGATCCTCGGCAAGGGAGCGCAAGGCGCACTGTCATCGGGAGACGCGGTCGCTGATCGCGCAGGAACCGAGCGATTCGTCGCGCGCTTCGAAAAGAAGCACGCAGTTGTTTTGGACGGTGACAGCCGCGCGAAATTAACGGTCGATACCGACGACTGGCCATTTGCGTTTCCTCTAGTCAAGACAGAAAAGGGCTGGCGCTTCGACACCGTGGCCGGCAACAACGAATTGCTGGCGCGCCGGATCGGTGATAACGAGCTGTCGGTGATGAACGTGCTGCTCGCGATTGTTGATGCGCAGCGCGAATATGCGACTGAGGATCGCGACGGCGACGGTGCGCTCGAGTACGCACCAAAATTTGCCAGCACAGCCGGCAAGAAGGACGGTTTGTATTGGCGCACCAAGGCTGGCGAAGCGCCGAGTCCGCTGGGCGACCTCGTGGCCCGCGCTGCCGGCGAAGGCTACAAGAAAGAGGCGGGACCGCAGCCGTATCACGGCTACTACTTCCGGCTGTTAAAGGGGCAGGGTGCGAATGCGTCGGGCGGCGCTTACGACTACACGGTCAAGGGCCGCACGATCGGTGGCTTCGGAGTCATCGCCTATCCGGCCAAGTATGCAAACTCGGGCGTAATGACATTCATCGTTAATCACGACGGCATCGTGTCCGAGAAAGATCTCGGTCCCGATACCGCTAACCTTGCGCGCGCAATTACGCGTTTTGATCCAGGGCCGGACTGGAAACCGTTGAGCGTCAAATGACGTCAGCAGCTTTTCACCTTACTCACACACAAGCGAAAGGAACACTCATGCATAAGGCCACTCTCATCGCAGCGCTGACACTCGCCGTCACCATAAGCTCTACTGCCAGCGCTCAAACTGGCGCTACCGTTGTCGACAAGCAGCCGGGCAAAGTTGGCATGGCGCAGACCGTAGACGTCACGGCAACGATCACCGCGATCGATGCGGCCAAGCGCGCGGTAACGCTGAAAGGCCCGCAAGGCAAGCAGGTAAGCGTCATCGCGGGCCCCGAAGTTAAGAACTTCAATCAGCTGAAGGTTGGCGACACAGTCGACATTCAGTACCTCGAGTCGCTGGTCCTCGAATTGAAGAAGGGTGGCGGCAAGCCCGTCGCGCGTACCGAGAGGGAAGGCGTCGCCAGCGCCAAACCGGGTGAAGCTCCAGGCGGCGTGGGTGGACGCCAGGTCAAAGTAGTCGGCGACGTAATCAATGTCGATCAGGCAACACAGACGGTGACGGTGAAAGGGCCGCAGCGCACCGTCGATCTTAAAGTGAGAGACCCCGAGCAGCTCAAGCTGATTTCCAAAGGTGATCAGATCGAAGCGACTTACACCGAAGCCGTTGCGGTTGCAGTCAAGCCGGCAGCCAAGAAGTAAGCCGTCGATCTGTCGCCATTGCGATGAAACAGGACAAGGACACTCGTAAGGCCGATAACGGCGCAGATGCCGCAACAACAAAGCGCTCCGATACCAAGGGCGACGGGAAGCAGAAGAAGGCGCTCGCACCCGACGACCTTTCCAACAAGGAGTACGCGTCTGCGCTGAAGGATCTCCACATCGAGCTTGTCCGCTTGCAGGAATGGGTTAAGCGCGCGGGGCTCAAGGTCTGCATTGTCTTCGAAGGTCGCGATGGAGCAGGCAAGGGCGGCGCGATCAAAGCGATTACCGAGCGCGTGAGTCCGCGCGTCTTCCGCGTTGTTGCGCTGCCGGCGCCCACTGAGCGCGAAAAAAGCCAGATGTACCTGCAGCGCTACATCACCCACTTACCTGCGGCGGGTGAGATCGTGATCTTCGATCGCAGCTGGTACAACCGCGCGGGCGTCGAACGCGTGCTGGGGTTCTGTAGCGAAGAGCAGGCAAAGCGCTTCCTGGCAGGCGTGCCGCTGGTCGAGAAAGCGATCGTCGAGTCGGACGTCATCTTGCTCAAGTACTGGCTCGAGGTCAGCCCCGATGAGCAGACACGACGTCTAAGGTCCCGCATTACCGATGGCCGCAAGGTATGGAAGCTGTCGCCGATGGACATCAAGTCGTACAACCGCTGGTTCGACTACTCGCAGGCGCGCGACGACATGTTTATGGCGACCGACACGGCGTGGGCTCCGTGGTTCGTCGTCCGCTCGGACGATAAGAGACGCGCGCGGCTTAATCTGATTAAACACCTGCTCACGCGCATTCCTCACAAGACGGCGCCGCGCGAGAAAGTCAAGCTGCCGAAGAGGCAAAAGCCCGGTAAGTACCGCGAGACCGACTATCCGTTCAAAGTCATCCCGGAGACTTTCTGAGCCGGGCTCGGCAGTGCAACGTCCACGCGTGCTTGCAGGTTCAAATGAGCCGCATCATTGCGTTCGTCGTCGTCGCACTCGCCGCATTGCTGGCAGGATGCGCAACCCTGCCATCGCTGGAGAGCGGCACGGCCACGACCGCTTTGACAGATACAGCTGAGACTCGCCTTGGTCGCGCACTGGCCGCAGGTGTCGCGGCCAATCCCGGCAAGACTGGCATTCACCCGCTGCTCAAACCGCACGACGCGTTCGCGGCCCGCGCTCTTCTCGCCGCGCAGGCCGAAAAGTCGCTCGACGTGCAGTACTACATCTGGCATCCGGATCAGGTCGGTTATCTGCTCTTCGAGGCGCTCTTGAGGGCGGCTGAGCGAGGGGTGCGCGTGCGCCTGCTCCTTGACGACATCAATACACGCGGACTCGATCCCATCATCGCTGTGCTCGACGCGCATCCGAACGTCGATGTTCGCCTCTACAACCCTCTCGTGCAGCGTGGCGCGCGCGCGCTCAATTTCATGACCGACTTTGAACGCGTGAATCGACGCATGCACAACAAGTCGTTTACCGTCGACAACCAAGTCACCATCGTCGGCGGCCGCAACATCGGCAATGAGTACTTCGGAGCTGGCGAAGGAGTCGTCTTCGTCGACCTCGATGTGATCGCCGTAGGCCCGGCGGTGCGCGACGTGTCGAACCAATTCGATCTGTACTGGAACAGCCCGTCTGCGTATCCCGCCGCGAGTCTGGTAGGCGCACCGGCGCCGGACGCTGCGGCCACTCTGGAGGCCAAATTCAAGTCGACGCGGTCGGACCCCGAGGCTGTCGCTTACCTTGACGCCTTGCGCGCAACACCTCTCGTTCGCGAGATCGTCGAGCGCCGGCTTGTGTTCGAGTGGGCAACGGCGCGGCTGGTGCACGACGATCCAGCCAAGACGCTCGACAAGACGGCACGAACTGACATTCTTCTTTTTCCGGAGCTTGTGCGGACGATCGGTCGGCCGGAGAAAACGTTCGATCTCATCTCGCCGTATTTCGTGCCGGGTGACGGCGGCACGGCCGGATTGGTGGCGGCTGCCGGCCGAGGCGTCAAAGTTCGCATCCTGACGAACTCGCTGGCAGCTTCCGATGTCGGCGCGGTGCACGCCGGGTATGCGAAGCGTCGCGAGGACCTGCTGCGGGCCGGAGTCCAACTCTATGAACTGAAGCCGACGGCGGGACGGGAATCGCGCGACGAAAAATCGAGTGTTGGGTCAAGCTCGTCGTCGGGGTTGCATGCGAAGACCTTCGCCGTGGATCGCAGCCGCGTCTTTGTCGGCTCGTTCAATTTCGACCAGCGCTCGGCACGACTGAACACCGAGATGGGTCTGGTCATCGACAGTCCAAAGCTGGCACAAGGCCTTGCTGAATTCTTTGACTCCGTCGTGCCGTTGGCAGCGTATGAAGTCCGGCTCGCGGCGGACGGGCGCAGCCTCGAGTGGGTCGAGCGCACAGCTTCGGAAGTAAAACGCTACGACACCGAGCCAGGTACGAGCTGGTTGAAGCGTCTGAGCGTTGACTTCATGTCGATTCTGCCCATCGAGGGGTTGCTCTGAAGCCGGACGCGAACGTCTCCCAGGCCGACGTCATCTTGCGCGATGGACGTGTCGTCCGCCTAATGCGCTTGCTCGCGCCAGTCGCCAATCGTCGGGCGATCGCGCTCAGAATGTCGCGCCGATCGACCCGACAAAGACCTGATCGCTCGATCCCGGATTGAACCAGTAAGTGCCAATGGTGATCCGGCGCCATGTCAGCTGTGCGAATGGCCCGCGCTGGATGTCACGCTCGCCACCGTACGCGCGCGTGCGTTGACCGACAACTCCGATGCGCAGCCATTCGACCGGGCGAAATCCCAGCTCGGTCCACGCGTACCAGTAGCTGCCGGTGTGTTCTTCGTTATCGCGGACATACTCGCCCTCCAGGTAGTAGTCGAACTGACGCCAACCGAGGGTCATCTCCAGCCCGGGCACGAACGCATGTACTGATCCCCACGCTCCGCCCAGCAACGGCGTCAACTCCCAGGTGACGGTGTCTCCGCCGGAAAACGTCCAGCCGACAAACGCTGAGCGCGCACCGACTGCTTCGTAGTTGTAGCGCGCTTCCAGATGCAGCGGTCCGCGATCCGCGACTGCGATCGCGGACGTGTAGTTCTCGCCACCGCGGACCACCGTGGGATACGCCGTGATCCCGAACTCCCACGACGGTTTTGAGGCAAGTGAGCCGCGCTGTCGTCGTCCTCGCTGGCCTGTGTCGACGTTGCCGCGAAAACGGCGAGCACGGCAATCCCGCGCAACGCAGCCTTCATCCGCCGAGCGCAATGACCGCGGACACGAGCGCTGCGCCCAGTCCCGCCATCATGAATCCGGTTTTCCAGCTGCCGTAGCCCGCGTATCGACCGAGGGCGAGGCCACCGAAGAACAGCATCGTCAGTGCGATGGCACGCGATATGGCCTTCGCCAAACCAATGTCGTCGATGATCAGGAAAGGCACAGCGACGGGAAAGGTCGCGGCGACGACGATCAGGAACACAGCGAGCGCAGCAAGCAGGTCATCCGATTTCAGCGTCGGCCGTTTCGGCACTGACGGCGATGCAACGATGCGTCCCCGAATGGCCTCGATCTCCGTATCGCTCACCAGGCCAGCGACCTGCCGCGACAACGTGTCCTTGATCAGTGACCGCCCCGTTTCTGCGTTGGTTGCGTTGCGCACCGAGTGCATCAGTGTCAACGATCTACCGCGATCGGTGATCGTGGTGACCAGATACATCACTGCGTCGACCAAACCCCAGGCGAGGTTGCACCCGAGAGCAGCCGCAAGTAGAGCCTGCACTTCTGCGCGTCCCGACTCGGCAACAGACACGGCGCCCACGAAGGTGAGCGCCATGAACAGGCCGAACAGCATTTCCGATACGCGGCTCACCGGACTGAGGACCGGCTCGCGAACCGATTGCGAAGCTGCGTTGTTCTCTTTGGTCGGATCAGCCGTGACGTTCATGCCTCATCCTAATGCCAATGCGTTGGAACACTTTCGTTTGCAACACTATGTGTGGCTGCCTAGCGTTGACGCGAAGCTGCGTAATGAGACGGGCGCCGCCTGGCAGTGATGCTAATGTGGACATGGATCGGACTGACGGTCAATCGCTGATCGTCAGTTACGGATGGTTCATATAACGATCTTGAGCGGAGAAAACGGATGACGGAAACAACGGCTAAAGCCTCGCTATGGGATACCTTTGAGCACACGCCCTCGCTGCGGCAAAGGGTGTCCATGCGGTACTTCACCGCAATCCTGGTGGATCTCGTCGTGCTTATGCTGTTCGCCGAATATTGGGAGCACGTTTACGTCAGCTCGTTCACGATCGGCCTACTCGCTGCCGTGCTGTTGCAGATCCTGCTGAAGGCGACGATCGTCGTCGAGCATTGGGTCGCTGCCTTCTTCAACGCCAGGCCCGGAGGCTTCAATAAATTCATGCGGTACTTCTGTGCTTGGCTCGTGCTGTTCGGGTCCAAGTTCGTCATTCTCGAGGCGCTCGTCCTCGCATTCGGCGACCGCTTGCGCTTCGGCGGATGGTTCCATGGGATCGTGGCCCTGATCGTGGTCGTGGTCGTGATGCTGGTGATCGAAGCGGTCATCGTGAAGCTCTACCGCAGCCTGGGGGATGCCTGACTAGGCAAGATCCGCGTGCTGTTTAGGTATCGGGCGAAGCCCGTGTTTCCAATTGCACCTTGATCAGATGCTGCAGGATCACCATCAGAGCCGCGCTCGTCATGCCAAACATCAAGACTCCATTCGCAGCCTCGAGTGGCCCCAGCAGCTTCCATCGCGCACTCATCACCACGTCGCCGTAACCCAACGAGGTGAAGTTCACTGCTGAATGGTAGACAGCCTCATACAACTCGCTGAATTCGCCCACGCAGATGAACAACACTCCCCAGATCACGATCTGGGCAAAGTTGCCCAACGTCATGGCGATCATCACGATCAGCAGCGGGGGGAGTTGCGGGAGCAGTCTGCGACGAGCCTCCATTGATTCGACTCGCCGTATGTAGAAACGGACGCTCCAGAAACTGACAGCCGCCTGCAACGCCAGGCACAGCAGCATGATCGGCAGCCCGATCAACAGGTTCCTCAGCATTGTGCGACCTCCCAGTTCAGGTTCTCGTGATGACCAACGTTTTGGATCTCGACGCACGCCAGTGCTCAAGTACCCACACTGTCGCCCATGCGTAAAGGGCCACGGCGACAAACAAAGTAACTCGAATGGCGGAAGCCTTGTAGACATCCTTGCCGACGGCAGCGTCTTCAATCGCAGGCCCGAGCAAGATCAGCATCGTGATCAGAGCGTTGCTCCAGAACGATGGAGTGAAAGACGTGCGCCATGACTCCGAATAGTTTGGCTCCAGCCCATAGCGCTGCAGCCACCATCCATAACATCAGCATCCACAGGTTCGGCTGCAGCGAAAGGCCGCCCCAGACCAATATCGCCATCCATGCTCCCATCAATGTAGATCCGACGAGCTCGCGTCCGGCCGAGCCCGCATCGGTGGCGGTGGCCTGCTGGCCAAGCGTCACCGTTTTCATGATCGTCGGCAGATAGAAGGCCGGGTTGGTCAGCGTCAGCACAAAGGCGGGCATCACGACCAACGTGGCCTTTAAGGCCTGCCATCTTGCTGCTTCCGGACTGACAGTGGCGGGTGCCGTTGCGATGTTGGCTGCGGCGGGCGCATCCGGAAAGAGCGCGTGCGAGAACCCGCCGACCAGAACGCCGATGCCTAGTCCCACCGCAAATGCTTCGCTGAGCTTGGAGACCAGTACCTGATCGGCCACTCCGACCGCCGGAATTATCGTGAAGGCGATTACGAGAATGAATGTCAGGGGACTCGCTCGGCGCGCGCCAGCAAAGAACACGGCGTAGAGAATTACGCCGGTCAACATGACGCCCGCCACGGCATAGTTTTCCAGCAGCGGGACCATCAGCACGCCGACCACCAGCAATATGGCGACGATAACCACCAGCACCGCGCCTTGCAGCAGTGGGATCGGCGGGCCGGGTTTGCACAGCATCACGACGGTTAGTAAGCACACGATGAACGGTGCAGGCAGCGCCAGTCCGTAAGCGATCAGGACCGCGAAACCGAGGCCGATCGCCAGCCGCAGTACCGCCTTGTCGGCGCGGTGCAATGACATGATCAGTAGAGATACGAGAAGTAGCTCATCACCTTGATGAAGACCCCCGCGAGCCAGTTCATCACTGGGTAATCTCCGGTGTAGATCAGCACGTCGGCCTGGCCGCCGATGCGCACTCCATGCAGTCGCTCGCGTTCGGACGGGTCGAACTCGACGGCGACCGGGAAGCGCTGCGCCTGCCGCAGCCAGTCGCGGCTGTTCTCGACCGCAGGCAGCGTGCCGGGTTGAGGTGGCTTATCGGGACCGATGCCCGTGCCGACGCTGCGTACGCGTCCTTTCAATATCTCTCCTGGCAGCACGTCGAGCACGATCGCAACTTCGTCGCCGGGTTTGATGTTGCCGAGGTTGTTCTCGGTCATGTCGGCGTTGATCCACAGGTCGTGAATGGCGATCAGCGTCATCAGAGGCGCGCCGGTCTGTGCATATTGCCCGGCATCGATACGCAAGTCGGTGACTGAGCCACGTGCGGGAGCCACCACTGCGGTGCGCTTCAGATCAAGCTCAGCCTTTTCGATCGCCGCGCGGGCACTGAGCAGCTGCGCGTTGTTTTCGCCGCGCTCGCCTGCTGTCTCTTGCGCACGGACTAGATCCGCCTTCGCCGCTTCAACCTGACTGCGCGCCTTGATCCGGTTGGACTGCGCACTTTCGACGCGGCGCAGAGAGATCGCGCCCGGATCTTCCTTATAAATCTGTTCGAGTCGCGTCGCATCCTGTTGCGCGAAAACATTATTTGCAATAGCCGCCTGCACTGCCGCCTTGGCCGACTCCACCGACGCCGTCGACGCACTGACCGAAAGGCGTATCGACTCATAATCCGAACGGCTGCGCTGCAGCGCGATCTTGTACTGGGTTGGATCGATATCCAATAGCGGCTGCCCGCGCTGCACCTCATCGTTGTTCTTGACGTGCACCTTCAACACCGTGCCAGCTACTTCGGCCGCTATCGGTACGACGAACGCCTGCACCCTGGCTTGCGAGGTATACGGTGTCAGGCGATCCGAAACGAAATACCAGACCAGACTCAAGACGATCAGTAGCAGCACGATGATCGCGCCGATGCGGCTTCCCTTGCCCGACTTGGCCGCAGGCGGCGGCGACTTCTCGGCGACCAAAGCCGGCGTTTCTTCCGGTTTGGACGGCGGCGCTGATTGCTCGCTTATCGGCGCCGGCGTCTTGCCCTGCGTTGAGGTTTCTTGACTCATGGTCTTACCGGTCCGGAAGAGTTTGGTAAAGCGTCATCGCCGGGCATTGGCAGCGGAGCCTCGAGCAAACCTTTCCAATCGCTGCGTTGGTTCATGGTTTCGCGCGTCATGTCATCCAGCACGGGCCGGCTTCGCCCTTGTTCCCAGCCACCACCCATCGCTTTGTACAGCGCAATCAAATTCTGCGTCAGACTGCCGCGCGAGCTGACCAAAAAGTCCTGTTGAGCGAAAAGCACTCGCTGAGAATCAAGAACTCGCTCGAAGTCGGTGAGCCCTTCGCGATATTGAATATTGGCAATGTCGAGCGATCGCTGCGCAGCCGCCACTCCGTCGGCGAGCAACACGATCTGTTCTCCGGTTTTTGCGAAGCCCACTGCTGCATCATCGACCTCGCGAGCTGCCCGTAGCACCGCGTCCTGATACTGCTCGTAGAGCTGCTGGAATCGCGCATCCTGCACGAGCACGGCGTTGGTGAGCCGTCCATAGTCGAAGACGTTCCAGACAAGGCTCGGCCCGACGGCCCAGGTCAGGGCTCGCGATGATCCGCTCAACGACGTTGCCGACAGCCCCACGGATCCCAACAGCGATATCGACGGATAAAGATCCGCGACGCTCACGCCGATCAGCGCTGACTGAGCGGCCAACTGCAACTCAGCAGACCTCACGTCGGGGCGACGCCGCAGCAGCTCGGCCGGCATCTCGACGATGACGGCGAGTTCCGCCTGTGGGATCACATTCTTGCCTGCGGCCATTTCGGGTAGTGGGCCGGGCGCCCGGACTAGCAACGTGCTGAGTGCGTTCTGTGTCTGCCGTAACGCGCTTTCGAGTGGAGGAATAGTGGCCAGCGTGCCGAGATATTGGGCTTTTGCCTGTTGCACATCCAATTCGGAGTCGTTGCCTCCCTTGAACAACCGCTCGGCGATATCGAGACTGCGTTTTTGTAACACCGCGTTTTCGCGAGCGATCACCAGCCGCGCCTCCAGCGTGCGAATCGAGGTGTAGAAGGCTGCCACCTGGGCGGCCATCAGCACCTGCAAGTCATCGTATTGCGCAATGCTGGCGAAGTAGGCGGCGTCCGCGGCCTCGATGCCGCGTCTGAACTTGCCCCAGAAATCGAGCTCCCAGCCAATCAGAAACCCGGCGCTGAGAGTCACGGCACTGGTGTCGCGAGCGCCGGTCCTGTGCTCTCCCGCCCACAGCAGATCGCTCGTGGCCTGCTGAACCTGCGGGTAGAGCGTGCTGCCGGCAATTCCAAGTTGGGCGCGCGCTTCCATGATGCGCAGACCGGCCGTCCGCACGTTTGGATTCACGCGCTGCGCTTCTGCAACCAGACGTTCGAGCACAGGATCATTAAACGTGCTCCACCACTGCTGCAGTTGGCCATCGCGTGTGGCTCGCAGATCGGCGGCCAGCGACTCGTGAGAGCCGCCCGTCCATTCGGCCAACCAAGAGGGCACTTGCGGTCGCTGGAAGTCGGGCCCGACCGTCGTGCAGGCGCTTAGGAGAACTGTCCCTGCGAGCGCTGCCGCCCGCGTTCGCAGTTTATTCACAGGCATGCGACTCAGCTGGCCGCCTGCGATGTACGCGCCGTTGCCTTGTCAGGATTGGTAGCGACCCACCACATGAAGATCTGATAGCCCAGCGCGAGCAAGGTCGCGCCGACAAACATTCCGATTAGACCGTGGCTTGCCAAGCCGCCCAACGCGCCCAGCAGAATGACGACCATCGGCGCATCGACTCCTCGGCCGAGCAGCAGCGGTTTCAGCACGTTGTCGAGCATGCCGGCAACGAATAGCAGCACGCTGTGAATAACGGCAGCCCCGGTGCCGTACTCACCGCTCATCCAGATATAGACGATGACCGGCAGAGTGACCAGCAACGCCGGAACCTGCGCGATTCCGAGAACCAGCACGATCAACGCCAGCACCGCCGCAAACGGAACGCCGGCGATCAGCAAGAACAAGCCAACGACGATGGCCTGGATAAAGGCCACCCCGAGCACACCCAATGCCACGGCGCGAATGGTCGCCGTGGACAGCTTGGCAAATTCTTCGCCGTGGCCAGTGCCGACGATGCGGTCGAAAATCGCGCGCGTGCTTCTGGCGCCCGACTCGCCGAAGGCCATGATGATTCCTGCAATGATGAAGGCGACCAGAAACAGCAGCAGCGCGCCGCCAATGCCCGCAACCATCCCCAGGGCGGTTTTAGCCAAGTCGCCGAGCTTTGGCTGCAGGCTCTGAACCAGAGCCGGTAGATCCGTATGAGCCTGCGACCAAAGACCAAAGACCCTCTTGCCGACGATCGGCCACTCGGCGATGCCCGGCGAGGGCGCGGGAATCTGCAGTGTGTGATCGCGCACGCTGCCGATAAAGTGCTGGACCGAATCGCCGAGCTCGAACATCAGCAAGCCAGTGGGCACTCCGATCAGCGCGAGGCCGATCAGCACCAGCACTGTCGCCGCCAGCCCCTGCTTCTCCCCCATCTTGCGCGCGAGCTTTTGATGCGCCGGATAAAGCGTTACCGCCAGGATCAACGCCCACACCATCAGAGCGAGAAAAGGCGAAAAAATCTGATAGCACAGCACTGCCAGCGCCAAGATCAACCCGGCCCGGATCAGGACATCGAGCAGTCTCCTGGACAAGCGCGCTTCGAGATCAGGATCAGGCGTGTAGGAGGTATTCATCGATCGGCTTCCCTCTTCTGCGTTGCTCGTAACCCAACTGATGCGGGTGTAAGGCTAACTTAGTCGGCGAATCAGCGTAGTAAAGTAGAAATGAGTACGGTCGCGAGCACGCATCCCCGCGCAGCAATCATCGCGGCGGCGTCGCGAGATCCTCCTCCAAGAAGCGCAGGAGCGCTTCCAATAGCGCCTCGCGTGGATAGGCGTTCTGGGTCACCAGCATGGATGTGATCATGGGGTGGGAGCGGGAAATTGGCACCGCGACTGCCCAGTGGTCCGCATTGAGATAGCCGACGAGGGTGCTGCCGGGCACCAACTGATCGTAGAAGATCACCTGGCTGTCGTTGCGTGCGTCGATTCGCGCCAGCTTGTCGTAGCTCCCTTTCAGAATCGACGAGATGCGCTCCGGCTGCGGGAAGGTCGCGAGCGAGTAGTAGCGAACGTCGCTCGGCAGCGGATTCTGCGCGAGCCACGCCTGGCGCGTGGCGGGCCGCAGGCTCTCCACGGCGCGGCCGTCGCCCGAGCCGCAGGTTGCGCCCGGAAAGTACCGCAGCATATCGGCCTGGTATTGCTCGGCATCGTTGGCGAGCGCCGAGCCACCGACCGAGCCTGCAGCGCTTACCACCGCCGCCACGCGGCTCCGGATCTCTGGATACTTGACGACTGCCTCGAGGATGTCGGGTGCGCCCTTTGAATATCCGATCAGCACGAGGCGCGGCGCTCCCGCATCGTGCTGCATGGCCATGATCGCGTCGCGGATCTGGCGCGCATTGGTCTCGGTGCCCGACAGCGCATCGACCTTGAGGGTGATTGCGTCATACCCGTATTGGCGTACGTGCGCCGCGACGGTGCCAGGCGGCTGGAGCCACTGTTCGAAGCATTCGTACCCGATGCCGGGTACCACCGCCGCGACGAGGCGCCGTTTCGACGGGCCGAGATCGACGCGCTTGCCGGTGCCGGCAGGTTCGGTACCGACGCGGGCCAGTGCTTCGTTGCAAGGCCGGTAGTCGGGAAGCCCGCGTCCGTGCGCCTCCAACACGGCGCAGTAGGTCTCGCGGAAGCGCGCTCGCTTGTCCTGCACGCCCGCTTGGGAAGCCAGCGCGAGAACGAGCGGCGGCGTGTCGGCTGAGTACGGCATGAGGGGCTTCGTCGCGCATGCGCCGAGCGCGAGGCATGCCACGACGACCATCGCGTGAACAATGCCGCCCTTCGCCGCACCGATCGTGCGGGCGCGTCGCGACGCTACAGACGCTTGCGATTCAATGGCCGAGTCACTTGCGCGCATCGTTGCTTTGCTCGCGTGCGGCAGCCTCGCGTCGCTCCAAGTAAGGCACCCAGTCGAGAATCTCCACGTCGGAAAGGCTGAGCGGCCGCGTCGCGAAGAAAAGGACCGCGCGCAGGCCGTCGGTGTGGTAGCGCGCGCCGTTGAGTGCGGTTCGGGGCAGCGTCTCGGCGGCCGCGCCGACACCGGTGACGAACCCGAACTTTTCCAATCCGCCCGAATACATCATGTCCTGAATCAAGAGGTTCCTCGCCTCGTCCACATCGTCGTGCAGGATGATGCTTGCCGCGTCGCCGGGTGCGAAGCGCCCGCCGACCGGCCGTCCGACCTGCACCACGAAGACTGGCTTACCGTCGAAGCGCATCGGCGCAACCCATAGGCGTATCCAGGTCGCCGGCGCGCCCGCTTGCGCTTGTTTCCGCGCGACGAAGTAAGGCTCGCGGCCGAAGACCCGTTGCGCCATATCGGACTCGTAGAAACTACGCCGATAGCTGCGCCGAATGCCCGCAGCGCTGATGTCCGCGATGGTGCCGATGAAGACAACGTTCAGCGGGTCGCCTTGCCCCGACCCGCCGGCGTCGGTCGCACAGCAGGGCAACCGCTCGAGCGCCGCACGGAGCGCGGCGAGGTCCTTGTAGTCCGTGACCTGCGCATCGGGATACTGGAACGAGAGCTGCGACAGGCGCTCATCCGCGGGGTCGTCCGGCACCGGCAGGAACAGGGAGAAGGGAATCAGCGCCTTGTTCCCAAGCAGATCGACATTGAGCAGCTTCGTGCTGCGCTGTGGGTTGGTGAAGAGGATCCCCGTGCGCGTCGCCCCCGGCGGGATCGGATTCTTGAACCCGAATCTGTCGAAGTGGTCGTCGATGCTCGCGTTCGTGTTTCCCGCGAGCGGTGTGTGCATGGACCACGCGACTTCGAGCGGCGAGAAGTAATCCGGGTCGGTACCAGAGCGCAGCAGCCACAACTGTTGCGACGTCCGGTTCTGGACTTCGATCCATACCGACTGCACGTCGGTCTTGTTGACGTCGGCGCCGAACATGCGCCGGCTGTCTTCTGCGCTTAGCACCGCCGCGGTCACGCGCACGTCCCGCACGGTGTCGCTCACGGCGCGGGCGCGCAGCGCGGTATCGCTGACATCGCTGGGGCTCTGCCACGTCGCGCAGCCAACGAGGGCGAGCGATACGCTCGCCGCACACACCACATTGCCGAGGACACGATGAATCAGCGGCAACACGCTCATTGCGTGCCTCCTTGGGTCGCGTCCTTGAGTCTGTCGCCCGCACTCCACGGGAACAATTCGATCTCGTCCAGCGATGTCGGCTTGCGGTCGAACACGAGCACTGAGCGAAGGCCGTCGGTGTAGTAGGGGTCGGTGGTGAGATTGCCGCGCGGGGCGTCTCTCGGGGCGGCACCCACCCCCGTCACGAGCCCGATCTTCGCGAGGTTCTGAGAATAGGCCATGTCCTCGCTCAAGCGCTGAGCGCGCTTCATCCACGTCCGGGTCGATCTTGTGCGTCGTGAATGTCGGGGAATGGATCGTGAGACGGCTCCCGATGTCGCGGCTGATCTGGCCCACCCATACCTGCTTGCCGTGGTAGCGCATCGGGCTCAGCCAGAGCCGCAGGTGGTTGCGCTGGTGGATGTTGTCGCGCGCCTTCTGCAGCGCGAGGTCCTGCGCGCGTCCGTAGAGGTAGAGATCGCTGACGGGTGCATAGGCGTAACGCTCGCCACTGAGCGCGGAGGTCACCATCCTCGTGATCGAGCCCGTCCACTTTTCCTCAGTCGGACGCCAACCGCGCCGTACAAGCGCCGGAAACGCATCGTCGAGGCCGCCCACGACCACCAGATTGAGGGGATCGCCGTTCTTGGAACGGTCCTTGTTGGTCACACAGCAGGGCAGGGCCTCGAGCGCCGCACGGAAAGCGGCGTCATCCGTGTAGTCCACGATCTTCGCGGGCGGGTAGACCTCGCGCCTGAACACTTCGCTGATGTGGTAATCGGCGCGAAAGCCGGGCACGATCGTGAGGATCGAGAATGTCCTCGTGCGCCCGCTCGCAACCAAGTCGACCTGGACAAGCTTTACGCCCTCGTCGAGGTTGGTCAGGACGAACCCCGATGTCGTCGCGCCGGGCAGGACTGGATTGCGGAACGCGAGCTGTCGAAAGCGCCGGTCGAGCGCGGCGCGTTGCTCACGCGAGTCGTCCGTCGCGAGCGCTTCGGCCGCTTCGGAAGCCGGGAAGAAATTCGGGTCGAGGCCCGGCGACAGCAGGAAATAAGCGCGATCGTCGCGGTTCTCGACCTCGATCCAGACAGGCTGAATCGCCCTCTTTGCGAGCGGCACGTCGTACACGGCGGCGCTCTCCTCGGCCGACAAAACCGCGGCCGACACCCGGACGCCGCCCTCGACGCGCGTCACAGCCCGGCCCTTGTAGTCGGGTCCTGCCGCGGGCGACGGCGGCGGGCTCGAGGCGCAGCCGACGAGCGTACCGGCGACGACCGCGGCTGTGAGCCTTCGCGTCAAGATGCTGTTCATATCGAGTGCCTTACTCAGGCGAATCGACGGCAGGTCTTCTGGTTGGTTGTTGACGGGCTAACTCGAGAACGCGAGACATCACAACTCGGTACTTGCCTTATCCTAGTCTTAACAAGGGACATGATAATTTCTTCGATCAATCTTCTGTCACCCGCAGGCTCTCGCGCACGATCGCGCCAATCGCGGCGCAGCAAGGCCCATTCCTCGGTTGCGCGCCACTCGTGAAATACAGAGCGTCCTGTCGATCGATCGCTGCATACCTAGTTTTACTCACCGTCGCGACCTTCGCGACGGCTGCGATCGCGCAAGGCACGCCGAGCGGCAGTGATACGACCGCCGCGGCAGATGCTCGGCGGCCGAAGATCGGTCTGGTTTTGTCCGGCGGCGGCGCACGCGGCGCGGCGCATATTGGCGTCATCAAGGTTCTCGAAGAACTGCGTGTGCCAATCGATGTGATCGTCGGCACCAGCATGGGATCGATTGTCGGCGCGTCGTATGCGACCGGCACGACGGTGCCGGAGATGGAAAAGGCGATCAAGTCGATCACGACCGATAGCCTTTTTACCGACCGGCCACCGCGGCAGGACCAGACGATGCGGCGCAAGGACGACGATCTGCGACCTTACTTCGTACCCGAGTTGGCGGTTAGCAAGGACGGAGTGCTGTTGCCGAAGGGCCTGGTTACCGGCGTCGCGCTCGAAGGCGAGCTTCGCAAGCTGGTCAAGATCTCGAACGTGGGCAGCTTCGATGAATTGCCGATTCCTTTTCGTGCGATCGCAACCGATATCGGCACGGGTGAGATGGTCGTGCTGGAAGAGGGCAGCGTGGTGCAGGCGATCCGCGCTTCGATGTCGGTACCCGGCGCGGTCGCACCGGTGGAGTTGGGCCGGCGCCAATTGGTCGACGGCGGCCTGGTACGCAATCTACCCGTCGATATCGCGCGTTCGATGGGCGCCGACATCGTCATCGCGGTCAATCTCGGCACGCCGCTGCTGAAGCCCGAGCAGATCACGTCGGTGCTTAGCGTGTCGCTGCAGATGATCAACATCCTGACCGAGCAGAACGTCAACCGTTCGCTGGCCGAGCTGAAGCCGCAAGACATTTTGATTCTCCCGGAGCTCGGCGACTACTCGGCCGGCGACTTCGATAACCTGTTAAAGACAGTGCCGATCGGCGAAGCTGCGGCGCGCAAGATGGCAGACCGCCTGCGCGCGTTGTCGCTGCCGCCCGAGCAATACGCGGCCGTCCGTGCGCGTCAGGTCGCACCGACAGCGACGGCCGCTTTGGTGATTGATGCCATCAAGGTTGAGGGCACGCGCGGAGTCAGTGAAGCGGTCGTGCTGCAGGCGATGGAAACGCAAGTCGGACAGCCGCTGGAGCGCGACACGATCGATCTCGATATGCGCCGCATCTTTGGCCGTGGCGACTTTGAGACGGTCAATTACAAGGTGGAGGAGGTCGACGGCAAGCGTACGTTGATCGTCCTGGTCAAGGAGAAGCCTGAGCGCAATTACGTGCGCTTTGGCCTCGAGCTCGAAGCTGCATTGGGCGACCAAGCCGACTTCAATTTGCTCGCCTCGCACCGCTTGAAGTGGTTGAACTCGTTTGGCGCCGAATGGCGCAACGACGTGATACTCGGGCGCGACGTGCTGCTGTCCACCGAGATCTACCAGCCGCTGTCGGCGCGGCAATACCTGTTCGTTGCATCGAACTTGCGGTACTCGATCGATCGATTCGATCTGTTTGCGGATGACCTGCGTTTCGCCGAGTACCGCGACCAAGCGGGTACAGTGGGAATCGACCTGGGAGCCAATTTCATCCAGTACGGTGAAGCGCGCGCCGGCGTGCAGCTCGGGCACCGCGATTTCGACTTGCGCAGCGGCGGCATCTTCATAGTGCCTGACTCCGGAGGTACTCCAGTGACCTCGCCGCCGAGCGATAGCTTCCGTGTCGGTGCGTTCACGTTCTCGGCCACGTTCGATCGGCTCGACAGCATCAACTTTCCGCGGGAGGGTTACTACGCGCGCGCCAACGTTTATGCATCGACCGATGTGTTAGGCGCAAGTGACAGCTACACGCGCTGGGACGCGCGGCTGAGCGCTCCGTTCTCGTGGGGTGTGAACACAGTGGAAGCGTTGATTGCCGCGGGCGGCAAGATAGGCTCTGATGAAGTGCCTTTGTACGATCAATTCGAGCTGGGCGGATTTCTGAACTTGTCCGGCCTGCGACGCGCGCAGTTGCGCACCGAGGATTTCTATTTCGGCCGCCTGATCTATCGCAGGAAAGTGGCCGACGTTCCGTTGTTCGAGGGGGTTCAAGTCGGTGCTTCACTGGAGGCAGCGCGCCTGCGGCCGCTGGTGCCGATCTGGCGCGGTCAGCCGTTTTCGGGCGACCTCACGGTCGTTGCCGGATCGGTGTTCGTGGCGGTCGATTCACCACTGGGTCCGCTGTTCCTCGGGTTCGGTTACGAGAGTAGCCGCAACCTGGCGGTGTATCTCTTCCTCGGACGACCGTAGCGCGAGGTGCCACGACGTCCGAGAATTTCTAGATCCGTTTCCGTCCCGGAACGCGATCACGAGATGCGCTGATAATGCTAAAACGCATCGGTGTCGGATCTAGCGATTGGATCAAGGCACTGCATTAAGAAGTAACGACAACCGGGGTGGGATCGAGGCAGCATGATTGCCGAATCTATCCGCACTAGGCCGACAGTCCTCAAGCTTGGACTGGCGCTGCTCCTGCTGCTACTGCTTGCGCCCGTGGGCGAGGCCGCCGAGCCGAAGCGGGTTCTCATCATTCACTCATGGGGGCGTGACTTCGCACCGTTCAACGCGGTCGCTCTCGCCTTCCGCACCGAGCTGGCGCGGCAGCTGAAGCAGCCGGTCGCGTTTCATGAGGCGTCGCTGGACTCCGAGCGCACCGGCGGCGCGCCGGCGGACGAGCGCCCGTTCGTCGAGTTCCTGCGCAGCCAACACGGCACGGCGCAGCTCGATCTGGTGGTCGTGCTCGGTGCATCGGCGCTGCGCTTTTATGTGCGCCACCGCGAGCGCCTCTTCCCGGATGCCCCGCTGCTCGTGACCGGCATTGTTGACAGCAGAGTACAGGGCAGCCAGATCGAGTCGAGGGATCGTGTTGTCAGCCTCAGCTCCGACATCACGGGCATCGCCCGCAACATCCTCGAGGTGCTACCCGAGACTCGCACACTCGTCATGGTCCAGGGCAGCTCGAGGATCGATCGGCTCGACCGCGCCGAGTTTCAGAGCGCGCTCGCTTCGCTCGCGAGCCGCGTCGAGCTGCTCTGGCTGCACGACCTGACGATGGCGCAGCTGCGCGAGCGCGTCGCCACGCTTCCGCCCGATTCGGCCATCGTCTACGGCCACTTCGCGGTCGACGCAGCCGGCGTGCCGTACGAAAACGAACGGGCGCTCGCCGCAGTGCGCGAAGTGGCCAATGCGCCAGTGTTCGGTACCTACGACAGCCAGCTTGGCGCTGGCATTGTCGGTGGGCCCTTGCTGGAACTGCGCAAGATGGGCGAGGTATCCGCAAGGATCGCGCGGCGGATGCTGGAAGAGGGATCGAGAGCCGACCCGGCGCCTCTGGTGTTAAAGGCAGGAGCGCCGGCGTTCGACTGGCGCGAGCTCGACCGCTGGAACATTCCGCTGTCACGCCTTCCCGCCGGCGCCGATGTCCGCTTCCGGCCACCTTCGCTCTGGGATCAACACAAGCTGGTGATCCTGACGAGCGCAGCGATTGTGGTGTTACAGGCCGGCTTGATTGCAGCGCTTCTATTGCAACGCAGGCAGCGGCGGCGCGCTGAAAAGGAAGCCATCAATCTGAGCGGCCAGCTGATCACCGCGCACGAAGACGAGCGTAGGCATCTCGCGCGCGAGCTGCATGACGATCTGACGCAGCGACTTGCGCGCCTCGCGATCGACGCCGGGCGGCTCGAGCGCAACGCGGGTGCGGATGGTGGCGCTGCCACCATGCGCCAGGAGCTTGTGCGCCTTAGCGAAGACGTTCACGCGCTGTCGTATCGGCTGCATCCGTCGGTGCTCGATGATCTCGGGCTGGTCGAGGCGCTTCGTGCCGAGTGCGATCGCGTAGCGCATCACGCGGGGCTACGCGTGGATGTGGAGGCGCGCGACCTCCCGGAGGCGCTGCCTAACGATGCGGCGCTGTGCTTGTTTCGCGTTGCGCAGGAAGCGCTGAGCAATGCCACGCGACATGCTGGCGCGGGCGCCGTGACGGTGTTGCTGTCACCGAGCGGCAAGGGCGTGCAGCTCGCGGTCAGCGACAACGGCAGCGGTTTCGACCCAGCGCGTTCGCGCGACCGCGCGAGCCTCGGCCTCGCCAGCATGCGCGAGCGCGTTCGGCTGCTGCGCGGCGCGCTCGATATCGAGAGCACGCCAGGACGCGGCACGACGGTGGTCGCGTGGGTGCCCGCATGAGCGCTTCCGCACGGCCGCTCCGAAGGAAGCGCTCCGTCCCTCTCGGAGGGACCGCGCGCAGCGCGAGGGAGCAACCATGATGAGGCCGCGCGTCCTGCTGGCCGATGACCATCGCATGGTGGCCGAAGGTCTGAAGGGCCTGCTCGCGGAAGAGTTCGAGCTGGTGGGCATGGTCGAGGACGGCCGCTCGCTAGTGAAGGCGGCGCGTGAGCTGCGACCCGACGTGATCGTCGCCGACATTTCAATGCCGATCCTCAATGGCATCGATGCGTTGGCGCAGCTCAAGCAGGACGACCCAGCCGTGCGAGTCGTGTTCCTGACGATGCACCGTAACGTCGCCTACGCCCGACGCGCATTGGAGGCGGGCGCCGCCGGCTTCGTGCTGAAGCATTCCGCGCCCGCCGAGTTGGTCCTGGCGGTACGTGCGGCGCTGCAGGGACGCACCTTCATCGCTCCCGATCTCGCCGCGGAGCTGATGCGATCGTCAAGGCGAGATCCGCAACGCCAGGGCGACCCCGCCGAGGCGATGACGCCGCGGCAGCGGGAAATCCTGCAGCTCTTCGCCGAGGGCAAGTCGGCCAAGGAAATCGCTGCGACGCTTGGTCTGTCGGCGCGCACGGTGGAGGACCACAAGTACCGTCTGATGGAGTCGCTCGGTATCGAGAACAGCGCGGAGCTCATCCACTTCGCGATCCAGCACGGCCTCGTCCCGTAATTTCTCTCAGCTGTTCCCGTATTTTTTCGGCTGCGCACGGTCTCGGGTAGGTCATATCGTGCGGACACGATGAATCCGAAAGGTAACTGCGTGCTTCTGGCGGATCGGCACCACGGTCTGCGTGACAGCATCCGCGGGCTGCTCGAAACCGAATTCGAAACGGTGTTCATGGTGGCCAACGAAACTTCTCTACTCGAGGGCGCCGAACTGTTGGATCCCGCTGTGGTGATCCTCGACGTTTCTCTGTCCGCAGGCGATCTTCGAAGTCTTCTTGGCCGCGTCAGTACGCGCGCGCCTGGCGCAAAGTTGCTGCTGCTTTCGGTGCACGACGAACCGACGGTCGCCGAGGGCGCACTGCGTGCGGGGGCAGACGCTGTGGTGTTGAAGCGCAACCTGGCCACAGACCTTATGCCAGCCGTCGACTCACTATTGGCGGGAGAGCGCTACCTCTCCCCGGAACTCTCGCGTCGATCGCTATGACTGCAGCGTCACTCAAATTAACTGCGCGTTGCCAAGCGGACGACGGTTTCCGTCCCGCTGGTATGAGCGAGCGTATCGGGGACGAGAGTGCTTCGACTCACCAGCCTAACGACTTCGCCCAGTTGTCTCGCCTCGCAATGCTGGGAGAGCTGTCATGCTCGATCGCACACGAACTGAATCAACCGTTGACGGCGATACTCAGCAACGCGCAGGCAGCACAGTTTCTGATCAAGCGCGAGTCGGTCGATCTCGCCGAGCTGGGGAATATCTTGCAAGACATCGTTGCCGATAACCGGCGCGCGCACGAATTGATCCGGCGGGTGCGCGCGATGCTGCGCAAGGAAGAGTTGCCTTATCAATCGATTGACCTCAACGAGGTCGTTCGCGACGTGTCGAAGATCATGCACGTCGACCTGATGAACCGTCGAGTCAGAGTGCAAATTGAGCTTGCTCTTGACCTACCGTACGTCGACGGCGATCGGGTGCAGCTTCAGCAGATACTGCTTAACCTGTTGCTTAACGCTTGCCAGGCGATGGACGGTGTCGTAGATGGCCGCGTTGTCACGATCAGCACTGCCAACGCTCGAAACGGCGGCGTTGAGCTCGCGATTAGCGACCGCGGCGGAGGAATCGCAGTCGCTGATCTCGAGCGCATCTTCGAGCCATTCGTGACGACGAAGTCCACTGGCATGGGACTCGGCCTAGCGGTGTGCCGAACGATAGCGGCTGCCCATGGGGGTCGACTGTGGGCCACCAACAATGAATCGAGAGGCGCAACGCTGCACTTCTGGTTGCCCGCAGGCAAAGCAACCAGGCATTAGCGGTGACGAGAGTGGCCGAACACATGTTGCAACACAACTCGCCTATCCAACCTTCACCGATCGCATTTCTGGTCGACGACGATGCGTCGGTACTCAGGAGTCTTCAACGGCTGCTCGTCGGTGCGGGGTTCAACGTCCGCAGTTTCAATTCGCCAGCTGCGTTTCTTGACGATTTCCATTGCGACACGCTGGGTTGTCTGGTTCTTGATATGGAGATGCCTGGCTTAAGCGGCCTCGAGCTACAGCAGGCTCTTGCCGCGCGCGGCTGCGTGTTACCCATTGTGTTCCTTACCGCACATGGCGACGTTCCAATGACCGTCAAGGCGTTGAAGCGCGGCGCGGTGGACTTCCTGACCAAGCCGGTCGAGCATGAAGATTTGCTTTCTGCCATTGAGCAAGCCTTGGAGCACGGTCGCGCGTTACGTCAGGCGCGAGACGAACTCGTTGAGATCCAGGCACGGCTTGCGACGCTCACTGCGCGCGAGCATGAAGTGCTTTCTCATGTCGTGGCGGGCAGGTTGAATAAGCAGACGGCGGCCGAGCTAGGTATCGCGGAAAAGACAATCAAGGTTCACCGCGCCCGTGTGATGGAAAAGATGCATGCTCGCTCCTTGGCCGACCTTGTGCGCTTCGCGGAGCGCGCCGGAATCCGGCTAGCTAGGACGTCCGCCGACAAAGCTCCAGTGCCGATCGTCGCCTATCCCTTTGACGCTGGTCGTGGCAAATGCTCTGGAGTGAGTCGCCTGCGTGCCTAACGGCCGCGATCTCATTAGCAGCCAGTAGGACGAAGGTCCAATTACTGAGCGGGCGCCGGCGCGGTAGCGTCAATCAAATGCTGGAGCCGCCTCGCCTGGTCGCCGTTGTCGACGACGAAGACGCCGTGTGTAAGGCGCTGCAGCGGTTGATTCAGTCGGCCGGCTTCGCGGTGCAGACGTTCGCATCGGGCGCCGCATTTGTAATGTACATGCAAGACCATCGTGAACCGGCCTGCGTGCTACTGGATCTGCACATGCCTGGCATGGACGGATTCGAAGTACAGACCGTCTTGCAGCGTATGGAAGCGCATGTGCCTGTGATCGTGATCACGGGCGACGATACGACTGAGGCCGGAGCACGCGCGCTCGGCTTGGGGGCGGCAGCCTTTCTACGTAAGCCGGTAGACCACTCGGCGCTGTTCACGGCAATCACAAATGCGATTGACAGCCGCGATGCTGCGCCTGAAGGCGGCCACTGAAATTCGTGCAGCGTCTAGTGCGCGGGCGTGCCCCCAAGCTCGCGCACCAATGCCTCGTAATCATTCGACTGCCGCAGTAGGCGCCCTGCGATCTCGCCTAATCGGTCCACCGCCTCGGCCGGAAGCACGAACGTCGTCGGCAAGTTGAAAAAGTACTCGCGCTCCTTCGGATCGGGAATCGCATCGAAGCTCACGTCGATCGCTTGCAGCGTGAGATTCGGTACGCCAGCCTCCGCCTCCGCTTGGGTTTTGCCCGCGAGGCGTGCCCGCGCGATCACCAGCTCGCGTCGCCATGACCAGATCTCGGCGCGATCTTTTAGCATTTCGACGGTTTCGAACGAATACCGGTCGATCGGCACCCCGGAGGCCTGCAGTAGTTGGGCCGCGATGCCCGGAGGCGACTCTTGGCGGTCCCACTCGGTGCGCGGGGCCGAGCGGGCGTTCACGACCATGATTACGAACCTCCGAATGACTCCGAATCCCACCTGCTCGCGAAACGCCGTGCTCGCTCCCAGCTCCTCCATTGCCTCCAGCACGCCGCGCACGCCGATGTTGTCCCCGACCCCGCCATCAACGAGGTGGATGTATGGGCGCTCCTTGCTGTTCTCGAACGCCTGCATTTCCTTGTGGCGCTGCACCGCGCGGCCCGACGGGCGCGCTCGATTCTCGGGGTTGGTGACATCCCGTACCCAGGCGGGATACTGATACCCGCACGTGCCGCCGTAATTGTCGAATGTCACGGCAGACAGCACGACGGGGACCGCGGAAGACGTAGCTGCCGCGCGCGACAGGCGAATCTTGTTCAAGTCTGTGCAAAGAAGGTCGAAGTCGTTCTGAAAGAACGCGAGCCGCGATCCGGTCGAGATGTCGGTTCCGGTTGCGATAGCAATCGGTCCCTGCTTGGCCAGGAGATCGGCGAAGGTTGCGCCTTCGAACAAGATTTCGTCGTAGTAATCGGCGGCGAGTTCTGAGCGTCCCGCGCTGCCGCCGATGTACTTCCCCCAGTTGAACGGGTTGAGCGCGCGCGACGTCAGTGCACCCTGCACGTCGCGCTTGAGGAACCTCTCCTCGTACTCGGCGAACAGCCGCTCCCCATGCAGCGCGTACGCAAGGGCGGTGAAGCTTCCGCCCGACACGCCGGTAATCATGTCGACTTCGTCGATCAGCCGCCGGCGCTTGCCATCGATCACGATCTCGGTGCGGCGGAGCTCTTGTAATACACCGTACGAGAACGCCGCGGCCCGCGTGCCGCCACCCGAGAACGAGAGCACGAGGAACGTGTGCGGATCGTTGTTCTGGCGTTTCGGTATCACCAGATGCGGTCGATATCCGGCCTTCGGGTCGACCTGGGTAATCCGCTCGTTGACGGGCCGGCTGGCGCAGCTGGCTAGAAACGTGGCGACAAGGACGCAACCGACTACGCGATAAAAATTCATGATTTCTCCCGCTTGTGACACCGACGCGATGCGATTACTGCACTGTCATCTCGCGGCATCGGTCAAAACCCTCGCGCAGCACCGCTGCATCCACATGATCGTGTGCTCCGATGGCGACAATGCGAGTGCGTGGTTCCTGGCCGCTCCAGTCAGGCTCGACTGAGATGTCCACCCGCTTGCCGACAACCTGCAGGATGACCCGCCGGCCCGGCTCGTCGGCGGCATGGACCACGCCCTTACACCGGTAGATGCTGGCCGGCAGGTTGCGCGCTGTTTCCCGCAGCGATTCCAACGAAAGGGGTACCTGCGTTTCGTAGCTCCACGTCGTGAAGACCTGCGCGTGATCGTGTGAATGACCATCAACTTGATGCGCACAATCGGAGTCATCACAGCCGGAATCGTGATCGGGCTGCTGATGCAACGCCGTCCCAAGCAGGCGAGCAGGATCGAAGCGGCCGACCGATAACAGAATCTCGAGTGGCACATCGCCGCCAGACGCCTCGACCAACCGATAACGGTGGAACCGGTCGTCGAGCCATGCTTTGATCCGTTCGATCTCTTGTCGGCTGACAAGATCGACCTTGTTGAGGATCAGCATGTCTGCGAATGCCACCTGGCGCAGCTTCAGTTCCATCATCTCCGGTGCAGCGAATATCTGCTCCGCATCCACGACGCACATGATGCTGTCCAGCCTGATGCGGTCGCGCATGCCTTCGTCCATGAACGTCAGCGCAATGCCGGAGGGGTCCGCCACCCCGCTGGCCTCGAGCAGGATGTATTCGGGCCGCTCAGCACGCATCATCACCTGCGTCACCGCGACCACCAGATCGTCGCGGATGTTGCAGCAGACACAGCCATTGGAAAGGTTGATGACGTCGCCGTCGTTTTCGATTCCAACGACGAGCTCGGCATCGATGTTGATCGAACCGAAGTCGTTCACCAGCACCGCGACCCGAAGGCCGTGATCGCCGGTGAGAATGCGGTTCAACAGCGTCGTCTTGCCAGCGCCAAGAAAGCCAGTCAGGACTGTCAGCGGTACGGCTTGCATCGCTTCAATTGCCCTCGAGCTTGTTGATGAGCTGCTGAACTTTCTCCTGCTCGGCCGTGAGTTTGGCCTGCGCCCCGCGGAGTTTTTGTTCGACGACCTGGCGCACATCGATCTTGAAACCGTTCGGGAAATTGCGCTGTGGCGCGCGATACATGTCGGACGGGTAGTACTTCTTCGGATCGATCTCGCGCTCGCGGACCGCGGGCTCCTGCATGTCAGCGACCGTGTGCCGGGGATTCGGGAACCGGACTTCCAGATTCGTCGGGCTCAGGTCGAACAGGCCGATCGCGTCTCTCGGGCTCGGACGAGCCATGTTGCCGGCTTCTGGGAGCGCAGCCTTGCGCGTCCAAACGGCATTCTTGGTGACGTTGACGACCACGACGTCGGGCGCGCCGAACTGGAACAACCCACTGTAGTGCACGCGGATCCCGGCGATGATCTCCGGGATCAGTTCCTCGTCGTAACTCAGGTGCGTGACCATCGCGAGACGCGGCTTGATCTCGTTGAACATGTAGCCGATCGCGTAGTGCGGGCTGTGAGCCTGATCGATCGTCGTGTTCAGGATGATCGGTGGCATGCCGAATTTCAACGCCTGCAGGTTGGCGGTATCCGGTTGCACTTCGGTCACGAATACGTCGACGCCCTTGGCCAGTTTCAGCGTGAGCTCGTCGGGCCGCCCATCACCGGTCCAGACGAATGAGAGCCCGTTCCAATCGAGTCGATAAGCCGAAGCGCCGTCCTTGGTGTGCGATCGCCGCCAGTGGCGGATGACAACGCCATCCTTGTTGTAGCAAATCCCGTTGTCGTCACGGAAATCGAATTCGTTGACCTCGACCTCGTAGCCGTCGCCGATAGGGCTGGCGTTGAACGAGTCGGTGTGCCACTGCGTCATCATCTTCATGCCGTCGATCATCGTCTTGATGCCGTCCTTCGGTGTGCGGCCCGAGGGGCCATGGACGCGCAACGGCTTCCAGCGCCCCATCCATGGGGCAAAGGCGAAGAGGTAGGGAAGGTCCGCGTAGTGATCGACGTGCAGATGAGTGAAGAAAATATCGTTGACTGTCTGCAACGGCACGCCCATCGCGATGATGTTGCGCATGCAGCCGGAACCGAAATCGAAGAAGAACTTCTTGCCGTTACCCAGCTCGACCATGATGCAGGTGCCGGCCTGCACTTTCGTGACCGGGATCGGCGTACTGCCGATGAAGGAGATCCGCATTTCGTCGGGGCCGACCTGCTCCTGACCCGGGTAATAGATGTTGTTGCTGACGAGATAAGGCGTCGGCCGGTAATACGCAGGCAACGTGATTCCGCCGCCCGGCACGCCGCCGTAAGGGTTCTTTGCCGGGACTGCGGTTGCTTGCGCAGCCGCCTTCGCCTGCGCCTGCGCCGGCGATGCCACGACTGACGATAAGGCTGCCGCTCCGGCGAGACCCGCTGCCTTGATCGCATCGCGGCGACTCATCGGTCGCTGACCGACTCCGGCGTCATGACTCAGGATCGGTTCGTCTCGTGATTCATCATTCATATTCGTCGTCCTCTCTCGCTTCGGCGTAAAAAAGGCTAAAGCAGTCACGGGCTGCAGCTAATTGGACCTTGGTCCAATGCGCGATCGAATGTTTGTTGCCGTTTGCGAGCGGATGCGGATCGACTCGTAAGTCGACGCCAAGGCAACTGGCGAAGCTGCTCTCTACGCCGTCGTTGGACCAAGGTCCAATAGTCCGGTCTTCGCCGGAACACTACTTTTCGCCCTGAGTTCTCGTCAGGAAGTCGCCATGTCAACTCAGACTGCAGTGCATCGCTTCGCGCTTACGGCGCTATTGATCATCGTGCTTGAGCCGCTCGCGGCGAGTCCGGTCCATGCACAACAAGCGGCTTCAGCCAGCAAGCCGGCAGCGAAGACTTCGGCCGCAACGCAACCCACCGAGTCGCAGACCAAGGCGCGCGCGATTCTGATGCAAATGGCGCAGTTTCTCGGTGCCACGCCGCGCTTCAGCATGCGGATGCGTGCGGGCTACGACGCAGCACAGAGTTCTGGCCAGAAGATCGAGTTCGCGGAAACCTCGAAGATCACGGTATGGCTAAATCCACTAGTACCAGGACGCTCAAGGACGACGTCTACGCCTTCTTCTTCGACCAGAAGGGTCTGATGGCGGGCGCTGGTGTGCAGGGGTCCAAAATTACTAGGATCAATCCCTAAAGCGAAATCACCAGTGAGCACCGTGAACGCGACGGTGCCGTAGTTTTGTATAAGCTAACCGTCGACCACTGCCCATGTCGCGGTGGTATCCGTCCTCTGCCATGGGTAGTGAAAACCTCCGACGCGTCCAAGTCGCCGTAAACGCGTTGATGCAGCTTGGCGTGTGGGCGTTGATCGCGATTGCAACGCCAGCACGTGCACAGGACATAGAGCCTCGCAGTTACTCGAACGCGCCGATCGGGGTCAACTTTCTGATTGCCGGCTATGCGTACACGCGAGGCGGCATCTCCTTCGGGCCGGCGCTGCCGATCACAAACGAGGAGTTGACGACGTCCAGCGCGATCCTGGCGTACGCGCGCGTGATCGACGTTTGGGGCATGTCCGGCAAGATCGACGCGATCGTCCCGTACACCTCGCTATCGGGTTCGGCCGACTTTGCCGGCGAGCGAGTGACGCGTGACGTGACCGGATTTGCTGACGCCCGCTTGCGAGTGTCGGTCAACTTCTATGGCGCACCGGCACTGAGGCTGAGCGAGTTCAAGGACTACGAACAGGATTGGATCGTCGGCGCCAGCCTGCAAGTGGCTTTCCCATCGGGCCAGTACGACAGCACCCGGCTGATCAACATAGGGACTAATCGCTGGTTCATAAAGCCTGAGATCGGCATATCGAAAGCCGTGGGTCCGTTGACGCTTGAGGGCGCGTTCGCCGTGACTTTCTACACGGACAACAACGACTTCTTTGGTGGCAAGCAGCGTTCGCAGGATCCACTTTATTCGATGCGAGCGCACGCGATCTACAGCTTTTCCTCGGGCATATGGGGTTCGCTCGATGTCACATACTTTGCCGGCGGCCGCACGACGGTCAACGGCGTGCTGGACAACAACCTTCAACAAAACTGGCGATTCGGCGGCACGTTGTCGTTGCCCGTTGACCTGCCGACATTCGGTCAAGATCAACGTCAGCTCCGGAGTCGCGGCGCGCACCGGCAACAACTTCGATCTGGTTGGAATCGCGTGGCAATACCGCTGGGGTGGCGGGCTTTGAGCGATTGCGAAGTGCCACCACTGGGTCCGCTGTTCCTCGGGTTCGGTTACGAGAGTAGCCGCAACCTGGCGGTGTATCTTTTCGTCGGACGACCGTAGCGCAAGGTGCCACCACGTCCGAGAATTTCTAGATCCCATCAGACGAAACCGCTCTTCGTTCTCGGTTTGCGCCACTATTGCGAGGGCATCGCGGCAAGAAAGCCTGTCGCAAGCAAGTACTCGTACAAATGCCGTAGCGGCGGCGCGGGGCGCAGCTGATCAGCGGTGATCCATGCTGCGCTGCCGTCCATGTCCCATCCGCGTCCCGCTTCGGTGTTGCGCAGCGATGCATGTCTTCGCGCCGGGACGGATAGCCTAGTACGCGCACGTCGTGGCCGAAGAGCCGCGCGACGCCTTCGAGCATGCGACCATCCAGATGCTGGTAGCGCGCTTGGTCGAAGACTTGCATCAACGCCGGCAGCGTGACTACGAAGTTCAGCGGCGCTTGAGGTGTAGCGGCGCACGAACGCGCTGACACGGTACAGCGGTTGATGCCGCGTGATCAGCGCCGCGCCCTTGCTAATGCCCGCCGCATCAGGCAGCGGCGCATCAGGCTTGAGCGTCACCAGGCGCACATCGATGACGTCTTTCACCTCGGCGTCGCCAGCGACTTCGCGGCGCAGCGCCTCCACACATGCGGTGATCGCCGCGCGTGAGAGTTCGTTGCGCCCGTCGATCAATGTCGGCGCGATGACGATGGCTTTCTTATAGAGGAACTCATTGGCCGCGAGAGCCACGCCATCCGCGGTGAGCGTCACGGCCTCGGCCCGACCATCGCGCGCCGCGGCCATGTGCAGGGCCCGCATCTCGCAACCCGCGAACGCGCTGCCGCGCATGTCGATCTGATCGATCTCGATTCGATCGTCCGCAAGGTTCTCGAACAACCGCGCAGGCACGTCGCGCGCGGACGCGCGCTCGGAAGGATCGGCGGCCAGCAGCGCGTGCAGCAGATTCACGCCGAGAACGCCAACCGCCTCCTGCTGCAACAGGTTGGCGCTGTCGCGCAGGTTCACGTGCAGCAGGATTTCGCTGGGCTCGGCCTGCGGGCGATCCTGAAAGCGCACGCCGATCCAGCCGTGGCAATCGTTCGTACCCGCGAAGTTGCGCGCGGCGATGGTGTCGGCGAAAGCGAACAGGCGAGTGTCTTTGCCGCGACCATCGGCCACCTGCTGCACGAGCGACGCCCACTCGCGATCGAGCATCGCCTGCAACCGTGGCTTCGACACGTAGCGTGTTCCGGAGCCGTAGAGATCGTCGCTGACGTCTTTGTCGTAGGCCGAGACGGTCTTGGCCACCGTGCCCGAAGCGCCACCGACGCGCAGAAACCAGCGCGCCACTTCCTGCCCCGCGCCGATCTCGGCGAACGAGCCGAAACTCGTTGGATCGAGGTTCAGCGCCAGTGCCTTCTGATGAGTGTCGGGACGTGTCACGGGAGGTCTTGTTTCTTGTGTGGCCGCTGCGAATTGAATATCGCGGAGCGTTCTTTCATGTCAGCTTAACGGAATGCTTGGCAAAGCACGCAGCGACGGAAAGCGCCGGAGATGCAAAGCGGTGTATCTTTTCGTGGAGACCGTAGGTACTGCGCAAGGTGCTCGAAGGGGATGGTGATGAGCGAACGTCTCAACGTTCAAGCGAAAGTCGCGCTGGTCACGCTCTCGTTGTGCTTGAGCCTTGTCGCTTCAGCCCAGGCACCTACAGAACCGCGCGAACTAAGTCTGGCAACTAGACCGTGGGGCGGCGACTTCGACGCGATGGTCGAGCGTCGCATGATCCGCGTGCTGGTGCCCTATAGCCGCACGCTTTATTACAACGACAAAGGGCGCGAACGCGGCCTGACCGCGGAACTGGTGCGCGACTTCGAGCGCTATATCAACCAAAAGTACGCGAAGCAGCTCGGCAAGCGGCCCATTTCGGTTTTCATGATTCCGACGACGCGCGACAGGCTGCTGCCGCAACTCGTCGCGGGCTATGGCGATATTGCTGCCGGGAATCTGACCGCAATCGAGGAGCGATTGAAGAGCGTTGACTTTGTCGCGCCGCGTGACCGCAAACCGACCCGCGAGGTTGTCGTAACGGGCCCGACCGCGCCGCAGATTGCTTCAGTCGAAGAACTGTCGGGCAAGACAGTTCACGTCAACCCGGTAAGCAGCTATTTCCAAAGTGTGGTGGCGCTCAACGACAAGCTGACGGCGGCCGGCAAGGTACCCGTCAAGATCGGTTCGACTCCGCATGTGCTCGAAGACGAAGACAAACTCGAGATGCTGAACGCCGGAATGTTCGACTACATCGTCGTCGATGACTGGAAAGCGAAGGCCTGGGCGCAGGTGCTACCCAAGATCAAGGTGCGCGAAGACCTCGTGCTGCGCGACGAGGCCTACACCGGCTGGGCAATTCGCAAGAACAGTCCTCAACTCGTCGCGGCACTTGAAGACTTCTACAAGAACTTTGTCAAGAAGCAGGGCGTCGTCGAGGATCGCTTTGCTCAATTCAACAAGCGCATCAAGCAGATTTCTAACAACACCGGCACCGCCGAGTGGAAGCGCTTCGAAGAAACGCTCGATCTGTTCGAGAAATACGGCGCCAAGTATGGTTTCGACCCGTTGATGCTGGCCGCGCAGGGCTACCAGGAATCGCAGCTCGATCAGAACGCGAAGAGTCACGTCGGTGCGATCGGCGTGATGCAGATCATGCCGGCGACCGGGGCGCATCTAAAGGTCGGCGACATCAGAGTCATCGAACACAACATCCATGCCGGCGCCAAGTACATGGATCAGTTGATGACGCACTATTTTCCCGATGCCAAGTTCAGCGAGGGTAACCGGCCGCTGTTCGCGTTCGCGAGCTACAACGCCGGGCCGGGCAATATCGCGCGGATGCGCAAGGAAGCGGCCAAACGTGGGCTCGATCCGGACAAGTGGTTCAACAATGTCGAGGTGGTGACCGCCGAAAAGATCGGCATCGAGACCCCGACGTACGTGCGCAACATCTACAAGTACTACGCCGCGTACAAACTGCAGGAAGATGTGCTGGCGCAGCGAAAGAAGGCGCGCGAGCAGCTGACTCCGGCCAAGTGAGGTCGTCTACGGCGCGTCATTTGCTCACGTGGTAACTCACAAACCCTATGAGATTCGTCATCGCTCTGTTTTTTCTCGCGCTGCTGTCCGACGCCGGCGTCGCCGCTGACGGAACACTCTCCGGAACTGCGACGTACCGCGAACGCATTGCACTGCCGCCGGATGCGGTGTTCGAGGCGACATTGGAAGATGTATCGAAGGTCGATGCGCGCGCCGAAGTTATTGGGCGGGTGCGCATCGAAGCTCCGGGCAATCCGCCGATCCGCTTCACGATTACCTACGATCCTGCGCGCGTCGACAGCAATCACACCTACTCGGTGCGCGGCCGTATCTTGCGCGGAGAGCAGCTGATGTTCGCCACTGACAATGCCTATCCGGTGCTCACCCGCGGTCATGGGAGCGAGGTATCGCTGATGATGCGCAAGGCCGGCGGCAAGCAATCTCCGGCGGAGATGACTGGCATGTACCGCTACATGGCAGACGCCGGAATTTTCATGGACTGCGCGTCGCGCCGTCGTGTTCCGGTCGCGCACGAACAGGACAACGCCGCGCTGGAAGCGGCCTACGCCAAGATGCGCAGTGAACCCGGTGCGGAACTGTTAGTGAGTTTGCAGGGGCAGATTGCGATGCGGCCGAAGATGGAAGGCAACGGAGATCAGCCGACGCTGGTGGTTGAGCGATTCATCAACGCGTGGCCAGGCGAGACCTGCGGTCCGCAGCACTCGACGGCGGTGCTGCAGAACACGTACTGGAAATTGACGCGCCTGGGTAACGACCCCGTCATCGTCGGCGAGAAGCAACGCGAGCCTCATTTGATCCTCAGGTCGGAAGACCATCGACTGAGTGGCTTCGGTGGCTGCAACCAATTGCTGGGTAGCTATGAACTGAACGGTGACAAGCTTGCGTTCGGCAAGATGGCCGCCACACGGATGGCGTGCTTGCAAGGTGCGGATACCGAAAAGACCTTCCTCGACGCGCTGATGAAAGTCCAGACTTGGAAGATCAAGGGCGAGCACCTGGAGGTGTTCGACGCCGGTGGTAACCGGCTTGCGCGCTTCGAATCGCGTTATCTGAAGTGAGGAAGGCGCGAATCAGACTTCGCGCAGCGAACGCCGGTATTGAATCGCCTCTGCGACGTGCGATGTCGCGAGTTCACTGGCGCCGGACAGATCGGCGATCGTGCGCGACACTTTAAGCACGCGGTGATACGCGCGCATCGACCAGCCGAGACGCACTGTGGCGGCGTGCAGCAGTTGCTTGACTGCGCCGCCGACCTTGCAGATCTGGTCGATCTCGGCCGGCTGTAAGTGATCGTTCAGCTTGCCCTGGCGCCCGAGTGCGCTGTTGTAAGCCCTGCGTACTCGCTCGGCGACGTAGCGCGTTGGTTCGCCGTCGCTCATCGTCGTGAGTTCCTCTTCGGTGAACGATGAAACTTCGACTCGCATATCGATGCGGTCGAGCAGCGGACCCGAGATTCGGTCTTGATAGCGCGCCACCAAGTCGGATGTGCAGCGGCATTCGATCGTCTTGTGGCTGAAGTAGCCACACGGGCACGGATTCATCGCGGCGATCAGCTGAAACTTGGCCGGATAGTCGACCTGCCGCGCCGCACGCGACACGGTGATGCGACCCGACTCGAGTGGCTGCCGCAAGGCTTCGAGCACGCGCCGGTCATATTCGGGCAACTCGTCGAGAAACAGCACCCCATGGTGCGCGAGCGAGATCTCTCCTGGCATCGGCGGATTGCCGCCACCGACCAGCGCGACCGCGCTGGCGGTGTGATGCGGCGAGCGATAAATCCGCGTAGCCCAGCGCTGCGTTGCGAACTGTCCAGCCAGGGACAAGACCGCTGCTGATTCGAGCGCTTCATCAGTCGTCAGCGGCGGCAGGATCCCGGCGAAGCGCTGCGCCAGCATCGTCTTGCCGGTGCCCGGCGGGCCCACCAGCAGCGCGCTATGGCCGCCCGCCGCCGCGATTTCAAGTGCGCGGCGCGCAGCCAATTGGCCTTTGACGTCGAACATGTCGGGATACGTGGCCGGCGTCAGGCGCACCATCGCCTGGTGATGCTCGATGCTTTGCGCGCCGTTTTCGCCGGCGGCCGCACGCAGATGCTCGACGACCTGCAGCAACGTTTTTGCCGGGTAGATCGGTATCTGGCCAACCAGCGCCGCTTCGTCGGCGCTTTCATAAGGCACGACAAAGCCGCGCGGGCTGTTCTTTTTCGCGCTGCGTTTTTCACCTGCAGCGTTCGCCGCCAGCGCGACTGCATAGGCCATTGCCAGCGTTCCGCGCACAGGCCGTAACTCGCCTGAAAGCGACAGCTCGCCGGCAAACTCGTAGCGGTCGAGCGCGCGCGCCGGCAGTTGTCCGGTCGCGGCCAGAATGCCGAGCGCGATCGGGAGATCGAAGCGGCCCGATTCCTTCGGCAGATCAGCCGGCGCCAGATTTACGGTAATGCGCCGCATCGGAAAGTCGAAACGGCTGTTTTGCAGCGCCGCGCGCACACGCTCGCGCGCCTCCCGCACTTCAGTGTCGGGCAGGCCGACTAGCGTGAATGCCGGCAAGCCATTGGCCAGGTGAACTTCGACCGTGACTTCGGGCGCCGACATGCCGGCCAAGCCCCGACTGCGAACAACGGCCAGCGTCATCGAAACGCGTTCACCGAGCTGCTACGTGTAAGCGGGACGCTAGCGCTTTGAGGCGATGTCGCGATATGCTTTTCTGCCGCATTTGAATGAGGTTGCCTATTTACCTGCCCGAATTCCGTTAACTCGATCGGACGAAGGAAAATTGGCTCGTTTAGCACGATATTTCGGAAGGGATGGCCCCGCGCATCGTGGCACGATACAGTGCCACGGTTTTCTTGATCGACTTGCATCGCCCACACTTTAGTGTCGACGTTTTTTCTCGCCGTTATCGTGTTCGTAACGCTGACCGGACTCTATGTCTGGGCTGCAGCGGCGTGCGCAACACATTCGCAGGCAGTCCGCGCAGCGCGAACAAAGCGCGATGGCGTTGATGTTGGCGGGTGGAGGAGCGGTCGACGCCGAGAGCGACGATGTGGAATCTGAAGAACCCCGTGTTAAACCGAAGATAAGGGGTCGGCTGCTGGAAGACGATCCGGCGGAAAAAGCCGCCGCCGCGGCGCGTCATGCCGCCGCCGCGCGTGCCGCCGAGAAGGACCGGGTCAAGCGCGAGCTGCCGCCGATCGAATATGGAAAGTCGCATCGCAAGTCCCGGCGCGAAGAAGCGAAAAACGGTGCGCATGGGCCAACCGCCGCCGAACACGCGGCTGCCGGTCTCGATCCGATTGAAGAACTGATCTCGCAAATCATGGTGCACGAGCCGACGGGGCGCGGTCGGTCGCACTCGAACTCTGTTGCGCCATCACCGGCACCCACGCGCTCGCCCGCGCCGGCATTGGACCGCACGCACGAATCGATACCCGCGAGTGTGTCACTGCGCGAACTGGTGCTTGCATGGTACGAGTCGCGTGGGTATCGCGGATCGCCCGCCTCGCCGGCCGTCTGGCCGATCGAGATGGTGCTGCGCCACCGTCACGATGCGGCGCGTGCCTACGCGTTCGTTGTGCAGAACGATCACGTTTCGGTGGATCGCATCACCGCACTGATCGAGCAGGCCCGCGAAATCGGCATGACGCGCGTGGCGGTGATCGCCGAGGCCGGCTATGAACGCGGAGCAAAAGAGATCGCCAAGCGCCGCCATGTCCGATTGATCGACCGCTCGGCGATGGAAGCTGAATTGTCCGAGCTGCAGTTGCCGATGGCGGCGAAAATCATTGCGGTCGCGCGTTCGCGATCGGCAGCCGAATCGTCCGCTGCCTAGCGTTTCTTTTCTTCGATCTCCGTCAGTCGCTTTTCCAGCTCCTCCAGCTTCGCGCGCGTGCGCGCAAGCACCTTCGTCTGAGTATCGAACTCCTCGCGTGTAACGAGCTCTAGCCGCGCGAACTGCTGGGTTAAAAGCGCCTTCATGTTCTTCTGCATGTCGGCTGCGGGCGTGTTGCGCATCAGCGCTGCCAGCCGATCCTGCAGATCATCTAGAAACGAAACCTTGTCCATGGCGCGAATTTAGCCGATCTGCCTCTTCGGCACGATGCTCCGCGTCCGTGCATGTGTGCACTACGCACGTGCGCGACTGCGAATTAACCGCGCGATTTTGCACCCCAGTCGAGCATTTTGGCGCCGCAGCAATTGGCATGCATGTTGCGTAACGGTCATCGATGCTGCTTTGACCACGAACATCCAACAAAGAGGGGAACTACATGAGGAAAGCGCTGATTGCGTGCGCAGTCGTGATCGGGTCTGCCAGTCTGACGCCGCTGGGCGCCACGGCTCAGACCAAACCGGAGCCCGAATTCACCTTCACCGGCAACGCTGGGCTGTTCAGCGACTACCGGTTTCGCGGCTACACACAGACCGATTACAAGCCCGCCTTTCAAGGCGGTTTTGATTTCGCACACAAATCGGGTTTCTATGTAGGCAACTGGAACTCCAACGTCGAGCAGCTGCTGTACAACGGCGCCTCGCTCGAAATGGACTTTTACGGCGGCTACAAGACCACGTTCGGCGACTTCGGCCTCGATGTGGGCCTGATCTATTACTACTACCCCGGCACCGGGAAAGTCTCACCCGGCGTCGATGCCGACAACTTCGAGTTCTATATCGGCGGCTCGTACGGTCCGGTGTCGCTGAAGTATTTCTATTCGTTCACCGATTTCTTCGGTCTGCATAGCGACGCGTTTCCGGCGGGCAGCGTGCCGCCCGGGGTCGACACCAAGGGCTCGCAGTATCTGGATTTAACGGCCACTTTTCCGTTCGACGGCGGCTGGTCGGTGGTGGGGCATGTGGGCTGGCAGAAGGTCGAGAACGGTACGCAGCTGGGCCTGATCGACGACGACTACTTCGACTACAAGCTCGGAGTCAACTACGACATCGCAGGCTCGGGCTGGATCGCCGGCCTCGCGGTCGTCGGGACCAATGAGAAGCGGTTCTTTACCGTCGGCGATCTATCCGAAGGCGCCGGCAGGACGCGCGCAGTCGTGTCGATCTCGAAAACATTCTGAAGATTCTCGGGGAATCCATCAATGAAACTGATCACCGCCGTTATCAAGCCGTTCAAGCTTGACGAGGTGCGTGAAGCACTGTCCGCCGTTGGCGTGCAGGGCATCACGGTGACCGAGGTCAAGGGCTTCGGACGACAAAAGGGTCACACCGAGTTGTACCGGGGCGCCGAATACGTCGTCGATTTTCTGCCGAAGGTAAAGATCGAAGCCGCCGTCGGCGACGATATCGTAGAGCGCGCGATCGAAGCGATCGAAGGTTCTGCACGCACCGGCAAGATCGGCGATGGCAAGGTGTTTGTTTTCGATCTCGAGCATGTCCTTCGCATCCGCACCGGTGAGACCGGCAAGGAAGCGCTCTAACCCGAGGATGACGATGAAAAAACTAATGGTCATGCTCCTCGCCGCAGGAGCGTTTGCAATCGGATCGCTGGCGCCCACGGCCGCGACCGCGCAGTACGAAAGTCCAAAACCTGCTGAAGCGACGAAGGCGGGCGGCTTCGACCCCTGCACCGGCGAAGGCCGAGGCGGCCGCAACCACCGCCGCGCCAGCCGCTCCTGCCGCAGCCGCTGAGGCGCCCAAGCCGCCCAATATCAACAAGGGCGACACCGCGTTCATGTACGCAGCGACGATGATGGTCATCCTGATGACGATCCCAGGTCTGGCGTTGTTCTACGGCGGACTCGTGCGATCGAAGAACATGCTGTCGGTGCTGATGCAGGTGTTCGTCACCTTCTCGCTGATTGCGGTGCTGTGGATGATCTACGGCTACTCGCTGGCGTTTACCGGCGGGTCGCCATTTCTCGGTGGACTGTCCAAGATGTTCTTGTCAGGCGTGACCCCCGAGTCCGGCGCAGCAACGTTCAGCAAGGACACCTACATTCCGGAGCTGATGTTCGTCGCGTTCCAGTGCACGTTTGCAGCGATCACGTGTGCACTGATCGTCGGCGCGTACGCCGAGCGCATGAAGTTTTCCGCGGTGCTGCTGTTTATGGCGCTGTGGTTCACGTTCAGCTACTTGCCGATGGCGCACATGGTCTGGTACTGGGACGGCCCGGATGCAATCAAGGATGCCGCCACGCAAACGGCGGTTGGTGAAGCTGCCGGCTGGTTATGGGCCAAGGGCGCGCTTGACTTCGCCGGCGGCACCGTCGTGCACATCAACGCGGGTATCGCCGGCCTGGTCGCTGCGTACGTGCTTGGCAAGCGGATCGGGTACGGGCGCGAGTCGATGGCGCCGCACAACCTGACGTTAACCATGGTCGGCGCAGCGATGCTGTGGGTGGGCTGGTTCGGCTTCAATGCCGGCTCAAACCTTGAAGCGAACGGTGTTGCAGCAATGGCGTTCGTCAACACGCTGTTCGCCACGGCGGCGGCGGTGCTGTCCTGGACTTTTGTCGAGTGGATGATCAAGGGAAAGCCGTCGATGCTCGGCGCTGCCTCGGGCGCAGTTTCAGGTCTGGTTGCGATTACACCCGCGTGCGGATTCGTCGGCGTGATCGGCGCACTGGTGATCGGCGCGATCGCGGGGGGTATCTGCTTCTGGGGCGTCACCAGCCTGAAGAAGATGCTCGGCGCCGATGACGCGCTTGATGTGTTCGGCGTGCATGGCGTCGGCGGCATGACCGGCGCGCTGCTCACCGGCGTGTTTGCCTCACCGTCATTGGGCGGACTCGGCATTTGCAACTACATCACCAACAAGTGCGGCGATCCGGCCGACTTCCCGGGCATCGGCGCTCAGGTGTGGATTCAGTTGCAGGCCGTGATCACTGCCATTGTCTTATCGGCGGTCGTTTCCTTCATAGCGCTTTACATCGTCAAGATGATCGTCGGCGTGCGCGTTAACGAAGAAGAGGAGCGCGAAGGGCTCGACACGACGTACCACGGAGAATCGGCGTACAAGATGTAAGAGCCGCGCGTGGTGCAGGCCACGCGCTTGGCTTTACAAAGGTTGTCTCCTAGCTCGCCGGATCGCATTCGCGGTCCACGTACCGAACGTACAGGCGGACTTTCGGGCCCCGTTGTACGGGGCCTTTTTTATTGGAAGGTCCGAAGCGCGGGCTACACTGATCGGCACTTCCGTTGGCGGTCTGGGAAACGTTTGAAGCGCACATCATTACGCCGCTTTGCCCAGCGCAAAGATCTGGCGTTAACGCCCGCCGAATTCGCGTTACTGCAGCGGCTGTCCACTCCGCAGAAAATCCAGTCGTTCGTGAACGCGATTCCGATCAATCACGAACCGGGCGGCGAGACGATCCACTCCGTGCGCTCCGTGATCCGGAATCGCCGCGCGCACTGTATCGAAGGCGCCATGTTGGCCGCATGCGCCTTGTGGGTGCATGGCGAGCCCCCGCTCGTCATGCATCTGGACTGTACGTTGAGCGATTACCCGCACGTAGTGGCGCTCTTTCGCCGTGGAATCCACTGGGGCGCAATCTCGAAGACCAATGGCGCGGTGCTGCGCTATCGAGATCCGATCTACCGCAGCCTGCGCGAACTCGCGCTGTCGTATTTCCATGAGTACAGCG
>CAWGRF010000014.1:0-70385 GCA_963824935.1 uncultured beta proteobacterium | reverse complement strand
TCGAAGACGCCGCCGCCGAAAAGGACTCCGCACAGGCCGCCTTTGGCCATTGCCGCGAGCGCAGCGAACGGATCCGTTTACGGTTGGTGCGGGTCGAGCCGCCGTGTCCACTTACCAAGAAGCGGATCGCGGTCGGGCGGTAGACGAGGACGCTTCTCCCACATCGCGCGCGCAGCCGAAGCTGCCTCTCCGCCCGTTGGGTCAGCACCGCGCGCCCCTTGTGTCCCGCCCGCCGATCCCTGTGTCGCAGGGGGCACGTACCGCCGGGCTCTGCCCCGTGGGCGCATTGATTCGGCTCGACTGCTCCTGCTGGCGTCGCGCGTTCTCATTCATCAGCTGCTGCTGCTGTTGCTGCTGCTCGCGCTGGCGCTCTAGCTGCTGCCGGTACTCGCGTTGCTGGCGCTCGTACTCCATCTGTGCTGGCGTCTGCGCGGAGCTGATGCCGACTGCGGCCGCGAGCGTCATCCCCACGAGAACACGAACCGCGGATCGAAAATGGCTTTTCATGAGGCCCCCTAGGAAAGCTCGCCGCTTGCCATACGGCAGTGTGCGACATGGAGGTCAATGTAGCGAGCCCCTCGTTACTGTGCCGTTACTGCTGTCGGCCGGGTTCAACCTTGACGATTCACAGCGAGGAGCGACCGTTGGCCGGTACCTGCAGTGCGTGGCCCTTGGCGATCCATCGGCCCCTACAAATAAGGGTTATCGGCCGAGCGAGAGCACGCACTAACCGTTGCCGCGGTACTAGGCTCGCGCCCACGCCGCAGCGGGGCGCTCGTCATGCCAATACGCCGAGCGATCCGCTGCGCCATAACCGATATTGGCTGACCAAGGAGGCAATCGATGAAGCTAACCGCTCCAACTCTGCGCTCAGTGCTCGCCGCGCTCGTGCTCGCCACGACGTCAACGGCGTTTGCGCAGAACATATTCAGCGGCCTAGACAGCACCGGCGGGCGGGTATACGACGTGGGATTCCGACCTCATCAACATCGAAGCGGTCACCCAGACAGGCAGCGGAGTCTATGTGGCGGTGCTCGACACCGGCATGGTTCCGAACTGGCGCGACTACTTTCCGGACGCGCGCGTCGCGACCAATCTGGGGACTGGGTTCCACCAGCCAGTGAGCTTCAAGGCGAAGAAGGACGTATGCGGACTCGGCGTCGAGGTGGGAACACTTCGCACGGACACCTGGGTCGGTTCGGTCGGGCTCGACGCACGGCACGCACGTCGCCAGCACGATCCTCGGCTACTTCTATCGCTCGAACTTCGATGCGGTCGGCGGGTTTCCATTGCCGCCGATTGTCGTGCGCGGCATCGCGCCCAATGTGACGGTCTATCCCGATCAAGGTGCTGGCTGACTATCAGGTCCCGGCGCTGCCCAAATGTAGCCCGCCCGTCCTGCCACCAAGGCAGTCTTCGGCACCAGCGAGATGATCGCAGCGGGCATCCGCTACGCCACCAATCTGAAGCTGGCCGGATTCAGCCCGATGGTGATCAACATGAGCCTCGGCGGATCTGCTGCTCGACGCGGTGGAAAAGTCTGCGATCGACTATGCGATCGACAACGGCGTGATCGTCGTGGCAGCCGCGGGCAACGAGGGCGAGACCGGCATGAGTTTTCCTGGCGCCTACGCGCCGGTGATCTCGGCCGGCTCGGCCGGGTGGGTCCGCGAGTGGATTACGCCGCCGCCGGGCACGCCGCAAGCGGGACCCCGCTATCGGATGTGGTGGCTGAAAAACGGCTCGCCGTCACTGGTGCCGCCGCTGCTGGCGGGCTCGGGCGAAGTGGCCGACCCGACCACCGCAGATGATGTCTACGTTTCCGACTTCAGCAGCCGCGAGTTGGCAGGCCAACAACTCGACGTGCTTGCGCCGGGCTCCTGGGTACGCGGCCCGTTCCCCGGCGACCCCGGCTACAACCACCTGCCCTGGTGGTCGAGGGGCATCGGTGATCTCGTCGGCCGTAACAGCGGTAACTTCTTCTACGTCGGCGGCACGTCGATGGCGACGCCCCATGTCGCCTCGGTGGCAGCGATGATGCTGCAGAAGAATCCCGCGCTGACCCAGGCGCAGGTCGAGACGATCCTGAAGAACACAGCGCTGCCGATTCTCACGAGTGGCACACGGGTCATTTTCGACAACACGGTTCCGAACGTTTCGATCAGCTGGGACACCGACTGCGGCGGCGCCGTCTGCAACGCCGTCGGTGCCGGACTGATTCGGGCCGATGCCGCGTTGTTGGCGACTCCCTAACGACTGACCGCACGACGGAAGAGCCACGCGCTGCGCGTGGCTCTTTTTTTATTCGTTATTGCCCGGAGCTCAAGGATGCTGGACTCGCTGCGGAAAGCGCCGTGCCCGAGCCAATCGGCGCCGCGCTGGTGAGTGCTACGGCGTGCGTTGCAGGAATCGTGGAATCGGCAACGCGTCGCGTAAACGGCGCAATGTAGAAACGGCGATCGCAGTTTGCGTGGGCGGGCTGGGCGCGCGCTGTCGCTCGGGCGCAAGCGGTTCCAACGCTCGCTGCGCGTGCTCCCGTGTAGTAGCGCCATTGACGGCAGAGCTGCTTGTAGCGTGCAGCCGCGCCGGAGTTCGCTGCATTTCATCGGCGGCGCGCTGTGCTGGCTGCATGATCGGGTGCAGCCAATCCAGGATCGGCTCCCATTGCGCAAGGTCGGTCTGAACCTGCGAGGCCGGCAGATCGAAAACTGAAAGTCCTTTCTCGATGCAGCGGACATAGGCCTGAGATTCGCGCAGCACGGCGATGAACGGAACACTCAAGCTCGTCGCCCAAGCCTGCAGGACCTCCGCCGACTTGGTGCGAGCGTCGAGCCTCATGCCGACTGCGGCCAGCTTGCAGCGACCTGTCGCAACACGGGGGAGCGCGCGCAGTTCGGCCAGGCATTCGGCCGCCGACTCCCGATCAAAGATAGAGTTGCACACCGGTATCAAGATCGCATCCGCGTACATGACGACCCGCGCCAGATCGAAGCCACGTAGACCGCCCGGTGTGTCGACGATGACATGTTCGATGCCGGCGGGTGGGCGGACGAAGCTCTTGCGGATCGATGCTCCAGCCTCTGATCTCCTTGGCGTGGCCGAGCTGCCGTGTCTTGCGCTGGCGTAGCCAAATTTGAGTTGATAGTTGGCGATCGACGTCGCCGAGAATCACCGCAGCACCCGCGTTGGCGCAATAGCCAGCAAGGTGCGTGGCGAGCGTGCTCTTGCCACTACCGCCCTTGCGATTAATGACCGCTACAACCGGCATCGCAGGGTGTTTCTCGGGGACATCAAACCAACTCTCCTCCAGCTCACGGCTGCAGACCAGTTCCTCCGGGAATTGCAGCACACCGAGGAGTCGCGCACAGCGCGGAGAAACCGGTGGAATGCACGGCATCTAACGGGCGGAATAGGCAGAACCAACGCTTCGGCGTCACTTAAGGCTGCGCGGTTGTAGCCGACGAAAAGCGCCGCGGGCCTTCAACCTGCGCCTAAACGTCCTCAACGCGGACTTGCTCGCAGCGCACCAAGCGCGCGGTTCACCTGCTCCGCCCAGCCGCGATTGGCCGCAGGGCTCGCCGGACTTGGATGTGGGACCTGGCTCAGCGTTACGCCGGTGTGCGCAAGCGCTTGCGCCGCACGGGTCGCCGCAACGTGTCCGACACCCACGACATACCGCGGACGCATCTGGGTAACCGTGTCTTGCAGTGCACGATCGCATGCCGCGAAGAGCGACTCGCGTTCCGCCCTCGGCAATTTCTCCGGCGTGCGGTTGCGACCACTTTCTTCGAGGAACAACAGTGGGCAGTAGTTGGTGACGAAGAAGCGCGCGAAGAATCGTTCCGGCGTGCCGCATATGTCGCGCGCCCAACTCCAGAACCGCTCGCCGCTGACCTCGTGCCGATGGCAGGCGAAACCCAAGACGGGCCGCTTGGGATGCTCGCACGCCGGTCGGCCGGCGCGCTTCTTGATTCCGAGCCAACCTTGCACGATGGTCACTTCGCCGAACGGAACGCCGGTTTGTGCCATGCCGAACGGCCCGGGGTTCAATCCAACCAGCAGAACCGAGGGGTGCCCGGTGCCGTAACGTTCAAGGTATTCGCAGTGCGGCGCCCACGCGTAATCGAGCGGGTTGTAGACGCAGGCGACCGGCGCGCGAAACGTCAAACGCCCGACTTCGCGGCGCAAGCGACGTGCAATCTTGATGAGTTGCATCGGGTTCCGCTCCATGCGCTCTTCCGGGGCGAGCTTATTTCCGGCACGGCATTTGCCGTGCCGCGTCGTGAAGGAACATGCCCGTCATGAGCGCGGGGATTTTCTGCGCCTTGATCAGGCCACTTAGCCACATCGAGTCAAGGAGGTTGTATGTCCCACGCATCTTTCCGCCCCGGACGTCGTCAATGGTTGAAGCTCAGTTCACTCGCGGTTGTCACGGTCGCCGCTGCGCGCAGCGGTGGCGCGTTGGCGCAGGCCGCCAAGTCCGGCGCGCCCGCGAAGCGCGTCGAAGAGAACGAACCTCAAGCGCAGCAGCTCGGCTACAAGCACGACGCCGCGAAGGTCGACAAGGCAAAATTCCCGAAATTCCAGGCCGACCAACTGTGCTCCAACTGCAGCTTCTACAAGGCAAAGGCAACTGATCCGTGGGGTCCGTGTGACATCTTCGCTGGGCGCGAAGTAGCCGCCAAGGGCTGGTGCTCCGCTTGGGTCAAGAAAGCCTGAACCGCAACGAAGCCCAAGCCCTAGTCATCGAAGTCGCCCTGATGGCGGCTTCACTTCTCAACGCTGCGGGCCATCGTCGTCCGCAGCCTGCAAATCTTCGCCGTACTGCAGCTTCACCAACTGCTGGAGGATGACCGTCAGCGCAGCTGCACTCATGCCGAGCATCAGCACGCCGTTAATGGCTTCCAGCGGGCCGAGCAGCTTCCTGTTCTTGCTCATCACGATGTCACCATAGCCGAGCGAGGCAAAGTTGACCGCCGAGTGGTAGACCGCTTCGTAGAACTCGGTGAATTCGCCGAGAACGACGAACAGCCCTCCCCATATGAGCGACCTGGACGAATGTGCCGAGCATCATCGCGACCATCGCCACCAGCAATGGCCGGAGACCGGCTCGCAAATAGTCCTCGGGTTTAGGTTTCACCTGGCGAATCCGGCGCACGAAGTAGCGCACGCACCAGAAGGTAACGAACGCCTGGATGGCGAGGCACACCAGCATGACAAGCAGGCCGACGAGAAAGTTTGTGAGAATCATGCAGGTCTCTCCTCCGATGCGGGTTTGGGCCGGACTGCCGGCAATCGTGCGGGACGCCAGCGCTCGAGCAGCAGGATCGTTCCCCAGGCATAGAGCGCGACGCCGACGAAGAGGCAGGTCCGCACGACGGTGCCCTCGAGAACACTCTTGCCGCTGGCACTGTCCTCGATCGCGGGGCCGATCAGGATCAGCGCCGTGATCAGCGCGTTGCTCCAGAACGAGGGTCGAAAGCGCGATCGCCGGGCGCCGGTCATGGCGGAGCCGACCCAGAGTGCCGCGGCCATCATCCAAAGTACGAGCATCCATAAGTTGGGCCACAGCGACAGGCCGAACCAGATTCCGACGGCGACGAAGGCGCCCATCAGCGTCGACCCCACGAGTTCGCGGCCGGCGGAGCGAGCATCGGTCTCGCCGGCCTGCTGGCTGAGCGTGACGGTCTTCATGATCGCGGCAAGGTAGAACGACGGATCGGTCAGCGCCAGGACGAAGACGGGCATCACGATCAATGTCGCGCGCAGGGCAATCCATGCGGCGGCGGCGCGGCCGGGCCGCGGCGGCTCTGGCAGCCGCGGTCGGCGCTGTCCGGTCCGGAAAGAAGGCGCTCGAAATGAAGCCAACCAGCGTGCCGACCGCGACGCCGACTGCCAGAGACAGGGCCAACATGCCGACCAATGCCTGCTCGATGACGCCCACCACGGGCATCATCGCGAAGGCGATCACCAGCACCATGGCCAACGGACTGCCGCTGACCAACCCCGCGAAGAAGATCACGAAGAGTATGACTGCCGTCAGCAGGATGCCGGCGATGGCGTAGTTCTCCAGCAGCGGCACCATTACCACGCCAGCGGCGACCATCCCGGCAATGACTAGAGCGGCGACGATCCCCTTGGCCAGCGGCAGCGGCGGCCCCGGCTTGCTGAGCAGGACCACGGCCATCACGCAGACGACGTAGGGAACGGTCAGCGCCATGCCGTAGGCGATCAGCGCGGCGAGGCCGAGACCGAGAGTCAGTCGCAGGGTTGCCTTGTCCCCGGGGTGCATGTTCGGCACTCAGTAGAGGTAGGACAGCCAGCTCATGAAGCGAATGTAGAGCGCGCCGAGCGTGTTCATGATCGGGTTGTCATCCGTATACACAAGCACCTCGGCCTGGCCGCCGATGCGGGCGACACGCAGGCGTGGCAACTCGGCCGGGTCGAACTCGATCGCGACCGGTATGCGTTGCGCCGGGCGCAGCCAGTCGCGACTGTTTTCTACCTGAGGCAAGGTGCCCGGCGGTGGTGGCTGGCTGCCGGCGACGCCGCCGCCGATGCTGCGCACGCGGCCCTTGAGCACCTCCCCGGGCAGGATGTCAAGGACGATGGCGACTTTGTCCCCCGGGTCGATATTGCCGAGGTTGTTTTCGGTCATGTCGGCGCTGATCCACAGGTCGTGCATCGCGATCAGCGTCATCACCGGCGCGCCGGGCTGTGCGTAGTGGCCGACGTCGGTGCGCAGGTCGGTGACGACGCCACGCGCAGGCGCGAGCACCTTCGTTCGGGCCAGGTCCAGTTCGGCTTTCTCGACTGCCGCGCGGGCGCTCTGCACCTGCGTGTTCGTCGTCGCCTGGCTCACCAGCGGCCTCCTGCGCCTTGCGCAGATCGGCCTCGGCGCGGCGGACCTTGCTGCGCGCTTCCTCGCGGGTCGACTGCGCGCCCTCGAGACGGCGCACCGAAATGGCGCCGGGATCTTCCTCGTACAGGTGCTCCTGGCGGCTGGCGTCGCTTTCGGCCATTTCACGGTGCGCCTGCGCGGCCGCCAGTGAGGCGCGCGCCGCGTCCACGCCGGCGACCGACGCGTTGACCGAGCTGCGCACCGACGCGTAGTCGGCGCGGGCCCGTTGCAGCGCAATCTCGTACGGCTTCGGATCGATGTCGAACAGCGGTTGTCCGGGCTGCACCTCGTCATTGTTTCGGATGTACACCTTCGAGAACTTGCCTGCCACCTCGGCCGCCACCGGCACGACGAAGGCCTGGATGCGCGCCTGCGTCGTGTACGGAGTCAGGCGATCACCCACAAAGTAGAGCAGCAGGCTGACGAGGATCACAGCCGCGATGACAATCGCACCGATGCGGGCGCCCGCCCCCGGGCCGGCGTTGCCTGCGGTTTCCTTGCTCATGGCGTTTCTGTCGGTCGGGGTGGGAAAAATTCGGTCTCGGGTGGTGGAAGCGGTGCGTCGAGCAGTCCCTTCCAGTTGCTGCGCTCGCTCATTGCGGCGCGGGTCGATTCATCGACGAGGGGCTCGGCGCGGGTGACCTGCCAGCCGCCGCCGATCGCCTTGTAAACGGAGATCAGGCTCTGGGTGACGCCGCCCTGGGTGCTCACCAGCCGCTCCTGCTGGCTGAACAGGCTGCGTTGCGAGTCAAGGACACGCTGAAAGTCGACCAGCCCCTCGCGATACTGGATGTTCGCGATGTCGAGCGACCGACGGGCTGCCTGGACGGCGTCGCTCAGGATGTCGACCTGGGCGCGAAACTTGGCGAAATCGACAGCGGCATCGTCGAGTTCGCGGGCGGCTCGCAGCACCGTGCCCTGATACTGTTCGTGGAGCTGCTGAAAGCGTGCATCCTGGACCAGCACCTGGTTCTTCAGCCTGCCCCAGTCGAAGATGTTCCACACGAGCGACGGGCCGACGGCCCACTGAAGGGTGCGCGCCGACCAGTCGAGCGAGGCGGCGGAGAGGCCGACCGAGCCGACCAGCGCGATCGAAGGGTAGAGGGCAGCCTCACTGACGCCAATCTGAGCCGACTGCGCGGCGAGACGCGCCTCCGCCGCGCGCACGTCCGGCCGGCGGCGCAGCAGGTCTGCTGGCAGGTCGACGATGACCGCGAGTTCGGCCGTCGGAATCTTCTCGCGTCCCGCCTCCATCTCGGGCAGCGGACCCGGCGGTCGGGCGAGCAGCACGCTGAGCGCGTTCTGCACCTGGCGCACGCTGCCCTCGAGCTCGGGAATTGAAGCGACGGTACTCAGGTACTGGGTCAGCGCCTGCTGGACATCGAGCTCCGACTCGTTACCGCTCTTGAAGAGGCGTTCGGTAATTTCAAGGCTGCGCTTTTGCAGCGCGGCGTTCTCGTGCGCAATGCGCAGGCGCAGTTCGGTGGTGCGGATGGTGGCGTAGAAGCTGGCGGCCTGCGCCGCAACCAGCACCTGCGCGTCGTCATAGGCAGCGATGCTCGCGAAGTAAGCGGCATCCGCGGATTCGATGCCGCGCCGGAACTTGCCCCAGAAGTCCAGTTCCCAGGCGATGTCGAGCCCGACGCGGTAGCTCCAAGCGGCGGTATCGGGGCCGTTCGACTGCTGCTGACCGGCGCGCAGCACCTCGCCACTGAGTTGCTGCAGTTGCGGATACAAAGCGCTGCCGGCGATGCCAAGCGCGGCGCGCGCCTCGAGAATGCGCAGGCCGGCCGTGCGCACGTCGTTGTTCTTCTCTTGCGCTTCGGCGACCAGCCGGTCGAGCGCCGGATCGTTGAAGTTGCGCCACCACTGTTCGGTCGCCGCGCGGTCGCGGGGCTGCCCTTCAGCCGCATCCGACCGCAGCGCGCTGCTCGACCAATCGTTTAGCCACGGAACTTCCGGCCGCACGAAATCGGGGCCCACCGTCGTACAGGCTCCCAGCAGCAGGCAACCTGCCAGAAGCAGGCGCTCCGGCAGCGTGCGCCACGGCGGGGAGGCGCGCATTCGCTCAACCGGCGGCCGGTGTTTCGCTCTTTTCCTTGCCGATAAGGGCATCCGGGTTGGTGTGTACCCAGCCCATGAAAATCTGGTAACCGAGGGCCAGCAGCGTCGCGCCGACGAACATGCCGAGAATGCCCTGGACGGCCATGCCGCCCAGCGCGCCGATCAGGATCACCGGCATCGGCGCATCGACGCCGCGTCCGAGCATCAGCGGCTTGAGCACGTTGTCAGTCATGCCGGCGACAAAGAGCAGGATCGTGTAGAGGGTCGCTTCGCCGGTCCCGTAGTCGCCGAGCGTCCAGATGTAGGCAATCGCCGGCAGGGTGACCAGCAGTGCAGGCACCTGGGCGATGCCGAGGACGAGGACGATGACCGTGAGCACGCCGGCAAAGGGAATGCCAGCGAGCAGCAGGCAGAGTCCGACGATGATGGCCTGGATGAGAGCCACGCCGAGGACGCCCGCCGCGACGGCGCGGATGGTTGCGGTCGACAGCTTGGTGAACTCCGCGCCGCGCTCCGGGCCGACGATGCGCGAGAAGATCGCCAGGCTGGCACCGCTGCCGGCCTGCCCGAAGGCCATGATGATCCCGGCGATGATGAAGGAGGCGACGAACAGCAGCAGCCCGACGCCGATGCTGGCGACGAAGGCGAGCGCCGACTTGGCGATGTCGCCGATCTTTGGCTGCCAGCTCTGGATCAGGGCAGGAAGGTCGGAATGGGCCTTGGACCAAAGCGCATGCACCTTGTCTCCGACCAGCGGCCATTCGGCGACCCGGTCGCGCGGCGGCGGGATTTTCAGGGTGTTGTTCTGCACGTCGGTGATCAGCTGTTGCACCGAGTCGCCGAGCGAACTCATCAGACACAGCAGTCGGCGCGACGATCAACGCGACCCCGAGGAGAGTCAGCACCGTCGCCGACCAGCCCTGCCTGCCGCCCATCCTGGCGGCGAGCATCTGGTGCAGCGGGTAAAGCGTCACGGCCAGGATCAGCGCCCAGACCATCAGGGTCAGGAAGGGCGAGAAGATCCGGTAGCAGAGTAAGGCCAGCGCCAGGATGAGCCCAGCGCGGATCAGGACGTCCATCAGGCGGGAAGCGAGGCGGCGTTCGAGTTCGATGTCTGGAGATGTCATGGGAACCTGCCTCCAAAGTGTGCGGAAAATTGTAGGAGGGGTTATGGCCCCATCCCTGATGCGTGAAGCCGGCGTGCGCGGCTGCTCCTGGCCGTTAACGGCCATGTTAGCGATGTGCGCCTACTTTGTTCAGTGCTAATTCGTCGTCGCTTTTGCGGCGCGCATCAGTTTGATCGAGCAGCTTAAGAAGCATTCGCGCTCCGCGGATACCCTGGTCCTGATGATTGACGTTGAATAGGACGTGCACCGTGTCAGCGCGCTTTGAAACCTTCTGGATATTCGGCAGGAGCTCCGCGAGTTCTTTCTCACTGTAGTCGTAGTTGAATCGCTCAGACGCAGTTCGTAGTCCCGGCTTATCCCACGTGTCAGCGTTGCGCCCGTGCATTCGCATCACTGCAAGCCGCTCATCAGTTACCTCCCATACGGCCGGAATGGTGGAGGTGCCAAGTTGCGGCTCGTCGACGATCACGTTGCAGAATCCTTGCTCGCGCTCGAATGCGAGCGTTTTGTCACGATGGCGCTCATCGAACCACAACGCGTTTCGGAGCTCAACGGCAATCAGGTAACTCTCCAATCGCCGGCGGATCTCGCGCAAATGATCGAAGCACGCACGGTTCGGTATGAACCACTTCGGGAATTGAAAGAGCAAAGCACCGAGCTTGCCGGCCAGTCGCAGCGGCTCAAGCGCAGCGGTGAACTCGCGCCACACCTCGGCTTTCAGTTCCTCGGCCAAATCTCCGTAGTAAAGGTTCTTCTTCGGCCAGTCGGCCAATTCATCGCGAACCTGCGGCGGCAACATTTTCGGCTCGGTTGGATGTTGCGTCAGCAGCCGAAATGCTTTGATGTCGAACGTGAAGTGTTGCGGCGTTCGTTCAGCCCATAGAGATGCGGTCTGAACTGACGGTAGCGCGTAGTAGCTGCTGTCCACTTCAACCAACGAGAACGACTTTGCGTAGTGGCGCAGACGTTGCTCCGCGGTCTTAGCAGTTGCCGGGTAGAACTTGCCCGACTTAATGAGACTTGGATCCGCCCAAGAGGCTGTGCCGACGAGAATATCGTTCATCGCCGTACAGCGGTGATGGATTGCTTTAGGTCGTAGCGTCCACACATTGCTATTAACCCACCAGTCTCGCCTCGTCGAGGTGCCAGACAAACGTTCCGCCGCCAGCTTTCTGCAGCCGCTTGAACACTAAAGCCATACGGCCGAGTTCAGGGTGTAGGTAATGCTCTGTGAGCGAGTCTGATGTCGTCGGCTGCGTCGGATCGGGAAGCGCTCGCTTAATTGTGTCGACGAGATCGGCCGGTACGTATCTCGCATAGTTCGGCTTGATGATGTTGTCAGATTTATCCTCCGGCCGTAAGAACACCAGCAGACAGCGACAGCAGTAAACGAAAACAGTGTCGCGATCCCTGCCGCTCGGCAATGTGACGATAACCCGCTTGAAGTGAGTGCCGTTACAGACAGGACATATTTTTTGGCGCATACTGTAAAAATATACAGTGGCTGCGCTCAAACGTCCTCAACGCGGACTTGCTCCCAGCGCACCGAGCGCGCGGTTCATCTGCTCCGCCCAGCCGCGATTGGCCGCAGGGCTCGCCGGACTTGGATGTGGGACCTTGCCCAGCGTCACGCCAGTGTGCGCAAGCGCTTGCGCCGCACGGGTCGCCGCAACGTGTCCGACACCCGCGACATACCGCGGACGCATCTGCGTAACCGTGTCTTGCAGTGCGCGATCGCATGCCGCGAAGAGCGACTCGCGTTCCGCGCTCGGCAACTTCTCCGGCGTGCGGTTGCGACCACTTTCTTCGAGGAATAACAGCGGGCAGTAGTTGGTGACGAAGAAGCGCGCGAAGAACCGTTCCGGTGTGCCGCATGTGTCGCGCGCCCAGCTCCAGAACCGCTCGCCGCTGATCTCGTGCCGATGGCAGGCGAAACCCAAGACGGGCCGCTTGGGATGCTCACACGCCGGCCGGCCGACGCGCTTCTTGATCCCGAGCCAACCTTGCACGATGGTCACTTCGCCGAACGGAACGCCGGTTTGTGCCATACCGAACGGCCCGGGGTTCAATCCAACCAGCAGGACCGAGGGGTGCCCGGTGCCATACCGTTCAAGATATTCGCAGTGCGGCGCCCAGGCGTAATCGAGCGGGTTGTAGACGCAAGCGACCGGCGCGCGAAACGTCAACCGGCCGACTTCGCGGCGCAAGCGACGTGCAATTTTGATCAGTTGCATCGGGGTCCGCTCCACGCGCTCTTCCCCGGGCGAGTTTATTTCCGGCACGGCATTTGCCTGCCGCGTCGTGAAGGAACATGCCCGGTCATGAGCGCGGGAGTTGTCTGCGCCTTGATCGGGCCACCTTTAGCCACATCGAGTCAAGGAGGTCGTATGTCGCACGCATCTTTCCGCCCCGGACGTCGTCAATGGTTGAAGCTCAGTTCAATCGCGGTTGCCACGGTCGCCGCTGCGCGCAGCGGCGGCGCGTTGGCGCAGGCCGCCAAGTCCGGCGCGCCCGCGAAGCGCGTCGAGGAGAACGAACCGCAAGCGCAGCAGCTCGGCTACAAGCACGACGCCGCGAAGGTCGACAAAGCAAAATTCCCGAAGTTCCAGGCCGACCAACTGTGCTCGAACTGCACCTTGTACAAGGGCAAGGCAACTGATCCGTGGGGTCCGTGTGACATCTTCGCTGGGCGCGAAGTGGCCGCTAAGGGCTGGTGCTCCGCTTGGGTCAAGAAAGCATGAACCGCAAGGAAGCCGAAGCCCTAGTCATCGAGGTCGACAAGCACCGAAGCGCTGGCCGCCCGTTGATTGGCTAGGCAGCTGCGTGCGACAACAACTGCAAGAACGACGAGCGCCCTAGTACAGAGCCATCGGGTTTCCCGGCGAACCCGTCGCGCCCTTCATCTTGAGCGGCGACCACACGAACAGAAACTCGTAGGCCTTGTCGGCGATCAACTGCGAAAAGTCCAGGTTCTCAAGATTCCAGATGCCACGCTTGGTCTGCAGCTTCACATGGCACTCGAAGGGTTGAGGCGCTCTCGCCGCCGAATCCCTTGCCGACTGCCTCGGTCGCCCAGGTATCGGCGCCGGTGAGAATCACCTTGCGTTCCGCCAGATACTCGCAGGCAGAGATGCCGAAGCCCGGCTCGCCGGCGTTGAACAGGGCGACGCGCCTGGCTTTCTCGGCAGCATCGAACTTGTCCCAATCCCTTGGATGCCAGAGGTCGCCGTGCCCGGTATAGAGGAACACGCAATCGCCAGTTCCGATGGGAGCGATGCGCTGCCGCTCGACCATCGTTTGCACATCTTTGGCGGTCACGATTCCCGGATCGCTGGCACTGTTCTCCTTGGGGACCGGAAGAGTCCCGCCCCGTAGCGCCACCGCGTCGAGCAGCACGCCGCGGCACACGAAGCCCTTTTGCGCGACGTGCTCGACTCCGAGCGGACCCAATCCGGTTGCGCTCATCTCCTTGTCATGCAGGAAACGGCCGTTGTAGTAGTACATGCCCTTCGACGTGATGACGCCGATATGGCCGGGTCCGTCGAACTGGGTGCCGATCTGGCCAAGCTCGGTGGCGACGTAGTCGTCGTTGTATACGAGCTGCTGGTCGCCGAAAGGACCGCCGGTCGGGCGCCCTGGGATGATGAGTTTCCAACCACGCGTGCCGAATGCCGGCGCGTCCGACGCGTAGACCTTGCCGAGCGTTGCGCTCTTGCCTCTCTTGACGAGGCGAACGGCCTTCAGCACCAGTTCCGGTGTCGTGCGGTTAGGCGCGCCAACCTTGTCGTCGGGCCCCCACTCGCTCGGCGCCCATTTCCCCGTGAGTGGCTCGTCATTGACAGGGAGCTGCGCGCCGGCCGGAGCGATTAGTGACGCCAGTGCAATGGCGAGAATTGCGGGATGCAGCTGAGATCGCATGACTTCCTCCGCTTGGTGTAGACCTCCATCTGATGGATCGAGGTATTGACGATGGCATCAAAGACGCCGTTGATCAAACCGCCGACAAACGACGGGAATTCACTTGTTGTCTTAGGTTACATGTTGAAGGATGAAGTCGCAGCGCTCCCGGACGGTTCCGCGCGGAACCTCAACAAGGCCGTAGCCGCATTTGCTATACCAGCTGGTGACGGACTCGTGCACAGCGACCGCATCCGTGAAGGTCTGATCTCGTTCAGCGTCCGTCGTGTAAATGTCTTCCCATGGAGGAAAGCTGAAAGCGGTGCGAAAGTACGCACACTCAATCAGCGACGCTTGCATCTTGGCGTTGACACTAAGCCGAGCTGGTCAAGCATTCCAAGCGCATCCAGCGCGCTTCGATCAAGGAACACTAGGCCGACGGCGCTTGCCACGCGTCGCGCCCCGGCGGCCGGCTTCCTGCTCTGTGGCATGCACGTCCCGGAACGCAAGCATCTGCATCAGCTGCTGCTCCTTGGCATTGTCAAAGCCGCAGGTTGCGTGGAACTCGCGGGGATTCTCGTAGGTGCCGAACAGCATGTCCCACCAGGGGATGTCGCCGTAGTTGTTGCGGTGCCGGGCGTACTGGTGGTGGATCCGGTGCATCTCCGGGCGCTGGAAGAAGTAACCAACCCAGCGCGGCGTTCGGATGCTGGTGTGGTAGAAAAACTCGCCCAGCGCGGTGCACGCCGTGTAGACGGCTCCTGCCTCGAGCGACAACCCCAGCAGGCAGTAGACCAAGGCGCTTCCGATCAGCGAGTTGACCACCATCTCCAGCGGGTGCTTGTAGAACGAGGTGATGACCTCGATCCGCTGCGGGCTGTGGTGGATCTGGTGGAACAGTCGCCACAGGACGTCGCTCTCATGGCGCCAGCGGTGCCACCAGTAGAAAACGAAGGTCGCGATGAAGTAGGCGAGCAGACCGCCCGCGACGGGAGAAAGATGGTCGGACAGCGCAAAGACCGATCGCGACGAGAGCCAGATCTCCCAGGTGGCTCCGGCGATCAGCACGACGCCGAGTTGCACCAAGTTGATTGCCACCACACGAACCGGCCAAGACTTCACGCGCGGCAGGGTCCATCCAGGGATGCATCGCTCGAGCACGAAGCACGCGGCGGCAATCGCGGTCACGTACCAAAGCATCTCGAGCTCCAGTCACTGATTCAGGTGGCCGGAGTATGTTCGCGCGGACCGATGTTCTTGCTACAAGTTTAGATTGGTATCAGATCCCGGTACTCGCCGACTCGTTGGGCGGACGTCTTACTCAGTCTGCAGGGCTCAGGGCCGATTGCGGCCTTACATATTTCTTCGATACTGCCCACCCACCTCAAACAACGCATTCGTAATCTGCCCGAGCGAGCAGACGCGCACTGCATCCATCAGCACTTCGAACACGTTGTTGTTATCGATCACCGCGCGCTGAAGTCTTTGCAGCATCTTCGGCGCTTGCTTCGCGTGGCGCTTCTGAAAGTCCTCCAGCCGCTTCAGCTGGCTTTGCTTTTCTTCTTCGGTCGAGCGCTGCAGCTCGACGTGGTCGGGCACGTGATCGCCGTTCGGATTTCTGAACGTGTTGACGCCGATGATCGGGTATTCGCCGGTGTGCTTCAGGTGTTCGTAGTGCAGTGACTCTTCCTGGATCTTGCCGCGCTGGTAGCCGAGCTCCATCGCGCCGAGCACGCCGCCGCGCTCGCTGATCGATTCGAATTCCTTCAGCACCGCTTCTTCGACCAGCTCGGTCAGCTCGTCGACGATGAAGCTGCCCTGGTTCGGGTTCTCGTTCTTCGCCAGGCCCCATTCGCGGTTGATGATCATCTGGATCGCCACCGCGCGGCGCACCGATTCTCCGGTCGGCGTCGTGATCGCTTCGTCGAACGCGTTGGTGTGCAGGCTGTTGGCGTTGTCGTAGGTGGCGATCAGCGCCTGCAGCGTCGTGCGGATGTCGTTGAACTGGATTTCCTGCGCGTGCAGCGAGCGGCCGCTGGTCTGGCAGTGGTACTTCAGCTTCTGGCTGCGCTCGTTGGCGCCGTACTTGTCGCGCATCGCCACCGCCCAGATGCGGCGCGCGACGCGGCCCATCACGGTGTACTCGGGGTCCATGCCGTTGCTGAAGAAGAAGCTCAGGTTCGGCGCGAAGTCGTCGATGTGCATGCCGCGCGCCAGATACGCCTCGACGAACGTGAAGCCGTTCGACAACGTGAACGCGAGCTGGCTGATCGGGTTCGCGCCGGCTTCGGCGATGTGATAACCGCTGATCGAAACCGAATAGAAGTTCTTGACGTTGTGGTGGACGAAGTACTCCTGAATGTCGCCCATCACCTTCAACGAAAACTCGGTCGAGAAGATCAACGTGTTCTGGCCCTGGTCTTCTTTCAGGATGTCGGCCTGCACGGTGCCGCGCACGTTTTCGAGCACCCACGCGCGAATCTTCTGCGCTTCGTCATCCGTTGGCTCGCGGCCGTTTTCCTGTCTGAACTTGTCGAGGTTCTGATCGATCGCGGTGTTCATGAACATCGCGAGGATCGTCGGCGCCGGGCCGTTGATCGTCATCGACACCGACGTGTTCGGCGCGGTCAGATCGAAGCCCGAATACAGCACCTTCATGTCGTCGAGCGTGGCGATGCTGACGCCCGAGTTGCCGACCTTGCCGTAGATGTCCGGCCGCGTCGCCGGATCGTTGCCGTACAAGGTCACGCTGTCGAATGCGGTCGACAGCCGCTTGGCCGGCATGCCTTCGCTCAGCAGCTTGAAGCGCGTGTTGGTCTTGAACGGATCGCCTTCGCCGGCGAACATGCGCGTTGGATCTTCGTTCTCGCCGCTTGAACGCGAAGACACCAGCGGTATACGGAAACGATCCTGGAACGTTCTCGAGCAGCAGCCACTTCAACAATTCGCCGTGGTCTTCGTACGTCGGCAATGCGACCTTGCGAATCTTGCTGCCCGACAGCGATGTTGTGGTCAGCGCGGTACGTAGCTCTCGATTGCGAATCTTGACCACGTATTCATCGCCCGCGTACGCCTTCTGCATCTGCGGCCACATCGCCAGCAGTTTCTTCGCGCGCGCAGTCCTGCTTCGCTTCGCGCTCTTCGGCGACTCGCTCGACGGTCTTCTTCGCGCCGGAGCGCTCCGGATCGTCCTCATGCAGCATGCGCAGCCGTTTCGCGCAGCTGCTGGATCTCGCGCGCCAGCTTCGCATGTTCGATCGCACGCTTCTTGTAGGCGTGCACCGTCTCCGAGATCTCAGCCAGATAGCGCACGCGCTGCGGCGGCACGATCGGCGTCTGGTTGGTCGAGTGCCGAGTGGTCGCAATCGGCAGCTTGCCTTCGCCCGCCTTCAGTCCGAACTCTTTCAGCTTCGGCAGCAGCGCCTGATACAGCGCGGTCACGCCGTCGTCGTTAAAGCGCGACGCCATCGTGCCGAACACCATCATCTGGTCGGGCTTCTTGCGTGAAGTCGCCCTTGTTGCGCTGAACCTGCTTGCTGACATCGCGCAGCGCATCGAGCGCGCCTTTGCGATCGAACTTGTTGATCGCGACGAAGTCGGCGAAGTCGAGCATGTCGATCTTTTCGAGCTGGCTCGCTGCGCCGTATTCGGGGGTCATCACGTACATCGTCGTATCGACGTGCTGCACGATCGCGGCGTCGCCCTGACCGATGCCCGACGTTTCGACGATCACCAGATCGAAGCCGGCGACTTTGCACGCAGCGATCGCGTCGGGCAGCGCCTGCGAGATTTCCTTGCCGGCTTCGCGCGTCGCGAGCGATCGCATGTAGACCTTCGGTCCATCGCTCCAGGCGTTGATCGCATTCATCCGAATGCGATCGCCAAGCAGCGCGCCGCCGCTCTTGCGACGCGACGGATCGATCGAAATTACCGCGATGTTGAGCTGATCCGACTGATCGAGGCGGATACGGCGGATCAGCTCATCGCACAAACTGGACTTGCCCGAGCCACCGGTGCCCGTGACACCGAGCGTCGGCACCTTCGCGGTGTCGGCGGCCTTGTGCAACGACTCACGAAACTTGGCGTCGGCTTCGCCTAATTCCAACGCAGTGATCGCGCGCGCCAGCGAGCGCCAGCGCTTCGTTTGATCGTTGTCCTTCAGCGCGTCGAGCGATGTCGGTGCAAACGTCGACAGATCGTGGTCGCATTCGGCGACCATCAGGCCAATCATTCCGGCAAGCCCCATCTTCTGGCCGTCTTCCGGCGAAAAGATGCGCGCGACGCCGTAGTCCTGCAGCTCCTTGATTTCGGAAGCGACGATCACTCCGCCGCCGCCGCCGTACACGCGAATGTTTTCTCCGCCGCGCTCGCGCAGCAGATCGATCATGTACTTGAAGAACTCGACGTGCCCGCCCTGATACGAGCTGATCGCGATGCCCTGCACGTCTTCCTGCAAAGCCGCGGTGACGATCTGCTCGACCGAGCGGTCGTGCCCGAGATGAATCACTTCGGCGCCCATGCTCTGCAGGATGCGCCGCATGATGTTGATCGACGCATCGTGCCCGTCGAACAGCGCCGCCGCCGTCACGAAGCGCACCTTTTGGGTGGGCTTGTAGCTGGCGAGCTTCTTGATTTCGGAGAGGTCGGTCATGTGTTCCGCCCAGACAGCCTAGGCGAAAATCATAGACTCACTTCCGATTGCACGGCGCTACCAGCAGTCCGTTCCGTCACAAACCAAGCGTCAAGGCCGCCGCGCAGCGGGCGCGCGCGCAAGTAGCCGTGCGCGTGCAGCAGCTGTACGGCTTTCGCGGCGGAGGCTTCATTCGGGCACGAGCAGTAAACAACGATTTGCACGTCGCGCCCTGCGACAAAGCGACCCGCTTCGATCTCGTCAAGGTGCACGATCTTTGCGCCGGGAATTTGACGTTCGTCGATTTGATTTGCGTTGCGACCGCGTACGTCAATCAACTCGACCGGTTCCCCTGCTTCCATCAGCGCGCGCAGTTCCTGCACGTCGATGCGCGGAATATTGAGTGCCAGCGCGACGCGCCGCCGCCACCACCGCCACGCGATGTAAAGCGCAAGCAATGCGGCAACGATGCCAACCGCTTCCCAGCCGAAGCTGGTGAGCAGACCAATCAGCGCATCGATTTGCGCGTACAGCAACATCCCGGCGCCAACCACCACCAAGCCGAACAGCGCGGACCCTGCGATCGTCAGAACGAGAAACTTGCTCCACGCCATGCCAAGCGCGCCCGCCAACGGCGGAGCCACCAATGTCACGCCGGGCACGAAGCGTCCTATCACGAGCGCGGACCAGCCCCACCGACCGAATGTCCCTTCGGTACGGGCGACGCATGTGTCCGGCGATAGCGACATTCGACACAACAGCTTCAGTACCGCCGAACCGTAACGGCGACCGGCAGCAAACCACACTGCATTTCCGATCGTCATCGCGACGACAATCACCAGGATCAGCAACAGCGGATCAACGGCTGTAGTCACCGCGCGCGCGCCGGCCACGAGCGCAGTGGGTGTCATCGGCAGCGGAAGTCCTAGCTCGTGCAACAGTGTGTTGAGCCAGAGAATCCAGTAGACGTTTTGATCGTTGAGCAAGCGACTCAGTCATCGCGATTACGCCGCGGAGGATTCGCGCGCAGGCCGGCGACATATGTGTCGATCAATTGCGGCGCTGCTGCCCTGAGATCGAAAGAATCCGGGGCTTCAACCCAGTCGCGCATCAGCCCGCTGACAAGTGCGAAAGCCCCGTGCGCCGCAACATGGGTGTCGGTATCGGCCGGCAACTGACCCTTGGCGACCGCCTGATCGAGCACCGCCTTGCACTTGGCAAGACATTCAAGGCGATCGCTGCACTTGCTGCACTCCGACGGGCGCCAGTTCATCCGTGTATTCGCAACGCAGGTACAGAACCTCAAAGATGTTCTGGATCTGCTGGGAGCTCGTCAGATGCTCGAGCGCCTGAATCCCCTGCTCGCGAAACAGGGCGAGCGGATCAGCGATGTCTTGATTCTCGAAATCCTCGAAGGCCGTATCGATCGGCATCTCGGCGCGCGCCATCAAAGCCTGGAACAATTCGGCCTTGCTGTCGAAGTGGTGATAGACCGCGCCGCGCGTCAGACCTGCTTCATCGGCCACCTCGGACAGTGAGGCATGGCCGACGCCACGCTCGCGGAAAACCTGCACTGCAGCGTCCAGTAATTGCTCGCGGGTAGCGAGCGCCTCTTCCTTAGTGCGTCTGGCCATCAGATGTCATTCGAAACAATGTTGAAACGTCAGTGACATACAAACATTCACGTATGTATGTATTATGCCTCGTTTCACAAGCGCCCGTGAACAAAGGCGAGTCGAGGAGACCAATGGACCGAAACGCCGCTACGCGGCTTGAGATATCCGAGCGCAGATTTGGCTGGGTGCGTGCGCTCACTCTCGCGGCAAGCCTTATCGCTACGGCATTCGTATTAGTCGCATGCAACGCTAAAGGTGATGAAAAGGGAGCCAAGGGTATGTTCCCGCCGGCGCCTGTCAGCGTGCAGGAAGTCAAGACCGCGACTGTTCCGGTTCGGTTCGAATATGTCGGTCAGACGGCAGGATCGAAAGAGGCAGAGGTGCGAGCGCGGGTGCAGGGCGTTCTCGAGCGCCGCACGTATCAGGAGGGCGGCCTCGTGAAGGCCGGCCAATTGTTGTTCGTCATCGACCCGCGTCCGTACGCCGCGCAAGTACAAGCGGCCGAGGCCGATCTCGCGCGCGCGCAAGCGCAATACGCACAAGCCAAGCGCAACTTCGATCGCGTCAAACCACTGGCCGACAGCAATGCATTGAGCCGCCGTGAATACGACGAAGCGGTTTCGAATGAAGAAACTGGAGCGGCGGCAATAAAACAAGCGCAGGCGCGCTTGACGGAAGCGCGACTGAACCTCGGCTACACGACGGTGAGTTCACCGGTGGCTGGCTTCGCAAGTCGCGCGCAAAAATCCGAAGGCTCGTTGGTGTCTCCTGGGCAAGACAGTCTGCTGGCAACCGTTTCGCAGGTCGACCCATTGCATGTCAATTTCAGCGTGTCCGAGCAGGAGCAGTTGCGGCTGAACCGGCTGCTCTCCGAAGGGAAGCTCGCTGCACCGAGTGCGGAAAAGGGCGCCAGAAACGGCTATGCGGTCTCTGTGAAGTTGTCGGACGGCAGCACTTATCCACGTGCCGGCAAGCTCGGTTTTGTCGACACGCGCATTAACCCGGGCACCGGGTCGTTTGATGCGCAGGCGCATATTCCGAATCCCGATCACGGATTGCTGCCAGGACAGTTCGTACGTGTCGTGCTCGAAGGCGCCACACGTCCGAACACCATCGTGCTCCCGCAGCGCGCGGTGATGGATGGACCGCAAGGCAAGTTCGTATACGTCACGGGTAAATCGCAGGATGGTAAGGACGTTGCACTGCCGCGCCCGGTGACAGTGGGTGATTGGGTCGAATTTGAAGGGCAGCAGCAGTGGATTATCGAATCGGGTTTGAAGCCGGGCGACGTGGTCATCGTCGAAGGTACCGCCAAGATATTCCCGATTCCCGGTGGAGCACCCATCATGCTCGGGCCGCCGCCCGGAGTCGAAGGCAAAGGCGCGCCGCCAGACGCTGGAAAAGGTGGCAAAGGCGCGGTGAAGAAAGCCGAGGCAAGAAGCAATAGCGTAGGCCGGCCGCGTGCGCGGCACGCATCCGTCACCGATCACCGATCACCGGATCCCGGCCACGAGGTCACATCATGTTTTCGCGTTTCTTTATTGACCGCCCGATCTTTGCGGTAGTGCTGTCGACCTTTATCGTGATCGCAGGATTGGCGGCGATGCGCGTGCTGCCGATCGCGCAGTATCCAGAGATCGCACCACCCGTAGTCACCGTGCGCGCGGTGTATCCGGGCGCTTCCGCCACCGTTATCGAACAGACGGTGGCGTCGCCGATCGAAAACGCGATCACCGGTGTCGAGGACATGCTGTACATGTACAGCAACTCGTCATCCAACGGCGTTGTGGAAATTCAGGTGACGTTCGAGATCGGCGCCGACGCCGATCAAGCAGCGCTGAACGTCAACAACCGCGTCAAGCAGGCCGAAGCGCGTTTGCCGGAGGAAGTGCGGCGCCAGGGTGTAACGGTCGAAAAAGGCTCGTCGGCGTTCTTGCAGGTGCTGGCTTTCTACTCGCCCGACGATCGGTTCAACGATTTGTTTACGTCGAACTATGTGACGTTGAATGTGCTGGACGAGCTGAAGCGGCTGCCCGGCACGACCAATGTGCAGATCTTCGGCGCCAAAGACTATGCGATGCGCGTCTGGATGCGGCCGGACCGGCTGGCTCAGTTGAAGTTGACGACCTCCGATGTGATCCGCGCGATCAACGAACAGAACGCACAGTTTGCCGCAGGCAAAGTCGGTCAGGCTCCATACGGCGGCAACCAGGAGCTCGTCTTCACAGTGACTTCGCAAGGGGCGGCTGGCGGATCCGAAGGAGTTCGAAGACATCATCATCCGCTCCAATGGCGACGCGGCGGCAGTGCGTTTGAGAGACGTCGCACGGGTCGAGCTTGGCAGCAAGGACTACGACTTCATCGGCCGCGTTAACGGCAAGCAGGCCACGTTGGTCGGTATTTTTCTGCAACCGGGCGCCAACGCGCTGCAAGTCGCCAGCACCGTCAAGCGGACGGCTGATCAGCTCGCGACGCGTTTTCCGGAAGGGCTTGCGTATTCGATTCCGTACGACACGACGCGATTCGTCGAAGTGTCGATTCACGAAGTCGTGTTGACGCTATCAATCGCAGTGGTGCTGGTGTTCCTGGTCGTCTATCTGTTCCTGCAGAACTGGCGCGCGACCTTGATCCCGGTGATTGCGGTGCCGGTGTCGCTGATCGGCACCTTCGCCGGCTTGCTGATGCTCGGCTACTCGATCAACACGCTGACCTTATTCGGCATGGTGCTAGCGATCGGTATTGTGGTCGACGACGCAATCGTCGTGCTCGAAAACGTCGAGCGGATCATGCACGAGGAGAAGCTCAACGCGCGCGAAGCGGCCGTCATCGCGATGGAAGAGGTGACGAGCCCGATCATCGCGATCGTACTGGTGCTGATTTCGGTGTTTGTTCCGATCGCCTTCCTCGGCGGGTTGACCGGCGAGCTGTATCGTCAGTTTGCGATCACGATCTCGATCGCAGTAGGGATCTCGGGCATCGTCGCGTTGACGCTGACGCCGGCCTTGTGCGTGATGATTTTGAAGCGCGAGCATAAGAATCCAGGGCGCTTCTTCAACGCGTTCAACAACTGGTTTGCAAACGTAACGCGGCGCTATACCGGCGGCGTGATCTGGATGATCCGGCGCGGTGCGCTCGCACTGGCGCTGTTCGGCATCATGGTCGTTGTCGCAGCCACGCTTTGGCGCTTCACTCCCAGCTCTCTCGTGCCGGACGAAGACCAAGGTTACTTCATCGTGGCTGTGATCCTGCCCGACGGATCAAGTCTGCAGCGCACCGACAAAGTGGTCGATGAGGTCGCTCGCATCATGAAAGAGAACCCGGTCAATCAGGATGTGGTCGCATTCACCGGCCTCGATTTTCTCGGCGGCGGCTTTCGCAATAACGCGGCGACGCTGTTCGCCGCTCAGATACCGTGGAGCGAGCGCAAGGGTATTGAAACGCCACAGCTGGTCGGTGAGTTCTTCATGAAAACCGGCCACATCAAAGAGGCGCTGGTACTTGCGTTTGCGCCGCCTGCGATATTCGGCCTCGGCACCGCGGGCGGTTACGAGCTCTATCTGCAGAACCGCGGCGAAGGCGGCCCCGCCAAGACTCAGGAAGTGCTGCAGCAGTTTCTCGGCGCCTTGAATTCGGACCCGCAGTTGGGCGGCGCCCAGACACTGTGGCGCGCCAATGTGCCGCAGCTGTATGTCGATGTCGACCGCGACAAGGCCAAGTCGCTCGGCGTTCCGATCGACGATGTCTTTAACACGCTCAGCGCGACGCTTGGCAGTTTTTACGTCAACGACTTCAACAAGTACGGCCGCACCTGGCAAGTGATCATGAGCGCCGAGCCGCAATACCGCAATCGACCCGACACCGTTGGCGGCATGTGGGTGCGCTCGGCGAAGAACGAAATGATTCCTCTGTCGTCGTTGGCGACGATCAAGTTCGTATCTGGCCCCGATTCGCTCGATCGCTTCAACAATTTGCCCGCCGTGAAAATTCTCGGCCAGGCCGCGCCGGGCGTGAGTTCGGGCCAGGCAATCGCACGTGTTGAACAGATTGCGCGCCAGGTGTTGCCGTCCGACTTCAGCTTCGACTGGGGCGGCGTGTCGTTCCAGGAGAAACGCTCCGCAGGAACGGCCGGGATAGCGCTTGGCTTGGCGGTGGCCATGGTGTTCTTGATTCTCGCGGCTCAGTACGAGAAGTGGTCGTTGCCGTTCTCAGTACTGATGGCGTTGCCGTTCGGGACCTTTGGTGCACTCGCAGGGATCTGGATTCACAATCTGTTGGTACCGATCTTCCGGCGCGCTGCCGCTGACCAACGACGTCTATTTCCAGATCGGTCTGGTGACGCTGCTGGGGCTTGCGGCGAAGAACGCGATCTTGATCGTCGAATTTGCATCGCTGAAACGCGCTGAAGGGTATTCGAGCTCGGCGGCGGCGATCGAAGCTGCGCGGTTGCGATTCCGTCCGATCATCATGACTTCGCTGGCGTTCATTCTCGGCGTCGTTCCGCTTGCGTTTTCCACCGGCGCGGGCGCAGGCGCGCGCGTGTCGGCCGGTACCGGCGTGATGGGCGGGATGTTGGCCGCGACGTTCCTCGCGATCTTCTTTGTGCCATTCTTCTTCAAGCTGATCACCGAGCGCAAAGTTCGCGAAGAGCGTTCGGAGCAGCAACTGCGCGACGAAGTCGCCGAAGGCGAGCAGCGCAGTGCAGAGCATCACCGGCAGCTCGCTGCCGAAGCGGCAACGCACGTCCACGTGGGCAAGGGGAAGACGATTACGACGACTCCGGCACACGAGGGGGGCGAGTGATGACAGCCAGAGCACTTTTCGTCGCGGCGATGATCACTCTAGTCGCCGCGTGCGCAACGGTCGAAACCAAGGTTCCGCCTGTTGAGTTGCCGGAAACCACTGCACAAAGCGTTCCGGGTATCGAGCGCTGGTGGACGCAATTTAACGATCCGCAGCTGAATGCACTCGTCGACGAAGCGCTTGCCGCTAACCTCGACCTGCGCACAGCGATCGCACGCATTGATGAGGCGCGCGCCGGTCTGCGATTCGCGCGTTCGACCCTCTATCCGACCGTCGACCTGGAGGTCGGAGCAAGCCGCGGTCGCCGCAGTGAAGCGACCGATCCGCGCTTTCCGGGCCCGACGATTACCAACAACTTCGGCGTCGGCCTGCTAGCGGCTTACGAGGTGGACTTGTGGGGACGGTTGGCATCCGTGCGCACCGCGGCGGAGGCGACCCTGCTTGCGACGCGCTACGACGCAGAGACCGTGCGCACGGTTCTGGCGGCGCAAGTGGCATCGACGTACTTCACTTTGCTCGGCTTTGACGCGGAGCTTCAAGTAGCGCGCGACACACTGAAGACGCGCGTGGACAGCGTCAATCTACAGAAGCAGCGCTACGACGCTGGATTGATCAGCGAGTACGAGCTCCGACTGGCAGACGCCGAGCGCGCCACTGTCGCGGCATCGATACCGCCGCTCGAGCGCGCGATCGCGCAGACCGAAGCGGCGCTTGCTGTGCTGGTCGGACGCAGCGCGCGCGGCGTGTTTACGCCGAAGATCGCGCGCGGCATCGACCTGATGACCATGCCGATCGGCCCTGAAGTGCCGGCCGGTTTGCCGTCGGACCTGCTCGCGCGCCGGCCCGACGTCAGTCAGGCCGAAGCGAATCTCGTGGCAGCCAACGCGCGAATCAACGAAGCGCGCGCGCAGTACTTTCCGTCGTTGTTGTTGACTGGACGCTTCGGCAGCGAGAGCTCGGACCTATCGGATCTGTTCTCGGGCCCGGCAGTGGTATGGTCGATCGCGGCCAGCCTTCTGCAGCCGATCATTGACGGTGGCCGCATCGGCGCGCAGGTTGACGCGGCTACAGCGCGTCGTGCGCAGGCTGAGATTGATTATGTGAGAACGGTGCAGTCGGCATTTCGTGATACGCACGATGCTCTGGTTGCACACAACAGTGCACGCGCCAGCTTTTTCGCGCAGGAAGAGCGTCGCGCGCGGCTGCTCGAGGCCTATAACCTCGCTGAACTTGCGTAACAAGAGCGGTTACACAAGCTACCTCGATGTGCTCGACACGCAGCGTAGATCTGCTCGAGGCCGAGCAAGCGCGTGTCATCGCGCTGCGCAACCGGCAAACCGCATTGGTTGATCTGTACAAAGCAATCGGCGGCGGCTGGTCGCCGGACGTGTTCGCGCAGAGTCAGTAGCGACTCCGCTCTTAGCAGAGTGATCAGGCGCGGCACTGCTGGCAGTGCCGCGCCGTGACCCGCTAACTCTTCCGTTCCGCGGTTAGCACTGGGCGTGGCTTGCCGTCACCGGCGATTGCATAACCAGTTGCCAGGAAGTCGATAAAACCGCCAGTGGACAACGTGGCGGACAGCGCTGCGACGGCGAATGCAAGCCGCACCAGCGGCGCCTGTTCTACTGAACTCGTATTTCATGACAGCCTCCATGAGCTTAGCGTCGACGCCGCACGATTGCGACGTCCGACGATTTCAGCTTCGAGCGAAGCCGCCCACGGATTCCCCACAGGTTTGTTATTGGCGCGTAACTGTCGGAAATTCGACAACGGCCGCGATTCAAGCGCACGGCCGGCGTGCAGCGACGCGCCGCAGCTCATCTGCGCAACGCAAGCCAAGCAGCACATAGCGAGCAGTCGAGCTGCGCTTTCGGGCAATCTGCTCCGGCGCCAGCGCCTTCAGCAACCGCGCCGGCACACCGCAGGCAAGCCAGCCCGCTGGCACTTCAAATTCCTCGGCCACCAGCGACATCGCGCCGACCCAGGCATCGCTATGCACGATCGCGCGGTCAAGCACGACACTGTTGATGCCGACCAGCGCGTTGGTGCCGATCGTGCATCCGTGCAACACCGCGCCGTGACCGATGTGTCCGCGTTCGGCCACCAACGTGGCCTGACCCGGCTTGCCGTGGATCACGCAGTTGTCCTGAATGTTGGCGTAGCGCTCGATTCGAATCTCGCCTTGATCACCGCGCAGCACAGCGCCGGCACCGATGTAGCAGCCGGCCCCGATCTGCACATCGCCGATCAACGTAGCGGTCGGATGAACGAAGGCCTGCGGATGAACGCAAGGCACATGCAGTCCGAAGCGCCACACCATCAGAGCGTCGAGCGATTCGGGGTGAAGATCACGAGGCATGGTTGGCTCCTAACCGACGAGGACGACGATTGACCCGCCGCGATGTCATGGGTAACTCCTGTCTGTGATCGCGTCCGCAGAGCGGGATTGCCCGCTGACGGAACGAAGCTTCAGGCGAAGCCACCCACGGATTGCCCACGGGTTCTGAAAGTCGGCGACGAAGATGTCGAACATTCGACAGGCAACGGCCGCGTCAACACTGTGGCGGCGGAGTTACCAACGCCCTAGATTCGTGCGACTCGCGACTTGACGCGCGGTCACACCACGCCGTAGCGTGCAAGCCGTTAGCCTGAGAACGATGCGCGACTTACCTCATCCAGCCACGATCAAGACCAGCCCGCCGTCGCTGGCCGGAGTGATCGAGCGCCCGCGGCTAATCGATGCGCTCGCACAACTGCCGACTGCCGCCAAGTGGCTGCAAGCACCGTCCGGCACCGGTAAGTCGACGTTGGCGGCAAGCTACGCGCGGCTCCGTGCCGGACTTCTGGCGTGGTACCGGTTCGATGATCGCGACAACGATCCGGCGTTTTTCTACGAGCACTTTGCCGAAGCAATCGGCGCCCTCTTACAACTCGCTCAGACCTTGCCGAAATTCTCGGCGGACGATCACGGCCGACAGCAAGAATTCGCACAGCGTTATTTCAGCGCGCTTGCCGCCCAAATCGATCAATCGATCCTGATCGTTCTTGATGACATGCACCGGCTGATCGCCGGCTCAATGCTGTCGGCACTCACTGCGCTGGTCGATGTAGCGGGTGCGCGGATCGAGTTGCTTTTTGTATCGGAGGACGTCCCTCCAGTCGAGTTTTTCGACGTGATCTCGGGTCGACGCTTGGCCCTGCTAAACGATGTGGATTTGAGCTTTACGGCCGAGGAGTGCGGGGCCATGACCGCCGGCTTACGACTCCAGGGCCATCAGTCCGAGACGATCGCTGCCATCACTGGTGGCCATGCCGGAGCGCTCGTGCTTGCATGCGAGTTGTTGCGCGGAACCGATCCGCACAGGGCACTGAGCGTGGAAACGGTCGGGCGAATTCATTTGCATCTGCTGTCCAAGCTCGTCGAGCGAATGCCGTCCGCGCGTCGCGAACTGCTGCTGCAAACGGCGTATGTGACGCAACTGACGCGGCCAATCGCCGTTGCGTTAGCCGGCGACGAACCCGCGCAGCAACTCGATGCACTGGTCGAAACGGGCTTACTGCGGCACGTCGGCATCGATGTAGCCGAAGTGTTCGAAGCACACGGCCTGGTGCGACAGGGCATGCAGACACTGGTTCGCGATCGTCTCGGCACTGCAAATGCGCAAGCGTTGGCCGAGCAAACAGCGACCGTACTCATTAAGAACGATCAGGACGAAGCCGCGTTCGCCTTGTTAGTGAACATCGGATCGACGACACGCGCCATCGATGTATTGCGACGATTGGCCGAGCGTTACGCAGCGCAAGGGCACGTTGATCTCTTGATGAGTTCGATCGAGAAGCTGCCCGAGAGTGAAGTGCAGAAAGATGCGTGGCTGTGCTTTTGGACCGGTCAGGCGCTGTTGCGTGTTGATGAAGAACAAGCGCGCGTCTGGTTCACTCGCGCTTATTTTGCATTTGAAGCCAGTAGCGATGTGTATGGCATGCGGCTCGCCGCCGCTAGCAATTTGGCGGCGTTCCAACTTGAGTGTGGAGATTTGCGCCAACTGGATATGTGGGTGGAACACCACCGTCGCGCGGGCGGTGACACCGAAGTCGCAGCGGGTGACCGCTTCGAAACGACCTTTCTAATGGGAATAATGTGCGCAGCCTTCGTCCGCGCTCGCTACCCTTCAGAGATCAACCCTGAAGCGCTGACCGCACGACTGCGACTTCTTCTCGACGTGTCTTCTGCCTGGCTCTCGGACGATCAACGAGTTCAGGGCGCCACGTTGTTCATCGACCATTGCAAAGTCTTTGCGAAAACTGAGCAAGGACAGAACGTGATCGTTGCGACACGATCGCTGATTGATAACGCCAACGGCGGAGTGCTACACCGAGGGCGATGGTTAATCATCGCTGCATACTTTCATGCGGCAAAGGTGGTGACGCAGATAAGGCTGCCACGTACTTAGATGAGGCTCGAACGCTAGCTAAAGCAATTCAATGCTTCGCGTCTTTTGTTCGAACTCGGGTTTGCCTCCGCAGACCATTGGATGAAGGCGCAGGACCTATTGCCGCGCCTCGGCTGAACTGTCAGCAGCCTCGAGCAACTGACCGTCAAGGCCCCGCCGGCGCAACGTGCTCGAATATGCAAAATTGATGACAAGGTTGCTGCTACTGCAGGGGCGACTCATCCGAGGGCCTTCGATGGGCGGACGAAGCGATGCGAGTCGCGCTTAACGGCCGGATTCAGCGGAGCCAACTTGCGGGCGTTCGAGATGGAGCTCGTATATGCGTTGGCTGCTAATGAGCGCTCTGTCCGATGCCGCTACATCGTCAGTCGTATGGAAGTGGAGCCGTACGAAATACGGTTTGCTGTTGAATGTTGTCTGCGCTTTCTTGCACAAGGAGAGAACGAACTCGAGCTGCTGCGCGAGGGCTGCGAAACGCGGTGCAAGTCGGATTTCTCAACCTACTGGATCGCGCGCGCTGTCCGCTAGCTCGAATCTGCAACGCTGCACTCTCGAATGACATTGAAACCGAGTTCATCCGGCGCGTCATAAAGCTCAAGCGACTAACCCCCCTGCCCTTTGCCGGGCCGCATTGGCCGTGGGCAGTGCGCGTGCGCACGCTTGGCGGATTTCGCTTGGATGTTCGGAGGCAAGCGTTACCGTCCAACGCACAAAGCGCAGGACAAGCCGCTTGAACTTCTGAAGTTATTGGTGACCTGTCAGGCACTGGGGCGAGCTGCTGCCGACAAGACATGGATCGCTGAACGATTATGGCCGGAAGCAGCGGCTGAAAATGCGCGCAAGTCGCTGGACATGACCGTGTCGCGGTTGCGGCGGTTGCTGGGCGACGACGACACGATCGTTGCCAACGAAGGTCGATTGCAATTGTCTCCAGAACTGGTATGGACGATATTCAGCCGTTAAGGTACGCACTGTCAGAAGCGAGCAAACGCCGCGACGAAAAGTTTGCCGGTAACAAAGTCGTTATGTCTGAGGCTGCCGCTACCGTTACGGCCGTGTTGCAACTTTATGAAGGACCGTATCTGCAGGACGAAGAAGGGCCACCGTGGTTACTCGCCGGACGCGAAGCGATTGCGACAGGCGTACGACAGGCGTTGCTGACTGCCGATCTAATACTTGACGGGAGCGTCGACGAATCGCTAATTCCGGCGCTCGAACGAGCGCTTGCTGCGGACCCGGCGTCCGAGGATCTCGCGCGTTCGTTAATGCGCGCCTTAATACGGCGCGGACGGCACAGCGAAGCCGTGCAAGTGTACCGGCGCCTGCGTCAAATGCTTTCGTTGCTGCTGGGCATTGCGCCGTCAACTGAAACGGACCATATTCGGGACCGCGCCTATGCCGCCCAACCAGACTTGGCGCAGTAATCGTCTAACAATAATTCGATAAGGAGTATGCAATGGCAACGAAGAAGCGTGCGGCCAAGAAGACCACAGCCAAGAAAACCAGAAAGATAGCTGCAAAGAAGAGTGCGACCATGCGGAAAAACGATCCGCTGCGGAAGAAATTGGAGGGAGCAGCGAAGGCAATCGATCAGGCACGCCTCAGTTCGCAGGATTTCCCGCAGGTCGACGCAGCGAGAGATGCCTTGGGGTCAGCGATTCAAGAACTCAAAGACAAACCCGGTCCCGCCTACAGACATCGACGACTAGCGTCATAATAACGACGTAATATGAAGTGGCTGCCGAACCCTTATACGATCGCTCAACAGCTCGCTAACGTCCCCGATATCACATCGATAATCCGAAGCGGCGGCAAGACCGCTGATGCCTTCCTGCTTGACGCGTTTGTTTCGGGCAGAAAGCGCAAGACGATTACAGGCGCGTTAAAGGTCTTTCGGGAAATCGCTGATTCATTCGATAGCCCCGTCAGCCTGTCGCAGGCACTCGATCGGACCAAGAAAATCTGGGCCAGGGAAGGCTACTCCACCGAGGAGATCGTGCGAGCACTGCCGAGTGTTGTACCGATCCTCGAACCCGTTTCGCGCGAAACATTTGCCGAGGCGGACGACTTGGTCGTCAACAACGTTTCCTTCAAGGACCCGGTTCAAGGCGATGTCGGAGATTGCTACCTGATATCGGCAATGATCGCGCTCGCGTGGACGAAATCAAGGCTTTTAACCGAGCGGCTTGATGCGTCTCGCTTTGATCCGGCGGGCACGCGTTTGTTCGCATGGCAATTTCATGATCACACCGGGCCGGTCAACGGCGAGATCGAAGTGACGGGACGCATGATGATGAACGGAAACACCGCTCGCTACGCGCGTTCGAGCTCACCGGTAGAAGACTGGCCGTCGCTGGTCGAGAAAGCTTATGTAGCGAAGATCGGTGGAGCTAATGTGCTGCAAGGCGAGCCGAGCCGCGCGAACTATGTGTCGATTGATGCGAAGAATCAGGGGAGTACGCCGCCCGCCGCGTGTCAGGCATTGGTAGGTGGAGCTGTCAAGGGCGAGCTACTTGATTCGGATGCCGGCCGCAGAATTTTTTCGCAACAGGGTCGGCTTGCGGAAGATGACGCGCTCAGTTTCGGTTCAACGTCCCGCGTTACGACAAAGCCCGTGATGGCTTGGACTAAGCTGGAAGAAGAGATGGAAGAAACCGACCCCGACGTCTGGAAGGCGACCGGCATATGGCCAAGACACGCCTATGCGGTTTTGGGGGTGATGTTCTCCAGCAACAGAATCACGCATGTTGTGATTCGTAATCCCCACGGAACCCCAACCGATCCCGATCGACCGGGGTATCACGACGGTCCTTGGGAACCCGATAACCTGCCTCCGGTGCCGCTGAACCAGAACGGCGTGTTCGCGATTTCACGCGAACTCTTTTACACGAATTTCGAAGATATCGGCTGGGTTGTCCTTTAGCGGCCGACCCAGCCGTGCTTGATCAGCATCGATCTAAATCGAGTCAGGAAACTCGACTTCGCTGAGATCCTCGCTGCTCGCGTTCGCTGCACTGTCGCGCTCAACCGCTTTGTGCTCCGCCGCTTTGTTCAGCTGCCACCACGCGACTAGTTTTTCGAAATCGCCGCCGAACTTGATCCGCTTGAGTTCATCGGTGGCTGCGCCGCATGTCGCGGCCGTGTTCATGTCGACACCTTGCTTCGTGCCGACATAGTCACAAGTCCAGAACACTTTTTCGAGATCAGTAAGCTCTGTAGCGGTTGGTGCAGCTTCTTCTAGGCTGACGTCGTGTTCGATCGGACCTGCGGTCGAAGTGGACACGGCGGCGGCTAGGGCTATTCCAGCAAAAGTAAGAGAAAGGGAAAGTGATTTCATCGTTGGCTCCAGTTAACTCCGGCGTTATTGCCGGCACGGAAAGGAGCTTCGGGCGCGGGCACCCACGGATTGCCCACGGTTTCAGAAATCAGTCTCGCAACTTGCCGTCGTGAAGGCGACGCGGTCGCTCGACGCCCATGCGTTTCGTGTGGAGGGATTAACGCGCCAATGGCTCAGGCGCTACTGGCGCGCGCGTGCGCACCGTGGCAGCGGCCAGTTAGTGCAAACGGGAGAAGCGGGGAAGGGGAATTGCGGGGAGCGTCGAAAAGGTGCGGCGCAAAGTTCGCGCCGCACCGAAGAGAGTTACGGCCTAACCTTCGCCGACTCGGACCTCAATGTTGTCGGCGGCCGGTTCGAAGGACGGCACGCTCGCGCAACCCGCTGCGAAGAGTGCAATCAACGCGGCGGCAACGATCGAATAAACGGACTTGCTTGTATTGCGTTCCATGACTATCTCCTGATGAAAGTTGAGTGATAAAGCTTCAGTTCTGGATCAGCATCGGACGTGTGTCCGACGGAACGAAGCTTCAGGCGGCAGCACCCACGGATTGCCCACAGGTTCGAAAGCAACGCTGAAATGTCGAAAATTCGACAACGAGATGCAGTCGTCGATCGGAGCGCTCGCGGCGTTGCGGATGCCGGAGATATGCGGCCGCTACGCGCTGACGGACGCGATCGTCTCTTCAGCGGCCGCGTCCAGATTCCACGTCTTGCGCACTACGTCGAGCAACGCGGCGATGATCGGTTCGTCGGCGCGTTTGTCGAGGCAGACAAACCACAGGGCTGTGTCGACGGCAGCCCGGGTCCAGACCACCAGATCGCCCGCACGCTCGAGCTTGCGTGCGATGTCGTCGCGTACCAGTGCAAGCCCCACGCCTGAGATCACCAGGTTCGTGAGCACCTTTTCATCGTCGGCCTGCACCGATGCGCTCGGCGGTGGCAGCGATTGCTGCGCAAACAAATCGCTGACAAGGCGCGTGTGCGTGCTGAGCTCTGGTGTGCTTATCCACGGCAGCTGCGCGATCTCGTCCCATTGCGCGCCGTCCACACGATCGGCCCACTCACGCGGCGCTGCCACGCGATAGATCAGCCGCCGCAGTTGAATCGCGAAAAACTCGGACGCCGGCGCATCGCCAAAGAAAAAACTCGCATCGAGCTCGCCGTCGTGCACATCGGCGAGTGCGGCACCCGACATCGTGTGATGCAACTCGAGCTTCAAGCGCGGATGTGTCTCGAGTGTGCGCGTCATCAAGTCGCCGAGACGATTCGACTCCGGGTCTGCCACCGTGCCCACGCGCACGATTCCGGCGATGTCGCCTTGCATGTCTTGTGCCGTCTGCTTTACTTCATCGGCTGCCGCCAACACTCGAAGCGTGCCCTCGAGCAATTCGCGCCCGGCCTCGGTTAGCTCCATTCCGGTCGGAGCGCGCTCGAATAGCCGCACGCCGAGCTCGGCTTCAAGTGCCTTCACATGGCCGCTGACCGCGGGCTGGCTTAGATGAAGGCGCTCGGCCGCTCGCGTCAAATGGCCTTCTTCTGCAATCGCCGCAAAGGTCCGCAGCTGGTACAGCTCCATAAGTGCTCCTATTGACTAAGCTTATATGGCGGCGATGGTGCGCCGCCGCAACAAGAACTCAAGCCTAATCGTGGTTTCTGATCGTAAGCATCTGAAATTACGATTTTATTTCCCTCCTTTTTGACCCGATTATGTCCTTGTGCAAGGCAGCAATTATGCGCCTTGCTGATCTGATCGGAGTCAAATATGAGCAATTGGACACTGGCACTTAACCCGGAGTTGGCGGCTCGGCGCGCACAGGCGCTGCGGCGCATGTTCCCGAAGCTTTCGAGCTGGTATGCAAGCCGTCATGACTCGGACCGCATCGGTGAAATCAACGAATACCTGTCGCAGGCAAGCAATGTGACCGACCTCGAGCAGCGCATTCGAATCATCGAGCAGCAGCGGCATTTTTCATAGCAGATAGCGCGGCGGCACCGTGCCTCGGCACGGTGCCGCCGTTCAGTATTCTTCGCCGTTGTCTCTTGTGGCAGCGGCGATGCGGGTTTTATTGGTCGAAGACGACGCAATGATCGGCGATGCGGTGGTCGCCGGTCTGTCGGCCGACGGCTACGCTGTCGATTGGGTCCACGATGGGCGGGCCGCCGAACTATCGATCGGTACACATTCGTATGCACTGGTCCTGCTCGATCTCGGGCTGCCCGCGCGCGATGGTCTCAGCCTGCTCAAAACCGTACGCGCACGCAAGCTCGACGTTCCGGTGCTGATCATTACCGCGCGCGATACGGTGGCGGACCGTGTCGCCGGGCTGGACGCCGGCGCCGACGACTATCTGGTCAAGCCATTCGATCTCGACGAATTATTGGCGCGTGTGCGTGCGTTGCTCAGGCGAGCCGCGGGGCGCGCCGAACCGCTGATCGAGCGCGGCGCGCTGACCTTGAATCCGGCGACGCACGAGGTGCGCCTGCACGGACGCGCGATCGAAGTATCCGCGCGTGAATTTGCGCTGTTGTTGGCGCTCGCCGAGCGCGCGGGTAGCGTCGTTTCGCGCCCGCAGCTGGAAGAGAAAATCTACGGCTGGAATGAGGCGGTCGGCAGCAATGCGATCGAAGTACATGTCCATAATCTGCGCCGCAAGCTCGGCGAATCGGTGATCCGCAACGTGCGTGGGCTCGGCTACACGCTCGACTGATGCCGAGATGGCGTCCACCTTCTCAATCCGCCGCCGTCTGCTTGTTGCTCTGCTCGGCGCATTGCTCGGCGCCGGATTGATCGCGGCAATCGCTACCTATGCATCGGCGCGCGGTGAAGTCGATGCCCTGCTGGACGAGGAACTGCGACAGATTGCGCTCTCGCTGCGCGATCACGCGCAACTCGATCTGGCACGTTTGCAGAGAGCGAGTGACGATCCGGAGCTGCGCGCACTGGTGCAAATCTGGGATCCAGCATTCGAGCGGCCTTACAGCTCACGCGCCATCGATCCGTTGCCGCGCCTGAAGGCTGAAGGCTTTGCAACGATCGAGCACGAAGGGCGCTCGTGGCGCGTCTACGCGACGCCATCGGCCGCGCAAACGATCCAGGTAGCGCAGCCAACTGCGCTACGCACCGAACTCGCAGCGCGCACTGCCGCCAGATTGCTGTTGCCGGTCGTCGTGATCCTGCCATTCCTTGGTCTGCTCGGCTGGTGGATCGTGGGGCGCGGACTTGCACCGCTTGCTGACGTGGCGCAAACGCTGACGCGACGCGATCCGGCTTCGCTGCAGCCCGTCGCCGTGCAAGAGCTGCCGATCGAGCTGCGGCCGCTGGTCGAATCGCTGAACGGGTTATTGCAGCGGCTCGACGCGTCGCTCGGCACCCAGCGCCGCTTCGCCGCCGATGCCGCGCACGAACTGCGGACACCGCTGACGGCACTGACCTTACAAATCCAACTCGCCGCGCGCGCACAATCAGCCGACGAGCGCGCGATTGCATTGGAGCGAATGGAGCAAGGGGTCAAACGCGCGACGCGCCTGGTGCAGCAACTGTTGACGATGGCGCGGCTTGATCCGGAGGCGGCGGCCAAGCCTGCCGAGCCAACCGACCTTGCCGGGCTCGCACACGCAACGGCGGAAGAGCTTCGACCCCTCGCTGCACAAAAATCGATTTCGTTGCGTGTCGATGCGCAGACGCAGGCACTGGTGATCGGGCAGGAAGATGCACTGCGCATCTTGCTGACCAACCTGATCGATAACTCGATTCGCTATGCGGTTCCCGACGGCCGCGTCGACGTCGACGTGCAAACGAGCAACGCGAGCGTGAAATTGATCGTGCACGACAATGGGCCGGGCATTCCCCCCGCCGAGCGCGAGCGTGTGTTCGACCGTTTCTATCGCGGCCGTGGCGCTGCTACCGGCGGCACTGGACTCGGCCTCGCGATCGTGCGGCAGATTACCGAGATGCACGGTGGCAGCATCTGCCTGGACGGCGGGCGCAATGGTTCAGGACTCAAAGTAACCGTGGTTTTCCCGGCCGTCCCGCCGGTCTTAAGTTCGCCTTAAGTTTGAGGCTCTAATTTCCATCCCGACAGCGGCTGATCTCAGTCAGCGCTGTCAATGCCTCACTCGATTACAAGCGCAAGCGCCGCACCCGCGGCGCTTTTTTTTGGCATGCATAATCATGGCGGTTCCGACCGGGAAAGGAGTCTGTCATGTTCGCGAAGCTGCTGGCGGAGTTCATCGGCACTTTCTGGCTCGTCCTGGGCGGATGCGGCAGCGCTGTACTGGCTGCCGCTTTCCCGGAGGTAGGCATCGGACTGCTGGGCGTTTCGCTCGCGTTCGGGCTCACTGTGCTCACCGGCGCGTACGCGCTCGGCCCTATTTCAGGCGGACACTTCAATCCTGCAGTTTCGGTTGGGCTATGGGCCGGCGGGCGCTTCCCGGCGGAGCAGCTCTTGCCCTATGTCATCGCGCAAGTCGCGGGCGGCATCGTTGGCGCAGGCGTTCTTTACCTGATCGCGAGCGGTAAGGCCGATTTCAGCCTTGCCGGTGGATTAGCCTCGAACGGTTACGGTGATCACTCTCCCGGAAAGTACTCGATGCTGTCCGGGTTAGTCACCGAGATCGTGATGACGTTTATGTTCCTCATCGTGATTCTGGGCGCCACGCATAAGCGCGCGCCAGTGGGCTTCGCCGGCCTGGCGATCGGCCTCGCGCTGACGTTGATCCACTTGATCAGCATTCCGGTGACCAACACTTCGGTCAATCCGGCGCGAAGTACTGGCCCCGCCATCTTCGTCGGCGGTTGGGCGTTGCAGCAGCTCTGGCTGTTCTGGATCGCCCCGATCGTCGGCGCCGCGATTGCAGGCTTCGCGTACAAGGCGTTTCTGGAAGGCGAACGAGTCGAGCCGCCGATCACTGGCCGCGTGCGGGAGTAGCCGTATCAAAGCGGCGACGAGCCGGGCGTCGAGCGGTAACGGCTCATCTCCGCGGAGCATTGACAACACGGCAGCGGCCACGGCGGGCATACGTTCATGCACGTGCACTTCGAGCCTTCGCCGGTTTCGAACGTGTAGCTGCCATCGCGCGGACGCACGATTGGAAATGCACTTCCCATTGTTTCTTCGATACTCCGCCGTCGAACCGCGTCGGCTTCAATGACGACTCCATCGAGAGCCTGAATCGGCGGATCTTGCCGACGCAACTCGATGCGACGCGACTGCTGCCGCGCTTGCTCTGCAGCGCTCGTACTTTCCGCATGGGCGCGGGCCGATCACATTTGATGATGACCACTGAGCCGCAGTCCGGCTGCGCCGTTCGCTTGGCATCATCGAGTGCTGGCTGCTGGGCGATCGCGGCCGATGCTGCGATCGAACACAGCACGCACCACTTCAGATGCCGGCGTACCACTGGTAGCCGTTGTCTTCCCAATATCCGCCTTTGCCACCGGCAATGTGTGCGAAGCTTTCAACCAGCTCGATGCGCATGATGTACTTGGCGTGCTTGTAGCCAAGTTGTCGCTCGACACGCAATCGAATCGGTGCGCCGTTGGCAATCGGCAAGTCCTTGCCGTTAAGCCCATACGCCAGCAACGTCTGCGGATGCAGCGCATCGTCCATGTCGATGCTCTCGTAGTAGTACTCGGGCGTCAGTCCTCCCGACATCGCATCGGCGCAGTAGAACACGACATAGCGCGCATTCGCTTGCGGGCGCACCAGCGCCAGCACATTCGATAGCTGCACTCCCGTCCACTTGCCGATCGCGCTCCAGCCTTCGACGCAATCGTGGCGCGTGATCTGCGTGCGGCGCGGCATCGCGCGCAGCTCGGCCAGAGAGATCTTCGTCGGCCGCTCAACCAGCCCGCCGACCTCGAGCTCCCAATCGGCAAAACCGTTCTTCGCGAGCGCCTGATATTCCTCGCTCTCGGGCATCGACGTGCCGTTACTGCGAAAAAACGGCGACAAGTCGGCCTCGGTAAATTCCTGCGCCATCGACGGGCGCGAGCCGAGCAGATGGTGCACGCCGCGACTTAAAGTTTCGCCGGTGCGCAGCACTTTCGGAAACCATTCGGTCGACGCCAATCGATCACAGCCGGTCATAAGCAACGCGCCGAGGCCGCCTGCTCCGAGCAAGAACCGGCGCTTTGATTTATCGCTAGGCGTCATGTCCGTCCTCCTGTCTCGATTCGATAGCGGCCGGTCACCATCGACCGCATGTGATTCCAGAATCCGCTGATCAGCACTTCGAACACGTGCACCGCGAGAAACAAGAACAGCAGCCACGCGACGATGAAGTGAATCGTGCGCGCCGATTGGCGGCCGCCAAAGAGATCGACCCAACCCGGAATGATCGAATTGAGCCACGGCGACATCGCCCACCCGGCCAGGATGACGAGCGGCAGCAACACGAAGATCACGCTCAGGTACGCGAGCTTTTGCAGCACGTTGTAGCGCTTCGCAGCTTCGCCGGTGGGGTGCTTGAATTTCAGATGGTCGGTAATCGATGTGCCGATGCCGCGCAGCTCAGCGCCGGTCGGCGCCAGATCGCGCATCAAATGACGGCTGAACAATGAATAGAGCACGTAGGCGACGCCGTTGATCACGAAAATCCATGCGAAGAAAAAGTGCCAGTCGCGCGCCAGCGCGAGCGAATAGAAGCTGGGAATCGTTGCCCACGATGGAAACGCGTGTTGATTGGGCTGGCCGTTCGGATAGGTCGAAAGACCCAATACGCCGGTCGTGTTGAACTCACGCCCAAACACCGTTGTTACTCCGATCAGCTCGCCGTTGGCGGTCTCACGTGTGCCGATCTGCAGCAGCGGCGGGCGCCCCGAGTAAGACGAATCTCCCCAGTACAGGGCAGCGTGCGCATTGAAAATTTGCAGCCCGCTCATGAACAGCACGGTTAACGCGATGAAGTTGGTCCAATGCATGATCCGCACCGGCAACGTATGACGGTAGTACAGGTAGCCCGGCGGCGCGGAAGATGTTGTCGAGGCGGCGGCCATCAGCGGATTTCCAAATTGCTTGGACCCAGCATTGTCGGCGCACGAAGCACAGTCTTACATGTTAGACCGGCTACCTCGAACTCACCCAAGTACTTCTTTTCTAGGCCGCGTTAACCCCGTTGCGACTCACGGCCGTGCTGGCGCACGAAATCACCCTATCGCCGCAACACATCGAGGATCTTCTTCTGAGCGGCACCCGAAATCATCGTCAGAGTTTGGACCAGGCGTTGTCGATGTAGATCGGCATCGGTATTGGCCGCGCCGCCCGGATGCTCGCCGTTCTTCCCGCGGAGAGTTCTCTGCCCAGGCAGTGTCGCCGGACGGCCGGATTTAGGACTGTGCCCCTCGTCGATCGAACCGTCGCCCTTAACCCTAAAGCGCTGGCAGTAGATCCGAACAATCTCCCTGGGCTTTGTGTTTTCCATCCTGCAGACGACGGTAGCGATATCGATGGTTTTACCGGCGAACTCTCGCAATACCGCCTGGCGTCTGAAGAAAAACTCGTCGAACGTGGTCTTGCTCAGTGGCGACACCTCGTCGCCAACAACAAGAAATATCCGATAACCGATGCGCTTTTTCACGTTCCGGGAAGATGTCTGAAGGTTGGCACGGGTCAGAGCGATGAAGCTAAACACCCTGACTGAAAGAGAGACTAACGACGTGCCGATAATGTCATCAGCCGACAGCTTTCAGGGTCGACGCTGCTGACCGGAAACGGCTAAGCCAAATGGGCCAAGCGCGACGCGATGCACGGCCTTGACGAGTGTGCAGAGGTATGCGGAGCGCTAACGCAAGGCACCGCCACGGTGCGGCAGGTTGCGCACTTCGAAATGTGTGGGGCGAAGACGGCACAGCCTCGCCAACCGACATACGGATCGTCGTGGTAGCAGCGCTCGATTCGGTTCCGGACAGAAACCATTCGTGGCGCGAAGGTTCGACAGCAGGTGCAAATACGACTTCGCGCTTGACTACTCCGGTACTCCGTCGGGAGCCGCTGGGGCGCGACTCGGTTTCGCGAGAGCACAATTGCTAGATGACACGCAATGATTCAACGCCCGCCGATTTCAGGCCCGCGGTGCTCGATCTGATCGGCAACACGCCGCTGATTCAGGTCACGCGGCTCGATACCGGTCCTTGCACGTTGTTCCTGAAGTTGGAATCGCAAAATCCCGGCGGCTCGATCAAGGATCGGATCGGCCGCTCGATGATCGAAGGCGCAGAGCGGCGCGGCGAGCTAAAGCCTGGCGGCACCGTGGTCGAGGCCACCGCCGGCAATACCGGCCTTGGCCTTGCACTCGTCGCGCGCGCAAAGGGCTATCGAGTCGTGCTGGTCGTACCCGACAAGATGTCGAGCGAGAAGGTGCTGCACTTAAAAGCGCTCGGCGCCGAAGTGAATCTGACGCGATCGGATGTCGGCAAGGGCCATCCCGAGTACTACCAGGATGCCGCGGCGCGCCTGGCGGCCGAAATTCCCGGCGCTTTTTTCGCGAACCAGTTCGGCAACCCGGACAACGCCGACGCGCACGAGCAGACGACTGGACCGGAGATCTGGCAGCAATGCGGCGAACAGCTCGACGCGATCGTCGTCGGCGTCGGTTCCGCCGGCACGATCACCGGCTTGACGCGCTACTTCCGCAAGACCGCGCCCGCAGTGGAATTCGTGCTGGCCGATCCTACCGGTTCGATCCTCGCCGACTATGTGAAGACCGGAAAGATCGGCACCGCTGGATCATGGGCGGTCGAAGGCATCGGCGAGGATTTCATTCCACCGATTGCCGACCTGAGCGCAGTTAAACACGCTTACTCGATTCCGGACGAAGAAAGCTTCGCCACTGCGCGTGCATTGCTGCGCGCCGAGGGAATCTCGGGCGGCTCATCGACGGGCACGCTGCTCGCCGCGGCGCTGCGCTATTGCCGCGAGCAGACGACGCCGAAGCGAGTCGTCAGCTTCGTGTGCGATACCGGCACGCGTTATCTGTCGAAGGTCTACAACGATCAATGGATGATTGATCAAGGTCTGCTGAAGCGACCGCTGCTCGGCGATCTACGCGATCTGATCGCGCGCCGCTTTGACGAAGGAGCGGTCGTCGCTGTAGGACCCGACGACACGTTGCTCACCGCGTTTCAACGGATGCGTCTGGCAGATGTTTCGCAGCTGCCAGTGCTCGATCAACAGAAGCTGGTCGGCGTGATCGACGAGTCCGATGTGCTGCTGACGGTGCACGATGATCCGGCGCGATTTCATGCGCCCGTCGGCGAAGCGATGGCGACCAAGCTTGATACCCTTCGACCCGATGCGAGCCTCGAAGCCCTGCAGGCGATCCTGGATCGTGGCCTGGTCGCCATCATTGCCGATGACAAGCAGTTCTATGGATTGGTCACACGCTTCGACCTGCTGAATCACTTGCGCAAGAAACTGACATGAAACGCGACACACCCGACAAGCTGAGCGCCACATCCGACTTCGCGACGCGTGTAATTCACGCCGGTCAATCGCCCGATCCGTCGACTGGCGCGATCATGCCGCCCATTTACGCGACGTCGACCTTCGTGCAACAGAGTCCGGGCGTGCACAAGGGACTCGACTACGGCCGCTCGCACAATCCGACGCGCTGGGCGCTCGAACGCTGCGTGGCGGATCTGGAAAGCGGCGCGCAAGCGTATGCATTCGCGTCGGGCATGGCGGCGATCGCAACCGTGCTCGAATGTCTCGACGCTGGTGCACATGTCGTTGCCGGCGACGATCTCTACGGCGGCACGTTTCGCCTGTTCGAGCGCGTGCGCAAGCGCAGCGCGGGACATGCGTTCACGTTCGTCGATATGTCGAACCTCGACGATTTGCGTGCGGCACTGAAGCCGGAAACGCGAATGGTGTGGGTCGAGACGCCGAGTAATCCACTGCTGAAACTGGCCGACCTCGAGGCCATCGCAAGACTTTGCAACTCGCGCAATATCGTGGCGGTCGCCGACAACACGTTTGCGAGTCCGTGGGTCCAGCGTCCACTCGAGGTCGGCTTCGATGTGGTCGTTCATTCGACGACGAAGTATCTAAATGGGCATTCGGACGTGATCGGCGGCGTTGCGATCGTCGCCGGCGATCAGCGGCTGGCGGCGCTGCGCGAGCAACTCGGATTTCTGCAGAATGCTGTCGGCGCAATCGCCGGGCCTTTCGATAGTTTTCTGACGCTGCGCGGAATCAAAACGCTGGCGCTGCGCATGCAGCGCCACTGCGAGAACGCGCTCGAGCTCGCGCAGTGGCTGCAAGCGCAACCGAAAGTGAAAACCGTCCGCTATCCGGGCTTGCCGTCGCATCCACATCACGCACTCGCACAGCGGCAGATGAACGGCTACGGCGGCATGATCTCGCTCGACCTGGCGACCGACTTGCCTGGTACGCGTCGCTTTCTCGAGCGTTGCGAACTCTTCGCACTCGCCGAAAGCTTGGGTGGTGTCGAAAGCCTGATCGAGCACCCTGCGATCATGACCCACGCGACGATACCGCCGCCGCAGCGCACGTTGCTCGGCATCGGCGATTCGCTGGTGCGGCTATCGGTCGGAGTCGAAGACGTCGACGACCTTCGGCACGACCTGCAGCGCGCCTTGGCCGCAATCTAACTCGTGGTCAGACCAAGGGCGGACGCACAAGCAAACGACTAGAGCCTAGGGCCAGGTGTAATCGGCGAGTGTCGCCTCACTGCGGGCTACGCACCGGAATTGCGCTTCAGCAGGAGCATTGGTTGCCGAAGCCGAGTTCTGACCGGCGCTAGCCGGAACCATGATTTTGTTCTTGGCGGCGCAGTGCTTGTAAGCATCTTGATACAACTTCGCCTTAAGCGCGCTGCCCGAATAATCCGCATATCGCTCCAGGCCGCCGATCCTGTAGGTATCGGGCCCGATTTCTACTATCCCATCGGCGCTGGTTGCGCAGCCAGCGATGACGACGAAGGAGATCAGTGCGGTGGCAGTCATCAGCTTCTGCATAGGAACCTTTGCGAATACGCCGAATGTGGCGTGCAGGACGCGCGGGCGGAAGGCCGCGTCGCCACCAACTTAGCCAGGTTGGCTGAGCTGTTTCGCTTGATTAGCGGTTGCAGCCCGGTCCTATTGGCCGGATCGAACACCGCCGATTACGAGGGGATAACTCCGTCCTCACGTTCGCGCCGTTGAGACGACTTGCGCCTGGCCGTGCGAGTGACTGCCCACGCAACGATTGGCATCAGCAGCAACAAGACTTCCCAAATTGCGTGAACGTGCGGTTCTGGCGCGTCATGCCCAGGATGAGCCAGCGCTGTGCAGCACAAAGAAGAAAGAACACAAAGTATCAGTGCAATGCGGCTCATAGCATCCCTTCGGTTTCGATGAATTTGACGATCGTATCCACGCCTTGGCCGGTCTTCAGGTTCGAGAACACAAACGGCCGCTCGTTGCGCATCTTCTTCGCGTCACGATCCATCACTTCGAGCGAGGCACCGACCATCGGCGCCAGATCGATCTTGTTGATGATCAGCAGATCGCTCTTCGTGATGCCCGGGCCGCCCTTGCGCGGAATCTTGTCGCCCGCCGCCACGTCGATCACGTAGAGCGTCAGGTCCGACAGTTCGGGGCTAAACGTCGCCGCGAGATTGTCGCCACCCGACTCGATCAGGATCAGGTCGAGGTTGGGAAAGCGCTTGTCGAGCCGCGCGACAGCTTCGAGATTGATCGACGCATCTTCGCGGATCGCGGTGTGCGGGCACCCGCCTGTTTCGACGCCGATGATCCGCTCCGGGACCAGCGCCTCGTTGCGCACGAGAAACTGCGCATCCTCTTCGGTGTAGATGTCGTTGGTGACCGCAGCGATGTTGTACTTGTCTCGCAGCGAACGGCATAGCGAGAGCATCAACGCAGTTTTGCCGGAGCCCACCGGGCCGCCGATTCCGATTCTGAGCGTCATGATCTGAACAGTCTCGAGTATTGGGTTTCGTGTTTCGAAGAAAGAATCGCAAAGCCGGGCGCGAAGCTGCCGAGCTCGTCGTCGCGCAGCACTACAGCGCTGCTCACGATTTCAGGTATTCGGTTCGCCAGTGAAAGAAGCATTCGTTGTCCGTCCGTCTGGCCAAGCGGCACTGCTTTGACGGCCGCCATCACCTGGTTTTCAAGCCACGACCACAGATACGCCTGCAGTGCTTCGTGCGGGCCGATCTGCCATGCATTGACAGCGGCGGCGAAGGCCGCAGGAAATGACGGCTCTTCGAACGCGAGAGGTTCGACACCGAGGCTCGGCAGCAGTCGGTTAAGCGAATACCCCATCTGCACCGTCTCGGCGCGCAACTCTGCGGTTTCACGGCTCGCAAGAAGCAGTGCGTTCAGTGCTTCGGCCTCGGAAGGACTCTTGATCATGCGAAAGAGGATGGGTGCTTCCATCCTCGACATCGAAAATTCCATCACGTCGCCGATCCACTGCTCCGCGCTCGCGGCGTCGATGACGATGCCGGCGTCGATCGCCGCCTCCAGCCCCTGCGAATAGCTGTACGCGCCTACCGGCAACGCCGGGCTCGCGAGCTGTAGCAGCCGCACGAGGTTCGTACTGCGGCTAGTGTTTGTGTTCATGATCGTGATCGTCGTGACCATGCGGATCGTCATGATCGTGGTGATGGTCGTGAATCTTCGCCGCGCCGTGCTCGTGCCCGGCTCCGCCGTATGCGCCCGCTTCGGGCTCGAAGGGTGCTGTTGTACGGCTGACCTTTGCGCCCAGGCCTTCGAGCATCCGCTCGAGCACATGATCGTCGCCGAGTCGCAGGTAACCGTCGCTCACTTCGACCGGCACATGGCGGTTGCCGAGGTGGTAGGCGATCTTCGCAAGCGCTATCGGGGTCGCGCATTCGACGTGCAGGACGCTTTCAGGCTGCGCGATAACTTCGATCACACGGCCATCGGAGGTCGTCACCAGGTCACCACCGCGCAGGATCTCGCCTCGCGGCAGCATCACGCCCACTTCCTCGCCGGATGCGAGCTTTGACTTGAAGCGACTCTTCTGTCGCATCTCGTACGGCAGCTCGAGCTGGCCCTTGATCTCGATCTTGTACGTCCCGCGCACGATCTTCAGCTTGTGTTTGATCTCGACCATCAGAACAGAAAATACCGTTGTGCCATCGGCAGAACGCTGGCGGGTTCACACGTGAGCAGCTCGCCGTCGGCGCGCACTTCGTAGGTTTGTGCGTCGACTTCGATCGCCGGCGTGCCGTCGTTGTGCACCATGTCCGCCTTGCTGATGGTGCGTGTGTTCTTGACAGCCTCGACGCGGCGACGCAGGCCAAGCTGCTCAGGCACGCCGGCAGCCATTGCAGCCTGCGACACGAAGTTGATACACGTCGTGTTCATCGCTGCGCCGAAAGCACCGAACATCGGGCGGTAGTGCACCGGCTGCGGTGTCGGAATCGACGCATTTGGGTCACCCATCGCGGCGGCAGCGATCATCCCGCCCTTGATGATCAGCGACGGCTTGACGCCGAAGAACGCCGGTTTCCAGAGGACGAGATCCGCGAGCTTGCCTACCTCAATCGAGCCAACGATGTGCGAGATGCCCTGCGTGATCGCGGGGTTGATCGTGTACTTGGCGATGTAGCGCTTGACGCGAAAGTTGTCGTTGCGTGCCGAATCCTGCGCCAGCGTGCCGCGCTGCGTTTTCATCTTGTGCGCCGTCTGCCACGTGCGGATGATGACTTCGCCGACGCGCCCCATTGCCTGGCTATCCGAAGACATCATCGAGAACACACCAAGGTCGTGCAGCACGTCTTCCGCGGCGATCGTCTCGCGGCGAATGCGGCTTTCGGCGAAAGCGACGTCTTCGGCGATCGAGGCGTCGAGGTGATGGCACACCATCAGCATGTCGAGATGTTCGTCGACCGTGTTGACTGTGTACGGCATCGTCGGATTGGTCGAAGACGGCAGCACGTTCGGCAGACCCGCGCACTTGATGATGTCCGGCGCATGGCCGCCGCCCGCACCTTCGGTATGAAAGGTTGCGATCGTGCGGCCCTTGAAGGCGGCAATCGTATCTTCGACGAAACCCGACTCGTTCAGCGTGTCGGTGTGAATCGTTATCTGAACGTCGTAACGGTCGGCGACCGAGAGGCAGCAGTCGATCGCGGCAGGTGTCGTACCCCAATCCTCGTGCAGCTTCAGACCATACGCGCCTGCCTCGATCTGCTCCGCGAGCGCGGCGGGCAAGCTCGCGTTGCCCTTGCCTTGGAAGCCGAGGTTCATCGGGAAGCTCTCTGCCGCCCTAAGCATTGAATGGATGTGCCACGGCCCCGGCGTGCACGTCGTCGCGGACGTGCCCGTTGCGGGGCCGGTGCCGCCGCCGAGCATCGTCGTGACGCCGCTCGTCAACGCTTCTTCGATTTGCTGCGGACAGATGTAGTGAATGTGCGTGTCGATGCCGCCGGCGGTCACGATTGCGCCCTCGCCGGCGATAATCTCGGTGCCCGGACCGATGATGATGTCGACGCCTGGCTGCACATCCGGGTTGCCTGCCTTGCCGATGTACGCGATCAAACCGTTCTTGATGCCGATGTCGGCCTTCACGATTCCCCAGTGGTCGACGATCAGCGCGTTGGTGATCACCGTGTCGGCAGTCTCCGCCGATGCGCGCTGGCTCTGTCCCATGCCGTCGCGGATAACTTTGCCACCGCCGAACTTCACTTCCTCGCCGTAGACCGTGAAGTCCCTTTCGACTTCGATCCAGAGCTCAGTATCGGCAAGGCGCACGCGATCGCCGGTCGTCGGGCCGAACATCTCCGCATACGCCTGACGGGGAATCTTCATTTGAGCTTGCCCATCACCTTCGCGTTAAAGCCGAAGACTTTTCGGTCCCCCGCGAGCACGACCAGCTCGACCGTGCGAGCTTGACCCGGCTCGAAGCGCACCGCAGTGCCGGCAGCGATGTTTAGACGGAAGCCGTAGGTCTTGCTGCGGTCGAACTTCAGTGCGTCGTTTGTTTCGAAGAAGTGGTAGTGCGAGCCCACCTGAATCGGGCGGTCACCGAAGTTCGTCACTTGAACGACGACAGTTTTTCGTCCTTCGTTCAGAACGATCTCTCCCGGCACGGATTCGATTTCGCCCGGGATCATGGGATTGGGTTATGCACGGTGACGAGCTTCGTGCCGTCGGGAAATGTCGCCTCGACCTGGATTTCGGGGATCATCTCCGGCACGCCTTCCATCACTTCGCTGCGCTTCAAGAGCGTCGCGCCGACACCCATCAAATCGGCAACCGATTTGCCGTCACGCGCGCCTTCCATGATCGCGGCGCTGATGAATGCGACCGCTTCGGGATAGTTCAGCTTGAGTCCGCGACCTTTGCGACGCTCTGCCAATAGCGCTGCGGTGAAGATCAGCAGCTTGTCCTTTTCTCTTGGAGTCAGCTGCATTCAAGTTCTCCAGATTCTCGGCGGTTGCGCCACGCGGCCATGAATCGCAGGGCGAAGAATCTGCCAGAGCTCGATCAAGCGTTGCTTTGCCGATTCGCTCGAGTCACCGAGGTGCCGCGCGATGAGCAGCTGTGGCAACAAGGTCACCGACACACCTTCGACTTCACGGCACGCAGAAACTACGCTGGAGTTGATCTGCGGCGCAGCGGCGATCAATGTGGCGCACACCGATTTCCCGTTCAGACCTGCGGGAGAGTGCATCAAGCGGCCACCCGCTTCGATTGCGCCGCGTTCGCGCCACAACGGTCTGCCGTTTCTGGAAACTTTGTTTCTCAATTCGATGCGGCCCTTCGTGAAGCGCTCTCCCGAACCCGCGCGGCCGAGACACAAGACTTCCCATCCGATGTAGGTCGCGTCGGTGCCGAGATTCACTTCGCATTCCATGTCCGTGAGCGCGCCGTCGAATACGATCGTTTCCTGCGGCAACCATTCCATGCTGCCGTCCACGTTGAAGCGAAGCTTCTGGCTCGCATAGGAACCTGCGGAGCGATACCACTTGCTCGCGCCCGGCGTCGTCAACAGCACTGACGCTCTGGGCTCTGTGCTTACGCGCAGAGACAACTGGTCGCCGCCGACGATGCCGCCCGGCGGATGCACGAGGATCGCATGGCAGAGCGCACCACCTTCGGGATACAACGGCTTCTGCACGACTAGGGGTCCATCGAAACGCTTCTCCGCAAGAACCGTTCGCGTGTCTTCATAGCGAAACCCGAGCGACAGGTCGGCTTTCCAGGGGGCGCAGATCGGTTCGGCGACACGCATCTAGGTTCTAACCGTCATACCGCGAGCAGCCGCCGCACGTCGTCCCGATCCATGTCGGCGCCCGCACCACGCGCGACGATTTCGCCGCGCTCCATCACAAGATACTGATCCGCGAGCGACCGTGCGAAATCGTAGTACTGCTCGACCAGCAGGATCGCCATCTCGCCGCTTTCGGCCAACACACGGATCGCGCGCTCGATGTCCTTGATGATCGAAGGCTGAATGCCCTCAGTCGGCTCGTCGAGAATCAGCAAGCGCGGTCCCACCGCAAGCGCGCGGCCGATCGCGAGTTGCTGCTGCTGGCCACCGGACAAATCGCCACCGCGCCGTCGCAGCATGCTGCGCAAGACCGGGAACATGTCGAAGATGCGCTCTGGAATGTGCGCGCCGCGCGGGCGAGTGGCGAGTCCCATCTGCAGATTCTCTTCGACGGTAAGTCGCGGAAAGATTTCCCTGCCCTGCGGTACATAGCCCATTCCGACGCGCACCCGCTCGTACGGCTTGACGTTGGTGATGTCCTTCTGCTGAAACACGACGTGCCCGCTCTTCGCCGGCACCAGCCCCATCAAGGTCCTGAGCAGCGTGGACTTGCCGACGCCGTTGCGACCAAGCAGCGCGGTGACCTTGCCCGCCGGCGCGTCGAACGAAACGTTGCGCAGGATGTGGCTGCCGCCGTAATACTGGTTAAGGTTGGAGACTGCGAGCATGCTGGATTGTCGAGTGACTTATCGGCCTAGATACACCTCGATCACTTTCGGATCATTCTGCACCTGCTGCATCGGTCCTTCCGCGAGTACGCTGCCCTCGTGTAGCACGGTGACCTTGCGTGCAATCTTGCTGACGAACGCCATGTCGTGCTCGACCACGACCAGCGAATGCTTGCCGGCGAGCGAGACGAAAAGCTCGGCGGTGCGCTCGGTCTCTTCGTCGCTCATGCCGGCCACCGGCTCGTCGAGCAGCAGCAGCCTGCGGCTCCTGCATCAGCAGCATGCCGATCTCGAGCCACTGCTTTTGCCCGTGAGAGAGCAGGCCGGCGATCCGATAAATGCAGTCGTCGAGCCGGATCAGCTTCAACATTTCTTCGATGCGGTCGCGTTGCTCGGCAGAAAGCTTCGCGAATAGCGTCCTGCGCACGCGCTTGTCCGCCTTCATCGACAGCTCGAGATTTTCGAACACCGTGTGGCGCTCGAAGATCGTCGGCTTCTGAAACTTGCGCCCGATGCCTGCGTGCGCGATCTGCGCTTCGGACAGTTTGGTGAGGTCGATCGTCTGGCCGAAGAACACACTGCCGGTGTCAGGGCGCGTGTTGCCGGTTATGACGTCCATCATCGTTGTCTTTCCCGCACCGTTCGGTCCGATTACGCAGCGCAGCTCACCCGCATCGATAGACAGAGACAGATTGTTCAGCGCACGGAAGCCGTCGAAGCTCACCGTGATGCCCTCGAGATAGAGGACGACGCCGTGCGTGATGTCCAAGCCCTCGGTCGCGACGCGGCCGAGATCCGAGATCGTGCTGCCTTCCCGCGCCGCCGGATGCATCGCCAGGCTGCTCATCCTCCAGCCTTCCGCTTGTTGATGAGCCCCAGCACGCCTTGCGGAAGAAACAGCGTCACCAAGATGAAAAGCAGGCCGAGAAAGAAAAGCCAGTACTCGGGGAACGCCTGTGTGAAGAAACTCTTCGCGCCGTTGACGAGCCCTGCGCCGAGTGCCGCGCCGGCCAGAGTACCGCGGCCGCCAACCGCGACCCAGATCGCGATCTCGATCGAATTCGCCGGCGACATCTCGCTTGGATTGATGATGCCGACCTGCGGCACGTACAACGCGCCCGCGATGCCACACAGCACGGCCGAAAGCGTCCACACGAACAACTTGTAGTGCAGCGTGTCGTAGCCGCAAAACATCACGCGCGTTTCTGCATCGCGTATCGCAGCCAGCACGCGGCCGAACTTCGAGGTCACCAGCCAGCGCGCAAGAAGCAGCGTGCCGATCAGCGCCGCACCGGTGATCGCAAAGAGCGCCATTCGCGTTTGCGGCGTTGCGATCGGAATATCGAGGATGCGGCGGAAGTCGGTGAAGCCGTTGTTGCCGCCGAAGCCGGTGGCGTTACGAAAGAACAGCAGCATCGCGGCGAACGTCAGCGCCTGCGTGATGATCGAAAAGTAGACGCCCTTGACGCGCGAGCGGAACGCGAAAAACCCGAACACGTACGCGAGCAGCCCCGGCACCACCACGACCAGCAGTGCGCACCACAGGAACGAATCCGAGTTCCACCACTGCCACGGAAACTCCTTCCAGTCGAGGAACACCATGAAATCGGGCATCGGCTGCCGGTACTGGCCGTCGGATCCGATCTGTCGCATCAGGTACATGCCGAACGCGTAGCCGCCGAGCGCGAAAAACAAACCGTGGCCGAGCGAGAGAATGCCGGCGTAGCCCCAGATCAGATCCATCGCCACGGCGACGATCGCAAAGCACATGATCTTGCCGAGCAATGTGACCCAGTAGGTCGAGATGTGAAACGGGCTGTCGGGTGCGACGACCAGATTGAACACCGGAAACACGACGAAGATCACCGCGGCGAACGCTGCGAGAATCGTCCAGCCCCGGACGCCATAGAGACGATGGTTCAGGCGCTCGACAATCACGCTTCCACCGCTCGCCCCTTCAGCGCAAACATGCCCTGCGGGCGTTTCTGGATGAACACGATGATGAAGATCAGCACTGCGATCTTCGCCAGCACCGCGCCCTGCCACGCCTCCAGCAGTTTGTTGGCGAAGCCGAGTCCGAGCGCGGCGTAGACGGTGCCGGCGAGCTGGCCGACACCGCCGAGCACGACGACCATGAACGAATCGACGATGTAGGCCTGGCCGAGATCGGGGCCGACGTTGCCGATCTGCGAAAGCGCGCAGCCCGCCAATCCGGCGATGCCTGAGCCGAGGCCGAATGCCCACATATCGACGCGCGCCGTCGGCACACCGACGCACGATGCCATCGCGCGGTTCTGCGTCACCCCTCGCATGAACAGCCCGAGCCGTGTGCGATTCAGTAGGAAGTGAATCAGCACCAGCACGAACGCCGCGAAGCCGATGATCACGATGCGGCTCCACGGCAGCACGACACCGGTCATTACTTCGAAGCCGCCCGACATGAACGCCGGGTTCTCGACCTGCACGTTCTGCGCACCGAAGATCGTGCGCACCGCCTGGATCAGGATCAGGCTAATGCCCCACGTCGCGAGTAGCGTTTCGAGCGGACGCCCGTACAGCCAGCGAATCACCGTGCGCTCCATCACGATTCCGACCAGCGCCGACACCGCAAACGCGATCGGAATCGCGACGAGCAGGTACGCGTCGAAGAACGCAGTGTTGCGGAACAGTCCCTGCACGACGTACGTCGCGTACGCGCCGATCATGATCAGCTCGCCATGCGCCATGTTGATCACGCCCATCAGACCGTAGGTGATCGCGAGGCCGAGTGCGGCGAGCAGCAGGATCGAGCCGAGGCTGACGCTTGTGAACGCAATGCCCAGGCGCTCACCCCATGCAAGCCTCGCTTCGATCTCGCGCAGGCTGCGCTGCGCTTCGAGTCGCAGCGCGTCGTCCTGCTCGGCGTCGAGGAACGACAGCAGCAGCGTCTTCGTGGTCGGATTGCTCGAGCCGGCGAGCTTCTTCACCGCTGCGAGGCGCGTGTCGCGGTCTTCGGCGCCGAGCTCGAGCGTCGCTGCGATCTGCTCGAGCAAGGACCTCGTTTCCGCGTCGCCCTCGGTGACGAGCGCCTTCTTTACCAGCGGCAGCATCGCGGCGTCGGCGTTGCCGGCCAGCTCTTTCGCTGCGGCGAAGCGCGCGTTCCGGTCCGGCGACACGAGCCGCAGCGCCGCCAGCGCGCCCGCGAGTTCGCGACGCAGGCGATTGTTTACGGTGATCTCTTCCTTGACATCCGGAATTTGCGCGAGGTTATCGCCGCTAATCGCGTCGATTCCCGACTCGCCCCTGATGATTAGCACGCGCTTGCCCGCGGTGAACAACTCTCCGTCGGCGAGCGCCTGCAGGATCGCCACCGCCTTCTCGTTGCCAGAAGCCACCAGCTGCGCGATCGCTTCGACCTGCTCGTCGCTCTCGCCGAACGCGAGCTTCTCGATCGTGCCCGCGTCCTGCGCGAACACGCCGGCGGACATCAGAAAAGCGATCGCTGTGATCAGTGCTCTCATGGAAAAAGGGCCGCGTCCGCGGCCCTATCTCGAGGTGTGGAGTGTTACTTCGTGATGATCGTCTTGCCGTCGGGCACATCCGGTTTCTTGTCGTTGCCCGGGATGTACGGACTCCAGGGTTGTGCTCGCACCGGCCCTTTGGTCTTCCACACGACGTTGAATTGACCGTCTCCTTTCACTTCGCCGATGAACACGGCCTTGTGCAGATGGTGATTTTTCTCGTCCATCTTCGACACGATGCCGGAGGGTGCGGTGAACGTCTGGCCAGCCATCGCGGCGATTACCTTGTCGGTGTCAAATGTCTTGGCCTTTTCCACCGCCTGCTTCCACATATAGATGCCGATGTAGGTGGCTTCCATCGGATCGTTGGTCAGCGGTTTGTCAGCGCCCGGCAGCTTCTTGGACTTCGCGTAACTCGCCCACTTCGTCTTGAAATCGTCGTTGGCCGGCGCCTTGATCGACATGAAGTAGTTCCACGCCGCAAGATGGCCGACGAGCGGCTTGGTGTCGACTCCGCGCAGCTCCTCTTCGCCGACCGAGAACGCCACGACCGGCACGTCCGTCGCCTTCAGGCCCTGGTTGCCCAGCTCCTTGTAGAACGGCACGTTCGAGTCGCCGTTGATCGTCGAGACAACCGCGGTCTTGCCGCCGGCCGCAAACTTCTTGATATCCGCGACGATCGTCTGGTAGTCGCTGTGGCCAAACGGCGTGTACTTCTCGTCGATATCTTTGTCCGCGACACCTTTCGATTTCAGGAAGGCGCGCAGGATCTTGTTGGTCGTGCGCGGATAGACATAATCGGTACCGAGCAACACCCAACGCTTGGCGCCGCCGCCTTCCTTGCTCATCAAGTACTCGACCGCCGGAATCGCCTGCTGGTTGGGCGCGGCGCCGGTGTAGAACACATTCTTCGACAGCTCTTCGCCCTCGTATTGAACCGGATAGAAGAGCAGGCTGTTCAGCTCCTCGAACACCGGCAGCACCGACTTGCGCGACACCGAAGTCCAGCAACCGAACACGGCCGCGACTTTGTCCTGGGTAATCAGTTGGCGCGCCTTTTCTGCGAACAGCGGCCAGTTGGAGGCGGGGTCGACGACCACGGGCTCGATCTTCATGCCCATCACGCCGCCCTTGGCGTTGATCTCGTCGAACGCCATGAGCGCGACGTCCTTCAGCACTGTTTCAGAGATGGCCATTGTTCCGGACAGCGAATGCAGCACGCCCACTTTCACTGTCTTCTGCTGTGCCAGCGCGGTCTGCGTTGAGGCGCCTAGAGCCAGCGCTACGCTCGCGGCGAGCGCCTTCATCACCGATCTTCGTTTCAGCATGCTTACTTCCCCCGGTTGGTTGCGAACGACACGCCGACGCGGTCGCTTCGCCAAGGCGCTTCGCAAGACCTATGCCAATAGCGAAGTGATTGAAAAGATTGGGATCAGCAGCATCGGTCGGCCCTGCCGTGGTGCAGCCGAAAGCAGCGCGCACCGAAATCGAGCGCGCGGCGCACCGAGTGGTGGCGAGATCGGACGATCGCAAGTGTCCCGCTGTCGGCGGTTTGAATTCTCGGACCGAGCGCGATTCTGGGCTTGCAACTCGCGGTCAGGCCACCTTCTATGTGCCGGCGAGCTCCTGCAGACGCACGAGCAACGCGTCTGGTATTTCGACGCCATCGCGAGCGGCCTTGTGCGCCAGTTGCATTCTTCGCTCGCCGGGCAATCTCACGTCAGGATCGGCACTCATCGCCTCGATCAGCGCTTCGACTCTTGAGTAATAGACATCAGCACCCGCGAGCGCGGCGGGATCGATCACCAGGAACGCCTGCCCGAGCCGCGGCTGGTTGCCTTCATCAACAAAGAACGAATCGGCCTCGAATCCAAAATGGGCGCCGGTGAGCGCAGTGCACAGCAGCTCGACGATCAGCGCGAGCATCGCGCCCTTGACGCCACCGGCCGGCAGCATCATGCCGTCGAGCGCTGCTTTCGCGTCCGTCGTCGGCCGGCCGTGACGGTCGAGTGCCCATCCTTGCGGAATCGGTTTGCCCTGTTGGGCCGCGACCATCACCTTGCCGCGCGCAACTTCCGATAGCGATAGATCGATCGAGAGTGGCGTCGCGCTGGTGCGTGGGAAGACAGCTGCGATCGGATTGGTGCCGAACAACGCGCGCTTCCCGCCCCACGCGGGCATCGCAGCTGGAGAATTGCTGAACGCAACGCCGACCATCGCGTGCTCGGCGGCCTTCGCCAGGTGATCCGCCGCAACGCCGAAGTGGTGGCTATTGGTAACCGCTGCCAGGCCGATGCCGAGCGAGCGCGCTCGCGCGACAGCCTCCTGTACCGCCAGCGCACACGCCGGAAACGCCAGTCCATTTTCCGCGTCGATCAGGCATGCAGCAGGCTTCTCGCGCACGATACGAGCAACGGCTCGTCCATTCGCCCGACCATTTTTCAGATGCGCCGCATATTGCGCAACCCGTGCGACACCGTGCGAGGTCAGACCTTGCGCGTCGGCCGCTACCAGCGCGCGTGCAGTGGCGATGGCCATCGCGTGATCCGCGCCTGCAAGCTCGAGCGCGCGCTCGGCGAGCGCCTGCAGGCGCTGCAACGAGACGATCGTCATCGCGCGCGCGAGGCGTGCAACGATGCAGCAACACGCTCGGCGATGAACGCGCTCACACGAACATTGGACTCGTGCGTCAAGCCGGCAATATGCGGCGTCAGAATCAGGTTGGGACAATCGGCGAGTACCGAGCCGGCCGCGAGCGGCTCGTGTTCGAACACATCGAGCGCAGCGCCGGCCAGATGACCCGAGCGCAGTGCCGCGGCCAGCGCGGCCTCGTCGACGATCCCGCCCCGCGAGGTGTTGACAATGACTGCGCCGCGCTTCATCGATGCGATGCGAGGCGCATTGATCAGTCCTCGCGTCTGCGGAATCAGGGGAACATGCAGCGAAACCACATCGGCCTCGCCGAGCACCTGTTCAAGGCTGCGTTGCACACCGCCGTACGCGACCGATGCCGCATCGTCCGCCGCGAGCGCGGGGTCATGCGCGATCACGCGCATGTCGAGACCGTGTGCCAGCCGCGCGGTAACGCGGCCGATCGAGCCGAAGCCGATCAGTCCGAAGACCTTGCCGTGTATCTCACGACCTTCTGACAAGCGGGCACGCGGCCAGCGGCCCGCCGCGACTTCCGCTGACGAGGCGTACGCGCCGCGCAATAACATCATCGCAGTGGCCATAACGTATTCGGCGACCGACACCGCGTTGGCACCCGTCGCCGGGATCACCTCGATCCCGCGCGCGGTACATGCTGCTGCGTCGATGTTGTCGAGCCCGACACCGAGCCGGCCCACGACTCTCAATCTCGGCGCGTACGCGAGCAATGCGGCGTCAACCTGCGTTCGGTTGCGCACGATCAGCGCATCGGCGCTCTCGATCGCGGCGTGTAGCCGCCGCGGTTCGTCGACCAGCGCGGGCTCGTAACGAACGTCGAAATCGGCGCGCAAACGCTGAACCGCGGCCTCGTCCATGAATTCACTGATCACGATCATCGTGTAGGCCTCACGCTAACAACGTCGCGCCGGGCTTGACTCGTGAGAATCGCACCGACCGCTCATCGAGCTCGAACTCGCCGTCGAACCGCACCGTGACGTACCAAGAGTTTTCAAGCGGGCCGCGCTGTGGAAAGTCCTGCCGAAAATGCGCACCGCGAGATTCCTCACGCTTGGTGGCTGCGCTTTGAATAGCGCGACTGACGAGAATCAGGTTCGACAGATTCAGCCAGTCGTGCCAAGTCAGGTTGAACGCGCGCTGTTGACTCGCCATACCCGTCGTGCCGAGTTGATCGTCGAGCTCGGTCAAGCGTCGGGCTGCACGCGACAACCCTGCCGCATCTCGCACGATGCCCACGTCATCCCACATGCATTCAAGCAGCGCTTCGCGAATCTTCTCGACATCGCCGGCACTTTCCGCCAAAGGGTCGCTCGGCTTCGGCGATCGCCTTCTCCAGCTCAACTTCATCGGGCGCGCGCCAGAGCGCCTTCAGCGCGCACCCACGCTGCCATTGCATCACCCGCGATGCCGCCGAACACGGTCGAGTTCGCCACTCCGTTTCCGCCGAGCCGATTTGCTCCGTGCACTCCGCCGGTGTCTTCGCCGGCGGCAAACAGCCCTCGCAGCGACGTGCTGCAGTCGCCGTCGAAGATCACGCCGCCCATCATGTAATGCGCAGTGGGCACGACCTCGACCAGACCTCCTGCCAGATCGAAACCGCAGTCGGCGCAGCGCTCGACCATACCCTTGAATGCCGCACGCACGCGCTCGGCGCCGAGATGATTCATCTGCAGATAAACGCCGCCGTTCGGTGTCGTGTTGCCGGCGCGCATCTCGGCAAAGATCGCGCGCGAGACGATGTCGCGCGTCGCGCGTTCAGCCCGTGGATCATGCCGCTGCATGAAGCGCTCGCGCGCGCCGTTCAGCAGATAGCCTCCGGCGCCGCGCAAGCCCTCCTCCAACACGGTGCCGGTCATGCGCGTGTCGCTTCCCGCCAGCAACCCGGTCGGATGAAACTGCACCATTTCCATGTCGCGCAACGTAAGGCCCGCGCGCAGCGCCATCGCAAGACCGTCGCAGGTCTTGTCGCCCGACGGCGTGTGGTACTTGTACATCGTCGGACCGCCGCCAGTCGCGAGCAGCACTGCGCGCGCCTGCACGAACACGTATTCACCAGTGCGCATGTCGATGTGCAGCACACCGGCAATCGCATCGCCGTCCGGCGTCTTGATCAGTGCGATCGCGCGATGCTCTTCGAGCCGCTGAATGTCCCGCGCCCAGACCTGCTCGGCGAGCCGATTGATGATTTCGATGCCGGTCAAGTCGCCCTTGTGCACGGTGCGATCGAAGGTCTGCCCGGCGAACGCCTTTTGGTGGATCGTGCCGTCGGCGTTGCGATCGAACAGACAGCCTAATTCGTTCTCGAGCTCTCGCACGCGCTCGACCGCGGTCGATACCAGAGTCCAGGCGAGGTCCTGATCGGACAGCCACGCGCCGCCTTCGATCGTGTCCATGAAGTGGCGCTCGATCGAATCGTCGGCGGCAAGCGCCACGTTGTACCCGCCCTGGACCATGCGCGTGCAGCCGCACTTGCCCAACAAGCCCTTGACCGCAATCGTGATCGAAAGCTCGGGCGCGGCCTGCTTGGCATGGAGTGCTGCAAACAAACCGGCGCCGCCGGAGCCCAGAATCAGAATATCGGTTTGCAGCCTGCGCAAAGACGTTCTCTTACGCCTTCACACCCAGCGAGCGCAGCGCTTCGGCGCGCCTTGCCTGCGCATCGCTTGCGACCGAGTCGTACAGGCTTGCGCCGTGACTGTCCATCGCGACCAGCAATGGTCCGAAGTCGCGAATTGCGAAGCGCCAGAGTGACTCCGGGTTCAAATCGTCGAGGTCGACGTCGTCGATGCGCTCGATCCAGGTGGTTTCGAGCGCCGCTGCGCCGCCGACGATCGCGAGATACGCACCGCCCAGTTCAGAAAACGCGGCGAGCGTCTTTGCACCCATGCCGCCCTTGCCAATGATGATGCGCACGCCGAAGCTGGACATCAGGTCGTGCGTAAAGCGCTCCATGCGCGCCGACGTGGTGGTGCCGACACACAGCGGCGCGTAGCCGGCGGGATTCTCGCTGGAGCGAGGCACCTGCTTGACGTTCGGTGCGGTGTGAATCACCGCGTGTCCCTGCAGATCAAAGCGTGTCGCGCGGCCGCGATCGAACAGATGAATCAACGTCGCATCGCGTAGACCGAACAGCGTCTTCTGCAATGTGACCGTGTCGTTCACACGCAGCGCACGCGCTTGTTGCTCGGTGATCGGGGTGGCCAGTTCGTAATGCGCCATGCCGGGACAGGTGCCTAGAAACCGTATTCGACACCGCGCGCGCTGAACGTCGCGCGCGCACGCCGAGCCGAGTGGCACTGCATATTGACCGCTACCGGATTCATCGTGATATGCGTTGCGGCGAGTTCCACATGCACCGCGAACGCCGTGCTGTCGCCGCCCAGACCCTGTGGGCCGACACCCAGCGAGTTAACCGCGGCGCTCAACGCCACTTCGAGCTTCGCTCCTTCCGGATCCTCGCAGACCGATCCGAGCGGCCGCACGGCTGCACGCTTGGCAAGGTGCACACACAGATCGGCAGTACCGCCAACGCCGACTCCGACGATCGTCGGCGGACACGTCTTGCCGCCCGCATTCAGCACGCAGTCGATCACGAACGTCTTGATCGCATCGACGCCATCGGCCGGAATCGCCATCTTCAGAAAGGAGTTGTTCTCCGAACCCGACCCCTTCGGGATCATTTCGATCGACAATTCCTCGCTCGAGTCGAAATCGAAGTGCATCACCGGAACCTCGGGTCCGCACGACGTCTGCTCGTTGAATCGCGTGATCGGATGCACGATCGACGAGCGGAACGGAAGCTCGCGCGTGGCGCGCTCACAACCGCGGCGTATCGCCTGTTTCAGTCGTGCGCCGTCGACGGCGACGCCACGGCCGATCGTGACGTTGTAAATCGGAATGCCGGTGTCCTGGCACAGCAGATTGTCGGTGCGCTCGGCCACTGCGATGTTGGTCAGCATCGTGCCGAGCACACGCTGCGCGGTTGCTTCGGTTTCGCTCGCCGCTAACCGCTCGAATCCCGCCTTGATGTCGGGCGGCAGCTGCTTCAGCGCTCGCACATACAGTTCTTTGGCAACCGTTTCGACTTGTGCCAGGTCAATTTCGAGCATCAGTGCTAGTTGACCGTGATCTTGCGCTCACGCACGACGGTGGCCCAGCGCGCGCTTTCGTTCTCGATACGTGTACCGAATGCCTTGGGTGCCAACGGAGCTGGCGCCATACCCTGCACGAAGAAGCGCGCGCGCATATCGGTCGTGTCGAGCACTTTGGCCACGTCGCGATGAATACGATCGATGATCGGCTGCGGCGTGCCGGCGGGCGCCATCAACCCGAACCAGCCTGCGTTTTCGAACCCCGCGACGGTTTCTGCGGCGGTAGGCACATTGGGCAGCGCGGGTGAGCGTTCCTTGCCGGTCACGGCCAGTGCGCGCAGCTTGCCGCCGTTAATGAATCCGATCGCAGCAGCCAAATTGGGTGTAGCCATGTTGATCTGTCCGGCCATCAGGTCCGTCAACGCGGGTCCTTCGCCCTTGTACGGAATGTTCTTGATATCCAGTCCGGTTGCCGACAAGAAGTTTTCCGCAGCGAGATGCGTCTGACTACCGATTCCCGCATGACCGTAATTCAACGTGCCCGGCTTCGCTTTCGCCAATTCGATCAACTCCTTCAGCGTTTTCACCGGAAGACTCGGGTTGACCACGATCACCTGCGGGCCGCTGGCAACCATCGTGATCGGCATCAAGTCCTTGCGCGGATCGAAACCCATGTTCTTGTAGATATGCTGGTTGGCGGCGACGACCGAGCCGGAGGTCATCAGCAGGGTGTACCCATCGGGTGCGGCCTTGGAGACCTCAGCCGCGCCGATGTTGCCCGCTGCGCCGGCACGATTCTCGACCACCACCGATTGCCCCCACAGTTCCGTGAGCTTCTGCGCCAGCATGCGCGCGATGATGTCGGTCGCGCCGCCGGCGGAAAAATTCACGACGATGCGCACCGTCTTGTTCGGATAACTTGTGGCGCCCGGCGAGCCGGTACTCGACTGGCCAAACGCGCCGAGCGACAGCATCGATCCCAAAGCAAGCACGAACATGCGCTTGTTCATCACATTCTCCTTATAGCGTCAGCGCAAATGCCAGGCCGACTGCGATTGAAAACGCTGCCGCGATTGCCAGCAACGACCCTTGCCACTCGCGCCAGGGCAACAGCTCCAGTGCGAGCAATCTTATTCCTCCGCCTGCGTGCGCCGCGAGCAAGAGCACCAGGCCCCATTCCGCGGCCTTGACCAGCGGGTTATCGGTCCAGCGCAAAAAGCCTTCGAGCGCGGTTTCGCTGGTAAGAGCCCGGCTGAGTGCCCAGAAGTGAAATGGAAGAAACAGAGCGAGCGCCAAGCCGCTCGTCCGATGCACTATGAAGGCCCAATAGGATGAATGATGGCGCGCGCGCGCGTCGTTGCGTCTCATCGCTTACCCTGATGCAAACATTCCCCAAGTCGCGGCGAGACCCATAACTGAGAGCGCAACCGCAATCACGATCAGCGTCCAATCGCGCGTGCGATGGCTCCATCCCAGCCATTCGATCGCAACCGTGCGCAATCCTATCGGCACGTGCACCGCCACCGCCAGCACGAAGACGACATAGAACGTGAGCCACGCTGCATTGCCGCGCGTGCGGGCAAGAATCTCTATCGCGGTAAGGCCGCCGCGGGTGGCGTAAATAATCGTGACCAGGTGCACGACGACGCACAATGCAAGTACAAGCGCCGAGGCGCGTTGCGCCATCCACAGCCAGGTCTCGCGGCGCGCGCCTGGGTCTATGTCCGCCACCCTAGAGCTCGCCCTTCCATGCCGCGACGGCGGTGGCTCGCTTCAGCCCCGCGATCGACGCCGTCGGCGAAATATGTTTCGGGCAGCGCTCGGTACAGCTCATGTGCGTATGGCAGCTATGGCAGCCGGCATCGCCCGCGACCGCGCGCAGACGCTCGGAGCGTGCGCCGTCGCGCACGTCGTTGATCAATGTCCACGCACGATTCAACGCCGCCGGCCCGAGGTAGTCGGCGCGCCAGCTCACGACGTCGCACGACGCGTAGCACACCCCGCAGCCGATGCATTCGATCCCCGCTTGCAGCGCTTGCGCCTGCTTGCTCTGCGGCTTTACCACAGCGAAGTCATCGTGCCGCGTACGCGTGCTCTGGTAGTAGCCCTTGGCGCGGCTCCATTTGTTGAAGAACTCGCGCATATCGGTCACCAGATCGCGCACGACCGGAAGATTGGCCAGCGGCGCGATTTCGACGCGATCGTCGTTCGCCACCGCGCTGACATGCGTGCGGCACGTCCAGCGCGCCACGCCATTGACCGTCATCGCGCACGAGCCGCACATGCCGACTCGGCATGCATAGCGATAGGCCAGGGTCGAATCGAGCTTGCGCTGAATGTAGGTGACGACGTCGAGCACGGTCTGGCTGGTCTGGCGCGGCACTTCGTAATCGACATAGTGACCTTCATCCGTGCCGCGCCACACCGAGACCTGCAACGCTTGCATCAAGCGCTTTCGTACAAACGCGTCAGCACGAACTCGCGATGGCCGAGCGCTTCCGCCGCTGTCAACCGTCCATTGGCGGTGCGAAACATCATGTCGAGCAGTGCATCACCGGCTTCGTCGGGTGACATCTCACGTCGCAGCAGACCTGAGACATCGACGTCGATATGCTCGCTCATCGTGCGCACCGTGCGCGGATTCGCGCACAGCTTGATCACCGGCAGGATCGGATTGCCGATCACGTTGCCCTGCCCGGTCGGAAAGAAGTGAACCGTGTAACCCGCCGCCGCGCACAGCGTCACCATCTCGGCTGCGGCCGACGACGAATCCATGAACCATAGTCCCGGGCCGGTTGGCGCCTCGGCCTTGTCGAGCACGCCGTCGATCAGGCACTTGCGGCCGATCTTCTGAATGTTGCCCAGCGCTTTCTCTTCGATCGTCGTCAGGCCGCCGAGAATATTGCCCTTGGTCGGCTGCGAATCCGACAAATCACTGGTCTTGTGTCGGTCGATCACCGCCTGGTACCGGTTGAAGTACTGCATAAATTTCTCGCGCACTTCCGGCGTACGGCAGCGCTCTGCCACGAGGTGTTCGCCGCCGGTCAGCTCGGTCGTCTCACCGAACACGAGCGTGGTGCCGAGCGGGTAGAGCTTGTCGAATGCGTTACCCACGGTCGGATTGGCGCCGCACCCCGACGTGGTGTCCGACTCGCCGCACTTGGTCGACACCCACAGCGTGTCGATCGGGCATTCCTCGCGCTCGAGCTCGCTCGCCCACTGCACGTAATCGCGCGCCACTTTCGACGCACGCATGATCGTCTCATGATCGCCGTGCTGCTCGATGCCGAAGCCGGTCACCGGCTTGCCGGTCGCGCCGATGCCTTCGACGATCTTCTGCGTCCATTGATCTTCGATGCCGATCACGACGACAGCGGCAACATTCGGATTGCTGCCGGTGCCGATCAGCGTACGAAAGTGCAGATCGAGGTCGGCGCCGAATTGCAACCTGCCGTATGGGTGCGGCAACGCCATCGCGCCCTTGATGTTGTTGGCCACTGCCACCGACGCTGCGTTCGACAAATCGTCGACCGGCAGGATGATGACGTGATTGCGCACGCCGACCCTGCCGTTTTCGCGGCGGTAACCCATGAAGGTTTGATTCATTCCATTCTGTTTCATCGCATCACCACCGCTTGGTCTTGACGTTATGCACGTGCAGATGTTCGCCGAGCTTTATCGGCGCGATCGTGCGGCCGATATCGGTGCCGTACTTGATCACGGTGTCGGCATTCTTTAGATCGCGGATCGCGATCTTGTGGCCGATCGGCACGTCGTTTAGGACCTTGGTGTGAAGAGTCTTGTCCTGGTCCATGATCCAGCCCGTGAGTTCGTCTCCGGCGCGCACGCCTTCGACCACCACGACACCGACCGAATCGTGTTCGTCGTGAACGACAAAATGAATCATTGCTTCTCCTGGCGCTTCGCTACGCTGAATCGTAGCGCGGCCGGAGTTGCGATGAGATTCGAACCTATCTGAAAGCGTCGCGAGCGGGGCCCGAGCCGCAGCCGAGGAGTAGACCTGTACGCGAGGTACAGCTGCTACCTTCGGCCGCGGCTCGGGACGCGCAGTAGCTTTGAGATGAGCTCTAGAGGCTCAGTCCTGAATCCACGGCAGGCCATGGGAACGCCAGCCGTCGACAAAGCCGCGTTGATGCACGTGATTGCGTTGCCCTTCAAAGCCCTCGAGCACGTTGTAGGCGTTTACGTAGCCGGCCTTGTGCGCGAAGTGCGCCGCATGGTGCGAGCGCACGCCGCTGCGGCATAACAGCAGCACCGTCTCTTCCGGTTGCACGACGCGTTTCAGGTCCTGGACAAACCGCTCCACCTGGTCGGCGTCGGTGCCGTGCCATTCGACATGCAAGGCGTCGGGCACGCGTCCGACGTACCGAACTTCAGGCGCAGTACGCACGTCGACCAGGCGTGCGCGCCCGGTTCTATACAACTGCCAGGCTTCCGGCGGCGTCACCGCGCCGGCGTACGCGCCGTCGGTCGCCTCATAACGCGTACGAGCCACGTCCAGAATGCGCTCGCCGCTCGTCGCATCGTCGTCGTCTGTCAGCGCCAGCTCGTCGATGATCTCGTTCACTTCTTGCATGTCCATGGACAGGCATTGTCGAGTGCTGCCAGCGCGGCCAAGGAAGAAATCGTTCAAAGCAAATGCGACGCATGGAATATGTCTTATCGCGCAGTGCGATAAGCAAAGCGTGCTTTCGTCGTTTGTTGTGCGAGCGAGACGGCTAAATTTTGCGGCCACCATCAACAGCTTTGTGCGATGTACCGCTACGACGCCATCGACCGCACGCTCGTGACCGAGCGCGTGGCCGAGTACCGTGACCAGACCCGCCGCTTTTTAAGCGGGCAGTTGTCCGAAGACGAGTTCAAGCCGCTGCGTCTGCGCAACGGCTTGTACGTGCAGCGGCACGCGCCGATGTTGCGCATTGCGATCCCGTACGGCGTGCTGTCCGCGAAGCAAATGCGCACGCTGGCGCATATCGCGCGCCGATATGACCGCGGTTACGGGCACTTCACCACTCGGCAGAACATCCAGTTCAATTGGATCCGGATCGAGGACTCGCCCGACATTCTTGAAGAACTCGCCGCGGTCGAGATGCATGCGATTCAGACCAGCGGCAACGCGGTCCGCAACATCACCACCGACGAGTTCGCCGGTGTCGCGGCCGATGAACTGATCGATCCGCGCGCGTTCTGCGAAATCCTGCGCCAATGGTCGTCGTTCCACCCGGAGTTCACGTGGCTGCCGCGCAAATTCAAGATCGCCGTTAACGGTGCGCGCGAGGACCGCGCGGCGGTTTCGTTTCACGACATCGGATTACATTTGCACACGCGCACCGGACGGCGCGCTCGGCTTTCGTGTACTGGTCGGCGGCGGCATGGGACGCACGCCGGTCATCGGCACGGTGATTCGCGAATTTCTGCCGTGGCGGCAGTATCTGACGTACATCGAATCGATCCTGCGCGTCTATAACCGTCACGGCCGGCGCGACAACCTTAACAAGGCGCGCATCAAGATTCTGGTGCGCACGCTCGGCATCGAGGAGTTCGCACGGCAGGTCGAGGAAGACTTCGCGCCGTTTGCGGACGGACCGTCGACGGTGACCGAGGCCGAGCTCAAGCGCGTGCTGAGCTACTTCGAGCCGCCCGCGTACGAGGGCGAGCCGACCTATACGCTTGGCTCTTCGCAGACCGATCGGGCATTCTGGCGCTGGGTCGAGCGCAATGTGAAGCCGCACAAAGTGCTCGGGTACCGCTCGGTGGTGTTGTCACTGAAACGGACCGGAGTCGCACCCGGTGATGCAACAGCGGACCAGCTAGACCGTGTCGCCGACTGGGCCGAGCGTTTTGGCTTCGGCGAGATTCGCGTATCGCACGAACAGCACTTGATTTTGCCCGACGTGCGCGTCGATCGGTTGCACGCGTTGTGGCTCGAAGCCAAGGCCGCCGGCCTGGCAACACCGAACGCCGGCTTGCTGACCGACATCATCGCGTGCCCCGGCGGAGATTTCTGCTCGCTCGCCAACGCGAAATCGATCCCGATTGCTGAAAGCATTCAGCGCCGCTTCGACGACCTCGATTACGTGCACGACCTCGGCGAGATCAACATCAACATCTCAGGGTGCATTAATTCGTGCGGGCACCATCACGTAGGCCACATCGGAATCCTGGGCGTCGACAAGGACAGCGAGGAGTGGTACCAGGTCTCACTCGGCGGCGCCGACGGATCGTCAGCTGGCACCGGACGAGTTGCGATCGGCAAGATCATCGGCCCGTCGTTCAAGGCCGAGCAGATGCCCGATGTGATCGAGCGTTTGATCGACACCTACGTGGCGCTGCGCGACGACGGCGAGCGATTCGTCGACACCGTGGCGCGAGTCGGACCGACGCCGTTCAAGGAAAGCGTGTATCGCGACGGCACCTACGCCCACGAGCGCGCCGAGCTGCAGGAGTCCGGATGAGTACTCAAGCGCACGCGATCGTGCTGACGCGCGACGGCATCTGGACAGCCGATGAGTGGCGCGTGTTGCGCAGCCCGATCGAACACGACCCGGGCTTGTCCGCGGCCGATGAGCCCTCGGACGCAGAAGCGGTACTGCTGCCGCTGGCGTTGTACCTGGAGCAACCGCAATCGGTTGCGCATGGCGTGTGGCTGGCGCCGACCGACGATCCGATCGCGCTGCTGCCGCATTTGGACGCCGTGCCGCTGATCGCAATCGACTTTCCCGTATTCAACGACGGGCGCGGCTACTCGACTGCAGCACTGCTGCGCAGCCGTTATCGCTACCGCGGCGATCTGCGTGCGATCGGCGATGTGCTGATCGATCAATTGTTTTTCCTGCGCCGCGTCGGCTTTTCTTCGTTCGTGTTGCGTGCTGATCAGGATCGTGACAGGGCCGTCAAGGCGCTACGCACGTTCTCCGAGGTTTATCAAGGCGCGGTTGATCAGCCGCTGCCGGCGTTTCGGCGGCATGCGCGGCCGGATGCATCTCAGTTAACCCCGTCAGCTGCCGAGATCGAATGAGCCACTTGCCTGCGAATCTGTTCAGACGTTTGCGCGATATCGCGCGGCGTTTTCCGAACGCTGCTCTGGCGTCCAGCTTGTCGGCCGAAGACATGGTGATCACCGATGCAATCGCCGCCACCGGCCGTGCGATCGATGTGTTCGTGATCGACACCGGCCGATTGCATGCGGAAACGCTCGATCTGCTAGAGCGCGCGGAAAGCCGCTATGGAATCGAGATCGAAGTCGTGCGTCCGAACGGGGACGCGGTTCGCGACTACGTCGAGCGGCACGGATTGAACGCGTTCTACGAAAGCGTCGAACTGCGCCACGCTCTGCGATATCCGCAAGGTTGAGCCGCTGCAGCGCGCACTTGCCGGGCGCGATGCATGGCTGACCGGACAGCGGCGCGCACACGGACCCGAGCGCACCGCTCTCGCACTCGAGGAATTCGACGCCGCACACGGCATCGCCAAATTCAATCCGCTCGCGCAGTGGAGCGACGAAGAGCTGTGGCGGTACGTGCGCGACAACGACGTGCCAGTCAATGCATTGCACGCGCGCGATGCGGCAACTCACCAGACGGTCGGCGCCGGCATGCTGCGCGGAGCAGCAACACAATGAGCAACGCGCGCGTCTATTTCGTGGGCGCCGGCCCGGGCGCTGCTGATTTGCTGACCGTGCGCGCGGCGCAACTGCTTGCCCGCGCGGATGTTGTACTGCACGATGCGTTGGTCGATCAGACGGTGCTCGCGCTCGCAAGCCAAGCGCGCTTGATCGCGGTCGGCAAGCGTGCTCACAGCCCATCAACCGAGCAGCGCTTCATCAATAAAGCATTGGTCGACTATGCACGCACGATGAAGGTCGTTGTGCGCCTAAAGGGCGGCGATCCGTCGATCTTCGGCCGCCTCGACGAAGAAATGCAGGCGCTGCGCGCTGCCGGAGTTGCGTTCGAAGTCGTCCCAGGAATCACCGCAGCCAGCGCCGCCGCTGCCGAGCTGCAGGCTTCGCTGACGCTGCGTGGCGTTGCACGCTCGGTGACATTCTTGACGCCGTGCGTCTGCGACGAGCACGACGACGCGACATGGCAGCCGGCGGCAGCCAGCGTGCGCGCAGGTGCGTCGCTGGCGGTCTACATGGCGGGCCGGCAAATCGTTACGACTGCGCAGCGGCTGATCGACAGCGGATGCGCTCCTACCACGCCGATTGCAGTGCTTGAAAGCGTTAGCAGCGCCAATGCACGGCAATGGGTCGGAACACTTGCTGAAGCGGCTGCCTCATCACCAGACATCGCCGGCGGACCGGTAGTGCTGTTGATCGGCAAGGCGCTGCGCCGCGCGCTCGAACGCGCGGCAGCATCGAGTCAGGTCACTGCTCGCGCAGCTTAGTTGCTCTGATCGAATTCTGATCCTGATAGCAGTAGCAAGCGCGCTCATTCATCGGCTGCAATCGGCTAGAAGCAGCCATCGAACAACGCAAAACGCGATTGCCCAAGAGCGGACACGAGTGCCCGGATCCGACCAGCAGGGACGTGCCGCAACGTTCGCGTCGCGTTCGCTCGGCTAAGGGCGCAGGCCGGTTGGTCCTGCGACGAGCCATCGACGCCAATGCGGACACCACTGCCAACAGCCCGCAAGTCAGCGGTCGCCATAAACTCACACCCACGTCGTTTTGTAGCTGAAGCCGGTGTCGAGGCACAGCACATACGACAAACGCCGGCGCGAACTGAATTCGACTCGCGCCGCGCAGGGATGCTGGCTCTTAAGTGACCGTCATACGTGAGGACATCGTGCACAAACTCTTCTTAGCCGCTCTGCTTGCGAATCTGGCAATCCCCGCCGCCTTTGCGGGCATGTACGACCAGCCCTATGCCATCGTCGAATCAGGTAATGCATCGGAGGTGCGCAATGAGGCCCGCCTTGCGATCAGCAAGGTGGATGGTCAGAGCACTCGCAACCCGCGAAAGAGCGATCCGATCGCGCCCGGCAAGCACATCGTCACGTTGCACTTTGAGAGCGCGCGGGGCATCTTCCGTCCTACATCTCTGGACGTCGAAATCGACCTCGAAGCCTGCACGCGCTATCGCATCGTCGCGAATTACGAAGTCAAGACGGGAGGGGACTGGAAACCGAAGGTGTACTCCGAGCCGATCGGCGAATGCGTCAGGAAGTTCAAAAAAAAGTGAGATTCACTCCGGAACCGAGCAGCGCCATTGCGGTGGTTGACGGTTACGCTGGCTAAATGACTTTCACGGAGCAGCTCAACGACGCAGTCACCTTTGCGCAGTCGCACGAGATTCCGTGGCCCCATGATCCGACAACTGACGTTGCGCATTGGGGCGTCCACCACGATGACCCGCCGCCGTTCAACAGGCTGCGCGGCCCGGTGCATCCGCGCGGCGGCGTCTCCGGCGTCATCCGTGTGCGCGGTGAGGAAGTCGCCGCCTGGGGCGAACCCGATCGCGCCGACCAGACGTTCAGCGTCGCCAAGACTTACCTCGCGCTGCTCGCTGGCGTTGCGTATTCGCGCGGAATGCTCGAACCGGGCGAGCGCGTGAGCGAGCGGCTGGCTGGCATCGGCTTCGATTCAGCGCACAACCGCGTGATCACTTGGGAGCACCTCCTCACGCAGACCAGCGAATGGCAGGGCGAATGTTTTGGCATGCCCGACCAGGTGGAGCACTACCGGCGCGTGTCGCACGACCCCAAGCCACCCGCGGGCGAGAAAGGCGAGCTTCGCCCGCTGCGCGAGCCGGGCAGCTACTGGGAATACAACGACGTGCGCATCAACCAGCTCTCGTTGGCGCTGCTTCACCTCTTCAAGCGGCCGCTGCCGGAAGTGTTCCTCGAAAGCGTGTTGCAGCCGATCGGCGGCGGCCGCGATTTCCGCTGGGAGGGCTACGACGACGCCTGGGTTGCGATCGACGGCCAGCGCATACAGTCGGTTCCCGGCGGCACGCATTGGGGCGGTGGCGTGAAGATCAGCGCGCGCGACCAGGCGCGCATCGGCCAGCTGATGCTGGACGGCGGCGTGCACCAGGGCCGGCAGGTCATTCCGCGCGAATGGGTGCAGCGCATGCACGCACCCTGCGTGGTGGCACCGTTTTACGGCTGGCTAACATGGCTCAATCGCGACGGGCGCCTGTTCGCAGACGCTTCGCGCTCGAGCTGCTTCATGTTCGGTGCCGGTGGCCATATGGTGTGGATCGATCCGGACAACGAAGCGGTGGTCGTTGCACGCTGGCTCGACGGAGCGCATTCGGCAGAGTTTGTGCGACGCGCGGCGCAGGCGCTCAGGAGCTGAGGGTCGGACGCATTCCACCGTTCACAACTTGTCCCCTTGCACCATCC
>CAWGRF010000013.1:0-15450 GCA_963824935.1 uncultured beta proteobacterium | reverse complement strand
AAAGCCGCCTTCTCCAGGTCGTCGCAAGCGAAGGCCGCACTCACGCGGGGTACGTGCATGCCGCGTGAGTGCCGTGTGTTCAAGCTCAGGCGGTGGTCTTTTCCTGGTCCTTCGACCACGATTCCATGCGCCGCTTTAGTTCGTCCATCGGGACGTCTTCGACGTGCGCGCCGATCGACCACACGTGTCCGAATGGGTCTTTCAGCGTGCCGGTACGGTCGCCGTAGAACTGATTCTCGACCGGCTTCTCGACGGTGGCTCCGGCCTTGATCGCGCGATCGAACACCGCGTCGGGATTCTCGACATAAAACATCAGGCTGACGCTGCTTCCGCCGCGCTTCTTCGGCGACAGGTGACCCATCTCGGGCCACTCGTCGGACAGCATCACGTGCGAATCGCCGAGCTTGATCTCCGCATGGCCGATCTTGTCGCCCATCGGCATCCGCATTACTTCGGTGGCGCCGAAGGCTTTCTTGTAGAAATCGAGCGCAGCAGCCGCGCCGTCGATGATCAGGTAGGGGGTCACGCTGTGATAGCCCTCGGGAATAGCTTTAACAGCCATTGGCAGTCTCCTTATGAGTGGTACTACAACCCCCGCTTGCGGCGGCAGCGCTACTTACTTTTATACGCCGCGTTTATGTCAGGCGTCCGGTGCACACAGGCCGCGCGCAAGAGACACACGATACGCCGACATACCATCATCAGCATCCCATTCCAGGCTACCGCGCGGGCATCGCGCTTGCCGTCGGAGCGATCCGATCGGCGGAACGCAGGCTCCGCCCCTACGGTCAGACCTTGTTCGAACGAGTCATTCAAGGCAAGACGACGATGACGAGAACGCTTGCATGGGTCGCTGGGGCGCTGATACTGGCGGCTGCGTTGATTTTGGGTGCGTGGTGGTGGCAGCAGAGAACAACGCCCGCCGTTGTGGCGCCGCCTCCTGTATCAGAAGCGCCCGCGCCGGAGCCGCCCGCTCCGACCGCGCCCACGATCGAGCATCCGATCGAACGCGCGCAGACTGAGGAGAGCGCCCCGCCGCAGGTCTCGCTCGATGCCAGCGATGCGCCGCTGCGCGACTCGCTCGCCAGTCTGTTCAAGGGCAACAAGCTGCCCGAGTTTGTGCAGCCGACAAGTCTGATTCGAAATATTGTGGCGACGATCGACAACCTTCCGCGCAGTAAAGTCGCGCCGCGCTTGATGCCGGTGCGCCCGACGCCGGGCACGTTGGCGACGATCACCGCCGGCGAAAACCGGGTCATCGCTCCCAACAACTCAGCGCGCTATGCGCCCGTCATCGCACTCGTGCAGGCCGTCGACAGCAAACAGCTGGTCGCGATCTACGTTCGCTTCTATCCGTTATTCCAGCGGGCGTATCGCGAGCTCGGGTATCCCGACGGCTACTTCAACGATCGCTTGGTCGCGGTGATCGACCACCTACTCGCGACCCCGACCGTCAAGACGCCGATCGCGCTGGTGCAGCCGAAGGTCCTGTATCAATACGCCGATCCGGAACTCGAAGCGTTGTCAGCCGGACAGAAGGCGATGATTCGCATCGGCCCCGACAACGCGGCGCTGCTGAAGACGAAGCTGCGTGAGATACGCAATGAAGTGACCGGGTCGACGGTTGCGCGCTAGCGGGTCGGCTTCTAGCGTGCTCGGTGGTTCACACCATTTACCCGATCGCAGAATTTCGTCGACGCCATGAGGCTGCTATCGCAGCGAGAGCGGTTCATGGGCCGCTCGCCACTGCGCGTCAGCGTCCGAGGCAGGGTGCGCGCGATACTCTTCTCGAAACACGCAGCGGGAAGTGATAATTTGTCAGCGCGCTTCTTGTGATGTGCGTGCCGGATGTCTCGCTGCTCATGCCTGATACCTCAGCTTTGATAGCCGCCCTCCCGCAACCCGGCTTGCGCCGCTTAGCCGCCATCGGCCAGGTTCGCAGCTTTTCCAAGAACGCGGTGATCATCAACGAAGGAGATGTCGCCGACACGGTCTACCTGATACTCGCGGGTCGCGTACGGGTGTATCACGCGACCGAAGACGGACGCGAGGTCGTGCTCGATGTGCTAGGCCCTGGAGAGTTAATAGGGGAGATGGTGCTCGACGGCTCGCCTCGCTCGGCCTCGATCATGACGGTCGAGCCATGCAGCATGGTGGTCACGACCGTATCCACCTTACGCGAGCAGTTGCGCAATGACCCGGACCTCGCTTTGCTGTTGATTGCAGAGCTGATGGGGCGGCTGCGTAGGCGATCTCAATCGCTGAAGCAGCTCGCATTGGGGGACGTCTACCAGCGCTTAGCCGCATTGCTGTCAGAAGTCGGTGGTTCGCAGCGGCCGGCCGTGATCGAAGGGCTCACACAGCAAGACCTCGCGGATCGCATCGGCGCATCGCGTGACACTGTCAATCGCATTTTCAAAGAGCTAATCAACGGAGGCTTCGTCGAGGTTGCACGTAGACGAATAACGCTGTTGCGACCGCTGCCTGCGCAGTGGTAAAGCGCCAGACATTCGCGCGCTCAGCCCGGTCCTACGAATGCGAACGGTGCCCGATAGTACGGGCCGATAGCGCGGCCCAAAGCGTCCGCGAGAAGAAATCGCGCTTCGTCGCTGGCAGCGCCCCTGATGCCGAAGTTCGCTTTGCGGGACGCATGCCCACCGCCTGAAAGTGACTCATTCCACTTTCGCAGAGTGCCGTAGCGCAACGACTACCGACGCCCGTTGGACCACAGTTCGGTCATCCAGAGCGCAGGACGCGATGGACGAACCAAATCGGGAGGATGTATGCGTACTGACATGTTGATGATCAACGCCCACTCAGACACGATCGGCGCATCCAAATCCGGCGAAGGTGCGACGATCCGTGAGATCGTGAGTGCGCTGGCGACCGAACACACGCTGGCGCTGCGCGCGTCGACTAAGGCGGCTTTGCCTCGCCAAAATCTGACCGAACTGCGAGCGATGTACGCGCGGTCTAGTGCCGATTGAGGGCTACCGCTCCCGCTTCGCCGCGAGCCGGCGCTTGACCGACGCGCTGCCGAGCTCTCTTAACGCGTGTTGCCCGACCCACCGTGGCGCAGCGTCTGTCGACGTCGCCAGTCGTTGAGCGGTCGCGATCGCGGCCGCATTGAGCGCGGCGCTGCGCTTTCCAGTCGCGCGCAACGCCATGTTCACTGCCTTGCTGACGAAGTGCCGATCATCGGTCGCGCCGCGCTCGATCAGCTTCAGTGCTCGCAGGAACGGTTGGTCGTCGGACACTCGATCATGCACCGTCAGTGACCACAGTAGCGCGAACGCAGCACGCTTGACCCACTCGTCGCGACTGTCCGCCCATTGCGCCACTTTGCCCCATGCGTGCGGCGTGCGATCGAACAGCGCGAAGCACGCGGTGTCGACGATCGCCCAGTTGTCGAAATCGCGGCACCAGCGATCCATCTGCGCGGAGGTGACGCGCTCCGGCTCGTCGATGAACGTCGCGAGCATGCGCGCTTCGTACCGATCGGTGTCCCACAGCGCCAGCGCAAGCTCGTGATTGCGCCCGAGACCCTTGGCCTTCTGTCGCAAGGCGCCGACCGATATTCCATACGCCTTGTCCGACGGAATCGCGTAACGCGCCATGCCGTCGCGCGCGCGCTTGCTGCCGGTGGCCTCGAACCACTTCACCACGTCGTTGAGCTGATCGGCAAGTGGGCGCGCGACGGACGTAGACGCCGGCTTGCGCGCACGCGCCGCGGACTTCGCTTTCAATGAATTCGCTTTTGGCTTCGACTTTGCTCGGGCGACTGATTTCGCCGGCTTCGATGCGGTGCGCTTCATGGTTCGTGTTTTGTTCCGCGCGCGTGCGAATAGCGGTAGGCTATAACTTAAAACGAAAACGAGGAGACTTCGATGGGCACGCAAGACATTTCCCGCCGAGAGTTGTTGATCCAGGGTAGTGCCGGACTCGCACTGCTTCATGCCCCGTGGTTCGTGCACGCATTTCCGAGCCGGCCGGGTGAGGAAGTCGTGCCATGGGCGGATCAGCCGGGAGCGAACCCGAGCGGCGGCGTAGTCGAGAACTTACAGCCGTGGGAAAACCTCGCTTCATCTTTTATCACGCCCAACGACAAATTCTTCCGCGTGTCGCACTACGACAAGCCGGTCATTGACGAGAAAAAGTGGAACCTCGAGATCGCGGGCCTCGTGAAAAATCCGATGACCCTGACACTCCCCGCAATCAAGGCAAAACCCAAGCAACAGGTCGTGTACACGATCGAATGCGGCGGCAATCATGGATTCCCGTGGTTCACCAGCGGGATCGGCAACGCCAAATGGGGCGGTACGCCGCTCGCGCCGCTGCTGAAGCAGGCCAGCGTGATGGATCGAGGAATCGAGGTCGTCTTCTGGGGAGCCGACTCGGGCACGGAGGTCATTCGCGAGATGAAAATCCCGCAGCACTTCGCGCGCAGCATGTCGCTCGCCGATGCGATGAGCCCGAATAACCTGCTGTGTTACGAGATGAACGGCGCGGCACTTCCGCCGCCGCATGGATTTCCGGTGCGGCTGATTGCTCCGGGCTGGTATGGCGTTGCGAACGTCAAGTGGCTTACGCGCATCGAGGTGCGCGACACCCGCTACATGGGCCGCTTCATGGCACGTGACTACGTGACGATTCGCGAAGAGCAGCGCGGCGGAGCAACCGAATCCGTCGAAACCTCAGTGGGGCGCACTTTGCTCAAGTCTGCACCGGCCAAGGTCACGCGCAAGGACGGCGAATATCGCATCGTCGGCGCCGCATGGGGCGCACCCATTGCGCGCGTGGAAGTGCAGGTCGACGGCGGACCCTGGCGGCCAGCAACGATCGACCGGAGTGAGCAGGCCAAATTCGCGTGGAGTCTTTGGTCGGTGGATTGGCCAAACGCGAAGCCAGGCGAACATACGATCACTTCGCGCGCTGTCGATACGCAGGGCAACGTGCAGCCGGCGATGGACGACGCGCGCATCGCGAAAAAGAAAACCTATTGGGAAAGCAACGGCCAAGTCACGCGTCAGATTCGCATTGCGTAACGAAGCAAGGCGTGGCGGCCCCGAGTCTAGTTCGTACTCATGATCGCCCGCTGCTGAATATTCACATTGACAAGCCCGGAGGTCGACGTTACTTCTTAGTGCTCGTACCCCGGTCAAGATAGTCTCGTCCAAGGGAGGATCATGAAACGCTCAACTGTTGTCGCGATCGCTATTCTTTTCTTAGCAATCGCTACCGGCACCGCGCGTGCCGATGTCGTCACCGATTGGAACCAAACCGCGATCGAGGTGATGAAGGTCGCCAAGGTCGGAGGTAACCCTTGGTCACGCGCACTGGCGATGATGCATGTCGCCATGTCCGACTCGGTCAATTCGGTACAAAACCGCTACACACGCTACGTGACGACAGTTCCTGCCGTGCCTGGAGCATCGGCTGAGGCCGCTGCGGCAGCGGCAGCGCGGCAAATTCTGCTTCAGCTTTTCCCCACTCAGAAGACGATGATCGAGGACGCCTACGCGACCTCGCTCAAGGCCATTCCCGATGGTCCGGCAAAGACTCAAGGCATCACACTCGGCGAGCAGGTCGCTGCAGCGGTCCAGGCGGATCGCGCGTCCGACGGCACCAACGCGCCTGACACCTACCGGCCGCTGACCAGCCCGGGAGTCTGGGTGCCGACGACGTCGCCCGTGTTCGCGCAGTACGCCCGCGCAAAGCCGTGGGTCCTGACTAGCGCCGATCAGTTCCGCCCCGCCCCGCCACCGCAGTTGTCCAGCGCGCTCTACGCCCGTGACTACAACGAGACGAAGACTGTCGGTGGGGCCAAGAGCACGACGCGAACCACCGCGCAGACCGAAGCCGTGAAGTATTGGACGCAAGACAATCTCCCCCTGAGTTGGGAAGTCGCGGCGCGCCAAATGTCGGCGGCGAAGGGACTAGGCCTTGCCGAGAACGCGCGTCTGTTTGCACTACTTAATGTGGGCATCGCCAATACCTTCATCACCGACTGGGACGCCAAATTCACCTATAACTTCTGGCGACCGGTCACCGCAATTCGCAACGGCGACATGGATGGCAACGACGCCACCGAGCGTGACGCTAGTTGGGCGGCCTTGAACGCTACACCGATGCATCCGGAGTACCCGTCGCAGGCCGCCATCATCAGCGGTTTGTCAGTGGCCGTTCTGGAATCGGTGTTCGGCCCCACGCCGGCCATTCCATTCACGACGACGGATCTCTTCGACCCCAACCTGAAGCGTCCTTTCAAGAGCATCAATGAGATGGACGAGGAGCAAAAGAACGTGCGCGTCTGGGGCGGCATCCATTTCAGAAATTCGCTGGAGGTCGGCAACGACATGGGCAAGAAGATCGCCGTCTACCTGGTGAACAACTCGTTCAAGCCGGTGCGTTGAGGAGCACCGATGTCGTGACGGCGGAATTGATCTAAATTGCGACCTGAATCAAGAATAAAAACGACAACCTCAATCAGGAGACAACCATGATCGTTCCGATCCGTCGCTCATTGCTCGTTGGTATCGCGAGCGCAATCGCTGGCCTCACCGCGTTCGCGTTCGCTGCTCCCGTTCATGCACAAGCCTATCCGTCACGCCCGATCACCTTGATCGTGCCGTGGGGCGCGGGCGGCGGCACCGATGCCACCGCGCGCATCATCGGCAGCCTGCTTGAAAAGGAATTGGGGCAACCGGTCAACGTCGTCAACCGCACCGGCGGCAATGGCGTCGTCGGCCACGCAGCGATCGCTTCGGCGCCGCCCGACGGCTACACGATCGGCCTGGCCACCGTCGAGATCAGCATGATGCACTGGCAAGGACTGACCGAGCTGACCGGTGCCTCGTACACGCCGCTCGCGCTCGTCAACGCCGACCCGGCCGGCATTCAGGTGCGCGCCGATGCGCCGTACAAGACCGTTCAGGATCTGCTGGCTGCGATCAAGGCCAACCCCGGCAAGCTGAAGGCATCGGGCACCGGTCAGGGCGGCATCTGGCATCTCGCGCTCGCCGGCTTGCTGCGCGATCAGAAGATCGATCCGGCCGCGGTTCCCTGGGTGCCGAGCAACGGCGCCGCGCCGGGACTGCAGGACATGGTCGCCGGTGGCGTCGACATCGCGCCGGTGTCGCTGCCCGAAGCGCGCGCGCTGATCGACGCGGGCAAGGTGAAGAGCCTGGTCATCATGAACGACAAGCCTTCAGCGCTTTATCCCGCGGTGCCGACGCTGAAGTCCGCGATCGGTAGCGACTGGACGACGGCGGCATGGCGCGGCATGGTCGCACCGAAGGGCATTCCCAACGACGTTCGCGACAAGCTCGCGGGCGCGCTGCAGAAGATCGTTGCCAGCAAGGAATACAACGACTTCATGGCGAGCCGCGGCTTCGGCGTGATCTACGCCGGCCCTGACGAATTCGCAAAGTGGATGGCGAAGTCCAGTGCCGACCTCGGGGCCACGATGAAGGCGGTGGGCATCGTCAAGTAACGCCCGCACGCTAGAAGTCACAGTTCCGCGCTGCGCGTGAAGCTCAGCGACGCCGTCTTCGGTCTGCTGCTGCTTGCGCTCGGCGCGGCGGTCATCGCGGTCGTTTCGTCGTATCCGACGATCGCGGCGCAGCGCGTCGGCCCCGCGCTATTCCCCGCGCTGATCGCGATCGGGCTCGTCATCGGAGGCTTGATCCTGATCGTGCGCGGCTGGCGTGCACGCGCGACCGTGCCGTGGATCCGATTCGAACCGTGGGTGCATTCGCCGCGGCATGTCGCCGGTGCCCTCGGCGTAATCGGTTCGGTCGCTGTTCTACATCCTGGCGGCGAATTGGCTTGGCTTCCTGCTGACGTCGCTGATCATTCTGTCGGTGCTGTTTCGCCTATTCGGAGTTGCGCTCGGCCGCTCGATCGTGATCGCGGCAATTGCAACGTTCGTCATCCACTTCGCGTTCTACAAATTACTGCGCGTGCCGCTGCCGTGGGGCGTGTTGACTAACTACGCCTGGTAGCACCTGATGCTGGCCCACCTCGCGCAGGCGTTCTCGATGGTGTTCGAGCCGTACACCATCCTGGTGATGGTGCTGGCGTCGCTGTTCGGATTGTTCGTCGGCGCAGTGCCGGGCCTGACCGCGACGATGGCGACCGCGCTGCTGGTGCCGGTGACGTTCTTCATGCCGCCGATTCCGGCGATCGCGGCGATCGTCACCGCGACCGCGATGGCGATCTTCTCCGGCGACGTACCGGGCTGCCTGTTGCGCATTCCCGGCACGCCGGCGTCGGCCGCCTACACCGACGAAGCGTTCGCGATGACCAAGAAAGGTCAGGCCGAGCTCGCGCTCGGCGCGGGACTGGTGTTCTCTGCGATCGGCGGCTTGTTCGGCACCGCGGTGCTGATCGTCGCGGCACCCGCGCTCGCCGATATCGCGCTGCGCTTCAGCTCGTTCGAATACTTCTGGCTCGTGCTGCTCGGCCTGACGTGCGCGGTGTTCATCACATCGGACCGTCCGCTGAAGGGGCTGGTCACGCTCTTCCTCGGCTTGCTGGTCGCGTGCGTGGGGCTGGGCAATCCGGCCGGGCACCCGCGCTTCACATTCGGCAACAGCGAAATGATGGGCGGCATCGGCTTCATCCCGATGATGATCGGCATGTTCGCCGTCTCGGAGATCATCCGGTTTGCAGTCGACACGCGCCCGCCCGCGGAGCTCGTCGTCGAGAAGGTCGGCAACATCTTCGCCGGCCAGTGGGCGCTCGCCAAGAAGTACTGGCGTCAGGTGCTGCGCGGCAGCTCACTCGGAACGTTGGTCGGCGCGCTGCCGGGCGCCGGCGCGGACATCGCGGCGTGGATGTCGTACGCCGTCAGCAAGAAATTTTCGAAGGAGCCGCAGAAGTTCGGCACCGGTCACGTCGAGGGCATCGTCGAATCGGGCTCCGCCAACAACAGCGCGCTGGCGGGCGCATGGATTCCCGCGCTGGTGTTCGGCATTCCGGGCGATTCGATCACCGCGATCGTGATCGGCGTGCTGTACATGAAGAACATGAATCCGGGCCCGACGCTGTTCACCGTCAACCCGCAGAACATCTATGCGGTGTTCATCCTGTTCATCATCGCCAACATCATCATGGTGCCGCTTGGCATTCTGTGCATCAAGGCCGCCAAGCAGATCCTGAAAGTGCCGCGCCGCGTGTTGATGCCGTTGATCCTCGTGTTCTGCATCGTAGGAACGTTTGCGATCAACAACTCGATATTCGACGTCGGCGTGATGCTCGTCGCCGGCGTGATCGCCTATCTGCTGGAGGAAAACGGATTCCCGATCGCCCCGGCCATTCTGGGCGTGGTGTTGGGCGGCATGCTGGAGGAGAACTTCGTATCGTCGATGATCAAGGCAGAGGGCAACCTGCTCGAGTTTGTCTCCCGGCCGATTGCAGCGTCGCTCGCCGCCGTCACCGTTCTGGTCTGGTTTGCCCCGATTGCGGTGCGCAGGCTGCGCGCAGCGCGCGTCCAGGTCCCAACCGGCTGATCTGGGCACGCTCAAAGCGCGCCCACAGGCGCGCATATTGCTGGCCGACATCTTGCGCGTGTAGAGATCACCGTTCGCGTCTGGTTTGCCCAGATTGCGGTGCCCAGGCTGCGCAGAAACACTATTCCTATTTAAAGACATGAGGTAAGTCCAGGAGGCCAATATGAAAAAGAAATCAGTGCTCTTGTCGGCAATCTTCGGATGCTTGATCGCAATGATTGCGCAGCCAGCCGCTGGCGGCCGAGGTGAAAGTGACGCCGCTTGGCGGTCACGATGGCGAGCTGTGCCCGCAGGACCGCGCGCTTGTCTTCGAAGATCCCAATGGCACGCGCATTCTTTACGACGCCGGCCGAACGGTCGCCGGTCCGACCGATCCGCGGCTGGGCAAGATCGACATCATTCTTGTCACCCACATGCATGGCGACCACGTGGGCAACGCGCACAACAAGGCTCCCAACTCCGGGTACCTGCGAAAGTCCCGACACTTCGGTGTCAGCGATGCCGAATTCGAACTCGGTCAACATCGCGCTCGCGAAGAAGGCGAAGATCGTGACGGGCAGCGAAATGCCCGCGTTCTTTGCAGCCAAGCTGGCCGCCAATGGTGGTGACCCGAAGGATTCGATCCTTACGCGCTTCGGTGGCAGCGTCAGGGTCGGCGGTGTGACGATTGCAACAGTGCACGCCTTGCACAGCAACGGCCTCGATCCGGACTACATCGGCGGTGAACTCGGCAAGAGCATGAAAGCCGCGGGGATCGCCGGTCACGTCGGTGAGGCGACGGGCTATGTACTGGGATTCAGCAATGGGCTCGTCGTTTATCTGTCCGGCGATACCGGCATCACGGCCGATCAGGACAAAGTCGTGCGCGGGCACTACAACGCCAAACTCACCGTCATGAATATCGGTGACGGCTTCACCACTGGGCCGAAGGAAGCGGCCTACGTGATCAACGAACTGGTCAAACCCAATGCGGTGATCGTGTCGCATGTGAACGAAGTGGCAACCAAGGGTGGCAAGGTGTTGCCGGGAACCAAGACCGAGACTTTCATCAAAGCCGTCAAGGTACCGGTCCATCTTCCGCTCAGTGGCAAGACGATGTCGTTTGACCGCGCTGGTAAGTGTGTTGCCGGCTGCGATGCGGCGGCCCTAGTAATGAGCCAGGTAACCACCGTCGACGGCGATAATCTCGCCGGTGACGTATGACGCCGCATCGGAAGCAAGGAAAGCAACCGCACCGGCGATTTCGCGCGGCTGTCCCCAGCGGCCGAGCGACGTTCGTCGCTGCAGCATGCGTGTTACGTCAGGGTCTGCGGCCACAGTCGCGTTGGTCTCGGTAGCGAAGAAGCCGGGTGCTACGCCGTTCACCGTGATGCCGTGCGGGCCAAGCTCGGCCGCGAGCGCGCGAGTCAGAGCGGCCAAGCCGCCCTTGGCGCTGGTGTAGGCAGCGTCGTTCACGTTCGCAATCGGGCCGGCGATCGACGTCACGTTGATAATCCGCCCGCCTTTGCCGGCGGCGATCATGCGCTGAGCCGCTTCGCGACACAGCGCAAACGGTGCGACCAGATTCACTTCGAGCATGCGCCGCACATCGTCGAGCGTGAACTCGAACACGCTGCGACGGTCTCGAATGCCGACGTTGTTGACCAGGATGTCGAGGCGGCCTGCCTTTGCATCGAGTTCCGCGAGAGCAGCCTGGACCTTCTCGGGCTGCGCGATATCGAATACGAGCCCGTCAACAGAGCCGCCGCCTTCACGCAGTGACGCTACCGCTCGCGCGACGGCTTGGTCGTCACGGCCGTTGACCAGCACGTGCGCCCCCTGTGCAGCGAGGCCACGTGCTATCTCCAGCCCCAGGCCACGGGCGCTACCGGTAACCAGGGCCACTCGGCCCTGCAGCGAAAACATGTTCATTGAGGCACAGTAGACGAAATGGCTGACCCTGAGGCACTGCATCCGTTGCGCCCGTTCCTGAAAAATTGGGTTTGGGAGCATGGGCACGTCGGTACGCGCTACCTCGATTGCATCGACGGCGAGGTCAAATTCGACGACGGCAAGAAGGCGCGCTTTGCAGCCGAAAAAATCTTCTATGTCTCACTCAAGAAGGATGCCGACGACGCTGCGCATGCCGCCGGCCCGGCGATCCACGAGGGAGGGCTTGCACGGTTCCTTCACGCCGCCCAATACGGCAAACCCGAAGAGGCCGGCTCGGTGGCGGATGTCCAACGTGCGGCGCAAGACTGCATCGAGCTGGGTCTTGTCTGCGCCTATCAACAAGAAGCGCAGAGCGCCCTTGCGCGCTACGCGCTGGAGCCGATGTTCGACGACGAAATCCGCGCCGAGGTCATCAAGGACATCCGGCGCATGTACATGGGCCTGCGCGAGCAACTGGCGCTGTATGACTTCACCGTGTTTCACGGCTTGCCCACGCCCTTGCTGATCAACGAAGCGCCCTTCATCGACTGGCGCGTGCGAGCACAACCGCCGCAGCTGTTCGTGTCGCTGCCGCTTGGACCCTACTGTCTGCTGGTAGGCACGCCGTCGGGTAAGAAGGCTCGGGCCGGACCAGTGCTCTGGAAGCCTGTCGCCACGATGGGCCCATTCAAGGACCACAACCGCCACATGGTTGAGGCAGCACGCTTGTGGCTAGTGGCGACCACTGAAGACCAACTCATCTCTGTGCAAAGCCGGTTCGCTCCGGTAACGCCCGACAAGCCAGAGGCTGCAAAGTCCTGAGCATCACTTCGCTTCCTTCTCCTTGTGCCGCGCGAGAGCCTCCTCGATCGAGTGAGACTTGGTCAGCGAAGTGTCCTTCTTCGCCAGTTCTGCCAGTTCGCGGTAGTGCCTGTGCAGGACTGCCAACTCCGCAGACGTCAGACTCTCTACGTCGATCAAGCGATTACTCGCGCCGGAAATGGCGGCGACGATTTCGTTGAGCTTCAGCTCCAGCGCCTGCGTATCTTTGTTCTGCGTCTGCTGGATGATGAAGACCATCAGGAACGTGATGATCGTCGTTCCGGTGTTGATGACAAGCTGCCACGTATCTGAAAAGCCGAACAACGGGCCGGTCGCCGCCCACACGACAACGATCAAGACGGCGACGCCGAAGATCCACGGTTTGCCACTCCATTCGGTAATGGTGTGCGCGACGTCTTCCCATCGTTGAACAAGTGGCTTGTTCTTTTTCCTCATTGAGACCTCCTGTTTGCGCGAAGAGTCGTTGGCGATTGCCGTCAGATTAGACGGCGCGTATGGTCAAGCAAAGCGGTCGCGACCGATGCCCCGTCCTATCAAAGACCTTCCTGGCCCACGCGGGTTGCCGCTGCTTGGCAACATGCTGCAACTCGACACCGGCCGGATGCACACGATCCTCAGCCAATGGGCTGACGAGTTCGGACCGATGTATCGGTATCGCCTCGTCAATCGGGATGCATTGGTGCTCTCAGACGCGGGGTTGATCAATGAAGTGCTGCGGAATCGACCGGAGGGCTTCCAGCGCGGCAGGCGAATGCAAGCGATCGTCCTCGAGCTTGGCGTTGATGGAGTGTTCAACGCCGAGGGCGCGAAATGGCGGCGCCAGCGCAAGCTGGCCATGCTTGCGTTGAATACGAACCATCTGCGTGAATTCTTTGCGCGGCTGGAGGTCGTAACGGCGCGGCTGCAGCGGCGCTGGGAACGCGCGGCCGCAGCCGGCGAAACAGTGGACGCATCGCTCGATCTGAGGCGCTTCACCGTGGACGTGACAAGCAGCCTGGCGTTTGCCACCGATCTGAATACGCTGGAGACCGAGGGCGACGTCATCCAGCGGCATCTGGACAAGATTTTCCCGGCGGTCGCGCGCCGCTTGTTCACTCTATTTCCGTACTGGCGCTGGTTCAAGCTGCCCGCTGACCGCGAGCTCGACGCGGCGGTGAGTCAGGTGCATGAACTGGTCAACCGACTGGTCGCGGATGCGCGCCGACGCGCGGCCAGCGACACCCGCGAGGAGACGAGGCCGAGTAACTTTCTCGATGCAATGGTCGCCACGCAAAGTGACGACGCTGCCGCATTCACCGATTCCGAGGTTGTCGGCAACGCCCTGACCATGTTGCTGGCGGGCGAGGACACGACCGCGAACACGCTGGCTTGGATGATGCACTTGATGACTGAACATCCCGCCGTTCAGGCCAGGATGCAGGACGAGGCGGATCACATCCTCGGACCTGCAAATCGACCGCCTGATTACGCAAGCACCGGCGAGCTCCGTTACATCGAGGCCGTGGCGCACGAAACAATGCGGCTCAAGCCGGTCGCGCCCTTTCTTTGGCTTGAGCCTAACGAGGACACCGTGATCGGCGACGTGCATGTTCCGAAAGGCACGGCGATCAATGCACTGATGGCACACGCTGCAATGTCCGCAGACAACTTTGTCGACTCCAAGTCATTTCGCCCGGAACGCTGGCTCGAAGCCGCGGGGCATAGCACCGAGGGCCACAACGCGCAGGCGTTCCTGCCGTTCGGCGCGGGCCCGCGCTTCTGCCCGGGGCGCCACCTCGCGATGCTGGAGATCAAGATGGTGGCCGCGACGCTCTGCCGAAATTTCGACCTTTCACGCGCTCCGGATTCGCTGTCCACCGAAGAAGTGTTTTCCTTCACGATGATGCCGAGCAGCGTACGTGTCAGATTGCGCCAACGGTCATAACTGGACCTACGTCACTCCTGCTCAGCACCATTCTCGTTGCGCCGAAGATTCGCTCGTGAAGTGAGCTCTCCGAGTCCGTTCACGAAAGCTTCAGTGCTAACGGGGGCGACCAGACGGATCGCCGGCCATTGCAGCGAGCTCATGTAGAGCGAATCGCCGAACCGGTGCTCCTTCGAGTATCGGTAGAGGCTGAATAATCCGATCGTCAACAGTGCAAACACGACAGCAAACTGTCGAGCGAACGACATGGACAACGGCGTGATGGTTGCTACGTGGAAATAGATCGCAGTCGAAAGCACCGCAAGACTGATGTACGACTCGAATTGGGTCAGCCAGGGGATCGACAGCGCGTAACCCAGCAGCCCCGATGCTAATGACACTGCGATCGAAGTGACGGCGACGGTTGCGCCAATCAACAAGTGCCGGCCCATGCGTGCGCGACCTGCGAAGAGGCGATTCAACAAAGCCCAGAAGCCGCCCCAAACAACCAGCGCACCTAAAACCATGGCAACGTTCGTCTCGTACGCCAAACTGTCTTGCGTGGTCGTATCTCCGCTCCAGGACTCGAACAGTGCGAGCAACGTGAGCATCACGACTGCGAGCGTCGCCGGTCGCAATCCTTCCCAGGTGTGCGCTGCGGTGTCCAGCCGTTCCGGTGCGACAGCCTGGTCGATCGGTCGAACGCGAAACGTGCTGTGGCCCACGCGCACCAGCGTGCCGGAAGTCAGAACGATTTCGCTGCATCGAGTAACCGCGTCGTGCCACAACGAAAACCGCCGCTTGGGCACCAGGTGCATGCCGTTGCGGGTGCCAAGATCTCGCGCAATCAGCCGGCCGTCCGCGCGGCGCTCGATTTGAACATGCGCCGGCGCGACGAACGGATCGTCGACGATGACGTCGTTGTCGTACGCGCGACCGAGCGATACCGGCAGTTCGTTGCATCGGTGGCGCGCTGAAACAGCTCCCGCCCGATCGAGCAATTCGATGATGACCGGGGATCCTGTCATGGACGACGCTCGATTGCATCCAAGAATGCTTGCACGATGCGCTGGCCGTTTTCCAGCGTCACGCCTGAGACGTCGACCCGCGTATGCAAGCCGCTGCGGGTATCGTCGACCGTAGCCGCTCTCAGTGCGAATTCATACAGCCCCTCGAATTTTCGCGACGCTCGCACACAAAGAACGGCTCGGACGGGAACACTCTGGCTGCCATCGCCCTTGACGAAGGCGTCGTTGCATTCAGGGCCGGTCCAGTAACGGT
>CAWGRF010000012.1:0-233526 GCA_963824935.1 uncultured beta proteobacterium | reverse complement strand
GAGAAGAAATCGCTAGCCGACATTCTGAAGCGGGTTACCTACCTGCCCAACCGAACCCCTGAGATGGCGTTCAACGGAGGAACCGAGCTGGCGTTCTCGGAGGTCGCTCCGTACCGAAACGGAGCGATCTCTGTTGGTTACTACTCTGGCAACACCGAGTGGGAGCGCCACCCAGGAGGGGACGAGATCGTGATGTCCATTGAAGGACGCACGACGGTCGTACTTCTTGTGAACGGCGAGCAGCATCGCATCGAGCTCAACTCCGGTGAGCTGGTGGTGGTGCCCCAGGGCTACTGGCATCGTTTCGAAGGCTCCATGCAGCTCAAGGTTCTGGGCGTCACGCCACAACCGACCGACCATAGTCTTGACCTACCTGACGCCTAGTGTCCGTCAGCTGTGAGAGAAGTTATGCATTATTCCCGGCTCTGCGCGCTGCTAATTGATTGCAACACTTCGGATGTTGATCAGGCTGCCAGCTTCTGGGCTGAGGCATTGGGTCGCGCTATAGATCCTGATCACCCGGGTACTCGCGGTAACTACCGTATGCTGAAGACGCCGCCAGACGAGCCTATTGTTCAGATTCAGCGCGTTGAGCACGACAGTAGGGTTCACATAGATATCGAAACCGATGACATCCCCGCTGAAGTGGCGCGCTTAGAAAACCTAGGTGCCGAGGTGGTTAGCCGCTTAGAACGTTGGGTTGTAATGCAAGCTCCCACTGGTCAACGCTTCTGTGTCGTTCGTATCCAACGCCCTGGATTTCCCAAGAATGCAAACCAGTGGAGCTGAGTTGGTCCGCATGTCATGACCGGTGGCGCCTAACAATTCATTCAAGCCGAACCCGCTTCGCAGGTCGGCTTAATTCAGACGTTGGGCCTCATATGGTTCCTCATCTCCACAACCGAGCGATCGGGTGACGTAGGGCTACGAACCTCGACGAGGACACCTGATCGGTCGCTCATGGGAACAGGGCTCGGGAGCAAACAAGGACGAGGGCATACAAGCCAGGACCCCGCGCTGTTGCGCCGCCTGCTGCGCGCGAAGGACCGGATGGACGCCGCCTCGCACGAGGAGTGGCCCGTCCACCGCCTGGCGCGCGTGAGCCACGTCTCCGAGGCGCACTTCGCGCGAGCGTTCAAGGAAGCGTTCGGCGTTCCCCCGCACCGCTACCTGCTCACGCGGCGCATCGAGAAGGCCACGGCGCTGCTCCGCGACACCGAGCTCTCCATCACCGAGATCGCCTTCGAGACGGGCTGGTCCAGCCTCGGAACGTTCACGCGCACCTTCCGCGACATCACCGGCGAGACCCCGGGTGAGCTCCGGGCGCGCGAGAAGGCCGCGCCGCACGAGCTCGAGCATGTGCCGGGCTGCTGGCTCAGCGCCGCGCACCGCCCCGACCTCACCATCGCAGTTTCGGAGAAGCGGCGACAGGACGCGGTCGATACAGTCGCCTCCGACGAAAAAACGGAGGTCCCATGAGCCAAGGTGTCAATGTTGTCGGTCTGTACGTCCGCGATCAGGACGAAGCGCTCGAGTTCTATGTCGAGAAGCTCGGATTCCGCGTCCACACCGACGCGCGGAACGGCGATTACCGCTGGCTCACGGTGCAGCACCCGGACCAGCCGTCGTTCCAGCTCGGCCTGTTCACGCCGGGGCCGCCGGTGCACGACGCGGCGACCGCGCAGACCCTGCGCGAGATCGTCGCGAAGGGCGCCATGCCGCCGCTCGTGCTCGTCGTCGACGACTGCCGCGCCGCCTGCGAGCGGATGCGCGCACGTGGTGTCGAATTTACGCAGGAACCGATCGATCGCTACGGCACCGTCGACGCCGGCTTCCGCGACCCGTCGGGCAACGGCTGGAAGATGATCCAGACACGGCGAGTTCCAGCATGAGCGGCGCGGTCTATTTCTCGGAGGAGAGACCCTTGAACGCGAGCAAATGGATTCGACAGTTCCACCGCTGGACGTCCATCGCTTTCACGCTGTCCGTCATCGCCACATTCATCGCCTTGGCACAGGAGCAGCCTGTCGTCTGGGTGTCCTACGTGCCGCTGCTCCCGCTCGCGTTGCTCCTGTTGACCGGCCTGTACCTGTTCGCGCTGCCGTATGTCACGCCAGTGGCGCAGCGGGCGACGCACCGTCGCGGCTCAGGAGTGAACACCATGGCCGTCAAGTCCACGAAGAAGGCCGCGGCGAAGAAGACCGCGAGCACGAGCGCAGCGAAGCGAATCGAGCAGCGCATCGCGGATCTCGGCGATTGGCGAGGCGAGCGGTTGGCCGAAATCCGCAAGCTCATCCACGAGGTCGACCCCGCGGTGGTCGAGGAATGGAAGTGGATGGGCACGCCCGTCTGGTCGCACGCGGGGATGTACGCGCTGGCCAACGCGCACAAGGACAAGGTGAAGCTCACGTTCTTCCACGGCGCGAAGCTGCCCGACCCGAAGAAGCTCTTCAACGCAGGGCTGACCGGGGGCAAATGGCGGGCGATCGATCTTCGCGAGGGCGACAGGATCGACAAGGCCGCGCTCAAGGCGTTGCTGCGCGAGGCGGTGGGTTACAACACCACGCACTCGGTACCAAAGAGCAAAGGTTCGAGAGCCTAGCCAGGCCCCCGAAAAGTAGACAGAGAACGGTTGGCACGATCGCTCGTCCGTGGAGCCATCGAAGGCCGCGACGTAGGAGGCGCCGTGGAGGGTAAGTCAGCCCCGCTGCATATGGGCACACGAGAGTGGCTATTGCTCGGCACGCTTTCCATTCTCTGGGGATGCTCCTTCTTGTTTGTCGAATTGGCCCTACGGGACATACCTGTCTTTACCGTCGCCTTGGGAAGGACGGGGATTGCGGCAGCCTTTCTGCTTTTGCTGCTGGCCGCTACACGCTCGCCGCTCCTTCCTTTGTTACAACGCTGGAGGGAGTTCATTCTTCTCGGCGCTTTGCGTGCGGCAATTCCCATGTCCTTGATCGTGTGGGCGCAGACGCGGATCGACAGCGGTGTCGCCGGAATCCTCAATTCGACATCGCCCCTGTTCACGATGGTCATCGCACACGTACTGACCACCGACGATCGGTTGACTCGGCAGAAGGTGGTTGGATGCCTGATTGGCATGGTTGGTGTCATTGTGATGATCGGCATGGAATTTCTATCAGAACTCGGAAGTGGAATCGCCGGGCAGCTTGCAATGCTGGGCGCGACATGCAGTTATGGCTTCGCCGCCGTTTATGGCAGGCGGTTTGACACTGGGTCAAACACGGCGTCCGCCGCCGGCATGTTGTGCGGCGCCACGTTGCTGATTCTCCCGGTTGCTCTTGTCATCGATCGTCCCTGGACATTGAGTCCGGGTGTGCAGTCGATCAGCGCCCTCTTCGGTCTCGCGCTTCTCAGCACTGCCATTGCTTTCGTCGTGTGGTTCAGATTGATCACTACCGCTGGCCCCAGCAACACTTCGCTCGTGACGTTCCTGATTCCATTTACTGCGCTGGGGTTTGGCATACTGCTACTAGGAGAGAAGCCGTCCTTGGGCTCGCTTCTTGGGCTTGTCATCATTCTTGTCGGATTGGCCGTCACGCAGCTCACGTCGTCTCGGCCTAACAATAGTGTGCAGCCGACGCCCGCAAGCGGGCGCGGCTGACGTAAGGCAACCCGTTTTCCCCGCCGGCTACGATTCACGTGTTTCCCCTTCGCACCTTCTAGCCATGCGTCCACACACTGTGCATCTGGTCCTGCTCGTAGCATCCGTTCTGCTGTGTCAAGCGGCAGCCCATGCCAATGACGATATGCGTCCGCGCGATGGCAAGCGCTGGTGGCGCGGTGAGATGCAGGAAGACTTCTGGAGTGGTCCCTGCGAAGTGAAGATCGAATCCAAACGCGGGGAGTTCAAGCGGGAAATCAAGTGCAAGGATGGCGTTGGCGCTCAGTGGCGCGGCGTGTGGAAGACCGAATTCCGCGATGGTCCCTGCCTCATCAAACAAGAAGCGAAACGGGATGAATTCAAAGAGGAAGTGAAGTGCGAACCACGGGGGTAGCTCATTCCGAGCTGCGGTGGCGGCGGACCGCTCAATTCGGCGGTCGCGTGTCTCAGGCGTAAGACTTGCGCCCGCCCTCCGACGAAGCCGGCATGAAAAAGCTGCTGCTCGTCGCTTCGCATGCCCTGGCTCTCGTCATCGGGTTTGGCCTGGGCGTCTATTTCTTACCGATCCTGATAGCGCCTGATGCACCCTCTGGCACCGAGATCGCTGCCCAGGCGAAAACTGCGCATGTACTCGGGCCAGTTCCGCCGAGATCTGAAAGACAGTGACGCCGTGCACTGGGGCGAAGGCATGGTGTCCGTGAGTGCGCAGAGCATCGCGCTGGCAGGCAAGCTCGCTCCCGGGCCGGACTACAAGCTGTATTTATCCCCGCAGTTCGTGGAGACCGAGGCTGACTTCAACCGCCTCAAGCCTACGATGGTTCGAGTGGGTGACGTGAAGACCTTTGAGAACTTCATCGTGCCCGTGCCTGGTGGAATCGATCCATCGCGGTACAACACGGTTGTCGTGTGGTGCGAGACGTTTAGTCAGTTCATCACGTCGGCGCAGTACCGCTAAGCGGGCTGCGGCTGATCGCGCTCGGCTTCATGCTGAGCTACAAGGCAATCGAGACCGTCGCAATTTAGGCAATCACGCCGAACAAATTAGGCAACGTTGCCGTCGCCCCTCAAGTACTGAATCGGCAAGCTTCCATCCACGGAAGCGCTGGTGCTGCCGGTAATTCAAAGGAAGTTCAGATGAGCAAACACATAGTCCTCTCAAGTCTGCTTCTGCTCGCTGCAGTGCCCGCGCTGGCGCAACAGCGTTTCATCATCGAGCGCGAAATCCCCGGTGCTGCTCAGATGACACCCGAGCAGTTGCGTGATGCGGCTCAGAAGTCGAACCGCGTGCTGCGCGACCTCGGGCCAGACATCCAGTGGGTGCAGAGCTTTGTCGCTGGCGACAAGATCTACTGCGTCTACAACGCCCCGAGCGAAGCGCTGATCCGCAGTCATGCCGAGCGTTCCGGGTTTCCCGCCAATCGCATCACGGCTGTTAGCGCGGTGATCGATCCGACTACCGCGCAGTCTCGGCGCTCGCCATGAGTTGAAACTCGATGGCCGCGCTCACGCGAGCGGAGTCGAACGCTATGCGGCTTTCGGTGGCGCGGCCCTCGAACTTTTTTTAGCAATGACCGACCTGGCCTCAAAGGGCATTGTCGTCCGGGCGACGTCGCCCAAACGACTGACAGACTGATTTGTCGCGCTAACAATTCGCCGCATCAATTCAGGCGGCGAATCGTGACTCAGTTCCTTCAACTTGTTGTCAGCGGTATTGCGATGGGGTGCGTGCTCGGGCTGATCGCGCTCGGATTCACGCTGATCTACAAGGCAACCGAGACGGTCAACTTCGCGCAGGGCGACCTGATGATGTTGGGTGGCTTTGTTGCGCTGGCTGCGCTCACGACGTTCGGGTTGCCGTTCTGGATGGCAGTGATCGCGGCGATCGTCGTATTGGCGGCGTTCGGTGCCGGCGTCGATCGCATCGTCTTGCGGCGTGTATTGGGACAGCCGCAGTTCGCGATCGTGATGGTCACGATCGGCATCGGCTTCGTGCTGCGCGGCGTGGTCAGCATGGTGCCGGGCTGGGGCACTGAGACCTATGCACTTCGTGCGCCGTATTCGGGCGAAGTGGTGCGGGTCGCAGGCTTGGCGGCATCGGCCGAGCAGTTGGCCGTCATCGTGATGACGCTGGCGTTGTGCGCGGCGCTCTACGGCTTCTTTCGCTTCACGCGGGTCGGCGTTGCGATGCAGGCGGCGTCGCAGAATCAGCTTGCCGCCTACTACATGGGCATTCCGGTCGCCCGCGTCAATTCGATCGTCTGGGCGATCAGCGCCGGCGTCGCCGCGTTCGCGGGGATATTGCTCGCGCCGCTGACGTTCGTGCATATGAACATGGGCTTCATCGGGCTGAAGGCGTTTCCGGCTGCGGTGATCGGTGGTTTCGGCAGCATTCCCGGCGCGATCGCCGGCGGTCTGATCATCGGTCTCGTCGAGTCGCTGTCCGGCTTCTATCTGCCCGAAGGATTCAAGGACGTTGCCGCCTATGTCGTCGTGCTGCTGGTGCTGGTGATTCGACCGCAGGGACTCTTCGGCGCACAGCTGCGCAAGAAAGTCTGAAGGACCGCCGATGCGCTTCGTCTTCAAAACCAGTTACGACCAGGACATCCGGTTGTTTCGGCATGGCGGCCAGGTGTTCTGGTACGGGCTGCTCGCGCTGGCGTTGCTGATCGCGCCGTCGTTGCTGCCCGAGTATTACCTGTCGCAGCTGACGTTCATCTGCATCTACAGCATCGTCGGCGTCGGACTGATGCTGCTCACCGGCTACACCGGCCAGGTATCGCTCGGCCACGCGGCGTTCCTTGCGATCGGTGCGTATACCGAAGCGGTGCTGATGGCGAATGGCGTGCCGTTCGTCTGGTCGATCGTTGCCGCCGTCGCGCTTGCGGGCTTGGCCGGTATCGCCATCGGACTGCCGGCGCTGCGGCTGAGCGGCATCTACCTCGCGATCGCGACGATGGCGTTCGGCTTCATCGTCGTGGAGGTGCTGACACGCTGGGAATCGGTGACACGGGGCAGCCTCGGCATGACGGTGCGCTCGATCGATCTCGCCGGCATACGCATCGATCAGGAGTGGAAGCTTTACTACGTGGCGCTCGCGGCCGTCGTGCTCGTGATGCTCGGCGTTCTGAATCTGCTGCGGTCGCCGACCGGACGCGCATTCATCGCGATCCGCGACTCAGAGATTTCGGCGCAGAGCATGGGCATTCATCTCGCGCGCTACAAAACCATCGCGTTCGCGTTGTCCGCCGCGATCACCGGGCTCGCCGGCGCGCTGTACGCGCACAAGCTTCAGTTCATCAGTCCGGAGCAGTTCGGAATCGTTGTTTCGATCGAGCTCGCGATGATGATCTTTATCGGCGGCATCGGCTCGTTGCACGGCGCAGTGTTCGGCGCGATCTTCGTGATCGCACTGCCGCAGTTGATCGCAGTGGCCAAAGATCATTTGCCGGCCGCGATCGGGCATCAGACCGGGCTCGAGCCGACCGTGTTCGGTCTGATTCTGGTGTTGGTGATTGTGTTCGAGCCGCTTGGCATCTACGGTCGCTGGCTGAAGGTGCGCCAGTACCTGAGCACCTTCCCGCTGTACAAGCAGGACACGTTCCGGCGCCAGAAGGTGTTCATGAAGTCGGAGCGCGTCAGATGAGCTTGCTGCGCGTCGAGAACCTGTCTATGCACTTCGGCGGCATCAAGGCTGTCGACGGCGTTGCCTTCGACGTCGAAGAACGCGAGGTGTTCACGATCATTGGCCCGAACGGTGCCGGCAAGACGACGATATTCAACTTGATCAGTCGTATCTATGCGCCGACCACAGGCCGGGTGATGTATCGCGACATCGACATCACCCGCCGTGCACCGTACGAGATCGCCGGTCTCGGCATCGCGCGCACGTTCCAGAACATTGAGCTGTTCGAACACGCTACGGTGCTCGACAATCTGCTGATCGGCCGTCACTGCCGCCGCAATACGAGTCCGTTGGCCGATCTGTTCTTCTTGCCGCGCACACGTCGAGCCGAACTGGCGCAGCGCGAACAGGTCGAGCGAGTGATCGATCTGCTCGATCTCGCGCATTATCGCGACAGCCGCGTCGCCGGGCTGCCATATGGCGTACGCAAAGTGGTCGAGCTCGCGCGCGCGCTGGCGATGCAGCCGCAGCTGCTGCTGCTCGACGAGCCGTCGTCCGGCCTCAATGTCGAAGAGACCGACGACCTGGCGTGGTGGATCCACGACATCAAAGAAGATCTCGGCATCACGGTGCTGATGGTCGAGCACGATATGAATTTAGTGGCGCGCGTTTCCGACCGAGTGCTTGCGGTCAATTACGGAAAGCCACTCGTCACCGGCACGCCGGCAGAAGTCCAGCGGAATGCCGCCGTGATCGATGCCTATCTCGGAGGTTGATGTGGACGCGCCGAATCCCGCCGTCGACACCATCCTGCGCCTGAGCAATATCGAAGCGGCGTACGGGCCGATCACGGCTATTCGTGGCGTGTCGCTCTCGGTGCCGCGTGGAGCGATCGTCGCGGTGCTCGGTGCCAACGGTGCCGGCAAGACGACGTTGATGAAGGCGATCTCGGGAATTCTCGAACCGACCAAGGGGCGAATCGAATTCGACGGTCAGCCGATTGATCGGCTCGAGCCGGACGCGATCGTGCGCCGTGGCATCTGTCACGTGCCCGAGGGTCGCGAGATTTTTCCGTTTCTGAGCGTGCGCGATAACTTGATGATGGGCGCCTACACGCGACGTGACACGCACACGATCACTGCGGATATGGAACAGGCATTTGCCTATTTTCCGATCCTGAAGGAGCGCGCGCGTCAGCCGGCCGGCACCCTTTCAGGCGGGCAGCAGCAGATGCTCGCGATCAGCCGCGCACTGATGGGTCGGCCGAATCTTCTGCTGCTCGACGAGCCGAGTCTCGGTTTGTCGCCGAAGTTAACCCGAGAAATCTTCGAGATCGTCATGCGAATCAATAGCGAACGGCAGATCTCGATCATGGTCGTCGAGCAGAACGCGATGATGGCGCTGACCCACGCGCACTTCGGCTATGTGCTCGAACTGGGGCGAGTTGTGATCGAAGACACGTGCGAGCGACTGATGCAGAACGAGGACATCAAGGAGTTCTATCTCGGCATGCACGCGGACTCGGTGCGCGGCGAGCGGCGCTGGAAGCGCAGGAAGACATGGCGATGAATCTCGTGAACTCGGGCATGAAGGCAGAACAGACAGAAACGATCATCGCCGGAGACACGCTACCGACGATGTTCTGGAACGCAGTCGCGGGCCGCGGCGACAAGGTCGCGCTACGGCAAAAGGAATTGGGCATCTGGCGTGGCACCAGCTGGCGCGAGCTCGGTGACAGCGCGCGTGCGGTCGGCCTTGGCCTGGTGCGACTCGGCTTCGAGCCCGGCGAAACCGTCTCGGTGCTGTCGAACACGCGACGCGAATGGCTGTACGCGGATCTCGGAGTTCTGGGGGCAGGGGGCGTGTGCTCCGGCATCTACCCGACGGACGCTGCGAGCCAAGTCGAGTATTTGATGGCCGATTCGCGATCGGTCTATCTGTTTGTCGAGGACGAAGAGCAGCTCGATAAGGCGCTCGAGGTAAGTGCTCGACTGCCGCTGCTGCGAAAGATCATCGTGTTCGATATGGAGGGCCTGCATCAATTCACCGATCCGCGAGTGATCAGCTTCGACGAGCTGCAGCGCATCGGCGCCGAGTATCACGCGGCACATCCAGAGCTGTGGGAGACACGGATGCGCGTACGCCGACCCGACGATCTCGCGATCCTGATCTACACGTCGGGCACGACCGGCAAGCCGAAGGGCGCGATGCTGTCGCATCGAAATGTGATGCACGCGACGCGCGGTCACTTGGCCGTGATGCCGCAGGGCGAATCCGACGAACGCATGTGCTTCCTGCCGCTGTGTCATGTCGCTGAGCGCATCGCCGGCGCTTACGTGTCGCTTTACAGCGGCACGGTGCTCAACTTCGTGGAGAACCCGGAGACGATTCCGGAAAACGTGCGCGAGATCGCACCGACAGTGTTTGTTGCCGTTCCGCGAATCTGGGAGAAGTTTTATTCGGCGATCATGATTCGCATCAAGGAGGCGACGCCCCTGGAGCGCTGGGCCTACGCGGCCGCAATCGGTGTCGGTCAGCGTGTGGCAGATCGCCGCATCGCCGGTGAATCGATATCGGCGACGCTGCGCCTGCTGTTCTGGTTGGCGCGCACGCTGGTCTTGAACAACGTGCGCAAAGTCGATCGGCGTGCATCGCTGCAAGTGGATTCTGTCGGGCGCTGCGCCGATCGCGCCGGATCTGGTGCGCTGGTACCTGGCGCTCGGGATCGAAATGATCGAGGCCTACGGTCTGACCGAGTGCAGCGGCGCGGCGAGCGTCAATCCGGTTGGCCACGCGCGTCCGGGTACCGTGGGTCGCGCCGTGCCCTTTGGCGACCTCGCGCTTTCAACCGAGGGCGAAATCATCATTCACGGCGACCACGTGTTCATGGGTTATCTGAACCTGCCCGACAAGACGGCAGAGACGATCGTCAACGGCTGGCTGCGCACTGGCGACATCGGTCGCTTCGACGAGGACGGCTATCTGCGCATCACCGATCGACTGAAGGACATCATCGTCACCGCGGGCGGCAAGAACGTCACGCCGTCGGAGCTCGAGAACCAGATCAAGTTCTCGCCTTACGTCACCGACGCGGTCGTGATTGGCGATCGACGGCCGTACCTCACGTGCCTGGTGATGATCGACCACGACAACGTCGAGAAGTACGCGCAGGACCACGGCATTCCGTTCACGAACTTCGCGAGCCTGTGCCGCGCGTCGGAGATCACGCAGCTGATACAGACCGAGATCGACCGAGTGAACGCCGGGTTTGCGCGGGTCGAGCAGATCAAGCAATTCCGTCTGATCGAAACCAAGCTCGGTGCCGAAGACGAAGAGCTGACGCCGACGATGAAGCTCAAGCGCAAGCTCGTCAACGAAAAGTACAAGCCGTTGATAGAGACCATGTACGGCGGCACAGCAGCGGCTGCCTAGTGACAGTCAAATTCAGCAACCTCTTCACAGGAGACCAAAGATGAAACGATCGCAACTGCTAGTCACGTTATCTCTCACCGCCGCCGCATTGCTGCCGTTTGCAGCAGGCGCTCAGACACAGGGCGTATCGAAAAGCGAGATCGTCGTCGGCTCGATTCAGGATTTGTCGGGGCCGATCGCTGCACTCGGCACTCATTTTCGCAACGGCCTGCAGATGCGTTTCGACGAGGCCAATGCGAAAGGCGGAATTCACGGACGCAAGATCACGCTGATCGTCGAAGACTCCGGTTACGACCCGAAGAAGGCGGTGCTCGCGGCACAGAAGCTGATCCAGAGGGACAAGGTGTTTGCCGCAATCAACACGCTCGGTTCACCGGTCGTGATGGCGACGATGCCGCTGTTCCTCGAGCGCGACATCCTGCACGTATTCCCTGCGGCGCCGATTCCGCCGACCTACGAGCCGGCCCACAAATACAAGTTCGCGAATCTGCCCGCGTATTCGGTCACCACGCCGCTCGGCATCAAATACCTGGTACAGAAGAACGGCTTCAAGAAAGTCGGCATCGTCTACCAGGATGACGATTACGGCGCCGACGTGCTGAAGGGCACCGAGGAAACCTTGAAGTCGCTCAATCTGCCGCTGTGTGCGAAGGCGAGCTACAAGCGCGGCGCTACAGATTTCACCTCGCAGATCGCAACATTGAAGAACGCCGGTTGCGACTTCGTCGTGCTCGGCGCGGTGTTGCGTGAAGCTGTCGGCCTGGTCGGTGAGGCACGCAAGACCGGCTGGGACGTGCCGATGTTGACCACCGCGGCGGCCTACGGCGCACAAGTCCACGAGCTCGGTGGCAAAGCGACCGAGGGACTCTATGGGATACCGCTGCTGCCGCATCCATATCCCGATCCGAAGAACAAGGCATTGACCGACTGGATCAACGCCTACAAGCAGCGCTTCAACGCCGATCCGAACTACTACACCGTGGTCGCCTACATCAGCGCGGATATGTTCATCGAGGCCGCGCAGAAGGCGGGCCCAACGCTGACTTCGGACAGCTTCGCAGCGGCGCTCGAAGGATTAAAGCGACAGCCGGATCACTTCGGAACGCCGAGTTACAGCTTTTCGAAGAGCGACCACCTGGGAACGCGAGCGGCTCGCGTCGATCAAATCCGCAATGGGCGGTGGGAAAAGGTGACGGACTATCTGCAGTAGGGAAGGGCACTGCATCGGCAGGTGAACCGTAAATAGCGGTTAACGGTAGTCGTTAACCGCTTTTCTTCAGCAATAGCCGGGTGCTTCCGACCCATTGCGGACATCATCGCCGGTGACTTCGATCGGCGCGCGCAGCCGGACGTCGTTATGCATGGTGGTCGCTCGAATGCTCGATCGCAACTTCATCGCCGTGGGCGAGAGCGGCCAACAAGATCGTTGTTTCGCCCGGATCGAGACGCGCAGCGAATCTGATTTCAGGCGCCGCGCCAGTCATTGAGACACCGCTGGCGCCGGTTTTGACCGGCTCCTGATGCTGAGATGGCGTCGGCGTCGGCGGAATTTTCGTCAGCCGCCAGCTTGCGACGTGGTAGCGACTGACGCACCAACAGTGCGCCGAACAGTCCGAGCAACACGCCAGCGCCAAGGATGAGCGCAGCGTTTGCCGAGAACGCGATCGGAAATTGACCGCGTGGCTCAGGCAGAACGGTCGGCTCGGAGGCAGGCACTGGGGTGGCCTCCGATGCAGCCGTAGAGCCCGTTGCAGGCGCCGGCGTAGAGGAGGCTGCAGCCGCGGTGGCCGGCGCCGTGACCGGGGTCGTGCCCGCAGCGCTGGCAAGCGAGCCGTCCGACACCTGCAGGCTGACCGTGCTTCCGGGGAGCATCAGAGTGGCGGGTGCCGGTTCTTGCGCGAGCACTTCGCCGCTTGGGGTAGCGCTGGCCGTTTCGATTCGATCGACCTTGAATTCGGCCAGCGCGCGGCCAGCGTCGGCGTAACTGCGGCCGATCACATCCGGCACCTTGAGCTTCTGCAGCGCGGGAGCCGGTTCACTGGAAGCATCGGGCTCGGATTGCGTGAACGCTCTCGCTCGCGCTGCTGTCTTGCTGGTCGCCGCGCGCTTGCTCTCGTCCCTGATGTCTGCGCTGATCTCGCGCGGAACGCGAACCACTGTTCCGTCCGACAGGATCACCGTGACGGCGGACGACGCGGGGGCGGCGTCCTTCAGCGCTGCATCGTCCGGCGTGGCATCGCGGCAGGCTCCGGCTTCCCGTACACGCTCGCGCACGTCGGGCGCAACCGAGGCGCATGGAAACGACTGTGCTGTGACCGCGGTCGCGCCGAGCAACAAGGTCGCGCTTAGCAGCCATGAAATCTTGGCTCGCATCTTGGATCTCTGTCGGTTGCGTGCAGGCAATTGGCGGGCCTTGGCTAGGTCGCTACTCGGCGTTCGTCCCGACGATCGCATCGATGCGGCTCAACACGTCGGACGTGAGCTTCGGGTGTTCACATCGGCTTGCCTGACAGAGCTCTACGTCGGTCGGCGCGACGCATTCAAGGATCCGTGTGCCCAGCAAAGTGAATGACTGCTTCCCGTCCCTCGGGATTTCCGCTTTGGGGTCGAAAGCAGACATCTACCCATGTCGGCTACCGGCCAAGTGCGGACGTTGTGCGATGGCGCGAGAACTCCGTCCTAAGCAAGATGTAAATCGCTAGGTATCACCGCAGCGGCGCGATACTCGTGTCGATGTCGACTAGGTGATACCACCCGGGGATGAACGGCTTGACGCGAAAGCCGATGACCCACGGGTGGTTCATGTAAGAGACCACCTGGTGCAAGATCGTCTTCTCGGGCATGTAGGCGACGGCGATTCGCTTGGCCTGATCAAACAGCGCGTCACGTTCTTCCCCATCTGGCATTAGCAAAATTCTTTCGTACAGTGAATCCATCTCCGGCAACTTGAACCGCGACAGATTGAAGCTGCCTGCTCCGGGTCCGTACATCCTTAGGAGAGACTCAGTGCCATCTGGAACGACTGCATAAGAACCAACCTGCCACATCATCAGCTTGCCGGCCCGTGCCGCCTTGGAGTTTTCCTGCCACAGCGCAATCCGGAATTCCACCTTAAGACCGATCGCCTCCATATCTTTCTTGAATAGCTCGTCGTTCTGGCGCGAGAGCTGAGTCGGCTCGCTTGCCAAGGAGAGCACCAGCGACTGGCCGTTGGGCAGCTCGCGCCAGCCGTCGCCATTACGGTCGAGGTAGCCGTAGGTGTCGAGGAGCGCTTTGGCTCGAGCGGGGTCGTACTCGCCGTTCTCGCTGCGAAATGCCGTATCGAAGCCACTTACGTGCGCCGCTATTGGTGATTGGGCAACAAAGCCCTGTCCACCGCGCGCCAACTGGATGCTGCGTTCGACATTCATCCCCAGCCCGATCGCCCGGCGCAACGCGACCTTGTCCGCGGAGTAGCCGCCGACGATCGGATCCTCCATATTGAAGTAGAGGTAACGCACTGCCTGCGAGACGACCACCTGGCCTTGAACCCCGCGCCGCTCGAGGTACGGCGCGACCTTGCCACCCGACAAAGCCAGGCGCACGAAATCGGACGGGACTTCCACCGTATCGATTCGGCCGTCGACGAACGTGAGCCAACGGGGTTGGTTTTCCGTGATGATCGATATCTCGACCCGATCGACCATGGGCAGCCGGCGCCCGCGCAATCGGTTGGCGATTGCTTGGCCGGCGACATCATTTGGGCTCGGTTGCGCATCGAAGAGCACTTCGCGATAGTTGGTATTGCGCTCCAAAACAATCAGCGACGAGCGGCGCCACTGGACCAGCTTGAAGGGCCCCGTGCCGACCGGGTGCTCCATGATCCTTGCGCCATAAGCTTCGACGATTTCACGCGCCACGGCACCGCGGAATCCTCCTACAAGCTTTTGCAACAGGCGCGGGCGGACGCTTTCAAGCTGAAACTGCAGCGTGTAGCGATCAAGCGCGCGTAATCCCTCGATCTCCTTGTCGTAGTTAAACGCTTGCTTGCCGCTGAGCGCTTCTTTGTGGAGGTTCGCCAAGCCTTTAATCCCCAACTCCTCGAACTCGCCCCAGTGCGGGCTTTTCAGCGCGGGATCTGCGTATCGCTTGAACGAATAGACGTAATCAGCTGCAACCAACTCGCGCCGTTGGCCCTTAAATGCAGGATCCGGCGCGAAGTAGATTCCGGGACGCATGCGAATCGTCCACGTGCGGAAGTCGGGCGAATGCTCAGGCATCGCCGCAGCAGTCAGCGGACGGATATGAGCGGGAATCGCTAGGTAGTCGTAGGCGTACAGGCTTTCGAAGATATGAATCGTGACGCTGTGAGAATACGAGTCTGATATCCGCGCTGGATCGAAACCGTCCTCAGCACTCGGAAACGCGATACGCAAAGTCTTCAGTGGTTGGCTGCTGCAGACGTGGGGCGCTGCTAGGCACAGCAGCAATGCAGCGAACAACCGGATACAAACCATGCGCCCTCACGTCAGCCAGAGACGGCTGCGCATCTTAGTGTGTCGCGTGCGCGGCTATATATAGTTCGCTTCCGGAGTCGGCCATAACCAGTCGTTTGGTCACTTGCTTCAATTCGCCCGAAAGCGGACCAAGCGAACTTAGCGTTGCGCCAATCGGCTGAGCTGAGCGCTCGCGAGCGGCGCGCCGGCAATCAAAGAGGCCCGCACAACGCGCGTAAACGTAAAGCTTGTTGAGATGGTGCCAGCGCGCTGTCGCCCAGTTTTGCCCAAATTCTCGTCCCAAAGCGAAAGTCCGATTACAAACGAAATCGAATAGACACGAACTCGGAGCCTTCGCGAAATCAGACTGACCTAGGCTGCTTCGCGCGTGAATTGATGGCGATGATGTCGACGCGGCTATGCCTGTCATTTGGAATTCGGCTGTTGCGCTCTTGCTTCTGACGGGTGGTCTGCTCGGCTTGACGCTGCCGTTCGCCAAGATTGCGGGTGGGGCCGGCATCCCGCCCGCGGTGTGGGCGTTCGTAATTTCGGCAGGGGCTGGAGCAATACTCCTGACCGCGCTGCTGGCGCGTGGCAATCAACCTGCGCTACACGCGCGCAACCTGCGCTACTTCGCCATTACGGCCGCGATCTCGTATGCCATTCCCAGCGTGCTCATGTTCTCCGCGATTCCGCATCTCGGCGCGGGCTACACCGGCATCATGCTCGCACTGTCGCCGGTGATCACACTGCTGCTTTCGATCGTGCTCGGTGTGCGCCGGCCAAACAGGCTCGGCATCGCTGGCATTGCTGTCGGTTTTGTGGGCGCTTTGGTGGTTACGTTGACGCGCGGCCAAGCGGGCCAACCGGCCTCGTTGTGGTGGGTAACGATTGGGCTATTGATTCCCCTGAGCCTCGCCGCAGGAAACATCTATAGAACCTACGACTGGCCCAGAGGCGCCGGCCCAATCGAGCTAGCAGTGGGAAGCCATCTGACCGCTGCGCTGATGCTGTTCATCCTAATTGCCGTTTCCGGAGAAGTCAGATCGATCGTTGATCTGGCCGATGTGCCACTGCTCACGGTAGCGCAGGTGGCAGCTTCTACAGGCATGTTCGCTCTGTTCTTTCGACTGCAGCAAGTCGGTGGACCGGTCTATCTGAGCCAGATCGGCTACGTCAGTGCAGCCGTCGGCTTGATCGCGAGTACGTTGTTCCTCAGCGAGCAGTACCACGCGCTGACCTGGGCCGGCGCGCTAATCATTGCTGTCGGAATCGCTATCACCACAAAGGCGCAGGTGGACGCGGATGCGCTTGCCAGTGAACGCAGTGCGTTGCAGCCAAGCAAGGCGTCTATAGCTCAATAGGAAACCGCGTATTGCTGACAACCCAGACTAGCCGCTGGAAATACGCAAGGCCCGACGGTGTAGCGGCCATGGGGAGATCCGCATGAATAGCCCGGCCGCGCTTTTTGCAATCGCCACACTCATCTGGGGCTCGACCTGGCTTGCGATCACATTCCAGCTCGGTGTTGTCGAGCCCGAAGTCTCTGTCGTCTACCGCTTCGCGCTGGCTGCCGCCATCCTCTTTGTCTGGTGCGCTGCGCGCCGCCAGCCCCTCAGGTTTCAGCCGCGAACCCACGCTTGGTTGGCGTTGCAAGGTTCGACCCTCTTCGGGCTCAACTATGTGGGCGTCTATCTGGCCGAACGCTATGTCGCCTCTGGTCTTGTGGCCGTGGCCTTTTCGACCCTCGTGTTCGTTGTGCCGATTGGCGCACGGCTCGCCTTTGGTACTCCGGTGCTGGCCCGTGTTGCAGTGGGCGCCGTGATCGGGGTGGTCGGCATTGCATCGATGTTCCTGCCGGAATTGCGCGTCGCTGCGGTGGGCGGAACAGCAGCGCTCGGGATTGCGTTTGCGCTGGGTTCCACCGTCATCGCCGCCATCGGCAACCTGGTGACCGTTCGCTTGCAACGCGACAAGGTACCGACTCTCAGCGGTACCGCGTGGGGAATGGGCTACGGCGCGCTGACGGCGGCCGCGATCGCGTGGACGGGCGGTTCAGCCTGGGCGTTCGATTTGAGCTTCGCGTACGTCGCCTCGCTCGTGTACCTATCGGTCTTTGGCAGCATCATTGCGTTCGGTACCTACTTCAAGCTGATCGAGCACGTGGGTGCCAATCGGGCCAGTTTCACTGCCGTCGCGATCCCTGTCGTGGCAATGGCACTAAGCACGGTGTTCGAAGGGTATCGATGGACAACCACAGCTGCACTAGGGGCTGCACTCGCATTCGCCGGAAACTATCTGGCGCTCACGGCCAAGCGCTAAATTGAACGCGCGCTTGTGCGCAGGTGCGTTCGCTTGGTAGCGCTTTGCGGGGCTCAGCGAATGTCTCTATTTGGCCGATTGCCGACGTCAGTAGCGTCTGCTGTCGGCCAGAACCAGCCTTCGGCAGCGCTTGCGCAAATTGGTGCAAGAGCGGTCATTCTTTCCCAAGACACCGAGGGCGAACAGATCCAATGGGACCAAAGGATCCCGACCGCAGCGCTAACAGAGGTGTAAATATACGGCTAGTACAGCACGCATGTGCCCGACACGATTTGGCCGCGTTTCACGAAGATGAATGGCTTGTTCGGTCCTGGCAAGAAGGTTTCGATCTGCAAGTAGTCGACAGATACAAAGGTCGGTCCGTGAATCGTTAAGACCTTGAACGACTGCACGGTGGACCCCTGATCGATCACGCGCGGCGAGCCGGTTCCATCGTTCCAGTTAACGATTGCTCCCCCGCCTAGCATTCGCCCGGATTTGGCATCTACGACAAACTCATTGTCCGAGTCGGAAGCCAGTAAGACTTCCGTCGCGCTCGTGCGTTTCAAGTCCCCTGCCTCTGTCAACTCGATAGCGTGTTTTGAGATGCATCTGTATCCATCGGCGGCCGCAGCGTCTATGGCAATGCAAGCGAGAACGCAAACTAGGGCATAAGCGAGTCGCATCTAGATCTCCGGTGCAGTGCACGCACTTGTGTAATGCATTCTCGCGATACAGCTCAGCGTGCTTTTTGTAGAGATCCGGTCGACCGATCGTCCAATTCGACGCTATTGGCAGCCTGCAGGACCTGCTCGCCGCGCCGTGAAGAGGTTCGATATACGAGAACGACGAGTCCCACTGACCAGGCCGGCGGAAGTTGCATGCGGTCCGACCATGCCCTTTGACTTGCGGTCTGGCGATCCGTCCGATGTCGAATGCCGTGCTTCGGCCATTAGCGGACCATAGGTCAGGCGCTTCAACTTGTGCCAGATGCATGAGCTATTGATCAAGGTGATGCAGATGGCAGCCCCGCGCGCGAAGGTCGTCACGTCCGAGGTGGCGTGGAAGTCATCATCCGATCGTTAATCACTGTGCGCAAGAACTCCGCGAAACCCTCGGGGTCTTCATGGCTTTCAAAGTAGCGCTTCGCAAAGTCCTCAGTTCCGTCGAAGATCGCCATGGAGTTTGGCTTCTTTCCGTCCAGAATCTCAAGCAACGGAGGCCACACCGATAGAAGTACGTTTGTTAGCTGCAACGCCAGGTTTTGCTCCTCGAAGGTTGGCTTCTGCAGCGTCAAAATGGCATGCGCGAATCGCGACGTTCCATGAACCTCTGCCTGACGGTGTTCACGGTCGAAAGAAAAGGCCTTCAAGATGTGGCCAACAAAGTAAGAGAACGGATTACCTTCTTCTAATACCCACCTACGGAACACTTTGAACTTACTGTCGCCCGGCATTCTCGTGCCGCGGTGCACGACGTGCATCAGGTCAAAGAAACACTCCAGAGCGACGCGACTGCCGATGATCTGATACTGATCTAAGGCGGCAGACTTCATCCACAGAAGCGGGGACGCCCACTGTTCATCACTGTAGTCTGGACCAAACACTTCTCTGTTTCCGATTCCGCTTGAGACCGACAGCAGATCGAGCTGCAGCAGAAATCGGAATGTTGCATCGGCGATGCGTCGCTGAGTCGCTTCGTCCTGGCCACCGACTTTTTGCGTACTCATGACCTGCGCAACCAGCGGGAACTGCGCGGGCATTTGCAGGCGGACGGATCCGTGCCGCTCGTTCTCGGCCAACTTGCGAATGTGGTCCATCCTGGCCACGAGGCTCGCGACATCAAGGGTCTTCACTTCTTCCACTGTCAAGCTCAGCACTTTCATTGAGGGTCGCGCCTTCCCATGCGAGCGTTAGGGACTTCATTTTCACACCGGCAAATCACTCTTTAAGCGACCGCTAAGGGTGGTGGATTCAACTGGTCAGCGCAACACATGCTAGGTTGAGGAGACGCAACAGCAAGTGCTTGTCAGATCAGTATTAATGCAAGTAGCGGCGCCTTTGCTGGTCCCTTCTCACTCGCGCTTGTACAACCTCGGATCGTCGCTAAGCCACGTCGCAGGAAAGCCATAGGCTTCAAACTCTTGTCTGTCAAGCATGGACGGTGTTGCGTCGACCGGTTGAGCCCGCAGTCGATAGCGGACTTCGAAATGCTATTGAATCACCTGCTCTAAACCTGGCAACGAAGACTTGCCTAAAGCGACCGCGAGCCTTCATGCAGTGCTGATAGTTGCTGCCTCAGTTGCTCGATCGATCGCGCAGGCAACTGGCAGCGGCCGTGCTGACAAAGATAGAGCTCTGAAGTCGTACGTGCGGCAAGCAGCGGCAGCGAATCCGGTGGGGCGGAAACAAACGTCACTAGTGGATCGAACTCGTTTCGCGCCGCGACGCTTAGCTGTTCGGCGTTCGCGTTTGCCGGTATTGCCAGATGTGCTCCATGCTGATTAATCAAGTGGGCATGCAACAGCGCCGGTGCCGCTTCGGGCGCTTGCGCGAGTAATCCAATTTGCCGCTGTATCGCGTGTTGCGCGATATCAACCCACTCGCTGCGGTCGTAGACGCCGGCCAGTCGCAGTAGCAGCTCGCATGCTGCGGCCGTTCCGCTCGGCACTGCACCATCGAATAATTCCCGCGCGCGCATTGGCAATAGGCTTGGTTCGCTGTCATAGAACCCTTCGTCACTGTCAAAGAACCGGTCGATCATCTGACCAGCGAGCTGATGCGCCGACTGTAGCCATTGCAATTCGCCAGTCGCTGCATGCAGCTCCAGCATTCCAAGGCCAACTTGTGCATGATCGGCGAGATAACTTTCCGTTCGTAATGTCCCGGCTCTCCACGCGTGATGTAGCCGCCCGTCGGGGCTCATCGTCTCGAGCAGAAACAGCGCAGTCTGTCGAGCACATTCAATTAGATCGGGGCGAGCCAGTAGTCGCCCAGCCTCGGCGAGCGCGCGCAACGCGATGCCGTTCCAGTCGGCAAGCACTTTGTCATCGGTGATCGGCCAGATTCGCTGTGACCGCACGTCGTACAACCGGTCACGCACCGACCGTTCCCATTGCGCGAAGGCGTTTTCGGACAGTCCAAGCAGCCCGCGTACTGACTCGGGGTCGCGGCGCTCGAGAACATTCAACCCATGTTCCCAATTGCCGGCTTCGCTAACGCCGTACAAGCGCAGTGCTGCATCGGCATCAGATTCCAGAGCCGCACGCAATTGCTCAGCCGTCCACACGTAGAACTTGCCTTCGACACCTTCCGAGTCCGCATCCTGTGCGGAGCTATAGGCGGCAGGAGCAAACGACGGATGCATCTCGCGCTGCAGCCACGCAATCGTGTCCTCGGCGACGAAGCGTAGGCGCTCGTCAGACGTCAGGCGATAGGCGCCGACGTAGATGCGTACGAGTTGGGCGTTGTCGTACAACATCTTCTCGAAATGCGGCACATGCCAGCGCTGATCGGTCGAGTAACGTGCAAAGCCACCCCCTACATGGTCATACATGCCGCCCGCTGCCATCGCAACTAGCGTTTGGGTGAGCATCGCTCGTGCGTCGTTACTTCCAAGCACCGCCAGACTCAATAGATATTGCAGTAGCGGCGCTTGGGGAAATTTCGGCGTCGTTCCGAAGCCACCGTATGTGCGATCGAAGCGGCGCATCAGTTGCGACGTCGCCTTTGTATGAATGGCGTCAACCGTCGCACGTCGTGACACGGCTCCTGCACGCACGTGTTCGAGCAATTCCTGCGCGGTTTGCTCGACATCTGCGCGCCGCTGCGCCCAGGCTTCTCGCACCCCCCGTAGCACGTCGGCGAAGGAGGGCATTCCATGCTTTGCCTTTGGCGGAAAGTAAGCCCCGCCATAAAAGGGCTTTAAGTCCGGCGTCAAAAACATGTTGAGTGGCCATCCGCCATGGCCGCTCAGCGCTTGCAGCGCACTCATGTAGACGTGATCGACATCGGGCAGTTCTTCGCGATCCACCTTAATTGCGACGAAGCCCTCGGCTAGTTGGCGGGCAATAGCCTCATCCTCGAAGCTCTCACGCTCCATCACGTGACACCAGTGGCAGGTCGCGTATCCGATCGATAAGAAGATCGGCTTGTCATCGGTCCGGGCCGTTGCAAACGCTTCTTCGCCCCAGGGATACCAATCAACCGGATTATGTGCATGCTGCAATAGATAAGGGCTCGTTTCCTGGGCGAGCCGATTTGATGAGCGGGTAGCGGCAATCATCGTTGGCGCGCTTTCAATACGGGGTCCGACGACGGCAGGCACGCAGTGAGGTACGCGCGGCGGAACGGCGATTAGCAATCAGGTTCATCTAGACTCCTGAGAAGGCGGACTCAGCAGTCCGAGCGGGCGTATCGCAGTGGTCTAAGCAAGAAAGGCGCCGCGGAGAAAGCTGTCGCCCCAAGAACGTGCTGTTGAAAGTGCACATGATGACCTCTCGTTTTCTTCGCATCCTGTGGGCATCGCCTTGCTCGCTCGTCGGGCTTGCGCTGGGCGCCGTTGTGCTGCTGTTTGGCGGGTCAGTGCGACGGGTGGGTTGTGCACTTGAGTTTGCGCCCTATCGGGGCCCCGGACCGTCGACCTCACGCTTGCGGCGTCTACCTTTTTCGGCGATTACTTTCGGCCACGTAATCCTGGGCGTCAGTCTTCAGGACCTTGCCCGACTGAGAGCACACGAGTTGGTGCACGTGCGGCAGTACGAGCGTCTAGGTCCACTCTTCTTCATTGCTTATCCCGCATCTAGCCTGCTGGCCGCAGTGACGGGTCGTTGTCCATACCGAAATAACCGCTTCGAAATGGAAGCGTTCGCGCAATCTCAGGCGTGCCGGCACAAGTCCTAGTGCATCGATTGCGACGCTGCGCGAATAACCACTTGCAGTCTCGGCCAACTGCGCCGCCGAAGACGAACCGCAAAGGATCATCAACACCAGGAACGATAAACGCCTGCTCGGCCCGCACCGTTTCATCGATGAACGTCGCTCTGACTTCGTCAGCTCGTGAGTTGAGTTCGGCGAGCCAAGCGCGAAGTCTCTCTTCTTTCTCAGGTCGGATTCGTCGAATAGCCACTTTCAGCATCTCAAGTCTCTTAAGGCGTCATAGGAAGCACTGGCCCATTTGCCTTGCTTTCCATTTCGACGCCCCCAACTGACTGGTCGGAGCGTATTCCGCCCGCGGGGCGGCCGTAGTCTTCTATACACACGGCATCGATCGCTCAGCGCCTTGCTGCTGTGGTTACTGCCCCGTCCCTCTATGCACTTCGACGTTCCCGACGCTCGCTACACCGGCTCCGTGCAGTCGCACGCCCTACTGGCGCTCGCGATCCGGCTGTCGATCGGTTTCGTGGTCCTGTTGTGGATCATTCACCTGATGAACTGGGGGCTGGACGCCGATCTGTCGCCCTTCGGCCTGCGACCGCGCGAGTGGAGCGGCCTACTGGGAATTGTCTCGGCGCCGCTGGTGCACAGCGATTTCGCGCACCTGTTTGCCAATTCGGTGCCGCTGGCGACAGTCGGAGTGGCGATGCTCTTTCTCTACCCGCAGTCGACACCGCGCGTGCTGCCGGCGGTGTACCTCGGGCCTGGCGTGCTGGTGTGGCTGTTCGGCCGCGGTTCGGTGCACCTCGGCGCGAGTGGACTGGTTTATGGGCTGGTCAGTTACGTGTTGCTGGCTGGACTGCTGCGTCGCGACCGTCGGGCGATCGCCGCTTCACTTCTGGTCGTGTTCGTTTACGGGTCGCTAGCCTGGGGTGTCCTACCGATCCAGCCCGGCGTCTCATGGGAAACGCACCTGTCGGCAGCGGTGATCGGCGCGCTGCTTGCGCTCGTGCTGCGCAGGCTGGATATCCCGCCACGCAAGCGCTACGCGTGGGAAGACCAAGCCGCGGAGGATGCCGACCAGCAGATGCCCGGTGATCGCGACGACAAAGCTGCTCCACAGTCATGAGACGGTCGGGCCGGCGGTGGGATCACGCTGCGCGCGCAGTTGTCCCCGCATCGGGCAGGGGAGTCTCGAGTAGGACTCGATGTGTCCGCTTTCGGGAAGATTCAGGGCCAAGCATCAACGACCGCAAATGGCCGGGACGCGACCAAACCAGTTCGCGCCCCGGCCTCTCTCACGCTTCAGTTTGCTCTGCCAATACCAACGCGTCATCCACTTCGACGCCGAGATAGCGCACTGTGCTCTCGATCTTCATGTGTCCGAGCAGCAGTTGCACGGCGCGCAAATTACCCGTGCGGCGATAGATCAACGTCGGCTTCGTGCGTCGCATGGTGTGAGTGCCGTACGCACTACGGTCGAGTTGGATGGACGTCACCCACCTGCCGACGATGCGCGCGTACTGGCGTGTCGATATGTGAGCGGCCTTCTTGCACCTGCTGGGGAACAGGAAGTCGTCTGCTTGAAGACGGGTGTGTTTGATCCAACCGTCGAGCGCTTGGCGCGCGAGGTCGGTGATCTCGAAGCGGACCGGTCGTTGTGTTTTGAGTTGTAGAACCACCGTGCGCTCGGTGATTTGATCGCCTCGCATGACATCGCGCACGCGCAACGCCACGAGATCACATGCACGGAGTTTGCTGTCAATCGCGAGATCGAACATGGCCAGCTCTCGTACGTTGCGCTCATGCTCTAAGTTGGCTCGGATCCGCCAGATCTCCCGCTGTTTGAGCGGACGTTTCTGGCCTATGAGCTTTCCTTTGTTCCAAGGCTTGGGTCTACAGTCGGTATGCAATGAGTCATCCATGGTTCGCTCCTTTTGTCCGCGCTATCGGGGACCGCGAAGGTGCACCTCAGGTTGACGACTGCTGTCTTGAGCTACGGAATGGCGTCAGTGCATACCGCGCGTTTTTCTGCAGGCAGAGAAGGAGTAAAAACAGTCCCGCCGCGAGTGCACTCTTGGGTTAGTGTCGCGTACCGGCCAGGAGCCGCCGCGTGTGCGTGTCCGTCGATTCGCTTTGAAGCGGACATTAAACGGATCGATAATATTGGACTTGCGTGCCGTGGAGAAGGCGATGTCAACGAGCGGAAAAGTGACCGTCGAGCGCGACGGCAGGACCTATGCGGCCACGTACACCGTCGAAGGCGACATGGTCCATGTGAAGACACATACAGACGCGGTCGGTTGCGCTGAGCGGTGGAAGAGTAGCGAGGACATCGCCGAACGCGAGCTCAAGAACCTTATCGTGGCCAGCCGCCGGCACTGATCGGGCCTCGCTGATAGCAGCATAGCGAATGGATCGCGACGCAGTGGTCAGCACCATGATGCGACTGGCTTGCGGATGCCTTCGCGGAATTCACTACCCACCACCCAAGCCACAGGAGTTCGGCCAGAACCTGGCGTCGCGGTCACTTGTCGAAAGTATTCGAAAGCAGTCACCATTGCTCGGTCCACGGAAACCAACGTAACGGCATGAAACCAGGTGGCCCGAGCAGGCTAGATCGCATCGTCGCCGAATGGCGACGCGCCGCTGATGAACGTGCTCAGAGCTATCGTGAGCGAGCGTTGAAGATCTATCCCTGGATCTGTGGCCGCTGCGCTCGAGTGTCGACACGCGCAAATCTGCGTGAGCTGACCGTTCACCACCGTGATCACAATCACGACAACAACCCACGGACGGCGGCAACTGGGAACTGCTTTCTCTGTACTGTCATCAACGAACACCAGCGCAGTTGGAGGCAGCACAAGGGGGAACAGCTCGGCCGGCGGAGGCCGGTGGCAACCCATGCGCCGTTTTCGATCTAAGGAACTGCTGCGAAACAAGGGTTCTACCAAGTAACCGACTTCTGGAGTCGGCCAATTGCGGACCTTCAACTAAGGGACGAAAATCGGCTGATGCCGGCGGCTTCGGTAGGGTGATCGAAATGAAATGGTTCGGGACCACGCTCGCAACGCTGATCGCAGCGGCTAGCTTTGCCGCTATGGGCGACGAGCTCAGTCCAGCGAAGGAATCTCCGTCAGACAGTATCGGCGCGCAGTCAGTGGTGATGACGCCGCAAGCGCTTGAACCGCAAGTTTGGTCGCAGTCTGCAGGTAAGCCGGTTACACCGCTGGCAGAGAAAGGGCCGAAGGTGTGTAGCCGGGCAGAAACCGTTGCAAGCCTGGCACTGATGCTCGCCTGCACTCAGCCCAATGCGTCTTGTTTTTATGGCACGAAGTCTCCTGACAGCAACGCGTGCGTTTTAGCGAAAGGTCGGCTTTGGTAGAAAGGCGCGTTTCGGCCAGGAGCTGTCGGTCAGGGTTGCCGACCAAATTGCTCCGAAGCGGCCATTCGCGTCCGCTCGTGCCGTTGCAAAGTGGTGACCATACGGGCGATATTTAGCCCACACGCCATCGTTCTCACTCACTCATTCCGCCGTAGCGCGTTGTTCGCCTCCAGCTCGTAGCTCCACACCTCGGTGAGCTGCCGCCCGTTGATGTTCAGCGAACTGCGCAGCGCCAGCGGCTTGTCTGCGCCGGCCCGCGCGAGAATGGACAAGCGCCAAAAGCCTGTGGCGTCGACGCGCTCGAGCTGATGCTCGAGGATCGTCGTACCTTCGTGCGAACTAATCGCCGCGGCGAGCGGTGCATCCGCATTCAACTGGTCCAGGCGCGCGCCTGTGAAATCGACGATGAAGCGATACTGGCCAGCCATGGAGCTGGCGTCGATGACGTCGCGACCGACGAAGGTATTGACGACCCGACCGAGCTTCGTCTGCGCGATCGTCGGACCGCCGAAGCTCAACCGATACTTCAGGTCGAGCTTTGTCCCGCCGTCCACGGGACCCGGCAGCGACCAGAACGCCACGACGTTATCCAGGAACTCATTCTTTGTCGGTAACTGCACCAGCAAAATCCGGCCGGGTTCAAAGCCTTGTTCTAGCCGGACGATAGCGCTCGGCCTGCGCTGGTAGTTCGTTTCAGCATCCTCATAGGATGCGAAGCGCGTGTCCCGCTGCAGCAGCCCGAATTCGCTGCCTGCGGAAAAATTGTGAAACGTTATCTTCGACGGGTTCAACAATGGCTGCCAGATCCAATCGCCCGAGCCATCCTGGACAAGGAGCCCGTCGGAGTCGTGCACCTCCGGGCGCCAGGCGTCATGTGGCCGCGGCGTGTTCTCGCCATAGAAATACATACTCGTCAAAGGTGCGATACCAAGCTGCTCGATTCGATCACGCGTGAACAGCACCGCACTGACGTCAAGACGGGTGGACGCGCCGGGCGAGATCAGGAACTTGTAGGCGCCGGTAAGGCGTGGACTGTTGAGCAATGCATACACGGTCATGCGGCTTGCGCGAGGCCGCGGACGAACAAGCCAAAACTCGATGAAGTCGGGAAACTCTTCGCCCGAGGCGAGTCCCGTGTCGATTGCCGCGCCTCGAACCGAGAGACCCCACTGTCCGCCCTTGCCGATGCCGCGGAAGTAACTCCCGCCGGCGAACACGAGAAACTTGTCGTCGATGTTGGGCTGACCGAGTGAGTAACTCAGCTCGAAGCCCGCGTATCCGAGGTCATTCGGAATTCGCTCTTCGAGCTCCACCTCGTCGAAAGTGAAATGGTCCTTGCGAAACGCGAGGCGCCGCACATCACGTCCGGTGACTTCGTTGATCGCCACCATGCGTGAGTACACGTTGCCAGGCATCACCGGCGAGACCTGAAATCTGGAGTGAGTATCGCGCCAGAGATTGTGCTGCGCCTGATGGCGGATACCGCGATGTTGGTCGTAGCCAATCTCGCGCATAAAACGCGGCGTTTCGACCGGCGGCTGGTAGGGTCCGGCAGCCAGTTGCCGCGCTCGCGCGACGACATCCTCGAAGCCAAATGCAAGTGCGCTCGATACCGGGATCAGCGCAGCAACGAGCACGCTTACGATCCACTTCCAGCGCACCCTCCGCGCCACGGTCACGTGTCGCGTCATCGCAAGCTCTGATTCCAATGTCCGGTTCCTCCCGATAGTTCGCGTTGGACGTCTGCTTCGATAAGGGGCGAAGGTCCGCTGATGAGACCATACAGTGACCGCTAAGGGTCGGAATGATCTTGCCCACGAACGGGTGGACAGGTTACGCGCAGCGGCTGCGCCTACCTCGAACTCGAGCGGGACCTGCACTGATCGTCGAGCGCCGCCGCCGGCGGTTGTAGAACACCTCCACGTAGTCGAACAGGCTCGCACGTGCCTGATCGCGGGTTCGGTAGTCGCAGTGCATTACCAGTTCGGTCTTCAGCGTGTGGAAGAAGCTTTCGATCGGGCCATCGTCCCAACAGTCGCCCTTCCTCGACATGCTCTGCTGGATGCTGTGCTCACCGAGAAGCTGCCGGTAGCTGGCTGCGCTGTAGGTGCAGCCTTGATCAGAGTGCAGGATCTGCGGAGCTCGGCCACGCTGCCGGAGCGCCATGTCCAGAGCATCGATGACGAGTTGCGTGCCCAGTGTGCGGCCCATTGCCCAGCCGACCACGGCCCGGGAGTACAGATCCAGGATGGCTGCCAGGTACAGCCAACCTTCCCGCGTCGGGATGTAGGTCACGTCGCTAAGCCAACACTCGTTGGGCCGCTGCACCTCGAACCGCCGCTGCACCGAGTCGGTCGTGACTCGGAACCGTCGCACACTGCGCGGCATGATCTGCGCCTGGCGCATCAGCCTGGCCACCGTATTGCGACAGCACGGCACACCCTGCGCGTGCAGCTCGGCATGGACGCGCGGTGCCCCATACGTCTGCCGGCTGGAAGCGTGTATCTCCCGGATACGCGAAGTCAGCGCAGCCTGCCGCTGCCGACGGACACTCGGCGGTCGGCAGCGCGCTGCGTAAAAGCCGCTGCGCGAGACCTGCAGCACCTCGCACAGCAGTTGCACACCATAGCGATGCCGGTTGTCTTCAATGAACCGGTACTTCACAGCGAATCCCGCACGAAGTAGATCGCCGCTTTTTTTAGGATCCTCATTTTCGATCCGCAGCCGCGCTATCTCCCGTCGCACCTGCTCTAGATCGTCCGTCGCCACCGATGGCGAGGCGGCATTGGGCCGGGCGTTTTCTCGCTCGAACTCTTGTCGCCACTTGCGCAGCTGATTGACGCGAATCCCCAGCTGCCGCGCAATCTGGGCCTTCGGCCGCCCGTCCACTGCTGCCAGCCGGACCGCTTCCAGCTTGAACTCACGCGTGAACAGCCTGCGAGGTTTGCGTTCCATTGAACACCCCCTTACGGAGCAGTTTGCTCCTCTTGGTGTGTCCATCAAACCTGGGCAAGATCAGAAGCAGTCCTTGGCTCTAGACGTCGACTGGGAGAGCATGCTCGGCGTCGCCCTTGACAAGAAATCAAGACAGCACGGACTGCGTCGCCTATCCTGTCAGGATGAAAAAACTGCTGGTTCCCGTCGATGGCTCCGGCGCAGCGCTACGCGCGCTCGATCAGGCGATCGCGCTTGCGCAGCTAAGCGCGGGTTGCTCCATTGTCCTTGTACACACGCACGAAGAGCCGCTCATCTACGGTGAGATCGCGGTCTACGTGCCGCGGCCAATGATGGCGGAGCTGCAGCGCCAGCATAGCGAAGACATACTCGTCGCCGCCAAGGCGAAGCTCAAGGACGCAGGCGTTCCTTATACCGTCGAAGTGCTGATCGGCCCGATCGCTCAGACCATTGCCGAGCATGCTGAGCACATCGGCTGCGACGCTATCGTCATGGGGCGACATGGCAAGAGCACGCTCGGTGACATCCTAGTCGGCTCTGTGGCGATGAAGGTGCTGCATGCGTCGAAGCTGCCCGTGATGCTGGTGCGGTGATCTCGAGCGGGCGCTTTAGCGCGCTCAAGAGCCGAGCTGCGTGCAACATGCGTCTCGCAAGCCGTCGCGGCGGCGACACGTACTGGCGTCCCATTCAGACGTAAGTCATCGGCGTCGCTGGCCGCCGGCCGGCAGCCGTCCGCTCCAGAGCTCCTTGCCGGTCCTCGCGTCGAAGGCCCGCAGGTAGTCGTCTAGCGTGCGCCGATGAAGACGAGGCCGGAGGCGGTGGCGATCGGCCCGCCGAAGCTCGGCGTCCCGGTCTTCAGCGCCAAGCCGATCCGGCGCCAGCTCGCCGGTGGCGCCCAGCGGCATCTCCCACAGCATGCGCTTGCTGCGCATGTCCACGGCGGCGATGCAGGCCCCACGGCGGCTTGTTGCACGGCAGGCCCCAGGGCGACAGCAGCATCTCGCGCCTCATGCCGTAGGGCGCGCCTCTCTGGGCGACTCATCTCCTCGTCGGGTTCGCTGCTCGCCCTGCTCGACGTCTTCACGCCGGAATCAGCGTGATCGAGTGCGCCGCGCGGCTCGCGTTGACGAACACCACGCCGTGCGGGTCGAACGCCACGCCGCCCCAGTTCACGCCGCCGCCGGTGAACGGGAAGATCATCGTTCCCTGCACCGTCGGCGGCGTGTAGATGCCGTCGTTGCGCGCAGCCGGCGATGCTGCTCGCGGCAGGCTCCTCGGTCCGAAGGCGTGAGGCCGAACGCGTCGTCCTGCGAGCACGCTCATCGGCGCGAGCGCCGGCAGGTCGGCCGGGAACGGTCTGCGTCGGCTGACAGCGCCTCGCCCGGTGCGCCGCCCTGCGGCACCGGCGCGCTCGTCCACCGGGATTCACCGGCTCGCCGGTGTCGCGGTCGAGCACGAAGATCAGCCCCTGCTTGGTCGCCTGGATCACCACGTCGCGTGGCTTGCCGCCGACGTCGATGCGTGGCCGAGCGTCGGCTGGGCGGGCACGTCGTAGTCCCAGACGTCGTGGTGGACGGTCTGGAAGTCCCAGACGCAGCGTGCCGTCCTCGAGCGCAGCGCCACGACGGAATCGGCGTGCCGATTCGCACCCGGCCGCAAGCCGCCGTAGAAGTCCGGACTCGCGCTCGATGTCGGCAGGAACACCAGACCGCGCTCCTCGTCGATCGACATCGGCGCCCACACGTTGGCGCCGCCCGCGTCGCGCCATCCTTCGCCCCAGGTCTGAGCAGCCGGATCGGCGGCGTCGCGCGGAACCGGGTCCCAGGTCCAACGCAACCCGCCGCTACGCGCGTCGAATGCGCGCACCTTGCCCGAGGGCGCGGCGACGCGGCCGTTGTCGTTGATCGCCGAGCCCACGACCACGACGCTGTGCGCGGCGACGGGTGCAGAGGTGATCTGGAACTCGCCCGGCCAGTCGAGTTGGTTCGGTGTCGAGTGCGCACCTCGCCCTCAGCTCCGAAGCCGCGACAGCGCTCGCCGGTGCGCGCATCGAGCGCGAGCAGTCGCGCATCGACGGTGCCGGCGAAGATGCGCACGGCGCAGGCACTGCCGGCGCCCGTTGCGGTCGACGACGCATCGATCGCCGGGTCGGGCCACGACGCGACGCCGCGACAGTTGTATCGATTCGCGGGGCGGCGATCGGTCGCGACGCGCGGGTCGTGACGCCAGAGTTCGCCGCCGCTCCCCGGATCGAGCGCAATGATTTCGTTGAACGGCGTGCAGAGGACCAGCTTGTCGGCGACGAGGATCGGCGTCGTCTGGAACTTGACGCGCTTCATCAACGCGGGATCGCGGCGCGTCTCGTCGCCGGTGCGATAGATCCAAGCACGGCGCAGGTCGGCAACGTTGTTTGGCGTGATCTCGCGGGCAGCGCTGTAACGGCTGCCGCCCTGGTCGGCGCCGTAGAACGACCAGCCGGGGGCGGCGGCGTCCGCCGGGTCAAATTGGCTGCTGATCAACAGCGCTGCGACGGCACGACAAAGAGCCCTCAAGCGATGGCTCCCGACGCTCACGGTTTGCTCATCTTGGAACCGCGCGCGCTGCGGCCGGTCGACGGTGGAACTCTCAAGGCACACACACCTAACGCATGACCTGTGGTCAATGTCCGGTTCGAGGCGATTCTCGCAAGCCGTCGCGGCAATAGCCCTCACACGCGATCGACGCGGCAGGAATAGCAGCCATGACGCGCGTTGTGCACGTGCAGGTACGCCACCCGTGGATCGGCGAAGAAGCGCCCGATCAGCGTTTCCAGCTCGGTCCCGGGTGCGACCTCCGCATCGACGATGTAATCCCCCTCGTCGTAGGCCCGCACGCTCAGCAGGCGGCGACGTTGCTGGTCCGGGATCACGTTGATGGCATCGAAGGTCTGTGTCGCGGAGCGCCGGATGAAGATCGGTCCGCTGGCTGCGTAAGGGCTCGCGCCGCCTTGATGCCGGAAGGGCAAGAGCAGCACTTCTTCACCCACTTCGGCGTCCTGCAGACTGATGCGGCACGGCGGCGAATAGGATTGGTCGACGATACGTCGTTCGACGCCACGGCGGCGCAGCTCATCGTCCGTCGCGTGCTGAAGCTCGGCAAATTGGTCGGCGGGCAGGCCGGTGATGCGGTAGTCCATGAGACCTCGATGTCGGTTCATTGAGGTTTCGAGTCTCTGCTCCGTCAGTCCACGCAGCAATCCGTTTCTTGCGCGGGAATTGCCAGCCCACATTCAAACACGTGGTTCGGCGACTTAGGCGGACACAGAAGCAGCGCGATCGTTAAGCCGGCGGACTTGGCGTTCCTGCGTGGCAGCAGTCGTAATCCAACTGCTCGTTCCAATCGGACGGTCGACCCTCGGGCGTGAGATCGAAGATGTTCCAGAGTGGCTCTAGGGTACCGGTGTGGCGCGGATCCTGGCCTGAGTCGGTCGGAGCGTCGAACATCTCCGAGCTCCAGAAGTGTCGAATCTCGTCACCGTCGCGATGGAACACTGTCACCATAGGCCTCTGGAAACCTTCGTGCGTCTCCGCGTGATAGTCGCGCTTGAAACTGTTTCCAGCCGCCGAAAACAGGCGCAGGTTGCGCCATCCGCGCTCCTTGGAAAACGCGATCAGGTGCTCGAGCGGCGCCTTCGCGATCACCACGAAATTGGTCCGCTGCTCGACGTGCGTCGCCGCACCGTCCAATTGATCGAGAAAGGCTACGCATGAAGGACATGGACCGTCTTCCCGGTTCAGCCGTGCCGTTGCGCCATCGCTAGGCCCGGGACGGTCATCGCGTGGGTCGCGAGGGAACATGAAGTTATAGATGACCAAGGTGTCTTTGCCCGGGGCGAACAATTCCGAGAGCTTGACCTTGGCCGCCGCGCCATTCGCATTGAGACCATCGAAAACATAGTCCTCCGGGACGAGCCCGCCTGGTGGCAACGCACGACGAAGGACGGCCACTGCTTCCATGGCCCGGCGAAGGTCGATTTCCTGCGTCAGCAGCCGGTCGCGCGCGGCCCTGTATTCGGGAGACTCGCCAGGAAAGCTGATGCTCATAGCGTTGCCACGCGCACGGGCACATCAATGCGCCTGATTACGCGCTGTACTAGACGCTCTTCGCGCGGGCGAATGGCCAAATGCACTACCGGTGTACATCTCGAAACGACTTTAGCCTGCTCGTGTCGTCGGAGTAATTCCCGTGAAAGCTCGATCAGACGTTAACGAGCGCCCGAGCGCCAAACCATTTCGCCACAGCGTCGGTAGAGGCCGCGATCAGCCGTGCATCATCGTAAAAGTCGATCTGTCCCTGAGACTGAAGCCACAGCTCATACTTTTCGCCACGCACGCGATGATAGAAGTCGCGCGCAAGGTCAGGCAGCAGCGCTCTTTCCGAGTGCACGACGATAACCGGCACCGTCACGGTGGCTGCAGCCCCCATCGCGTCGAACGGAAGGAGGTAGGCGCGCGACTGCACGGCGAATCCGTTCACATAGTTCGGTACCGCACCTCGTTGTGTGCCGTAAAACTCGTAGGCCTCGCGTAACGGCATCGCGACATTGCCACCCTCAGGTGCCACCGCCGGAATCGTCTCGGCCACGTCGGTCTCCTGCCATGTGCGCTCGGCCTGACGCGCGGCGTCTATGAGATTCTGGAAGTTGGCGCCCGTTGCTGCCCGAGTCTTGGCAGCGTCTGTATAGACCCCGGCAACACCTGCCACTCCGCGAAACCGAGCATCCTCCGATACGGCACGTACCATTGGACCCGCGCCGAAACAGATCCCAATGCCGAAGATTGGACGATCGCTGAATCGCTCGTCAGAGAGGAGCGCCGTCGCGGCGTTCTTGATGTCTTCGATCTTCGCGGAAGGGTTCTCGAACTGACGCGGCTTCCCGCCGCTTTCGCCAAAGTAGCGGTGGTCAAAGGCGAGGGCCGCGAAGCCGCGCTGCGCCATGGCATTCGCATAGGCTCCAGCGGCCTGTTCTTTGACCGACGTCAGAGGCCCGGACGTGACGACCACACCAACCGCGCTCGTGGGAGGCACGAAAAGTGTGCCAACGAGCGTTTCGCCTCCACTTTCAAACTCAAATCGTTCTTGCATAAGCTACTCCTTCAAGAGCTGCTGAACTCTCGAGCTCGCGTGTGAAGGGGCTGCGGCTTTCAATGAGCCACGCTGCATAACACCTCCGCGCTCGCTCTGTGCTCAGCACCGAAACACCATAGGATCATCACAAATAACAATCAAATTACAGTTGAAGCATTTCGATGAAACGCTAATCACAGCGAGATACGCACATGCGATCCATACCCATTGGCGTCAAAGGCTCGTTTAGCCTTGTCGTAGATTCCGACCACCTCGCAAATCGTTTCAAGGATGCGATGTTGCCTCCCGTTCTTGCGACGCCCGTCATGATCATGATGATGGAGAACGCTGCGCTTAACGCCATCAAGCCTTACCTCGACGCGGGCGAAAGTGCTGTGGGCACCCATGTCGACGTTGTTCATCGGGCGCCTACTCCGGCAGGTGGGAGGGTCACCGCCTACGCGGAAGTCACCAAGAGCGAAGGGCGGCGAATCGAATTCCGGATCGAGGCGAACGATGCGACGGAGAAGATCGGAACTGGCACCCACGAGCGGATGGTTATCAATCTCGCCAAATTCTCTGAACAGTTGAAGGCGAAACTTCCGTAGAGACTCGGAACTGCTCGTCTCACAACGTACGTCGCGAGCGGTCGTTTGTCACCAGCCTATCGTGTTGTGCAATCGGTGTGACCTGGAGGATATGATTGCTGCAAATGTTGATCAAATTAGTCATGCGCATAACAAATATCACTGAGGTGCATGCCTATCATCCAGAAGCACAGATGTCCTTGCGGTAGACAACGTGGCCGGACCGCGGCGCGACCTTGTCATACAACCGTACCGCCGCCGCATTCGCCTCGAGCACGTGCCAGTAGACACGCCGCGCCCCCGCCGCCTCGGCGCGCGCATAGACCGCTTCGATCAGCGCGCGCCCGATCCCTCTGCCGCGCAACGTCGCGTCCACGAACAAATCCTGGAGGAAGCATGCCGGCCCGGCGGCACTAGTGTCGCCGTGGAAGACCATATGCGCGAAGCCGACCAAGCACCCATCCGACTCCGCCACCAGCGCTTCCATCGGCGTATGCCGCTGAAAGAACCGCTCCCAGGTCACTTCTGTCACCACATCCGGCAGCGACGTCGCGCCGCTGCGGCCACGGGCATGGTAGTCAGCCCAAAGCCGCAGCCATTCCCTGCGATCCTCCCGCTGCACCGCGCGGACCAGCACCGCATCAGTCGGCAGTGCTGTTGTCATGAGAGACGTGCTGCTATCGGGCATCCAAACGCCAAATTGACAGGGCTCAAACCATTGATGTGGGTTCGTCGCGGAGAATCACGCGGCCAGACTTCCATCGCCGCGTGTCGACAACATCAAAAGCGAAAACGGGAAGGAGCGCTGATGACTTCAAAGAGTTCGCAGAGGTCAGCAGTTTCAAGTATCCCGCCCCGGCGGTTGCACGTCTTGAACGTTCTTGCAGCGGGCCTGTCCGCGCTGCTGCCACGTGCCAGCGGTAGCGTAAGTCGGCGTCAACGCGCGGTCGGTCTCTAACGATGAAAGGCCGTCACCTACTACCGCGGAGACGATGCAAACAGAGCGCCTATCCATTGACGAGCCGATCCCCTTTCCAGTACTTCAGCAAAACGACAAACGTGATGTAGTGCGTCACCAGCAGCGCAGGAACCCAGAATGCCGGTATCCAGTAAGCGGCCCCCATGAATGCCGATGCACCGTAAATGTTGGTCAGCACAATCGCTGCGGCGAGGTCCACCGTTCCCTGCACGTTGAAGATCCATACCAGCAGCCGGCTGCTACGCGCGCCTCGGACCAAGGCCGCGATCGCCGCCATAGCGAGCAAAGCAGCGACGAGGTCTCCAAATGCCGCCGGATAAGTGAACTGCGGAGGGATTCCCGCGTACGTCACGCCCGGCGCGAGGAACATGAGTCCGAGGTGCCGAAATGAATGAAGAAGAAGAATCGGCAGCAGAACCGTTTGCGGCGCAAGCCCCGGGAGCCTCGGCCAGAGATAGATCCGGGCGGCAACCCAGAAGACGAAGGTACTGAACAAAAGGTTGACCGTGAGAATGTTCATCGCTGCGAGGTCGTTTCGTGCTCAGGCATGGCTCCAATGCAGCACTTGTATCGAGTAGCAAGTAGAAGCCCTTCGCTGCGTCGATGAGCCCCGCACGTCGACGTCCTTGATAAGCGCGTTTCCGGCTCTTCTCATGATTTCGGTCCTTCAGCGCAGTTGCTCATGGCACAATTTCCAGGATGCTGGTCCGTCTGACTCCCGGCGCGCTCGTCTGGCCCGCGGCGATGATCGTATGGGGGCCGGGCTTCACGTCTGCGGCACACAAGCACCACTGCGTGCAGCTGGTGATGACGATGCATGGAGCACTGCAGGTCAGAGGCCAGGCCGGGGATGAATGGATCAAGTGCGGCGCGGTCCTGGTGCGACCCGATGCCGTCCACGAGATCGATGCGCGCGACACGACGGTGCTGATCGGCTTTGTTGACGCTGAGAGCGAGCTGGGTGCGGCGCTCTGCGAGCGGATCGATGGCGATATGGTTTGCATTCGCGCGAGACAGGTCGGACGTTGGCGCGCGCAGCTGGGGCCTACCCTGAACGAGGCGCGCGTCGAAAGATGGGTCAGGGAGCAACTGCTACGCACGCGCCGCCCAGTAGGAATCCATCCCAAGGTAGATCGCGTGCTGAAGCATCTCCGGGAAAGCCTTGGAGTTGCGGACGATTTTTCGCTGAACAGCCTGGCCGGGATTTCCGGCCTGTCGCGATCGCGCCTGATGCACGTCTTTACCGAGTCGACCGGAGTTCCGATCCGGCCGTATATTCTCTGGCTCCGCCTGCAGCGGGCAACGTGCGAATTGATGGACGGTGCCAGCGTCACGACGGCTGCCCAGAGCGCCGGGTTTTCCGATGCGGCGCATTTGACGCGGACATTTCGCCGCATGCTTGGAACCACGCCGACCGACCTCGCGCTGCGCAATAGAGCGAGCCGAGGAGTCTCGATGCAGTCGGGCTGAGGCATCAGCGGATGAGCCCGATGCCAACCCGATCGTCGGCACGAGGATCAAACTGAGTCCATCGTGCCGTCTCTCCGGGCTGCAAGATCCTCGTCTCAGCGACGAAAGGGGATGAGCGCGCGCAAGCGTTCATCTCGCAGATAGAGACCACCCCAAAGCATCACGCAAAGATAGACGCCGAAGAGCATGTGGCTGAAAATCGGACTGCCGATTCGCGCATGCGTGGCGACAGTGCCGCCGAGATACGCCGTCAGCAGGATCGCCCCCAGCACAGATGTTCTCGGAAACACGTACAGCGCGGCGCAAATCAGCAAGACAACGCCGACTGGAACGACGCTCGCCACGGGCCAGCCGAGCTGCGCGGTCGTCTCCAGCACGATGGGCAACTGCATCAGCTTCATCGTTGCATCCATCAGCATGAAGAGGATCACAAGTCCACTTAGGATGAAGCTGACCCAGCGCATCCATTTTGGCGTTGTGGTGGGGCTTGCGTTGGTCATGACGTAACGATCGTCGGCACGAGGATCAAACTAAGTCCACACATCAAGCGACTGTCTGGCGACATGAATGTCCTGTCGGGGCGGCACGCAAGGTGCGGCACGAACGCTACAGGCCTCGGTGGCAGTCGTCTTGAAAGATTTGGCTGTAGACGGCTCGTTGATCAGGGGGTGAGATGAAGCACTTCGACTTCTTCAAGTACGACCTGAACCTGATCATCGCTCTTGATGCACTGTTCGAAGAACGTAGCGTCACGCGCGCTGCGGCGCGCGTCGGCATCACTCAATCGGCAATGAGTCAGGCGCTGCGCCGCCTGCGAGAGGCGCTCAAGGACGACTTGTTCATTCGCACGTCAACCGGGATAGAGCCGACCAACGCCGCGGTTGCTTTGGCGGCTCCGCTACGCGAAGCACTGGAGCAGATCCATGCAACGCTGATCAATCGACCGACATTTGATCCGGCGAGTGCTGAGCGCGTATTCAGTTTGTCGATGCCGGACGCTCTGCAACTACCGCTGATGCCAGCGCTGGTCTCTGCCGTGGCGCGCGCCGCCCCGGCAGTAACGCTGCGCACAGTCCAGTTCGAGCGTTTAAGGGTGGACCGCCAACTCGACGAAGGCGACGTTGACATTGCGATCGGCCGATTCGAGGCGCCCGATGCGCGTCACTTGGTCGCCAATCTCTACGAAGAGCGACACGTCTGCGTCTTCAATCCGCGCCTGGTAAAGCTAAAGCTGCCGTTGCAGCTCGACGACTATCTGCGGTATCCGCATGTGCTGCTTGCCTTTGCGGGCGACACCACCGGAGTGGTCGACGAGCACCTGGAGCAACGACGACGCAAGCGACGAGTCATCGCTACGACGCCGTACGCACACGTACTGCCTTTCGTGCTTGAACAAGCGGCCGCGATCGGGATCGTTCCGTCACGGCTCGCCGACCGCTGCGCGGCGTTCGCCCGCCTGACCATCACCGACCCGCCGCTCAAACTCAAGCCATACACAATTTGCATGAAATGGCACGCGCGGCAGCACGGCGATTCAGGCTTGCAATGGCTACGCGATCTCGTGGCGACGATCAGCGCAGATGCAGTGACTGTCACCCCGGTGTCGAAGCGAGCGATACGTCAAAAGCGGAGACTGTCAACTGGCACGCGTTAGAGACTCTGAATCAGCGCCATGATGTTTCCTTCGGTGTCCTTGAACCAGGCCGCTTTAGCGCCGCCGGCTGTCGAGATGTTGTTCTTGTCCATTTCTGGCATGTCGTATTTCTCGAACTTCACGCCGCGCGCTTTCAGTTCCGCGACCTCCCGTTCAATATCGTCGAGCTGCCAGAACGCTTGGCTCGCCTGCGACGTGCCGGCGTTCGGCGTCGGATACAGGAAGCACGCCGTACCCTTGCCGCATTCATAAGTTACGCCGCCCGGCGTCTCATCCTTGGGCTTGAAGCCGAGCTTCTCCTCGTAGAACTTGCGCGCGCGGGCGACATCCTTCGCCGGTATATATGAATACATTGGGGCGTCTTGCAGCATGGTCCTCCTCGCGCGGGTTTCGTTGAAATGTACTAACTGAAACTCTTCGATCTCATCCACGTCGCTCTTGTCAGGTTCGCACTGATCGGCGAACAGCGCGTGTCGTCGAAACCTTCTTATCCGCCGACATGCCCTTTTCCGCCAGCTCCTTTATCGCACTCTCGTTCTTGGAGAGATGCGTCAATCCCATGCCGCGCAGCACATTCGGCGCCTTCGTGAACTGTATGTTCTCGTAGCTGACGATCTCGATGCGGTTACCCCATGGATCGCGAAAGTCCAGGAACGGACCCGGCAACGGCTTAATGCCGGCATCGGCCAACGCCTTGCGCACGGCATCTTTGTCGTCGACTACGAGCCCAAAGTGCCGGCCGTCGTCGGCAGGCTGGCGGCGACCCTTCTGCAACGCCAGGAACTGGTCACCCAGGTCGATGAAGGCCGACGAGTGATCCTTGCCGCGAAGTTTGAAGTCGAACAGACGGCCATAGAACGCCAGAGCTGCTTCGATGTCGTCGACCTCGAGAGCGATGTGATTGAAGCCAATTGCGCGGGCCTTTTTTGCTGTAGGCATGAGTGTCTCCCATCTTCGAAACCTAGACGTTCTCGTACGGCGATCGCCAGCCTGAGTCGTGGCGATAGCGCCTCCTTAGCAGCATGCGCGCGTTGCATGACAACGCGCTTGCGACAGCCTCAAGTTTCCGTCACATCGGTAACAATCGCGCTATGGCTCTCACAAGCCTAAGCTATGGGGTTTCTCACAACTGAAGTGCATCCGTGATACTGTATATTTATACAGTAGAGTGCAGTAGCACCCGCAGGCGAGGAAGCGAATGTGCGGCAGATACGACCTGAGTGAAACCGGGCAGCGCATCGCAGCGACGCTGTTGTTCGACCAGTCGCCGACGTTCGAGCCAAACAGCGATGTGCGCCCGACAGATACGCGGCCGATTCTGCGTCTCGCGGGCCACCGGCGCGATTGCATATTGGCTCGGTGGGGACTCATTCCTTACTGGTCGAGCGAGGGACCGCGACTCGGTGCGAAATACACCATAGCGCCAGCCGAAACACTCGTGACGGCCATGCCGTTCAGGGATGCGTATCAACGACACCGGTGCCTAGTACCGATGAATGCATTTTATGAGTGGAGCGGGCCGCTACGCCACCAGCGCAAGTGGCGCATCAGCGTAAGAGATGAACCGCTGTTCACCGTCGCAGGGATATGGGAACGGTGGAACGATGTTCTCAACCCAAAGGCGCCCGCGATCGAGTCGTTCGCGATCATCACAGTTCCGGCGAACGATGCCATCGCGAAGTTTCACGATCGAATGCCGGTAATCGTTGCCAAGGAAGATCACGCACGCTGGCTCGATCCAAGTCGAGACGTGCGCGATCTACTCGTGCCATATCCGAGCGAGCGAATCGAAATCGCATGATCAAGGCTTGACCGGGTCGAGCTTCCAGATGCTCGCTGCTTCAAGTCGGTCGTTGCTATCGTCCGGCACGAAGAAATCGACTGCGACTTCGTCGCCTTCGCTCAAGGTGGACAAGTCGTAGAGACGGGAGTCCACGTAGACGTCGGCAGTGCGGCCATCCTCGTCGCGCAACTGCACGATGTTGTCGCGCCCTTTGACCGCCTGCACCTTGAACACACCGGGTACGGATCCGCCTGCCGCGTCGCCTGTCGCATACGGTCTAAGTCGACCAGGCCGCAGCGGAACGTTGGGTAGACCGGTCGAAGGACGCTGTATCGACCGGCGCTGCGCGAAGCTGTTTGTTGTCGAGGCCGCCAGCGCGACCAAGCCAAGCGCGGTTTGTGCCGTGCCAATCAAGATCGCTCGCCGCTTCGCAACGTCGTACTTGTTCATAGTCGGTTCGGCCTCCGATGCGCGTTAGGTTATCCGATCACATCAGAAGTGCCAGCGCAAGTGGCGTATCGGACTAGCCCTTGCTTGCCGTCGGAGGACGCCGGAACACGCATGGCTCGCCGGGCGCGCTAATTGCCATGCGCCTCCAGCGCGCAACTTCTGCGCCGCCGAACCATGCCACTACACGTCTAGGAGACGAAACGATGAAAGAAGATATCAAGGAGCTTTTGTATCAAATGCTGGAAACCGAGCTGGGAGGAGTGCAGGTTTACACAACCGCACTGAAATGCGTCGTGAACCACGAGCTCGAGGAAGAGTGGACCGAGTACCTTGAGCAAACCAAGCGCCACGTCGAAATTGTGCGTGAGCTGTTCAGCAAGTTAGGCCTCGATCCCGCAGCGCAAACCCCCGGGCGCCAAGTGGTTCATCACATTGGCGAGTCGCTCGTCAAGGCGATGGAAATGGCGTTGTCGAGCGGCGGCGAGCCGGAAGCAGCACAGCTCGTCGCATGCGAGTGCGTCGTGCTCGCCGAGACCAAGGACCACTTGAACTGGGAACTGCTCTCAAAGTGCGCAGAAAAAGCCAAGGGCGAAGAACGCAAAGCGATGAAGGCCGCGGGCGAGGAAGTCGAAGACGAGGAAGACAAGCACCTCTATCACAGTAAAGGCTGGTGTCGCGAGCTATGGATCGATTCGCTCGGAATGCCTGCTGTCCTGCCGCCGCCGGAAGAAGAGAAGGACGTAAAAACCGCGATCGGCGCTGCACGCGCAGAAAAAGCGCGCGAGGAGATGCTGTAGCCGTTTGTTAGAGGAGGGGCCTCGCGCGTAACCGGAGGCCCCTCCAAAGACAGATCGGCGAAACGGTAGCGCGCGGATGCGGCCTGCTGCCAGGAATGAGATATCGGCGCGCGAGGCCCCGCTGCGCCCGCTGGCGGACGAAGATTTGCGTTTTCAGCGCCGCCAATGGCGAGTCGAACGCATTGGCTGGGCGACGATGACGGTGATCATCGTGGCAGCACTCGCGGGTTTTTTTGGCGACGGCCCGCTTTCACGAGTCACTTCGATGACATCTGACGGAGCTATCCGCGCGCGGTACGAGCGATTCGTGCGCGTTTCTGCGCCTACAACACTCGAAATTCATGTCGCACCGTCTGCGAGCGGGCGTCCGATTCATCTTCGCGTGAGTGCGAACTATCTCAGCGACATGACACCGCGGTCGATCGCCCCGCATGTAAGCGCGACAAGCCTGGCCGATCAAGACTACGTCTTCTCTTTCAACCACCTACCGAGCACTGTCGAGTCAAAGGTAGAGCTGCAGCTCGAACCGAAGGCCATTGGTTTGGTGGAAGGGTGGGTTGCAGTCAACGACGGCACACGGCTTTTCATCAAGCAGTTCATTTACCCGTGAGGACGACGCATGGATTCCGTTCTGCGTGCAGCGACCATTTACATTGCTTTGATGATCATCATGCGGATAGCGGGCAAGCGTTCGCTGGCTCAGATCACGACGTTTGACTTTGTACTGCTGTTGATCATCGGCGAAGCAACGCAGCAAGCGCTTCTGGGTCAGGACTATTCGCTCACGAACGCGCTGATCGTGATCGTCACTCTGGTCACGCTCGATATCGCGCTCTCTTTGCTCAAGCGCCGCTCTAAGACCGTCGATAAGTGGCTCGAAGACGTGCCGCTTGTGATTGTTGAAGATGGTGTCGCCTTGAAAGATCGGATGCACAAAGCCAGAGTGGATGAGGAAGACGTGCTTAGCGCAGCCCGACGGCTGCAGGGGTTGGAGCGACTCGATCAAATTCGCTACGCGGTACTGGAACGCAGCGGTGGTATATCGATAGTGCCGAAGCACAACGCTTCGTAACCGGCTTCGCGTTGATGGCAGGCGATCGGCAAGGTGGGCGGAGCACGGTGCCACATAGCGCGCCCATTGCGGTGCTCATCATCGACATGATCGCGGACTTCGAATTCGAGAACGGCGACCGTCTGTTCCGTGCTGCGCTGCCGGCCTCGCGCAACATCGCCCGGCTGAAAGAGCGCGCGCGCGCCGCGACCGTCCCGATCGTCTACGTCAACGATAACTTTGGCCAGTGGCGATCCAATTTTCAGCAGCTTCTACAGCGCTGCTTGAATGACGGCGTGCGTGGCGAACCCATCGCACGCTTGCTGGCGCCCGACGCAGAGGATTACTTCGTGCTGAAGCCGGCCCACTCGGGCTTTTTCGCGACACCGCTGCAGACGCTGTTGCAACTGATGGGCGCCAAGACGCTGGTTCTGACAGGCGTGGCCGCTCATCAATGCATATTGTTCACGGCGGCCGATGCCTATTTGCGCGAGTATGACCTGATCATTCCGCGTGATTGCGTCGCAGCCGCGAAGGCGAGCGAGACGGAACTCGCGCTGCACTATTTCAAGTCCGTGCTCAAAGCTGACGTTAGAGATTCGCCTGGCTTGAAGTTCGGACGCGCGCGAGAGCGCAAACGGACTCAAGGCGCAAGAGAGATGACGTCGCGGAGAGGTCGCTCAATGACTCACCGAAGAGCTGAATCGAGCTAAGAGGGGTCGCTAGTTTGGCGGTTCTGGGCTTTCTTTCGTTCACTTGAGTCGGGCTTGGTAAAGGCCCGGCCGAACTCTGCGCCCAGCAACATGATTTGCGACGTGTAGTAGACCCATAAGATCACAGCAACGAAGGAGCCCGCGGCTCCGTAGGGTGACGTTGTGCTCGAGCGACCGAGGTACAGCGAGATCAGCTCTTTGCCAATCACGAAAAGCACGGTCGTCGCCAAGGCACTGATCCAGATCATGCGCCAGCTTTGACGCGACCACGTTAGACCCAGGAACAAAGCGCTAAACGCGGCGAACAACACACCAAACGAAAGTAAGACGTCGGCGATCTGAAGCGCTATCGCTAATGCGTCGGAAAGACCTAGTAACCATTTGCCGACCGCATCCAGCAGTGCACTCAACGTAAGAGAAATGATCACCAGAAATCCAAACCCGACGCTGAGCCCCAATCCGGCGAGGCGCATACGCAAAGCTGCCTTCCACGATTGTTCGGTCTTCACCTCCCAGGTTTCGTTGATCGCCGCGCTGAGTTCGACGAACACCCCCGTGACGCCGATCAGCAGGGTCACGATTCCGCTGAGCACCGCGATTACGCCGCCTTTCTCCTCCGACCACGCGGCCGCGAGTAGCGCTTGCACTGCTTCAGCACTTTGCCTACCCACTAGACCCGAAAGTTGACCCACGACATAACCGCGGGCCGCCTCGTCGCCAAAAGCGACGCCGGCAATGACAACGACCAGCAGCAGCAGTGGCGCGAGCGCGAAGATCGAATAAAACGCGATCGAAGCGCCTTTGCGTTGCGCGTTATGGCTAAACCAATTGCGGATTGCTTGCCACGACGCACGGGCGATCCGACCAGGAAGAGTGAATAGCTGGTGCAAGTGTTCCTCGGGCAGTTGCGACCACCTCGTGACCGACATCCTTGGCCATCGCGCGTGCAAAAACCGAACCAACTAGCCGTCGGAGCAGGGCACTACATCACCAACACCTTCGCATCGGGATAGCCCATCAACTTCAGGATGAAATAGTTGGCCGCCGCTTCACCGGGATCATCGGAGAAGCTAACAAGCTCGGCGTACCTTGGAACTCCGGCCTTCACGAGAATCTTCCAAATATCCTTCGCGGCCTTGGGTCTGCCATCAGCGTTCAGAAGATCGGTGTACGGCACGTGAACAACCTTGCCGTCCGGAGCTTTGGCAGGCACGTTCTTGCCCGACGCAATGAAAACTTTCGGATATAGCCCCTGCGTGCTTTTTGCGTCCGTGATTAGCGTGTTCTTGCGTGAGATTCGGCGGATAAGTCGTGGGAGGTATCGACAAGTCCCCTGGTCCCTTTTTCGGGCCGACAGCGGTTGGATCCTTGGTCACTTCAAGGCCGAGCTCTAACCATTTATCGATGGAGTCCATGAAGACAGATACTCGCTTCTGTCCCAGGCTCTCCAGCATCAGGAAGGCCAGTGCCGAACTTGCGTTCAAGCCGGCGTCGGAGATCACCACTGCTTCATGCGATGCATTGACGCCTGCCTGACCGAGAATTTCAGCGAGCTTCTCGGGATTCTTCAGATTGCTCCTGAATACATCGGCTGGGATGTTCAGTGCAAACGGCATGTGCCCTTGTTTGAATACGTCGGCAGAACGCACATCGATCATGCTGACGTGTGAGACTCCGTACGTCCTCATCAGCTTGCCGCCCCAGGTTTTCAACCAGTTCGCTTCTCTGATCAGAAGCGGGGCATCGTATGTCCAGTACGGAAGCGTCCGTTCATCCTGTAGCCATCCCAGCTCGGACTCTTGGTAGACCTTGACGTTGGGATAATCAAGAACGAACTTCAGCGCGAAAAACGGCACCGTCGCGGCCAGCCCACCGCCGCAATACGTATAGACCTGCTGTTCAGGCTTGACCCCCAAGTAGCTCAGCATCCTCTTGATTTCATCAGGGGACTTGAACGTTTTGTCCGGGTTAAAGAAATCTTCCGGGGGCAGCATGATGCCGTTCGGGATATGTCCGGGCCGGTCAAAAAAAGCGAGTTCTCCGAAGTGCCAACTGGCGTCCAGTGCCTCCAACAACGCGTTGTTCTTCAGGTCGCCGCTTGCGGTGAGGAATTCGGGCAGCTTGACTCTTGCGTGCTCACTGATCGTGGTGATGCGGAAAGAGCCTCTCTGCGGGGCAGGCGTCGGGTCCTTCGTTACCGATCCTCCAGCCGCCCGCCATTTGGACATTCCTCCGTCGAGGACAAGAAGATCTCTTGCCGGAAAGCCGTAGTAGTAAAGGTCGTAGAAGAGCTTGGTGGCCGAGAACGAGCCCCCTTGGTCGTAAATGAGAATCTTCTTGCCACGACTGATTCCCCAGGACTGGAAGCGCTGTTCCATGTCGGAGACGGGAACTTCCCGCGCGCCATAGCTGAACACGTCGACACTGATCGCGCCGGGAATGTGTTGCGCTTTGTACATCTGGGCGGGCGACGCATCGAGTATCAGAACATCGGCACTGGTGAGGTTCTGCTCAAGCCAGCTGACACTGACAAGATTGCCTTTGATTCCCTCGGCTGCCATCAAGGGCCGCGCCAAGAGAACGCAGCTTGCGATCAAGAAAAGCAAGCAATACTTCGATAGCTTCAACATGTTTTCCCCCAACTTTTCGACAGCCGTACGGCGCCCATGCGGCGCTTGAGGCAGCCGATCGCTGCGGTCACGCCGACCGCTTCACCGTGACAGTATGCTGCGAGAGGTACGAATGCCACTTGATTGCGACTGGCGGTGATCCAGCACGATCCGGCTGCGATAAGGGCGGACGAACTGCGACCGTGGCGCTGGCCACTTTAGGCGACCATCCAACAGGAGACACTCATGGGTACTGATCCCTTGCCGCTCGACGAGGCTGCCGTGCGCGCGCTGTCCGGCGTGACAACAGCAACGCTCACCACGGTGCTGCTCAAGAAAGGGCTGCGCAACGTGTGGATGCGCGGATCACGATCGCTGCGCTCCGGGCAAGGACGCGTTGTCGGACGCGCGTTCACACTGCGATTCGTTCCCGCACGCGAAGACCTGGCCACGCCGGAGTCCTGGAGCGCGCCCATATCCACGCGCGCGGCGATCGAGCAGATGCCCGCAGGCTGCCTGGTGGTAGTCGACGCCATGGGTGTAACTGACGCCGGCATTTTTGGTGACATCCTGTGCGCGCGCATGAAAAAGCGCGCCGTCGCCGGCCTGATCACTGACGGTACGGTGCGCGACCTGGCCGGCGTACTGGGCACCGACTTGCCGGTGTGGTGCAGCGGTGTGGCAGCGCCGCCCTCAGTAGCTGGGCTCACCTTCGTGGGCTGGCAGCAGCCGATCGGCTGCGGCGGTGTGGCCGTTTTTCCGAACGATGTAGTGGTGGCCGATGACGACGGCGCGGTGGTGATACCAGCAGCGCTCTTGGACGAGGTCGTGGCAGCTGCGGTGGAGCAGGAGAGACTGGAAGGCTGGATCATGGCGCAGGTCGAATCCGGCAAAGCGCTGCCGGGTCTGTATCCACCGAACGAGGCTAACAAGGCGGCCTACCAGGCTTGGGCAAGCAAAGGCGTCGCAGTGCCGGAACGGTAGTCGCAAGACGAGTAACGCCAGTGATGAGGCAATCCGAACGGGATTCCCATGCCTGACTCGATCCCTCGTAGGAGGACGGACGCGAGCCGTGGCGCTTGGCGCCGCATCTGGATCTTTGCACTCGTCGTCATCCTGCTTGGCGCCCTGTTCCTGCTCAAACCCGTTTGGCAGGGCTATGAGGCGCTGCTGTTGTTGACCGACGTCGTTGGCCAGCCTTTGCCGGCGTGGATCGACCTTCGACCGCAGGTGACGCGACGTTCGATTACATATGAGCGGAGTAGGCGCACCTACAACGCTGACTTCTATCGACCTGACGCAGAGGTGCAAGCCGGCATCGTATTCATCCCTGGTGCGGCCGAGCACGGGAAAGATGACCCGCGTGTGATCGCGTTTTCCACCTCGCTTGCACGCTCACGATTCGCCGTGCTGGTTCCCGACGTAGTGGCGCTGCGCGAATTGCGGCTTCTTCCCGAGACCGAACAGGACATTGCCGACGCGCTGGACTGGCTGTTTGCCCAGCCGGAACTTTCCGGTAAGCGCGTCGGTGTGTTGACAACGAGCGTGGCGATAGGACCGGCCGTGCTGGCCCTGTTGAAACCGGAGCTGTCCAGCCGGGTCAGTTTCGTCGTCTCGATTGGCGGCTACCACGACCTGCCGCGAACGCTCGCCTATCTCACCACAGGCCACTATCAGGCGCACGGCATCACGCTGCAGCGTCCGCCAAAGGAATACGGCAAGTGGGTCTATGCCCTTAGCAACGCCGTTCGCCTAGACGACCCGCGCGAACGCGCCAATTTCGAAACGCTTGCTCGCCGCAAATTCGTCGACCCGAAGGCCGACGTAAGCGCACAGCTACAGCACATTGGGCCGGTCGGGAATCGGGTCTATGAGTTCATCGTCAACACCGATCCTGCGCGTAGCAGAGCGCTCTTGGAGCAGCTGCCGAAGCGGCTGCGCGACGATCTCGAGCGCCTCAACCTGGTCGCCCATGACCTGAGCGCTGCGCGGGCACAGTTCATTCTCGTTCACGGCGCTGGCGACGACATGATTCCCTACGGCGAAAGTATCAGCCTGGCAAAGGCTTTGCGTCCCAGTCAAGCCGAGCTGTTTGTGCTTTCGGACCTCGAGCACGTAGACCTCACACCGAAACTGCGCGAGGGCTGGCAGCTGGGCCGCGCCGTCTACGCCATACTTGCACAGCGCCAAGAGGAGGGTCAGTTTTCGAGCTCGAAAGTTCGGGTTCCGGCAAGAAACTAAGCAAGGCTAGCTTGCCCGTCCGTCACCCGGTGCGGGAACATGCGACTGGCGCGTAGTGTCGCGCAGGAGGAAACTGATCGACTCGGATATCCGTCATTGAGTTCGATGGTTCCGGCCCGCAAGAGGATTCCATGTCGATGTCTCCGCGACTTTCCGGCTATCTCGAACAGCGCGGCGCCCGCTACGAGATCTGCGCCCATGATCAGAGCCACACCAGTAGCCAGACCGCGCGCCTGGCACACATTCCCGAACACCAGCTCGCCAAGTCGGTGATTCTCGAAGACGACGCCGGCGTCGTGATGGCGGTTGTTCCAGCCGATTCGCGCGTCCGCATCGGAGAACTCGCGCGGATGCTGGGGCGCCATGATCTGCATCTGGCGGACGAGCGACGCATCGCGCAGGTCTTTAGCGACTGTGTTCCCGGGGCCGTGCCCGCGCTCGGCATGGCCTGGGACGTGGAAACGGTCGTCGACGATGACCTCGACGCGAACGCCGAGATCTACGTCGAGGGTGGCGATCACGAGACGCTGGTGCGCATGACCGGCGATCAGTTCAATGCACTGATGCAAGGCGCTCGGCACGGACACTTCTGCAGTCGCGGCACGCACTGACGAACTGATCAGCAGCGTCCCCAAATCGCCCTTGCGAAGTGCCGCTCGTTAAATTCGTCTGTTCCCAGTAGATCGCCAACGTCCAGCGGGAAGCGTCGGCAATAGGCGATCGAGAACCGACGCATGTGGGTAAACCTGTTCTGTTGTTCGAGCTGCTGCAGTTCCGTTAGAAATGCGGCGTCTTCCGGGCGGCGGTTTGAGTAGAGCAGCAACAAGTCTTGCGGTAACTGATCCTTCCGCTTGCCGCACCGTGCTCATGAATGGCCTTGTCATCAGATGCGGTCGCATCTCGCCACGTTCTCCTCTTCGCAGGTTCTAATCCCAAGGCGCAGAGTTGTCCAAAGGAGTACGAGGAACTGAAAATTTTACTTTCCGCCGAGGCGGAAGCGGTATCCATTACGCGGCATCGGCGACGGCAGATGCCGAGGTCGTTCACTACATGGCTGCGTTCGTTACGTGTTGATTCATGGGATTTCTTCGCCTGACAGGGCGTAGCAAGATGCATCGGTCACTACGTCATCATGCTGACGCTACCGGTTATTAAATTCTCGCGCGCATGAACCGGTTCTCTCCGACTCGCATCAACCGCCGCACATTGTTAGTTGCGGCAATCGCGTGGGGCATCACCGCACGGCGCGACGCTGAGTCACACACGATTCAACCGGCACCGATCAACGGCTTCGAACTACCCGAGCCGAAGGCTTTACAAGCGTCGTCGCTGCGCACGCATACCGGCGTGCCGTTTTCGAGCAAGGATTTGGGCGGGCGTTGGTCGCTTGTCTTCTTCGGCTTTACGCACTGCCCCGACGTCTGTCCGACGACACTCGCTGATCTGCGCCGCGTGCGCGCCGCCATTGGCGCCGCGCGCGACACCGCGCCGAGCCGAGTGTTGTTTGTCACGATCGATCCGGCGCGCGACACGGATGCGCGTCTTGCCGAGTACATCGGCCGATTCGGCCCCGGCGTGACCGCGCTCAATGGCTCAGCCGGCGCGATCAAAACGTTCGCCGATCAGTTTCGCGTGAAATACGAAATTGCGGGCAACGGTAAGGCGACGAAGGGCGGTTACCTCTTTGATCACACCGCGAGCGTGTCGTTGGTCGGCCCCGATGCACGGCTCTATGCGGTCTTTACGTTACCGCTTCGTACCCAGGCAGTGGCCAACGATGTCTTGCGGATTCATGCAAAGCACCGCGCTGACCTGTGCCCGAGCGTAAGCGGCCGGAACGAAACCCTCACTTGCATTGCGAAAACCGTATGACAACGATTCGAGCAGCATTTGCATTCGTCGGTATTGCAATCCTTTGCGCGTGCAACTCGAGCGACGATTCGCCCACGTTGGTGGTCGAGACGTTTCGCAATCCGCCCGAGGTGAGAAGCGCCAACGGCGAACTGCGCATAGCACTCAACGTTGCGACCGGACCGGTGCAGATCGCTGGTCAAACCGTGACAACTACGGTCTACAACGGCATGTACATCCCGCCGCTGTTGCGGCTGCGGCCGGGCGACACATTGTTTCTCGATATCGACAATCGTTCGTCCGACCCGACCAACTTGCACCTGCATGGCTTGAACGTTTCGCCGCGCATTAATGCCGATGGGACGGTGGGAGACAATGTCTTCGTCAGCATTGATCCCGCCAATCGACTGTCGTACCGAATCGCAATTCCCGGCACGCACAATCCCGGTCTCTACTGGTATCACACGCACCTGCACCTTTTGGCTCAGCGCCAAGTGATGGGCGGCCTGTCAGGCGGACTGATCATCGACGGCATCTTGGATCCACTGCCACAGCTGCAAGGGCTGGTTGAGCGGGTGCTGCTGCTGAAGGACATTCAAATCACCCCGCAGGGGACAGTTCCGGATGACATCAGCCCAAGCTCGCCGAGCATTCGAATGGTTAACGGGCAGGTCAATCCGACGATCTCGATCCGGCCGGGCGAAACACAGTTTTTCCGTATCGCCAACATTGGCTCGGATATCTATTACCGGCTGCTGTTGGACGGGCATGTGTTCCATGAGATCGCACGCGACGGCAATCGCGCCACGCAGATCACGACTCGTCAGGAGATACTGTTGCCTCCGTCGTCACGCGCTGAGGTGCTGATTCAGGGCGCAGGGCCGGGAAGCTACGCGCTACGCGCGCAGGCGTTCAATACCGGGCCGATGGGCGACTCTTACGACGCTGCGACCATTGCGACGCTGATCTCACAGGACTTGCCGGTTGTGCCGATCGCGATTCCAAGCACGCTACCCGCGGTGGAAGACTTTCGCACGTTGCCGATAGCGCGCCGGCGCACGATCACGTTTACTGAGTCGGCCGATGGCAATACTTTCTTCATCGATTCGGGCAACGGTGCGAAACAATTCGATCCCAACATCGTCGATTCAACGATCGTGCAAGGCACGGTTGAGGAGTGGACACTGATCAACGCAACGCAGGAATTGCACACGTTCCACATTCACCAAACCGATTTCCAAGTAACGGAAATCAACGGGGTCGCGCAGCCGTTTCTAGGACATCAGGACAACGTCAACTTGCCATATCAAGGACAAGAGACGCCCGCGCCCGGGCAAGTCAAAGTCATCATCGACTTCCGCAATCCGATCATCGTCGGTAGGTTTGTCTACCACTGTCACATTCTTGAGCATGAGGATGGCGGCATGATGGCCGTGGCAGAAGTCGTAACGCCGGCAACTCCAGCGCCACTGTCGCTCGCTGGGCGTTTGATGAAAGTCGCGAATCAAATGCTGAAGCCCAGCGCAGCGGATCGAGCGGCGCGCGCCGAAGAGACGTTGAATGCTGTGCAGGCGGGCAGCTTCTGCCGCTCGGCACCGGTGAGCCCGAAAGTCAAAGTGGTGCGCGCCAAAGTGGTCGGCGAACTTCCCACCGTTGCCAACGCGACCGCAAGAAAGTCGAACATCGAGTTCACGAAGTAGATAGTAGGTTTACAGCGCTCCAGTGGCTCGACCAGGCGCCGCGCAGTAGCCTGTCGCGATGGACTCCCTGATCGCGGCCGCCGCGCGCGCCCTCGTCGCCGGCGACGCGCTCGGCGCCCTCAAGCGCGTTTCCCTGCGCGAGGATCCGCCGGCGCTCGCGCTCCGCGGCATTGCCATGGCACAACTTGGCGAATACCCGCGCGCCCGTGAGCTGCTCCGGCGCGCCGCCCGCGGCTTCGGCGCCCACGAGGAGCTGGCGCGCGCCCGCTGTGTCGTCGCAGAGGCCGAGGTGGCTCTCGCGATGCGCGACCTCCACGGCTCGCCGCGTGCGCTGGCGGTCGCGTCGGCCACGCTCAATGCGCACGCCGATCGCGCCAACGCGCTGCACGCACGTTTGATCGCGGTGCGCCGGCTGCTCCTGCTCGGCCGCCTCGATGAGGCCGCATCGGCGCTGGCCCGCCTCGACGCGCGCTTTCTGCCACCGTCGCTGCTGGCGGTGGCCGAGCTGGCCGCGGCCGAAGTGGCGCTGCGCTCGCTGCGCACAGCGCCGGCGCGGGCGGCACTCGCGCGTGCCCACGATGCGGCGACACGCGCGCGCGTACCCGCGCTCCTGGCAGAAGTGGCTGAGGCACGCGCCGCGCTCGATCGTCCCGCCGCTCGGCGCGTCGACGCCGGCCACGAGCAGCTGCTGCGGCTCGACGAGGTTGAAGCACTCTTCGCCTCGGGCGCGCTGGTGGTCGACGCCTGCCGTCGCGGCCTGCGCGCCGGCGCCACCCGGTTGCCGCTGGCGCGACGTCCGGTCCTGTTCGCGTTGGCGCGCAGACTCGCCGAGGCGTGGCCCGGAGATGTCGATCGTCACACTCTGATCGCGCACGCGTTCCGCACCCGACGCCCCGACGAGACGCACCGCGCGCGCCTGCGCGTCGAGATCGGACGTTTGCGCGCGCTCGTTGCGCCGCTGGCGCGCATCGAAGCCAGCGAGCGCGGCTTCGCGCTCACGCCGCGTGGCGAGCGTGACGTCGTCGTGCTCGTACCACCTATCGATGGCGATCAGGCGTCGCTGCTGGCGCTGCTCGCCGACGGTGCGGCGTGGTCCACCTCGGCCCTTGCGCTGGCCCTTGGGGCGAGCCAGCGCACGGTGCAGCGCGCGCTCGTCGAGCTAGAGGGCGCCGGACGCGTGCGCTCGATAGGGCGCGCACGCGCGCAGCGCTGGCTGTCGCCGCCGCTCGCGGGATTCACGACGAACTTGTTACTCCCTGCTGCGCTGCCGCTTGGGTAGATTCTCCTCACGGCGCCGTTCCGAGCGCGCCACACAAAGGAGCCAAGCAATGAGCAGCACCCTAGTCAGGACACGTAGTAACACGAAACCGCAAGCACCGGATCGATGCCGCCGTAAGGTTGATTAGTTGTTCACACGCGCCGCTGTTGCAACAAACAAAGGGGAGGGGTCGGCTTAGCCGACGTCAGCCGTCGGTGCAAAGTGCCGAAGTCATTCGGACATCGAGTTCACGAAGTAGATAGTAGGTTTACAGCGCTCCAGTGGCTCGGCCAGGCGCCGCGCAGTAGCCTGTCGCGATGGACTCCCTGATCGCGGCCGCCGCGCGCGCCCTCGTCGCCGGCGACGCGCTTGGCGCTCTCAAGCGCGTTTCCCTGCGCGACGATCCGCCGGCGCTCGCGCTCCGCGGCATCGCCATGGCTCAGCTCGGCGAGTACCCGCGCGCCCGCGAGCTCCTCCGTCGCGCCGCCCGCGGCTTCGGCGCCCACGAGGAGCTGGCGCGCGCCCGCTGTGTCGTCGCCGAGGCCGAGGTGGCCCTCGCGATGCGCGACCTCCACGGCTCGTCGCGTGCGCTGGCGGTCGCGTCGGCCACGCTCAATGCGCACGCCGATCGCGCCAACGCGCTGCACGCACGTTTGATCGCGGTGCGCCGGCTGCTCCTGCTCGGCCGCCTCGATGAGGCCGCATCCGAGCTGGCCCGGCTCGACACGCGCTTCCTGCCACCGTCGCTGCTGGCGGTGGCCGAGCTGGCCGCCGCCGAAGTGGCGCTGCGCTCTCTGCGCACAGCGCCGGCACGTGCGGCACTCGCCCGTGCCCGTGATGCTGCCGAACGCGCGCGCGTACCCGCGCTCCTGGCAGAAGTGGCTGAGGCACGCGCCGCGCTCGATCGTCCCGCCGCTCGGCGCGTCGACGCCGGCCACGAGCAGCTGCTGCGGCTCGACGAGGTTGAAGCGCTCTTCGCCTCGGGCGCGCTGGTGGTCGACGCCTGCCGTCGCGGCCTGCGCGCCGGCGCCACCCGGTTGCCGCTGGCGCGACGTCCGGTCCTGTTCGCGTTGGCGCGCAGGCTCGCCGAGGCGTGGCCCGGAGATGTCGATCGTCACACTCTGATCGCGCACGCGTTCCGCACCCGGCGCCCCGACGAGACGCACCGCGCGCGCCTACGCGTCGAGATCGGACGTTTGCGCGCGCTCGTTGCGCCGCTGGCGCGCATCGACGCCAGCGAGCGCGGCTTCGTACTCACGCCGCGTGGCGAGCGTGACGTCGTCGTGCTCGTACCACCTATCGATGGCGATCAGGCGTCGCTGCTGGCACTCCTCGCTGACGGCATGGCTTGGTCTACTTCGGCTCTCGCGTTGGCCCTCGGGGCTAGCCAGCGCACGGTGCAGCGCGCGCTCGTCGACCTAGAGGGCGCCGGACGCGTGCGCTCGATAGGGCGCGCACGCGCGCAGCGCTGGCTGTCGCCGCCGCTCGCGGGATTCACGACGAACTTGTTACTCCCTGCTGCGCTGCCGCTTGGGTAGATTGCTCTCACGGCGCCGTTCCCGATCGCGCCACAAGGAGCCAAGCGATGAGCAGCACCCTAGTCAGGACAGAAAACACGAAACCGCAAGCAACGGCACGCGCAGCCGAGATCGTGCGCGAGTACGGACCCTTCGACGGCGTCGACCAGATCGCCGGCATCACCCACGACGGGCGCCGCGTCTGGGCCGCCACCGGGTCGAAGCTGATCGCCTTCGATCCCGAGAGCGGCCAGATCACGCGCACGCTCGACCGCGCGGGCGACGCCGGCACCACCTTCGACGGCACGTACCTCTACCAGATTGCCGAAGCGCGCATCGACAAGATCGATCCCGCCACCGGCGACGTGGTCGCGTCGATCCCGGCGCCCGGCCACGGTAACGACTCGGGCCTCGCTTGGGCCGAGGGCAGCCTGTGGGTGGGGCAGTACCGCGATCGCAAGATCTACCAGATCGATCCCGACACTGGCGCCATCCTGCGCACCATCGAGTCCAAGCGCTTCGTTACTGGCGTGACCTGGGTCGACGGCGAGCTGTGGCACGGCACTTGGGAAGGCGACGAGAGCGAGATCCGCCGCATCAACCCGGAGAGCGGTGCCGTGCTCGAGCGGCTGGAGATGCCGCGCGGCACCGGCGTCAGCGGGCTCGAGTCCGACGGGGCAGACCTTTTCTATTGCGGCGGCGGACCGAGCGGAAAGGTCCGCGCGGTGCGCAAGCCCAAGTCCTGAGCACTGAGAAACGGAGTTCGCGATGTGTCCCGTGTGCCTGGCCACCAGTCTCTACGTCGCTGGCGGGGTGTCGGCCGCCGCCGGTACGACCTTTTTGGCCACCAAGTTGTTGCGCAAGCGACCCGAACCGACCGCATTGACCACTTCCACCGAAACAGATGGAGGAGAGAAACAATGAAGACACCCCCGATCGTGTCATCACAGGAGTGGGAGGCTGCGCGTCAGCAACTGCTCGTGAAGGAGAAGGCTTTTACCCGCACCCGTGACGCGTTGGCGGCAGAGCGTCGGCGGATGCCGTGGCTGGCCGTGAGGAAGAAGTACGAGTTCGACGGACCGAAGGGTAAAGCGAGCCTGCTCGACCTGTTCGACAGCCGCAGTCAGTTAATCGTCTACCGCGCCTTCTTCGAACCCGGCGTGCGCGGGTGGCCTGAGCATGCCTGCATCGGCTGCTCCATGGTGGCTGACCAGGTTGCCCATGTTGCCCATCTGAACGCGCGCGACACCACTCTCGCGTTCGTCTCGCGCGCGCCGCAGACGGACATCGAGCGCGTGAAGGCGCGCATGGGCTGGGAGATGCCCTGGTACACCATAACGGACGACTTCGACACCGACTTTGGCGTAAACGAGTGGCACGGCACGAACGCGTTCATCCGCGACGGCGACAGCGTGTTCCGCACCTACTTCATCAACAGCCGCGGCGACGAGGCGATGGGGAGCACATGGAGCTACCTCGACATCACTGCGCTCGGGCGCCAGGAGAAGTGGGAGGACTCGCCGGAGGGCTACCCGCAGACTCCGCCGTACGAGTGGTGGATCTGGCACGACGAACCAAAGAAGACGGATCGCGATCGATGAACACGCAAAGGAAGAGAACGATTTATGGGTGACTTGTCGGGCAAGGCTTACACCGGCGGATGCGCCTGCGGCGCTATCCGTTATGAAATCTCTGCCGAGCCGATGGTGTCGAACGACTGCCAGTGTCGCGACTGCCAACGCAGGAGCGGCACCGGGCACGGATCCTATCTGACCTTCCCGTCGCGCAAAGACGTGAAACTGAAGGGCGAAGCGACGCTTTGGGACGTCGCTGGCGATACAGGTAACGTGAAGAGCTACGCCTTCTGCCCCGCCTGCGGATCACCGGTCTATCTGACTTTTGCGGCCGCGCCTGATCTTTTCACCGTACACGCTGCGAGCCTTGACGATCCAAGCCGATACAAGCCGCAAATGGTGACGTACGGCGTGCGCGGTTACGCTTGGGACTACATCGATCCAGCCCTGCCGAAATTCGACAAGATGCCGCCAGCCTCATGAACGGCCACTCGTTTGAATGTCGAGCGGGGTCGTCGTCGGGGCAGGGTTGTTTCTGTCGCGCGAGCAGCCGGGCTCGGATGATGCATCCCTCATCGTGAGCCGAGGCTTCGTTGCGCGTTCGTATTCGCGACGTAGAGCGCTCTCTGAGAGCTGTGCCCCGCGCGAGAATTTCTATGTAAGTCACTTAGTGACGCGCATGAATCCCTAGGCGCTGAGCACCCTTTCGATATCGCGAAGATAGTGTGTAGTTAGTTCCTTCGGCAGCTCGCCCGTGATCCGGTCGATGACTTCCTTGTGAAACTCTTTGCGCAGGTGGCCGAGCACTTTCGGCGGCGCCACGACGACCAGCGCTTCGAACTTGTTGGCGTGCGCCAGCGTGTACAGCATGCGCGCAATCTCGCTGGCGAAGCGCTCTTCGCCTAACTGGTGCCAGTCGGTTTCTTCCATGGCACTGCGTGCAGTGCCGGCGCTGGCGAATGCGCGGCCCGGCTTGTCGGTGCCTTGCTCATGACTGGCCGGATTGTCGTGCCAGAGAATATTTTCCACTTCGAGGCGGATGTCGTCAGGACTGCCCTTGTTGCGCAGGAAAATTGCTTTCTCGCCGTCGCCCACCAGGATCAGCGCTTGCGTGGGAATATTGACGTCAGCCATTGCGGTCCGATCGAGAAATGGAGAGTTTCCGATGCGGCATATTCCATGCCGGTCCCATGGTGCTATTACGAGCGGAGCGTCGCGTGCCTTCGGCCGATGCAACTTCAATACGGGTGTTGACGCTGAACGCGCATCAGGGCTTCAGCGCGTTGCGTCGGCGCCACGTGCTGTCGCGGATCCGTGACGGGCTGCGCGCCACCGGCGCCGACCTAGTATTCCTGCAAGAGGTCGGCGGCGCAGATGACGCAGAAGCTTCGACGCATCACTACGAAGTCCTCGCTGATCAAGTCTGGTCGCAGCACGCGTATGGACGCAACGCGGTATCGAGCAGCGGCCATCATGGCAATGCACTACTGACGAAATATCCGATCGCGAGCTGGCAGAACATCGATATCTCGGTCGGCGAGTCCGAGCCGCGCGGCATGCTGCATTGTGTGCTCGATGTACCGCACGCGCCGCAGCTGCACGCGGTGTGCGTGCACTTTGGGTTATGGGAATCGCACCGGCAAGAGCAGATCGACCGTCTGCTTGACTTAGTCGCGAACACAATCCCGAACGACGCGCCGCTGGTGATCGCCGGCGACTTCAATGACTGGCGCGGGCGGGCGCATCGGCGTCTGATGCATGACTCATTGCTCATCGAGATCCACGCCAGTGTGAACGGACATCCGGCGCGCACATTTCCGGCGCAGCTGCCTTGGCTGCGGCTCGACCGGATCTACGTCCGCAATCTGCGCCATCGGCCGCTGCAGCTGCCGCGCCGTCCTTGGGCGACGCTGTCGGATCACGCGCCACTTGCAGCCGAGGTGCAAGTGTGAAACTCAAGGTTCAATGGATCAGCGGCAACCGCGTCGACTTGCTTGAGAACGGCGACGCGTATTTCCCAGCGGTCTTCGAGGCTCTCGATGCGGCGAAGCACGAGATCCTGATCGAGACTTTCATCCTATTCGAAGACCGTGTGGGTCTCGAACTGCAGCAGCATCTGATGGACGCGGGCGGGCGTGGCGTCAGAGTCGACCTGACGGTCGACGGCTTCGGCTCGCCCAATCTTTCCGATGCGTTCATCTCCGCCTTGACCGGCGCCGGTGTGCGGCTGCATGTCTATGAGCCAGCACCGTTCGTCCGCTATCTGAATCCGCTGCGCCGGCTGCATCGCAAGATCACCGTCGTCGATGGGCGGGTTGCTTTCGTCGGCGGCATCAATTTCTCGGAAGATCACCTCGAAAGTTTCGGCGCCAAGGCCAAGCAGGACTATGCGGTCCGCATAGAAGGCCCGGCCGTCGAGCGCATTCATGACTTTGTGCGCCAGGCGTTGGCGCCGGTGCAGCAGCAGCTGAAAGGGCACGGTAGTGCTCAGGCAGCGGGTCCACTCGGTGCATCGAGGTCGCAGATAACGGCGTCAGGCAACGCCGAGGTGGCACTTGTTAGCCGCGACAACTGGCATCACCGCACCGACATCGAGCGCGCCTATCGAATGGCGATCCGCGCCGCGCGCGACACAGTGATAATCGCCAATGCCTACTTTTTTCCTGGCTACCGGCTGCTGCGGGACTTGCGCCGCGCCGCGTCGCGTGGAGTGGCGGTACATCTGATCCTGCAAAGCAATCCCGATGTGCCGATTGCACGAGTGGCCGGGCGCCTGCTGTATGAAAGCCTGATCAAGGATGGCGTGGCGATTCACGAATACTGTCGCCGCGAGATGCACGCCAAGGTGGCAGTGGTGGACGGTATCTGGACCACTGTCGGTTCGAGCAATCTCGACCCGCTCAGCCTGTCGCTGAATCTCGAAGCCAACGTTGCTGATCCGCGACGCCGAGTTTGCCGCCACGTTACAACGGCGCCTGCAGTATTTGATCGAACACGAGTGCGAGCCCACCAAGCCCGAGTCACTGCCGAAGCGGACGATGTGGCGCTATCTGCTGGCCTCTTTGGCGTACCACGTCACGCGGGGTTTTCAGCGCTGGCTGAGCGCGCTGCCACATTTCGGCTGGCGCATCCGTTCTTTCGTTCGAGGACGGCGTGTTGATACCAAGGCCGCAATCGATGCGTCGACAATCGCCGACTGACAGCGATGACGGCGCGCGGGTCAACTGAAAGTAGTTCCCACCGCGGCGACCGTGCGCCATTGCGCTGGCGTCGGGCCTGGCCGCGATTCAAGCAAATTTTCTTCATCGTCTTCGCGCTCGCTGTTCTGGGGCTGATCGCTTGGCGTGCGCGCGAGATCGACTGGAACGCCGTGCTCGGTGCACTCCGCGCACTACCGCTCACGACTGTCGCGTTGGCGGCGGTGATTGCCTTGGCCGCGCACGCTGCTTACATCAGCTACGACATGCTGGCGCGCCGCTATACCGGACACCGCGCTCGGCATCGGCCGGACGCTGGCGGTTGCGGGAGTTAGTTTCGCGTTCAACCTGAATCTTGGCGCGCTGGTCGGTGGCGTAGCACTCCGCTACCGGCTCTATAGCCGTTTCGGTCTGGGTGTTTCAGTGATCACGCGCATCGTCGGCTTCAGCCTGCTGACGAACTGGATCGGCTACTCCGCGCTGGCGGGTGCTGCGTTCGCCAGCGGCCTCGTCGAGTTGCCCGATGACGCGCCGATCTCCGCCGCCGCGCTGCGCGCGCTCGGTATTGTCTTGCTGCTGGGTGTCACTGCCTACCTGGCAGCATGCCGATGGTCGCAGCGGCGCAGTTGGAGTGTCCGCGGCCATTCAATCGAGCTGCCAAGCGCTGGCATGGCAGCTCTGCAAGTTGTAGCCGCCGCGACGCACTGGTCGTTGATCGCGACCGTGCTGTACGTGCTGCTGCAGGGCAGGGTGGGTTACGTCACGGTGCTCGGTGCGCTGCTGGTGAGTAGCGTGGCGGGCGTGATCACGCATATCCCGGCGGGACTCGGTGTGTTAGAGGCCGTGTTTCTATCGTTGCTGGCGGGCGCGTACCCGGTTAACGAACTGCTGGCAGCGCTGCTTGCCTACCGCGCGGTCTTCTACCTGGGGCCGTTGATGATCGCGGGAATCGTTTACCTTACGCTCGAACTAGTGGCGCGCCGCTCCCATACGCCAAGTGCGGCCACAGCTGCGCGAGCGCGATGAGCACGTAGCGCGTGGTGCCCGCGTTGCTGGCGCCAAGTAAGCGCTCGTCATTGGCGAGCGCTCAATACGAGACCAGACGGAATGCGAAGGCCAATTCCGACATCTGCGTCTGATGCACGGCTTTGAAGCCCACCGTCTGTTGGCAGGACAGCAGGTTCCGTAAGCCGCGAAACGAGGGCCAGCTGCACTCGCATTGACTCCAGACACTTAAGGTGAATAGCTAAAGGGTCACATGAGGATCGTCGCATAAGATCATGATTCGCCAAGCTTTAACTTGGGCAGGTTTCACGCCGGTCGCCGAGAGGCTCGTTGTTACACCCGCGCAGCAGCGGCAACCGCTAATCCAGCACCTAGTGGCGGAGCAGGGCCGCACCCAGCTCGTGCATCGGGATTACGCGGCGTCTGTTAGCCCAAGCTCGGGGTGTCACTGGCATTTAACATAATGCACATTATGCGCAATCAGCCACCACAGATGCCTTTCGGCATGCAAAATGCTTTTTACTTGGCTGTGCGAGGTACCTAATGCAAAGCAAACCAGAGTTGGCTATCCGATTCGCAGTGCTGTTCGTTGCGGTCGTAGTTGCCGCCTGCGCGACGACGCGCATGGATGCGCAATGGAGCAATCCGGAATATCAAGGCCGCAATGTGCGCGGCGCCTCGGTCCTGGTGGCGTGCGAAGCGCAGGATTTGACTTTGCAGCGCATCTGCGAAGACCAACTAGGCGCGGCTGTCGCGGCGCGTGGAGCTAAGCCGACGTTGAACTCGCAGCTCTCGCCAGCCGCTAGTCAGCCCACCGGCAATGATCCGTACATTGCTGCGGCCAAGCGCGTCGGCGCACGCGCGATTGTTCGCATGACGCTGGCTGCTGGGCAGCCGGTAGCGGTCGACAGCGGCCCGAGGATCGGAATTGGCGTTGGTGGCGGTTCCGGCGGCTACGGCGGAGGCGGCGTCAGCGGAGGTGTTGGGGTCGGCTTTCCAGTTGGTGGCTCGCGCGTCAGTCAGGCGTTTGGCGCTGAGACCGCGCTGATCGACCCCTCGAACGGAGCGACGATGTGGTCTGGGCGCGCCAGCAGCTCGACCTCCCAGAATGTCACCGGGCAGATCACCGAGCTGACTCAAGTTACGGTCGATGCGTTGCAGAGTAGCGGGCTGATTTAGCGTTGCCCGTTAAGTATCAGCGATAACGCCTTGATTACTGACCGTTTTATGGGACGGCCACCTTTCGACTTTGTACTTTAGCTTTATCGCTGAGTACGTTGAAAAGATTGAAGAAATTGGCGGTTGAACTCGCTGCCACATCCTCAATGCTCGTGTTCTTCAGCTCCGCCACCTTTTCGGCGACTTTCGGCACGAAGCTTGGTTCATTCGTCCTCCCGCGATACGGCACCGGCGCGAGGTAGGGCGAGTCGGTTTCGATCAATACCCTGCTCAGTGGCACGGCACGCGCGACTTCTTGCAGCTCGCGTGCGTTCTTGAACGTCACGATCCCCGAGAACGAGATGAAAAAGCCCAGAGCCATCGCGGCCTCTGCGACCGCGAGCGACTCGGTGAAGCAATGCATCACGCCACCCACTTCAGCGGCGCCCTCCTCCTGCATTACGCGGATCGTGTCGGCCGACGCAGCACGTGTATGGATGATCAAGGGCTTGCCACAAGCGCGCGCCGCGCGGATATGTGTGCGAAACCGGTCCCGCTGCCAGTCAAGCGGCTCTTGAAGCCGAAAGTAATCGAGGCCTGTCTCACCGATGGCAACGACCCTGGGGTGATCGGCCAGCGCGACGAGGCCTTCGATGGTTGGCTCGTCCGTGTCCTGAGAATCGGGATGCACGCCAACCGAGGCGAAAACATGGCTGTGTTGTTCCGCCACTGCGAGCACCGCGGGAAACTCGGGCAATGTCGTGCAGATGTTCAACGCGGCCACGACGTTGTTGTCACGCATTCGCTGCAGAACGCCCGGCAGATCCTGCGCGAGCTCGGGAAATGAAAGGTGGCAGTGAGAGTCGACAAACATGGTGGATCGATCGCAGCGCGATCGTTATCACAATCGGCGCGTGATCGCGCCGACTATAACGTGTGAGTTGGCCGCGCTGACTTCAATGCGCCGCCGAGGGCATCTTCGATGCGCTTGCGTGCATTGAGGCCGGTTTCATCCGCAGGAAAGTGCACACCGATGCCGGGCGTCTTGCTGCCGCCAGCGGCAGGGCTGATCCAAACGACCTTGCCGGCCACCGGAATCTTGGTGGGGTCGTCGAGCAAGGTCAGAATCAGATATACGTCATCGCCCAACTGATACGGACGCGTGGTCGGCACGAACATGCCGCCGCATTTCAGGTACGGCATATACGCGGCGTACAGCGCAGCTTTTTCCTTGATCGACAGCGAGAGCACGGCGGGCCGAGCGCCGCCGGGCGCTGCCGCCTGTCCGTTTCCACCTTTGCCGCTGTCGCTCATGTGGCCTGTGATTCCATCGTGTGGCGCATTGCACCCATATAGCCGAGCAACGCACTCTCAACTACCAGACGCGCGTTCAGCGGATGATCGCTCGCCGCCTGCATTTGCGCCAGTGCCGCTGTCCAGTCGACCACACGTGATGGCTCGACCGCTCGCGCAAGTGCTGCAATCTGGCGCCGGTGCTGTGGATAGTAGCGAACGCGCCCCGCCAGCCTTTCCGCTAATAAGTCCCATCCCCACCGCTGTAACAGACGGATCGCCGGCGCCACGGCAATGTCCTTTCCCACAGCGCTCGCGACCTCGGCCCCGGTCAATGTCGGGCCGCGGCTCAGCAGCTTGAGCAGCGCCTCGCGCGTGTCTGGATCAAGCTTTCGATGATCATCGAGTGAATCCTCATCGCTCAGTCCGAGCGGTGCGCCGCCCGCCTCTGCCAGCTTCGCATCTGCCTGTTCGACGCCCAGCGATTGCAGCCACGCAAGCGCTTGCGCATGAGTCGGCATGGGCGCGCGTAAGAGCACACAGCGCGAAAGAATCGTCGGCAGCACCGCATCGAGCTCGTCGCTGACAGCCAGGAACGTCGCGCCGGACGGCGGTTCCTCCAACATCTTTAGCAGCGCGTTGGCGGCTGGCGCATTTAACCCTTCGGCCGGGATCAGCAGGACGACACGGCGTCCGCCGCGATGCGATGAGACCGACAGGAATTCGGCCACGCGGCGCACCTGATCGATCACGATCTCGCGGCCCGCCCTTGCTCCCTTGGCCGAGCGTGTTGCTCTGCCCTCCTCCTGGCGCTTCGTCGGCACTCGAATCGGCATCGTCGCGCTCCGGCATTTGTGCTGCCGGTGTTAACCAGCGCAAATCCGGATGGTTGTCGGCTGCCAGCAAGCGGCACCCCGGGCACTGGCCGCACGGCACGGCATCGGTTGGAGACTCGCACAGCAACAGTTGCGCAAACGCCTTTATCAAGCTGCGCTTGCCGACGCCGCGCGGACCGTGCAGCAGTAAAGCGTGTGGCAGCCGATCGCGCCAGCTGGCGAGCTGCTCCCAGGTTTCGCGTTGCCACGGCAGAGGAGTCAGCCGTTCCATTGCCCCATCAGTTGTACAAGTTGATCACGCACAGACTCCGGCGCGCGATCGCTGTCGACGATCAAAAAGCGCGCGGGATTTTCGGCGGCACGTTTCAAGTACATCGTACGCACCGCGCCGAAGAATGACGAAGGTTCGGATTCGAAGCGATCGGCATGGCGCGACTCACGACGCCGCTTCGCCGCGATATCGGGCGCAATGTCGAACAGAATCGTCAAATCGGGCTGAAGGTCCGGATGCACCCACTGCTCGAGTTTTTCGATGCACTGCTCCTCCATGCCGCGCCCACCCGCTTGATATGCATACGTGGCGTCCGTAAAGCGATCGCACAGGACCCACTTTCCTGCAGCCAGCGCAGGTCGAATCACTTTCGCAAGATGCTCGGCGCGCGCAGCGAACATCACCAACGTTTCCGTCTCACGTGTCATCGGATGATTCAAGACGAGCTCGCGCAGCGATTCACCGAGCGGCGTCCCGCCGGGTTCGCGCGTCAGCAGCGTCGTCACTCCGCGCGCCCGCAGCGCTTCCGCGACGGCGTCGATGTGTGTGCTCTTGCCGGCGCCGTCGATCCCCTCGAACGTGATGAAGCGTCCACGCTCAGTCATCGCCGGCAGCACCGCTGGTAGGTGTCCACCGCGCGATTGTGTTCGGCTAGCGTTGACGAAAAGTGCGACGTGCCGTCGCCGCGTGAGACGAAGTACAGCGCGGACGTGTCTGCGGGGCGCAGCGCTGCTTCGATCGATGCGCGGCCCGGTAGCGCGATTGGCGTGGGTGGTAAGCCGGCGCGCGTGTATGAGTTGTATGGACCATCGGTCAGCAGATCGCGTTTGCGCAAGTTGCCGTCGAACGCGGCGCCCATTCCGTAAATGACCGCCGGATCCGTCTGCAGCAACATGCCGAGCTTTAGGCGATTGACGAATACGCCAGCAATCATCGCGCGCTCCGCTGGCTGGCCGGTCTCCTTTTCGATGATCGACGCCATGATCAGCGCCTCGTACGCATTCTTGTACGGTAGATCGGACAACCGATTGGCCCACGCGTCCTGCAGTAGCTTCATCTGTGCGCGGTACGCCTGCCGATAGATCTCGACATCGGACGTGCCGGGGGCATAGAGATACGTGTCGGGCGCGAACAACCCTTCAGGATGCGCCTCAACTGCTCCGATTGCTTTCAGCAACTCGGGCGCCGACAGGTTAACTGAATCCTGCTTCAGATCGTTGCGCGTTGCTGTCAGTGCGCGCATTTCGCGAAACGCAATTCCCTCGACAACGGTCAACCGCTCTAGCAGCACGTCGCCCGCCTGCAGCTTTGAGAGCAGTCCTGCGAGCGTAATACCGCGTTCGACGGCGTAGCGCCCGGCGCGCAGCGACTGCGTTGCACCGGAGATGCGCGCAGCCGCGACCATCGCATCGGCATTCACCATGATGCCGGCGGCCTGTGCTGCCTGCGCAATGCCGCGCACCGAACTGCCAGCGGGAACACGAAGCTCGACACGCTCCGCGCTCATCGGCAGTGGACGCTCGAATAGATACCAGCGGCCGACGAGCCCGGAGGCGACGAGCACAATGCCGGTGACCAGCACGAGGCTGACCCAGAAGCGGGCTCGATTGCGCTTTTTGATCGGTCGGTTCATTGGAAAGGACAAACGAGCGCCCGGAGCGGACTCTTCATCGGGGAAATCCGGGGCGAATGGATTTTAGGCCGCGGGCTTGTGACGCCCAACAGTTTCCTTATATTAGTCTTTCGTAGTCGACTCTTGATCCAGGCTCTCTGTGTCCGCTTCCGCCAACCTTGCTAAATCGCCGACGCTGATTCCGTTACCGGAACTCGGCGTCATTGCGGTGAACGGTACCGACGCGATTTCCTTTCTGCAGTCGCAGGTGACGAACGATGTTGCGCGCCTGGCGCAGGATCAGATGCAGCTGTCGGGGTATTGCACGGCGAAAGGTCGATTGCTCGCGACTTTTCACCAATGGCGAACCGATGATGTGGTGTTCCTGCGCATGCCGCGCGAGATCGTTGCATCGATCGTCAAGCGATTGTCGATGTTCGTATTACGCGCGAAGGCGAAGGTCGCCGACGTCAGCGATGCGTGGGTCACCCACGCTCTCGTCGGCGCCGAGAGCGGGAGCCTGCTGCGCGACGCCGACCTTCCCGTGCCAGCAGCTGCGTGGACTTCGACCGCAAGTCGGCGATGTCCGTGTCGATCGTGTGCTGCCGACTCCCGATGGGACCGAGCGCTTCCTGCTGACGACGCCGAGCGACGCGCCTCTGCCGTTGCCGCAATCGGTCGCTCACGCACCCGCCGGTCTATGGTGGCTTAGCGAAGTCGAGGCCGCCGTCCCGACCATCTTCGCAGCCACGCAGGAGAAGTTCGTTCCGCAGATGCTCAACTTTGAAGTGCTCGGTGGTGTCGACTTCAAGAAAGGCTGTTACCCCGGCCAGGAGGTGGTCGCGCGCAGCCAGTATCTCGGCAAACTCAAACGGCGCATGAACATCGCGCACGTCGATGCCGTCGGCGTGCAGCCGGGAGCAGATATCTTTCATAGCGATGGCGCGCAGCCGGTCGGCTCGGCCGTGATGGCGGCCGCGGCACCTGAGGGTGGAAGCGAGCTGCTATTCGAGTCGCCGGTCGACCGACTTCAATCGGGCTCACTTCATCTGCAAGCGCCCGACGGCCCTCGGCTGACGCTGCGACCGCTTCCGTATACGCTGTTCGATCCGACCGATTGAATTTTTCAATGGAGCACTGGTACGTCTATTACAAGTGTCCACGGGCGATCCGCGGAGAAACGATTGCACGCGTACGATCCATGCAGGCGTCGCTCGCGGCCCGCTCCGGCGTGATGGGGCGTCTGGTACAACGCGTTGATGCGGATACGGACACGACTCTGATGGAGATTTACGAGCACATCGAAAAGACCGAGCCGTTTGCGGCAGCGCTCGAGGGCGCGCTTGCCGACTCCGGGCTGGCCGCGGAGTTAGGCCTTGCACGCCACACCGAGCGGTTCAGGGACCTCTGAAATGTGCCTGATCGTCTTCGCGTGGCGTTCGCACCCCGACTATCCGCTGGTGCTGGCGGCCAATCGGGATGAGTTTTATGCGCGCCGCACACGACCCGCTGCGTGGTGGGGTCAGGCCGTGTCGGTGCTGGCCGGATACGATGAAGAGGCAGGTGGCACATGGCTCGGCATCACACGGCGCGGCCGTTTCGCCGCTCTGACAAACGTGCGTGCACCCAGTGAACGCAATCCGCATGCGCCGTCGCGCGGAACACTCGTGCTCTCTGCGCTACAGACGCCGGAGACGCCGGCCAACTGGCTTGCCTCGAGTGCGCCGCGAATGAATGCGTATAACGGGTTCAACCTGCTGGTGGGTGATGTCGGGCCCGTCGAAGACACCGGGGCCGCAGCCGAGCCGCGACTCCACTATTTCAGCAATCGGAGGAATGAGCCTGCTCGCGCCCTGGCGCCCGGCATCTACGGTTTGTCCAATGGCTATCTCGATACGCCATGGCCGAAAGTTGCGCGGGCGGTCGGAAGTTTTGCGTGTTCGATCGCGTCCCGGGTCGATGTCGAGCCGCTAATGCGACTGCTTGAAAATCGAGACATCGCGCGTGACGGCGAGCTGCCTTCGACCGGTGTTCCGTATGAATGGGAACGCGCGCTGTCCGCGATTCAGATCCGAGCTAACGGCTATGGCACCCGAGGCAGCACAGTGTTGACGGTGCGCAATGACGGCCTGACGACTCTGTTCGAACGCACCTACGACACGGCTGATCCGGAGCGGTTTTCCGACCGGCACTACGAATTCACGATCGATCGCGCGGCGCATGCCACAACGCGCGCGCGTGCCCCTGGGCCGGGATAGAAGCAGCTATAGCGCGCGCCGCATGTCGACATGCGGGATACCCGCATCGTCGTACACATTGCCCTGCACCGAAAAACTGTGCTTGGCGTAAAAGTCGATCGCATGCGTTTGGGCGCTCAGTACAGCCTCGCGATGACCGCGCCGGCGTGCTTCGTCCATCAACGCGATCAACAGCGCACTGCCGACGCCGCCGCCACGCGCTGACTGTCGTGACCGCCATGCGACCGATATGACCGTCGGGCAACAGTCGGCCGGTGCCGACCGCCGCGCCGTTCGCGTCGAACGCAACCGCATGTATCGACAGAGCATCGAAAGAATCGAGCTCGATTTCGGGCGGCACCTTTTGCTCTTCGACGAAAACCGCAAACCGCAGCGGCTCGGCCCAGTGCCGCATGCTTTGCCAGTCACCCAGCTCAATTCGCATTCGTCGCTTACAGCCTGATGCAAAACTACTGCGCGCCCCGATCTTGCGTCTGCGGTGCTCGCCGTACCTCTCGTACGGGTGCGCTCCTCGACGCAACCTCGGGTCTGCTCGCTACGTTTTGCATCAGGCTGCTTGCTCCGGCATGATGGTCTCGAACGTCCGAATCTGCGCACGCATGACGTCGGGAATCGGCAGCGCCTTGCGTGTGGCGGGATCGGCGTGCACGTAGATCAGTTCCGCGGTGACGAGCACCGCCTCATACTGCCGGCGCCGATAGATCTCGACGACGAAGCGCATGCTGCTGTTTCCCAGACGTGCAATTCGACCGCAGATTTCCAGTTCATCGTCGTAGTAGGCAGCGGAGAAGTATTCGAGCGTTGACTTGCGTACGTACAGATCGCTGCCCTGGCTCAGAAAGTCATCCGGATATCGCACGCCGACCGCACGCCAGTACTCCGTGACGCAGACATCGCAATAAAGCAGGTAGTGCGCGTTGAAGACGACCGCCTGCTTGTCGACCTCCGCCCAGCGCACGCGCAGCGGCATGCGGTGCCGAAAATCCGCATACGGCATCAGCTCACCGTGCCGATCATTTCGCACCCTTCTTCGCGTCGCCGGCGATGACGAACGTGATACGGGCGGGATCGATGTACTTGCGAAACGCTGCGTTCACTTGATCGAGCGTTACCGCCCGCAGCCGATCCTCGAATTGCTTCGAGAAGGCGAAGGTGCGTCCCAAGTCCATATTGGCAGTCCAGGCCCTGGCCAGTACGTTGTCCTGCGCGCGATTGGTGGCGCGCTCCTGCAACGTGCCGTCTTTCGCATCCGCCAGTTCCTTGGCGGTAAATCCGTCGCGCCGTGCGCGCTCGATCTCTTCGCGCAGCGCCTGCTCTGCCTTCACCGCATTTTGCGGCGCCATTATTGCGCCTAAGGTCCACGAAGACAGTCGATAGCGCGATCCTAGGGTTAGGTTGGTGTCGGCGCCGTAGCTGATTCCGTCGCGCTGGCGGAGCCGTTCGATGACACGGTTCGACAACCCTGAGCCGCCGCCGAAGATATCGTTCGCAAGCAGGAGCGCCGGCGCGTCCGGGTCATCGTCGCGCAGCGGGAAATCGATACGCGCTCGAATGAATGCATTCTCCTTTTCCGGCGTATCGATTGCCAGCCGCGCGGGCTTGACTTCCCGATACTCGCGATCGACGCGAGCGTAAGGCGCCTTTGATCTGTAATCGGTAAACAATTCGTTGATCAATGCTTCGATCTGCTTGGCATCGAAGTCGCCGACCACGGCGATCTCTCCACGCGCCGTGCCGTAGAAGTCATCGTGAAAACGGCGCGTTGCATCGAGCGGTGTCTTTGAGACAGCGTCGATCTTCGTGCGCAGCGGGACGTGGTAACGCGGATCGCCCACCGGATACGTATTGAAGTGCGCGGCGAGCGTATCGCGCGAAATCGCCTCTGGATTATCGAGTTGCGCCTGCAACGACGTCGTGACCTGGCGCTGCAGTTGATCGTATTCGGTGGCCGGAAAACTCGCCGCGCGCATCGCGTGCGCGAGCAGGCGCAGCGCATCGGGCAGGTTCTCGCGCGTGGTCTGAAACCCGGTCAATCCTCCGGTCATCTGCAGCCGCGTCATCTCGTCCGATATCTGCTGCCGCGTCATCTTGTCGGTCCCACGGCCTACCATTGCACCGGCGAGCTCGCCTTCGGTCATGCGGCCCGTCAGCGACTCCGCGCTGCCCCATTGAAAGCGAGTCTGCACGTTGACCGTGTTGCCACGGTTTTGCTTCGGCAACAGCGCGACGTTCAAATCGCCGAACGACAGTACGCGCGTGCGCTTGTCGATGTTTTCCTGTGACGGAACGAACGCCTCGGACACCGCGCCCTTTTCGGACGGTTTGTAATCGGCGAGTAGCTCCGTAGCGCTGGGTGCGGCAGGAATCTCGGCGCGCAACGGTGCATCTTCCGGAATGTACAAACCCACGACGCGGTTATCGCGCACGAAGTACTTCCGCGCCGCGGTGTCGACCTCTGCGGTGGTCAGCTTCGCAAGCCGGTCGCGCTGCAGAAAGAACAAACGCCAGTCGCCGAGCGATATGTACTCCGATAACCCGACGCCGAACGCTTGCGGATCGGCGAGCGCGCGGTCGTAGGAAGTGCGCTGCTGCTGCACCTGACGCTTCAGCTCGGCATCGGTGGCGGGCGTCTTCGACCAGCTTTGCTTCGATCACTTCGATCATCGCCTGTCTGACCGGTTCGAGCGGTTCGCCCTTCTTCACTATCGCACCAAAAAGAATGAAGCCCGGCTCGCGCGCATCGATGCTGAAGTTGAACACTTGCGCGGCTTTGCCCGGTGGTAACCAGCGCCTGATGCAACCGGCCATTCGGCGTATCGCCGAGTATCTCGGCCGCCACATCGGTCGCCAGAAATTGAGGACTCAACGATGATGGCACCCGGTAACCGATCATCACCATCTGCACTTCACCGGTGCGCCGCACCGTGAACGAGCGTTCGCCGTCGTGCGTCGGCTCGACGGTCCAGAACACCGGCAGTGATCGCTTCGGTTTGGGAATTTTTCCGAACGCCTGCACGATCCAGTTCAGCGCCTTGCCTTCGTCGAAGTTGCCGGCAACGGTCAGCACGGCGTTATCGGGCTGGTAGTACATCCGGTAAAACGCTTGCAGGTTCTCGATGCGGACGTTTTCGATATCGGAGCGTGCGCCGATCGTCGAATTGCCGTAGTTATGCCAGTCGTACAGCACCGACTGCATGCGCTTCAGCATCACTTGCGTCGGATTGTTCTCGCCGCTCTCGAACTCGTTGCGCACGACGGTCATTTCGGAGTCGAGATCTTTTTTGGCGATGAACGAATTGACCATCGCGTCGGCCGACCAATCGATCGCCCACTTCAGATTGTCATCGCTCGCCTGAAACGTCGAGTAGTAGTTGGTGCGATCGAGCCAGGTGCTGCCGTTGTTCCTGAATCCGCGCCGGTTGAACTCGACATCGGGTTTAGGAAAGTTCTTGGAGCCTTTGAAGATCAGGTGTTCCAGCAGATGCGCCATGCCGGTCTCGCCGTAGTTCTCGTGCCGAGAGCCGACCAGGTACGTGATGTTTACCGTCGCAGTCGGCTTTGACTGGTCAGCAAACAGAATCACGCGCAACCCGTTGGCAAGCCGGTACTCGGTAATGCCTTCGACCGTCGGACCGCGCGTGATTCCATGAGCGCTGGGCTGCTGAACGCGCGGTGCTTGTGCGCTCGGCGACTGCGAGGGCGAAACCGTCGGCTGCGCCGACGCGATACCGCAAGTGACAGCTAGCAACGCGGCAAGCCCTTGTCGAATTAATTGCATGTGGGTGAGTTCCGGTTACGAATGGAAAATTCTGACACGCGTGCGCTGCGCTGGTTCAGCGAGTGCCACGCCTAAAGGGATAAGCAGCCGTGATCAAGACGGCTTCAGCGATGGCCGGGCGGCGTAAGGATCGGCCGGCGGATCGCCGCTTAGCACGGCAGCGAACCGCGCTTGTACGGACGGCAAGATCTGCGGATGCGTAAAAACGTAGAAGCGGTTCTCGCGCACGGCATCGAACGTCAATTTTGCAACCTGTTGTGCGGTCACTCTGCCGCTGGATACTGCCTTTTCGGTCGCGCTTTGTGCCATGCGCTGCGACGCCGTTTGCCCGGCTTCGTTGCCCAGCTCAACAGGTCGATTGCGATGCGACTCTGCAATGCCGGTTGGCACATACGCCGGGCACAGGACCGTGACGCCAATACTCGACTTTGCAAGCCGCAGATCGTGAAACAGCGTCTCCGAAAGCGCGACCACTGCATGCTTCGACACGTTGTAAACGCCCATTAGCGGCGCGGTCAGCCAGCCCGCCATCGATGCCGTGTTGACGATGTGCCCTGCTTCGCCGCGTGTCTCAGCGTCGAGCATGCGTGGTACGAAATGCTGCACGCCGTGCACGACACCCATCAGATTGACGCCCATCACCCACTGCCAATCGCGCTCGCTCGCTTCCCACAAATAGCCGCCGCCACCGACACCGGCGTTGTTCATCAACAGATGCACAGCGCCGAAACGATCGAATGTCTGGTCGGCCCATTGTTTGACTTGCGCGGAGTCAGCGACATCGACGACATCGCCTGTCACGTCGGCGCTGTTCAATTCACTCACAACAGAGGCGAGCGCATCTGGCTGTACATCGGACAACGCGAGCCGCATGCCGAGTTGCGCGCTGAGCCGCGCGAATTCACGGCCAAAGCCGCTGCCGGCGCCGGTAATTGCGGCGACCTTGCCGGCGAGCTCCTTCATGCGACGAGCTTCACCAACTGCTTGCCGAAGTTCGCGCCCTTCAACATTCCGAGAAACGCCTGCGGCGCGTTTTCGATTCCGTGCGCGATCGTTTCGCGGTACTTGATGCGTCCCGACGCAACGTGGGCGCCGAGCTCCTTTAAGGCGCTCGGCCATACGTCCATATGTTCGGTGACGATAAAGGCTTGCAGTCGCAAGCGGCTGACCAGGAACCACGTCGGGTTCTCGATCGGTATCGCCTTACCGTCGTAGCCGGCAATCAGCCCGCATACTGCGATTCGGCCAAAGGCGTTCATACGCGGCAACACGGCGTTCATCATCATGCCGCCGACGTTCTCGAAATAGCCGTCGACACCCTGCGGTGCGGCTTCCTTCACGGCCTTACTGAGCGTCTCGGAGCTATCGTGCGATTTGTAATCGATGCATGCATCGAAGCCGAGCTCTTCAGTCACGTAGCGGCATTTCTCCGGGCCGCCGGCGATGCCGACTGCGCGACACCCGCCGATGCGCGCCAGTTGGCCGACCACGCTGCCCACTGCGCCGCTGGCGGCGGACACCACAACGGTATCTCCCGTGCGTGGCTCGATGATTCGATTCAATCCGTACCACGCAGTGACGCCTGGTCATTCCCACGGCGCCGAGATACGCGGATAACGGCACGTGCCGCGTGTCGACCTTGAACACACCGGTGCCATCGGACACGCCGTACTCTTGCCAGCCCAGATAGGCGACGACCTTATCGCCGACCGCGAACTCACGATTGCGTGATTCGATCACTTCGCCTGCCGTGCCGCCGAGCATCACCTCGTCCAGCGCCTGCGGCGCAGTGTATGACTTCGTATCGTTCATTCGCCCGCGCATATACGGATCGAGCGACAGCCAATGATTGCGTATCAGCAGCTGCCCCGGCTGCAAGGTTGGCACCTGCGTTTCCTCGAGCCGGAAGTTCGACGTCGATGCCGTTGCCTTGGGGCGGTTAGCAAGAAGAATTCGGCGGTTGGTTGGCATGATTGACTAACAAGCCGACACCCCGCCATCGACGGCGAGTATCTGCCCGGTAATGTGCTTGCCGGCGTCGGATGCAAACAACACCGCTGCGCCTTTCAGATCCTCGTCATCGCCGAAGCGATTCAGCGGCGCGCACTTCGCGAGAGTGTCTTCACCGAATTGGCTGATGACGCCCTGGGTCATCTTCGATCGAAAAAAGCCCGGCGCCAGTGCGTTGACCGTAATGCCGTATTTTCCCCATTCGGACGCCAGCGCGCGCGTGAAATTCACCAGCGCGCCTTTGCTGGTGTTATAGGCGATCGTGCTCATCATGCCGGGAGGATTGCCCGCCAGGCCCGCGATCGAAGCGACGTTGATTACGCGGCCGGATCGACGCGGAATCATCGAAGCGCGGCCGATCGCCTGCGTAAGCAAGAAGACGCCGCGTACATTCAGATTCATCAACTTGTCCCACGCCTCGAGCGGATGATCTTCGGCCGGCGCCCCCCACGACGCGCCGGCGTTGTTAACCAGGATATCGATTTCGCCGAGATGACTGCGCGCATCCGTGGCAAGGCGCGCAATGTCCTCGGGCTTCGAAGAGTCGGCTGCGATCGAGTGCGCATCGATGCCCAGCCTTGTCAGCGCTCGAGGTCGCGCTCTGCAGCTCGTCGGCCTTGCGTGCGGAGAGCACCACTGCGCGCACCCATCTCGCCGAGCGCTTCGGCGATCTGCAGGCCGAGCCCGCGCGAGCCCCCGGTCACGAGCGCGGTCTTGCCCGAAAGATCGAATAGGTTCTTCAGCGGCATCACATCGGCGCTCTACAACCAAAAGCTAGCGCGGCCATTTGCCGCTTTGAGCCGCAGCCAGCAGCAGGTCGGCTGGCTGCCAGAATTTCGGATCAGCATGTTTGTTTTGGGCGAAACGCTGCATCGACGCGACCACTTTGCCCAGCCCGACTGTCTGCGCATAGAACATCGGGCCTCCCTTCGCGGCCGGGAAACCATAGCCGGTCAGGTACACGACATCGATGTCGCTCGCGCGTAATGCAATGCCTTCTTCCAAAATCCGCGCGCCTTCGTTGACCAGCGCGTAGACGCAGCGCTGCACGATTTCGTCGTCGCCGATCGTACGCGGCGTCATGCCGATCTCGTCGCGATATTTGTTGATCAACTCGCTGATCTCCGCATCCGGGCGCGGAGTTCTATCGCCCGCTTCGTAGCGATACCAGCCCTTGCCGGTCTTCTGGCCAAGTCTTCCCAGCTCTACAACGCGATCGCCAACGCGGCTGTAGGTGACATGCGGCTTCTCGATGTAACGGCGTTGCCGGATCGCGTAGCCGATATCAAGGCCTGCGAGGTCGCCGACCGCAAACGGCCCCATTGCCATACCGAATCGGGTCATCGCCGCGTCGATCTGCTGCGGCGACGCGCCCTCGTCGATCAAGAACATCGATTGCCGGACGTAGTGTTCGAGCATGCGGTTGCCGATAAAGCCGTCGCACACGCGGGACACCACGCCGACCTTTTTCAACTGCTTCGCAAGCTGCAACACGGTCGCGAGCACATCGTTGCCCGTCTTCTTTCCACGCACGATTTCGAGCAATCGCATCACATTGGCCGGGCTGAAGAAGTGTGTGCCGATCACGTCCTGTGGCCGCACGGTCGCTGCAGCGATTTGATCGACATCGAGCGTCGATGTATTGGTCGCGAGAATCGCGCCGCGCTTGGCTACTGCATCGAGCCGCTTGAACACGTCCTGCTTGACGGCCATGTCTTCGTACGCGGCCTCGATGACGATATCGGCCGCGCCCAGAGCGTTGAAATCGAGCGTTGGCTTGAGTAACGCCACGCGCTGCTCTACCTCGTCGAGCGTCAAGCGGCCCTTCCTCGCAGTGGCTTCCCAATTGCGTCGGCACATCGCCATGCCACGATCGAGCGCTGCCTGATCCTTCTCGAACACAGTTGCCGGAATGCCGACGTTGGCGAAACTCATCGCAATGCCGCCGCCCATCGTGCCGAAACCGACGAGTCCGGCTTTCTTGATCGAGCGAGTCGGCGTGCCATCCGGGATGTCGGGAACTTTCGATGCTGCGCGCTCGGCAAAAAAAGCGTGACGAAGTGCCTTCGACTCGTTCGACTGCACCAACTCGAGAAACAATCTTCGCTCGAGGGCCAACCCCTGTTCGAACGGCAGCTTGACGGCGGCTTCGACCGCGTCGATACAGCGCATCGGCGCCGGCAGTCCGCGCGATCGCGTGGCCGCCTGCTCACGTGCCGCAGTGAAAAACGCATCGGCGGTGGCGCCGTCAGTTAAAGCCGCAGCCGAGTCACGCAGCTTCGGAAGAATCTTCCTGCGCGCGGCTTCACGCGCGAACGCCAATACGTCGTCGAACGATGTCTTGCCGACGATGCGTTCGATCAATCCGTGCTTCAACGCGTCGGCCGCGCTAATCGGCTCGCCGCTGACGATCATTTGCAGCGCCTTTTTCGCCCCCACCGCGCGCGGTAGCCGCTGCGTACCGCCGGCGCCGGGCAGCAAGCCAAGCTTCACTTCGGGCAGGCCAACAGTCGCATCCGCGGTCGCGATCCGATGGTGGCATCCGAGCGACAACTCGAGTCCGCCGCCCATGCAAACACCGTTGATCGCGGCGATCACCGGCTTGGTCGACTGCTCGACGTTATCGATCAACTGCAGCAGGCTTGGCTCCGCGAGTGCGGCCGGCGTATTGAATTCCTTGATATCGGCGCCGCCGGAAAAGACGTTGCCGGTGCCGGTGATGACGACGGCCTTCACTTCATCGTCTTGCAGCGCGCGCCCCATGCCATCGATAAATGCCTTGCGCGTTGCATGACCAAGCCCGTTGATCGGCGGATTATCGAGCTGCAGTACCGCAACCGCGCCGCGTCGTTCGTAGTGCGTCGTCATCAAACTCTTCTCAAACTTCGAGCCATTCCTGTCGAATCAGCTTGTTTGCCTTCAAGTCGTCGGGTGTGCCGTGAAACACCATGTGGCCATGGCCCATCACGTAGATTCGCTGCGAGATCTGCAACGCGATCGTCAGTTTCTGTTCGATCAGTAGCACTGAAATTCCGCGCTCTCTTAGTTGCAGCATGAACTGCGCGACCAACTCCACGATCATCGGTGCCAGGCCCTCGGTCGGCTCGTCGATGATTACCAATTCGGGATCGCCCATCATCGTACGCGCGAGCGTCAACATCTGTTGCTCGCCACCGGAAAGAACGCCGGCTTCCGTTCGTGCACGCTCTTGCAGCCGCGGGAACAGCTGATACATCTGATCGAAGGTCCAGCGGCCCATGCGCCGCCGCTTGATGCCCAGGCGCAGATTTTCTTCGACTGTCAAGGTCGGAAAGATGTCGCGGTTTTCAGGCACGTAACCGACTCCGAGGTGTGCGATTTCGTACGCTTTTTTTTGGGTCAGATCGTGGCCCTTGAAATCGACCGTGCCGGTGCAATCGACCAGCCCCATGATCGCCTTGGCCGTTGTCGAGCGGCCGACGCCGTTGCGGCCGAGCAGGCTGACTATTTCCCCCGGTTCGACTGTCAAGTCCACGCCGTGCAAGACATGGCTCTTACCGTAGTACGCCTGCAAGTTTTCGACGCGCAGCATCAGGCAGCTTCCCGCTGTTGCCCGAGATACGCTTCCCGGACCGCATCGTTGGCGCGAATCTGCGCCGGCGACCCAGTCGCAATCACTTGCCCGTAAACGAGCACGGAGATGCGATCGGCGAGATCGAAGACGACGCTCATGTCGTGCTCGACCATCACCAGCGTCCGGTCGCGCGTGACGTCGCGAATCAGGTCCACTGCGCGCTTGCTCTCTGCACGGCTCATTCCCGCCGTCGGTTCGTCGAGCAGGATGACGTCGGCGCCACCGGCGATCGTGATGCCGATTTCGAGCGCACGTTGTTCGGCGTAGGTCAACAGGCCCGCTGCAATGTCCCGCCGGCGCTTTAACCCGACCTGATCGAGAATCGCCTCGGCGCGTTCCTCGGCATCGGCAAGCTGGTTCAGATTCTTCCAGAACGAGTATCGATGTCCGAGCGCCCACAGCACCGAACAGCGCAGATTTTCGAACACCGACAGCCGATGAAAGAGGTTGGCGATCTGGAAGCTGCGCGACAAACCGAGCCGATTTATTTGATACGGCTTGTGATTCGTGATGTCGCGACCCTTCAGCAGCAAGCGCCCCGCTGTGACGTCGAAGCGGCCGCTGATCAGATTAAACAGGGTCGATTTGCCGGCGCCGTTCGGTCCGATGATGGCGTGGCGCTCGCCGCGCGGGATCGAGAGCGTGACGCCGCGAATGATTTCGGTACGGCCAAAACGCTTGCTGACATCCTGCAATTCGAGCGCCGCCGCAGATGATTCGCCGTTCATGGGTTGTCGCGAATCCAGTCTTCGATCTCAACTTGCACGTCGTCCCACTGCTGCTTGAAGCGCCGTCGGTAGAACTCGAACGCGATGGCAGCCGCAGCGAGCATCGAGATCGCGAACACCCAGCCTGGTGCGCGGCTGGTATCGAACAGGAATCCGAACAGCCGTACTTCGGGTCCCTGTCCGACGTTCAGCGTGACGTGATACATCAGCTCGATCATCAGCACCGTGCCGAATGCCAGCGCCAGCGACGCCATCAGCAGCCCGAAGTACGGATCGCGCAGGCGTGCGAACTTCTTGAACTTCAGCACGCGCAAGTTCATCAAGATGAGGCTCGAGAGCCCGCCTGGCGCGTACATCACCAGCAGCACGAAGAACACGCCCAGATAAAGCTGCCACGCCTTCGTGTATTCGGACAGCGCGACTGCGAAGAAAACGAAAACGACTGCCCCCAGAATCGGCCCAAAGAAGAATGCGACGCCGCCCATGAACGCAGCAAGCAACACGCCTCCGGAGCGAATAGCGCTGACGTTCTCGGCGCTGACGATCTCGAAGTTGATCGCCGTTAGTCCGCCGGCGATGCCGGCGAAGAAGGTCGACAGGATCATCATCAGCCAGCGCACCCGCTGCGTGTTGTAGCCGATGAATTCGGCACGCTCCGGGTTGTCGCGTACCGCGTTGGCAATGCGGCCGAGCGGCGTTTGCGTCAGTGCGTACATCGCGATCATGCAAACGAAGCACCACGCGGCGATCAGGTAATAGACCTGGATCTGCGGCCCGAACGTAATGCCGGTGATACCGAGAAACGGGCGACCGCTCGCACGATCCGCGATGATCCCGCCCTCGCCGCCGAAAAATCCGGGAAACATCAGCGACGCGGCGAACACCATCTCGCCGATGCCCAGCGTGATCATCGCGAACGGTGTGCCGGCGCGCCGGGTGGTCAGGTAGCCAAAGATCACGCCGAACAACGCGCCGGTGAAACCGCCGATCAGCGGCAGCAGCGATATCGGCCAGGCCAGAGTGCCGGCGCCGATCCAGCGCATCGCGTGGATCGCGAAAAATGCGCCCAGCCCGGAGTACACCGCATGACCGAACGACAACATGCCGCTCTGTCCGAGCAGCATGTTGTAGCTGAGCGCAAAAATGATCGTGATGCCCATCTGCGACATCAGGGTCAGCGCAAAGCCCTTGCTGAAAAACACAGGCAGCACGAGGAACAGAAATGCCGTGAAGCCCCAGATAACCCAGCGGCCGAAGTTGAGCGGACGAAAGCTCAGCGCGCTCTCGTCCACGTCAGTCCTCTCGCGTACCTAGTAGCCCCTTGGGCCGGACGATCAGGATCAACACCAGCAACAGGTAAGGAAGCACCGGAGTCACCTGCGACACCGTTAGTTTCAGTACCGCATAGCCGGGTGTCTCCGGCCCGATGTGCAGCCCCAGATCGGTTAACAAGCTTGCCGCCGACCAGTCCTCGGCCTTGCCGAAGTTTTCCAGCAGACCGATCAGCAGCGCCGCGACGAAGGCGCCTGTCAGGGATCCCAAGCCGCCGACGATGATGATCACAAATATGATCGCGCCGACCGTGTTTGCCATATCGGGCTGAGTGACGAACGCGTTGCCGCCGACCACGCCCGCCAGCCCGGCCAGCGCCGAACCCGCGCCGAACACCAGCATGAAAACGCGCGGCACGTTGTGTCCGAGTGCCTCAACCTGCTGTGGATGCGTCAGCGCGGCTTGAATGACGAGCCCGATGCGCGTCCGCGTCAGCACCAGCCAAAGCGCGACCAGCATGGCGATCGCAACGGCCATCATGAACATCCGATACTCAGGAAACGTGATGTCGTAGCGCTGCAGCCAATCCACCGGGCCGTCGAGCTCCGGGGGGACTCTGTAGGGAACCGCCTGGCGGCCCCAGATCACCTGCACCAGCTCGACGATGATGTACGACAGCCCGAACGTAAACAGCAGTTCCGGCACATGGCCCCACTTGTGCACGCGCCGCAGTCCCCAGCGCTCGACCAGCGCACCGACTACGAACAGTACGAGCGGTGCGATCACCATCGCGGGCCAGAAGCCGATCCATGTGCTGACTTGGTACGCGAGGTAGGCACCCAGCATGTAAAAGCTGGCGTGCGCGAAATTCAGCACACCCATCATCGAGAAGATCAATGTCAGGCCCGCTGCGAGCATGAACAGCAGCAGCCCGTAGCTGACGCCGTACAGCGCCTGGCTGATATAGGTTTCGAGCAAGGCCTGCTCTCCCCTCAGGTTCCCGCTTGCCTAACGAAAACCGGCCCGGGGCCACCGGGCCGGCGAATATCAGCGTGCCGGGTCTGTTACGGCAACGGTGGCCGCTTCATAACGCAACTGGTCGGCTGCGAGGCAACGTAGGTCGGATACGAAACCTCGGTCTTCCACGTGTAGCCGGTCTTCTCGATGTCGTGCTTGTTCGGTCCGCCTACCTTGGTCCACGACACGATCCAGAGCGGCTGCAGCAGTTGATGGTCCGATGCGCGCATTTCGATCTCGCCGTTGACCCCTGCCCGCTTGCTGCCCTCCATCGCGTATGCGACCCGCAGCGGGTCGGTCGACTTCGTCCGCTTCATCGTGTCGGCCAGCATTGTCAACGCAGAGTGCGTCGCCACGGCGTAGAACTCTTCACCGAAGCGTTTCTTGAAATCCAGATACAGCTGCTCGCCAGGATAATTCGGCGTGATATTCGGGTGCCAGTATCCAACCATCCGCACCCGGTTCTCGCCCGCCGCGCCCACAGCTGTCGGTGTTCCGATCACGCCGGCGTAGTACGTATAGAAATTGGCGTTCAGTCCCGCTTCGCGCGCGGCGCGCACAAGCAGCGCAAGGTCGGGTCCCCAGTTGCCGGTAATCACGGTGTCGGCATTTGCTGCACGCATCTTGGCGATGTACGGCGCGAAATCGCGCACTTGACCGAGCGGATGCAGGTCATCGCCGACTACCTTGATGTCGGGACGCTTGCGCGCTAGCAGCTCCTTCGCGACCCGCGACACCTGGTGCCCGTGCGAGTAGTTCTGGTTGATCAGAAAGACGTTCTTCACCTCGGGCCGATCCTTGATGTAGGCCGTCAGCGCTTCCATCTTCATGTCGGTGTTCGCATCGAACCGGAAGTGCCAGAAACTGCACTTGCTGTTCGTCAGGTCAGGATCCACCGCCGCATAGTTCAGGAATACGATCGACTGGCTCGGATTGCGCTCGTTGTGCTTGTCGATCGCATCGATGAGCGCCAGCGCCGCACCCGAGCCCTGGCCCTGAACGACGTAGCGGATACCCTGATCGATGACTTGTTTCAGGGCAGTCAACGTCTCCTGCGGGGAACCCTTGTTGTCGAAGGGCACCATTTCAAACTTGACGCCGGGTCCGGCCAGCTGCTGGGTGTTCACAAGGTCGGCACTGAACTGGAAGTGTTTCAGCAGATTCGCTCCGACGCCGGCAAACGGACCCGACCCCGGATCGATGTAGGCGATCTTGACCGTCTGCGGGGCGGCTGCTGCCGGCGCGGTCTTGGTCTGTGCGTACGCTGCCGTGGTAATCAGCGCTGCGGCACAAAAAGCGCTAGCGGCCGCCCGCTCAATAGTTCGACGGTGATTCATTGTTTGTCTCCCTGGAGTTCTCTGTTGATTCGGAACTGGAAATGAACGATACGCAACTGGTCGTGCAGCGTAAAGCAGTAGCGGCATCCCTCATGGCATACCCTCATACCGTCGGCAGCCGATGCTCGCGAAACTGTTCGCGCAGTTTCGATTTCAGCATCTTGCCGGTCGCACCGAGCGGGATTGAATCGACAAAGGCGACATCGTCCGGAATCTGCCATTTCGCGACCTTGCCCTCATAGTGCGCCAGCAGCTCCTCACGCGTCACACTGGCGTTCTGTTTCCTGACGACCACTAGCAGCGGCCGCTCGTCCCACTTCGGATGCCGCGCAGCGATGCACGCCGCCATCGCGATCGCCGGATGCGACACCGCGATGTTTTCGATCTCGATCGAGCTGATCCACTCGCCGCCTGACTTGATCACGTCCTTGCTGCGATCCGTAATCTGCATGTAGCTGTCGCGGTCGATGCTCGATACATCGCCCGTCGGAAACCAGGTCTTGCCCTGATCGTCGCTGATTACCGGACTGCTTTCGCCGCTGTTGTAGTAATCGCGTGCAACCCACGGTCCGCGCACTAGAAGATTGCCGAACGCGACGCCGTCCCACGGCAAATCCTTGCCTTCGTCGTCCACGATTTTCATATCGACCCCGAACAGCGGCCTGCCCTGCTTGTACTGCACCGGCAGCCGCTGGTCAGGCGGTAACTCGGTGTGCTTGTGTTTGAACGTGCACACAGTGCCCAGCGGGCTCATCTCGGTCATGCCCCAGGCGTGCAGGACGCGCACTCCATACTTGTCCTGAAACAACTTGATCATCGCGGGCGGGCACGCCGAGCCACCGATAACCGTGCGGTTCATCGTCGAGAATCTCAGGTCGTTCGCTTCCATGAAAGCGAGCAGACCCTGCCAGACGGTCGGCACCCCGGCCGAGAACGTGACTTTCTCTGACTCGAATAGCTCGTACAAAGACTTGCCGTCCAGATGCGGCCCAGGGAAAACTACCTTTGCTCCGGCCATCGGCGCTATATACGGAAGTCCCCAGGCATTGACGTGGAACATGGGCACCACCGGCAAGATCACATCGCGTGCAGAGATGTTCAGCGCGTCGGGCAGGGCCGAAACCATCGTATGCAGGAGTGTCGAGCGGTGGCTATACAGCGCGCCCTTCGGGTTGCCGGTCGTGCCTGACGTGTAACAAATCGACGACGCAGTGTTCTCGTCAAACTGCGGCCATGTGAAACGGTCCGATTGCCCCTCGATCAAATCTTCGTAGCACACCAAGCCGTCGATCTTTGCCGATTTCTCCGTCGGCATGTGCGTTCGATCGGTGAGTAGCACCCATTGCCTTACTGTCTTGCAAAGCGGGGCGATCGCCTCCGCCAGCGGCAGGAATGTCAGATCGAAGAACAGCACGCGATCCTCGGCATGGTTGACGATCCAGGCGATCTGCTCCGGATGCAGACGCGGGTTGATCGTGTGCAGCACGCTGCCGGCGCCTGAAACCGCAAAGTAGAGTTCCATGTGCCGATGGCCGTTCCAGGCGAGCGTTGCAACGCGGTCGCCGCGACCGACACCTCGTTTACCCAGTGCATTGGCCATCTGGCGCGCGCGGCGGTGTAGGTCCCGGTACGTATACCGATGAATGTCCCCTTCCACGCGGCGCGAGACGATCTCCGTGTCACCATGATGCCGATCCGCGTGCTCGATCAGAGACGAGATCAAAAGCGGCATCTGCATCATCAAGCCTTGCAACATCTGCATGTCTCCCGTATGGACTGCTGATTGCCTGCTCATCGTTGGGAAATGAGCGGCTCGCCCGCATATGCTGGTAGCTCGGTCGTAGGCCGTCAAGCTCTTACAATTGCCCTCCGTTGGGAGAACCTTTGGACATCCCCGTCGCTGCTGAAGAAACCGCTGCTTCGTCAGACGAAACCCGAGTCGACCTCGGACTTCGCTTCGACAACTCGTTTGCGCGGCTGCCGGGCCACTTTTACACACGTTTGCAGCCGGCGCCGCTGCCTGACCCCTATTTGGTCGGGTTCTCGCCGGCGGCCGGAGCACTGATCGGTATCGGGAGCGAAGTCGCGCCGAGCCGCGAGTTCATCGAGGCGATCGCCGGTAATCGGGCGATCGCCGGCAGCGATCCGCTGGCTGCCGTCTACTCGGGTCACCAGTTCGGTGTGTACGTGTCGCGTCTGGGTGACGGCCGTGCGCTGCTGCTCGGCGAAGCGATCGGCGCCGACGGCGCGCGTTGGGAGCTGCAACTAAAAGGCTCGGGCCAGACGCCGTATTCGCGCATGGGCGATGGGCGCGCTGTGCTGCGCTCGACGATCCGTGAGTTCCTGGGCTCCGAGGCTCTGCATCATCTCGGCATTCCGACGACGCGCGCGTTGGCCGTGGTCGGCTCGGATCAGCCGGTGATCCGCGAGACGGTCGAGACCGCGGCTGTGGTGATGCGCATGTCGCCCACCTTTATCCGCTTCGGCTCGTTCGAATATTTCTACTGGACGAAGCGGTACGACGCCTTGCGGCAACTCGCCGACTACGTGATCGCGCGGTTTTATCCCGAATGTCGTGACGCCGAACACCCGTACATCGCGTTTATCGAGCAGGTCGCGCGGCGCACCGCGCGGCTGGTGGCGCAGTGGCAAGGCACCGGCTTCTGTCACGGTGTGCTCAACACCGACAATATGTCGATCCTCGGCATCACGATCGACTACGGTCCGTTCGGATTCATGGACTCGTTCGATGCTGGCTATATCTGCAATCACAGCGATGTCAACGGCCGCTATGCGTACAACATGCAGCCGCAGATCGCGCACTGGAACTTGTATGCGTTCGGGCAGGCGATGATGGCGCTGACCGAGGATGTTGACGCGACCAAGGCGGCGGTCGATACGTTTCTCGATGAGTATTCGCAAGCGATCGACGCCGTGTTTCGGGCCAAGCTCGGGCTCGCGACACAGCAGCCGGACGACGAGGTGCTGATCAACAGCGTGATCGACCTGCTGCAGGCAGCGCACACCGATTGGACGATCTTCTGGCGAGCGTTGTCGAGCCTGCGCATCGATGGGAGCGATCAGGTGCGCGACCTGATGATCGACCGCACGTCGTTCGACGCCTGGGCCGAGCGCTACCGCGAGCGGCTGCGCGCCGAAGGCTCAATCGACGGCGAGCGCGCGGAACGCATGAACCGGGTGAACCCGAAATTCATCTTGCGCAATCACCTCGCTGAAGTGGCCATTCGGCAGGCGCGTGCCCGCGACTATTCCGAAGTCGCACGCCTGCTGAAAGTTCTCGAGCGGCCCTACGATGAACAGCCCGAGTTCCAGTCATACGCGCAAGAGCCGCCCGACTGGGCCAAAACGCTCGAATTGTCCTGCTCCTCCTGAGGTTATCGATGGCAAACGAAACGCAGAAAGTGACCAAATCGAAGGCTGAATGGCAGCAGCAGTTATCTTCGAACCGCAACAGATCGTGAAGACGTGAAGCTGCTGTTCGATCTGTTTCCGGTTGCCGCGTTTTTCATCGCGTATCGGATCGGCAAGAGTTTTCCCGAGGAGTCCGCGGCATTCGTCGCTGCTCTGTTTGGCACGATCACAGCGACCGCGGCGTTCCCTGATCTGGTCGCCGTGATTTTGGCGACCACGATTGCAATCGTGGCCACGCTGATTCAAGTCGGATGGCTGCTGGCGCGCCGCCGACCGGTGAAGCCGATGTTATGGCTCTCGGCCGTCTTGATCGTCGCCTTCGGCGGCATGACGATCTGGCTGCAGAACGAGATGTTCATCAAGTGGAAGCCCACCCTGCTCTACTGGAGCTTCGCCGCAATTCTGGTGGGCGGTCGCGTGTTATTCCGGCGCAACCTGCTCTCGGCCCTGCTCGGTTCCGAGTTGCCACTGCCCGCGCCGGTGTGGGACCGCATGCTATGGCTCTGGGCCGGCTTTTTCGCATTCCTGGGCGCGGCCAATATTTTCGTCGCGTATCAATTCACGACCGAACAATGGGTCGACTTCAAGACCTTCGGCCTGATCGGACTGACATTCGCGTTCGTGCTCGGTCTGGGCGTGTACATCAGCCGTCACTTGAAGGAAGTCCCCAATGCCTGAAGACACGATCGAGCTGATCCGCACGAGGTTATCGGCGCTCGACCCGGTCAGCATCGAAATCATCGACGACAGCGCGCGCCACGCGGGACACCCGGGCGCGGCAAGCGGCGGCGGCCACTATCAACTGCGACTTGTCAGCGCCCGATTCAGCGGGGAATCAAAGCTGGCGCGACATCGCCTCGTGTATCATCTGCTATCTGACTTAATGCAGCGCGAAATTCACGCGCTCGCGATGAACCTGCTGGCTCCCGATGAGGTCGAACGGGTGCCTTCTTCGGGTTTCCCCAACTTCGAGCACTCTTCTGGACATTAGGCACCTATGCAACTTCACCGACTGACGCAACGTACTGCCCTTCTGGCCGCATTGACTCTCGCGAGCGGTATCGCCGTTGCGCAGAACGTCGCGGTGGTCAACAACAAGCCGATTCCCAAGGCGCGCGAAGACGCGTGGGTTAAGGAACTGACCAAGCAAGGTCAGACCGATTCGCCGGAGCTGCGCAAGCAGGTGAAAGATCGGCTGATACAGAATGAGATCCTGCTGCAGGAAGCGCAGCGGCGCGGCGTAGCCGAAAAGGCTGACGTCAAGTTCATGCTCGACGTACAGCGGCAGAACACGCTGATTCAGGCGTTGCTGCGTGAGGAAGTCGAGAAGACGCCGGTCACCGACGCGCAAATCAAGGCCGCGTACGAACAGCAGAAGGCAAAGGTCGGCGGCAAGGAATATCGGGCTCGCCACATCCTTGTTGAGAAGGAAGACGACGCGAAAGCGATCATCGATCAACTCAAGAAGGGCGCGAAGTTCGAGGAGCTTGCAAAGCAGTCCAAGGACACCGGCTCGGCGAAAAACGGCGGTGATCTCGATTGGGCGGCACCCGATTCGTACGTCAAGCCGTTCTCGGAGGCGCTAACCAAATTGTCCAAGGGCCAGCTGACCGACGCTCCGGTGCAGACACAATTCGGTTGGCACGTGATCAGGCTCGAGGACGTGCGCGATACGCAGTTTCCGACGCTGGAGCAAGTCACGCCGCAAATCCGCGAAGGGCTGCAGCAACAGCGCGTGCAGGCGTTCGTCGAGAACCTGCGCAAGAACGCCAAGATTCAGTAAGCGAAAGCTACGGTTCGACCGAGGGCGCTGCGGCGCCCTTTTGTTTGCCAGCATGCGCCGTCACGGCAAGCCGTGACATGAAGTGCGCGAGTGCGTCGATGTCTGCGTCGGACACGCCGTACAGCGCCGCGGCCATGATCGTGTCACCGCCCTTGCGCTTGTTGTCCCGGTAAGCGCGCATTTCGGTGGCCAGGTATTCCTCGCGTTGCGCAGCCAAGCGTGGTACCTGCTTCTGACCCTTGAAATCCTCAAGGTGGCACGCGCTACAGCGCAACACCTTTGCTCGCTCGATGGCGCGCTGCGCCAGTTTCGGATCGGCCTTGCCGGTCTCTGCGGACTTCGCGGGTAGTTTGGAAAAGTGTTCGGCGAGCCGCGCGATCTCGGCGTCGTTCATTCCCTTCACGACCGGCAGCATCTGAGGCGAAGGGCGCAGCTCCTCCCGGATCAGTACAAGCTGGTTCTCAATGAAGAGCTTCGGCTGTCCGGCGATCGACGGAATGCCGGGGCTTACCGAATTGCCGCCTGGCCCGTGACAGGCGGTGCAGATTTCCTGGGCGGAAACGTCGAAAACCGGCGGCGAGCGAGCAGCCATGCTGCTCACCGCCATGTGCGGCGCCGAAGCATTACTTCGTCTTCGCTGCGCCTCCCGCGGGCTTCTGGTAGCTGATGCGATAAATCGCGCCGACCTGCTCGTCACTCACCAGCAGCGAGCCGTCGGGCATCTGCGCGATATACGCAGGCCGGCCCCAGAACTTGTAGCTGTCGTTGCTCTCATTGAAGCCGGTCAGAAACGGCGTGACCTTTGCGTTCGTGCCGTCGGCGCTCGCACGGACGTTGACGACGTCGAAGCCGCTGGGCGTCGAGCGGTTCCACGAGCCTTTGCGCGCGATGAACATCGTGTTCTGGTACTCGGCCGGGAACATCTTGCCGGTGTAGAACTTCACACCCATCGCCGCGGCGTGCGATCCCATCAGCGCCACGGGCCGGGTGACACCGTCGCACGCGTTCGGCTTCTTGAAGTCCGTGTCGAGCCAGCCGTCAGCGTGGCAGTAAGGGAAGCCGAAGTTCGCGCCGGGTTTGGCAAGCCGGTTCAACTCATCGGCCGGGCCGTCGTCGCCCATCCAGTCGCGGCCGTGGTCAGTGAACCATAGCTCCTTGGTCTGCGGATGCCAGTCGAAGCCGACCGAGTTGCGTACTCCCGTGGCGATGACTTCCTTGCCCGTGCCGTCGGCGTTGTAGCGCCGGATCTGGCCGTATTCCTTTGGGGGCTCGCAGATATTGCACGGCGAGCCGAACGGCACGTACAGCTTGCCGTCCGGGCCGAAGGCGATGTATTTCCAGTTGTGATGCTGCTGCGGCGGCAGACTCGAAAGCGGCGGTCAGGTCCTGCGGTTGCACGCTGGGATTGCCGGCGATCCCGTCGTACTTCAGCACCTTGTCGATCGCGAACACATACAGCGCTCCATTTTTGTAGGCGACACCGGCTGGCTGCGTCAGCTTGTCGACAACAGTGCGCACCGTGCGCTTGTCGCCCGCATCGGTCACTTCGTACACGCGACCGATCCCGCGCGTGCCGAGGTACACCTTCTTGCCGTCGTCGGACAGCGCCATCGCGCGACCGCCCGGCAGCCCGCTCGCCCATAACTCGACTTTGAAGCCTGGCGGCGCCTTGAGCTTGTCGATCGGTATGTCGCTCGCCGCCGTCTCGGTCATCTTGCCCGCGTGCGGCGCAAGGGTGGAATCCTTGTCCTTCTCCGCCATGCCCTGCTTCCATGCGGGCGGCGGAGCGGGCTTGTCTTGGGCTTGGGCGTTGATCGTGAAAGCTGCACAAACTGCGAAGGCGATGAGTGCGTGCATTGGTGTCATCTTCTGTCTCCCTCAGGAACTTAGAACCGAACGCTCGTGCGGCCGGCCATAGTCATCCTGCGCCGAAGCAATTAGCATGCACGCTGCAACGCTTGTTGAAGGATCGAGAGCCCGGCGATCGCAGATCCAAAGGAATCCCATGACGAACCTGAAACGTCTTATCGCGCGGACCCTCGCGGCGCTGACGCTGGTCGCCGCCGGGGCCGCACACGCGCAGTACCCGAACAAGCCGATCAAGTGGATCGTTCCCTATACGCCGGGCGGCATTACGGACACCGTGACGCGGCTGGTGACGCAGAAGATCCAGGAGGCGGTCGGCCAGCCGGTGATCGTGGAAAACAAGCCCGGTGCCAACTCGATCATCGGCGCCGATTTCGTTGCGAAGGCGGCGCCGGATGGCTACACCGTTGTGACCGTCATCGCGGCGCACGCTGCCAACGCCACGCTTTACTCCGGCAAGCTGCCGTTCGACCCGGTGAAGAGCTTTACGCCGATTTCGCTCGCGGGCATCGCGCCGCTGATCATGACCGTGAACAATAATTTCCCGCCCAAGAGCGTCAAGGAGCTGATCGACTACGCGAAGGCGAATCCCGGCAAGATTTCATTTGGCTCGAGCGGCATCGGCGCCGCGGCGCACCTGACCACCGAGTTGTTCAAGCAGACCACCGGCGTCGACATGGTGCATGTGCCCTACAAGGGCACCGCGCCGGCGCTGCAGGGACTGATGGGCAACGACATCCAGATTCTGGTGGACGTGCCGAGCACGATGATGCCGCATGTGCGCGGCGGCAAGATCCGCGCGCTCGGCATGTTCTCCGCGCAGCGCGTTGGCGGCGCGGCGGAGGTACCGACCATCGCCGAATCCGGCGGGCCGGCGATCGAATCCTCGACGTGGGTGATGTTTCTCGCGCCTGCCGGCACGCCGCGCGAGATCGTCAACCGCCTTTCCGCCGAGACGGCGAAAGCGATCGGTTCTGCCGATCTAAAGGCCCGCTTCGAGCAGCTCGGTATCGAGCCGGGCGGCGGCTCGCCCGAGCAGGCGGCCAAGTTCCTCAACGACGAGATCGCAAAGTGGGCGAAAGTCATCACCGCCGCAGGCGTCAAGCCCGAGCAATGACGCGCGAACGTCTAGGAGCGCGCCGTCTGGCCGACCGTCACCACCGCTAGCCGACCCAGCGCCGCGCGTTTCGAAAAATCCGCATCCACGGCGAGTCTTCGCCGAGTCCCGGCGGCTGCCATGACATCTGTACCGTACGGAACACGCGCTCGGGGTGCGGCATCACAATCGTGAAGCGTCCATCGGCAGTGGTCAGCGCGCAGATGCCGTCGGACGAGCCGTTCGGGTTGTACGGATACGCCTCGGTGGCGCGGCGCTGCGAATCGATGTAGCGCATCGCAACGATTGCTGCGCTTCGTTGCTGGTCGCTGTCGAACACCGCGCGCCCTTCCCCATGTGCATTGGCGATCGGCGCATGGCTGCCTGCCATGCCGGCGAAGAACAGCGAAGGCGATTCAGGAATCGCTACCTGGACCAATCGGCCCTCGTACTGCTCCGAAGCGTTGCGCTCAAAGCGCGGCCAGTGTCGCGCACCGGGAATCAGCGCACGTAGGTGGCTCATCATCTGACAACCGTTGCATACGCCCAATGCGAAGCTGTCTTCGCGCGCAAAGAACACGGCAAACATCTCGGCGAGCTTCGGGTTCATCAGGATCGTCTTTGCCCAACCGCCGCCTGCCCCCAGCACATCACCGTATGAAAACCCGCCACATGCGACGACGCCTTTGAAGTCGCCCAATGATTGACGTCCCTCGATCAAGTCGGTCATGTGCACGTCGACCGATGCAAAGCCCGCGCGATAAAACGCGTATGCCATTTCGGTCTGGCTATTGACGCCTTGCTCGCGCAGGATCGCGATGCGCGGACGATCGCCGCGCGCAACAAATGGTGCAGCGATATCGTCCGACGGGTCGAAGCTCAGCGACATCGACAGGCCAGCATCGTCTCCCATCAGTTGCACGCGCGTATTCCTGATCGGCGCACTCCGGGTTGTCGCGCAGCCGCGCAATGCGCCACGATGTTTCGCTCCACACCTTCTGCAGCTCGCTGCGCGACCTGGAGAAAACAGGCTTGGCGTCGCACCAGAACTCGACGACATCCTTGGAGTTGGGTTTGCCGATGATCTGACTCGCCCCTCCGAGCCCGGCCGCGCGCAACGCGCTCATCACCGCGCTCTTGTCGCGCTCCCTCACTTGCAAGACGGCGCCGAGCTCTTCGGTGAAGAGCGCCTTCAGGATCGATTCATTGCGACGGACCGCGACCTGCTCGGGCCGGATCTTGAAATCGCCCCAATCCTCGGCGAGCGGATCCACAGCGAGTACGTCGAGATTGACGCTGATGCCGACATGCCCGGCGAACGCCATCTCGGCGAGCGTTGCGAACAGGCCACCGTCCGAGCGATCGTGATAGGCGAGCACTAAGATTTTCGCGCTGCAGCTCGCGCATCACGCTTACGAATGCGATCAGCTTGGTCGGATCGTCGAGATCCGGGGCTTCGTTGCCGATCTGTCGGGTGACCTGCGCCAGGATCGACCCGCCCAGCCGATTGCGGCCCGCACCCAGATCGATCAGTACCAGCACGGTGTCGTTATCGGCGACCAGCTGCGGCGTCAGCGAGCGGCGCACATCATCGACCGGTGCGGCCGCGCTGGCGATCAATGAGATCGGCGCGACGACCGTCTTGTCGACGTTACCGTCGCGCCAGGCGGTCTGCATCGACAATGAATCCTTGCCGACCGGCACGCTGATACCGAGCGCCTGGCATAACTCGCTTGCAGCCTGCACTGCATCGAACAGCTTCGCGTCTTCGCCCGGCACGCCGCACGCGGCCATCCAGTTGGCCGATATCTTCACGCGCTGCAACTGCACGTCGGCCGCCGCGATATTCGTGATGGCCTCGCCGATCGCGACGCGCGATGCTGCGGCCGCATCGATGACCGCCAGCGGTGTGCGCTCGCCGATGGCCATCGCTTCGCCGGCGTAGCCGTCGAAACTGATCGTCGTCACCGCGCAGTCGGCGACCGGTACCTGCCAGGGACCGACCATCGAGTCGCGCGAATTCATCCCGCCGACGGTTCGATCGCCGATGGTGATTAGAAACGATTTGCTGGCGACGGTCGGATGCCGCAGCACATCGAGCGCGCATTGCTCGAGCACCAGGCCGGCGCTTTCGAATGCGGGCAGCGCTTGCTCGATGTGAAGGGCATCACGGTGCATGCGCGGCGGCTTGCCGAGCAGCACATTCATCGGCATATCAACAGCGCGCACGCCGTTTACGCCTTCGATGACAAGTTGCGCATCGTCGGCAATGCGCCCGATTGACCGCATACGGGCAGCGCTCACGCCGGGCCAGCCAGTCGAACGCCGCGAGTCGGTCGGGCGCTATCGCCAGTGCGTACCGCTCCTGGGCCTCGTTGCACCAGATCTCGAGCGGGCTCATGCCGCTTTCTTCGACCGGAACATCGGCGAGCGCAATGCGCGCGCCGCGCTTTGACTGATCGGCCAGCTCCGGCATCGCATTCGACAAGCCGCCTGCGCCAACGTCATGAATCGACAGCACCGGATTACGTGCGCCGAACGCCCAGCAACGGTCGATGACTTCCTGGGCACGGCGCTGCATTTCCGGATTGCCGCGCTGGACCGAATCGAAATCGAGCTGCTCGGTATTGGTGCCGGCGCCCATGCTCGAAGCCGCGCCGCCGCCGAGTCCGATCCGCATCCCGGGCCCGCCGAGCTGTATCAGCAAGGTGCCGGGCGGCAGATCGTGCTTGCGCACCTGCTTGTCGACGATGTTGCCGATACCGCCGGCGATCATGATCGGCTTGTGATAACCGTAGCGCCTGCCGTCGACGTTCTGTTCGTAGCTGCGAAAGTAACCGAGCAGATTCGGGCGGCCGAACTCGTTGTTGAACGCCGCCGCGCCGATCGGGCCTTCGATCATGATCGATAACGCATCGGCAATGCGTGCTGGAAATCCGAAGTCGTCCTCCCATGCCTGCTGCATGTCGGGAATTCGCAGATGCGAGACCGAGAATCCGCACAGTCCCGCCTTTGGCCTGGCTCCCCGGCCGGTGGCGCCTTCATCGCGAATCTCGCCACCTGCGCCGGTCGACGCGCCCGGAAACGGCGAGATCGCTGTCGGATGGTTGTGCGTTTCGACCTTGAACACCGTATGCGTCAGCTCGTCGCGCAACGCGTAGTCGACGCCGAACGCACCTTCAGCATGATCGCTCGCCGGATAGAAGCGCGACGCGGTTCGGCCCTCGAGCACCGCGGCATTGTCGCTATACGCGACGACCGTTCCCTGCGGCGCGGCGCGGTGCGTGGCGCGAATCATGTCGAACAGCGTGCTGTCTTTGGCTGCGCCGTCGATCGTCCAGGTCGCGTTGAAAATCTTGTGGCGGCAATGCTCGGAGTTGGCCTGCGCGAACATCATCAACTCGACATCGGTCGGATCGCGCTTGATTCGCTTGAAGGCGTCGAGCAGGTAGTCGATCTCGTCGTCCGACAGCGCGAGGCCCATTTCGACATTGGCGCGCGCAAGCGCTTCGCGCCCGTTCGCCGCCACCGGAACCGTCTGCATCGGCTTGCTCGCCAGATCGCGAAAGATGAGCGCGGGATCGGTCGCAGGATCGGTAACGCTTTCGGTCATGCGGTCGTGCAAGACCGCTGCGAGACGATCAGCGGTGTCCGACGAAAGTGGATGACCGCCGAACAACGCTCGCTTGAATTCGATGCGAAACAGCGTTCCACGCTCGATGCGATGAACCAGCGCCAGGCCGGTGTTGTGTGCGATGTCGGTGGCCTTGCTGGCCCAGGGCGAAATCGTTCCAAGCCGAGGAACGACCAGGAACGATGCACCATTCTTGGCGGAATGACTTGCCTGCGCAGCATCGCCGTACGACAGCAATGCGTCGAGCCGCGCACGCTCTTCGTTCTTCAACCCGCCGCGTGCGTGCACGAAGTGAATGAAATGCGCGCTGATGCGCTCAGCCGATGCTTCGACCTCTCTGACCTTGGCCAGCAACCGCGCTGCGCGAAACGCCGACAGAGCGCTCGGTCCGGGGAGCGCTAGAAACGTCGCGTGTGAAGTCATTATGGAAAGGAAGCGCGCTTGCCGGTGCCGAATCGCAATGGACCAGCCATTGCACCGGACAAACTGCGCGCGAATTATAGCGGTGCACGATGATGCAGATTCACCGCGAACGTTCAGGCGGCGATGCGATCCTCGCGCGAGTTCGTCTGCGCCGCAGATAACGCGCGCAGCAGGGCAACGTTGCAATCGAGCAATGAGATGTCGAGCGCTTCGCGCTGCTTTCGGCTCATCACCGGATCGTTGCGCTCGATCGCCTCAGCCAACGACAAATACGGCGCGCACGGCCCGGTGCGATCAACCAACGCGGCTGCAACGCTCGAAGGCAGTTGCGCGCGCGCAAGCAAGCGGGCAAACGAGGTGCCGGTCATTCGATCGAGCAATGAGAATGCGCCGGTCTGGAACAGCGAGTCGCGCAGCGCGGCACCGTCGACCGTGCAGCTTGCCAGATGCTCCAGGAATAATCCGCGCCGAATGCCCGCGTGCATTAATGGCAACGCATCGCCGTTGAAGGTGGAGACGCGCAGCATGCGCGAAAGCCACCGGGTCATTTTGGCGTGGCCTAGAACCATGATCGCGCGCTTGACCGACACGACCTGCATCGGCATTGCAAACGCAGCCGAGTTGACAAAGCGGATCAGCTCGAACGTCAAGGCTGTATCGCGCTTGATCGCCGACTCGATTGCAACGATATCGGCACGCTCGTGCGCGAGACGCAGCAATTCGAGCACCGCCGCCTGGCTCGGTTGCGGCGGCCGCTCTATCGTCGGATGAGCTTCGTCGAGCGGTACGCCTACGCTGGCGACCGCGCCGCGTTCGTACGCGGCCTGCAGCTCGGCCACGCGAAACGTGCCGGTAATGATGAAGGGCATGCGGCGCAGCACACCCGGCGGCGGTGGCGTGTTGCTGCCATCGCTCCGGCGGCGCCGGTCTTCGGTGATGTGAATCAGCGCGTAATCAAAGCAGTCGAGCAGCGCGGGCGGCAACGGCACATCGGGCCGGCCGCGCAACGCCATTTTGATGCCGAGCCGACGCGCGCGTTGAACGAGCCCTTGTGTCGTCGGGTCGCGCAGCGCAATGGTCGGAATTTCGACGACAGCATTGCGTGGAGGCTGCCAGGCGAGCAATGAATCGTCGAGCTGCGCATCGAGCGGCGCCACCAGCACCAGCGCACGCGACTCGGGCCACAGGCCATTTAACTGTTCGAGGATCAAGCCGACCGGCAGCCGCTCGCTCGGCTTCACAGACAACATCGTCAGGCGTGTGCCGAACGTACGCCGCTCGCGATCGACCAGCGGTGAGTAGCTGAGCGATAGCGAGCCCAGAATCGAGGTAAGGCCCAGGCGGTCCGGCGCATTCATGGCACGAATTATTTCTGCTGACGCCGCTCAGTCGTGCTCGGAATTTCGACTGCGGTAATCCGTTTTTGCCGTGTTCGATCGCCTTCATTTTTTCCCAAAGCCGCCGCCGCCCGGAGTTTGAATAACTACGACATCATCGACGTTCATTTCGGCCGATCCGATGTGTCCCATCGTCTCGATGCGCCCGTCAATTCTTTCGATCCAGTTACGGCCCAATTCGCCGGGCTCACCACCTGCCATTCCAAACGGAGGAATCGACCGATGATTGGCCAGAATCGACGCCGTCATCGGTTCCAAAAAACGCACGCGCCGTGTGCCGCCGTTGCCGCCGTGCCAGCGTCCCGCACCACCGGAATTCGGGCGTATCTCGTAGCTTTCCAATCGCACCGGATAGCGGAACTCGAGCACCTCGGGGTCAGTCAGCCGCGAGTTGGTCATGTGTGTCTGCACGACGTCGGTGCCGTTGAAACCATCGAGCGCTTCTTCGTTCGCGCCGATGTTGTAAATGCCCGCACCAGAACCGCCCGAGATCGTTTCGTAGTACTGATACCGCTCGTTACCGAACGTGAAGTTGTTCATCGTGCCCTGCGCTGCAGCCATCACGCTTAGCGCGCCATACAGCGCGTCGGTAATGCATGAAGACGTTTCGACGTTGCCTGCCACCACCGCTGCCGGGTAGCGCGGATTCAGCATCGAGCGCTCGGGAATGATGACTTCAAGCGGCTTCAGGCAGCCCGCGTTCAGCGGAATATCGGCATCGACCAAGGTGCGGAACACGTACAGCACCGCCGCGACGCACACCGCGCTGGGCGCGTTGAAGTTGTTCGTCAGTTGATCCGAGCTGCCGGTGAAGTCGATCTTTGCAGAGCGGTTTTTTCGATCGACTGTAATGCGCACGCGGATCACCGCGCCGTTGTCGAGCGGATACTCGAACGACCCGTCCGCCAGCTTCGTGATGACGCGCCGCACCGATTCTTCGGCGTTGTCCTGCACGTGCCGCATGTACGCGCGCACGACATCCAGCCCGAACAGATCGACCATCTTCAGCAGTTCTTCGCGGCCTTTTTCGTTGGCGGCGATTTGGGCGCGCAGATCGGCGATGTTCTGTGCCGGATTACGCGCCGGATACTGACCGGAGGTCAGCAAGTGCGTGAGCTCTGTTTCGCGCATGCGGCCGGCGCGGCCCGCGCCCTGCCCTTCGATCAGCTTGAAGTTGATGAAGCGCACGCCTTCTTCATCGAGCGACGTCGAAAACGGCGGCATCGATCCCGGGGTCGTGCCGCCGATGTCCGCATGGTGTCCCCGCGAGCCCACGTAGAACAGAATTTGGCTGCCGTCACGATCGAACACGGGCGTGATCACGGTCACATCCGGCAGGTGCGTGCCGCCGTGATACGGATCGTTGATCACGTACGCGTCTCCCGCCTTCATCGCGCCGGCGTTCTCGCGCATCACCGTCTTGATCGATTCGCCCATCGAGCCCAGATGTACCGGCATATGCGGCGCGTTGGCGATCAGGTTGCCGTCGGCATCGAACAGCGCGCATGAGAAATCGAGGCGCTCCTTGATGTTGACCGAGTACGCCGTGTTCTGCAGCCGCAGTCCCATCTGCTCGGCAATCGACATGAACAGGTTGTTGAACACTTCAAGCATCACCGGATCCACCGTGGTACCGATCGCCTGGCGCTGCGCGCGCGGCCGCGCGCGCTCGAGCAGCAGATGGTCGAGCTTGGTGATCGTGGCGCGCCACCCTGGCTCGACCACGGTGGTCGCGTTGGCTTCGGCAATGATCGCCGGACCGTCGATCACGTCGCCCGGGCGCGTGTCGGCGCGCGCATACAGCGGCGTGTCGTGCCACTCATCCTCGGCATACATGCGCACCCTCGCCTGCGCGGCCAGCGGCGTTGTGCGTAGCGGTCTCGCAACCGCCTCTTCCGCCGCCGTCTCACCGCCGCCGATCGCTTCGACCGATGCCGCTTCGATAATGAGCGCACGGCCCTCCATCAGGAACGAGTAGCGCTTCAGGTATTCGGCGTCGAAGGCAGCTTGCATTTCGGACAGCGTCGCGGCGGCAACGATCAAGGCGGTATCGGTGCCGTCGTAGCGCAAGTGCGCTCGGCGCACGACGGCGATGCGCGCCACGGCCACGCCCTGCGACTTGAGATCGTCGGTGGCGTCGGCCGCCAGGCGGTCGAGCGTTGACTCCAGCAGCGGTATTGCGTCTGCCTCCAGACGGCGTTCGATCGACTGTTCGCGCATCGCCGTCTGATCGGCCAATCCCATTCCGTACGCCGACAGCACTCCCGCCAGCGGATGCGCAAAGATGCGACTCATCCCCAACTCGTCGGCCACACGGCAAGCGTGCTGGCCGCCCGCGCCGCCGAACACCGTCAGCGTGTACTTGGTCACGTCGTGGCCGCGCTGCACCGAGATGCGCTTGATCGCTTCGGCCATGTTGCCGACCGCGATGCCGAGGTAGCCGTCCGCGACTTGCGCGGGCGTCAGTTCGCGGCCGGTTGCCTGCGCAATCTCCGCAGCCAGCTCAGCGAACTTCACGCGCACTACTTTCTCATCGAGGGCTTCGTTCGCATTCGGGCCGAACACGTGCGGAAAGAATGCCGGCTGAATCTTGCCGACCATCACGTTGCAGTCGGTCACCGTCAACGGCCCCCCGCGTCGATAGCACGCCGGGCCCGGATTGGCACCCGCAGAGTCTGGCCCGACACGCAGGCGCGCGCCGTCGAAGTGCAGGATCGAGCCGCCGCCCGCGGCGACCGTGTGAATGCTCATCATCGGCGCGCGCATCCGCACGCCGGCGACTTGCGTCTCAAACGCGCGCTCGCAATCGCTGACGTTGCTGCCCGCGAAATGCGATACGTCAGTCGACGTACCGCCCATATCGAAGCCGATCACGCGATCGAAGCCCGCGCTAAGACTCGTGCGCACCATGCCGACGATGCCGCCGGCAGGGCCCGACAGGATCGAGTCCTTGCCCTGGAAGCGGCGCGCGTCGGTAAGCCCGCCCGACGATTGCATGAACAGCAGCCGCGTATCCGGCAGTTCGCTCGCTACCCTCTCGACGTAACGGCGCAGGATCGGCGACAGGTACGCATCGACCACGGTGGTGTCGCCGCGTGCAACGAACTTCATCAGAGCGCTCACGCGGTGTGACGCCGAGACTTGCGCAAAGCCGACTTCGCGCGCCGCCGCCTCGAGCGCCGCCTCGTGCGACGAATACCGATAACCGTGCATCAGCACGATCGCGACCGATCGAAAGCCCGCGTCGTACGCTGCGGCGAGCTCCTTGCGCGCCGCAGCCAGATCGAGCGGCTGCACAACGTCGCCGTGCGCGCCAACCCGCTCATCGACTTCGATCACCTTCGAATACAACAGCTCCGGCAGCACGATGTGCCGATCGAACAATCGCGGACGGTTCTGATATGCAATACGCAGCGCGTCGCGAAAGCCGCGCGTCACCACCAGCGCAGTCGGCTCACCCTTGCGCTCGAGCAACGCATTGGTAGCTACCGTCGTTCCCATCTTGACGGCTTCGATCTGATCAACCGGCACCGGCGCATCGGTAGCGATTCCGAGTAGACGCCGGATGCCGGCGATCGCCGCGTCCTCATAGTGCTCGGGGTTGTCCGACAGGAGTTTGTGCGTAAGCAGCGCCCCATCGGGCGTGCGTGCAACGATGTCGGTGAAGGTGCCGCCACGGTCGATCCAGAACTGCCAGCGCTGCCGTTTTTTCACAGTTCTATGTCGCGGTACGGGTACTATTGCGGGCCTGCGATGTTAGCAACGACGTTCTCTCTTCCGATCAATTCTCCTGCCTAAGGACGCCATGAAACGCCGTTTACTGCTGTTAAGCGCTGTCACTGTCGCTTTGAGCCTTCACGATCGCGCCGGCCGCTGCGCAGTCGAACTGGAATCTGGCTGCCGGGTATCCGATCGGTAACCCGCACACGGTCACGCTGACTCAGTTTGCCAAAGACGTTGAATTCGCCACCAACGGCAAGCTCAAGATCACCGTGCACGCCAATGGATCGCTGTTCAAGGTGCCCGAGATCGCGCGCGCGGTCGAAAGCGGCCAGGCGCAGATGGGCGAGATTCTGATGAGCGTGATGGTGAATCAGAACCCCGTGTTCGGCGTTGATTCGCTGCCGTTCCTCGCGACCGGCTTCGACGATGCGTACAAGCTCTGGCAGGCGCAAAAGCCGGTCGTCGATCGGCTGCTCGCGAAGCGTGGTGCGAAGCTTTTGTACGCGGTCGCATGGCCGCCGCAAGGCATTTACGCGAAGAAAGAATTGCGCTCGGCCGCGGATATGAAGGGCCTCAAATGGCGCGCCTACAACCCGGCCACCTCAAAGATTGCGCAAGTAGTCGGCGCGCAATCGCTGACGATTCAGGCCGCCGAATTGTCGCAGGCACTCGCCACAGGCGTCGTCGATTCGTTCATGTCGTCGGGCGCCACCGGCGTCGACAGCAAGGTCTGGGAAACGCTGACCCACTTTCATACGGTGAATGCATGGGTCCCGAAGAACATGGTGATCGTCAATCTGCGCGAATTCGAAAAGCTCGACAAGCCGACGCAGGCGGCGCTGCTGAAGGCAGCGGCCGATGCCGAGCGCAAAGGGTGGGAAAGGATGCGCGGCTATACCGATGAATCGCTGGGGATCCTGCAAAAGAACAAGATGACGGTGGTCAAGCCCACCCCGCAGCTGATGGGCGACATGAAGAAGATCGGCGATGAGATGCTGAGTGATTGGCTCAAGCAGTCAGGCGCAGAAGGACAGGAAATCGTCGACGCCTACCGCAAGAAATGAGGCGCAAAGAGCTGAATCGAGCTCTGCAGCATGCGACGCTGGCTCGACCGGCTCTACGACGGCTCCGCTTATTGCGGAGCTTTTTTCGTCTTCGCCATATTTGTTGTGATGATCGGCGGCGCGCTGACGCGGCCGCTCGGCATCAGTCTCAGCGGCAACGATGACTTGGTGTCATGGATGTGCGCCGCCGCGGCGTTCCTGCCGATGGCGAGCGCCTTCAGACGCGGCGATTTCGTCCGCATGCTGCTGGTACTCGACAACGTGCCGCCGGCACGCCGGCGGTACGCCGAGCTGCTGGCGCTGCTGATTGCCCTGGTCGCGAGCGCGGCGCTCGCGGTGTGGGCTAATTACGGCGTGTACGAGAGCTGGCGCTATGACGAGATGTCGATCGGGCTACTGGTCGTTCCGATCTGGATTCCGCAGCTTTCGTTCGCAATTGGTGCCGCGCTGCTGCTGGTTGCCGTCGTTGACGAGCTCGTGACGGTCTTGCGCGGCGACCGCCCGGCGTATCAAGTCGCGGTCGACGAGCGCCACGCGCGCGGCGACTTTACGGAAGATTGGTGAGCCGAAACAGATGAGCGTCGTCGCGATTGGGGCGATCCTGCTCGCCATACTCGGCGTCGTGCTATGCGCCGGTGTCTGGATCGGCATGTCGCTCGGGATCGTCGGCTGGATCGGTCTGCAGGGGTTTTCCGATACCTCCCCCGGGCGCAGTCTTTTCACCGCGTTCTGGGGAACCAACGCGTCGTGGGAACTGGCGGCGTTGCCGCTGTTCATTTGGATGGGCGAAATTCTGTTTCGCACTCGGCTATCCGAACAAATGTTCGAAGGGCTGGCACCCTGGCTGCGACGGATTCCCGGACGCCTGATGCACGTCAACATTCTCGGCTGCGGCATTTTCGGTTCTGTTTCGGGCTCGTCCGCCGCGACCTGTGCAACGATCGCCAAAGTTGCATTGCCTGAGTTGAAACGGCGCGGCTACGACGAACAGATCGCCCTCGGCTCGCTCGCGACGGCCGGAACGCTGGGCATCCTGATTCCGCCGTCGATCACGATGGTCGTGTATGCGGTGGCCGCCGACGCTTCGATCATTCGCGTTTTTCTGGCGGGCATCATGCCCGGCTTGCTCTTGATGGTGCTGTTTTCGGGGTACATCGTCTTCTGGGCGCTCACGCATCCCGAGCGCACGCCGGCGCCCGGGCCGGGCATGTCGTTCATCGAGAAGATGCGGCAGTCGCGTGAGTTGATCCCGTGCGCACTTCTGATCGTCTTCATCCTGTACGTGTTGCTGGCAGGACTCGCAACTGCGACCGAGTGCGCCGCCTACGGCGTACTCGGCTCCCTGGTGATCGCCTGGTGGGGCGGATCGTTGACGCGATCGAACTTCGTCGAGAGCCTGCTCGGGGCAACCCGAGTGTCGTGCATGATCATGTTCATCCTCGCGGGCGCTGCGTTCCTGAGCAAGGCCATGGCGTTCACCGGAATTCCGCGCGAGCTGGCCGAATGGGTTGGCGGGCTCGGCTTGAACCGATACGCGCTGATCGCAATTCTTGCCGTGTTCTACGTGATACTTGGCACCGCGCTCGATGGCATATCGATGATCGTTCTGACTGCGGCGGTGGTGCTGCCGATGATCCAGACTGCCGGGTTCGACCTGGTCTGGTTCGGCGTATTTATCGTGCTTCTGGTTGAAATCGCCGAGGTCACACCACCGGTTGGGTTTAACCTCTTCGTACTGCAGAACATGACGGGGAAGGACAGCAACACGATCGCACGCGCGGCGTTGCCATTTTTCGTCATGCTGCTCGTTGCGATTGCGTTGATTACCCTCTTCCCCGCCATTGCGACATGGTTGCCCGACCGGGTCATGGGCCGCAACTCTGAATGCGCATAGTCGTGATTGGCGCCGGCATCATTGGCGTGACTACCGCATACAACCTGCGCCGCGACGGCCACGATGTCGTCGTCGTCGAGCGACGCTCCGGTGTCGCGCAGGAAACCAGCTTTGCCAACGCTGGTGTAATGGCGCCATCGTATGTCGCACCGTGGGCGCAGCCTGGAATGCCCGGCAAGGTTCTCGCATATCTGTTTCGCGCCGAAGCACCGATCATATTTCGGCCGTCGCTCGATCCGGCGCTGTGGCGTTGGATTGCGCGCTGGCTTCGCGAATGCAGGCTCGAACGTTTTAAGCGGAACAAGGCGCGCATGCAGCGGCTTGCGTTTTACAGTCAATCCGAGCTGCGCGCGCTGCGCGAGCTGCATCAGCTCGACTACGAGCAAACGACCGGCTATCTGCAGCTGTTTCGCGCCGAAAAGGAGATCGAGCGTTCAGCGATCGCGCGCAAGATGCTGGACGAGCTCGGCGTGGCGCACGCGCTGCTGACCCCTGAGCAGGCGCGCTCGATCGAGCCGGCGTTGCATGCTGCAACGCCGCTTGCTGGAGCGCTTCATTTGCCCGGCGATGAAACAGGCAACTGTGCATTCTTCGCGCAGCAGTTAAAGGACATCGCGATCCGCGACGGAGTCGAGTTTCGTTTTAATGTGACTGCGCAACGCCTGCAGCGTGAGCAGCAGCGAATCACCGGGCTGCGAACCGATAAGGGAGACATCAACGCGGATGCATTTGTCATCGCGGGTGGTATCAGCAGTGTCGCGTTGTTGCGGCCGCTCCGCATTCGTCTGCCGATGCAGCCGGTCAAGGGATACTCGGCAACCGCCGCCATCACCGCGTTCGAGCATGCGCCGTATATCAGCGTGATGGATGAGGCATACAAGGTCGCGATCACACGGATGGGCAACCGCGTGAGAATCGCCGGCACCGCAGAACTCGGCACGCGTGGCATGGAGCTGCGCGACAGCGCACTGCGCACGTTGCTGAAGGTCGCACAGGACTGGTTTCCGTACGCGGCGTCGTATGCGAAATCACGTTTCTGGATCGGTGCGCGGCCGATGTTGCCCGACGGGCCACCGGTGTTGGGCAAGACTCCGATCGCGAATCTGTTTGTCAACGCAGGGCATGGCTCGACCGGCTGGATGATGGCGTGCGGTTCGGCGCGCGTGCTGGCCGACGTGATCGCAGGCAGAGCGCCGGCGATCGATCTTGACGGTCTAACGCTGGACCGCTACGCGCGCGGCGCTTGAGTTCATGGGAACGCCGCTGTACACGGTTGCTGAGCTGCGCGCGATTGAGCAAAGCGCACAGCGCGGCCTACCCGCTGGAGCGCTGATGGCGCGCGCTGGCGCCGCGGCGGCAGCCCGTATCAACGCGCGGCAATCGACGAAACCACTCTCGATATGCGTCGTCACTGGTCCGGGCAATAACGGTGGCGACGGCTACGTCACCGCGAGCGAATTGCGCAACGCGCGCCATGATGTGCTCTGCCTCCAAGTTGCCGAACCTGTGACCGATGATGCGCGTAACGCCTGTGCCGCGTGGCGCACGGCGGGCGGTGTAACGCGTACAGACTTTCCCACCGCGCAACGCTTCGACGTCATCGTTGATGCACTGCTCGGCATCGGGCAAACGCGGCCGCTGCAAGGTACGGTGCTCGCTGCCGCGCAATGGATTAACGCGCAGCGAGCGCACGTTGTTGCGATCGACGTGCCGAGCGGTCTAGATGCCGATCGCGGCAGCTGGGTTGGCGGGGTCGAAGGCATCCGTGCCTCGGAAACAATCACATTCATCGGCGACAAACCAGGCTTGCACACGGGAGACGGCATTGACGCCGCAGGTTTCGTCACCGTCGACCGGCTCGGTGTCGAAACGCCGTCGACTCGACTGGCGGTGACCGATCCATCCGACTTCCCGCAGCTCGTCGCACCGCGTCGGCGCAACACGCACAAGGGAGACTACGGAAATGCGCTGATCGTCGGCGGCAATACCGGCATGGTCGGCGCCGCGCTGCTGGCTGCGCGGGCCGCATTGCGGATCGGCGCCGGCCGCGTTTACGTCGATTGCATCGGCGCACCGGAGTTTCGCGTCGATCCACTGCAGCCCGAATTGATGTTTCGCCCCTATGCGTCGATCGCGAATCTGCAGTCCGTCGTTATCGGCTGTGGCCTGGGTACCGACGATTCGGCGCGGCGCGCGCTGCAATGGGCATTGGACAGCGACGCTTCGTTGGTTATCGATGCTGACGCGCTCAACTTGCTATCGCTGGGTCCGGCGCTCGGTGAATGCCTCGCTGCCCGCGGTCCAATCACGGTGCTGACCCCGCATCCGCTCGAAGCGGCGCGTCTGATGGAGACGTCAGCCGACGACACTCAGGTCGATCGCATCGCGTCAGCCCGCGAGCTGGCTGCTCGCTATCGAAGCATCGTCGTGCTGAAGGGCGCGGGCACGGTCATCGCGGGCACGGATGGCCGGTGCGCGCTCAATCCGACCGGTGGACCTGCGCTCGCCACGGCCGGGACGGGCGATGTGCTCGCGGGGTTACTTGGCGGATTGCTTGCGCAGGGCTTCGACCCACGTCAGGCGTCGCTGGCGGCAGCGTGGCTGCATGGCCGTAGCGTCGACGACTGCGGCGACGTAGGCCTGGTGGCGGGCGACATCGCACCGCGTGCGGCCAAGGTCGCTCGGCCGAGTTACGGCGCCACTAGCTGACCTGCGGCGTCGATCACTCGTCCGGCATGCAGTTCGATCTGCCTGCTGCAGCGGCGAGCGATGTCGGGATCGTGCGTCACCATTAACAATGTCGATCCGCGCTCGCGATTGAGTTCAAACATCAGTTCGATCACCGCTTCGCCGGTGCGCGCATCGAGACTGCCGGTCGGCTCATCGGCCAGCAGCAGCGGCGGTCGCAATACGAAGGCGCGTGCCAGCGCGACGCGCTGTTGCTCTCCTCCGGACAGATACTTCGGATAGTGGGACAGCCGCTCGCCTAACCCGACTCTGCTCAGCAGCGCGCGTGCCGCATCGAGCGGCGATGCATCGTCCGGCGAGCGGCCGGTCAATTCGAGCGGAAGCAGAACGTTTTCGAGCGCGTTCAAGTGCGGCAGCAGTTGGAAAGACTGAAACACAAACCCGAGCCGCTGCGCGCGTAAAGCCGCGCGACCGTCTTCGTCGAGCGCGAACAGATCCTGGCCGAAGATGTGTACCGAACCGGCGGTTGGAACATCAAGGCCGGCCAGCAGTCCGAGTAATGTTGATTTCCCCGATCCGGAGGCGCCGACGATGGCGACCGTTTCGCCGGCCGCCACGGCCAGATTGATATCATCCAGAATCGTCAGACTGCCGGTGGCATCCTGCACGATTTTGCTGAGATCGCGCGCTTCAACCGCGATTTCCTTCACTTCCTAGGCTCCGTGCGCAGAAGTTTTCTGATTCGTCTTGGTTCGGTCATGGCGGTCGCGCTGTGCGCGTTCGCGGCGAGTGCATCGGCGTCCAGCTCGACGGCGCAATCAAGCAGGAGCACTGGCAAGTCCGATGCGCGTCCGATCATTCTTGTTGTTGGTGACAGCCTGTCAGCGGAGTACGGTTTGGCGCGCGGCAGCGGCTGGGTGCAGCTGCTTGCAAATCGGCTGCGGCAAAGCGGTTCGAATTATACGGTCGTGAATGCGAGCGTCAGCGGAGACACTACGAGCGGTGGTCGTACGCGATTGCCTGCGCTGCTGAAGCAGCATCGCCCGGCAATCGTCATCATCGAGCTGGGCGGCAACGATGGATTGCGCGGGCTGCCAGTGGCCCGAATGGAGGACAATTTGTCGGCCATGACTCGCGCCAGCCAGGCCGCAGGCGCGCGAGTGATGCTTGCGGGAATGCGCATACCGCCGAACTACGGGCGTGAGTACACCGATCGCTTTTACGCCGCATTCGCGAGCGTAGCCAAGCAGTACAACACGGCGCTCGTGCCATTCTTGCTCGAGGGCTTTTCCGATTCGACGGACTTTTTTCAGGCCGATCGAATTCATCCGAGTGCGCAGGCGCAGGGAAGAATTCTTGAAACGGTCTGGCCGGTGCTGCAGCCGCTGCTCGTAGCGAAGACGACTGCGCAGGCCGGACGATGACGGTGTGGCGATGACGGCCGACAGCGCGGGCTGGTCCGAGCGTTCAGTGATCGGTGCTGCCGATGCGCTTATGCGCCTCGCACGCTTCGATTCGATCATCGACGTTCGCAGCGAAACCGAGTTCGCGTCAGATCACTTGCCGGGTGCTATTAACTGCCCGGTGCTCACCGATGCCGAGCGAGCCGAAGTCGGCACGATGGATCGGCAGCAATCGTCGTTCGAGGCGCGCCGACGCGGGGCGGCCTACGTTACGCGCAACATCGCGCACCATCTGGAAACCGAATTTCACTCTAAGCCCAAGACGTGGCAGCCGCTCGTCTACTGCTGGCGCGGCGGCAATCGCAGCGGCGCGATGACGCACATCCTCGTGCGCGTGGGCTGGCAAGCGCGACAGCTCGAAGGAGGTTATCGCGCCTATCGACGACAGGTACTGGCTGATCTCGCCACGTTTCCAGCAAGGCTTCGGCTTCGCGTCGTCTGCGGCACCACCGGCAGCGGCAAGAGCCGGTTGCTGCAGCAGCTGTCAGCGGTCGGCGCCCAGGTGCTCGACCTAGAGGCGCTGGCGCATCACCGCGGATCGGTCCTCGGCGGCTTGCCGACGCTGCCGCAGCCATCGCAAAAGCTGTTCGAAACGCGCATCTGGTCCGCGCTGAGCTCGTTCGATTCCGGACGCACTGTCTTTGTCGAATCCGAAAGCCGCAAGATCGGCGAGCTGCGCGTTCCGGACCGGCTGCTCGCCGCAATGCGCGCGTCCGAATGCGTTCGCCTCGAGGTTCCGCTCGAGGCGCGGATTCGATTGCTGCGAGATGAGTATCGTCACTTCGAGCGCGACCGCGAGGCGCTAAATGCGCAGCTCGACTGCCTCGTTGCATTGCACGGGCGACAGACGATCGCGCACTGGAAAAAGCTGGCGAACGACGACGACTGGGACGGCATGGTCGAACGCTTGCTGGTCGAGCACTACGACCCGGCGTACCTAAAATCGATCGACCGGAACTTTGAGCGCGCGTCGCGTGCCGATGTTGTTCGCATCAACAGCGATGCGATGGCCGACTTTCAGACCGCTGCGCGCGCGCTCGCGAGCTGACGCACGAACTGGTGCGCCACTGGCGTCTGAATCGACCGATCATCGATCAGGAATTACTTTGACTTCGAATCAGAGGTAGCGCCTTTCGCAGCCGCACTGCTCTTTCTCCGCGGCGTCAACAGCCTTGCGCTGAAGGTCCGGCCGCAGGATCTTGACGTTATGCCGTGCTTTCAATCCCTCGGCATACGCGAACTCGGCGGCGGCGGCGGCTTGCTGCGTGATCGCACGCGTTTGCGCTTCGCGCTGCGCCGGCGGTATCGCATCGCCCGGCTTGGCCGAAATCACCTGCACGATCAAATAACCTGCCTCTCCGCCCTTGCGAAAATCAGTGGCGACCTCGGCGCCAACGAACTGGGGAAGCTTGTCCGCAGGCGTCCTTAGCACTTCAGTCAGCACATCCGCCGATAGGTCCTGCGGCTGCCGGCGCGACACCAACTGAGGCGCCGAGAATCCAGCATCGCTCGGCTGCTTGCGCAGCGCTTCCAATCGTTGCTCGCCGGCCTCTCGCGCCAGCCGAACCGCTTCACGCCGCTCGAGCAACTTGCGTATCTCCGGCGCCACCTTTTCCAGCGGCTGTACGGATGCAGGCCGGTGCTCCAGAACGCGTGCCGACACCAAGGCGTTGGAACCGACTTCGATCGCCTGCGTGTTGCGCCGGTTCTTCAGCGAATCTTCGGCGAAAATTGCCTCGACGACACGTGGCGTGATCATCGGCGGCAAGCCGCTGCGCGTCAGATTGTCTGCGGTGAGCACCTTGAGCTTGAGTTTCTCCGCCGCAGGCTGCAGCGATTCCGCCTGCTCGTACACCAGGTTGGTGAATTGATCGGCGGCTTCTGTAAAGCCTTTCTGCGCCTGCTGGTTTTTCAGCTCACGCTCGATTTCTGCGCGCACCTCGGCGAACGGCTTCGCCTGAGCGGGCTTGATCTCCGTCACACGGATAATGTGAAAGCCGAAATCCGTTTCGACGACGTCGCTGATCTCGCCTTCCTTCAACCGATAGGCAGTTTCCTCGAATGGCTTGACCATCATGCCGCGACCGAAGAAGCCGAGGTCACCACCTTGAGCTGCAGAGCCCGGATCCTTGGAGTTTTCGCGCGCCAACCGCGCAAATTCTTTTGGATTCGCTCTCAGCTGCGCCAAGAGTTCGTCCGCCTTTTTCCGTGCAGCGGCCTTGTCTGTTCCTTCGGTGGAAATCAGGATATGGCTGGCACGACGCTGCTCGTCAGTGGCGTAGCGCGCCTTGTTCTGCTCGTAGGCGTTCTTGATGGCTTCATCCGAGACGCTGACCGCACCGGCGATCGTTTCTGGGGACAGCACGAGGTACTCGATGCGGACGTTTTCCGGCGTCGTGAACTGGCTGCGATTGCTCTGGTAATACTCTGCAATCTGCGCGTCGGTGACCGAAACCTTCGACGCAAACTGCTCGGCAGGAAAGCGCAGCGCACGAACCTCGCGCTGTTCGAGCAAGATGCGCTCGATGCGATCGGTGACTTCCTTCGGAACGATCACCGATTCCACGACCGCCTGCACGAAAGCTTGCTTGCGCAAGTCGTTACGCAAACTCTGCTCGAACGCGGCTTCACTCTGGCCGCGTGATGCCAAGAAGGCTTTGTAACGGTCGTAGCTGAATTTGCCGTCTTGCTGAAACGCCGGAACACCAGCGATGAATTCACGCAATCGATCGGTGGTCACGGCGATGTTGGACTGTTGAGCTTCATTGGCAAGCGCGCGATCCAGCACGAGTTGATCGAGGACGGCAGCCCGCGCTTCCGGCGTTTCGAGCAGCTTCGCGTCAAAATTGGCACCAAAGCTTTGCCGCAAGCGTTCGATCCGATCGCGCAGCGCAGCGTCATATTCCTGTTGCGTGATCGGCGTTCCGTCGACGGTAGCCAAGGCACCTTCTTTTTCAACGAAGCTGTTGTAGCCCTGAATTCCGAAGAAGACGAACGACGGAAAGATCAGCACCAGCATGAAGAACATCAGCCAGCGACGGTGTGTGCGGATGGAGTCGAACATGGCAGGCGCCCCGGAAAGTGACTCGGAAAAGCAAAAAGGCGAACTCGCGTTCGCCTTTTTAAACTGTTTGGCGGAGTGGACGGGACTCGAACCCGCGACCCCCGGCGTGACAGGCCGGTATTCTAACCGACTGAACTACCACTCCTTAAACGTCGGTTCCGTCGTCACTGCTGGAATTGGTGGGTGCTGAGAGGCTCGAACTCCCGACCTACGCCTTGTAAGGGCGCCGCTCTACCAACTGAGCTAAGCACCCGAAGCCTTGGCTTCTAAACGAGCGTGCCGAGCAATCGACTTCGGAAACCGTTCAGTTTAGCGAATCTTTCAGCGCTTTGCCGGGCCTGAACTTCGGCACCTTCGCCGCCTTGATCTTGATTGCCTCATTCGTGCGCGGATTGCGCCCGGTGCGCGCGGCCCGCCTGCTGACGGTGAACGTTCCGAAGCCGACCAACGTAACCGAGTTGCCCCTTTTTAAGCTGCCGCGTATTCCTCCAACGATCGCCTCAAGGGCCCGACCCGCCGCTGCTTTTGAAATGTCCGCTTGTTTGGCGATATGGTCGATCAACTCTGTCTTGTTCACTTATGCACCCCCGTATTCAGACCGTCGCGTTGGCTTGTGCTGCGCGCCGCATTGCGTCTTGCATTTGTTCATTGCTTTTGTTATCGGGGCGCGAGCTAGATTTGTGCTGGGAATTTGAACGGCTATTCAACCGCGACGCTATAGCAGTGTCAAGAATAATCCACCACGATCTGCAATGAGCGACGACGGGCAATTGCTTTTTTGCAATTGCCCGTCGCTAGCAGGTTAGTGCTTGATGACCTCGGCGCCCGTCGGCGGCGGTTCGGCAGGTTTGACGGGTGCCACGACACTGCCATCTTCGTCCGTCAGCGGAACCGGGCGGCGCTCGAGTGCAACCTCAAGCACCTTGTCGATCCACTTCACCGGAACGATTTCAAGCCGGTTTTTGACATTGTCCGGAATCTCCGCGAGATCCTTTACGTTTTCTTCCGGTATCAGCACCGTCTTGATGCCGCCGCGGTGGGCGGCAAGCAGTTTTTCCTTCAAACCGCCGATGGCAAGCACTTCGCCGCGCAGCGTGATTTCGCCGGTCATTGCAACATCGGCTCGCACCGGGATGCCGCTCATCGCGGAAACCAGCGCGGTCGTGATCGCTATACCGGCCGACGGTCCATCCTTCGGCGTGGCTCCTTCGGGAAAGTGCACGTGTATGTCGGTCTTCTCGAAGACCTCGTCGCGGATTCCCAGCCGGCGAGCGCGTGCGCGCATCACCGAGCGCGCCGCATCGACCGATTCTTTCATCACGTCGCCCAGCGACCCGGTCCGATGCACGTTGGCCTTGCCCGGCATCGTTGCCACCTCGATCGTCAGCAGATCTCCGCCGACCTCGGTCCACGCCAGACCGGTTACCTGGCCAACCTGACTTTCCTTCTCTGCGACACCAAACGTGTAGCGCCGCACACCCAGGAACTTGTCAAGGTTGCGCGCCGTGACTTGCACGCGCTTGTCCTGTTTTTTCAACAGCAGCTGCTTGACCACCTTGCGGCAGATCTTGCTTATCTCGCGCTCCAGCGAGCGTACGCCGGCCTCGCGGGTGTAGTAGCGAATGATGTCGCGGATCGCGCTCTCGGCCACCGCAAGCTCGCCGGTTTTCAACCCGTTGGTCTTCATCTGCTTCGGCAGCAGGTGCTGCAGGGCGATGTGCACCTTTTCCTCTTCGGTGTAGCCGGAGAGCCGGATGACTTCCATCCGATCGAGCAAGGCCGGCGGAATGTTCATCGTGTTACTGGTGGCGACAAACATCACGTCGGACAGATCGAAATCGACCTCGACGTAGTGGTCTTGAAACGTGTGGTTTTGCTCCGGATCGAGCACTTCAAGCAGCGCTGAAGCCGGGTCGCCGCGAAAATCCATGCCCATCTTGTCGACTTCGTCGAGCAGAAACAGCGGATTGCGTACGCCCGCCTTGGTAAGGCTTTGCAGAATCTTTCCGGGCATCGAGCCGATGTACGTGCGGCGATGCCCGCGGATCTCCGCTTCGTCGCGCACGCCACCGAGCGCCATCCGCAAGAATTTGCGATTCGTCGCGCGGGCAACCGACTGTCCGAGCGAAGTCTTGCCGACGCCCGGAGGACCGACCAGGCACAGGATCGGTGCCTTCAGACGGTCGACTCTCTGCTGCACGGCCAGATACTCGAGAATGCGGTCTTTGACCTTCTCCAGACCGTAGTGATCGTCATTTAGCACCTTCTCCGCGTTACCAAGGTCATTGTTGACGCGGCTGCGCTTTTTCCACGGCAAGCCAACCAGGGTGTCCAGGTAGTTGCGCACGACCGTGGCCTCTGCAGACATCGGTGACATCAGCTTCAGCTTCTTCAGCTCCGAGGCTGCCTTGTCGCGTGCTGCCTTCGGCATGCGAGCAGCCTTGATCTTCTTTTCGAGCTCCTCGAGGTCCGCGCCCTCTTCGCCTTCGCCGAGCTCTTTCTGGATCGCTTTGACCTGCTCGTTCAGGTAGTACTCGCGCTGGCTCTTTTCCATCTGCCGTTTGACCCGGCCGCGAATGCGCTTTTCAACCTGCAGGATGTCGATTTCGGCTTCAAGCTGCGCCAGCAAGTGTTCCAGCCGCTCGTTGATGCCGAACATTTCGAGAACCTTCTGCTTCTGCTCGAGCTTTAGCGGCAAATGCGCGGCGATCGTGTCGGCCAGCCGGCCTGCCTCGTCGATGCCGGCAATCGACGTCAGAATCTCCGCCGGGATTTTCTTGTTCAGTTTTACGTACTGATCGAACTGCGTAACGATCGCGCGCCGCAGAGCCTCGGACTCGGCGGTTGACTGATGATCGGGCACGATCGGGAGCACGTCGGCCGTGAAATGCGACGGGCCGTCGACGATGCGCTCGATCCGGGCACGCTGCGCGCCTTCAACCAGCACCTTCACGGTGCCGTCGGGCAGCTTCAGCATTTGCAGGATATTTGCCACGCAGCCGATGTCGTAAATATCTTCGGCCGACGGCTCGTCCTTGGCGGCGTTCTTCTGCGCGACCAGCATGATGCTCTTGCCGGCCTCCATCGCAGCTTCCAGCGCCTTGATCGACTTCGGACGGCCGACAAACAGCGGAATGACCATGTGCGGAAAAACGACAACGTCACGCAGCGGCAGCAGCGGCAAGGTCGTGGTTTCCGGCGGCAGAATCTGGGTTGTCATTCGGGTTTTTCCCTTCATGTGACTTTAAGCGCCATATGAGCCCGTGCGCGGCGAATGCAAGGGCAGAGAATTCGGGTGAGTCCAATCTAGCACGCTGACGGCCCGCGCTGCAGGGATAGAAAGCGCGAGAAAGGCGTAAAAGAGCGTGTCTGCTCAAGCGCTAGCGTGGAGCACTCGCAACCTTGGGCTGATCGGAATAGATGAGCAGCGGCTTTCCGCCGCTGATCGTATTGTCGTCGACGACGACCTTGATCACATTCTTGGTGCTGGGCAGGTCGTACATTACGTCGAGCAAGATACTCTCGACGATTGAGCGCAACCCGCGCGCTCCGGTCTTGCGCTTTAATGCTTTGCGCGCTATCGCCTTCAATCCGTCGTTGCGTACCTCAAGCTCGACGCTTTCCATCTGAAACAGGCGATGAAACTGCTTGATCAGTGCATTCTTGGGCTCGACCAGAATCTGCACCAGAGCGTCCTCGCTTAGCTCATCAAGCGTGGCAATCACCGGCAACCGGCCGACCAGCTCCGGGATCAGCCCGAACTTGATCAGATCCTCCGGCTCGACATCGCGCAGCAGTTCGCCGACCGCGCGATCGCTCTGGCTGGTCACACTGGCAGCAAAACCGATGCCGCTCTTCTCAGACCGGTTGCGAATGATCTTTTCGAGTCCGTCGAACGCGCCGCCGCAGATAAACAAGATGTTCGTCGTATCGATCTGCACGAAGTCCTGATTCGGGTGCTTGCGGCCGCCCTGCGGCGGCACCGACGCAATCGTGCCTTCGACCAGCTTCAGCAGCGCCTGCTGCACACCTTCGCCCGAAACGTCGCGCGTGATCGAAGGGTTATCGCTCTTGCGTGAAATCTTGTCGATCTCGTCGATGTAGACGATGCCGCGCTGCGCTTTCTCGACTTCGTAATTGCAGTTCTGCAGCAGCTTCTGAATGATGTTCTCGACGTCCTCACCGACGTAGCCGGCTTCGGTCAACGTTGTGGCGTCCGCGATCACGAACGGAACGTTCAGCAGCCGCGCCAGTGTCTGCGCGAGCAAGGTCTTGCCCGACCCGGTAGGGCCGATCAGCAGGATATTGCTCTTGGCAAGCTCGATGTCGTCCTTCGAGCCCATGTGCTTCAGCCGCTTGTAATGGTTGTAAACGGCGACCGACAGAATGCGCTTGGCCTTGTCCTGCCCGATGACGTACTGATCGAGAATCGTGCCGATCTCGCGCGGCGTCGGCAGGTCGGACTTGATGGCGCCCGAGCCCGCGTCGGCGGTCGTCTCGTCGCGGATGATGTCGTTACAGAGGTCGATGCATTCGTCGCAGATGAACACCGACGGGCCGGCAATCAGCTTCTTGACTTCATGCTGACTCTTGCCGCAGAACGAGCAGTACAGAAGTTTCTCGCTCGAGCCTTTCTTGTCCGACATGCCGTGCAGTGACTCCCGCAGTTAGGGTTGCTCGTTGCGGCTGACGAAGATCTTGTCGATCAGTCCGTAGCTTACGGCATCGGTCGCGGACATGAAGTTATCGCGATCGGTGTCTTTCGCGATCTTCTCAACCGACTGTCCCGTGCGCTCGGCCAGAATCTTGTTCAGTCGCTCGCGCAAATACAAGATCTCCTTGGCATGAATTTCAATATCGGCCGCCTGCCCCTGCACGCCACCCATTGGCTGATGGATCATGATGCGCGAATTCGGCAACGAGTAGCGCTTGCCTTTGGCGCCCGCAGCGAGCAAGAACGCGCCCATGCTGGCAGCAACACCGATGCAGATCGACGAAACATCCGGCTTGACGAACTGCATCGTGTCGTAAATGGCGAAACCCGCACTGACTGAACCCCCCGGTGAATTGATGTAGAGCGAGATATCCTTATCGGGATTCTCCGACTCGAGGAACAGAAGTTGTGCGACCACGAGGTTGGCGGTCTGTTCCGTGACCGCACCGACAATGAACACGACCCGGTCGCGCAGCAGGCGCGAGTAGATATCGTAGGCGCGCTCGCCACGCCCGCTTTGCTCGATGACGATCGGCACCATGCCGAGGCCCTGTGGCTCCATTGCGCTGCTCATTTGCGTCCTGCTCACGGTTGAGTACCTCATTTGTCTTTGTGTCCCATCAGCTCGTCGAACGCCACAGGCGTATCAACGACCTTCGCGCGCTCCAGCACCCACTTAGTAACGTTGTCCTCGAGGGCAACCGTCTCAAGATCAGACAGGCGCTTGCGATCCGACAAGTACCAGTTAATCACATCCTGCGGCTTTTCATAGCTCTGCGCAATCTCTTCTACGAGTTTGCGGATCTGATCGGGACGAGCCTGCAGGTTGTTGGTGCGCACGACCTCGCCCACCATCAATCCCAGACGAACGCGACGCTCCGCCTGTGCTGCGAACAGATCGAGCGGCAGCGGCGCGTCCTTCGCGGCCATGCCGCGTGCGATCAAATCGTTGCGCGCCGCTTCCGCCAGTCGCTGCTTGTCTGCCTCAACCAGTGATTTGGGAACCTCGAAGCTTGCCGCGCTCAGTAGCGCCGACATCGCGCTGTCTTTGGTGCGGGACTTCAGTCGAGACGCGATTTCGCGCCCCAGATTGCTTCTTATCTCAGCGCGCATCTTGGACAAATCGCCTTCGGCCACACCCAACGAGCGCGCGAACTCCGCATCGATAGGCGGCAGCACGGGTTGCTGCACCTGTTTCAGCGTTACCTCGAATGTAACTGGCTTGCCGGCCAGCGCCTGAGCGCCGTAGTCAGCGGGGAAGGTCAACGCGAACGTCTTGCTCTGCCCTGGGCTGATTCCTCGAATCGCCGCTTCAAACTCGGGCAGCATGCGGCCTTCCCCCAAGGTGAACTTGAAATCGTTCGCGCTGCCACCCTCGAATGGCTGGCCCGAATTGTCGCCTTCGGCATATGTACCCTTGAAATCGATCGTGAGGACATCAGCGTCGCGCGCTGGGCGCTGCACGGCCTCGAACGTGGCGCGCTGCTTGCGCATGATCTCGATGGTGCGATCGACTTCGGCGTCGCCGAGCGGACAGGTGGCGCGCTGTACTTCGGCCCCGGACAGATCGCCGACGCTGATCTCCGGATAGATCTCGAACGTCGCCGAAAACGAAAGGTCTTTGTTCTCGTCGTTCTCGACCGAGCGCGCTTCAAGTCGCGGTTGTCCCGCAACTTTCAAGTTCCCGGCCGTCACCGCCGAGTTAAATGCCTCGCCCACCTTGTCGTTCAAGACCTCGGCCTGCACTTGAGCGCCGTAGGCTTGCGCGACCATCTTGAGCGGAACCTTGCCAGGCCGAAAGCCCGGCATCTTCATGTTGCGCGCGAGCTTCGCAAGCCGCGTCTTTACTTCTTGCTCGATCGCCGCTGTCGGCACGGTCAGATCGACGCGGCGCTCAAGCGCGCTCAAGGACTCTATCGTTTGCTGCATTTCTTGTTTCTGACAGTCGTTGTGGTCATGGTGCGAAGGGGGGGACTCGAACCCCCACGCCGGTGAAGGCGTCAGGACCTAAACCTGGTGCGTCTACCAATTTCGCCACCTTCGCGGCGCGGCGCGTGTGCCATTGATCGCGAAAACGGAGCGGATTCTAACGGAATGATGCTGACCGACCGACGACTCAAGGGCTGAAGACAGCTGTGCTAGCTTCAATTCCGTGGGCGTCGGACATTACGAAAACTTTCCGGTTGCATCTTGGCTAATGCCTGCCAGGTTACGCCCTGCCGTACGCGCTATTTATCGTTTTGCACGGACAGCCGATGACCTCGCCGACGAGGGAAGTGCGTTGCCATCAGAACGCCTCGCGGCGCTCGACGAGTTGCGCGCGCAGCTGCGCGCCATCGAGACCGGCGTGCCGTCACAATGGCCGGATCTTGCCGTTGCAATACGCGAGCACCGTCTGGCGCTTCCGCTGTTTTATGACTTGCTATCCGCATTTTCGCAAGACGTCACTACTTCGCGCTATGGTTCATTTGAAACCGTGCTCGACTATTGCCGCCGCTCGGCCAATCCGATCGGGCGCCTGTTGTTGCAACTCTTCGGTCGCGACGAACCGGGTCTGCTGCACCAGTCCGACGCGATCTGCACCGGCTTGCAGCTCGCCAATTTCTGGCAGGACATCGCGATCGATTGGCGCAAGGGTCGCGTGTATTTGCCGCAGCACGACCTGCTCGCGTTTGACGTGACCGAAGCGCAGATCGCGCGTGGCGGTACCGACGCGAATTGGCGACGCCTGATGGCGTTTGAAGTCGAGCGCACCCGCGAGCTGTTGCAGCGGGGAGCGCCGCTTGCACGTGCGCTTGGCGGTCGCATTGGAATCGAGCTGCGTCTGGTCGTCCAGGGCGGATTGCGCATCCTGGAGCGCATCGATGCCGTGGCTGGCGACGTTTTCTCACACCGCCCTACCCTGACCGCGCGCGACTGGACGTTGATGGGCTGGCGCGCACTGCAACCGCTGCCGTCGGCCGCATGACTCCGGACGAGTACTGCCAAACTGCGCGAAGCGCTCGCGCTTCGCGCTCCCTTAGAGCGGCGGCGCGCATGCGCCGCACTGCTTCTTGCTGGCGCTCGGTGGCGTGATGACTCCAGATGAGTACTGCCAGCAAAAAGCTGCTGGAAGCGGGTCGAGCTTTTACTACTCATTCCTCTTTCTCGCACCCGAGCGCCGGCGTGCCATTACCGCTGTCTACGCCTACTGCCGCGAGGTCGATGACGTCGTCGACGACGTCAGTGACGCCGGCGCCGCCGAAACTACGCTGGCCTGGTGGCGCGGCGAAGTCGGTGCGCTCTATCGCGGGAACCCGACACATCCGGTCACGCGCGCGCTGCAACCATTCATCAACGGCGAGTTTGGAATCTCGCAGGCGAGATTGAACGCGATCATCGACGGCATGGAACTCGATTTGCGCCAAAACCGCTTTCTCGACTATGCAGCGCTGCGGCGTTACGCGCACCTGGTCGCAGGAGTCGTCGGTGAAATCTCGGCGGCCATCTTCGGCTACCGCGAGCCCCAAACGCTGCAATACGCCGCGCGCCTCGGGCTTGCGCTGCAGCTGATCAATATCATTCGCGACATCGGCGACGATGCGCGGCGTGGGCGCATTTACGTGCCGCTTGACGAGCTGCAGCGCTTCGATGTCAAGGCTGCAGACCTGCTGGCCAGGCGCTATGTCGACGGCTTCGTGCCATTGATGCGCTTTCAGGCGGAGCGCGCGCGCGCAGCGTATCGCGAGGCGCTGGCGCTGCTGCCCGACGGCGATCGCAAGGCGCAGCGTCCGGGATTGATGATGGCGGCGATCTACGCGACGCTGCTCACCGAGATCGAGCGTGAGAACTTTCAAGTGCTGCATCAGCGCATCGCGCTGACGCCAGTGCGCAAGTTGTGGCTGGCGTGGCGGACGTGGGTGTTCGGGTGAGCGCACCGCGAAGGGTCGCCGTGGTCGGCGCCGGCTGGGCAGGCTGCGCAGCAGCAGCCGAACTCGCAGCGCACGGAGCGTCGGTCACTCTGCTTGAAGCCAGCGAAGAGCTTGGAGGCCGCGCGCGCCGCGTGCCGCTTCTGCTGGCCGGGCAACCGCACATCGTCGACAACGGGCAGCATCTGCTGCTCGGCGCGTACACGCACACCGCGGCATTGTTTGAACTGCTGAATGTTGATTTCGCGGCAGTCGTTGAGCGACGCGCCTTCGAATTGTGTTACTCGGACGGCTTTCGTTTGAAAGCCGCGCAGCTGCCAGCGCCATGGCATCTTGCCGCGGCGCTTCTGACGGCGCGCGGCGTGGGCTGTTCCGATCGGGTGATGATGATCGCACTATTGCGAAACCTCAAGAAGTTGAATTGGATCATTGGTCGCGACCGCAGCACGACCGAATGGCTGCGTGAGCGCAATCAAACGCCGCATGTCATCCGGCGCGTCTGGCGTCCGCTGGCGCTGGCTGCTCTCAACACCCCGCTCGACCGCGCGTCCGCACAGATTTTCGCCAATGTGCTGCGCGACTCCCTTGGCGCCTCCAGCGACGCCAGCCAAATGTGGCTGCCGCGCGCCGATCTGTCTGCGCTACTGCCCGACGCGGTTGAAACCTATCTCAGAACGCGTGGCGGTGAGGTGCACCGCGATGCGAGAGTCGAGCGGATCGCCTGTAACGGTCGGTTTCAGCTTGAACTTCGTAATGAGCCCCGCCGCACGATCGAAGTGGATGCGGTGGTGTATGCAGCCCCTCCCGCCTACCTCGAACGCATCGCCGGCCCGAACGGTGCGTTGGCGCCGATATTCGAGGCGGTGTCGCGCTTCGAGTACGAGCCGCTCTACACCGTCTACCTGAAGTACCCCCCGGGTGTTCGCGTCGCGCGCGGCATGCTGGCGCTGGTCGACGATCCGGCCAAGCGCCGATATGCGCAGTGGGTCTTCGATCGCGGCACGCTTGATCCCCGCAATGCGGGCGTGCTGGCAGCCATCATCAGCTCCAGCGGTGCGCATGAAGGCGAGCCGATCGATGATGTCTGCCAGGCGGTGGCTGCGCAGCTGAGCGATGAACTGCGTCTGCCGACGCCGCTCGATGCACGCGCGATTGCCGAGCGGCGCGCGACGCTGGCAGCCGTACCCGATTTGAAGCGCGCTCCGAATCGCACGCCGTTGACGGGATTTGTGCTCGCGGGCGACTGGACCGAGTCGGACTATCCGTCCACACTCGAAACGGCAGTGCGCAGCGGGCGCGCCGCCGCGCGCGCGCTCGCCTAGGACCCTCGCACGCGTGCCAAGGCGTGCTCAACCCGATCGACCGCGATTATTTCGAGGCCTTCGATCGATTGCTTTGGCGCATTGGCCTTCGGTATCAACGCAATCGAAAAGCCGAGTTTCGCCGCCTCGCGCAGGCGCTCCTGGCCGCGCGGCGCCGGGCGAACCTCGCCCGCCAGACCGATCTCGCCGAAGGCGACGAGCCCGCGTGGCAGCGGCTTGTCCCGCATCGACGACACCACCGCGAGCAGCACTGCGAGATCGGCCGCCGGCTCGGTGATGCGTACTCCACCGACGGCGTTAACAAACACATCCTGATCGAACGCTGCAATTCCGGCATGCCGATGCAGCACCGCGAGCAGCATCGCCAGCCGCTGCTGATCGAGGCCGACCGACAAGCGGCGCGGATTCGGTACGTGCGCGGCATCGACAAGCGCCTGAATTTCAACCAGCAAGGGTCGCGTGCCCTCCTGGGTGGCCATCACGCACGAGCCTGCCACTTGCACATCGTGTTTCGACAGGAACAGCGCCGACGGATTGGCGACTCCTTTTAACCCGCGGTCGGTCATCGCAAATACGCCGAGCTCGTTGACCGCACCGAAGCGATTCTTGAACGCGCGAATCAGGCGGAACGACGAGTGCGCATCGCCTTCAAAGTAAAGCACCGTATCGACCATGTGCTCAAGCACGCGCGGTCCAGCGAGCGACCCATCCTTGGTCACGTGGCCGATCATGATCAACGTCAGCCCGGATTGCTTGGCCAGGCGCGTCAGTTGCGCGGCGCATTCGCGTACCTGCGCCACCGAGCCAGGTGCTGATTGCAGCTGTTCTGAGTACAGCGTCTGGATCGAATCAATGACGAGTACCGACGGTTTTTCCGTTTCCAGGGCCGCGGCGATGCGCTCCAGCGAAATTTCCGACAGCAAGCGAACCTTCGCCGCATCGACGCCGAGCCGCCGTGCGCGCAGCGCCAACTGCGCCGCCGACTCTTCGCCGCTGACATAAAGCACCGGAGACGTCGCAGACAGCGCGGCCAGTGACTGCAGCAACAATGTCGACTTGCCGATACCAGGGTCGCCTCCGATCAGCACGACACCGCCTTCGACGAAGCCACCGCCGAGCACACGATCGAACTCGTCGACACCGGACGCGACGCGCGGCATCTCGCGCGCCTGCACGTCGCTCAGCGATTGCACTGCTGCCGTGGATACAAGCGCTCCATACCGATGCTCCGACGGCGCCTCGATACGCGCTTCTGACAGCGAGTTCCACGCGTTGCAATGCGGGCACTGACCCTGCCATTTCAGGCTGGCCCCACCGCACTCGGAACAGACGAACTGTGTCTTGGCTTTCGCCATCAATTCGCGTCCACAACCGGTACGCGCGCTGGCAGCGCACACATCAACTCATATCCAACGGTGCCGCAGAGATTCGCAACTTCGTCGATCGGAATGTGCGGGCCCCACAGCTCAACTTCGCTGCCCACGACGGCGCGCGGCGCTGCCGTCAGGTCGACCGTGATCATGTCCATCGACACTCGTCCGGCAACCGGCACCCGCGCACCGTCGACCAGCACCGGCGTGCCATCGGGCGCGTGGCGCGGATAGCCGTCCGCATACCCGCACGCGACGACTCCGATGCGCATAGGGCGCGGCGCAACAAAGCGCGATCCATAACCCACTGCCGCGCCCGCTTCAATGGACTGCACGGCAATCAGGCGCGACCTCAATGCCATCGCTGGCTTCACCCCGAGCGAGAGCGCCGAGTGCAGTTCGTCGGTTGCGGCGCCATAGAGCACGATGCCGGGACGCACCGATTCGCCATTCACGTCAGGTCGCAGGAACAGCGCCGCGGAATTGGCCAGGCTGCGCGGCTGTGGCCATGCACCCGCGATGCGGTCGAGGGCGGCAAGCTGTTCGGCCACCTCAGCGGGACCGGTTGTGTGGCGTTCACGGTCCGCGTTGGCAAAGTGAATCATGATCGTCAGCTGTGCCACCTGACTTCCCGCTGAAAGTCTCCGATGAGCTCGTGCTGCATCACGCTCATCGAAGCCGAGGCGATTCATACCGGTATTGAGCTTCAGATAGACGTCGATTGGCGCAGCGAGCCTGGCACGCTCAAGCATCGCGATCTGCTCTTCGCTATGCACAACCGGCGTCAGCCGCAGCGCGGACACGACTTCCAGATCGCGTGGCTCGAAATATCCTTCAAGCAACAGAATCGGTTTGCGCCATCCCGCGTCGCGCGCCCGCTGAGCCTCATCGAGGTCGAGCAATGCGAGACCATCAGCGCCGTCAAACGCGCGCACCGCGCGCGCAAGCCCGTGTCCATAGGCGTTCGCCTTGACGACTGCCCATACGAAGCGCCCGCGCGCGTGCTCGCGCGCGAGTGCCAGGTTATGGCGCATCGCCGCCGGGTCAATCGCTGCGTGAATCGGGCGCGGCATCGGAATCAAATGTGGAAATGACGCTCAATAGCATAGTGTTGCAGTTCATCGCACAGGACGCCGTGATATATAACGACCGGCAACATTGCGGCGGGACAACGGCGGCGAAAGAATGGGGCGCAGCATGCAACACGTAACGGTGCGACACACCGTTGATCGCAGCGAAACCTCGGGAGACAGTCCGCTTGCTTTGCACGAACCGCCGACCTGAACCGTGAAGCGCGGCTTCTACGTCATCATGGCCGCGCAGTTCTTTTCGTCGCTGGCCGACAACGCATTGCTGATCGCGGCGATTGCCTTGCTGCGCGAAATCCACGCGCCGGCGTGGATGACGCCGATGTTGAAGCTGTTCTTCGTTTTTTCGTACGTTGCACTGGCCGCGTTCGTGGGTGCCTTTGCCGATTCGCTGCCGAAGGCGAAGGTCATGTTCATCACGAACACGATCAAGATCCTCGGTTGCGTCATCATGTTCCTCGGCGTGCATCCGTTGCTTGCCTATGCGGTCGTCGGCTTCGGCGCTGCAGCCTATTCTCCGGCCAAGTACGGCATCGTCACCGAGCTGCTGCCACCGGAGAAGCTGGTGGTAGCCAACGGCTGGATCGAGGGGCTCACTGTCGTATCGATCATCGTCGGATTTCTGCTCGGCGGCGTTCTGATCGACCAGCATGTATCGGCATGGCTACTGGCGTTCGACATGCCGATGGTCGACACCGGCGTCACGGAGCCGGCCGAGGCTGCAGTCGCGGTCATCATGTGGGTCTACGTGCTGGCCGCGGCGATCAACCTGCTGATCCCCGATACCGGCGCGCGCTACGCGAAGCAGCACATACATCCGTGGAAACTGCTGGTCGGATTTGCACACTGCTGCAACGTCCTGTGGCGCGACAAGCTCGGGCAGATATCGCTCGCAGTAACGACACTGTTCTGGGGTGCGGGCGCAACGTTGCAATTTATCGTTCTCAAATGGGCCGAGACCGTTCTTGGCCTGGATCTGGCTCGCGCGGCGATATTGCAGGCGGTGGTCGCGGTCGGAATCACGGCGGGTGCGGTGTATGCAGCAGCCACCGTTCCGCTGAAAAGGGCAATGGGGGTTCTGCCGGTCGGCATCGCCATGGGGGTGATCGTTGCCTGTGCGGCGTTTTACACGCCGGCGATTGCGCCGTCGGGCTCGATTCAGATCGGCGCGGTTACCGCCACCTACTTCCTGCTGATTGCATGCGCGATCCTGGTGCTGATCGGCTCGCTCGCGGGCTACTTCGTCGTGCCGATGAACGCGTTGTTGCAGCACCGCGGGCACGTGCTGCTATCGGCCGGGCACTCGATCGCCGTGCAGAACTTCAACGAGAACCTCAGCATCCTGGTCATGCTCGGCGTTTACGCAGTTCTGGTGTGGATGAACCTCGGAGTTCAGACCGTGATGCTGATTTTTGGAGTTCTCGTAGCGGCCTCGATGCTGCTGGTGCTACTGCGGCATCAATTCAATCAACGGCAATTTGATTCGGTTGCACTGATCGGCGAAGCGACTCACTAGGGTCTGTCACTCGGGCCTAGCGCGAATCGGCATGCACTTCGCGCGCAAGACAAAGGTCGGCCCAGCTTTTCGCCTTATCGGCCAGATTGCGCAGCAGATACGCCGGGTGATACGTGACGACCACGGGTATCTGGCGCCCTGCAACCGTGATTCGGTGCCGCCTGCCGCGCAGGCTCGCGATACTTGCATCGGTGCCGAGCAGCGACTGCGCAGCGAATCGCCCCATCACGACGATCAGCGCCGGATTGACGAGCTCGATCTGACGCAACAAGAACGGCTCGCACTTCCCCACCTCTTCCGGCTGCGGATTCCGGTTACCAGGCGGCCGGCACTTCAAAACATTTGCGATGTAAACAGATTTGGGTGTCTCGCCTTCCCGCGTCAGTCCAATGCTCGCCAGCATGTTGTCGAGCAGGCGGCCCGCTTGACCGACGAACGGCTCGCCGCGCGCATCTTCCTCCGCGCCAGGCGCTTCGCCGATCAGCATCCACTCGGCGTGGACATTTCCGACGCCGAATACGGTCTGTTTGCGAGTCTCGCACAGTGAACACGCGCGGCAGCCCGCGACTTCGATCGAGAGCTCGTGCCATTCCAAGCGGGCGATCCGCGCTGCGCGGTCGATCGCAATGGGCGCGACGTTCGCTTCCTCCGTTGCGGCTGCTCCTTCACGACGCAACAGATAAATCGGCCCGAGATCCATCGCGCGCCAGAGCGCCGCGCGCCGCACGTCGAGCGTCATAGCGCTACTCGCATCACGAGCGCATCTTCCCGACCGCGCCGCGCGGGGTAGTAGCCGCGCCGCACGCCGATACGCTCGAACCCATAGCGCTCGTACATGCGTACCGCCGAATCGTTGCTCGGCCTGACTTCGAGCAGCATCGTGCGTGCACCGTACCCTCGGGCGACCTCGGCCATCCACTCGAGCGTGCGCCAGCCGAGTCCGCCACGCTGATGATGGCGTGTCACGCTGAGATTCAGCAGGTGCGCTTCGTCGAGCATCAGTGTCATGACCGAATACGCGATCAGCGCACCGCTCGTATCGCGCAGGACCCACACGCTGTAGCCGGCGCGCAGTGAATCGAGAAAATTGCCGCGCGTCCACGGAAATGGATAAATCTCGCTCTCAATCGCCACGACTTCGCGCAGATCGGCCTCGGTCATCGGCACATAGCGATCGGTCTCGGGCCTGGGCAGCGCGCTCATGGCGATCTCATGCGGCCCGCTGCCGTTGTTCGATTGTCTGCGCGACCTGATCGCGCACATAGATCGGCACTGCTTGCTCCGGGGCGACCGACAACCCACGCTCGGCGTCGACGCGCGCCAGTCTGGCGATATCGGCTGCCGTCGCCGTTGCTTCGGGCAACGCGGTCCACCTTCCATTCTGTGGCCAAACAGGCGCGAACACGTCGAGTGCATTTCCAGCGACGATGTCGACGCCTTCGGCGGCGGCAAGCTGCACCAACAATTGCGGCCGCTCGAGTGCCGGTGATCTAACCTCGGTCACTGCTTCGTCCCGACGATAAATGGCGCAATACGCTTCGTTCATGCGAGCGTCGATTGCGGCCAGCAACAAATTCCCCTCGTTCAGAATACGGAAGGCACGTGCAGCGAGCGCACGCAGATTTCCCACTGGCACGACGCGCTTACGCTTGCCGTAGGCGAGCCCTTGTGCGATTCCGCACGCGATGCGCAGCCCCGTGAACGACCCAGGGCCGGCGCCGAACGCCAGGAGATCAATATCGCCCAACGTCAACTTCGCGCGCGCCAAGGCAGCATCAATCATCGGCAGGGCGCGGTCCGAGTGCTTGTTCCCGACGGTTTCGACCAGCTCAGTCAGGTCGTTTCCGCACAGCACGGCGACCGAGCAGACGTCGGTAGCCGCATCGATCGCAACAACGGTGGGTGAGCTCGACATGCACCGGCATATTAACGAAGCGACGGCGACGTCCTGCCGAAGCACGACGCCGTACGTGATGACTGGATTCCCGACGGCGCGGGAATGACACGGTGCTAGCCGATGAACTTCAGCGGCTCAAAACGACGCTGCAGAACTCGTTCGGACGGCAACTGCCACCAGTTTTCGAGCACCGATGCGTATACGCGGCGAAAGTCGTTCGTGTGCCGGAGGTTGCCGCCGTCATCGAGCGAACGCAAGCGATGGAGCGTCGCCATGCACGCCGCCGCGCACCTGCGGGCCGAACGCGAATAGCGCTCCGGCGGTGCCGTGATCGGTGCCGCCGCTTTGATTCTCGCGCACCCGCCGCCCGAACTCCGAGTAGGTCAGTATCAGCGTGCGCTCCCAAACACCCTGTTCGCTCAGCGCCGAGCGCAACGCGACGATCGACTCCGCAACTATCCTCAGCAGATTGGCGTGAATCGGCAATTGATTCTGATGTGTGTCAAAACCGGGCAGCGTCAGGCGCAGCACCGGAACCTTGCCGGTGGCTGCGATTCCGGCGGCGTGCTGCACGGCGATACCGAACGCTCCACGCGGAAACTCGGTCTTGAATGTCACGTCTGGCCGAACTTCAGCGCCGGCCCGCACGATATCGCTTTCAACGCGCAGCAGATGCGCCAGCGCGCCGCGCGCCGGAACGCCGTCGGCGGACGCGAGCCGTGCTTGCCGTGAAAAGCGCGCTGGATCATTCAGGGCCACTGCACGCGCACCACCAGCAAGCGGACCGAGGTCGGCGGCGCCGATGACGACACCATCAGCGCTTAACGAAGAAAAGGCCGATTGCTTTGCGACCGCACGCGTAAGCCAGCCTGTTTGCAGAAACTGCTGACTGTCGGATGCGGTATCCCAGATCTCGATCGATCTGAAATGCGACAGATTCGGCGCCGGATAGCCGATGCCCTGCAAGATCGCCATCTGTCCGTCGCGCCACAGCGATTCGAGTGGCGCCAGCGACGGATGCAGCGCAGGCGCGCCGCCAAAGCGCGCGACCGCGTCGGGCTTTAGCGCGAGGCGCGGGCGCAGATCGAAGTACGTTCCATCGTCAATCGGCACGACCGTATTCAAGCCGTCATTGCCGCCGCGTAACTCGATCAGGATCAGCAGCCGCGGTGCCGCCGGAGTGGCCCATGCAGGCAGTGTCGCGCACGACAATAGTGCCGACGACGATGCAAGAAATGCGCGGCGGTTCATTTCAGTTGATACGCCGGGTCGAGCACGATCGCGCGCAGCGTGTCGAATCCGAGCGATCCATCGCGCGCGGGTGCAGTGGCCGGCATGGCTAGGACGGATTGTTCAAGCTTCGCCCGCGCAGCGGGATCAGCGACTCTTTCTGGCGCCATTCCGGCTTTGGCAAGCCACGCCACAGCGTCGACGCGTACGGACACGGCCTGTTCGAGCATCTGCAAGCGGCGGCGCGGGGTCTCCTCGGGCTTCATCTGACCCGACATCGACTCGTCCATCGCAGCGTCGGCAGCACTCTTGCCAGTCAAGGCCCGCTCGAGGAACTGCTTACGCGCAAGCAGCGTGTTCGTATTGATCCACGCCTCCCCTCCAGGCCAGCCTCGCACATTCGGTGGAGAAAACAGGTTCTGGCCCATGCCGGCGACCGCCACCGCGGCGGCTACCGGCTGACGAAGCTCTGCTTCCGATTGACGCACCAGGCCGACGACCAGCTCAGCCGGGGATTTGACCAGTGCGTTGTCTTCGTTGCGCTGGACCACCTCGGGCTGCAACAGCAGCGCGCGCACGGCCTGCGCGATATTCCAGCCCCCCGCTCGAAACTGGCTCGCGATCCTCTTGACGCGAGCTTCGTCGGGTTGCGGCGACACGAACTCGCGCCACAGCTTGCGCACGATGAATTCCGCCGCCGCTGGCTGAGCAAGCAGGATGTCGAGCACCGCATCGCCGTCGAAATTGCCGGTCTTGCCGAGCACCGTTTTCTCGTCGCCATCGTGCAGAAGGCGGCGGAACACGTACTCGCCCGAATCGGGGTCGATGCTCCAGCCCGTAAATGCGCGCGCGGCCTGCTTGATGTCGGCTTCGCTGTACTGCCCTTCGCCGAGAGTGAAAAGCTCCATCACTTCGCGTGCGAAATTCTCGTTCGGCGAACCGCGCCGATTGGTAGCCGAGTCGAGATAGATCAGCATCGCCGGATCTTTTGCGACTGCATGCAACAGTTCGTCAAAGCGGCCCAGCGCATGCCGCCGCAGCAGCACGTTCTGCCGGTACATCAGTTGTGTGTACCGCACCTTCGGCTGCGCCGAGACGAAATGGTTGTGCCAGAACAGCGTCATGCGCTCGGTCAGCGGAGACGGTGTGGCCACCATCTCACGCAGCCACCAGCCGCGTAGATCGAGTCCCATCCGAATCTGCTTCTGAATCTCGGCGCGTCGGGCCTCGTCGCTCATTGCGCGCAGCTCGCGCGGAGCAACGAACCGCTCATTGACCCAACCGGGCTCCGGCGTAAGCGCCGTCGTCCGCACACCGGCAATCAACCGATCAACCGCGGCTCGCTGCGTCAACGCGGAGTAGGCAGCAACGTCGGTGTCGCCCGGCGCAAAGCCGGCGCGCGTCAGCAGCAGCCTCGCACCCTGCGTGCCGAGCAGCGGTTCGGCGGCGGCGACGCTGCCTACGCACAGCGTCAGCACGGCAACCACGACGCCAAGCCAGCGCGTCATTTATTCGCACCTTTGTTGCCGGCGTTGCCGCGTCTATAGACGTCGCGCTGCGCCTGTTCGATCTGCGCGCGTAATTGCTGGCGCTCTTCCGGAGAAAGCTGACGGCGCGGTGGCACACCTTGCTCATTGCCCGGCTGCCGGCTGTCTTGCTGCCGTTCGCGAAATCGCTGACGCATCGCCTGGCGCTCCTCCGGTGTCCACATCTCGCGCCGCTGCTCGGGGGTGAGCCGCTGTCGCCCCTCCTCGGCGGCCTCAGCCGGCGCCGGAAGCGCGGCGAATAGCGACACGACAATGAAGGCGGCCGCGCCGAAGGCGCGAAAAACCGGTGCAAAGCGGCGGAGAGCGACCAAACGTTGCATGGCGCGCATGATATTTCTTCAGAACACTGCACGGGACGAATTGCGGCGTACTGCTGCGTAAATTCTGTAACACTTTGTTTTGGGGCACGCGCTGCGCCTGCGGGCTTCATAGCATCCGCCTTTCATGGATGAACATCGAATGACGCGCCACCGACCCTCAAAGGTTCTCGTTGTCGACGACGATGCGCGGCTGCGCGACCTGCTGCGGCGGTACCTCGGCGAACACGGATACGCGGTGTCCGTCGCCGACAGCGCGCAGGCGATGAACCGGCTGTGGCAACGCGAGCGGTACGACCTGCTGATTCTGGACCTGATGATGCCGGGCGAAGACGGGTTGTCGATCATGCGCCGGCTGCGTGGCGGCAACGACACAACGCCGATCATCATGCTGACCGCCAAGGGGGAGGATGTCGATCGCATCGTCGGCCTCGAAATGGGCGCCGACGACTATCTGCCGAAGCCGTTTAACCCGCGCGAGCTGCTCGCGCGCATCAACGCGGTGCTGCGCCGTCGAGGTCCCGACGATGCACCGGGTGCGCCTGTCAGCGATGGCAAGCCAGTGTCCTTCGGCGGCTTTGTCCTTGATCTGGTAACGCGCTCGTTAACCAAGGACGGCGAGCCGGTGAATCTGACCACCGGCGAGTTTGCCGTGCTCAAGACGTTTGCGCGTTTTCCGCGCGTGCCCCTGTCGCGCGAAAAGCTGATGGAACTCGCGCGCGGCCGCGAGTACGAAGCATTCGATCGTAGCCTCGACGTGCAGATTTCGCGTCTGCGCAAGTTGATCGAACCCGATCCTTCGAAGCCGCGCTATATCCAGACCGTTTGGGGACTGGGATACGTGTTCATTCCTGACGGCGAAAATTGATCCGATTGCGCTCGCCGTCGCTCTTCTGGCGCACATTACTGCTGGTGTTGCTGCTGATCGTCGCCAGTCTGGCGGCGTGGCTGCAGAGTTATCGGGTGCTGGAGCGTGCACCGCGCGCACAGACGATTGCGCAGCAGGTCGTCTCGATCGTCAACATAACCCGCGCAGCATTGCTGTACTCCGATCCGCGCGTGCGCACCGATTTGCTGGCCGAGCTCGCCGCCAACGAAGGCGTGAGGATCTATCCGCTCGAGCCGGACGACAAGGTCGTGCCGCTGCCCGAGCGACCGTTGCTGAAGCTGGCGGAACAGGCGATCGTGAACAAGCTCGGACCTGATACGCGTCTCGGTTCGGAGGTGAACGGCCTCCGCGGACTTTGGATCAGCCTTTCGATCGCAGATGATGACTACTGGGTCTACATCAGCCGCGATCCGGTTGCGCGAACCTACGGCACGCAATGGATCGGTTGGGCGGCGGTGGCGCTGCTGCTTTCGGTGATTGGCGCCATTGTGATTACCCGTCTGATCAACCGTCCGCTGGCGCGGCTGTCGCGCGCCGCCGCCGAGTTGGGAAGCGGCCGCGACCCGGCGCCGTTGCCGGAAACCGGGCCGGTCGAGATTCGCACAGTCAATGAAAGCTTTAACCGCATGGTGGCCGATCTCGCAAAGCTCGACGCTGATCGCGCGGTATTGCTGGCGGGAATCTCGCACGATTTGCGCACACCCCTGTCGCGGCTGCGGCTCGAGCTCGAACTCGCACAGCTGGCGGATGGCACCCGCTCCGCAATGGTCGGCGATATCGAGCAGATCGACGCGATCGTGCGACAGTTTCTTGACTACGCACGCAAGACCCCGCAGGCAGCGGCAGAAGAGGTCGACCTCAGCGCATCGGTGGCGGCAGCCGTGCGGCGGGCGCGGATCGATGCGGAGCCGAACTCCACCGTCGAAGTGAACCTCACTTCAGACGTACACGTGCGCGGTTACGCGGTTGAGATCGATCGCGCGCTCGACAATCTGCTGACCAATGCCGCGCGTTATGGGCGCGACCCCGCCAGTGGCACATTGCACATCACCGTAGCGCTTGCCGAAAACGCCAGCCGTGCGATCGTATCGATCATCGATCGCGGACCGGGCATACCGAGTGGCGAGATCGATCGTCTGCTGCGGCCGTTCGAGCGCGGAGAAGCGGCACGCTCAGGCAGTACCGGCGCCGGGCTCGGGTTGCCGATCGTCTCCCGCATCGCACGCATGCACGGTGGCGAGCTGCAACTGTCCGCCAATGTGCCGCATGGCTTGCGCGCCGAGCTGAGTCTGACTACCCGCTAGTCACCTACCAGCAGCGCCACCGCAAGCGCCGCGATGCCTTCGCCGCGTCCGGTGAAGCCGAGTTTTTCGCTGCTCTTACCCTTGACGCTGACGGCGTTCGCAGAAATCTCGCATGCTGCTGCGATGCTCTGGCGCATCGCAGTCACGTGTGGCGCGATCCTCGGTTGTTCGGCGATGACGGTGGCATCGATGTTCGCGATGCGCCAGCCGGCTTCACGCACTCGTGAAGCGGCTTCCTGCAGCAACAGTCGGCTATCGGCGTTCTTGTAGCCTGAGTCCGTATCGGGAAACATCTGGCCGATATCGCCAAGCGCAGCAGCGCCGACGATGGCATCGGTAATTGCGTGCAGCAGCACGTCAGCGTCCGTGTGACCGAGCAGGCCGCGCTCGCTCGCGATCTCGACGCCGCCCAATATCAGCGCGCGTCCGGGTACCAGCGCATGCACGTCAAACCCCTGGCCCACCCGGATTTTCATCGCTTCACTTTCATCGCGCTCTCGCGCTGAGAATCGCTGCGGCCAGTGTCAAATCCTGCGCTGTCGTCACCTTGATATTGGTCGTCGCTCCGAGCACCAGCAACGGAAAATTGCCGTTGCGCTCGACCGCGCTTGCTTCATCGGTCAAGCCATCAAGCGCGCCGACGCTCAACGCGGCGCGCAGCGATGCGATCCGAAACATCTGCGGCGTCTGCGCGCACCACAGATCATCGCGTTCCAGGGTTGCGACCACACGGCCGTCTTCACCGCGCTTTAGAGTGTCTGTTAGTGGCACCGCCAGCAGTCCGCCACGATCATCGTCGCCCACTTGATCGATCAACCGCGCCAGCTCGGCTTCGCCAAGGCATGGTCGCGCCGCGTCGTGCACCAGCACCCGATCGTCGTCCTGCGTGCGCCCGGCGATCGCGACCAGCCCATTTAGCACGCTCTGCGCACGAGAGGCCCCACCGACCGCGACAAATTCGACGCGCTGATCCATCTGCATCGATTGCCAGCGATGGTCAGAGGGCGCGACGACGACGAAGACACGATCGATTCGCGCATCAGCCAGTATGGCCGCAACCGAATGCTCGAGCATCGTGCGCTTGCCCAGGCGCAGGTACTGCTTCGGCATCTCGTGCCCGGTACGAGCGCCCACGCCCGCGGCCGGAATCAGCGCCAGATATCGAAGACGTTTTGGCAAACGCGTAGCTCACAAGGGGACGCTTCGTATAATAGCGACCGGGTTCGGCAGCTCGCGAGAATGCTCGGCTGCCGTTTTTTTTGTGGACGAAGAAGTATCGATCATCTCGCCCGAGTCGGCATCGGGCCCCGCCTCGCGGACCTTACCGTCCGCAGGGGCTCGCTTTACCATCGCGCGCCCGCCGGGCTCCGGTGACGCCTGGTTGCTGACGCAATTTGCGGTTCAAGCGCGCACTGCTCAGCGCCTGCTGATGGTGGTTTCCGCCGATGCGCTGGATGCGCAGCGCTTGGTCGACGAGATCCGCTACTTCGATCCGTCGCTGGCGGTCCGCCCGCTACCCGATTGGGAGACGTTACCGTACGACACGCTGTCGCCGCACCAGGATCTGGTGTCGGAGCGACTCGAGACGTTGTATCGGCTGACTCAGTCGCAGGGCGAGATCGATGTCCTGGTTGCGCCGGCAACCAGCGCACTTTATCGGCTGGCGCCGGCGCAATACGTCGCCGGCCATACGTTCTTCTTCAAGCAGGGCCAGACGGTTGATGCCGAATCACTGCGGGCGCAGCTGGTGTTTGCGGGCTATCAACATGTATCGCAGGTCGTCGCGCCAGGCGAGTTCGCGATCCGAGGTGGCTTGATCGACCTGTTTCCGATGGGCTCTGCGCTGCCGTATCGGCTTGACCTGTTCGGCGATCAGCTCGAGACGCTGCGTGCGTTCGATCCCGATACCCAGCGCGGTTTGTACCCGGTGCCCGAAGTACGAATGTTGCCGGGCCGCGAGTTTCCGATCGATGAAGCATCACGCCAGGCATTTCGGCGGCGCTGGCGCGAACGCATCGAAGGCGATCCCAGCCGGTCAAGCGTCTACAAGGACGTCGGCAGTGGTATCGCGCCTGCCGGGATCGAGTACTACCTGCCGCTGTTCTTTGACGACACGGCAACGCTGTTCGACTACCTGCCCGCCAGCAGCGTGATTGCGCTGCACGGACCGATTGAAGCGGCGATCACCCGCTTCTGGAACGAGACCAGCGAGCGTTATCGGTTCCTATCGCGCGACACCACGCGGCCGATCATGCCTCCGGTCGATCTGTTCCTGAACGCCGAAGGATTCTTCGCGCGCGCCAAACAGTACGGGCGCATTGCGCTCGCAGACGGAACGCACGAAAACTTTGACGCGCTGCCGTTGCTCGCGGTCGAGCGGCGCGCCGAGGATCCGATTCGCCACCTGCGTGAGTTCGCCGCCAACTTCGCCGCACAAGAGCATGGCCGCGTTCTGATCGTCGCGGATTCGGCGGGCCGTCGCGAAACGATTTCGCAGACGCTGACCGAGTATCGATTGCCGTTCGCCGATAACGCCGATTTCGGTGCCTTTGCCGCGTCTGACGCGCCGCTGGCTCTGGGCATCGCGCCGCTGCATGAGGGCTTCGTGCTGCGCGATCAGCGGATCGCCGTCGTCACCGAGACCGAACTGTACGCAGCCAGCCCGCGCCGTTTGCGCGGCAGGCAACGCGAGCGCGCCTCGAACGTCGAGGCGATGATCCGCGATCTCGCGGAGCTCAGAGTCGGAGACCCTGTAGTGCACGTCGAGCATGGCATCGGCCGCTATCGTGGCCTGCAAAGCATGAACCTGGGTGATGGACCGACCGAATTCCTGCATCTGGAGTACGCAAACGAAAGCACCTTGTATGTGCCGGTAGCGCAGCTGCATTTGATCGGGCGCTACTCGGGCGCCGATCCCGACGCAGCGCCGCTGCATCAGCTCGGCAGTGGAGATTGGGACAAGGCACGCCGCAAGGCCGCGAAGCAGGTACGCGATACGGCTGCCGAACTGCTGAATCTGTACGCGGTGCGGTCGGCGCGCAAGGGCCATGCGTTCGAGTTCAGGCAGCACGATATCGAGGCGTTTGCGGAAGGTTTTCCGTTCGAGGAGACGCCGGACCAGCAGGCTGCGATCGAAGCAGTGCTCAAGGACATGAGCGCCGGCTTTCCGATGGATCGGCTGGTGTGCGGCGATGTTGGCTTCGGCAAGACCGAAGTTGCCTTGCGCGCTGCGTTTGCAGCGGTGGCCGACGGCAAGCAGGTCGCGCTCTTGTGCCCGACGACGCTGCTCGCCGAACAGCATATGCAGACGTTTCGCGATCGGTTCGCGCTCATTGACAACGCATGGCCGGTGCAGATCGCCGAGCTGTCGCGCTTTCGCTCGAGTAAAGAAGTCGCGCAGACAGTCGCCAGCATCAACGCGGGCCAGATCGACATCGTGATCGGCACGCACAAGCTGCTGACCGAAGCCCTCAACTTCGAGCGACTCGGGCTCGTCATCATCGATGAAGAGCACCGCTTCGGCGTGCGGCAAAAAGAGCGGCTCAAGGCATTGCGCGCCGAAGTCGATGTGCTGACGCTGACCGCGACCCCGATCCCGCGCACGCTCGCGCTTTCGCTCGAGGGGATTCGGGAATTCTCAGTCATCGCGACGGCGCCGCAGCGGCGGCTGGCGATCAAGACCTTTGTGCGCAAGGAAAGCGCGTCGTTGATACGCGAAGCGGTGCTGCGCGAGTTGAAGCGCGGCGGCCAGGTGTACTTCCTCCACAACGAAGTCGAAACGATCGAGAATCGCCGCGCGCGGCTGGCGGAGCTGGTACCGGAAGCGCGCATCGAGATCGCGCACGGCCAGATGCCGGAGCGCGATCTCGAGCGCGTGATGCGCGACTTTTATCAGCAGCGCTTTAATCTGCTCTTGTGCACGACGATCATCGAAACCGGCATCGACGTACCAACCGCCAACACGATCATCATTCATCGCTCCGATAAGTTCGGACTGGCGCAGCTGCATCAGTTGCGCGGCAGAGTCGGCCGTTCGCACCATCAGGCGTACGCCTATCTGATGGTGCCCGATGCTGGTGGTCTCACAAAGAACGCTGAAAAGCGGCTCGAAGCGATCCAGAACCTCGAAGAACTAGGTAGCGGGTTCTACTTGGCGATGCACGACCTGGAAATCCGTGGCGCCGGCGAAGTGCTCGGAGAAAGCCAAAGCGGGAATATGCAGGAAGTCGGCTTCGACTTGTACACGCAGATGTTGAACGCTGCGGTGCGCGCCTTGCGGTCGGGCCGCGAGCCCGACTTGCTGGCACCGCTGCAGGCGGTAACCGAAATCAACCTGCATGTGCCTGCGCTGCTGCCAGCCGACTACGTCAGCGACGTCCATCAGCGGTTGTCGATGTACAAGAAGCTCGCATCGGCCGACGACGAGGACGAATTGATCGCGCGGCAGGAGGAACTGGTCGACCGTTACGGCAGGCTGCCGGATGCCGCCAGGGCGTTGATCGAGACGCACCGGCTGCGCTTGATAGCCGAAAAACTGGGCGTAAAGAAGATCGATGCCTCCGCTGATGCGATCGTGGTTCAGTTCGTCCCGGAGCCGCCGTTCGATACCGCAAAACTGATTCAGCTGCTGCAGCGCTCGAAGACGATGCGACTTGTGGGTCCGGAGCGTTTGCGCATCGAAGAGAAGACCGCCAACCTCGACGCGCGCTTGCAGCGGCTGCGCGAAGTGTTCAAGGTGATCGGTTAGCCAGAGCTTTGCCGTCCGAGCTGCGATGAAAGATCTCGTGATCCAGGGCCCGGGGCTGTCGCGTGAAGCGCTCGATACATTCAAGGTAGTTTGCGCGCCGGAGCGCATCACGATCAGCGGGAATTCCGCGCGCTGCACTGCCGTCGCCGACGATGCAGAGACGCACAAGGCAGTCCATGGACTGGCTGACTTCTGGAAGCTCGACGCCGCCTTCGTCGATCCCCATCTTGCACTGTCAGACTTTTGCGTGCTGGCAATGGACATGGACTCGACGCTGATAAACATAGAGTGCGTCGACGAGCTCGCAAAGCTTTCCGACAAGGGAGCTGAGGTAGCGGCGATTACCGAGGCTGCGATGCGTGGTGAGGTCGGCGACTACAAGGAGAGCCTGCGTCGCCGGGTCGCGCTGCTTGCCGGGCTCGATGAATCAGCACTGCAACGCGTTTACGACGACAAATTGCGATTGAATCCAGGTGCCGAGCGTCTGATCAAGGCAGTGCAGAAGGCGGGTCTGAAAACACTGCTGGTATCGGGCGGCTTCACGTTCTTCACCGAGCGGCTGCAGCAACGCCTTGGGCTGGACCACATCCGCTCCAACGTGATCGAAATCGCCAACGGCAAGCTCAGCGGCCGTGTCGCCGGTCCCGACGGTCACGAGATCGTCGATGCCGACGGCAAGGCGCAGGCGCTGCGCGATGTTTGCGCGCAGCTTGGCTGCGCAACCACAAAGGCGATAGCGCTCGGCGATGGCGCGAATGATCTGAAGATGCTAAAGCTGGCCGGAATTTCAGTCGCATACCACGCGAAGCCGGTGGTGCAGAGGCAAGCGACATTTGCCCTGACCCATAGCGGATTGGATGGCGTGCTGAACTGGTTTGCAACGAACCGGGGCTAACTTGGAGCACCGCAAAAATGGCGCTCGCGATATGCTTGTTGCGCTTTGTCACCTCGTGAGGTACAAGTGCACAAGAAGGAGAGACCGGATGCGTAATTGGTTAGCTCTTCTCTGTGTGCTGCTCGGCGCGTGCGCCAGCCCGCAGCCGCGCACACAGCCACCCGAGTTCCTGTTCAAGGACGACCTGTTTTCCGCGCCCTCCGAGCGAATCGCCGTCGCCGACGTGTTTGCGTTGAGCGACGAGATGAAGCGCTATTTGAAGACGGAGATCACGAGTCAGCTGCGCACGCAGGGCCCCCAGCAAGGCCTGGTCACTGCGCTTTACCACAGGGATCAGCTAAAGCTGCAGTACGACGCCAGCATGACCCGCAATGCTTCGCAGGCGTTTGAGGCTCGCGCCGGAAATTGCCTCTCGCTGGTCATCATGACGGCGGCGTTTGCGAAAGAGCTCGGCTTGCATGTCCGATATCAGAGCGCTTTTACGGAGGAAACCTTCAGTCGCAGCGGCGGCCTCCTCGTGCGCAGCGATCATGTCAACGTGACGCTCGACAGGAAAATGTTTGATACCAGCACCATGGGGGCGTCACTGACCATCGATTTCCTGCCTCCAGAGAGAGTACGCGGACTACGCACGCGCGGCATTCAGGAGGAAACGATCGTTGGCATGTACATGAACAACAAGGCAGTCGAAGCGCTCGTAGAGGGGCGGTCCGACGATGCTTACGCCTGGGCGCGCGAGGCGATTGTCCAGAGCCCAGATTACCTTGCTTCGCACAATACGCTTGGCGTCATCTACCTGCGCCGCGGCGACTTGGCTCAGTCTGAAAAAGTCTTTACCTACGTGGTCGAGCGTGAACCGGAGAATCCACGCGCGATTTCTAACCTGGCGCTGGTTTTCACCCGGCAGGGCCGTGAGGTGGAGTCCGCGGCTCTGCAGCGCAGGCTTGCGCAGATCGAACCTGTCGCGCCGTTTCACTACTTCGACCTCGGCCTAGCGGCAATGGAGCAGGAAAATTTCAAGGCAGCGAGGGACTTTTTCGCCAAGGAGGTCGCCCGCGCCGACTACCATGCTGAGTTCCACTTCTGGCTTGCCCTTGCCAACTACAAGCTGGGAGACATCGAACCGGCCAGAAAGCACTTAACGCTCGCGGCGGAGAATAGTGTGACCCGTAAAGACCGCGACCTGTATGCAGCGAAGCTCGCCCAGTTGAAGGCGCACGGCTATCAGCAGACAGCGCCGCACTAGTCAGGCTTCTTGCGCGGACGGTCGATCCATATGCGCTCGTCGCCCGTGTCGACATGAACGAAGCCGCGACCCGGATATAGCCCGGTGCCGCCGTGTCCCAGCACGGCCGCCATGCCGGCGAGCTTGAGGTTCGAAATTCCGGGCACGCTGATATCCGCCGCGCGGCCGACGATGTGGCGTGAGTCAAGGACCGCGCCTTCCGTGGCCTGATTCGTCTTCGTCGTTCGAAAGCCCGAGTGAATACGCAGCGGCGCATCGATTCCGGTGCGTGCCAGCCATGCCTGCAGGCCGCACAACACGTCGAGCAAACCGTGGTTCATTGGGAACACGCGATTGGCCCGCACATCGCGCATGATCCAGCAGACGTTCAGATACTCGTCGCGGTTGTAGCCGCCGTCGGCCGTCCAGTAAGTAGCGGTCACGTTCTCGTCGCCGCGCGACAATCGAAGCGAACGGCGGTCACTGAGCAGTTCGCGCAAGCGGGCTTCGGGCGTGTCCGGGCCCGCTGTGGCGCCGGCGTCAGCAGCGAACGCAGCGCAAAAACCGCTGCCGGCTGCCAGCAGCAGCCGCCGGCGGGATTCAGAAAAACCGAAAGGCTTCATCCATGCTTGAACCGCGCGCTAAGTTACGGCATGCGTTGCAAACGCGATGCCCGGCACGGTTATAGGCGTTCAAACACCGCCGCAATCCCCTGGCCGCCTCCGATGCACATTGTCGCCAGCGCGTAGCGCCCGCCGATCCGCTCGAGTTCGCTTAACGCCTTGACGGTGATCATGGCGCCGGTGGCGCCGATCGGATGGCCGAGCGAGATGCCGCTTCCGTTCGGGTTGAGTTTTTCGGACGGGAAGCCGAGATCCTTCGCCACCGCGCACGCTTGTGCTGCAAATGCCTCGTTGGCCTCGATCACATCGAGATCGGTGACCTTCAACCCCGCACGCTCCAGCGCTTTTCTTGTTGCCGGCACGGGGCCGATTCCCATGTACTTCGGATCGACGCCGGCGTGTCCATAGCTGACCAGCCGCGCGATCGGTTTGAGGCCGCGCTTTTCGGCCACGCTGCGTTCCATTAGCACTACCGCAGCTGCTCCATCGTTGATGCCGGACGCGTTGCCTGCGGTGACCGTCCCGTTCTCCTTCGCGAACACCGGCTTCAGTTTCGCCATGTCTTCGAGCGTCGCGCCGTCGCGGAAATGCTCGTCGGTGTCGAACATCGTCGCACCCTTCTTGCCCTTCACCTCGACCGGCACGATCTGGCTCTTGAAGCGGCCCTCTTTTGTTGCGGCCGCCGCGCGTCGATGGCTCTCGACGGCAAGTTTGTCCTGCTGTTCGCGAGTGATGCCCCATTTGGCGGCAACGTTTTCTGCGGTGACGCCCATGTGAATCACGTCAAATGGATCGTGCAGCGCGCCGACCATCATGTCGATCGTCTTGAAGTCGCCCATGCGCTGGCCCCAGCGACCGGTCGGAAGAATGAACGGCCCGCGCGACATGTTTTCGGCGCCCCCACCAATGGCGATGTCCGCATCGCCGAGCGTGATCGATTGCGCGGCGGAGATGATCGCCTGCAAGCCACTGCCGCAGAGGCGATTCAGCGTCAGACAAGGCGTGCCTTGCGCCACACCGCCGTTTAGCGCCGCCACGCGCGCGAGATACATATCTTTCGGCTCGGTGTTGAGGACATGGCCGAACACGACGTGCCCCACTTCGTCGCCCTTCACCTGCGCCCGCTTCAACGCCTCCGCGACGACGATCGCACCCAACTGAGTCGGCGGCACATCCTTCAAGCTACCCCCGAACGTTCCGATCGCCGTGCGCACACCGCTGACGACGACTACTTCTCTCATTGCAACCTCGCTTTCCTAAAACCTTGCGGTGAGCCCCAGCATTGCCTGGCCCTGCGCGAATCCATCACCGCGTAACAAGACAACGCAACCGCCCGAGCAAAACAAAGTGCTCGAGCTGTTCAGCGCGGTCAAAAACGCCCGCGCCTCTACCCGCACGGCAATCGCGCTACTCAATGGCCATAAGTAGCCAAAACCGATGTTCAGCGAAAAACTCGTTTCGCTGCTCAGCCCGTTCAAGCTCGGCGAGAAATGAGTCGCGCCGAGTCCGCCCACGGCATAAGGTCCGTGGCCGATGGGGCCTTCAAAGAAGTAAGTGCCGCCCAGATGGAGATAGCGTACGTCCAAGTCGAAACGTGGCTGACCGCCGCCGGGATCAAGCCTCGTGCTCTGCTGGCCATAGAACAGTTGCACCTGGCGCGCGGAATCCAGTTCGTAATCAGCGGCGACGCCAAACGCCGCACCGGAACTCACATTGGCCCGCTCGCCGGTGGTTTGGTTCTCGATGCCTTCGCTAACCGAATAGCTACCGAATATCGTCGCGCTGACTTGCGCGAACGCGGGCGGCGCGAACAAGAGCAACAAGGAGACGGTGGCGGAAAGGCGCAGCATGGTCACGTGTACCTGTCACAAGAACGAACCGTGCAAATCATGCGCGGCGGCAGAAGTGATGCGAACGTCGACGAACGTACCGACACTGAGTTTGCGCCGGCCTTTCGCAATCTCGACCACGCCGTCAATCTCCGGTGCGTCGGCGGCAGTGCGACCGGTTGCGACTGTCGGACCAACCTCGTCGATCAGCACGCGCTGCACGGTGCCGACCTTGCGTTGCAGGCGTTGCGCCGAAATTTGTTGCTGCAGGTGCATCAGACGCGCGCGCCGCTCTTCGCGAACATCGTCGGGCAAGTGATCCGGCAGTGCGTTTGCCGCCGCACCATCGACCGGCGAATAAGCAAAGCAACCGACGCGATCGAGTTCGGCTTCGCGCAGAAAATCCAGTAGGTAGTCGAACTCGGCTTCGGTCTCGCCGGGGAATCCGGCGATAAATGTCGAACGAATCGTGATGTCCGGGCAGATTTCGCGCCACGCGCGAATTCGCTCGATGTTCTTCTCGCCGGACGCGGGCCGCTTCATCGCCTTCAGCACACGCGGATGCGCATGCTGAAACGGCACGTCGAGGTACGGCAGCACCTGGCGGTCGGCCATCAGTGGAACGATCGCATCGACATGCGGATATGGATACACATAGTGCAACCGAACCCACGCATCATGCGACCGCGCGAGCCGGCCAAGTTCGCCGACCATCTCATTCATGCGGGTGCGCACCGCACGACCGCCGACGAAGCCGAGCTTGTATTTGACATCGACGCCATAAGCGCTGGTGTCCTGCGAAATCACCAGCAACTCGCGCACGCCCTGTTTCAGCAGATTCTCGGCCTCGCGCAGCACGTCGCCGATCGGGCGCGACACCAGATCGCCGCGCATCGATGGAATGATGCAGAAGCTGCAGCGGTGATTGCAGCCCTCGGAGATTTTCAAATACGCATAATGGCGCGGTGTCAGCTTGATGCCCGCCGGCGGCACCAGATCGGTGTAGGGATCGTGTGGCTTGGGCAGATGCCGATGCACATGGTCGAGCACTTCACCCGCGGCGTGCGGGCCGGTTACCGCGAGAACCTTGGGATGCACCTTGGCGACGAGATTGTCCGCGCCGTCTTTTTTCGCGCCCAGGCATCCGGTGACGATGACCTTGCCATTCTCGGCAAGCGCTTCACCGATTGCGTCCAGCGACTCCTGCACTGCGGCGTCAATGAAGCCGCAGGTGTTGACAATCACCAGATCAGCATCGGAGTACGTTGGGCTCGTGGCATAGCCCTCGGCCCGCAGCTGCGTGATGATCAGCTCGGAATCGACCAGTGCCTTGGGGCAGCCAAGAGAGACAAAGCCAACCGAAGGCACACAACACCTACTTCTTCTCGCCTGGGAAGCCCGGATAGCCGCTGAACATCGAGCGAGCCTGATTCTGCATGTTCTCCTGCATCTGCACGAATAGGTTCTTGGATTGCTCGATGTAATTCGACATCATCGATTGGATCATCGGCGCCTGCATGTTGACAAACTGCGCCCACATTTCCGGGCCGATCTTGTTGGTTTCGTAAAACGCCTTGCTCTGTTCCTGGAGTTTGCCCTGAATGTCGATAAATGCCTGAATGTTCTTCTCCAGGTACGAACCCATCATTCCCTGCATCGCGTTGCCGTAGAAGCGAATGACGTGCGCGAGCATTGGCGCCGAAAACATCGGAAGGCCGCCGGATTCCTCCTCCAGAATGATCTGCAGCAATATTTGCCGTGTCAGATCCTCGTTCGACTTCGCATCGATCACCTGAAAGTCTTCGTGCTCGAGAACGAGCTGCTTCACGTCGGCCAGCGTGATGTAGGTGCTCGTCTGGGTGTCATACAGCCGGCGATTCGGATACTTCTTGATCAGGCGAACAGAAGTTGCCATGTCTTGCCTTGCTCTTTCAGCGGATCGGCAGATTCTATCCAATAAATGCCGCAGCGCAGCGCGCCATGTTCTGTGAGAATCGCCAGGGGCGCGTACCAGATGACAATCGCGAGCAGTTGACCGTTCATGACCTACAAGTTGGCAATTCACCAGAGGCCTACGTACCTGCATGCCATCGTGACCGGCCGGAATAGCCCGGAGAACGTGGAGCGGTATCTAAAGGAGCTCCAGGCGGAGTGCATAGCGCGCGGCTGCAGCAGGCTGCTGCTGGAGGAACGTCTCGAGGGGCCGCGACTTGAGTTGATCGATGTATTCAAGATCGCGTCGGAGAGAAGCGGTAGCGCGCGCGGGATGTTTGAAGCGCTTGCCTATGTCGACGTCAATGCGGACGGTGATTCGATGCATTTCGCCGAGACTGTCGCGGTGAACCGCGGCCTGCCGGTGTCTGTTTTCTCAAGCGTGCAGGACGCCGAGAAATGGCTTTTGAACGAAGGTCGTACGGACGCGAACAGCGATTCCCAATAACCTCCACCGCTTGCGCGCGCACGCGGTTCGCGCGCTCGCTACTGAAGCTTGCGCGTTTATCCCTAGCCTCACCCCATATGCAACCCGCCGTTGCATGAGAACTCGGCGCCGGTAGTAAATCCCGCGTCATCGCTTGTCAGCCAGGCGCAGATCGATCCGATCTCCTCGGCCTTTCCGAAGCGCTTGACCGGAATCGTCTGGATGATCTTCTCGCGCACGTCCTCGCGCACCGCCATCACCATGTCGGTGGCAATGTAGCCGGGCGCTACCGTGTTGACGGTCACACCTTTATTGGCGACTTCCTGTGCGAGTGCCATTGTGAAGCCGTGCATGCCAGCCTTGGCTGCCGAGTAGTTGGTCTGACCGAACTGACCTTTCTCGCCGTTGACCGAAGAGATGTTGATGATGCGGCCCCAGCCTTTGTCGAGCATGCCGTCGATCACCTGCTTGGTGACGTTAAACATGCTGTTCAAATTGGTGTCCATCACCGCGCGCCAGTCCTCAAGTGACATCTTGCGGAATACGCCGTCGCGCGTGATGCCGGCGTTATTTACGAGGATGTCGACCGCGCCATGCTCGGATTTGATCTTGTCGAACGCCTGCTTGGTCGAGTCCCAGTCTGAGACATTGCCCACCGAGGCCGAGAAGTTGTAGCCAGCGGCCTTCTGCTCGGCCAGCCACTTACCGTAGTCACGCGTCGGGCCACAGCCGGCGATCACTTTGTATCCCGCGTCGTGAAACTTGCGGCAGATTGCGGTGCCGATGCCGCCCATGCCTCCGGTGACGTATGCCAGTTTTGCCATGTGTGTCTCCTGCTGTTTTCTGTAATTAGACACCATTAGCAGCGCGGACGAGTGAATCGAGAAAGCGTCCGGGCTGCCACCCTATGACTACCTCAACCTTCCGTGAATTTCCGCGCACGCCTGATGAAACCGACCTTCTTGTCCTTCGTTGTGCCGGCACACAACGAAGAGCGGTTACTGCCTGCGACATTGCAGGCAATACACCAGGCAGCGGCCGAGTGTGGTATCGAGTACGAAGTCATCGTGGCCGATGACACATCGACTGATCGGACCGCGCAGGTCGCGACCGAGTTCGGCGCACGCGTGGTGTCGGTGCGGCATCGCCAGATTTCCGCCACGCGCAATTCGGGCGCACGCGCAGCCCGGGGTGACGTATTGGTGTTCGTCGACGCCGATACGTTGATCAACCGGGACGTGCTTCTTGGCACCATTGACCTCGTCGTGAGCGGTGCAATCGGCGGTGGCGCAAGCGTGCGCTTGGACGGCCGTATTCCGCTTTACGCAAGGGCGATACTTCCGCTGCTGACAGGTGTCATGCGATTGCTGCGCTTGGCTGCCGGCTGTTATGTCTTCTGCACGCGTACGGCATTCGAAGCTGTGGGTGGATTTGACGAGCGGCTCTTCGGTGCAGAAGAGATCGCGCTCAGCATTGCGCTGAAGCGGATCGGTCGCTTTGTGATCCTGCGCGAAGCTGTATTGACCTCAGGGCGAAAGCTACGAACCTACTCTGCCCGCGAAATCCTGGGCATCATGGGTCGATTTGCGCTAAGCGGGCGCAAGATGATCGAGCGCCGCGACCAGATGGGACTGTGGTACGACCCGCGGCGCGAAGATCCGGAACGATCGGCTTAGCGCTCGACCGCGAGTGCCACGCCCATGCCGCCGCCGATGCACAGCGCAGCCAAGCCCTTCTTCGCTTCGCGCCGCTTCATCTCGTGCAGCAGCGTGACCAGAATGCGCGCGCCCGATGCTCCGATCGGATGACCGAGTGCAATGGCGCCGCCGTTGACGTTGATCTTTTCGGTATTCCAGCCCATGTCCTTGTTGACCGCACACGCCTGAGCGGCAAACGCTTCATTTATTTCCATCAGATCGACTTCATCCGCTGTCCAGCCTGCTTTCTTCAGTGCCTTGCGCGATGCAGGTGCCGGACCCATTCCCATGATCTTCGGATCGACACCGACCGATGCAAACGCCTTGATTTTCGCCAGCGGCTTGAGTCCAAGTTCTTTCGCTTTCGCTTCCGACATCACCAGCAGCGCCGCGGCGCCATCGTTAAGACCCGAGGCGTTGCCGGCAGTCACACTGCCCTGTTTGTCGAACGCGGGCTTCAATCCGGATAACGCTTCTGCGCTGGTCTTCCGATTGACGAACTCGTCGGTATCGAACGCGATCGGATCGCCCTTCCTTTGCGGAATCGGCACGGCGACAATCTCTTCAGCGAAACGGCCGGCGTCTTGCGCAGCAGCCGCTTTCTGTTGCGATGCCAGCGCGAATTTGTCTTGCGTTGCGCGATCGACGTTGTGCTCCTTGGCAACGTTCTCTGCGGTTATGCCCATGTGATACTGGTTGTAGACGTCCCATAGGCCATCGACGATCATGCTGTCGACGATCTTGGCATCGCCCATTCGGTACCCGTCGCGCGAGCCCTGCATTACGTGCGGCGACGCGCTCATGTTTTCCTGACCGCCGGCAACGACAATCTCGGCGTCGCCGTTGGCAATGGCTTGCGCCGCGAGCATCACGGCCTTTAGCCCCGAGCCGCACACCTTGTTGACGGTCGTTGCGGGAACCGCCACCGGTAATCCGGCCTTGATCGAGGCCTGACGCGCTGCGTTCTGCCCGACACCTGCTGTCAACACCTGGCCCATGATGACTTCATCGACCTGCTCCGGTTTGACACCACCGCGTTTCAGAACTTCCTTGATCACCAGCGCGCCGAGATCGGACGCGGGAATTTTTGCCAACGAACCGCCAAACTTGCCGATCGGCGTACGGGCTGCTGAAACAATCACTGCACTTGCCATTTACTGAGCTCTCCTAAGCTTTTTCCTGCACATAGCGACCCGGTGCAGGCTCGATCACCTTGTACTTCCCATTCCCGTAATTCTTTGATGCGGCCTTTTGCGCGCCGCCAAACTGGGCGAGCCATTTGGCCCAATCGGTCCACCAGCTACCGGGCTGCTCGACCGCGGTACTGAGCCACGCTTCGGGATCATCGGGCAGCTTGCTGTCGGCTCCGATCCAGTAGCTGCGCTTGTTCTTCGATGGCGGATTGATGCTGCCTGCAATGTGGCCGCTCGCGCCGAGTACGAAGCGCAGGCCGTTTTTCCCGGCGGCGCCCTTGGCACCAGGAAGCAATCGCGCCGACGCATACGCGGCCTTCCACGGCACGATATGGTCCTCGCGTGCCGCAAACACATACGTCGGCACGTTGAGCGAACTCAGATCGATTCGCTCACCGCAACAAACGAGCTTGCCCGGAACGCGCAGGTTGTTCTCCAGATACATGTTGCGCAGATACCAGGCGTACATCGGGCCCGGCAAGTTGGTGCTGTCGCCGTTCCAGTAGAGCAGATCGAAGGCAGGCGGCTGCTTGCCTTGCAAGTAGTTGTTAACGACGTAGTTCCAGACCAGATCGTTGGAGCGCAGGTTATTGAACGTGATTGCCAGTTCGCGTCCCGGCATCAGACCGCCCCTGCCCAAGGTTTGCTCGCGCAAGCGCACCTGATGCTCGTCGATAAACACATCGAGCAAGCCCGGGTCTTCAAAATCGAGCAACGCTGTCATCAACGTCATGCTGGCGAGCGGCGTTTCGCCCCGCGCCTGCATCACCGCCAGCGCGGTCGCCAGAATCGTGCCACCGACGCAGAAACCCAGCGCATTGACCTGTCTCTGCCCGCTTATCTGCTGCGCGACATGTAAAGCCTCTATCGCGCCCTGCTCCAGATAGTCGTCCCACGTCAGTCTTGCTTCGGGCTGATGCGGGTTTTTCCACGACACGACGTACACCGTGTGACCGCTTGTCACCGCGTGCCGGACAAACGAATTCTCCGGCTGCAGATCAAGAATGTAGTACTTGTTGATGCACGGTGGCACTAGCACGAACGGGCGCGCGTATACCTTCGCAGTCAGCGGCTTGTATTGGAGCAGCTGAAACAGCGCGTTTTCGAACACGACCGCGCCTTCCGTGGTGGCGACATTGCGGCCGACTTCGAACGCGGTCTCATCGGTCTGCGTGATGCGGCCGCGCTGCAGATCCTTCAGCAAATTGTCGAGCCCCACCTTCAAGCTTTCGCCGCGCGATTCGACCAGCGTCTGCTGCGCCTTCGGATTGGTCGCCAGGAAATTGGACGGCGAGGTCGCATCGACCCACTGCGACACCGCAAACTTGACGCGCTGCTTAGTCTTGCGGTCGGCTGTCACAGCCTCCGCCAGGCGATTCATGAAATCCGAATTCAGCAGGTACGCGCGCGCGTAGAAAGACGCGAGCGAATTGCTCTGCCACGCAGGGTCGGAAAAGCGCGAATCCTCGATCGGCTCGGATGACTTGTCGGGATGCTGAAAGAAGTCGGTCCACAGAGCTGCGAATCGAGTCAGATAGTCCTGCTGCAGCTGCATTAGCTGCCCCGCCGAAGGCGGCAATACGTAGGGCGCCGACATCGAGCCCGGCTCGGCATTTGAAGCTGCCGGTGGGGGCAAGACGCCCATCCGCGGGGGATCGACGCGGCGAGCCGGCGTCGCCTTCTTGCGAGCCCGGCGGCGGGTTGATGGGCGGGTTGATGCTGTCACACTGGTCGTTGCCATCGCTCGTTCTCCCTGGCGCCGATTCTCCGCAGTCCGTCGATGATAATCAAACGCGCCAGATAAGCGCGGCATGGCGTCCCGTGATCCGGTCGCGCCGGAAACTGTAAAACCGGGCCGGATCGCTGAACGTGCAGTGATGGCCGCCGTAGACGCGCTCGACACCGGCGCGGCCAAGCGCCTGGCGTCCGAGCTCGAACAAGTCGGCCAGATACTTGCCGTGCGAGCGTGGTGCAAAGGCCCGCTCGGCGTCGGGCAAGCCTACGCGCATCGCATCGAGCACTTCATTGCCGACTTCAAAATGCAGCGGGCCGATCGCTGGCCCCAGGTAGGCCAGCAATTCGGCGTCGACGTTCCCAAGACGCTTACGTATCGCCTGCACGGTCGCCTGTACGACGCCGGATGCGAGACCACGCCAGCCGGCGTGTGCAACACCGACGCAACGGCCCGCTGTGTCGGCGAGCAACACCGGCATGCAATCGGCGACAGACACCACACAGACGACATTCGGCACGTCGGTAAACGAAGCGTCGGCGGTTTCGGCATTGCTGGCATCGACCTGCGCCGCGTCGATCACCTTGGCGCCGTGCACCTGATTCAGCCAACGTGGCTCGGCGGGCAAGGTCTCCCGCAGCAAACCTCTATTGGCGGTGACATGCGCAGGGGCATCACCGCTGGCGAGCCCGATGTTCATGCCACCGCGCCCGTGCGAGGGCACGCCGTACGGCCCCTGCGATACGCCGCCCGTGCGAGTCGTGATCAACGCACGCACGCTAGTGGGGACGGGCCAATCGGGCGTAATCCAGTCGTTCACGGTCGATCGAACGCGCTGCTCGCAGCATCGAGCGGGCCGAAGCCCAGCTCGCTCATCAGTTCGGCCAGGTCCGCCGCAGGGGCACGAAACCACGTCTGCTGCCGTTGAGTGACCGGATGGTCGAGGCTTAACCGGCAAGCATGCAACGCTTGCCGATTGAATGCCTTCCAGCCGCCCGCGCGTTCATCGCGCGGCGGTAGTCGTCGCCGATAGATCGGATCGCCGATGATCGGATGCCCGAGGTGTTCGAGGTGCACACGAATTTGATGTGTGCGACCGGTTTCGAGCCGGCAGGCAAGCCATGAGATATCGGCGCCGCCTGTCGCTCGCGCTTCGAATCGATGCGAGCGTACTGCGTGCGTGCGGGCTTCGCCGATGCTGCTGTGCTCACCTTGAAGCGCAGCGGGTTGCGCGGATCGCGGCCAATCGCAGCATCGACGACGCCGCGTTGCGGCGTTGCGCCGAGAACCACTGCCCAGTACTCGCGCGTCGCCGTGCGGCTGCCCAACTGGCGAACCAAGTCTGTGTGCGCAGCCAGCGTCTTCGCGACCACCATCAAGCCCGATGTATCGGCGTCGAGCCGGTGCACGATGCCTGCACGCGGGAGCTCAGCGAGCGCGGGCGCATAAGCGAGCAGCCCGTTTAACAACGTTCCGGACCAGTTGCCAGCGGCCGGGTGCACCACCAACCCCGGCGGTTTGTTAACGATCAATAGCGATTCATCTTCAAAGACAATATCGAGCGGCATCGACTCTGGCGCGTAGGCCGCCGCGTCGGGCGCAGGCTGCGGCTCGAGCTCGATCACGTCGCCGAACGCCAGAGCGTGGCGCGCCCTGACGATCGCGCCGTTCACACGCACCGCGCCGGCATTGATCCACTGCTGTAGTCGGCTGCGCGAAACATCCGGAATCAACTGCGCAAGAGCCTTGTCCAAGCGCTCGCCAGCGTAGTCATCGTCGACGCTGAGCTTCAAACTCGGCGCGCCGCCCACCGCTTCATCGGCGTCTTCCGAATACAAGATCGTCATGCCGCGAACGATATACTGCGACGCACTCGCAAGACAGGTTGGAATCCCGATGAAAACACACTGGCCGCACCGCATTGCGCACGTCGTCGCCACGTTGACGATGGCATTGGCAGCTGCCGCGTTTGGCGGCTGCGGCTGGCTTGGCATCGGAGGCGGCGATCCAACGTCAAAGTGGGACGCCGACAAGCTGTACTCAGAGGCGCGCTCGGAGCTGAACAACGGTAGCTGGAAGAAATCGCGCGAGCTGTATCAAAAGCTTGAGTCGCGCTATCCGTTCGGCCGGCACGCACAGCAGGCACTGATGGAGACCGCCTACACCTATTACAAGGAAGGTGAGAGTGCGCAGGCAATTCAGGCGGCCGACCGCTTCATTCGCCAGTATCCGAATCACCCGAACGTCGATTACATGTACTACTTAAAAGGCCTCGCGTCGTTCGCCGAAGAGTTGGGGTTCCTGGGCCGCTTCCTGGGGCAGGACCTTTCCGAGCGCGATGCGAAGGCGGCGCGCGAAGGGTTCGATGCGTTTAAGGACTTGGTGACGCGCTATCCCGACAGCAAGTATGCGGCCGATGCGCGCGCACGTATGACGTATCTGGCAAATTCTCAGGGGCAGGCCGAGGTCAACGTCGCGCGCTACTACTTCACGCGCAAAGCGTACCTGGCGGCGATCCAGCGCGCACAAACCGTCGTGCGCGATTTTCAGCGCACGCCCGCGACCGAGGAAGCGCTATCGATCATCGCGCGCTCTTATGAAGCGCTGCAGATGAAGGACCTGCAGGCCGACGCGGAGCGCGTGCTCGCGCTCAACTATCCAGAGAGCAAGTATTTGCGCGGGCGAAAGTAGGCGCGGATCTTCGCGCCAGCTCGAGCCAAGGAATGGCTAAGCGCCGGTCGCCGCGGTTGTCGCTCGATCTGCTCCGGGGGTTCCGCATGGCTGCGCGGCATTTGAGTTTTACGCGCGCGGCGCAGGAACTCTTCGTCACACAATCGGCGATCAGTCGCGAGATCAAGACGCTCGAAGCGCAGATCGGAACGCCGCTCTTTCGCCGCGCTCACCGCGCGCTACAGCTGACACGTGCCGGCGAAGAGCTGTACCGCGCAACAGACGATGCGCTCGCGCTGCTCGATGCGGCTGCAGATCGGATCACCGAGTCTAAGAAGCTTCTGGCAGTCACGACCACCACCGCGCTCGCATCGCTCTGGCTCGTGCCGCGGCTGCCGCGGTTCTACCATAAGCATCCCGGTCTTGAGGTGCGCATCACCGCGAGCAATGACAAGCCCGATCTCGAACGCGAGCAGTTGGACATTGCGATACAGCCTGTGCCTCGCGGGGGTGATACGCCAAACAGCGAGCGCCTGTTCGATGTTGACATCTTCCCGGTCTGTTCACCGGCACTCGCACGCGATGGAGCGCACCCGCTTCGGAATCCCGTCGATCTTGCATACCACGTGCGGCTCGATTTCGAGACCATCCGCGACGGGCGCCCGTGGTCCGAATGGGACGTGTGGTTCAACGCGATGAAGATTCCCCCAGTTGAGCCAGCGAGCACGCTGCGGTTTTTTTCGCATTACGATCAGGTGATCCCAGCGGCAATCGAGGGCAGCGGCGTCGCAATGGGCGCGCGGCCGCATCTGAATAATTACCTCCGCGACGGGGTTCTGTGCGCTCCTTTCGGCCTCGACATGGCGGTGCACCTCAGTAGCTTCTTCATCGTTCTCAAGCGCGACGGCGGCGGGAACGATGCCGTGCAGGCGTTCGTCGCGTGGCTACGAAGCGAGGTGCGGCGTGACAGCGAGCTGACAATCGCAGCACCGCGCCGAGCGAGCCGATTAGCCGCCCAGCCCGCTGATGGCACGAGAAGTCGCAAGCGGGCAAACCGCCTTTAGGCGTGACGCCCACACCCGTCGACGCATCAGCGTGTGACCGCTCTAGCCGAAGACGGTCGTGTCGCGCTGATGTGCTCCGAAGCCGTGTGGTGGCAATGCCACCGCTCGCTAATTTCGGACTACCTCAAAATCAAAATTCGCGGTTATTGCGTCATACACTTACTCGCACCGAATAAACACGAGGAGCATCCGTACACGTCTGCCGCGCAGATTGTGGACGGGCAACTGAGCCATGCAGCCTGATGACGTGGAATACGCAGGATTCTGGATACGTGTCGGCGCGGCGCTAATCGACTCGGTGCTGTCATCGCGATCACGCTTCCACTTCTTCTGTGGATTTACGGACCGGGCTACTTTGGCGAGGAAACGGCGTTCATTGCCGGGCCTGCCGACTTTCTGATTACGTGGGTCGCGCCGGCAGTCGCGGTCATTGTCTTCTGGCTGTATCGACAGGCCACGCCGGGAAAAATGGCGCTGTCGCTGCGGGTTGTGGATGCTACGACCGGCGACACACTTTCGACGGGTCAAGCGATCGGGCGCTATCTTGGGTACTACGTGTCGATGATTCCACTGTTCATCGGGCCTGATCTGGGTGGCGTTCGACAGCAGGAAGCAGGGTTGGCATGACAAGCTCGCCGGCACCGTGGTGATACGGGCGAAGAGTCGCGGCCCCGAGCCCGTCAGATTCGAGCCGCGGCGCTAGCCAACCGCGACGCGTCAGGAACTCGACGGCTTCAGCTTCGCTGCGTGTGCGCGCGAACGGTGGCAGGCTCGACAGGACGACCTTCCCATACGGCTTGGTCAGCACGCGCTCATCCAGAATCATCAGAACGCCGCGATCGGTTTCGTCGCGAATCAAGCGACCAACGCCCTGCTTCATCAGCATGATGGCCTCCGGCAACTGATACTCGCCAAACGGATTGCGCCCGATCCTGCGCAGGTAACGAATCTTCGCCTCAACCACCGGATCGTCCGGCGGAGCAAACGGCAGCTTGTCGATCACCACCAGTGACAGCGCGTCGCCGCGAATGTCGATACCCTCCCAGAAGCTGATGCTGCCGACGAGCACGGCATTGCCTGAGCTGCGAAAAGCGTCGATCAGCGCGCGCCGCGTGCTGGCGCCCTGAACGAGCAACGGCAGGCGCTGATCATCAAGCGCCATCAGCTGCCGCAGGCGTTCCGCCACCCTGTCCAGTGCACGCAGCGTCGTGCACAGAATGAATGCGCGGCCGCCGTTGGCGCGGACAAGTGGCCATGCCGCTTCCGCGACTCGCTCCGCGAATCGATCATCGTACGGCGACGGCAGCGACTGCGGCAGATACAGCAGTGCCTGTTGCGGAAAATCGAATGGGCTGCTCCAGCGTGCCGTGGTTGCGCCTGCGATTCCCACCTCGGCCAGATAGTGATCGAATCGTCCTGCCGCTGTCAGGGTGGCTGAAGTCAAGATCCAGGCTTGCGGCTGCGCCTCGCGTGCGCGCGCAAGCGCCTGGCCCGGCGCGAGTGGAGTCTGATTGAACTGTGCGCCGTGGGCTGATACCGAAATCCAGCGCACTGATGGCGCGCTGTCCGCGAGTGAGTCATCGCGCGGCTTCATCATCGTCTTGTTCGCCTGGTTTTGCGAGCGCATTTGCCCAGTCCGCCAGTTGGCGTCGCAGCTCCGCGACTCGCGCAACCAACAGATCGAGCTCGGCGTCGCGCCCACGATTGATTTCGAGCGCACGCGCAAGCTCCGCCCCGGCAGCGTCGAGATCATCGAACGACGGCCGCAGATCGCCGCGCCGCTCGATTCGATCGAGCGGCGTACGCGAACCCGCAGCAAGCCCGACGGCGGCGAGCGCAAGCCGCAGATCGCGCACCGCTTGTTCAAACCGGCCCGTCAACGCTGTCCATGAAGCGCCGTCGGGCGCGCGCGCCAGACCGAGCGCCCGCGCATCACGACCAGCTTCGAGCAACTGTGCCAGCGAAAGCGAAGCGCCAAAAAAATCCGCGGCGATCGACGGCAACTGATGCGCTTCGTCCAGGATCACCGTATCGACGGTCGGCAGAAAATCGCGAATTGAGTCGTCGCGAAACGCAAGGTCCGCCATGAACAAGTGGTGATTGACGACAACGATGTCGGCTGCCTGAGCCTCACGCCTTGCCTTGTAAACGAAGCATTCGGCAAAGCGTGGGCACTCGGCGCCAAGACAGTTGTCGCGCGTTGATGTCACCAGCGGCCAGATCGCGGCGTTTTCAGGCACGCTGCCGAGTTCGGCGCGGTCGCCGGTTGATGTGGTGGCGGCAAAGCGCAGCACCGAGCGCAAATGCCCGACATCTTCGCGCGTCGGCAGCAATCCTTCGGCCTCCGCGCGCGCCATTCGGTGCAGGCACACGTAATTCGCGCGTCCCTTGAGCAACGCGGTTGCGGCGTTAATGCGCAACGCATCGAGCACCGCCGGCAGATCCTTGCGAAACAGTTGATCCTGCAGCGGCTTGGTACCAGTCGAGATCAATACCTTGCCGCCTGCTAGCAACGCTGGGACCAGATACGCAAACGTCTTGCCGGTGCCGGTACCGGCTTCGGCGATCAAGGTACCGCCATCGTCGATCGTGTCGTAGACCGCGGCGGCCATGTCGGCTTGCGACGCGCGCGCAACGAACCCCGGTACCGCGCGCGACAATACGCCGTTGGCCGCAAACGCAGCGACGATTCGCTCGCGAACGTCCGAGCGCAGCGCTGCAGCGGCCGGCGTCACGCGGGAATATCGGGAACCAGACGCATTTCGAGTCGCGTCAGCGTGTCTTTGATCTGCAGTTTGCGTTTCTTCATGCGCCGTAGCGCCAGGTCATCGATAATCAACTGCGCCCCAAGCCGGTCGATGGCCGCATCTAGATCGCGATGCTCGATCTGCAGCTCGATAATGCGCCGCTTTATTTCTTCCTGATCCATCTGATCCATCGTCGTGCAATCATCAGGCCAGAGGGCAAACGATCGAAGTAAGCCCGAAAGACGCGCCGTCACCGCCGCTATCAAGCGCGCGTGAAGACCGATGATAGACTGATCGAAACGAACCTAACATCGCGTGTGTCAAGCTTCAAAGTCAACGCTTGCGTCGCCACCCACATCGGCGATCGCCACGAGCAGCAAGACCGGGTAGCCATAATCACCAGCGACCGGAACCCCGGCGCGATGCTTGCCATTGTGGCTGATGGTATGGGCGGCCGCACCGGCGGCCGACAGGCGGCCGATCAGGTCATTTCTACGGCAGAAAGCCTGTTTCACGATATGTCGGAGCACGACTCGACCTTTCGCGAAATGTTGCTGCACCTGGCGGCCGAGGCACATACCGTCATTCGCCTCACTGCTATTTCGAGCGAAAAAGAGCCGCACTCGACCGTGTGCGCACTGATCATCAAGCAGCAGTACGCGATCTGGGCACACGCTGGAGACAGCCGGTTGTACTTCTTTCGTGGCGGCAAGTTGATTCATCAAACCGAGGATCACACGTACGCTCAGCAGCTGCGTGAAGAGGGCCGGAATGAAGACGCCGAAATAGCGGCGCAGCGCTACAAGAATATTCTCGTCAGCGCGCTCGGCATCAACAAGAAGCCCAAGGTCATCATCGGCGAGGATCACCGGCTGCGGGTGGGCGACGTGTTCCTGCTCGCCAGTGACGGGATGTGGGCGTACTTCGAAGAAGATGAGCTGTCACACCTGCTAAACGATTTGTCGCCGCGTGATGCATCGGAGGAAATGATGGCGCTCGCGCGCGAGCGCTCAGAGGGCCGTGGCGACAACCTCTCGCTGGCGATAGTGAAGCTCGAACCGCCGCCCAAGTCCCGCGGCTAGGATTTCTGCGCCGTCTCGGCGGCTTTCTTGCGTATCGCTTCGCGCTCCGCTTCACGCTGCTCAAGCTGCTTGCGCTGTTCGGCGCGCCGCTCCTCGTTCTTCTTGCGTTCAGCCTCTTTTTCCTGCGCGTGCTTCTCGGCTTGCGCCTGTTTTTGCTGAAACTCGCGCACGTTTTCGGCGCGCTCCTGCTCGCTGAGCCTGGGCTGCGCCGGACGTTGCTGGTCCTGCGCGTTACTGGGTGTCTGAGCCCGTGGCGCCCCGTCAGCTGCGCCGCGCCGCTTCAGCTCCGCGGCACGCTTCTCATCGGCGTCGCGCGCTGCCTGTTCCTTTTGCGGACGCTGCAATTCCTCGGCAGCACGCGCCTTGTCCGCTTCCTCGCGACGTTTGGCAACCTGCTCGGCGTCGATCCGGCGCTGCAATTCGCGTGCTTCCAGGCGCACCTGATCGACTTCGCGTTCCGCCAGCTGCTTTTCGCGCCGCACCTTATCGCGGCACGAGTTGACGAAAAATCCGCGGTAACACGCCGCGTCACTGGACTTGGCGTTCTGCTCGATACGCGCCATCTCGGCGTCGGCATCCTTTAGTGCCGTCCGCGCCTGTTCTGCGTCGCGGATGCTTCCGGCCGGATAACGAGCGTTAAATGCACTGGCTGCCGCCGGCAGCGTCACGAGCAACCCAGCTAGCAAGAAATGCGTCATCGCCCGCTCAACGCAACCGCCCATTGGATGGATGACGCTACACGCGCACAACGACATCGCGTCGCGGCGCCTCCAGGTACTCGCGTGATTGCATTTCATGCAAGCGAGACACCGTGCGCACGAATTCGTTCTTCAGCGCGCCCTCAACGTACAGGTGCTCCGGCGGCGTATCAGCCGAAGCGATCAACTTGACTCGATGGTCGTACAGCACATCGACCAGCCACGTAAAGCGCCGCGCCTCGGAGGCTCTGCCGGCGCCCATGCTGGGAATGTTGGACAGCAGCACGGTATGAAATTGCGCTGCAATCTCGAGGTAGTCGTTCTGCGAACGTGGACCGCCGCACAGCACGGCGAAGTCGAACCAGACAACGCCGCCCGCACGGCGTCGCGCCCGAATCTGACGCGCCTCGATATTAAGCACGGGATCGTCGTCGTCGGCTTCGGCGATGCGCTCGAACGCTGCTTGCAGCGCTGTGTCGCCGGCAACCCCTCCCGGCGTCACGTATGCATCGATGCGCAGCATCACGCGCCTTCGGTAATCGATGCCGGCGTCGATCTGCAGCACATCGAGCCGCTCGTTTAGCAGTCCGATTGCAGGCAGGATCCGTTCACGATGCAAGCCGTCGGGATACAACCCATCGGGCGGATAGTTCGACGTCATTACAAACCCGACATTCAAGTCAAAGAGCGCGGCGAGCAGCCGGTGCAGGATCATCGCATCGGCGATATCCGAGACGTGAAACTCGTCGAAGCATATCAATCGGTAGCGCGACGCGATGTGCTGCGCTACTTCATCGAGCGGATTTTCGATGCCCTTCAGATCATCGAGTTCGCGATGCACGCTGCGCATGAACTCGTGAAAATGCACGCGTGTCTTGCGAATGATCGGCACTGCGGCGAAGAACGCATCCATCAAGAAACTCTTGCCGCGGCCGACTCCGCCCCACAGATAAACGCCGCGCGGAACCGGCGGACGCGTAAGCAGCTTTTTTAGGGCATTCGAGCGCTGCGCCTTGTAGTCGACGCAATCCTCATACAGTTGCTGCAGGCGGCCGGCCGCGGCCCGCTGCGACGAGTCGAGCGTATAGCGGCGGTGCGCGAGCGCAGCGTCAAGATGCGTGCGGAAGGACACTAGAAATTCAGTGCCCGCTTGTCCACGGCCAACGCCGCTTCTCTGGTCGCCTCCGCGAGCGACGGATGCGCGTGGCAGATGCGAGCGATATCCTCGCTCGAGGCGCGAAACTCCATCGCGACCACCGCTTCGGCGATTAACTCCGAGGCGAGTGGCCCGACGATATGCACGCCGAGGATTTCGTCGGTGTTTGCATCGGCCAGGAACTTGACCATGCCGGTGGTATCACCCAAAGCGCGCGCGCGGCCATTGGCCATGAAGGGAAACGTTCCGGCTCTGTAGGCGCGGCCCTCGCCTTTCAGTTGCTGTTCGTTCTGCCCGACCCATGCAATCTCGGGCGACGTGTAAATGACCCACGGAATCGTGTTGAAGTTGACGTGACCGTGCTGGCCAGCGATGCGCTCGGCGACGGCCACGCCCTCTTCCTCGGCCTTGTGAGCCAGCATCGGCCCGCGCACCACATCACCGATCGCCCATACGTTCGGCACATTCGTGCGGCACTCGTCATCGACGGCGATGAAACCGCGCTCGTCGAGGTTCAAGCCGATCGCTTCCGCTTTCAGTCCGTCGGTATTCGGCACACGGCCTATCGATACGATCAGCGCATCGACCGTCAATGTCTGCGCCTCGCCCTTCGCGTCCGCATAGCTAACGACGATGCCTTTCTTCTCGAGCTTGACGGCGTCAATCTTCACGCCGAGTTGAATCTTCAAGCCCTGTTTATCGAAGGCCTTCGCCGCCTCCTTGGCGATCTGTTGGTCGACGGCGCCGAGAAATGCCGGCAACGCCTCGAGAAGGGTCACGTCGGCGCCGAGACGACGCCACACCGAACCCATCTCGACCCCGATCACGCCTGCTCCGACGACGCCGAGGCGCTTCGGCACTGCGCCGATCGACAGCGCGCCATCGTTGCTCAAGATGCGCTGCTCATCGAACGCGACGCCGGGAAGCGGCCGCGGGTTCGAGCCGGTGGCGACGATCACATGCTTGCCGACGATCGTCTCGTTCGCTGGTTCAGAAACAGCGATTTCGCACCCATCGTCCGCTCTCGCGACGAAGGATCCGCGCCCGTGAAAAAACGCGACCTTGTTCTTCCTGAACAGATACGAGATGCCGTCGTTGTTCTGCTTGACGACCGCATCCTTACGTTCAAGCATTTTCTCAAGATCAAGGCTTAAGCCTTTGATTTGTATGCCATGATCTGCGAATGAGTGCGCGGCATGCTCGAAATTTTCTGAGGATTGCAGCAGCGCTTTCGAAGGGATGCAGCCGATGTTGGTGCAGGTTCCGCCCGGCGCGGGACCACCCGCCTTGTTCTTCCAGTCATCGATGCAGGCAGTGTTGAACCCGAGCTGAGCGGCGCGAATCGCGGCGATGTAGCCGCCGGGCCCGCCGCCGATCACGACGACGTCGAATTGCTTGGCCATCAGACTTCGAGCAACAGCCGCGCCGGATCTTCGAGCGCTTCTTTCATCGCCACCAACGACAGCACCGCTTCGCGGCCGTCGATGATCCGATGATCATATGAGAGCGCCAGATAATTCATCGGCCGAATCACGATCTGGCCGTTTTCGACGACCGGGCGGTCCTTCGTCGCGTGAATGCCGAGAATCGCCGATTGTGGCGGATTGATGATCGGCGTCGACAGCATCGAGCCGAACACGCCGCCATTGGAAATCGAAAATGTTCCTCCGGTGAGTTCTTCCAGCGCGAGCTTGCCGTCGGCTGCGCGCTTGCCATAGTCGGCGATCTTTTTCTCGATGTCCGCAAAGGTCATCTGATCCGCATCGCGCAGGATCGGCACCACCAGTCCGCGCGGAGAACCGACTGCGATGCCGATATCGAAGTAGCCGTGGTAAACGATCTCGGCGCCATCGACCGATGCATTGACGATCGGATATCGCTTCAACGCCGTCACCGCGGCCTTGACGAAGAACGACATGAAGCCGAGCTTGACGCCGTGCTCTTTCTCGAACTTTTCCTTGTATCGATTGCGCAGCTCCAGTAACGGCTGCATGTTGACTTCATTGAACGTGGTCAGAATCGCAGCGGTCGACTGCGATTGCACCAATCGCTCCGCGACACGCTGACGCAACCGCGACATCGGCACGCGCTGCTCGGGCCGATTGACAAGCTCCGCGATATCGATCGGCGCCTTGACTTCGGGTAGCGCAGGGCGCGCAGCGGGCGCCGGAGCCGCAGCAGGACTCGGAGCCGAAGGCTTCGCCTTCGCTTCGACTGCGCCGATCACATCACCCTTCGTAATGCGCCCGTCCCTGCCGGTACCCGCGACCTGCGATGCTGATATTGCCGCGTCGGCCATCATCTTCGCGGCGGCCGGCATCGCGATGTCGCTCTTCGCGCCGGTGCTCTTCGGCGGAGCTGTCGACGCAGGGACAGGTGCCGCCGGGGCTGGCGCCTGCTTCGCGGGCGCAGCAGCGGCCTTGCCTGCGGTGTCGAGCTTCGCGATCAGATCACCCCCGAGCACGGTGCTGCCATCGGGCTTGACGATCTCGGCGATTACGCCGCCCGCGGGCGCAGGCACCTCGAGCACCACCTTGTCCGTCTCTATCTCGATCAACGTTTCATCGATCGCGACCGCGTCGCCCGGCTTCTTCTTCCACTGCAGCAACGTCGCTTCGGCGACCGACTCTGACAGCTGTGGCACTTTGACTTCAACGATGGACATTCGGGCTCCGTTACTTGTTCAACAAAACGCCCTTCAGCTTCCCGAATGCCTGCTCGACCAGCACTTTCTGCTGTTCGCTGTGCTTGGCGTAATAGCCGACCGCGGGCGAGGCGGAGGCGGCACGGCCCGCATAAGCGAGCTTCTGGCCCTCGATCATGTTCTCAAGCACATGATGCTGCACGTAGAACCAGGGGCCCTGATTGGCCGGCTCGTCCTGGCACCATACAACCTCGGTGGCTGCCGGGTATTTCTTTAACTCGCCTGCCAGCGACTTGTGCGGGAACGGATACAGCTGTTCGATGCGGAGAATTGCGACGTCGTTGGCCTCTCGCTCACGCCTCGCATTGGCAAGGTCGTAATACACCTTGCCCGAGCAGCCGATCACGCGCGTCACCTTCTTCGCGTCGATGGATGGATCGTTCTCGCCGATCACGGTGCGGAACTCGCCCTTGGCAAGCTCGGAAAGGTCCGATGTCGCATCCTTCGCGCGCAGCAACGACTTCGGCGTCATGATCACCAGCGGCTTGCGGAACAGCCGGATCATCTGCCGCCGCAACAGATGAAAAATCTGCGCCGCACTGGTCGGCTGCACCACCTGCATGTTGTTGTCGGCCGCAAGCTGCAGAAACCGCTCGAGCCGCGCCGACGAGTGCTCGGGGCCCTGCCCTTCGTAGCCGTGCGGCAGCATCAGCGTCAGGCCGGACTGCCGACCCCATTTCACTTCGCCCGACGAGATGAACTGATCGATGACGACCTGCGCGCCATTGACGAAATCACCGAACTGCGCTTCCCAAATGACCAACGCACTCGGCTCCGCGCTCGAATAGCCGTACTCGAAGCCGAGCACCGCTTCCTCCGACAACACCGAATCGATGACGGTGAACGGCGCCTGACCGTCAGAGACGTTCTCCAGCGGGATGTAATTGCCTTCGTCGAATTTCTCACGGTTCTGATCGTGCAGCACCGCGTGTCGATGCGAAAACGTGCCGCGCGCGGTGTCCTGCCCGGTGATGCGCACCGCGTAACCGCTGGAAAGCAATGTCGCATAGGCAAGATGCTCGGCCATGCCCCAATCGACCGGCAGCTTGCCCTCAGCCATCGAACGTCGATCGGCGACGACCTTTTCAACCAGCGGATGCAGCTTGAAGGTAGATGGAATCGTCGTGAGGCGCTCGCCCAGGCGCTTGAGTTCCGCGAGCGGTACCGACGTGTCTGCGCTGTCGGTCCATTTCCGATTCAAGAACAAAGACCAGTCGACGGCGTACTTGCTCTTGTAGTTCGTCAGCACCGGATCAGAAGTGCGGCGGCCTTCATCCATCGCCGCGCGAAACTCCTTGACCATCTCGTCGGCCTGCTCGGGGCTGATCGTGCCCTGCGTCGCCAGCTTCTCCGCGTACACCTTGCGCGTGCCGGGATGCTCGCTGATTCTCTTGTACATCAGCGGCTGCGTGACCGCAGGAGTGTCCTGTTCGTTGTGCCCCAGACGGCGGAAGCAGACGATGTCGATCACGACATCCGAGTTGAACTCCTGCCGGAAATCCATCGCCAGCTGAGTCACCAGCACGACCGCTTCCGGATCGTCGCCGTTTACATGGAACACCGGCGCTTCGATCATCTTGACCACGTCGGTGCAGTACAAGGTCGAGCGTGTGTCGCGCGGATCGGAGGTCGTGAACCCGATCTGATTGTTGATGACGATGTGGATCGTGCCGCCGGTGCCGTAGCCGCGCGTCTGCGCCAGATTCAGCGTTTCCATGACGACGCCCTGGCCGGCGAACGCGGCGTCGCCGTGCACGAGCACCGGCAACACGCTGTCGCCCTCCTTGTCGCCGCGCCGCTCCTGGCGTGCGCGCACCGAGCCTTCGACGACCGGATTGACGATCTCAAGATGCGACGGGTTGAACGCGAGCGATAGATGCACCGGGCCGCCCGGTGTCGAAATGTCGCTTGAAAATCCGTTGTGGTACTTGACATCGCCAGCCGGCAGCTCCGAGCCCATCTTGCCTTCGAACTCGGCAAACAAATCCTGCGGCATCTTGCCGAGGATGTTGACGAGCACGTTAAGGCGCCCGCGATGCGCCATGCCGATCACGATCTCCTGCACGCCGCTGGAGCCTGCGCGCTGCACCAGCTCGTCCATCGACGCGATGAAGCTTTCGCTGCCCTCGAGCGAGAACCGCTTCTGGCCGACGTACTTCGTGTGCAAATAGCGCTCGAGCCCCTCGGCCGCGGTCAAGCGCCCGAGAATTTCCTTCTTTTGATCGGCGGAAAACGAAGGCGTCGAGCGGATCGACTCGAGCCGCTGCTGCACCCAGCGCTTTTGCGCGGGATCGGACACATACATGTACTCGGCACCAATCGACCCGCAATACGTCTCGCGCAGCGCCTTGACGATCTCGCGCAACGTCATCTGTTCCTGGCCGAAGTACGTGTTGGACGCTGAAAATTGCGGTGTCCATATCGGCTTCGGTTAAGTCATAAAACGCCGGCTCGAGCTCCGGAATCGCAGGTCGCTCGCGCCGTTGCAGCGGGTCCAGATTCGCCCAGCGGTTGCCGAGGAATCGATACGCCGCGATGATCGACTGCACATGGACCTGCTTGCGTGCGACCGACAGATCGCTCGAGGCGACCTTTGGCGCAAAGGCGTTCGCCTTGGCACGCTGCGCGAACGATTCGACGATCGGTGCGTGCGCAACGTCGCGCGAGTCCGGCGAGCCGTCGGCCGCCGGGACCAGCTGCATCTGGTCAAAATAAGCACGCCATTTTTCGGGAACAGATCCGGGATTGTCGAGGTAGCGTTCGTACAACTCCTCGACATACGGCGCATTGCCGCCAAACAGGTATGAGTTGGCCTGTAGCTGCTTCATCATTTGCTTACTCTCCGAAACGAGTTTCTCGTTCAAAGCGCCGGCGCAAGCCCCTCTGCCCGACAGAGCGCGCTACCGACGACAGCGCTTTCCGGTTTCCGGCCTTCGCTGCTCGCGTCTACCACGTAGTAAACGATCATGCTACCACCGGCGTTCAGGGTTATAGCCAAGTGTCGCGTTGCTGCAGCGCTACCCATCGTACTGCTCATGCGGACCGTGCAGGCATACACTGCGCCCATGCCATAGCACAGGAGACCTAGTGCAACCGACGGACGTTCAAAACCCCGACTATTTTCATCATGTAGTGGACTGCCAGTGGGCGTGCCCGTCGCATACCCCCGTGCCCGAATACATCAGGCTGATCGCTGCCGGGCGTTACACCGACGCCTACATGGTCAACTGGAAGTCGAACGTGTTCCCCGGCATTCTGGGGCGCACATGTGACAGACCGTGCGAACCCGCGTGCCGGCGTGGCCGGGTTGAAGAACAGCAGGCGGCGAAACCAGAGCCGGTCGCCATCTGTCGCCTGAAGCGAGTCGCTGCGGACTACAAGGACGACGATATCGCGAAGCGGTTGCCGCGGCGGCGAGTGCCGCTCAATGGCAAGCGTGTGGCGTGCGTTGGCGGCGGCCCAGCGTCGCTGACCGTGGCGCGCGACCTTGTGACGCAGGGCTACTCGCTGACGATATTCGATCAGGATCCGCAGGCCGGCGGCATGATCCGCACGCAGATTCCGCGCTTTCGCTTGCCCGAGGAAGTGATCGACGAGGAAACCGGTTACATCCTCGGCCTCGGAGTCGAGTTTCGCGGCGGCGTCAAGATCGAGTCGATGAAGGCACTGCTCGCCGAGAAGTACGACGCGATATTCGTCGGCTCGGGCGCGCCGCGTGGCCGCGATCTCGATATTCCCGGGCGCAACGAAGCGGCAGCGAAGATTCATGTCGGCATCGACTGGTTGTCTTCGGTGTCGTTTGGCCACGTCAGCAGGATCGGCAAGCGCGTGATCGTGCTCGGTGGCGGCAATACGGCGATGGATTGTTGCCGCACGTCGAAGCGGCTCGGAGGGGATGACGTCAAGGTGATCGTTCGCTCGGGCTTCGAAGAGATGAAGGCATCGCCGTGGGAGAAAGAAGACGCGATGCACGAAGGCATCCCGATCCTCAACTACCTGGTGCCCAAGGCGTTCCTGCACGATGCCGGCCGTCTGACCGGGATGAGTTTCGAGAAGGTCAAGGCGGTTTACGACGATAAGGGCCGGCGCTCGCTGGTCGCCACCGGTGAGCCCGAAGTGATTCACGAGTGCGACGAAGTGCTGATCGCGGTGGGGCAGGAAAACGCTTTCCCGTGGATCGAGCGCGATTCCGGAATCGAGTTCGACGATTGGGGCATGCCGGTGCTCGACAAAGTGACATTGCAGTCGTCGTCCCGAACGTGTTTTTTGGCGGTGACTCGGCGCTCGGGCCGAAGAACATCATCTGGGCCGTCGCCCACGGCCACGATGCCGCGATCTCGATCGACAAACTGCTGAATGGCGAAGACATTCGTGAACGCCCTGCTCCCGGCGTGACGTTGTTGTCGCAAAAAATGGGCATTCACGAATGGAGCTACGACAACGAAGTCGCGAACGATGAGCGCTACAAGGTGCCCTGGCGCGACGTCAATCAGGTGCTGCGCAACATCAAGGTTGAAGTCGAGCTCGGCTTTGACCCGGCTACCGCCTGGAAGGAAGCGCAGCGCTGCCTGAACTGCGACGTGCAAACGGTATTTACCGCGCAGCTTTGCATTGAATGCGACGCGTGCGTCGACATCTGTCCGACCGATTGCATCAATTTCATCGTCAACGGTGCAGAGGCGGACTTGCGCCCCAAACTGCGTGCGCCTGCGTTGAATCCGGAGCAGGATCTGTACGTTTCGGAGCCGCTGAAGACTCGCCGCGTGATGGTCAAGGACGAGGACGTATGCCTGCACTGCGGCTTGTGCGCCGAGCGCTGCCCCACGGGCGCATGGGATATGCAGAAGTTCTTGCTAGAGATGACACAGGCTGGGCGTGCGTGCCGGACACGGCACAAGGTAGCGGCATGAACGCGCGCGACAGCAGCACGCCGGCACCGCAGCGCGTAGCACGCATCCAGGCGACAAACGATTTCGTCGTCAAATTCGCCAACGTCAACGGTTCAGGGTCGGCATCCGCGAACGAACTGTTCGCACGCAGCATTCTGCGTATGGGCGTGCCGGTTTCGCCGCGCAATATTTTTCCGTCGAACATTCAGGGCTTGCCGACCTGGTACGAAGTCCGTGTGACCGAACAGGGTTATCTCGGGCGGCGTGGCGGCGTCGATCTGATGGTCGCGATGAATCCGCAGACGTGGGAAAAGGACATCGCAGAGATCGAGCCCGGCGGCTACGTGATGTACGACAGTACTAAGCCGATCGCGGCGGCGAAGCTGCGCGCCGATATCAACCTGATCGGCGTGCCGTTGACCGAGATTGCTGCGAGCAAGTATGTCGACGCGAAAGAGCGGCAGCTGCTTAAGAACATCATGTACGTCGGGGTGCTTACTGCTCTGCTCGGCATCGAACCCGAGGTGATCGCGCAGTTGCTCGGCGAGCAGTACAAGGGCAAGGATCGCTTGATCAAGCCGAATCTCGACGCGTTCATGACCGGCTTGCACCACGCTCGCGAGCGCCTTGGCGATGCAATCGATCTGCGGGTTGAGCGGCGCGACGCCGTCGGCGATCGTATCTTTATCGAGGGCAATGCGGCGGCGGCGCTCGGCTGTGTCTACGGCGGTGCCACCGTCTGCGCCTGGTATCCGATCACGCCGTCGTCATCGCTGGCCGAGGCGTTTCAGAAGTACTGCAGCAAGTACCGGGTCGACAAGGCTACCGGCACCAACAAATTTGCGATCGTGCAAGCAGAAGACGAGCTGGCGTCGATCGGTATCGTAATCGGCGCGGGCTGGAACGGCGCGCGCGCATTTACCGCCACGTCCGGCCCCGGCATCTCGCTGATGAGCGAGTTCATCGGGCTTGCCTACTTCGCCGAGGTCCCCTCGGTGATCATTGACGTACAGCGCGGCGGTCCGTCGACCGGCATGCCGACCCGCACACAGCAGTCCGACTTGATCGCATGCGCGTATGCCTCGCATGGCGATACCAAGCACGTGCTGCTATTCCCCGAAGATCCTTATGAATGCTTTGAGTTTGCGGCCACCGCACTCGATCTCGCCGAGCGCCTGCAGACACCGATTTTCCTGATGACCGATCTCGATATCGGCATGAATCACCGCTTGTGCGCGCCGTTGAAGTGGGACGATGCGCGGCGTTACGACCGCGGCAAGGTGATGAGCGAAGCCGAGCTCGAATCGGGACGCGATTTTGGCCGCTATCTGGACGCGGACGGCGACGGTGTGCCCTGGCGTACGTTGCCTGGCACACATGCGACGCGCGGCGCCTACTTCACGCGGGGCAGCACGAAGGACGCCTACGCGCGCTACTCGGAAGCCGGGCCCGATTACGTCTACAACATGGAGCGGCTGCTGAAGAAGTTCGCGACCGCGGCGAAGCTTGTGCCGCAGCCTGTGATCGCCAAGGCAGCGCAAAAAGCATCGCAAGGCGTCATTTATTACGGATCAACCAGTCCGTCGATGAACGAAGCGCTGGGCGAGCTCGAACGGCAAGGCGTGCATCTGGATCGCCTGCGTGTGCGAGCGTTCCCATTTCCGTCGTCGGTCAAGAAGTTCATTGCCGATCATGAGAGCGTGTATGTGGTCGAGCAGAATCGTGACGGCCAATTGCGCTCGATGTTGATCAATGAGCTGCAGATCGATCCTGCACGGCTGGTGCCGGTGTTGCATTACGACGGCACGCCGATCACTGCGCGCTTCATCGTCCAAGCGATCGCAACGCGCGCAGGAGGAGCGAACGTGGTTCCAATAAAACCGGGCAAGGCAGCATGACCTACTTAGCCAAACCGAAACTTCGTCACCCGACCTTGCCGACGAACCGGCTCGGCTACACGCGGCGCGACTACGAAGGAAAGATCTCGACGCTGTGCGCCGGCTGCGGTCACGACGCGATCTCGGCCGCGATCGTGCAGGCGTGCTGGGAGCTGGCCATCGAACCGCATCGCGTGGCGAAATTGTCCGGGATCGGCTGCTCGTCCAAGACACCCGACTATTTTCTCGGTGCCTCGCACGGGTTCAACTCGGTGCATGGTCGCATGCCGTCAGTGCTGACCGGCGCGAATCTGGCAAACCGCGACCTGCTCTACCTCGGCGTTTCGGGTGACGGCGACTCGGCGTCGATCGGGCTCGGCCAGTTTGCGCATCTGATCCGGCGCGGCGTCAACATGACTTACATCGTCGAAAACAACGGCGTGTATGGCCTTACAAAGGGTCAATTCTCGGCGACCGCCGATCAAGGCTCGAAGTCCAAGCGCGGGGCAGTCAACCGCGACGCGCCGATCGACATGGTGGCCTTGGCGCTGCAGCTCGGCGTCACCTATGTCGCGCGCAGTTTTTCCGGCGACAAGGACCAACTGGTACCGCTAATCAGGGGCGCGCTGAGCCATCGTGGCGCCGCTCTGCTCGACGTGTTGAGCCCGTGCGTCGCGTTCAACAATCATCCAGGCAGCACCAAGAGCTACGACTACGTGCGCGAGCACAATGACGCAGTCAACCGGCTTGACTTCATGCCGCACCACGAGGCGATCGCCGCGGAGTACGCACCGGGCGAAGTGATCGAAATCACACAGCACGACGGCAGCCGCCTGCGATTGCGAAAGCTCGCCGATGGCTACGACGCCGGCGATCGGCTGGCGGCCCTTAACCACATTCAAGTGCATCAGGCGCGCGGCGAGATCGTGACCGGCCTGCTGTACGTCGATCCCGCGGCCGACGATCTGCATGCGCACCTTGCCACGTTCGCAACGCCGCTGAACCAGCTGACCGAGGCCCAACTTTGCCCCGGCGCTGCGACGCTCGAAGCGCTGAACGCCGAACTTAGATAGCTCTTACATAGCTTCACGCCAGGTTCACGCGCACTTCGCCGGCGGTTCACACGGCGCGATAAGCATGCGGTCTCGATACGTTATCGGAGCCCGCCGTGCTCAATCGAGTCCGCAGTCCCTTGTTGGCCAAGGCCGTCGTTGTAGGCGTCTTGGCGCTGTTAATGCTGGTCCCGCTCGGCATGATCGAAGGACTGATTGCGGAGCGTGCCTCGCGCAGGATGGAAGCTGTGGCCAGCGTGCAGGCTAGTTTTGCAGGGCCGCAGACGGTCGTACTGCCGTTCTTTGTCTGGCCATACATCGAGCAGTGGACCGACGAAACATTGAATGCCTCCGGCCGCGTGATCGCGCGGACCCAGCACACAAGCGAGCCCAAGCATCTGCTTTGGTTCGCAGAGCGCGTGCAGGCCGACGCTCAAGTGACTGTTCAGAGCGACCGGTATCGCGGAATCCATCGAGTGCGCACCTTCGATTCGAAGATTTCCATCAGTGGCACGTTCACCTGGCCGGATCGCGATTCAGTGAAACCCTCCGCCGAGGGGCGGCGCATCGTATGGGGTGAACCGCGGCTCGTGCTGCCGATTTCAGACGTGCGCGGACTGCGCGGCACACCTGTGCTGACCGTCAACGGCGAGGCGCGTCCGTTCAAGGAAGCGACACAGCTTGCCGCGCTCAACTCCGGAATCCACGCCGTGCTTGCAGTCCCCGCAGCACCCGCATCGGGACGCTTTTCCATCGACCTCGGGCTGGCGGGAACCGAGCAGCTTGCGTTTGCTCCGACCGCAACAACGAGCGCAGTGACACTGCAATCAGCCCTGGCCGGATCCGCACTTCGGCGGCCGCTACTTGCCGGTGGATCGAACCATTTCCGCCGGGGGCTTCATCGCTCGCTGGGAAGTCCCGGCGCTCGCCTCAGGCGTTCAGCAACAGTTGCGCGCCGCTGCATCGGCGGGACGCTCCGAGAGAATCGGTGCGAGTGCAATCGATACATTCGACGTGGGATTTATCGAGGCGGTCAACACGTACCTGCTTGCGGAGCGCTCGGCAAAGCACGGCGCACTGATTATCGTGCTGGTGTTTGCAGCTCTTTTCTTGTTCGACACGCTGCGCGCACTGAACGCTCATGCAATTCAATACGGCTTCGTCGGCCTTGCACTGGTCATTTTCTTTCTGCTGCTGTTGAGTCTGTCCGAACACATTGCCTTCGGCATCGCCTACCTGATCGCGGCATCCGCGTGCACCACGCTAATCACCTACTACCTTCGGTATGTACTCGGAGATGCGAGACGCGCTTTAGGCTTTGGCGTGGCACTCGCAGTCATGTACGCAGTGATCTATGCGATCTTGATTGCCGAGGGAACTGCACTGCTGATGGGGAGCCTGCTGCTGTTCGTAACGCTCGCCACTACCATGATCCTCACGCGCAAGTTTGATTGGCGAAATCTCGGCGCGCCTGCGGCAGCGACCGACAGCTAGGAGCTCGCTCGGCGCACTGCCGAGCCGCGCTAAAGTGCGGCGATGAACAGATTCGGCCGCAACGCCACCGAGGTGTTGCTCCATCCACGCGCCTTTGCGCTCGCCGTACTCAAACAGTTTCGCGCCAATCAAGGTCTGCTGCTCGCCGGCGCGGTGGCGTATTACGCGTTGCTATCGCTGGTGCCGCTGCTGATCCTGATCGTGCTCGCACTGACACGCGTGTTCGACGAAACGCGCGTGCTCGACACGATTGGCGCCTATCTGGAGTTTTTCGTTCCCGGTCAATCAAGTGCATTGGTAGGCGAGCTGCGTAACTTCCTGGCGCATCGCGAGCTCGTCGGCTGGCTGCTGCTGGTGCTGATGCTGTTTTTCAGCACGCTTGCCTTCACCGTGCTTGAAAACGCGATGTCGGTGATTTTCTTTCACCGCGTCGCGGTGCGCCGGCGTCACTTTCTGGTGTCTGCCGTGATGCCGTACTTGTTCATCCTGTTGCTAGCGGTCGGGCTGCTGATCATCACGGTCGTATCCGGCGCGCTGAATCAGTTGGGCACGCGTTCGTGGGTGATTCTTGGTGAGGCGCATCCGCTCGGTGAATTTTCCGCCAGGTTGTTGTACTTGATCGGCGTCGCCGGCGAAATCTTTCTGCTGACCGCGATCTACATGGTGATGCCGGTCGGGCGACTGCGGCTGCGCCACGCACTGATCGGCGCGCACGGCGGCGACGCTGCTGTGGGAGATAACACGTCACGCGCTGGTCTGGTACTACTCGACCATATCGCAGATTCAGGTCGTCTACGGCTCACTGACGACATCGATCGCGGTTTTGATCAGCGTGGAGGTCGGCGCCATCGTGCTGTTGCTGGGAGCACAGGTCATCGCCGAGTACGAGCGCATCGGCCACGAGCCGATCGACAAGGCGCCGCGGGCGATGAAGGCCAAAACCGCGCACTAACCGTCCCCTTTTTGAGGCGCTGTAACACGCGCGTCGGCCGCTCGACTCAGGCGACGCGTTTAGTCAAGTAACGTCAACGTGCACGAGATCAGATTGATCAGCGGACAGGACCGATGAAAACCGGACCGTAAAGCGCGTCCCCTCGCTGACGCGGCTGACAACGTCGACCTGCGCCCCGTGCAATTCGATAATGCGCCGAACGATCGCCAGGCCGAGTCCGGAACCTGCCAGCGCAATATCGCCGCGAGCGGCAGCGCGACCGCGTTCGAAGCGCTCGAAAATGCGCGGCAAGTCCTCCTCAGCGATGCCGCAGCCCGTGTCGGCCACGGTCAGCTCGATCGTGTCAGCTTGAGGTTGCGCGCGTACCTCCACCCGTACCGTACCGCCGCTCGGGGTGAACTTCAGTGCGTTATCGATCAGGTTTTCGATCAACCGCTCGACCATGCCGATGTCGGCCCACATCGCCGGCGCGCCTGCGTCTACCGCGGCGGTAAGCGCGACACCCTGCTCCGCAGCGCGCAGTCGATACTTTTGCACGATGTCGCCGGCCAATTCGGCGAGCGAAAACACTTCGCGCTTGGGCGCGGTTTCCGGTGCGTCAAGCTTCGCCAGCGCAAACATCTGCTCGACCAGCGTTCCCATGCGCGCGGCGTGCCGCTGCGCGATCGCGAGATACGACGCGCGCTGCTCGGCAGTCAGCGTATCCGCCTTGATTTGCAGCGTCTGCAAGTAACCTTGCAGCGCCGCTAGCGGTGTTCGCAGGTCGTGCGACGCGTTTAACACCGCTTCGCGCCGGTTCCGATCGATCGATTCGATCTGCGCAAATTGCGCCGTGATCTTGGCTGCCATCGCATCGAACGCCTGCGACAGCCTTGCGAGCTCATCGCCATCGCGCGGGGCTACGGCAGCCGGCTTCGGAGCGACAAAGCGTCCCGCTTCGAATTGATCGACGCGCTGCGCGAGTTCGCGCAGCCTTCCGGTCAGCGAACGAAACAGCAATGCGCCGGTGACTCCCAAAAACAACACAGCGGCGGCAAACGACAACAGCGCGGCTGAAACGCCAAAGCTGCCGTGCGACGCAGTCACCGCCGCATCCTGCGCGGCACCCCCGAGAACTGCGTATACATAGCCGGTCGGCCGCGCTGGATCGCCGACGGGCGCTGCCGAGAAGATCACATCTTGCGCGCCGCGAGGGTTGGCGCCGCGAATCGGCAGCGGTTCGTCGCCGTACAGGAACGAACGAACCGGCGCCAATGGCACTTGCTGACGCAGCAATGGGCCGCGCCCGGTGTCGTGGCCGCGCACTCGCCCTTCGGCGTCGAGCAGATACACCTCGAGCGTCGGATTGACGATCATCACGTACCTGAACAGCTCTGCCAATGCGTCGGTGCTTGCCGTCGACGGCGCGGCTACCGTGTTCTGGCGCGCTATGTACATTGCAACGTCGCGATTCAAACGCTGCGTGACCTCCTGTTCATAGGTCTGCGCTGAATTGCCGCAGGATCAGCATCGCCAACACGGCGAACAGGATGAACAGCGCCATTAACACCAGCGATAACCGCCAATGCAGCGACGAGCGAATGCGCGCAAACATCAGCCAGCCTCGGCTTTAAACCGGTAACCAACACCCCATACCGTCTGAATCCACTGAGGATCGGACGCGTCGCTTTCAATCTTCGCGCGCAACCGGTTGATGTGTGAGTTCACGGTGTGCGCATAACCGCCGTGCGCGCCGCCCCATACGCTGTCGAGCAATTGCTCGCGCGTGAACACACGGCCCGGATGGCGCGCGAAGTGCAGCAGCAAATCAAACTCGCGCGCAGTCAGCGTGACCGGCACGCCGGCCAACATCACACGGCGTGCGGCCGGATCGATGCTCAGCGCGCCGTTGCAGACGATCGTGTCGCCGGCTGAATTTGTCAGGCCGTTCATCCGGCGCACGATCGCTTTCGCGCGCGCGACCAGTTCCATCACATTGAACGGCTTCACCAGATAATCGTCGGCGCCTAACTCCAATCCGAGAACGCGCTCGGCATCGGCAGAGCGTGCGGTCAGCATCAGGATCGGGACGTAGCGTGCCGACGCCCGCAGGCGGCGGCACACCTCGAGGCCGTCGAGGCCGGGTAAGCCCAGATCGAGCACAACCAGATCAGGCGGCGTCGAGGCGGCGATTCGCAGCGCCTCGACGCCATCGCTGGCGAGATGAATACGCTGTGCCAGATCGGCCAAGTGCAGTGCGACGAGCTCCGCCAGATCTTGCTGGTCCTCAACGATGAGCAGCGTGCGCAGCATGGGCATATTGAGTCGCCTCTTCAAGCACCAGCTTACAGACGCGTCATACCGATTTGATCGTTCCGGTCGGCTTTCGTGAGACTTTCGTGATGACTGCCCGGTACGGTAGGCGCTGCCGAGCAATCCGAATCGCCGAGGAGTCCGTGTCCGCTGAAATCCGCGCCCAGGCGCATGCGCTGTTCGACAACCCCGCCGCCGTCGCGGCGCTGCGCACACGATTACTGCGCTCTGCGCTGCGTGACCTGAGCGAAGCCGATGCCGAAGACGCGACACAGGAAGCGTTAATGGCGCTGTTCTGCGCGCTCGATCGTTACCGTGGCGCGGCGCAGATCGAAACGTATGCGCACGCGATGCTGCGGCACAAGGTCGTCGACGTGTACCGTGCCCACGCGCGCGAAGTTCCGTACGCTCCCGAGAGCGTTCAGACGGTGATCGATCAGACGTCCGAAGCTGCCTCGGATCGGGCGTCGGCCGACGATCCCGCCGAACAGATCGATGCGCGACGGCAGGCGCGATGGTTCTGGATCACTCTACGCAATTGCCTGCGTGAGCTTCCGGAGCGCACGCGCATCATGTTCGAACTGCGTGACGTGCTGGAGGTCGATCTGCGCGTGGCATGCAGCCATCTTGGCGTCACGTGCAATCACGGCGCCGTGCTCACGCATCGCGCTCGGGCGCACATTCGCCGGCGCTGGCCGGATCAGACACGCCGCATGCGCGGCGTAGGCGCCTGAACTAGCGCTCGGCCGCGCGCGCCTTTTGTTCTGTTGCGCGCTTAGCGAGTGGCACAACATCGCGCCGTGGTGCGCCCACATACAGCTGCCGTGGCCGCCCGATCTTGTATTCCGGGTCGGCGATCATCTCGTTGAGCTGTGCAATCCATCCTACCGTGCGCGCCAGCGCAAAGATCGCGGTAAAAAGCGGCACCGGAATGCCGATCGCCTTTTGCACGATGCCCGAGTAGTAATCGACGTTCGGATACAGCTTGCGGCTGACGAAATATTCGTCTTCGAGGGCGATCTTTTCCAGCGCCATCGCCAGCTTGAACAGCGGGTCATCCTGCAAACCGAGTTCCTTAAGCACTTCGTGGCACGCCTCGCGCATCAGCTTGGCGCGCGGATCGTAATTCTTGTAGACGCGATGACCGAAGCCCATTAATCGAACCTCGGAACTTTTGTCCTTCACCTTGGCGATGAACTCACCGATCTTGGCCACTCCGCCGCTGCGCTGAAGCTCGTACAACATGCCAAGCGCGGCTTCGTTGGCGCCGCCGTGTGCGGGACCCCATAGACACGCAACGCCGGCCGCAATCGCGGCAAATGGATTGGTGCCCGACGATGCGCACAGTCGCACCGTCGACGTCGATGCGTTCTGCTCATGATCGGCGTGCAGAATGAAGATGCGCTCCATCGCACGCACCAGCACCTCATTGACCTTGTATTCCTCGCACGGCGTCGCGAACATCATCCGCATGAAATTCGCCGCGTAGGTCAGGTCGTTGCGCGGGTAGACGTACGGCTGACCTACGGTGTACTTGTACGCCATCGCCACCAGCGTCGGCATCTTCGCGATCAGCCGATGCGCAGAAATTTCGCGCTGTTGCGGATCATTCAGATTCATCGAGTCCGGGTAAAACGCCGACATCGCACCGACCAGGCCGGTCAGTACCGCCATCGGATGCGCGTCGCGCCGGAACCCGCGCATGAAAAACTGCATCTGCTCGTTGACCATCGTGTGATAGGTCACCGTCTTCTTGAACTCCTTGTTCTGCGTGGCGTTCGGCAGTTCGCCGTACAGCAGCAGGTAGCAGACCTCAAGATAATCACATTGCGTCGCCAGTTGCTCGATCGGATAACCGCGATACAGCAGCTCGCCCTTGTCGCCGTCGATGTACGTGATCGACGAATCACACGCTGCGGTCGACATAAAGCCCGGGTCGTAAGTGAACTTCTGCGTCTTGCCGTACAGCTGGCGAATGTCGACCACGTCCGGGCCGATCGTTCCATCGTGGATCGGCATTTCGAGGGCCGGCGTGCCGTCGGAAAAACTCAACGTCGCTTTCTTGATCGAGGTATCGAGGGCCATAAGTTTCAGTCCTATTGATTCTTAGGCAGCGCGCAGACGCTGCAGCATCGCGCGCACATCGGGAATATCGAGTGTGTCGGGCAAATCAGAGCGCTCCAGTAAGACATCAAGCAGTTCGTTTTCAGGCAGATCGAGCAAAGCCTCGATCGAAAGCATGTCGTCGTTCGTCAGTTGATCGCCGTGGCGCTCGAGGAAGCGTGACAGGATCAGATCGTTTTCCAACAATCCACGCCGTGCGCGCCAGCGTAATCGCTTGCGCGCCAGAAGCAATGTGCCGGCGTGCTCAATCACACCGCCCTCCGCACCAGCAGTTCCTTGATCTTGCCGATCGCCAGGGTCGGATTCAGATTCTTCGGACACACGTCGACGCAATTCATGATTGTGTGACAGCGAAACAGCCGATACGGATCGTTCAGATTATCGAGCCGCTCGCCGGTCGCCTGATCGCGCGAATCGGCAATGAACCGATACGCCTGCAGCAGGCCGGCCGGGCCGACGAACTTGTCCGGATTCCACCAGAACGACGGGCACGCGGTCGAGCAGCACGCGCACAAGATGCACTCGTACAGCCCATCTAACTCTTCGCGTTCTTCCGGTGATTGCAGCCGCTCTTTTTCAGGCGGCGGTGTGTCGTTGATCAGATACGGCTTAATTGAGTCGTACTGCTTGAAAAACTGTGACATGTCGACGATCAAGTCGCGGATCACCGGCAAGCCGGGAATCGGCCGCAAAACGATCGGCTCTTTAAGGTCGCGCACATTGGTAATGCATGCGAGCCCGTTTTTGCCGTTGATGTTTATGGCGTCCGAGCCGCACACGCCTTCGCGGCAACTGCGGCGCAGCGACAAGCTGTCGTCGACCTCGCTCTTGATGCGAATCAGTGCGTCGAGCAACATGCGGTCGGATGGCTGCAGCGTCACTTGCAGCTTCTGCATGTAGGGCTTTTCGTCCTTGTCCGGGTCGTAGCGGTAGATCTCGAAATGAACCGTCCGTGCGCCGGTTCCGTCGACTCTTGCGTTCCCGATTGTGCTGTCGGCAGTCATGCCTGTCTTTCAAAAAGTGCGTGCCTTGGGTTCGAACGTCTCGACCGTCAACGGCTTCATGTGCACGGGCTTGTATTCGAGGCGATCGCCGTCGGAGTAGTAAAGCGTATGCCTCATCCAGTGCGCGTCGTCGCGCTCCTGATAGTCCTCGCGCGCGTGCGCGCCACGGCTTTCAGTGCGCGCGGCCGCTGAGACGATCGTTGCTTTCGCCGTTTCGACCAGATTTTCGAGCTCGAGCGCTTCGATCCGCGCAGTATTGAACACCTTCGACTTATCGTCGATCGAAACGCGTTTCGCGCGCTCTCCAAGCTGGGCGATCTTGCGCACACCTTCGTCAAGCAGTTGCCTGGTGCGGAACACACCGCAATACGACTGCATCGTCTTGCGAATGTCGTTGCCCACATCCTGCACGCGCTCGCCGCCGGTAGAAGCATCGAGCGCCGCCAGACGCGCGATCGTCGCTTCGCCGCTGTTAGCCGGCAGGCCCTTGTGCCGGTGCTCAACAACTTTCTGCCCGACGATGTGATTGCCCGCCGCGCGTCCGAACACGACGAGATCCAGCAGCGAATTGGTGCCCAGCCGATTAGCGCCGTGCACGCTGACGCACGCGCATTCGCCGATCGCATACAAACCTTCGCACCACCGTGTTCGGATTTCCGCCCGGTGTTGACAATGAGGGCGCAACCACCTGGCCGAAATAGTTGGTCGGAATGCCTCCCATTTGATAGTGAATCGTCGGCACCACCGGAATCGGTTCCTTGATCGGATCGACGTTCGCGAACTTGATCGCGATTTCGCGAATCGACGGCAGCCGCTTCGTGATCGTGTCTGCGCCCAGATGATCGAGCTTCAGCAGCACGTAGTCCTTGTTCGGACCGCAGCCACGTCCTTCCTTGATCTCCTGATCCATCGAACGCGAAACGAAGTCGCGCGGCGCCAGATCTTTCAAGGTCGGCGCATAGCGCTCCATGAAGCGCTCACCGTTGCAGTTCAGCAGGATGCCGCCCTCGCCTCGCACTCCCTCGGTGATCAGCACTCCCGCACCGGCGACTCCGCTGGGGTGAAACTGCCAGAACTCCATGTCCTCAAGCGGAAGCCCGGCACGAGCGGTCAGTCCCATTCCGTCGCCGGTGCAGATGTACGCGTTGGTCGACGCTTCCCAGATGCGCCCGGCGCCACCGGTCGCCAGCACGGTCACCTTCGCCTCGAAGATCATCGGCTCACCGGTTTCCATTTCGAGCGCGATCACGCCCACCACGTCGCCATCGGCGTTGCGGATCAGATCGAGCGCCATCCACTCGACGAAAAATTGCGTACGCGAGGCGACATTACGCTGATACAGCGTGTGCAGCAGCGCATGCCCGGTCCGATCGGCGGCAGCGCATGCACGCGGCACCGGCTTTTCGCCGAAGTGCGCCGAATGTCCGCCGAAGGGTCGCTGATAAATCGTGCCGTCGGGATTGCGATCAAACGGCATGCCGAAGTGTTCGAGCTCGTAGACGACGTGCGGCGCCTCTCGGCACATGAACTCGATCGCGTCCTGATCGCCCAAATAGTCCGAGCCCTTGACGGTGTCGAACATGTGCCACAGCCAACTGTCTTCGGTCATATTGCCGAGTGCGGCGCCGATACCGCCTTGTGCGGCGACCGTGTGCGAGCGCGTCGGAAACACCTTGGACAGCACCGCCACATTCAAACCCGCATCGGCAAGCTGCAACGAGCAGCGCATGCCGGCGCCGCCGGCGCCAACAATGACCGCGTCAAAGCGACGCTTGGCGAGCGCCATCGCTCAGACTCTCCACAGAATTTGCGCCGACCATACGCCGCACGCGATCAGCCACAAGACGGTGATCGTTTGCAGCGTCAGCCGCGCCCACACCGGCGTGACGTAGTCCATCCAAATATTGCGCACGCCGATCCACGCGTGGTACAGCAGTGACAGTAATGCAACCAGGCTGAAGACCTTCATCCACAGCGGCGCGAACAACGCCGCCCACGCCTCATACGTTGGCGCACCGAACAGCGCGCTGAAGCCGACCAGCAGCACCCACAACGTCAGCACGACCGACGTAATGCGCTGGCCGATAAATCCCGCGAGCCCGTAGTGCGCACCGACCACCAGACGCTTGGAGCCGATGCCCATCGGAGGACTCGCCATCAGATCACTCCGAACAGTCTCAGCGCAGCGATCAAGGTCAGCGGCAGGCTGACGGCATACACGGCAATCGCACTCGCGCGCGAAGTTTTCAGGTCAAGGCCCAGATGCAGATCGAGCAGCAGGTAACGGATGCCCGCGACCAGATGATGAAAAAATGCCCAGATCAGAAGCAGCAGCACGAGCTTGATAAAGAAGTTCGACGCCACGCCGCGCAGCCGCTCGAAGCCCAACTCGGACATCAAGCTCAGGTCAAACAGCCACAACAGGAACGGCAGCGCCAGAAACAGCAATGCCCCGCTGATCCGATGCATGATCGACACCATGCCGGACATCGGCAGCCGGTAGGTCAGCAGTAGTGGGAAGTTAAGATTGCGAAACTGCGGCCGGGATCGCTTGGTGGCGGTGAAGGTACTCATCGGCGGCCGTAGTGGAGTGAACAGATTCGACCGATATTCTGACTGAATTGCTGCACCGAACCAAATCCGGCGGCGTCAGCTCAACGTGTTGCGATAGTGATATCGCTCGGTCAGCGATAGTCCGCGTCGAACTTCAACAGGGCGCTCGCCGTAGGTATATGACACGCGCTCGACCAGCAGTAGCGGGGAACCGGGCTCGACCTTCAACAATCGGGCCGCATCCGCGGCCGCGGCTACTGCGCGAATACGCTCGTCGGCGCGGATCATCCGCGTTCCGAACTCGCTTTCGAACAGGCCATAAAGTGGGCCGTTGTATTGCGCGAGCCGCTCGGCAGTCAGCTTCTTGAACAGAGTTCCGGGTAGCCAGATCTCATCGAGCACGATCGGCTCCTCATCGAAGCTCAATAACCGGCGCAAATAGACCGCGGGGTCGCCGGGCTTCAAGTCAAGCTGCTGCGCGACCTCGAGAGCCGCGTTGACTCGTTTGCATTCGAGATAGCGACTGACCCCCGGGACGGGATCGTGATCGTCCGGCACGACGCGCAGGAAACGGAACTGAGCACGCGGCTCGTGATGCGTGGCCACGAATGTGCCCTTGCCCTGCCGGCGTACCAGCAAATTCTCGGTGGCCAGCTCATCGACCGCCTTGCGCACGGTGCCCTGACTCACCTGGAAGCGCGCCGCAAGCTCCATTTCACTCGGAATCATGTCGCCGGGCTTCCACTCGGCGCGCTGTAGCCCCTGAACGATCAGGCCTTTGATCTGGCGATACAGCGGCGCGTACACGGCCGCGTCGTTAGGGCGGGCGGCGTCGCGGCGATCGGCAGCAGGCATGGCGGAATTGAAGCACAAAGCGCTTTACAATATATCATCTATCTTATATAAGACTACGTGCATTCTGCACCTATGCCTTCTGCACCTTCCAGAACCGCAATCTCCGGCGCAGCGTCGATCTCGCACATACGGGGCTTGCTAACCGGCCGCAGGGTCACGGCAGTAAACTTCGCGCCTTGCTGCCGGCACCCGCGCCTGCTGAGTGGCAATTCCTCCGGAGAACAACACCATGCCTAAAGCCCCCGTTCGCGTCGCCGTCACCGGCGCCGCCGGGCAGATCGGGTATTCGCTGCTGTTTCGCATCGCATCCGGCGAGATGCTTGGCAAGCAACAGCCGGTGCACCTTCAACTGCTCGAGATTCCCGACGACAAAGCGCAGAAAGCCCTGAAGGGCGTGATGATGGAGTTGGAGGATTGCGCGTTCCCGTTGCTGGCAGGCATGGACGGGACGAGTGATCCGGCCGTCGCGTTCAAGGACACTGAAATCGCCTTGCTGGTTGGCGCGCGGCCCCGCGGCCCGGGAATGGAGCGCAAGGACCTGCTGGCCGCGAATGCGCAGATTTTCACCGCGCAAGGCAAGGCGCTCGACAAGGCTGCGAGCCGCAGCGTCAAGGTACTGGCGGTCGGCAACCCAGCAAACACCAATGCCTACATCGCGATGAAATCGGCGCCGTCACTGCCGAAGGAGAACTTCACCTCGATGATGCGGCTGGATCACAACCGCGCGCTGTCGCTGCTGGCGGCAAAGACCGGCAAGCCGGTCAGCGCGATCGAAAAATTGATCGTCTGGGGCAATCATTCGCCGACGATGTATCCAGACCTTCGATTCGCCACGGTCGACGGTAAGCCGGCGAAGCCGATGATCGACGACACCTGGTATCGCGACACTTACATACCGACGGTCGGCAAGCGTGGCGCCGCGATTATCGACGCGCGCGGGCTCTCTTCGGCGGCCTCCGCCGCGAATGCCGCGATCGATCACGTGCGCGACTGGATCTCAGGGACCGGCGAGCGCTGGGTCACGATGGGAGTTGCCTCTGACGGCAGCTACGGCATACCGGCCGACATCATCTACGGCGTACCGTGCGTATGCACGAGCGGCCGCTACGAGGTCGTCAAAGGGTTGCAGATCGACGAGTTCTCGCGCGGCAAGATGGACGCGACACTAAAGGAACTGCTCGAGGAGCGCGATGGCGTTGCACACCTGCTCGGGTAGGAGCTACCGCACATGAGTGGCGGCGCGGGTGCAGGTGCCAAATTCCGCGCGGCGTTGCACGCCGAGCAGCCGCTGCAAATCGTCGGCACGCTGATCGCGAATCATGCGCTCATGGCGCAGCAGGTCGGCTATCGCGCGATCTACCTTTCAGGCGGCGGCGTGGCGGCGGGCTCGCTCGGCATGCCCGATCTCGGCATCAACACGCTCGACGATGTATTGATCGATGTGCGACGCATTACCGATGTATGCGAGCTCCCCCTGCTGGTCGACATCGATACCGGATTCGGGCCAAGCGCTTTCAACATCGCGCGCACGATTAAGTCGCTGATCAAGGCGGGCGCAGCGGCGTGTCACATCGAAGACCAGGTCGGCGCCAAGCGTTGCGGCCATCGACCCGGCAAGGAAATCGTCAGCGCCGAGGAAATGGCGGATCGAGTCAAGGCAGCGGCCGATGCGAAGACCGACCGCGACTTCTTCGTGATCGCGCGCACCGACTCGATCGCGGTCGAAGGAGTCGATCGCGCGATCGAACGTGCGATTGCGTGCGTCGAAGCTGGAGCGGACGGAATCTTCGCCGAGGCGGCAGGCGACCTTGCAACCTACCGGCGCTTTGTCGATGCTGTCCACGCGCCGGTACTTGCCAATATCACCGAGTTTGGCGCCACGCCGCTGTTTACGCTCGATGAGCTGCGCAGCGCTGGGGTTGCGATGGCGCTCTATCCGCTGTCCGCGTTTCGCGCGATGAACAAGGCCGCACTGAACGTCTACACCGCGCTGCGACGCGACGGTACGCAAAAGTCGGTGGTCGACACAATGCAGACACGTTCGGAGCTTTACGACGTGATCGGTTATCACGCCTATGAGAACCGACTGGACCAGCTGTTCGCGCACAAGAAGGACTCGTCATGACTGCTGCCGTTGCCGCAGCCCCACCCAAGCCCAAAAAATCCGTCGCGCTGTCGGGCGTCGTTGCCGGCAATACCGCGCTGTGTACGGTCGGTCGCACCGGCAATGACCTGCACTATCGCGGCTACGACATTCTCGATATAGCAACACGCTGCGAGTTCGAGGAGATTGCGTATCTGCTGGTGCACGGCAAGCTCCCTACGGTGTCCGAGCTGGCCGGATACAAACGCAAGCTTAGGGAGCTGCGCGGCATTCCCGCAGCAGTGCAGCACGCGCTCGAGACGATTCCGGCGAACACGCATCCGATGGACGTGATGCGCACCGCGTGTTCGGCTCTGGGTTCAGTATTGCCGGAAGAACAGGACCACAAACTGGCAGAGGCGCGCGACGTTGCCGATCGCTTGATGGCGTCGTTCGGATCGATGCTGCTGTACTGGTACCACTTCTCGCATTCCGGGCGTCGCATCGACGTCGCGACCGATGACGATTCGATCGGTGGGCACTTCCTGCACCTTCTGCATGGCCGCAAACCCCCTGCCCTGTGGACGCGAGCGATGCATACGTCGCTCAACCTTTACGCTGAGCACGAGTTCAACGCGTCCACTTTTACCGCGCGCGTCGTGGCCGGCACCGGTAGCGACATGTATTCGGCGATCACCTCCGCGATCGGCGCGCTGAAGGGCCCGAAGCACGGCGGAGCCAACGAGTTCGCATTCGACACGATCGGCCGCTACGACAATCCCGATGATGCCGAAGCGGATATCGTCAAGCGTATCGCTGACAAGCAGGTGATCATCGGCTTCGGCCACCCTGTCTACACGATCGCGGATCCGCGTAACGAAGTCATCAAGGAAGTCGCGCGCGAGCTGTCGGCCGATGCCGGCAACATGAAGCTGTTCGACATCTCGGCGCGGGTCGAACAGGTGATGATGCGCGAAAAGAAAATGTTTCCGAACCTCGACTGGTACAGCGCGACCAGCTATCACATGATGGGCGTGCCGACCGCGATGTTTACGCCGCTGTTCGTGATCTCGCGCACCAGCGGGTGGAGCGCACACGTGATCGAACAGCGCATCGACAACAAGATCATCCGGCCGAGCGCTAATTACGTCGGTCCCGAAGACCTCAAGTTCGTTCCAATCAACGAGCGCAGGTGACGCGATGGATGCAAGACAATCGGTTGCTTCAGTGACTCTGACCCAATGTGTTGATCTGCTAACCGCCCGCTGGCGCGCTGTAAGCGACGAGCTCAACCGCTACCCACGGCCTGTGACTGCGTGCGACGTCGACTTCAACACGCTGCTCGTCGAGCGGGCAGCACTGGTTACTGCGCTGGCAGAGCTGCGGCCGATCTGCCGTAACGAAGCCACTGTCCTGCATCCACGAGAAGACCACTGACGCCGCGAAGCGCGGCCCATCCACGAAGATGTCTACCCCAGTGTCCAACGTCCGTCCCAAGCCCGACCCGGTGCTGGTCGATATCGCCGACTACGTCACGAAGTACAAGATCAAGAGCACGGAGGCATACGAGACCGCGCGCTATTGCCTGATGGATACGCTTGGCTGTGGATTCGAGGCGCTCGAATATCCGGCGTGTACCAAGATGCTTGGCCCGGTCGTGCACGGCACGGTCGTTCCGAACGGTGCGCGCGTGCCGGGGACGCAGTTTCAGCTCGATCCTGTCAAGGCCGCGTTCGATATCGGCGCGATGATTCGCTGGCTCGACTTCAACGACACGTGGCTGGCGGCCGAGTGGGGCCATCCATCGGACAACCTGGGCGGCATTCTTGCCACCGCGGACTGGCTGTCACGCAATGCGGTCGCTGCCGGCAAGTCGCCACTGACGGTCAACGAAGTCTTGACAGCGATGATCAAGGCGCACGAGATCCAGGGTTGCATCGCTCTCGAGAATTCATTCAACAAGGTCGGGCTCGATCACGTCGTGCTCGTCAAGGTTGCTTCAACTGCGGTGGTAGCGCAGATGCTCGGTTTGACGCGCGACGAGATCATCAACGCGATATCGCTGGCATGGGTCGACGGCCAATCTCTGCGCACGTATCGGCACTCGCCCAACACCGGTTCGCGCAAGAGTTGGGCGGCCGGCGACGCAACGAGCCGCGCGGTACGTCTCGCTCTGATCGCGAAAACCGGCGAGATGGGTTACCCGTCCGTGCTAACGGCGAAAACATGGGGCTTTTACGACGTGCTGTTCAAGGGCAAAGAGTTCAAGTTCCAGCGGCCCTACGGCTCGTACGTAATGGAACACGTGCTGTTCAAGATTTCATTTCCTGCCGAGTTTCACTCGCAGACGGCGGTGGAGGCAGCAATGACGCTGCACGGACAGCTGCGCAAGCTCGGCAAGACCTCCGAAGACATCAAGAAGATCACGATCCGCACGCACGAGGCGTGCATTCGCATCATCGACAAGAAGGGCCCCCTTAGTAACCCGGCCGACCGCGATCATTGCATTCAATACATGGTTGCGGTGCCGATCATTTTCGGCCGGCTGACTGCCGCCGATTACGAAGACGATGTCGCGTCAGACCCGCGCATCGATGCGCTGCGCGACAAGATCGTCTGCGTCGAAGACAAGCGGTTCACTAAGGATTATCACGATCCGGACAAGCGCTCGATCGCGAACGCGCTGACCGTTGAGCTCACCGACGGCACGAAGTTGAAGGAAGTCGTCGTCGAGTATCCGATCGGGCACAAGCGGCGCCGCAAAGAAGGCATGCCGCTGCTGGTAGAGAAGTTCAAGACCAATCTGGCGCGTGTGTTTCCGTCAAAGCAGGCGGACGCGATTCTGGACTTGTGCATGGATCCGAAGCGCTTAACAGCGACTCCGGTGCACGAGTTCGTCAATTTGATGATTATTTGAGGCAACCTGATGCCGCATAACCTGTTCAACTCACTGCAAGACTTCAACGTCGGCCCAAAAAAGGGCAAGTTCTATAACCTGGCCGCGCTCGAGAAGGCGGGGATCGGCAAGGTCTCGCGTTTGCCGGTCTCGATCCGCATCGTGCTTGAATCGGTGCTGCGCAATTGCGATGGCGTCAAAGTCACCGAAGAACACGTGCGCCAGCTAGCCAACTGGAAGCCGACCGCGAGTCGCATCGACGAGATTCCGTTCATCGTCGCACGGGTGGTATTGCAGGATTTCACCGGCGTGCCGCTGCTGGCGGATCTCGCGGCGATGCGTAACGTGGCCGATCAGATGGGCAAGGACGCCAAGACGATCGAGCCGCTGGTGCCGGTCGACCTCGTCGTCGATCATTCGATCATGGTCGATCACTACGGCACCAAGGATGCGCTCGACCTCAACATGAAGCTCGAGTTTCAACGCAACCGCGAGCGCTACGAGTTCATGAAGTGGGGCATGCAGGCATTCGACACCTTCGGAGTCGTGCCACCCGGCTTCGGCATCGTGCACCAGGTGAACCTCGAGTATCTGGCGCGCGGGGTCTACAAAAAGGACGGTGTTTTCTATCCCGACACCCTGGTCGGCACCGATAGTCACACAACGATGATTAACGGCATCGGCGTCGTCGGCTGGGGTGTCGGTGGAATCGAAGCCGAAGCCGGCATGCTTGGGCAACCCGTGTATCTGCTGACACCCGATGTGGTCGGCGTGCACTTGAAAGGAAAGTTGCGCGAAGGTGTTACCGCCACCGACCTCGTGCTGTCGGTGACCGAGTTGCTGCGCAAGGCAAAAGTCGTCGGCAAGTTCGTTGAGTTTTTTGGTGAAGGCACGGCGAGCCTCGCGGTGCCCGACCGCGCGACCATCGGCAACATGGCGCCCGAGTACGGCGCCACGATGGGATTTTTCCCGGTCGATGAAAAAACGATTTCGTATTTCGAAGGCACCGGCCGCACACACGATGAGCTGGCTGCGTTCGAAGCGTATTTCCGCGCGCAAGGGCTGTTCGGAATTCCGAAGGCCGGCGCGATCGATTATTCGTCGGTCGTAACGCTCGACCTCGGCACGGTTACGCCGTCACTTGCGGGACCAAAGCGTCCGCAGGATCGGATCGAAATCGGCAACGTCAAGCGGGAGTTCACGCGGTTGTTCTCGAAGCCCGTACTCGAGAACGGCTTTAATCAGCCGGCGGCGCGTCTAACGCAGAGATTTCACATCAAGCATGACGACGGGGTGCGCGCGGGCGATGGGCCGGCAGTGCCTGAAGGCGCGCCGCGCGACGTCGAAGAGATGAAGGCGAATCGACCGCTCGTCCAAGCCGTGCCCCCGCCCGACCGCGGCGCCGTTTCGATCGGCGACGGCGACGTGCTGATTGCGGCGATCACGTCGTGCACCAACACCAGCAATCCGGGCGTGTTGCTCGCAGCGGGATTGCTGGCGAAAAAAGCGGTCGAGCATGGGCTAACGGTGCGGAAGCATGTCAAGACATCGCTGGCACCGGGCTCGCGAATCGTGACTGAGTATCTCGAAAAGACCGGGCTATTGCCGTACCTTGAGAAGCTCGGCTTTTCGCTGGCGGCGTACGGCTGCACGACGTGCATCGGCAACGCGGGCGATCTCGCGCCGGACATCAATGAGGCGATCATCAAGAACGATCTGGTGTGCGCAGCGGTGCTATCGGGCAACCGCAACTTCGAAGCGCGCATCCATCCGAATCTGAAGGCAAACTTTCTCGCATCACCGCCTCTGGTGGTCGCCTACGCAATCGCCGGCACGATGCTGAAAGACCTGATGACCGAGCCGCTCGGCAAAGGCACCAACGGCAAGGACGTGTGGATCGGCGACGTCTGGCCGAGCTCGGATGAGATTTACGCGCTGATGAAGCACGCGATGGACCCACACGCGTATCAAGCGAACTACGGCAAGGTCAAGAGCGATCCGGGCGAGTTGTGGAACAAGGTCGGCAGCGTCTCGGGGCAGGTCTACAGCTGGCCGAAGTCGACTTACATTGCGAAGCCGCCGTTTTTCGACGGTTTCACGATGAAGCCCGCGGCGGCAGCGACGAATGTGAAGGGCGCCCGTGCGCTCGGCATCTTCGGCGACTCGATCACCACTGACCATATTTCGCCGGCCGGCTCGATCAAGGACACCTCGCCCGCGGGCCGCTGGCTGATCGGCAACAATGTCATGAAGGCCGATTTCAACTCGTATGGTTCACGCCGCGGCAATCACGAAGTGATGATGCGCGGCACGTTTGCCAACGTGCGGATCAAGAACCTGATGATTCCGCCACAGGCCGATGGCTCGCGCGTCGAAGGTGGCTTCACACTGCATCAGCCGTCGGGCGAACAGATGCCGATCTACGATGCGGCGATGAAGTACATCGCAGACGGTGTGCCGACAATCGTGTTCGGCGGCGAGGAATACGGCACCGGATCGTCGCGCGACTGGGCCGCCAAAGGCACGCAGTTGCTTGGCGTCAAGGCAGTGGTCGCGCGCAGCTTCGAGCGCATCCACCGCAACAACCTGGTCGGCATGGGCGTGCTGCCGCTGCAGTTCGTCGGCAACGACAGCGCGCAATCGCTGGGCCTGACGGGCAACGAGACGTTCGACATCGAAGGCCTCGAGAGCGGCATCAAGCCGCAGCAGGACGCCACGCTCATCGTTCACCGCGCCGGCGGCAAGTCACAGAGAGTGCCGCTCAAGCTGCGAATCGATACTCCGATCGAAGTCGAGTACTACAAACACGGCGGCATTCTGCCGTTTGTGCTCAGACAATTACTGGCTGCGTGAACTATGAATAAATCATCCCGCCGCAAGGCGCTTCGCATCGGCACTCAGGCAACCGAACTGATGTTCGCGGCACCGCAAGTGGTCGCGCATCGCCTCGGCCGCATGCGCGCGCCCGGCGCCGGGACAAGTGCTCGTGATCAGCTGGAGTTTCATCGCATGGGCGCCGAGAAGATTGCCGCGTTCGGCGAAGCGTGGAGCCAGATGGCATTTCAGATGCTGAAGGCGAACCAGCAGATGGCGCAAGCGTGGATGTCGGCGTGGTGGTTCCCCGTTCGGATGACTTCGAGCGCTGCGGCGCGCCGGTCGTTATCGCGTGCGGCAGCGCAGATGCAGGGTTCAGCGCTGCGCGTGATGAGCAGCGGGCTTGCCCCGGTACACCGGCGCGCGACTGCGAACGCCAGGCGGCTCGGTCGGGCGAAGGTTCGGTGAGTCGCGTTGCGCTTCAGGCGTAGATTGCACGCGTGATGCTTGAGGCTGCAGAGCGCGGGCAAAGCGACGCGCCGAGCGCCCGCTTTGTTTCGGGTTCCGCAGGTTCATCGGTGCTTCACCTGTCGGGCGCCTGGCGGCTCGCGTCCATGCAGCGCATCGCGGCGCAGCTCGCAGCGCTGCAGTTACCTGCGAAGTTTTCTATCGATGGCAAGTGACGTCACGGAGATCGACTCCGCCGGCGCTTTGGCACTTCTCGAGTACGTCAATGCGCGTGGCGGCTCGCAGGCGCAATTGAGCGGCTTTGAGCCAAACGAGATGCGCATCGTCGAGCAGGTACGCGCACGGCTTGCCGCGGCGAATGCGCCGACCGAGCACCATCGCGAACGCCTGCTCGAAGCCGTCGGCCGCTGCACGATCGATGTGGGCAACAGCGTGATGGGGCACGTGAATTTTCTCGGCGCCGCAGTGGTCGGTATTGCGCGCAGCATTATTCATCCGCACTCGGTGCGGCTGCGCGAACTGACCGTGCAGTTCGAACAGGTATGCCTGAACGCGATTCCGGTAGTCGCACTCGTAACGCTGTTGATCGGAGTCGTCGTGGCGTATCTGCTGGGACTGCAAGCCGCCCAGTACGGAGCCAACATCTTTGTCGTCGACGGTGTCGGCATCGGCGCAACGCGCGAATTTGCGCCGATCATCGTTGCGGTGATCGTCGCCGGCCGGTCGGGTGCAGCGTTCACGGCGCAATTGGGCTCGATGAGATTGACCGAGGAGACCGATGCGATTCGCACGCTCGGGCTGTCGCCGATGGATGTGCTGGTGTTGCCGCGCGTGATCGCGTTGATGATTGCAATGCCGCTGCTGGTGTTTGTCGGCGATCTGATGAGCTTGGCCGGCGCGATGATGATTGCGAATTCGATGCTCGATATCACGCCAACGACGTTCATCGCGCGGCTGCGCGACTCGCTCGATATCGCTCATCCACTGGTCGGATTGGCCAAGGCACCGGTGTTCGCACTGGTGATTGCAGTAATCGGCTGCCGCATGGGAATGTCGGTCGCGCGCGATACGCGAGCGGTCGGCATGGCGACCACATCGACTGTAGTGCAGAGCATTGTTGCCGTGATCCTGCTCGACGCCGCGTTCGCGGTGTTCTTCCAGGAAATTGGCGTATGAAGGACCGCTTGGCGACGGTCCTCGAAGTTGATTCGATCGTCACGCGCTTCGGTCAGCAAACGGTGCACGATGGAGTCAGTTTCACGTTGCAGCGTGGCACGCTCAACGCCCTGATCGGCGGCAGCGGCACCGGTAAGTCCGTGCTGGTGCGCGAGATCATCGGACTGCAGCGTCCGACCGGCGGGCACATCCGTCTGCTCGGCACCGACGTCTGGCAAGACTCGGAAGAACGAGCTCAACGCGATGCGCCGACGCTTCGGCATGATGTTTCAGGACGGCGCACTGTTTTCCTCGATGACGGTCGCGCAGAACGTCGGGGTGCCACTGACGGAGCACGCGAAAGTGCCGCCCGCCCTGCTCGATCCTCTGATCAAACTGAGACTTGCACAGGCGGGGCTCGGGGTGGATGCCGCCGAGAAAATGCCGAGCGAGTTATCGGGAGGTATGCGCAAGCGCGCCGCAATCGCACGCGCCTTGGCGTTGGAGCCAGAAATGCTGTTTCTCGACGAACCGACGTCGGGACTCGATCCGACCACCGCGCGCGCATTCGACAAACTCGTGCGTTCGCTGGTGGATGATCTCGGCATCACGGTTCTGCTGGTGACGCACGATCTGGACACGCTGCTGACGGTTGTCGATCGAGTGATCGTGCTGGAAGACGGCAAAGTCCTTGCGGACGGCACCATCGAGGACATCCTGAAAGTAGACAACGCGTGGATCAAGTCTTATTTCTCGGTTCGCACGATGGTCGATGTTCACGGCGAACCCGTCTCGTAGAATCCGCTCACGATGGAAGCAGAAGCCAAGTACACCTACGTCGGCATCGCGCTGATCCTGCTGGTTGCGACTTTGATTGCGGCCGCGGTCTGGCTGAACCGTTCGGGCGCGCGCGGAGATTTCAGGTACTACACGATCTACTTCGAGCGCCAGCCGCTCGACGGATTGCAGATCGGCGCCGATGTCGACATGCGCGGCATCAAAATCGGGCGCGTCGAGGACTACCATCTGGTGGCCGAGAAGGTCAATCACGTTCAGGTCACGATTCGCACCGATCGCCGGGCGCCGGTGCGCGTCAACACTCGCGCCATCGTCACGCGCAACTTCGTGACCGGTATCGCGAAGATCAGTCTGATTACGCCCGAGCCCATCGGTCCGGCGCTGACTGAATCGAGCGACGATCGGCCGTATCCCGTGATCGCCGAGGGCGAATCGAACTTCGACGCGATTGCGGGCAAGGTCGGGCGCATCGGTGACATCGCCGCCGAAACACTGGAGAACATCAATCTGATGCTGACTGCGGAGAACCGCGCCGCGCTCACCGCCTCATTGAAGAACGTCCAAGAGCTGACCGCCGGGCTCAACCAGCGCATCAAGGATCTGGACAAGTCGCTCGTCACATTCAACGCTGCCGCCACCGAGGTGGGACGCGCGGGAACCAAGCTTGCGGAGTTCAGCGAAACCACCGGCAACCAGCTCGCACCCACAATCAAGCAAGCGGATCAAACGTTGAAGGACGTGTCCACTGCCGCACTTGCGCTTGAGAAGCAAACCGCCTCGCTCGCGAGAACTTTTTCAGACGCCGCGTCGACGACCGATGATCAGCTAGCGGCTGCCGTCGTCGAATTGCACGGCGCAGTCGAGGCAATGACACGCCTGCTCGATCAACTGCGCGACCCGCGCGCGGCGCTGCTTGGCCCAGGCAAGGCGCAACGTGGGCCGGGTGAGTGATGTACAACTCCGAGATGCACCAGTGATATCCGTGCGGATGCGCTCATTGCTCTTGCTCAGCGCCTCCGTGTTGAGTGCCGCCTGCATTAACGTTGAGGTCGGCAACGAAGGAAGCGCGCGGGCGCAGTACGTTGTTGAGGATCTGTCACCTAAGGTGGAGCGGCGCGCAGCGCCGATAGACCGCCGACTGCTGATATCGTCCCTCGCGTCATCGATTGGCGACACCTATTCGATGGCATATACGCGCGCTCCACAGCAGCGGCAGTTTTATCAATTCGCAAGCTGGACCGATCGTCCGTCGGCGCGAGTCGTGCAACTGCTGGTCCACCGCATCCAGGCACGCGGCACGTTCGAGTCGGTTTCACAACTCGGCGCCGGCATCGGCGGCGGCTTGCTGCTGAATGTCGGAGTCAACGAGTTCATCCACGACGTGGGCACCGGCACCGCCCGCATCGAAGTGACCGCCGAGCTGATCGAGCGCCGCGGCAGGAACCTGGTCGAGCGCAAACGGTTCACAGCTTCAGCGCCGGTTACGGAGCAAAACGCGGCAGCGGCGGTTTCCGGATTGAGCCGCGCGCTGACGACGCTGTTCGACGAGCTGGTGCCCTGGGTCGAACGCACCGCAGAAGCGCTGCCACCGCCCGAGCCTCGCCCCCGTGACACCAAGGGCTGACCTATGCGCGACCCGCACAAGCCGTCGTCTGCGCGCAATGTGCTCGGTGGCGAGTTGACGGGCTGCTGCGACTCGCCGGCAACCGGCTTCTATCGCGACGGCTACTGCCACACGGGGCCGCAGGATATCGGCTCGCATACGGTGTGCGCGAGTCTCACACGCGAGTTTCTCGATTTCTCGGTTCAACGCGGCAACGATCTCGTCACACCGCATCCCGAGTTTGGCTTCCCGGGACTACAGCCGGGCGATCGCTGGTGCGTCTGCGTCGCGCGCTGGAAAGAAGCGTTCGATGCCGGCGTTGCGCCGCTCGTGTTGCTCACCGCGACGCATGAAAAGGCGCTTGAGGTTGTGTCGCTCGATCAATTGAAACAGCACGCGGCAGATCTTCAATAGCTTTTGCCCAGCGCCGCTGCTGCTGACGTTTCAGCACCTGTAGCTAATCGATCGTCTCCGGTGTCACTTCCCCGAATGCATCACCAACTGCCTTAACGCCCGCGCATCGTCGAGCGCGTGATGGCGCCGTAGGCTCAGCTGCTTGGTGGCGTCGTCGAGGGCCTCGTACGAGATCGGCACGCATTTCCAGTCGACACCGCTGGGCAGGTCTTCGCGGCTCAGCAGCTCGGTGAGCGCCCAGCGGTCGTAGCCCGAATCGCTGATGATCGTTGTCGGCGCGCGGCCGGCGCGCTCGTCGAGCCAGGCAGTAAACGCGTCCGCGGCCATCTCTGGCGGCACCGCGTCGCCGTCGAGCAGCGGCACAACGATTTGCCGGACGAACTCGCTCGCGCGTTCCGCACTCCAGCCGTTCACTTCGGCGTAGAACGCAGTCGAGTCGGTCGAAACTGCGCCGATACTGATCAACTCCGGCGTCTGCAGACTGGTGAACTCGCTATCCAGAAAAACATAGATGCGATTTGCCTCCGGCTGCAATGTGGCCGGCGGGACCGGCAGGATGCGAAACAGCAGCACTTCATCGGCGTAAGTACCCTTCGGCAGCGCGAGTTTTTCGATGATCTCTGCGGCGGGCAAATCGGTCTCGCGGAATCCGGCACGCCGCATTGCGCGCAGCGCTCGTACATTTCGCCGCGATGGCCGCACCAGGAAGCGGTTGACACCATAGTTGGCCTGCAGCCAGTCGGCCAGCAGGACCAACGCTTCTGATCCGATTCCGCGGCCCGACACACGCCGCTCGGCAAGCCAGATATCGACTTCGACCACATCATTCAACAGATCGATCGGACCGTGTGACATTGCGCCAATGTCATCGCCACCGGCCTGGATCACAAACATCCGGCCCGCGTAGGGTCGCGTGCCGTCGAAATACGCATTGACGTACTTTGCCGAGAACTCTTCGAGCGTCGGCGGCGAATAGTCTGGATAAAGTGGCGGTCCCAGTACGTTCGAAGTCAAATCAGATTGCGTAAGCCACTCGTGGATTCGCGGACGGTCGAGCAGACGTGCACGACGCAACGACACTCGAGAGCCGGAAGCAATCGTCACCGCGCGCGCTCCAAGTGCCGAGAAATCGGATCGAGCATCGCGGCGCCAAGCCGCGCGCTGCGTGCAGCGCTCCAACCGAAACGAGCGTCGGGTGCGTTGGCATTGTCCTTGAACGGCATCTCAATCGTCAGCGACAAGCATCCGAATGTATGGCCGACATACTTCGATGCCAGTTTCAGCACGTCGTCCTTGTACTTGCTGGCGTGATACCCGTGCTCGCTTTGAAAATCTCCACTCGCGGCGCGAAAGTCGCGTGGCAAATGCCCCTTGCTCGGCCGCCTGCTGCGGTGTAAAGCTCGGCAGCATCTCGCACCCTGCGATGAACACATACGGCAGATTCTCGTCGCCGTGAATGTCGAAGAATGCATCGCATCCGGTGGCGTGCAGCGCATCGCGCACGCACTTCACCTCGGGGCTGCGCTCGACCGCCGGCGCGAGCCACTCGCGGTTCAAATTCGCGCCGGCCGCATTGGTGCGCAAATTACCGAGGACCGATCCATCAGGATTCATGTTCGGAACAATATGAAGCGTCGCCGTGCGGCGCATTTCCAGCGCAAACGGGTCATCGGCTTCGAGCAGCCGCTGCAGCAAGCCCTCGACGAACCATTCAGCCATCGTTTCACCCGGATGCTGCCGCGCGATGATCCACACGACTTGCTCGCCGCTACCGACAATGAGCGCATCGATGTCGCGCCCCTGCACGCTGGCGCCGAGCCGTTGCAGTTGTGCGCCGCATGCCACTGAGTCTGCCAACAGCCCGAGATGACGTTCCCACGAATACGGCTCGAAATACGCGATATACGATGGCGCGGGTGCGGACGGTAGATCGAGTGTCAGAATTTGCCCGTCATAGCGTGTAGGAATTCGCTCCCAATCGCGACGGTTCCAGCTGGCGACCGCGCGATAGTCACGCCAACCCTCGGGATACGTCGTGGCACCTGCGTTGATGATGCGCAGCTCTGCACCGCTGTCTTCCGCGCCGCTGACACGAAAGTAAAACCATTGCAAGAACTCGCTTGGCTGGCCGTCGGCCCGAATGTCGTGACGAACTGCGAGCTCCGCCCGCGCGCCGTCGAGTGAGATGACTTCTATCGCCCCGCCATCGAAGCCGCTGCTGATCTGCATTAATTCCGTGCCGCTGCAACGTAAAAGTATAGTTTGCGGTTCATGCGCCCGATTGAATCCATTAGCAAGCTGCCTCGCGTAGGCACGACGATCTTCACTGTGATGTCACAGCTCGCCGCGCAGCACGATGCCGTCAACCTCGGCCAGGGATTTCCCGACTTCGATTGCGACCCGCTCTTGCAGCAGCGGCTGACGCAAGCGATGCAATCCGCCCACAACCAATACGCACCGATGACAGGCGTGCCCGCACTGCGCGACGCCATCGCCGGCAAGAATCAAGCGCTGTACGGCTATCGGCACGATCCCGACATGGAAATCACGATCACGGCAGGTGCGACGCAAGCGCTGATGACCGCGATCCTGGCGCTGGTGCACGCGGGCGACGAAGTGATCGTGCTGGAGCCGGTGTACGACAGCTACGTTCCGGCGATCGTGCTGGCCGGCGGCACGCCGGTGTTCGTGCCGCTCGATCATGCGCGTGGTTATGCGCCCGATTGGGAGCGCGTGCGAGCCGCTGTCACACGTAAGACGCGGCTCATCGTCATCAATTTTCCGCACAACCCGACCGGCCGCGTGCTCCGCGATGAGGATCTCGCGGCGCTCGAGCGAATCGTCGAACAAACGGGCGTTCTCCTGATCTCGGACGAGGTGTACGAGCACATCGTGTTTGACGATCAGCCGCATCGCTCGCTGATGCGGTCGCCCGCGCTTGCGTCGCGCAGTATCGTGATCTCGAGCTTCGGCAAGACGTTCCACACCACAGGATGGAAGGTTGGGTATGCATGCGCTCCAGCAGGAATCACCACCGAGTTGCGCAGAGTGCATCAGTTCATGGTATTCGCGGTCAACACGCCGGCGCAGCATGCTTTTGCCGAACATTTGGCGAGCCCGCGACCTTACCTTGACCTATCGGGCTTTTATCAAGCCAAGCGCGATCTGTTCGTGGCCGGTCTGGCCACGACGCTGTTCCGTGCGCTGCCCTGCGAAGGCACCTACTTCGTACTGGCCGATTACTCGCTGATCTCGGGCCTGACCGAGGTCGAGTTCGCAAAGAAGATGATCACCGACTACGGCGTCGCGGCGATCCCGGTATCAGTCTTTTACGACACTCCGGCCGAGCACCGGGTGGTGCGGTTTTGCTTTGCCAAACGAGACGACACGTTGCAGGCAGCGCTCGCGCGTCTCGCGCGCCCGCCAAAACCGTAGCCTAGTGAGTCGCTCCCGCTTCCGAGAGGCGAGGCATTACGCCTCGCCTCTTTCTTCGCGTTACCTTAACGGCGGTCGCGATCCGAGTCGCCTGGAATTGCACGCTCGACCGCATTCGACGCGCGCTCCCAGCCGCGGCGGACGGCGGCCTTAAAGCGCTCCCATGCGCGGCTCGGATTGCTCGACTCCCAATCGCGACGCGCGTCGGCTTCTATATCCGACCAGATACGGCCACGATAGCGCGCATTGCTGCCCAACTCAGCGCCATAGCGATACGCAGGCTCGTAGTCTTCGTATGCGCCGCCAGACGAGCTCAAAAAGTCCCGGTAGTGAGCTCGGTAGTCGGCGTCATCGCTCGCCCAGGTCGATGAGGTTGAGGTGATCGACATGCCGGACGCTGTCGTCACTGCGCCCATCTGCGAAGGCACCCCGAGGTTCTGGTCAGACATCGCGCCGAGCGAGCCACCATACGTGCTGCGTTCGCGCTCGAGTTGATCGGCGCTGTAGGGCCTAGCGGTCGGATCATGCCGCCGCCAGCCCTGCTGCTTCCACTGCTCGGCACGCCGCTCGATATCCACCGCGCCGTGACTGCGCATCACGCTCGCCGCTTCATCGGCGCGCGAGTCGTCGGTGCGCACGGTGACCAGCGCGCCGCCACGACGCACCGCCTCCGCGTAGTAATTGGCCTCTTCCTCGGACACGCCAAGCCCGGTCAGGCCGCCGATCAAGCCGCCGGCGACTGCGCCGACGCCTGCACCGGCCAATGCCGCCGCAATCGGACCGGCGGCGACGATCGGGCCGATACCTGGAATCGCGAGACCCATTAGGCCGACGACCAGGCCCGCCGCACCACCGAGCACACCGCCAGCGGCTGCACCGGTGGCGGTGCCGGCACCCGTCTCGGATACGGTATCGGCCTTGTCGCGCGGCAACTGACCTTCACTTCCGGACTGCTTCTTCTGCCGCCCGGTCGCATTATTGGCGATGACGCTGATGTCGTCACGCGCAAAGCCGCGCTGCTGCAGGTCGCGCAGAACGTCCTGCGCCTCTGCAAAATTGTCGAACGATCCGACGATGGTCCTGGCCACTGTAGTCTCCCGAAATGTTATCAATGACGTCTGTGCGCCGCGCCTCCCTCTTCTTATAGGGCCCTGGGAGCGCAGCGCGAAATCGCATCAACGATGCGACGAGCCGACAGGCAAGCACCGTGCCTTGGCTGCCGGTGATCAGTGATCGGCGATTGGTGACGGCGCAGGAGCCTCGCCTTGAGGTTCGTCGTGCGCTCCGGGAAGTAAACGCGCCGCTTGCTCGGGAGGCAAGGCTTCGACCGACTTCAGCGCCTTGTTCATTTGGTTCGTGCGTCGTTGCGCCGAATCGATCGTGTTCGACGCAGCCAGCAGTTGCCGGTGCAAGGTGGCAAGGACGTTGCCGAATTTGCCGAATTCGGTCTTGACCGCGCCGAGTACCTGCCACACCTCTGCCGTGCGCCGCTCCAGAGCCAGCGTGCGAAATCCCATCTGCAGGGCGTTCAGCATCGCAAACAGCGTTGTCGGACCCGCAATCACGGTACGGCATTCGCGGTTCAGATAGTCGGCCAGACCCGGCCGGCGCAGCACTTCGGCAAACAGCCCCTCGGTCGGTAGGAACAGGATTGCAAAATCAGTTGTGTGCGGTGGCTCTACGTACTTTTCGCGAATCGTCTTGGCCTGCACCTTGACGCTGCGCTCGAGCGCTCTGCCCGCGGTCTCCAGCGCCGCCGCGTCGCCGATTTCGAAGGCGGCAAGCAGACGCTCGTAGTCTTCCACCGGAAACTTGGCATCGATCGGCAGCCAGCACGGCGCGCCGCTGTCACGGCCGGGCATGCGCACCGCAAACTCAACGCGCTCACCCGAATGCGGCCGAGTCACCACGTTGTGCGCATACTGATCGGCGAGCAGCACCTGCTCGAGCAGCACTGCCAGCTGAACCTCGCCGTACATGCCGCGCGATTTGACATTGGTCAGCACGCGCTTCAAATCGCCGACGCCGGCCGCGAGCGCCTGCATTTCACCCAGCCCTTTGTGAACTTGCTCGAGCCGCTCCGACACCATCCGAAACGATTCACCCAGCCGCGCCTCGAGCGTTGATTGCAGCTTCTCTTCGACCGTCGCGCGCATCTGGTCGAGCTTGAGTTCGTTGCCCTGCTGCAGGGTCGTCAACTGCGACTGCAACGTCCCGCGCACTTCGCCCAAGTCCAGCTGTATGCGGCGGGTCAGATCGGCCAGTTGCTGGCCTTGCAGCCCGGTGAGCCCGGTCACCTGTTGCACCAGGCTGGTTTGCAGCTCGCTCAGACGCGCGCTTGTTTCGAGCCGGATCTGCCCGGAGGACGTGTCGACAGCGGCGCGCAGCTCACGTTCGAGCCGCTCGTTGTCGTGTATCAACGCGTCGAGGCGCGAAATCAATCCGCTGTCGCGGCGGCCGCGGAGCGCGAATAAACAGCGCTAGCAGCGCCAGAAACGCAATGCAGGCAAGTATCGCGGCAGTGAGTTCAGTCATGCCGCGATGATACGGGCGCGCGCCTACGCTTTATCCGCCGGTCGTCTCCCCACCCATGACCTGCAACACTGTCCCCGTGATGTACGACGAATCGGCATTCGACGCCAGAAACACATACGCAGGCGCCAGTTCTTCCGGTTGCGCCGGACGCTTCATCGGGCTGTCGGATCCGAACTTTGCGGCTTCCTCTGCAGTCGCGCCGGTATCAGCGGGATTGAGCGGCGTCCACACGGGCCCGGGTGCGACGGCATTGACTCGTATCTGGCGATCGATCAGTTGCATGGACAGCGTCTTGGTGAACGCATTAACCGCGCCCTTGGTCGCCGAGTAATCGGGCATGTGCTTCGAGCCCTTGATGCCGGTCTCCGAGCTCGTTGCGATGATCGAAGCACCGGGCTTCATGTGCCGCAGCGCAGCGCGCGCCAGTCGCATGTAGGCAAAGATGTTAGTTTGGAACGTGCGCTCGAGATCGGCATCGTCGAGGTCTTCGAGCTTCTTGCTGCTCTGCTGGGCTGCGTTTGAAACCAGAATGTCGATGCGGCCGAATGCTCCGACTGTGCGCTCGACGGCTTCATCGCAAAACGCGGAATCGACCAGATCACCAGGGATCAGTTCGCAAACGCGCCCCTCGGCTTCAACGATCGCACGCGTGTCTTCGGCATCCGACTGCTCCTCGGGCAAGTACACGATGGCAACATCCGCGCCTTCGCGCGCGAAGAGCGTTGCCACCGCGCGCCCGATTCCGGAATCGCCACCGGTGATCAGCGCGGCCTGCCCTTGCAGCTTGCCAGCCGCCTTGTAGCGCGGCGCAGCTGAGCGCGGCTCGGGATCGAGCGCGGACTCCAGACCAGGCGGCCGTTGTTGCTGCTTCTTGAACGGGGGTTTCGGCTCCTTTAGCGGAGCTGAAGTTTTAATGTCTTGCGTTTCGTCGAGCTCTTGTGCCATCGGGTGGTCTCCTTGAGGATGGACCAAACGACAGCAAGGCGAATACCTGCCGCTCCTCAGGCGTCGCGCAGCGTGGCGAGCGGCGGTGTCTTCAAAACTCCGCGCAATCCGAACCAGCCACCGATCAGCGCCGCGGCCGATCCTCCGACAACCCCGGCGACAAACACCCACGGCGACACGGTGTAGTCGAACTCGAAGGCGTACTTCGCGAGCGCCCATCCGACCGCGGTTGCGCCAACCGCAGCGAGCAATCCTGCCATGCCCCCGATGCAGAGCATCTCAGCCACCTGTGCCTGCGACAGTTGTCGCCGCGACGCTCCGAGCGCGCGCAACAGGCCGGCTTCACGCACGCGCTCGTCACGGCTTGCCGCCAGCGCCGCATAAAGAACCAGCACGCCGGCAGCCAATGTGAATACGAACAGAAACTCCACCGCTGCAATCACCTGATCGATCACCGCCTGTACCTGCCGGAACACCGCCGTCATGTCGATCACCGTCAGATTAGGAAATTGCTGCAGCAAGTCGCCGGTGAGACTCGCCTGCCCAGGCGGCAGATGGAACGCGCTGATAAAGCTGGCTGGCATGTCTCTCAGCAGCGACGGCGGCATGATCACGAAAAAATTGGCGCGCATCGAATCCCAATTGACCTTGCGCAAGCTCGTCGCGCGTGCAATGACCCGCTGCCCGGCGATATCGAACGTCAACGCGTCGTTAAGCTGGATACCTAGCGTTTCGGCGATACCCTCTTCGATCGATAGTTCGCTGCTCCCGTCGGCAAACCAACGACCGGCGGTGATACGGTTATGCGATGGCGCGTCGGCCGCGTACGAGAGATTGAATTCGCGATCGACCAGGCGCTGCGCACGATCTCCGGTGAACGACTCCGGACCGACGCCGCGTCCGTTGATCTCGACCAAACGCCCGCGAATCATTGGATAAAGCGGTGCATCGACGCCGGCCGCCTCAAGGCGCTGCTCGACTGCGGCAACCTGATCCGGCTGAATGTTGATCACAAAGCGATTCGGTGCATCGGGCGGCGCGGCCTTGCGCCATGCATCGACCAGATCGGTGCGCGTCACCGTCAACAGCAGCAACGCCATCAACCCGACCGCGAGCGACACGAGCTGGACCACTGCAGCCACCGGCCGCCGCTGCACGGCGGCGATGGCAAAGCGCCACGAAATGCCGAGCCGTCCGGTCAGTCCACGAAGCGGCGCGAGCGCCTTCAACACGATCCACGCGACGAGCGCAAAGACAACCAGCCCGCCCGCAAAGCCGCCGGCCGTCACGCTGCCGATTTTCAGATCATTCGACGACCACAGCAGCAGTGCAAAGAATCCGAACAACCCGACCAGGTAGCCGAGCGCAACGCGCCCGGTCGGCAACCCGATGTCCTTACGCAGCACGCGCAGCGGCGGCACGTGTCGCAGTTGAGCAAGCGGTGGCAGCGCAAAGCCGAGCAGCAACACCAACCCGCACGCAAATCCCTGCACGCCCGGCAGCAAAGATGGCTGCGGCAAAGTTGTCTTGATCAGCGACCCGAGCGCGTTGAGCAATATGTAGTGAGCCACATAGCCTAGTGCCATGCCGACGATGCACGCCGCCAAGCCGATCACGACGAACTCCAGCGCGAACAATCGAAAGATGTGGGTCTGCGCGAGGCCCAGGCAGCGCATCATCGCGCACGAGTCCAGATGCCGCTGCGAAAAGCGGCGTGCTGCGGCGGCGACGGCGACTGCGGCAATCATCGCGGCCAGCAGCGCGACCAACGCGAGGAAGCGTTCGGCTCGATCGAGCGTGCGCTGCATTTCGGGCCGGCCGCCTTCCAGCGTCTCGATTCTTTGGCCGCGTTGCAGCCCTTGCTGCAGCGACTCCGAATAGGCGCGCACCGCAGGACGCTCGCCGGCTACCAGCAAATGATAGTGCACGCGGCTGCCGTTGGCGATCAACTGCGTCGCCGCGAGATCGTCGATGTTCAGCATCACGCGCGGCGCGAAGTTGATGAACTGCGTGCCTCGATCGGGTTCGATCGCAATGACCTTGCCGATGCGAAACGTCTTCTCGCCGAGCCTTAGCGAATCGCCGGGCGCAGCGCCGAGCGCTTGCAGCAGTTGGTTATCGACCCACACTTCGCCGCGCGCGGGAATCTCGCGCGTTACGCTGTCGGGCTGATCGATCGCGTCGGCCACGCGCAGATTGCCGCGCAATGGGTAGCCCGGCGACACCGCCTTGACCGCAGATAGCGCATTGCGATCGGCATCCTTGGCATTCAGCGCCATGCTCGGAAAGGTCACCGTTCGCGCCAGCTGCAGCCGTGCGCCGGTGGCACCTTCGATCACATCGCTGTTAATCGGCGTATCGGAGCTCAACACCAGATCGGCGCCGAGCAACTGCGTGGCGTCGCGTTCGAGCCCGAGCCTTATGCGGTCGACGAGAAAGCCGACGCTGGTGACCGCAGCAACCGCGACGACCAGGGCAGCCGCCAGCAGGCGCAGCTCACCGGCGCGCCAATCGCGCGCAGTCATGCGCAGGGATTGCAGGAGCAGGCGGCTGGGATTTCATGGGCCAAGTATCGCAGTTAACCCCTTTTTCCGATCGCGGGCGTTTCAAGCATCAGCCTATGACAAACCCGAAGGAGAACTTGTGTCCGCGATCGCATCCGCATCCGCTTCTGCATTCACAAAAACCGCCGTCGCCGCCGCGCTGGCAGCAATATCCGCCGGCAGCGCCGATGTCTCGAGTCAGGCGCCTGCACCCGCCACCGCATTGACGATCTACAGCAACGCGGCGCCGGGGTCGATCTCACCCGATGCGTATCGATCGCCATCGCGCGGGGCGGTTCCCGGCTATGCGGTGGTTCGACAGGAGCGTGATCTCGAGCTAACCAAGGGCCGTAACGCGGTGCGCTTCACTGATGTGGCCGCATTGATCGATCCGACCACGGTCGCGTTCGAATCCATGACCGATGCCAAGGGCACAACCGTGCTGGAACAGAATTATCAGTTCGATCTGGTCAGCACCGACAAGCTGCTGCAAAAGTACATCGATCGGCCGATTGCCGTCGATCAGATACGCGGCCAGGCGACAGAATCGTTCAACGGAACGCTGCTGTCGACGCAAGGCGGCGTAGTCCTGCGGCGCGACGACGGAACTGTGCAGATCCTTCCGCACAATGCAGGTGTTCGCCTGCCCGCGTTGCCGGGTGGCTTGATTACGCGCCCGACTCTCGTTTGGGACGTCGCGACTCAGCGACCCGGCACACACCGCAGTCGAGTGTCTTACCAGACGCAGGGGCTGACCTGGTGGGCCGATTACAACGTCGTGTACGCCGAAGGTGCAAACGCGAATTTAGCGACGCACCCTGGGCGCTTCGCGCCGTCCCGCCAAGCGGGAGCGAGTCCTCCTCCGGGCGGCCGCGCGGAGGACTCATGCCGGCTCGATGTCGGCGCGTGGGTCAGCATCGTCAATCAGTCCGGCGCCAGTTATGCCGACTCAAAGCTGAAACTCGTGGCTGGCGATGTGCATCGCGCGCCGCAGCGGCCCGCGGCGGCTTCGCCCGTAGCAGAAGGCCGAGCGTCGAAAGTGCGGCAGGATATCGACGGCTTCGCCGAGAAATCTTTCTTTGAGTACCACCTGTACACGCTCGGGCGCACAACCACGCTGCCTGACAACTCAACCAAGCAAATCGAACTGTTCCCGGCCGCGCGCCGCGTACCGTGCGAAAAACTGCTCGTGTACTACGGAGCGCCGGGCGGATACCGCGGGTTTCTGTCGTCACCGGCGACCGATCGCAACTACGGTGTTCAGAGCAACCGCAAGGTCGACGTCTATCTGCAGTTCAGAAACGCGGAGAACAACAACATGGGCATGCCGCTGCCTGCCGGTCGCGTGCGCGTGTCAAAGCACGATCCCGCCGACCAAACTCTCGAGTTCATCGGCGAAGACGTGATCGATCACACGCCACGCAACGAGAAGCTGCTGCTAAAGCTCGGCTCGGCGTTCGACGTCGTCGGCGAGCGGCGTCAGGTGGATTTCAAGGTCGATACCAATCGCAAAACAATGACCGAAGAAATCGAAGTCAAGCTACGCAATCAGAAAAAGGAGAAGGTCGAAGTGATGGTGAAGGAGAATCTGTACCGCTGGGTCAACTGGACCATCGGGCAGCGCAGCCACGAGTATCGCAAGGACGACGCTCGCACGATAGTCTTTCCGGTCACCATCGCGCCGGAAGCAGAAGTGACCGTGCGCTACACCGTGCAGTACAGCTGGTAAAAAATAAATCGGGGTCAGACCCCGATTTTCAGTTGCCGACCGGTACTTTGCCGATCACGCCTTCGACGTAGTAATTCATCGCGCCGAGCTGCGCATCGGTCAATGAGCCCGATGCCAGGATTTCCTTGCCTTCGTTGCTCTTGATCGGCGCAGTGAATGGATGAAACTTGCCCGCGCGAATTTCGTCTTGCCGTGCCTTTACCGCTTCGACCAGATCGGCAGGCAGGTTGTCGGCCAGTCCCTGCAGTCGAATGAAACCGTCTTTGATGCCGCCCCATACCGGCGCCACCGACCAATTACCAGCGAGCGCGGCCTGTGCACGCTGCGTGTAATAGTCACCCCAGTGATGCGTAACCGCTACCAGCTGTGCGTACGGGCCGAACTTCGCCATGTTCGAGTGATACGCCACCGCCATCTTTCTCTTTTGTTCTGCCGCTGCCACTACGGCCGTCGAATCGGTGTGATGGGTGATCACGTCGGCACCCTGCCCGATCAATGTGTTTGCGGCATCACGCTCCTTGCCCGGGTCATACCACGTGTTGATCCACACCACTCGCAACCGCGCTTTCGGATTCGTCGCGCGTGCGCCCAGGACGAAAGCGTTAATGCCCTGCAGAACTTCCGGAATCGGAAACGCGGCGACGTAACCAAGCGTGCCGGTCTTGCTCATGCGCCCCGCGATCATGCCGGCTAGATAGCGCCCCTCGTAAAAGCGCGCGTTGTATGTGTTGACGTTGGGCGCGGTCTTGTAGCCGGTCGCATGCTCGAACTTCACGTCCTTGAATTCCTCGGCCACCTTGATCGTCGGATTCATGTAGCCGAACGACGTAGTGAAAATGAGCTTGTGCCCTTCCTGCGCCAGGTCACGGATCACGCGCTCGGCATCCGCTCCCTCCGGCACTTTCTCGACAAACGATGTGCTGACCTTATCGCCGAGCGCTTTCGCCATCTGTTCGCGACCGGCGTTGTGTTGCGCGGTCCAGCCCGCGTCGCCGACCGGGCTGACGTAGACGAAGCCGATTTTCAGCGGTTGCTGCGCAACGGCGGCTTCCTTGGCTGGCTCGACCTTCGGCGCTGCGTCTTCCTTCTTGCCACAGGCCGTGACCAAGACGATCGTGGTCGCCGCCGCAATCAGCTTCGCAGACACTTGCATTGTTGGCCCCCTGCCTAGGTGTGCGAGTCTACGGGAGCTCTCAGGCCCTATGCGTTCGGACTGAACGGCTTGCCCAACGACGCCGGCATGTTCAGCCGAATCCAGCGCGGGTTGCGCGAGATCAATGCCAGCACGACGATTGTCGCAATATACGGCGTCATCGCCAGCCATTGCGTCGCAACTTCGACACCTTCGCCTTGCAGGTAGAACTGCAGCATCGTTACGCCACCGAACAGATACGCACCGAGCAGCACGCGGCCCGGTCGCCAAGTGGCGAACGTCACCAGCGCAAGCGCGATCCAACCGCGACCTGCCACCATGCCCTCGGACCACAGCGGCGTGTAGATCGTCGACAGATACGCGCCGGCAAGCCCCGCACATGCACCTCCGAAAGCCAGAGCCGCACAGCGAATACGCCGCACCGGATGACCAAGCGCATGCGCTGAGTCCGGCGATTCACCGACCGCGCGTAACACCAGGCCAGCGCGCGTGCGAAACAGGAACCAGGCAACCGCAGCAGTCAGTGCAAGCGACAAGTAAACAACCCAGTGCTGGGCGAACAATGCAGGCCCGATCAGCGGAATGTCTTGCAGGAATGGCACACCATCGGCCCCGCGCGCAGGCAAGGTTTCGCTCTGCAGTGCGAGCCCGATGAATGCCGATAGTCCCGCGCCAAACAGCGCTAACGCCAGGCCGGTCGCGAATTGGTTGGCCAACAAACCGATCGCAAGCGCGGCAAACAGCAATGCCATCAGCACGCCGGCGATCGCACCTGCAATGAAGCCCAGCCAGTACTGACCGGACAGCAACGTCACCGCAAAGCCGACGACCGCGGCCACGAGCATCATGCCTTCGGTACCAAGGTTCACCACACCGCTGCGCTCATTGACCAGCACCCCGATGGCGGCCAGCAGCAGCGGAGTGCCGGCATTCATCGTGATTGCAATCAGCGACGCAAGAGCATCCATCAGGCGGATGCGGTGCGCCGCGGCTGAACGCGATAGTTGACCAACGTATCGCACGCGAGCAGAAAAAACAGCAGCAGGCCTTGATACACGCCGGTCAGCGCCGAAGGCAAGCCGAGCCGCGATTGCGCCAGCTCGCCACCGATGTAGAAGAGCGCCATCACCAGCGAGGCCAGCACGATGCCGACTGGATGCAGCCGGCCGACAAACGCGACGATGATCGCTGCGAAGCCGTAGCCCGGTGAAATCGTGGACGTCAGTTGACCGATCGGTCCAGACACTTCGAGCCCGCCGGCAAGGCCCGCAAGCGCACCCGAAATCAGCAGCGCCGTCCACAGCGAGCGTCGGCTGGAAAAGCCCGCATAGTGCGCTGCCCTCGGCGCGAGCCCCACCACCTTTAGCTGAAAGCCGATCACGGAGCGTGCAAGCAGCAACCAGACCACTGCAGCGGCAATCAGTGCCAGCACGCTTCCGACATTTACGCGCGTGCCTTCAATGAGAAGCGGCACACGCGCCGCGGCCGCGAACAACTCGCTTTGTGGAAAGCCGTAGCCGTTCGGGTCGCGCCAAGGGCCTTGCACGAACCATGAGATCAATTGTTGCGCGACATACACCAGCATCAAGCTGACCAGAATCTCGTTGGCGTTGAAGCGATCGCGCAGCCACGCCGTGATCGACGCCCACAGAGCACCGCCGACAGCCGAAGCCAGCAGCACGAACACAAACCAGGCGCGCGGCGAGTCAGCGGTTGCGAGCAGCGCAATTCCGCCGCCGACAATCGCGCCGGCGATCAGCTGACCCTCGGCGCCGATATTCCACACGCTGGCCCGAAAACACACCGCAAGTCCCACACCGCACAGGATCAGCGGCGTTGTCTTCAGCAGCACTTCGCCCAAGCCGCGCACGCTCGACAGTGGTGCAATGACAAAGACGCTCAAGCCCTGCAATGGACTCGTGCCCATCACCGCAAACAACACGCTGCCCGCGATTAGAGTCAACACGATGGCGACGATCGGAGCCAGCCAGAGCCAGGCACGCGATGCGCGATCGCGCGGCACTAGTCGCCAAGGCGTCACGCGGTTTGCTCCGCGCCTACGTGCTGTTGATACTCGGCCGGCCACAAACCCGCCATCCAGCGTCCGAGCTCGGCGGTGCTGATCTCACGCGCCGGTCTCGACGGCGACAAGCGGCCGTTGGCCATCACCAGCAACCGATCCGCGAGTTGATACAACTCGTCGATCTCTTCGGACACGACAACGATCGCGCAACCGGCTGCGCGCAGCGCGATCAACTCGTTGCGAATCGATGCGGCAGAGCCGACATCGACGCCCCACGTGGGTTGATCGAGCAGCAGTACGCGTGGCACTTGCAGCACCTCGCGCCCGACGATGTACTTCTGCAGATTGCCGCCGGACAACGTTTCGACTTTCTGCTCAGTTGTGGCAGCTCGAATACGAAAGCGCTCGACAATGCGGGCGGCATGGTCGCGCGCGTGAGCGCTGTTTAGTAACCCACCGGCTTGCAACGACGTGTCGGTCAGCAGCGCGTTGTCGGCGAGCGTCATCCCCGCAACGGCACCATGCCCTAGGCGTTGCTCGGGAACGTAGCGCAGCCCGAGCTTGCGACGCTCGGCCGTATTCAGACCGCCGATCGACCGATCAAATAATTGCACCGCGTTCGGCTCGACCAGGACCTCACCGGCGAGAACTGCCATCAGCGCCCCCTGTCCGTTGCCCGAGATGCCCGCAATGCCGACGATCTCTCCCGTTCGCACCTCGAAAGATAGATCGTTCAGACGATTGTGTTGGTCCACACCTTGCACCGTCAGCCGATGAGCCCGCAGCGCCACTGCGCCGGGCAGCGACTCGTGCGCCGCTATCGCCGGCGGATCGGTGCCGAGCATCAAGCGAGCGAGGTTCCCTTCGGATTGCGCACGTGGGTCAACCTCAGCGACGATCTTGCCGGAGCGCATCACCACGCAGCGCGTTGCGAGCTGCCGGATTTCGTGCAGCTTGTGACTGATGAAGACGATGCTGACGCCGTCGGCCGACAACTGCCGCAATGTTTCGAACAGGCGATCGACCGCCTGCGGGGTCAGCACGGAGGTCGGCTCATCGAGAATCAGCACCCGCGGCGTGCTCATCAGCGCCCGCAGAATCTCGATCCGCTGCCGCTCGCCAACTGATAGATCGTGCGCGTGCTGCAAGGGATCGATCTCGAGCCCATAACGTGCCGCGAATTCGAGCAAGCGCGACTCGATGTCGCGAATCGGCGCCGGTGGCAAGCCGAGCGCGACGTTCTCGAGCACGCTGAGAGAATCGAACAGCGCGAATTGCTGAAACACCATCGCAACGCCAAGGTCGCGCGCTTGTCGAGGACCGTCCAATGCGACGGCGGCGCCGTCAATCGCGATGCTGCCTTGATCCGGCCGCGTCACGCCGCACGCGATCTTCATTAACGTGGTCTTGCCGGCGCCGTTTTCGCCCAGCAGCGCCACAATCTCGCCAGGCATCACATCGAACGACACTGAGTCGGCGGCAATGACTGCTGCGTAGCGCTTGCTGATGTCGCGCAGCGACAGACGCGGCGTCATAGGGTCAGAGTCGCAGCCAGCTATCCCAGGTCTTGGCGGAGGCGGTGACTGTCAAGACCCGCGTGGATACTTGCTTTCCAGCGGGTTGCAGTCTCTATCCGCCACATTATCCGCCAGCAGCGCGCCAGCGCAGTCTGCAAACTCTGACAGCCGGCAAACCAGTCACCGTGACATCGAGCAAGACCGATCGCTTCGGTCGCATGGTCGGCATCGTTAGCACCGAGCAACATCGCGATGTCGGTCTCGAACAGATCAAAGCCGGTTTCGCTTGGCGTTTCAAGCGATACGAGCAGGAGCAGACGCCTGACAATCGGGCGAGCTACGCAGCGGCAGAGGCGATCGCCAAGGCCGCCAAGCGTGGCCTGTGGCGCGATCCTGAGCCGGTTCCGCCTTGGGAATTCCGAGCGAACCTACAAACACCTGCAATGGAGCGACCGTGAACCGCGCCGACGTACGAGAACCATTCGAGAAATTGGCGTTGCTTGCTGCGTTCGTCGCAGCGGTTGGGATCGTCGCGGGCGGCTACTATTTCGTCTTGCAGATGGCTGCTCCCCTCGCCGCCTCGCCGGCGGCAGTGCAGGCAAGCAAACCTGAGCAGTCAGCCTTGCCAGCATCGAATCCCACGGCGCCCGCTGCGGAGTCCAAACCGACTGTCAGCACCGAGGAGTTCGACAAAGGTCCGACTGTGTACCGCTGCATCGTCAATGGCGCGGCGACCTACTCCGACGCGCCGTGTCCGGGCGGCAAACTAGTCGATGCCAGGCCCGCATCGAGCGGCTTCACACCCCAACGGCCGCAGCCAACCGCGCGAGTGGCTCAGGCGACTTCGACAGCGCCGATGTCTACGGCATTCGTTGCGCCCACATCCGCAAGCGAGAAGGCCAAGCGCGAAGCTCGCTGCGCGTGGATCGAAGCAGAGATTGAACGTATCGATGCGCTCGCGCGGCAGGGTCAATCGGCCGCGTCGCAAGACTGGCTGCGCGAAACACGGCACAAGTTAGTCGATGAGAAGTACGCGCTGAAGTGTTGAAACAGGCGTGATGAAGATTCTCGTGTCAGCCCTACTGCTGATCGGCCTCGGGTGGTATGGATACTCGCAATATCAACGGCATGCTTAAGTCGCGCCGCTAGTAGCGCCAACGTACGCTACACCCCGACTAGAAGCGCAATTCAAATGTGATGGGCGAACCCACTGCTCGCAAATGACATCGTGCGCGGAGGCCACGTACTTCTTACGACACTGTCCAGGCACTCAGATGGACGGCGACAACGATGGCGTCCCCTGCGAGAAACAACATTGCCGCTAAGCGCGCCGCTGATTTCTGACGTTAAGAGGAAGTGTGATGAAGGCGTCCCCTATGGTCCCGCTTTCCGATCCCGTGCCGTTCGCAGTCGTAAAGTGGAGCGCAGTTCCCAATGAGCCAGGCGTCTATGTGATATGAGGATGACTGACGAGATCGAAGCGGCCATAAAAGTGCACCAGCGCGAGTTGATCGAGTCAGCGGCGACACTGTTCGCTGTACAAAAGATCCATGGCGACAAAGTACGAGAGCAGTCCAAGGCGGCCTATCGTCGACTTGTCGATGCCCATCTTCTGATTACAGGTGTGCTCGGTGCCGCACTGCTGCGCATCAACGCGAAGGTCACTCCGATCACAAGCACGAGCGAAGAGCGCAATGCGCTTTTCGCGTCCTACGTCATCGGAATTGAAACATGCGAGCGCGCTATTGAAGAGGGACGCTATCTCCAAGCGCAGGCCTTATTGCGCCAAGAGATGGAGACACTGGCCCAGCTCAAGGCGGTGGCCGGGGGAAAGAGGAACCAGAATCGTTCTCCGAATGTCGCTATGTTGGAGCAGTCGCTTGCCCGGCTATATGACGATCTTTCAGCCGCCGCGCACGTCTCGAAGCATCATATCGTCCGGGCTGCGACTGACTGGGAAGTCCACCACGAGAACCTTCCGGGTCCGACCAGCGGAACACGGTACTTCCCTGCCTTCATCGAGGAATTAGCGCGTCGATCTTTTGGTCTGCATCTGACGCTGAACCGGACGCCCAAGCAGCGTTTACGGCGATTTCCCTCGTACGACACCCGACCGCACCGGAAGGTCAGCTCAACTCACTCCCAGTAGATCTTCATTCGTGCATGAGTTGCCGCCAGTAGCACTCAAGGTGAACTCGCCACCTCAACAAATTCGTATTCGTGCTGTCCCTGCCGCAGGATCAAAGTTCTTTTTCTTTCGCGTTCCCCTAAGACGAACACGAATCCATCGATGGTGGGGTCAATCGTGATAAGTGAAGTGGTGCCGTCGTCATTTGCACGAGTCGCGACGGTGCTTCGCCATCCGCCGGCATCCACTATGACGGTGCCAGAGCGCTTCACAACATTGATCTCACCAAGTGCGGGATTCCTGTAGCGGTGCGCAAGCTTCGCTGCCGCCGATGCGTCTGGAGGAATGACAAGGCGCTCGCGCGTTTTCTTCTGTTCAATCTGTTTTTGAATCGCCGTCACTCGCAGCTGCTCTTCAGCTTCCCGCTTACCGTCGAAGACCAGCTCGAGTAAGCGCCGAAGAAACGGACCGCGTAGTCGCCAGCCGGGGTCCGAATTCGTAAGAACGACCGCACCGATACCGTGATCAGGCAGCCAGATCATGTCACTGTGATAACCGGCTAAGTCGCCTCCGTGGCGAATGATCGGGATTCCCCACTGACGGTCGACAGTCAGTGCCATGCCGTAGCTGATGTCTTCACCCACCATGATCTGCGGAACTTGCCGCGCCACGAGGTTTTCTTCCGATACCAGCCGCTTGCCGTTTGGAAGCTTGCCCTGCCCTAGTTCCATCTGCACGTACTTGCTCAGATCGCGCGCGCTCGTCCAAACGCCCCCTGCAGGACGGACCGGAACGATCGTGTAGTTCAAATCCATGCGTCCAACGGCCGGTCTTCCGTCGATGTCGTCGCCGTGCGGACGCGCATGATTGCTCCTTTGTGCGCGCGTGAAATCAAATGTTGTATTGCGCATCCCCAATGGAGCAAAAATCTTTCTGTGCATGGCCTGGTCGTAGGCGGCGCCAACCTCGTTGCCGGGCGCAATGAGCGCAGCGCCCACATAGCCGGCAGCGGCTGCCATCAAGTTGCTGTACTGGAACACTTCTCCAAAACGACTCGTTGGCTTCATCGTGCCGAGGCTCGCCATCGCCGAAGCCGCCGTCGCCTGGCGGTAGTGAAACAGCCACTCCATGTCCTGGCGCGGCAGGCCCGTGCACGCGCAAACTAGATGCTTGACCAACACTTGGCGTGTCGTTGCGTCGTCTCCTAGTTTGAAGCTAGGGAAGACTTCAACCACCGGTTGGTCCCAGCGCAATTTCTTTTCATCGACCAGTTGCGCTAGCAGCAGAGTGGTCATCGCTTTCGTGTTCGACGCCGCCACGAAAAGCGTATCGGCATCCACTGGAGTGGGCTTACCTAGCTCGCGTACGCCGAAGCCTCCTTCAAACACTACCTTGCCGCCATCGATCAAACTGAATGCAACACCTGGAATCCCGAGCTGCTGCATGCCGCTCGCGACAAACTCCTTCATCAGAGCGATCCGTGTTGCATCGAGCGCGTGTGGCTTCCTACCCGCGAACGTTTCGCGCTGATAGTCCTTGGGCCGCAGGCTTTGCAACACTAGCCCCATGGGTGCCCGCCGTTTGTCGAGCGTCGGCAGTGTGAAGTCCACGATTGCGACGATCCATGCTTTGCCCGCGCGCCATGCGTACGAATAGATTTCCAGGCGCTCGTTCGGCGATGTTTCGTACTCGTAGTAGGTGCGCTCCTCCCAGCCGTGACGCGGTGCCTGCGGCATTACTTGTCGGAGCGGCCGTTTGAAGTCTGGGCGGTACGCTGCCCAACCAGAGGCGATGGCCGCATCACTATTGGTGGCTTGCACGTCAACGATCACCAGGCGCGAATTGCGTTCGGGCGGCTCGAGGGTCACGATACCTGCCCCCGACGTGACGCTCCACCCAGCTGGCGCGGTAAAGGTTGCTCCCGCGGGCGTATTAGTTGGCGTGTCGACAGCCAGTTCTTGGCCATTAACCGCCAAGGTGACTGCAGAAAGTAAAACGGCAAGAAGCCTAAGCACTGTGAAACGCTTAATCATGTGCATGGCCACTTCCATTCTGCGTTCTTCGAGGCGATGGAACGCTATCTTGCTCTCGCTAGAAAATGCGATCAATCGCATGATTTACTTGGCGAGGTGCCGCCAGCACCTGCAAAACAACTAAGGCTAACGACTATTTGCCTGAACGCCTACCGCGTGTGCCGGCCGCGACGTTAACCTCCGCCTTCACTGGCGTCGCGTCCATTTTCGGCGATGTTGGTGTCGACTAGGGTCGCCAGCGGGCCTCATCGAATGACAGCCTTCAACCAATTGCAATGGGATGGACGCCCCCACCCGTAACGGCATCAACGTGCCAAAGTGGAAGTGTCATCAACCACTGACCGAGAGAGGCGTCCACCATGAAGATTACGAGTGTTGGCATCGACCTGGCAAAGAATGTGTTTCAGGTTCACGCGGTGGATGAGCGCGGCAAGACCGTGCTGCGCAGGCAGCTGCGGCGCGACCAGATGGCGGCTTTCTTCGCGAACCTGCCGCCGTGCCTGATCGGCATGGAGGCGTGCGGCAGTGCGCATTACTGGGCGCGCACGCTGCAAAGCCTCGGCCACACGGCGCGCTTGATGTCGCCACAGTTCGTCAAGCCCTACGTCAAGAGCAACAAGAACGATGTGGCCGATGCCGAAGCGATTTGCGAGGCGGTCGCGCGTCCCAACATGCGCTTTGTACCGGTCAAGAGCGTCGAGCAACAGGCCGTGCTGTCGCTGCATCGGGTGCGGCAAGGCTTCGTCAAAGCCCGCACGGCGCAGGCCAACCAGATCCGCAGTCTGCTGGGCGAGTTCGGCTTGATCATGCCGGCCGGCATCTCTCACATTGCCAAGCGCGTGCCGGACCTACTGGAAGACACCAGCAACCCTCTGCCTGGCGCGTTGCGTCAGCTCATCACGCGCTTGACCGAGCACCTCAAAGACTTGGACCAGCTGGTCGATGAGTTCGAGACCCAGATCAAGGCTTGGCACCAGAGCAGCGAGCTCAGCATGAAGCTTGAGAAGATTCCAGGGATCGGTCCATTGGGAGCGAGCGCGCTGGTGGCATCGATCGCCGATGCGACCAGCTTCGACAATGGCAGGCAGCTGTCGGCTTGGCTGGGCCTGGTGCCTCGGCAACACTCCAGCGGCGGCAAGCCGACGCTGTTGGGCATCAGCAAACGCGGTGATGTGTATCTGCGCACGCTGCTGATTCACGGCGCGCGGTCAGCGATCCTGGCAGCCCAGCGCAAAGCGGTGAACACTAACGTGTGGCTGGCTGGACTACTCGATCGACGACATCCGAACGTGGCAGCGGTGGCGCTGGCCAACAAGAACGTGCGCACGGTCTGGGCGTTACTGGCGCACGGGCGGCAGTTTCGAGCCAACTACGTGCCGCACCCAGTCGTTGCATAGACGCATCTGCAAACCAAGCAAGGCACCGATAGAGGAGATCAAACCACCGATTGCTCAGGCGTTCACGCAGTGATGGCAAAACAGGTTAGACCGTGGTTGGCAAAGCCCACAATGTCCGCCGCACCTTGAGTGCGAAATTGCGATAGAGGAGCCGACCAGCAAATCCCATCAGGGACAGCGGTCATGACCGCAACGAAAGTCCGGATGTACGGGTGCAATCGATACCTTCGAGTCATCATCAACTGAACGCTTGGCAAACCGGGGGCGTCCATGTACGGACATTGTTGGTGTCCTGCGGGAACAAAAATGTACTCGGTTTGTACCCGCACTTACCAGTCAAGCGCTTCTCAACAACGTTAGCGAGCATAGCGGCAACCGCCTCCGCGCCGCGCTGGTGAGCATTTGAATGCGGCCGCGGGCCGGTTGTCCGTTCGTCAGCTGCGGACGTCTGCAATCGGCCCAATAGCGGTCTTGGCGCGACCCGCCTAATCTTCGTCAAAGCCGACTACAGGGGAGCGGTCAGCGAATTAGAGCCGACGTTGTTGCTTGGAGACTGAATGCCGCAGATAACGCAAAATGCCCCTTTATCCACCTTGGCTAACAGCTCGTGTGAACAAGCTCCAAAGAAACTCGACGCCGTCACCGCGTGGCTTCACCCTGATCGAGCTGGTGGTGGTTATGGCGATCATCGCCATCTTGGCTTTGATGGCCGTTCCAAGCTATCACGACAAATACATTCGCGAGCAAGTCATTGAGGCAATGCGGCTGACCGACATCGCCAAAGGTCCCATCGCCGCCGCTTGGGCCACCACCAAGGCGTTTCCCGATGACAACGCTGCGGCGGGCTTGCCCGTGGCCGACAAGGTAGTCAGCAACTACGTCAAGTCGCTAACGGTAGAAGCCGGTGCAATCCATGTGGTGTTTGGCAACCAAGCCAATGGCGCGCTGCGTGGCATGACCTTGAGCCTGCGCCCTGCGGTGATCGAAGATGCTCCCATCGTGCCCGTGGCCTGGGTCTGCGGCTTTGCGGCAGCGCCCGAGAAGATGACCGTGCTGGCGGCCAACAAAACAGACTTACCCAGGGGCTGGTTGCCGGTCAACTGCCGCTGAACGGGGCTCAACGGCGGCAGAAGGCTTAAGCAGGAGGCGACTTCTAGACGAAGCTGACTTGATGAACTCCGCCGAAGGTAATCAGCGATCGTCAAAAGAGTGGCGAAGGGTCCTGCCTGGAACGCATATCAATCAGGCAAACTCCGGCCCATTGCCGACATTGACATCCAGGCCAAGAATACGAGAAGGAGACAGAAGTTTTGTATTCACGCCCTAGCGCTGTCGTTGCTTGCCCACGTTCATGCGTGAAACTTTAGTTTGGGCTGTGCTCTTCGTGGTCGCCTTGGCGGCTGGCTTTGCGCCGCGCAGGATGCTGGCTCTTAAGTGACCGTCATACGTGAGGACATCGTGCACAAACTCCTCTTAGCCACTGTGCTTACGAACCTGGCAATCCCCGCCGCCTTTGCGGGCATGTACGACCAGCCCTATGCCATCGTCGAATCAGGCGATGCATCGGACATGCGCAAGGAGGCCCGCCTTGCGATCAGCAAGGTGGATGGTCAGAGCACTCGCAACCCGCGAAAGAGCGATCCGATCGCGCCCGGCAAGCACACCATCACGTTGCACTTCGAGAGCGCGCGGGGCATCTTCCGCCCTGCATCTCTGGACGTCGAGATCGACCTCCAAGCCTGCACGCGCTATCGCATCGTCGCGAATTACGAAGTCAAGACGGGAGGGGACTGGAAACCGAAGGTCTATTCCGAGCCGATTGGCGAATGCGTGAAGAAATTCAAAAAGTGAGAGGAACTCCAGGAACGTCTGCTTCCCGTTGACGCCGGGTCTGCTACCCGGAACTGCTTCAGTTACATGAGGTAATCGTCGTTACACCACTTCCAGTTATGCCAAGAGAGTTCGCTCCGATCGTCAGATTGGAAGGGGATCCGACAGTGCCTCTTACCAGTTGATTGAATTTCAGCGCGTATTGCTTTTCAAACAGTATTGAGGAGAGCTGCTGGTATATGGTCGCCAAATTTTGTGACGTGTTCGCCTCGTAGAACAGACCTCCTGTCTCAGTGGCCATCTGCACCAGAACCGTCTCTGTTGATTGACGCGCCAAGGCCTATCGTGAATATCGGAACCTTTTTGTTTTTTGCATTGTTAATAACTTCAGTCAGACTGTGATTGGAAAACACCACGCCGGGAGTAGGACCCTCGTCTTTTCCATCAGTCCCGACAATTACCGCTCGTCGATAGTCCACATTCGCAATCGCCGTATCGTCCACAGCCTGGAACACTGCGTCATACAGTCTTGTGTTTCCTCCCCCAAAGGGAGCGGATATTGCAGCTAGCAGCGCGGCCTTGTCGGATGTGAACGGTTGCACTACTTCAATCTCAGAAGCGAACTTTACGATTTCTCCAATGTCATTCGCTCTTAGGCTGCTAAATAAACTGGAGAAGCCGTTTTTCATGTCGGCAAACGCCACCGCTTGATCGGTCAAGCTGCCGCTATAGTCCATCGCTGCAGCAATCGCGATGCGTTTGTAGACCACGTCGATGGCAACGGCGGACGTGATAGGTAACCCCACATTTCCTTCAGTTACCGAGAAGTTGGACGACTGCAGCCCTGGCACGGGAAAGCCGCCCTGATCCGTCACAGAAACGTAGGCAGTAGTTTCGTTAAGGGGGCATGCGGTTTCAAGCTGATTTATCCGCACGGACAAAGTCGCCACTGGCTCAGAAGTACCAGCAATTGGTAACCCAACGAGTGGGAAGCTGCGATCGTTTGAGCTTATCCGCACGTTTGCAGCAAAAGATCCAGTACCCGCAGGCTGGAACCCGACCTGAAACGTGCATGAATCCGCGGCTGCTAGGGTTGGAGATCCTGGGCCGCAGGGTTTTGATCCACCATTGAGACCTAAGGTGAAACTGGGGTCGGACGGCACGCCGAAGGAAATCGTTGAGACCTGCAACGCTGCGGTGCCGTTGTTTTGGATCGTGACCTCCAGGGGGGCAGGACTATTGCTTGCGGTTACCTTGCCGAAATCATATGTAGCCGGCAATACCTGTATAGCCGGCATCCCGGCCGGTGGCGCGGGCGCGGGGTTGGACCGCTCTGAATCTCCGTCGCCCCCTGAACCGCATCCAGTGACCGCGATCATTGTGCATAGCATCGCAACAGCAACTAAGTGCCTTTTCATCATCCCCCCTTTGGTGAAGTCTTAACTTTGTTGTAAATCCGAAGCGAGATGCATCCTTCGGACGGTCTACCAGTTTTGGGGCCGCTCTACTTCGCGCCGCCAGTCGCACGCGCGACGTAACGCGCCATCGCCTGCACCTGCTCCTCCGACAACTGCGGGTAAGCGGGCATCGCACCGCTGCCGGTTTTCAGTACCGTGGCGACACGCTGTGCGTCCGGTTTCAGCTCGTCAAGCGACGGGCCGATAGTGCCGGTGGCACCAGCATCGGCCAGCGTGTGGCACAGCGCGCATGGCGGCGTCGTACTCTTGAACAACTGCCGGCCGGCTTCGTTGGCGTCACTTGCATGGGCGCCCAGAGGCGCAAGCGCCAGCAGCGCCAGCACGTGCGGAAGGACCTTGTTCACAAGAAGCTCAAGCCACAGTGACCTGAACTGCGTGCGTGCGCCAGCCGCTATTCAGATAGCCGCCGGCGTTGTCCGGAGTGACTTCGACTTGGACGTTGCCCTGCGAATCCGTCACACGCGATGCCAGGACGTATGTGCCCGGTTTCAGGTCCGCTTGCAGCACGAACGGACGCCATGCATAGCGACCGAGGTTGGGGCCGATAAAGCTTGCTTCGCGCCACGTCTTGCCGCCGTCGAGCGACACGTCGACTCTTCGCGGTGTCTGCATGCCACCCATCGCCACGCCGTGTATCTGAACCCATCCGCGTCGCACTGTGCCCGCTTCGGCAGCCGGTGAGTTGATCCACGACTTCGGAGCCATCTCCCACACTGCCGGGAAGCTCGGATCGCCCTTTGTTCCGGGCGGCGTCATCCGGTAGTTGGTGCGCTGGATCGCCGCATCGGTTTCATCACGCGTGAACGCGAGTCGCTTGACGTACTTGATGTTATTGACGCCGCTGTAACCCGGAATGATCAACCGCAGCGGGCCGCCGTGTGCATGCGGCAACGGTTCGCCGTTCAGCTCCCACGCCAATAGCGCGTCGTCGAGCATGCTGATGGGAACCGAGCGTTCAACGATCAAAGTCTTCGGATCGATGCCGTCTGGCAACTTTTCGCCGCCGGTACCGGTGATGAAGCGTGCGCCATTGGCGGGCCCGCCCAGCGCCTGAGCCACGGCGCGCACGGGCACGCCGCTCCAAAATACGTTACCGGCGGCACCAACTGTCCACCGGGTTCCGCTTGGTTTGGTTGGAAAGTAGCTGCGGCCATTGCCAGAGCACTGCAGAACCGTGGCGATCGTCTCGAGCCCGAGAGTTTTTAGCTCCGCCACTGTCAACGTGCTTGGCTTACGCACGCCTTCGACAGCGAGCTGCCACGCGTCACGATTCGCGACGATCGAAACGTCAGGCGCCGGAAGGTTGTTGCGGATGAACAAACGCTCGGCCGGCGTGATCATGCCCACGCCAAACGCAGTACGTTTGGTTTCGATGGTCGTCGGCGTATGCACGATCATGCTGTCGGCATCCTTCCAGGCCACGTACGCGGGAAGCGGCTTCGCCTGCGACGCAGCGGCGGGTGCCTGCGGCGCAGTCTGCGCGGCCACGCGCGACACGCCGACGAGGCCCGCAGCAGCGAGCGCGCCGGATCCGGTGACGAGCAGCCGGCGACGGGAGAGATCAGGTTGAGCTTTCATTGCGACTCCTGCACAGTTCGGTAGAGCATCAGCGATCGAGAATACACCGGCCACAGCTGAGATGCTCCGCACCGCGGATCAGTCGAAATGAGTATGTGGCGATTACTTGGATTGCGCCTCAACCTTTCGCTGAAGCTCGTCCAGCCGCGCCTGTACCTTGCTCTGCCGTGCGCGGTATTCACCCGGTTTTTCACCGCCGGGGCGTCCCATTGTCGTCAGTGACGATTCCCACGCGGCTTGATAGTCCTTCAGCGCAGCTTTCGCAGACGCCGTCGATGTCTGCTTGACCACGGGGCCGTACATATTGCGTCCTTTGGCTAATGTGTCCTGCACACAAGCGCGATAGTCATCGTCCGCAGGCGGCGACCCGGTCACCGTGGTCTGTCCTTCATTGACCAACGTAAACCGCTCCCACTTATCGACGTAGTCGCGATACTTGTTACTGCACGTGATGTACCCCAGACGAGTACCGACCATGTAGCGCGAGACCGCCTCGGATGGGGCATCGTCGGCCGCGCGAACTTGCGCCGCGGCAGGGTCGCTCAGAACCGCGAGCAGTACAGCCGACAGCAAAGCACCTGTGAGGCTCTTCATCGATGGCTCCTTGAAATACTGCCCGCTCTATAGAACGAGATTAGCGCCGAAAACGAACGCCGGGCAACCGCTCGGCGGCGAGCACTGTGCACCGGTCCTGACACCGCGCGGCGCCGAAAAAAGTAGACGCACGGTGTCGATGCCGACGCCACGTATCACGCCATACCCGGGTTTGTCCTAGCACCCTTGATCAACGGCAGATTCAGGCGCCGAGGTTTGACGACTTTCTGATCCTTCAGATAGGTCGCGACGATCTCCCAGATCGGCTCGCCCTTTGCGCCTTCCGCCACCGGCGCCCATCCTGCGACTTTGTACGTCTTGTCGGCAGCAAGCAGATTGCCTGCCAGCCGCATATCGCTGATGCGACCACCGATGCTTGCTGCCGGATCGATCGTGTACGTAAGCCCGCCCGTTCGCACCATGTCGCCGCCCTGCTGCAGGTACGGGTCGGGATTGAACAGATTGTCGGCCACGTCCTCCAGAATTGTCTTGATCGTCGCGCCGCTGAGTTCGGACACCGTCGCGTACGGATACGTGATCGCGGTCTGATCCATCAGATGCTCCATCAGGATCGGCTGGCCCGGAAGCAGCGACGTGCCCCAGCGAAATCCCGGCGAAAATGCGATATCGGCGCCGCGCACCTTGATCAAGGCGTCACAGATCAACTGATCGAACGTGCCGTTGAAATTGCCGCGGCGGTACAGCAGTCCTTCGGTCACCGCCAGCTTTTCCCCTAGCCGGGCTTCGAACGGCGCACGCACGCGTTTGATGTAGGCCGCCATGTCCGGATCGGCCGGCAGCAGATTGGAGAAAACGGGCAACAGCTTGTAGCGATAGTCGCTGACCTTCCCGTTTTTCACATCGAGGTCGAGCACCGCGAGAAACTTGCCGTTGCTGCCAGCGTTCGTGACCAGCGTTGTGCCGCCGGCATTCTTGACCAACGTCGGTTGCGGCACGCCATCGTGTGTGTGTCCGCCGAGAATCGCGTCGATGCCGCGCACCCGGGTCGCCAGCTTCAGATCGACGTCCATGCCGTTGTGCGACAACAAGACGACGACTTGCGCGCCCTTGCCGCGCACTTCGTCGACCATTTTCTGCATGTTTTCCTCCTGGATGCCGAAGCTCCAGTCGGGCACGAAGTAGCGCGGATTCGCGATCGGCGTATACGGAAACGCCTGGCCGACGATGCCGACGCTGACGCCATTGACCTCCTTCATCGTGTATGGCGGGAACACCGGGTCACCAAAGTCCGTCGTCTTGATGTTTTGCGCGATGAAGTCGATGTGTCCCTTCAAATCCTTGTCGACGATTTCCTGCACACGCTTCGCGCCGTAGGTCATTTCCCAATGCGCCGTCATCACATCGACGCCGAGCAGCTTGCTCGCGTCGACCATATCTTGCGCATGAGTCCAGAGCGCCGTAGCAGAGCCCTGCCACGAATCACCGCCATCGAGCAGCAGCGCGCCCGGGCGGCTCTGCTTCATCAGTTTGACAAGGCTGGCGAGATGCGCGAAGCCGCCGAGCTTGCCGTATCTGCGCGCGGCCTCTTCGAAGTTCAGATAGGTGAAGGCGTGCGCTTCGCGCGTATTGCGAGCGATGCCAAATCGCTTCAGCAGATGCTCGCCGACCAGGTGTGGTGGCTGCCCATGCGCCGGGCCGACTCCCAGATTGACGCTCGGTTCGCGAAAATGAACTGGGAGTAACTGCGCGTGGCAGTCGGTGAAGTGCAGCAAGTGAACGTTGCCGAATCGGGCTGCGTCGTACAGCTTTGCACCGTGCCCTGCGGCGCAGCGCCTCGCGCGATGCAATCGGCATTCCGGCTGCGGCAGCAGCGGCCAGCACCTGTAGAAACTCGCGACGCTGCATTATTTTGTTGCGAAGCGAGACAAGGCCGAAATGTCCTCCGGGAACATCTCGCCGCGATGCACGAACACGACTTTGCCTGCGTCGACTACGTAGGTCTCAGGCAGCGTGCGATTGCGGCCGAACCAGCGATCGACATCGGCATTGCGCATCGCAACGTTGAATGTATAGCCACGCGCGGCCAGATAGTCTTTCGCGGCTTGTTCGGTCTGGTCGATCGAAAACGCTAGAACCATCAGGCCGCGATTCTTGTGAGCGTCGTGCAGCTTCTGCACGTGTGGATTCTGGGCGCCGCAAAACGGGCACCACGAGGCCCAGATCTGCACAACGACGGCGTTGCCGCTTAGCTCGGCCGCTTTCAGCGTGCGACCGTCGAGCAATGAAACGTCGCGCCATTGCACAATGCTCCCGACCTCGCCGGCGCTTTGCGCATGCGCTGGCGCGGCGAAGAGAACGAGTGCGCCGGCCAGCGCAAGAAGAAATCTGCGCAAGATGCCCGTCGTCGGCTGCTACTGGTTAACGGGAGACTTCGGGTCGAGCAACAGCGCCATCAAATCCTTGAGTTGCGCCGTTGTCAGAATGTTGGCATCGCCATAGCGCGGCATCTGTGAGCATGCGTTGTACGCGTGCGAGTTCCACAGCTTGCCCCACGTGTAGGTGATGACCTCCTTGGAGTTGCCGCGCAGCTTTCCATAGTTCCTCAACGACGGCCCGATGTTGCCGAACGCGATCTCCTGCGGCCCTATTTGATGGCACGCGTAGCAATTGCCCCCTGCGACCGTCTTTTCGGTATCGCTCCATTGCAGGCCGACGCCCGTCTGCGCGATGCGTTCGCCTTGCTTGAAGTCACCCAGGTACACACCATCGGCAGGCAACCTGACCGTTGCAAGCGCAGCCTTCTCGAGGCGAGCGCGCACATCCTTCGGCAGATCTTTGCCGGTGAGCGATGCTTCAGAACACGCTGTCTGAATTTCGGACTGATCGAGACGATCGAGCTTGGCTATTCCGCGCTCGCGAAACGAGCTCTTGACGACCTGCATTGTCTCTTCGCGCGTGGGCGCGTCGTACGTCGCGCATCCGAACACCACTGCACCGCCCACGATTGCCAATAAGTATTTGCGTTTCATTCTCGTCCCTCAGCGCTTGATCGACGGCGAATCCATCTTCGCGCCGTTGGCATTGACGCCAAGGAATGTGATCAGATCCACCGACGCCGGCGATCCGAACACCAGATCGGGCCAGCGCTGCTGGCGAAAGCAGTCATTCAGCCGCCACTGCATCGATCGCAACGTGCCTTGCGAGACGCGATACGCGGGCCAGGTGGTGAACGCGCGCTGAGCGTCTTCCTTGACGTTCGCGATGTTCGGAAGGTCCTGCAGCCGGATTCGCTGACCGGTTATTCCGTGGCAGCTTGCGCACGAGAAGTCATACGGGCCGGCGCGCATGTAAAACAGCTGCTTGCCGCGCTCGTAGGAAGCCTTTTCCTGCGGGTGCGCTTGCGGAATTTTCACCGGCACGCCGCGCGACTGCTCGACACCGTAGGCGGCCAACGCTTCGATATCGGTCTGCCGCTGGCCGGTACTCGAATACGGAGTCTTGGTCACCGTTGCGTAGTCCAACCCCTGCAGAGTCACCATGCAATGCACGACCCGGCTTTCGTAATCCATCACCTTGTCTGCATCGGCAAAGTAGCGCGGCAACTGTGCATAGGCGCCCTTGACGACGCCGGGCCCGAGGCCGAGATCGCACTGCTCGAGCGATACTTTTTTCGGGCCGCGCTTTTCCTTCCACAGTGCTTCACCGCGAGCGACGACCAGTTCCGCTGGATTGGCGTCCTGCAGCAGCTCTCGATAGCGTGCGATCGCGTCGGTCGTGCTGTTCTGCGCCTGCACCGGCGCCAATGACAGCACGAGCGCGCCGGCCGCCAGCATGTTTGCCTTCATCACCTGCTTCTCCCTCCTTAACGTTGTCTACCCGCTCGCCGCTTTTTGATCGGCGTTGCGCTTACGTGATCGTCGCTTCGTCGGTGCGCGTATCGCCCTTGTTGTCCGTCCACGTGACCGTCAGCTTGTCGCCCTTCTTGCCGCCTTTGAACTTGAACTGCAAGTACGGATTCTTCGCAATCGCCGGGCCCCATTCGGCGCTCAGCACCTGCTTGCCGTTGTGACTTACCGTGACAGTGGATATGTAGTGCGCGGGTACGAGGTTGCCGGCCGAATCACGCCGCTGCCCGGTTTCCATTTCATGACTCATCAGAACCCGCACGTCGACGCCATCTGGCTGCTCGGTTGCACGAATTCTCATCGGATCGCCCATGATCTCTCCCTTAGTGTTATCCGCCGCAGCCGCCGAGCGTGACTTTCACTTCCTTGGTCGCGACGTAGAACTTGTTGTCGGCCTTGACAACTGCGTGCACGTTCGACGTCTGCGCCATCTTGACGCGCGTTGCGACGTTCGGTTCGGTGCCTGGCGGAATGCCGAAGCCTGCGGACAACGAATTCAGATTCTTGTCGACCAGGATGTAAATGTTCTGCGTATTCGGAATCTTGCTTGTCACACCGATCGGAACGACGGCACCGTTTTCCGCGATGTCGGGAGCCGTGATCGAAATTTGACTGCTTTGGACCGCGGTTGTGCCGCCCAGCAGCTTGACGGTTTCGTCAAGGCTCTTTGCCTCAAACGCCTTGTTCCGCGCCTGCTGAGCGAACGCTTCTTCGGCGCTGAGCAGTCCGGCCGCTGCCATCGCCGCGTAAACGCCGCTCAGCTTGATGAAGTCTCTGCGATTCCTTCTCATTGAATTCTCCTGCCGCTGTGTGATGCGACCAACCATGAACTTTAACAAAGCCTTCGCTGCACTGAATCCCGTTGCCGGGATAACCCTATCGCAAATACTTATTTGCCACCTTCGACAATCCACCGCGCGATCGCGCTGACGTCGCTGTCCTTTAACGACGCTTGCGGCGGCATCGGTATCGCGCCCCAAACACCCTGCCCACCTTCCTTGATTCGCTTCGCAAGATACGCGTGCGCATCGGCGCGTCCTTGATACTTGCTCGCGATCTCGTTAAACCCCGGCCCAACGACTTTGCTTGTCATGCCGTGGCACGCCGTGCAGGCGTTGCGGGTCAGCAGCTCTTTCGGATCCGTTGCCGCGGCAGTTGCGGCCGCAACGCCCGCACTCGGCACATCTCCGATGCCGTAGCGAGCGGTATCGATGCCGCGCATCGGGCCCAACGGGCGTTTCTGCTGCGCGAGATTACCGTTCTGATTGCGCGCGTACTCGGGCATTTCGGAAGCGATTTTCACTTGCCGTACGCAGTCCTTCATGCAGAGCGACCCTTGCGCATCCGGTTTGCCCTGCACTCGGGACAGGCCGTGCTCGGTCGTCAGGCCGTTGCGATTCGGCATCTGCACGGTCATCAAGGTTTTGTCGTTCAGCTCGAAATCCGCCGGCACGATCTCATTCAAATGCAACACGTACGCAGTGACCGCGTAGGTTTCGTCAACGCTAAGGGACTGCGGATTGGTCCACGGCATCGCACGATAGATGTAGTCCCACAGCGTTGTCGCGTAATTCAACTTGGTGCCGAGCGTACGAATGCCGTCCGGCTCGCGCAGCACCGACGCCTTACCGACCTTCACATCTCCCTTGCGCACGCCGCCGGCGATCGGCATGTACCGATTGCTCTCGCCGAACGTGCCGTGGCAGTTCGCGCACTGCGCTTCGTAGATGGGCTGGCCCTCGGCGACCGTTCCCCTGCCCTTCTTCAGACCGTGACCGTCGGGCCGCACGTCGATGTCCCAGGCGTTGATCTCCTGAGGCGTCGGTGCGCGGCCGAGGCCGTAGCGCGCTTGCTGGGCGTCAGCGGAAACGCAGAACATGAATGTGAGAGCAACGGTGGTTTTGAGGAAGCTCCGGAAAGCGTAGCGAGCGGGCCAAGGTCGCGCCGAGGAGCGGAGGCGTACGCGACTGGTACGTTGAGCACCGGAAGCGCGAGATTGGCCCGCGCAGTAGCTCTGCGGGGCTTCCTCACGCCAGCTGTACATTCCACACCTCTCCGCCCGGCTGCACCTGCCACGTCTGCACGGCGTTGTTGTGATAGATCGAGCGCACGCCGCGCACTGCGCGCAGCTGATGAATGCTCGGCTGCACGTGCCCGGTCTCATCGACCGCGCGGCTCTGCAACAGCGCCGGCGAACCGTCCCAGTTCCAGTCGAGCCGGAACCGCGTCAGTGCTTTCGTCAATACGGGTTCCTGCAAGCGCGCCGTCTGCCAGTTGCGCCCACCGTCGACCGACACATCGACGCGCTTGACCTTGCCACGTCCCGACCATGCGAGGCCGGTGACCTCGTAGTAACCACGGCCGACCAGCTTTTGTCCGCCCGACGGCATCGTGATCACCGACTTGACTTCCTGCACACCTGAGTACTGTCGGTGCATACCGTCGGGCAGCAGATCGATGTAGTGCAGCGACTCTTCGCGCGTGTTCCATGGCTTGTCGCCGACCTCGAGCCTACGCAGCCACTTAACGCTCGATACGCCCTGCACGCCGGGCACCACTAGCCGCAGCGGATAACCGTTTTCCGGGCGCAGCATTTCGCCGTTCTGTCCGTAGACGACGATCACGTCGTTCAGTGCGAACTCCATCGGGATCGTGCGCGTCAACGCCGAACCGTCCGCGCCCTCAGCCAGTACGAACTTGCCTTTGGAACGATCGAAGCCCGCCTCGTCGAGCAGGGTCGACAGCAACACTCCGGTGAATTCGCTGCACGCGATCATGCCGTGCGTGTATTGCACCGTTGGCACGGCAACGTTGCCCCACTCCATGCCGCCGTTGGCGCCGCATTCGATGAAGTGAATCCGCGAGACTGACGGAAACCGCATCACGTCGTCCATCGTCAGCATCAGCGGCCGCTTGACGAGGCCGTGAATCATCAGCCCATGCTGTTCCGGATCCACCTCCGGCATGCCGGAATGATGCCGCTCGAAATGCACGCCGCTGGGCGTGATGATGCCGAACAAGTTTTGCAGCGGCGTGAAGCTGATGCTCGCCTGCGGCTGCGGCGTCAGCCCCGGGCTCTGGCGGCGCTGCACGTTGGCTTCGTACTTCGACGGCATGCCGTAGCCGGTTGTGACCACAGGCGCGCCCAGAGAGCGAGTCCACGGCGGGATTAACGCCGCGCTGCCTGTTTGCGCCGCTGCGCCTGCACCTGCGACGAGTGCGCCCGCAGCGACGCCGCCGCGAATGAAGCTGCGTCGCTGCAAGCGCAGTTGCGCCGTCGGGCAGATGATTTTCCGGCGCCGCAATCACACGGCCGGCCTTCAAGCTCGTCATGCGCGCTGCATGAACCGCTTCAGCGTCCGATTCGATACTGATTTTTCGTCGAACTGGCTGGCCATCTGCACGCACGCCGTACGGCACAGCGTCACGACATTTGGGTCGGCGATCGAGTAAAACGTCATCGCACCTTCGCGCCGGCGTTTTAGTACGCCTTTGCCGTACATCAGATTCAAATGGCGTGAAACATTCGTCTGCGTCGACTCAACTCGACCCACGATCTCCGATACGCTTAATTCCTCTTCGCAGATCGCGTTAAGAATCTTCAGGCGCGTCGGTTCCGAGAGCAGTCCGAAATAGCCGGACACAACTTCAAACAGGCGTTCGAGCTCGGGATCCATCGATGGCTTAAATGCGCATATGCGCAAGAACGCATATGCTGCTCCTGACAGATGGCAACCGTCAACCCTGTGCTTCCGCTGCCCCGCCGAAGTGTCTTTTGCGCCAGAAGCAGCCGGGCACACGCTTCGGGTTGACTGATCGCGTATAACTCCGCGCGGGTCATCCGCTGCGGCTCCGCTCCGCGGCGACAAAAAGAGGGGGCGATGGCTTACGCACGCGACGAAATTCTGGATTGGGCCGATCACGGCCGTATTGGGCCGGAGAAATTGCGCGCCGCGCTCGAAGCGGGCGGTGCGCTGCCGTCGGCGCATGACTGGCGTGGTTTCCTCGAGCGGTTGCTGCTGTGGATCGGTGCGGTGTTGGTGGCCGCGGGCGTGATCTTCTTCATCGCCTACAACTGGCAGAGCATGGGGCGATACGCAAAGTTCGCGCTCGCCGAAGCCGCGATTGTTGTTGCACTTGGATTTGTCTGGTGGCTCGGTCTCGAGCGCGCTGCCGGACGCGCGGCGCTTCTCGCAGCGAGCTTGCTCGTCGGTGCGCTCTTGGCGCTGATCGGGCAGATCTACCAAACCGGGGCCGATACATTCGAGCTGTTCGCGGTGTGGGCGGCGGCGATTCTTCCGTGGGTGCTGATCGGGCGTTTCGCTGCACTGTGGATCGTCTGGATCGCGCTCGTCAATCTCGCGATCGCGCTCTACTTCCAGGCCTTCGGCGGAATCTTTGGAATCCTGTTCGGCCCTGCGCGGCAGCTCTGGCTGCTCTTCGCGCTCAACACGGTTGCCGCCGTGATCTGGGAGGCATGCGCCGCGGCCGGAGTGCAATGGCTGCGCGAGCGCTGGGCAGCTCGCATTCTTCTTACCGCGAGCGGTGCCTTTGCTACGACGCTCGCTCTGTTCGACATCGTCGATTGGCGCAGTGCCGGCGGCTTCGGCGTTCCGGTGTGGCTCGCGTGGCTCGGCTGCGCCTACGCTGTTTATCGGCACCGGATCAGAGACATCTTTGTGCTCGCCGGTGCGGTGCTCTCGGTCATCATCGTGGTGAGTACGTTTCTTGGGGATCGCCTGATACAAAGGGACACGACTTTCGCGTTTCTGTTCATCGGCTTGATCGTGATTGGAATTTCCGCCGCCGGAGGATGGTGGCTTAGAAACGTCGCGATCGAGAACGAAGCATGAGCGTTCCGCCCGGCCATCCGAACGAAGGCGCTCTCCCTGGCGGGACGGCGCGCAGCGCCGAGGCTGCACCGAGCCGAGAGGCGTTATGGGCAACGCTGGTGGCCCGCGGGCTGGCTGCGGGCGAGGTGCCGGCGCGCTCTGAGCAACGCTCGCCCTGGTATGTGCGCGTCATGCTCGGCATCGCGGGATGGATCGGTGCGGCGTTCCTCTTTGCCTTCGTCGGTGCGCTGTTTGTGTTCGCGCTCCAGAGTGCTTTCGCCTCGATCGCGATCGGCGCGCTGACATGCGCGGGTGCAGCTTTGATCTTCCGCTCCAATCCGAAAGGCGATTTCGCGGCGCAGTTTGGCCTCGCGGTAAGCCTCGCAGGCCAGGCGCTGATCCTCTACGGACTTGCCAAGTGGTTCGACCAGAGGCTCTGGCCGATCGCGCTCGTCATGGCAGCCGTGCAGGCCGCCCTCTTCGGCCTGGTACCGAACTTCATTCATCGTGTCTGGGTGGCGTGGACCGGCGTGTTCGCAGCCGCACTCGCGCTGGGTGACCTCAGGCTGCACTACTTGATGCCTGCGCTGGTCACCGCGGCGTTCGCCTGGGTTTGGATTCGGGAATTCGACTTCGGCGCGAAAGGCGCCACGATGCGTGCCGGCGGCTACGGACTTGCGCTGGCCTCGATGCAACTCGTCGTCATGCACGGCGGCTCGCTGTCGCGCTGGTTCTTCGAGCCGGGTGTTCCACCGCTCGGCGGTCAGGTCGCGATCTGGCTTGGCGATGCGCTGTCCGCGGCTGTGCTGCTGTTTGCCGTCGTATTGCTGCTCAGACGCGAGCGGGTCGCGCTCGACTCGCGTCCGGGTCGAGCCGCGCTTATCGGCGCGGCGCTGCTCGGCATCGCTTCGTTCAAAGCACCCGGCATCGGGCCGGCCGCGACAATTCTCGTGGTGGGTTATGCAAACGGCAATCGCGTGCTCGCCGGCCTCGGCGTGCTCGCGCTGCTCGGGTACCTTTCGCACTACTACTACTCCTTGGACGCAACTCTGCTCGAAAAGTCGATCATCCTGGCGTGCACCGGGTTGGCGCTGCTCGTGGCGCGGCTCGCGTTGCATCGGTGGTGGCCGCTGCAAGTCAAGGATGTGTCCCATGCGTAAGGCGATCGCCATCATCGCGGGACTCGCCGTGCTGGTGTTGGCCAACTACACGATCCATAGCCGCGAGCGGCAGTTGGCCGAGGGCGCGGTCGTGCTGCTCGAACTCGCGCCGGTCGATCCGCGTTCGCTGATGCAAGGCGACTATATGGCGCTGCGCTTCAAAGTGGCGGACGATGCCTTCGGGCGCCGTCCGGCCAAGGAAGTGACCGATGGCCGCATCGTCGTCAAGGTCGACGAGCGCGGAGTGGGATCGTTCGTGCGGCGCGACGGTGGTGAGCCGCTTGCGCCGGGCGAGATGCCGCTGCGTTACCGGATCCGCAACGGTGAGGTGAAGTTCGCAACCAATGCGTTCTTCTTCCAGGAAGGCCACGCGAAGCACTACGAACCCGCGCGCTACGGCGAATTTCGCGTCGCACCGTCAGGCGACCTGCTGCTGACGCACCTGCGCGGCGAGAAGCTTGAAAGGCTCGGGGCGCCGCGCGGTTGACGCACTCCGATGCGTAACCGGCTGTCGAGCAAGCGAATCGCTAGCGAAAAGTACCGGTTCTCAAGCCGCCTTTACTGCAATAGCATTGGCTGCGGGAAGACGCAAAGAACGTCGATCGGTTCCACACAGGAGACATCCATGTCACTTTTGTCGTTTGTTGCGCGTTCGCTCGCCGCTGCCGCGGGCCTCATCGTGGCGCTCGTTCCCGCCGCATCGCTCGCACAAGGCACTCCGCAGCGGGGCGGCACGCTGGTGATGGTGGTGCAACCGGAGCCGCCGACGCTTGCTTCCTACCAGAGCACGTCGGGCCCGATCGGTCAGGTTGCAACCAAGGTGTACGAAGGACTTCTGCAGTACGACTTCAACCTCCGTCCGGTTCCCGGTCTCGCGCAGTCATGGACGGTGAGCCCGGACGGCAAGACGATCACCTTCAAGCTGCAGCAAGGCGTTAAGTTCCACGACGGGAAGCCGTTCACCAGCGAGGACGTCAAGTTCTCGGTCCTCGATGTGCTGAAAAAGGTGCATCCGCGCGGCGTGAATACGTTTCGCGCAGTCGAGTCGATTGACACGCCGGATGCAAGCACCGCGATCTTCCGCCTGTCCGAGCCGGCGCCGTACATGTTGATGGCACTGTCGGGCTACGAATCGCCGATGCTGCCGAAGCACGTGTTCGGTACCGGTGACATCGCGAACCATCCGAACGCGAACAAGCCGGTGGGCACCGGTCCGTTCAAGTTCGTCGAGTGGCAGAAGGGCCAGTACATGCGCTTTGACCGCAACGGCGAATACTGGCGTCAGGGCACGCCGTATCTCGATCGCATCGTTGCGCGCTTCATCGCCGACGGCGCTACCCGTGCTGCCGCGATGGAAACGCAGGAAGTGCACATCGGCGGCTTCAGCGCCATCCTGCCGCTCGATGTGAAGCGTCTGCAGGCGCTGCCGCATATCGCGGTCACGACGCGCGGCTACGAAATGCAGTCGCCGATCATCGAGCTCGATTTCAACACGCAGAAAAAGCCGTTCGACAATGCCAAGGTACGTCAGGCCGTCGCGTATGCGATCGATCGCAAGTTCGTCATCGACAACATCTGGTTCGGATTCGGTCGGCCGGCCACCGGGCCCATCAGCTCGAACTTCAAGGCAACCGGGCTCTGGACCGGCGACGTGCTCAACTACAACGTGCCCAACGGGCTGGAGATGGCGAACAAGCTGCTCGATGAAGCCGGCTACAAGCGCGGCGCCGACGGCACGCGATTCGAGATCACGCACGACATCACGCCGTACGGCGAAGAGTGGCGGCGCTTCGGCGAATACGTGCAGCAACAGCTCGGCAAGCTCGGCGTCAAAGTGAACCTGCGCTACGAAGACGTTCCGACGTGGCTGCGCCGCGTGTACACGAACTACGACTACGAGCTGACCAACAACTGGATCCAGACGCTTGCCGATCCGGTGATCGGCGTGCACCGCCTTTACCACTCGAAGCTGATCAAGCCGGGAACGGTGTTCGTCAACGGCACGCGCTGGAGCTCGCCGGAGACCGACAAGCTGATGGATCAGGCGACGACCGAACCCGATCCGAAGAAGCGCGCCGCTGCCTATCACGAGATGCAGAAGAAGGTGGTCGAGGCAAGCCCGATCGTGTTCGTGATGGAGCTCGACTTCGTCACCGTGCACAACAAGCGGTTGAACGGCTGGCTGGTGAGCCCGCTGGGCCTGTACTCGTCGTTCGATCAGGCCTGGCTCGCGAAGTAGACATCGTTGTCGCCAAAGGGACTCGCCTACGTCGGGCGCCGGCTGGCGCTTGCCATCCCGACGCTGCTGACGATCGTCCTGCTTAACTTCGCGCTGCTGCATCTTGCTCCGGGCGATGCGGCAGATGTGTTGGCGGGTGAGGCGGGCTCTGCCACGCCTGAGTACATGGCGCAATTGCGCCAGAAGTTCGGGCTCGATCAGCCAGTACACGTCCAGCTCCTCGTGTATCTGCGTCAGGTGGTGACGTTCGATCTCGGATATTCCTTCCGTCACGGGGCATCCGTTTCGCATCTGATTCTGACGCGCCTCGGGCCGACGCTGCTGCTGATGCTGAGCGTGTTCGTCATTGCAGTCACGTTTGGCGTCGTTCTGGGTGCGATCGCTGCGCGCAATCTGAACCGCTGGAAGGACGGCGTGATCTCGATGCTCGCCGTGCTCGCGTACGCGACACCGGTGTTCTGGGCAGGTCTGATGTTCATCGTGATTTTTTCGATCCATCTTGGCTGGTTTCCGACCAGCGGATACGAAGAGGTCGCCGCATTCAAGGAAGGCTGGGCGCACGTCGTCGACGTCGCCCATCACCTGGTCCTGCCGGCGATCACGCTGACGATGTTCTATCTGGCGCTCTACACGCGGCTGATGCGCGCTTCGGTACTCGACCAGTACACGATGGACTATGTGATCACTGCGCGCGCGAAAGGGTCTGTCGGAACGACAGATCGCCCGGCGACACGTGCTTCGCAACGCAGCGTTGCCGGTGCTGACGATGGCCGGCGTGCAAGTCGGCGCATTGCTGGGCGGTGCTGTCGTGGTCGAGACGGTTTTTGCGTGGCCCGGACTTGGACTGCTCGCGTACGAATCGCTGTTCGCGCGAGATATCAACCTGCTGCTGGGAATCTTCTTCATTTCCGCCTGCCTGGTCGTCCTGGTCAACCTTGCAGTGGATCTGCTGTACACGCTGCTCGACCCTCGCATCGAGTTGCGATAGCGATCTGCCACACATGCAAGGCTTCGCGCGCCGCTTCTTTCGCAACGGACCTGCGGTCGCCGGTCTTCGTCATTCTCCTTCTCGTTACTGCGATCGCGCTGCTGGCGCCGCTGCTCTATCCAACCAGTCCGTTCGCGATGGCAGGCAAACCCTTTCAGGCCCCGCTGACGGACACTCTGTTCGGCACCGATCAACTGGGCCGCGACGTGACGGCGGGCGTGCTGCACGGCGCTCGCACGACGCTGATGATCGGTTTCGTCGCCACTGTGATTGCAGTGCTGCTCGGAGCGACGATCGGTGGACTGGCAGGCTACTACGGCGGGCGCCTCGATGCGCTGCTGATGCGCTTCACCGAAATCTTTCAGACGATTCCGTTCTTCCTGTTCGCGATTCTGCTGGTGGCGGTGCTCACGCCGTCAATCCGCAACGTGATCATCGCGATCGCGGTCGTCTCATGGCCACCGATGGCGCGGCTCGTGCGCGGTGAGTTCCTGTCGATGCGCAGCCGTGAGTTCGTTCTCGCGTGCGTGTCGATGGGCATGAGCAACGCGCGCATCATCCTGCGGCACATCCTGCCCAACACGCTTTCGGCGATCATCGTCACAGGCTCTCTGATGATCGCGACCGCGATCCTGATCGAGTCCGCGTTGTCGTTCCTCGGACTATCCGATCCCAACACGATGAGCTGGGGTTTCATCATCGGTGCGGGTCGTACCGCGCTGCGATCTGCGTGGTGGGTCTGCACCATCCCAGGCATCGCGATCCTCGTCACCGTGATGGCCATCAACCTGGTCGGCGAGGGACTGAACGACGCGCTCAATCCGCGTCTGCGAACCGCATGAGCGCTTCGCCGTCAAGCACTGCAGAAATGGTGCTCTCGATCGAGAACCTGACGATCGACCTACCCTCTTGGGCCGAGCGTGCACATGCCGTGGAGAACGTCTCGCTCGCGCTCGGGCGCGACGAGATCGTCTGCGTTGTCGGTGAATCCGGTTCGGGTAAATCGGTGATGGCGCGTGCCGCGCTGGGACTTTTCCCCTCGCGCCACGTCCGGCCCAGTGCAGGCCGCATTCTGTTTCGCGGCGAGAACGTGCTTGCAGCTACCGAGCAGCGGCTGCGCGAGCTGCGCGGCAGCCGCATCGCGATGATTTTCCAGGAGCCGATGACGGCGCTGAATCCGTTGCTTACCATCGGACGTCAGATCGAGGAAGCGATCGAGGTTCATCAGCCGCAGGCACGTGATCGGCGCAAGCGCGTGCTGGACATGCTTGCTTCGGTTCATCTGCCCGATCCGCAATCGATCTACGGCGCCTATCCGCACCAGGTATCCGGTGGTCAGCGCCAGCGCGCGATGATCGCGATGGCGCTGGTGCTCGAGCCCGACGTGCTGATTGCCGACGAGCCGACGACCGCTCTGGATGTCACCACGCAGGCACAGATCCTCGCGTTGATCCGAGAGGTGCAGCGAGCGCGACACATGGGCGTGCTCTTCATCACTCACGATTTCGGCGTGGTCGCGGAGATCGCGCATCGCATCGTCGTAATGCAGCACGGCCGCGTCGTTGAACAAGGTGCTGCGACCGATATTCTGGAAGCCCCGCGTGAGGATTACACACGCATGTTGCTGGCGGCGGTACCGGATCTCGTCCCTGCTGCGCGCGACAAGGACTTCTCGCGCGAAGCGGTCGCGCTGCATGTCGCAGGGCTCGAGAAGAACTATCGGTCGCGCAGAGGCTTGTTCGGGCGTGCGGTCAGGTCTGTTCATGCAGCGAAGGCGGTGCGCTTCGAGATCCGCCGCGGTGAAACGCTGGGGATCGTCGGCGAGTCAGGCTCTGGAAAATCCACGGTCGCGCGCTGTGTCACGCGTCTTGTCGAGCCTGATGCGGGTGAGATTCGGATCGGCAATGTTGATTTCGCATCACTGTCGCAAGCAGCGCTTCGTCCCGTGCGCAAGCGCATCCAGATGGTGTTTCAGGATCCCTACAGCTCACTGGATCCGAGGCAGACCGTAGGCAACCTGATTGCAGAAGGCCCGATCGTGCACGGCATATCTGCCGGAAAGGCGTTGCAACGCGCGCGCGAGTTGCTCGAGCTGGTCGGACTGGATGCGCGAGCCACGGACCGTTACCCGCACGAGTTCTCCGGCGGTCAGCGCCAACGGATCGGACTTGCGCGTGCGCTCGCGCTCGATCCTGAGATTCTGGTCGCGGACGAGCCGGTGTCGGCGCTCGATGTCTCGGTACAGGAGCAGGTGCTGCGGCTTCTCGCCGAGATCCGCGACCGCCTCGGGCTGACGATGCTCTTCATCACGCATGATCTGCGCGTCGCCGCGCAAGTGTGTGATTCGATTGCGGTGATGCGCCACGGCGAGATTGTTGAGATGGGCACGACGAAGAATGTCTTCGCGCAGCCGCGTCACGCCTATACGCGCGAGCTCTTGGCAGCAGTGCCGGGCCGCGCGTGGAGCGAGCGGCGCGCGGCCCGCACGACATGAAGAGACCGATCGACCTTCGTCGAGACAAACCATCGTGAGCCTGCCTGCGTTTCCGTTCGATGACATGAGCCTGGAGTCGTTCGCGACTGCCTTTCGCGCGGGCCGGATTCGCTCGCGCGATGTGACGCAGGCCATCCTTGCCCGCATCGATGCGCTGCAACCGCGCCTGGCTGCGTACTCGTACATCGATCATGAGGGCGCGCTCGCTCGCGCTACCGCGATGGACGCAATGCACTCGGCGGGAATCGATCTTGGCCCATTGATGGGTCTGCCGATCGCGCTGAAGGATCTGTTCAGCGTTCGCAGCATGCCGACGAATGCCGGCAGTCGCGTCGATGTGAGTGATCTCGTGCCGGCACAAGGCCCCTTCGTCACCGCACTATCGCGCGCAGGTAGTGTGATCCTGGGCAAGACAGTCACGACCGAGTTCGCGATGGGCGGCATTAATCTCACGCACCGCCTGCCGTGGAACCCGTGTGATCCCGAAGTCGCGCGAATGACGGGTGGCTCGAGTCACGGCTCCGCAGTCGCGATGGCGGCGGGGATGGCGGCGATCACATTTGGCAGCGACACCGGAGGCTCCGTTCGATGGCCGGCGGCGCTATGCGGAGTCGTGGGATACAAGGCGACCTCCGATCACTGGCCGTTAGAAGGCGTGTTTCCGCTGTCGAAGAACATGGATAGTCTGGGCGTGTTTACCAGCAGCGCTGCCGACGCCGCGTTCGTCGAGGCAGCGATGCGCGGGCAGGACAGCGCATCCCCGCGGCCGATCGATCGATTCGTGTTGGGTGTCCCGACCGAGCATTACTTTGACAATGTCGATAGCGATGTGCGCGCGTGTTTCGACGAGGCATTGGCGCGGTTGCGCTCGCGCGGCGCGCGCCTCGTACCCATTGGAGTCCCCGAGGCGCGCGAGCACGACGCGTTGTTCGCGCGTCTGGTGCCTACTGAGTGGCTTGCGTTTTTCGGCCGCGAGCGCTTCGCTGCCAACAAGAAGGACATGGATCCGGTAGTGCAGGCACGGGCGAGTGCCGGCCTGGACGTCGCCGCGGACGAGTATCTGCGCTACGAAAGGCGGCGTGTGGAACTGATCGCGCTGATGCGCGAGCGGATGCGAGGCGTCGATGCATGGATCACACCGACTGTCGTGGTCGTACCAGGCCCAGCGGCTGACTACGACACGGCAGAGAAAGCCGGCG
>CAWGRF010000011.1:0-176208 GCA_963824935.1 uncultured beta proteobacterium | reverse complement strand
GTCGACGATCAGGCTGGCGCCACTGATCGCGCTGGCGTCGTCACCGATCAAGAAGGACACCACCGCTGCGATTTCCGACGGATGCACCAAGCGGCCCATCGCCGTGTGACGCTCGAGCACCGAAGCGTCGCGCGCACCCGAATCGATCTTCCGCTGCAGAATAGGAGTTAGGGTGAAGCCAGGCGCCACGGCGTTGACGCGCACGCCGTGCGGTCCGAACTCACCGGCGGCTAGTTGCGTCAGCGCGCCGAGCGCGACCTTCGTCGGCGCATACGCGTGCAGGGGCAGCGGTCGATGCTCGTTGATCGATGTGATGTTGACGATTGAGCCGATTCCGGCTTCGATCATTTGCGGCACAAACACCTGAATACAGTTCAGCGCGCCAAAGTAATTCACGTCCCACATCGCCGTCTGGCGCTCGGGCGTCATCTCGAGCAGCGGTTGCACGTCCTGCAGCAGGCCCGCCACATTGATGAGCCCTGCGACTGGAATCGCTCGCTGGCGCAACGACGCCGCGGCCGCCTCGATGGTGTCGCGACGCGTGACATCGATAACGATCGGCAAAATGCGCTCCGCATTGACGAACGCGCTGCGAATCGCATCCAGCGCGATCTCATCGCGATCCGATGCGACAACCAGCCAGCCGTCTGCATGCAGCCGTTTGACGATCGCTATACCGATGCCGCCGGCCGCACCGGTCACGACAATCGCGGCGCCGGCATTGCGGCGCGCAGTCATCGTCAGCAATGAGGTTCGGTCATCAGCGCTCATCGGATGCTTCTAGCACATTCGATTCGTCAGTAACTAGGGCGTGTTGCGCCACTCCGCGTGTTGAGGCAAACCGTCGCCCGGCCGATCCCACGCCGGCGCATTGCTCATCCAGATGTGAACGGTTGGCGCAACCACGCTCGGATCGTCGAGGCTCGCCAGTGTCACGTCAATCTCGCCCGGGTACTTGCGATGCGTGTAGCCGATCGAACATCCGCAGCGCTCGCAAAAGCTTCGCAGCACGCCTTCCGATGACGCGTACTCGCGCAGCGCCCCGTCTACGAGACGGAAGCTCGCGAGGTTGACTGTCATCCAGGCGACGGCGTGTGCGCCTGTCGCGCGCCGGCATGAGGTGCAATGACAGATCGACGGCTTCGATATTGGCTGCCCGCATTCGTAGCGCACGGCTCCACAATGGCAGCCTCCCTTAAGCAGATTCGTAGAGTTCACTTCCGTCTCCTGTTTAGCGTTCGAAAGTCACTATCGCGGGTTAGCGCACTGGCCTACCCGATCAGACGATGCGCGCGGCATTTTCGTACGGCACGATTCACCCATCGTTGTCGAGTGGAAAACCGCATGGAAGACCGCAATCCGTATGCAGCATTGGCGGGATTGTCCGATGACTTATCGCGCCTAGCCAACGCTATCGCCCCATATCTGGTGTCGATTGAAGCTGGCAGGCGACGATTCACCACCGGTACAGTGTGGCGCGACGGTGTAGTCGTCGCTGCCGCGCACGGCATCCGCGATACCGAGCATATGCGGGTGATCGGGGCAGGCGACACACCGCTAGCGGCCACGCTTGCCGGCTGGGATCTCGCATCCGATCTTGCGGTTCTCAAAGTGGAACAACTGACAGGACCGGAGTTGGCCACGCAAGGCGATCCGCGCGCGACTCATGTCGGCGAGCTCGTCATCGCGTTCGCTGGCAGCAGCAAGGAGCCGGCGGCTCGGCTCACGATGGTATCGGGCGTTGGTCGATTGGAACCGCTTCGTCGCGGCACCCGACGGGGCAATGTGATTGAGCTCGACCTCGCGCCATACCCCGGCTTCTCCGGTGGACCGCTAGCCGATTCCAGAGGACGAATCGTCGCGATCAACACTGCCGGGCTCGTGCGCGGTATGGCGCTTGCGCTACCGCTCGACCTCGTTTCGTCAGTCGTCGACGAGCTGCTCACGCGCGGACGAATCGCACGTGGCTATCTCGGTATCGGCGTGCATCCGGTACGCGTACCAGGTGCCGATCAAGATCGCAGAGGACTGTTGGTCCACAGTCTGGAAGCTGGTGGACCGGCCGAACAGGCGGGACTATTGGTCGGCGACATCCTCGTTAGTATGCAAGGTAGATCGCTTGACACGCCGCTGCGACTGCTCGAAGAGCTGGGCGGCGAACGCGTGGGCGAGTCGGTACGTTTAGGAGTAATTCGTGGCGGTAACAGCATTGAAATCAGCGCCGTCATCGGCGAGCGCCCGCAACGCACGGCAGGACGACGCTGCCACGGCCGATAGCGAACCGGTATCCGATCCGTCGCACGTGCGGCTGCGCGTGGCGATTACGGCCGAGCAGCTGCGCGCCATCCGCGAGACCGTCGCGGATGCGACGACGATCGAAGTCGCAGCAACCGTGCTCAACTACGAAGCTCCGCTTGAATCCAACAACTTCACGCTCGAGCCCGGCGCGGCCATCGTAATCGAGTTGCACCGAAGTAATCGCGAGGACGCGTTTCGCGAGTCCGATTCGGACGGTGAGTTACTGATCGAACCTCTCACGCCGCGCGAGCGGGAAGTGCTGGAGCTAGTCGCAGAGGGCATGAGCAATCGCGCGATCGCCGAACGACTCGGCAATTCCGAGCACACAGTGAAGTTTCACGTCAGCTCGCTGCTCGGCAAGCTCGGCGCCGTAACTCGTGCAGAGCTGGTAGCGATAGCGATTCGCCGCGGGCTCATCATGATCTGATTGAGCATCATTCGCCGTAAGCGTTATCGATTCAACGCTCCGCGACTGCGCCAATAACCTTCAACGCCAAGAACAGACTGAGATCGAACCGTGGCTGCTTGCTTTGCACTAGGTCGGACAAAATTTCTCCGATGACTGGCGAGAACTTAAATCCATGCCCGGAACATGCACTGGCGATCAGCACCTGCGGATGCAGCGGATGACGATCGATCAAAAAATGCTCGTCCGGTGTGTTGGTGTACAGGCAAACGGTGCTCGCGCGCAGATTTCCGTCAGCCGCAGGAACGAACCGTCGTAACGCATCGCGAATTTCTTCGACTTCGGCAGAGTCGACGTCGCGCCGCACGCTGTCCATCGTCGTGATTTCGCCGCCGTGATGGAAGGCTACTTTTACGCCGTTACCGAGATTCGGAAAGCCGTAGAAAAAGCGGCGACCATCGAATTGCCATAGGTGAACCGGGCAACGTTCGGGCGTGAACATCTCGGAAGCGCTTGCGTGATCAAACCAGAACAACACTTGTCGCTCGACGCGAAGCGGCAGCTCCGGGAAAAAAGTGCGAATCCATGCGCCCGCAGTCACGATGAGTTGGCGGGCGTGATACTCGCCGTGCGCTGTAACTACGCGAACACTGTCGCCCTCGGGCTCCCATTGCAGGACAGGTTCTTCGTAATGCAGTTCGGCGCCGTAACGTCGCGCCTGCGCCAGAAGCGCGCTGATGCACGCCTCCGGAAACAACACACCGGCGCGCGGTTCCCAGACTGCGACCATGTCGCTCTCCGGATGCAGCGCGGGAAATCGCTTGCGCACTTCGCCGGCAGTCAGCATCTCGTGGCGCAGTCCGTGAAGTTCCGCGCTGTTACGCGCTCCTTTTACTAAGTCGCTGTCGGGCCTTCCAATCATCACGCCACCCGTTTCGCGCAGCAGCGTGACGCCTGACTCCTTCTCCAGGTCTCGCCACAGTTCGTAAGCACGCTGCACCATCGGCACATACACTGGGTGCTCGAAATACGCCTCACGAATGATTCGCGTTTCTCCGTGTGACGATCCGAAGGCGTGCGGCGGCGAGAAGCGATCCAGCCCCAGCACGCGCATGCCGCGGCGTGCGAGCTCATACGCGGTGGCGCTGCCCATTGCGCCAAGACCGACAACGATGACGTCGTGCGTCACTTGCATGGAGTCGACGCTAACAAGCTCACAACGGAAAGTGTCATGCGCTTGTCAGTATCGCTCCGGAGACGGTAACGCAAGCACGTTGCAACAGGCATTTAGTAAATTAAGCGCAGCTGTAAACATTCGCAGGATGGAAGCCACGTCACAGGCCAACGATGCGAGATGAGGACGAACGGGCCAAGTCAAGGCCCGCGCCGCCCAGATTCCCGAAAGGGTTCTACTGGGGCCTCGCGACGTCCGCGTACCAGATCGAAGGTTCGCCGGACGCGGACGGCAAGGGCAAATCGATCTGGGACACATACGCGCACACGCCGGGAAAGATCAAGAACGGCGACACCGGCGACGTGGCGAACGACCACTACCGTCGCTACAAGGAAGACGTGAAGCTGATGAAGGACATGGGCGCGAACGCGTATCGGTTCTCTATCTCATGGCCGCGCATCTTCCCGAACGGCACCGGACAGCCGAATCCGAAGGGCCTCGATTTCTACAGTCGCCTGGTGGACGAGTTGCTGCGCGCCGGCATTGCGCCGTTCGCGACGCTCTACCACTGGGATCTGCCGCAAGCGTTGCAGGACAAAGGCGGCTGGCAATCGCGTGAAACATCGAAAGCGTTCGCGGAGTATGCAGGTTACGTCGCGAAGAATCTAAGCGACCGCGTCAGGCACTTCTTCACGCTAAACGAGTTTCAGAACTTCGTTGATATGGGCCACCGCGGAGTCGAAGTGGTGGTCCAGGGAAAGAAGCACAGCATCGAACTTGCACCGGGTCTGAAGCTCGAGCAGGGAGCACTGAATCAGGTCGCGCATCATGCCGTCCTCGCTCACGGCATGTCGGTGCAAGCCATCCGTGCGATGGGACGCAGGGGCACGAAGGTCGGACCGGCGGAAGTGATGTTCTGCGGCGTGCCGGTGATCGACTCACCTGAACATGTCAAAGCAGCAGAAACCGCCACGCGCCATCTGAACGCGCGGTTCCTGGACGTTATGCAGACGGGCAAGTACAGCGATTCGTATTTGAAGGAAGCCGGCAAGGACGCACCGAAATTCACCGATGAGGACTTGCGGATCATCGCCTCACCGTTGGACTTCATCGGCATCAACGTCTACATACCCAGGATGTACGTGATGGCCAGCGATCAAGCTCCGGGCTACCGCCAAGTGCCTATGAACGTTTCGCACCCGAAGATGTTCTCGTCGTGGCACACGTTCTCTCCCGAGGTGCTGTACTGGGCTCCGCGCCTGACGGACTCGATCTGGAAACCGAAGGAGATCTACATCACCGAGAACGGTTGCGCTGCGAGCGACGAGATAGCGCCCGACGGCAACGTCTACGACGCCGACCGCGTGATGTATCTGCGAAACGCCATGGCGCAGCTGCAGCGCGCGACCGCCGAGGGCGTGCCGGTCAAGGGCAACTTCGTATGGAGCGCGATGGACAACTTCGAGTGGACCGACGGCTACGGCACGCGCTTCGGGTTGGTATACGTCGACTTCAAGACGCAGAAGCGCACCCCCAAGCTCAGCGCGATGTGGTACCGGGAGGCAGCGAGGCGAAACGCGGTCGTGTAAGTGACGCGCCTGACGAGCGAGCGCCGCGTTGAGCGACGCCGGACCGCCCCGCTCCGACTAGCGACCGCCGGCAGGCCGCGGCGGCAACTGTTTCAGATACGCGTACAGCGCCATAACGTCGGTGTCGTTGATTTCGCGCAGCGTCTCGAACGGCATCACCGCGATCGCGCTACCGTCCGGGCGTTTGCCGCTGCGAAACATCGCCTTGAACTTGTCGGCACTGTCGTAGACCGTCAGCACCGTTCCCTGACCGGGAGTCAGGTTGGACGCGGCCGGCCAATTCGGCGGACCACCGGGAATCTTGCCGCCGGACAGACCTTCGCCGTGACAGCCGATGCAGAGATTTGCGACGTACTTGCCATGCTCGGGCGTCGCACCCTCGGGCACTGGCGACGCCGGCGGCAGGCTGTGGTCGATCTTCTCCGCCGAATCCTTGACGACGCCGACGGCGTAGAGCGCCTTTACCGGCAACGGCACACGGAACTCGGCGCTGCCTGAACTCACAGCAGGGAGGCTGCGCGCATACGCGATCAGCGCTGCGACGTCGCGATCCGTAAAGCGGTTGTAGTCCTCGCTCGGCATGATGAACAGCGGCCGTCCGTCGGGCTTCACACCGTGGCGGATCGCACGCACCCAGTCACGCTCGGTGTACGCGCCCACCACGCCCGCCGGCGTGATGTTCGGCGACCGAACGTAGAAGCCGCCCTCGGGTTCGTTGATAAAGGCGCGGCCGGCGCCGTTTGCGCCGTGACAATCACCACAGCCGCGCGACGCGAATAGATACTTGCCGCGTTCCAGTGCAGCGGCGTCGGCAACGACGGGTACTGCCTTGACGTCGACCTTGATGACCCGCTCGCGCTTGCGTTCGAACAGCAGATTGGCCGCGACCACCAGGCCGATGCCGGCGATTACCAGCAGTGCGACGACAACACCGATCCACTTGAGAAATTTTTTCACTGCCTCTCCCCCAAAAACTAAGCGCGCGAGCTTACCCGCAAGCGGCGACGCGCGGTTACGCGCGCTCGGTATCAGCGAGGGTCATGCGCACAAGCACTCACCCGCGTGCACGTGATCGCACGACACCGCCCGCAGGCTTAAATTGCGTCAGTCATTGCGCCGAAAGAAATCTGTGTCTCAATGACGAATCATCCTGCGCGCACGCCGGCGAGCCCAAAGCTGAGTCCGCCGCGCAGGTTCACCCGCCTCACTCCAGCAACCGGAGGCACTCCAATGACCAATTTGATGGATTCTCTTAATTCAATCGTCAACCCCGAAGTGGTCGATGCGCTCGGCAGGGCACTCGGCACTGATCCGTCCGCCATCACTCGGGGCGTCTCGGCAACCGGCCCGCTTCTGATGAACAGCATGGCAAAGATGGCTAGCACTACGAGCGGTGCGGAGTCGTTGCTGAAAACGTTGCCGCAGGATAGCGGCGGCATGTTCGGCGGCTTCGGCAGCCTCGGCAGCCTGGTCAGCAACTTCATGAGTGGTGGCAGCGCCGGCGGCGGTCTCGTTTCTTCGCTGCTGGGGCCGGGCGCTAACGCGATCGGCGCGAGTCTGTCGAAGGCGCTCGGCTTCAACGTGGCGCCGTTGCTCGGCCTGGTGGCTCCCGCCTTGGCCGGCGTGGTCGGCAAGGCAATCAAGACCGATAACCTCGACGCCGCCGGACTCGCGTCGATGCTCAGCCGCCAGACGACTGAGTTCGCGGACAATCCGGCCAACCGGGAAACGATGGCGCTGGTCAACCAGGCGACGACCGCGGGCAACGAGGCCGAGCGGCTGATCGCTGCCTATGGCAGCGACTGGTCGAAGATAGCGGCCGCACCGTCCGCGGCGCTGCTGATGGTCGCGAGCTCGGATCTCTCTGGACCGTTCGGCGCAATCAAGGAGGTCAAGTCCGCGGAGGCTGCACTGCTCGACACGGTGCGCGCTGCGCCCGCTTCGCCGCTGCTATCAGCGGCCTTCGGCGCGGGCCTGACCGAAACCGCGCTGACATCGGTTAAGGGGCTGGCCAAGGATAAGGACGCGCTTGACCCGATTGATCACCGAAGCGGGGGCTGCGGTTGCCAAGAAATCACCGGCCGACGCCGAACCGTTCCGGGCGGCTGTGCGCAACGTCGCAAAGGCGACCGCCGAAGCGTCGAAGGAAGGCGGCTTCCTCGGAATCGGCGGCACTGTCGTCAGCGAAGATGAACAAGCTGCGCTGAGCCGGATCGAGACTGCACTGCACTGAGCCGGATCGACACCGCTCTCACCTGACGCTCGCTGCCGGCAGTTTGCGCCGGCAGAGAGCGCAGACGAGCTTTATCCCTCGACCCTGGCCGCCGACTCGGCCGCGTCGGTCGTGTACGCAGACATCGGCACGCATGAACACATGATGTTGCGATCGCCGTAAGCGTTGTCGACTCTGCCCACCGGTGGCCAGTACTTGTGCCGCTTCAACGACGCCACCGGGAAAGCCGCTCGCTCGCGCGTGTAGTCGTGCTCCCAATTTTCGGCAGTAACCATCGCAGCGGTGTGCGGCGCATTTCGTAGCGGATTGTCGTCGCGATCGACCTCGCCGCTTTCGACCGCGCGTATCTCTTCGCGAATCGCGATCATCGCGTCGATAAAGCGATCGAGCTCGACCTTCGGTTCCGATTCGGTCGGCTCGACCATTAACGTGCCGGCCACCGGGAACGACAATGTCGGCGCGTGAAAGCCATAGTCCATCAGCCGCTTCGCGACATCTTCGGCCGAGATTCCGCTCGATTCCTTCAACGGCCGTAAATCCAGAATGCATTCGTGCGCGACGTAGCCGTTGCGGCCGGCGTACAGCGTCGGAAAATGCGGCGCAAGTTTTTTCGCGATGTAGTTGGCGTTCAGCAGCGCCACCTGTGTTGCGCGCTTCAGCCCGTCGCGGCCCATCATCGTGATGTACATCCATGAGATCGGCAGGATGCTTGCGCTGCCGAACTCGGCGGCGCTGACCATACCAATTCCGCGATCGGCGCCATTGCCAGGCAGATACGGACGAAAAGCGGGCGCCGGCCTGTAGCCAGCGCCCGCCCTCAACTTCAATCACGACAAATGGGTGCGGAAGCGTGTCTTACACAGTTCGCCGATGACAGATCACCGTTTCACGTCACCTTTACCGAAATGCGACGTGGTTGTGCCTGCTCCTGCTTCGGAATCCGCAGTTTAAGTACGCCGTCTTTAAGCTGGGCCTCGATACGCGCGGTATCGAGTTCGCGGCTTAGCGTGAAGCTGCGGCGATAGCGCGGAACACGCACTTCGGCATACGTCGCTTCCATCGTTTGCGGCGTCGCTGCAGTGACGGCGCCTTCGATCAACAGCGACTCGCCTTCAACTTTGATCTCGAGCGCGTCTTTCGAGACGCCCGGCATATCGGCCAATAGCGTGATGCCGGTGTCGTCCTCAAGCACATCGACTCGCGGCGTCATTGACGGTTCATCTCGCCGCGACGGTTCCTCACGCGTTGGCTTCTGCCGCGACGCATCCGGCCGCGTTGGAGTTTGCCGGTTCGATTCTTGACGCGAAACGTCCTGCCGAGTCGATTCAGCGAATTGGGTGTCACTCATGATCTATCCTCCTCTGCTTACGCGTTTGCAGCTTATTGAACGGTTATGCGCTTTGGCAGCGCGGATTCGCGCCGCCCGACGCTGACATGCAGCACGCCGTCGCGATAGTTGGCCTCCACTTTTGCCGGGTCAGTGTCCTCCGGCAAGCTAATCGCGCGACGGAAACGGCCGGCGAAACGCTCGTTGCCGTAGACGTTGGCTTTGCCATCTTCGGTCGGCAATGCCGATTGCCTTTCGCCGGCGATCGTCATTACGCCGCGATCGATCGTCAGTTCGATCTGCTTCGGATCGATACCGGGCGCGAACGCGTAGATCTCGACACTGGTCGGCGTATTGCCGATATTGATTGCCGGAAAAGCCCCCGGCGCGGCTGAACGGATGCTGGTCGGCAATCCGGCCCACCCGTAGAGTTCGTCGAACTCGTGGCGAAGCCGATCCAAATCACCGAACAGACTTGGGTAGGTCATCATCGATGCAAACATTCGATCATCCTCCTCTTGGTCGTTGGGTCCTACAGCAGTGCATGCGACTCCGAGTAGCGGAGCCGATAGCACTTAAATTGGGGCGCTGAATCGCATTTTCAAGAGGGAATCAGGCGTCAGCTGCGTCCAGAAGATGCAAGCGCCGTGCTCAAACCAATGCGCGTACTGGACTTGCGGGACCGATGGATCCGGTCAGGCCAGCCGGGCCGGTCCTGTTATGCAAGTGTTCCTACGTCGTATTAATTGCCACGAGGTCGTTCGAATAAGCCTCCATCGGCACGCACGAACACATGATGTTGCGATCGCCATACGCGTTGTCGACGCGGCCGACTGGAGGCCAATATTTGTGTCGCTTTAGCGAAGCGATGGGAAACGCGGCCCGCTCGCGCGAATAGTCGTGCGCCCAAGTTTCCGCCATCGCCATCGTTGCGGTGTGCGGGGCGTTTTTCAGCGGGTTGTCGTCGCGATCGACCTCGCCGTTCTCGATTGCGCGAATCTCCTGACGAATTGCGATCATCGCTTCGATAAAGCGGTCGAGTTCGACCTTCGGTTCCGACTCGGTCGGTTCGACCATTAGCGTGCCGGCCACAGGAAAGGACAGCGTCGGCGCATGAAAGCCATAGTCCATCAGCCGCTTGGCGACATCTTCGGCCGAGATTCCGCTGGAATCCTTTAGCGGCCGCAAATCAAGAATGCACTCGTGCGCGACGTAGCCGTTGCGGCCCGCGTATAGCGTCGGAAAATGGGGCGCCAATCGTTTTGCTGTGTAGTTGGCGTTGAGCAACGCGACTTGGGTCGCGCGCTTCAGCCCTTCGCGGCCCATCATCGTGATGTACATCCATGAGACCGGCAAGATGCTCGCGCTGCCGAACTCGGCGGCGCTGACCATACCAATTCCGCGATCGGCGCCATTGCCAGGCAGATACGGCGCGAGATGCGATTTGACAGCGACCGGACCGACGCCGGGTCCGCCGCCACCGTGCGGAATGCAGAACGTCTTGTGCAGATTCAGATGCGACACATCGGAGCCGAACTTGCCCGGTTTCGCGACGCCGACCAGCGCGTTCAAGTTGGCGCCGTCGGTGTAGACCTGACCGCCTGCGGCGTGAATGATTTCGCAGATCTCGACGATCGCTTCTTCGAACACGCCGTGCGTCGACGGGTACGTCACCATCAATGCCGCTAGATCGTTCGCATGCTGCTGCGCCTTCGCGCGCAGATCGGCTACATCGACATTGCCCTGGCGATCGGTCTTCACCGCAACCACGTGCATGCCGCACATCTGCGCTGATGCGGGATTCGTGCCGTGCGCGCTCTCCGGAATCAGGCAGACATTTCGATGCCCTTGACCGCGCGAGCGGTGATACGCACGAATCGCCAGCAGGCCCGCGTATTCGCCCTGCGCGCCCGAGTTCGGCTGCAGATTGACCGCGTCGTAGCCGGTGCATTCGGCCAGCATCTTTTCGAGCTCGCTGATCAGTTGCCGATAGCCGATTGTCTGTTCCGCGGGCGCCAGCGGATGGATGTTGCCGAACTCCGGCCAGGTGACCGGGAGTCATTTCGCTGGTGGCGTTTAACTTCATCGTGCACGAGCCGAGCGGGATCATCGTGCGATCAAGCGCCAGGTCCTTGTCGGCCAGCGATCGCATATAGCGCAGCATCTCGTGCTCGCTGTGATGCGCGTTGAAGACCGGATGCGTCAGGAATGGCGTCGTGCGTCGAAGCGCGGAAGGAATGGCGGCTTCTTTGGCGGAGTCGATCTCGCGGTCGAGCGTATCAATGTCGGCGTCGACGCCGAACAAGCGCCACAGTGCGATCACATCAGCGCGCGTTGCGGTCTCATCGAGCGAGATGCCGATCATCTGCGGTGCATGTTCGCCAAAGTCACGCAGGTTGATTTCTGCCGCGTGCGCCGCGGCGTGAGTCTTGGCTGCGTCGACTCCATGCACTGCGATCGTGTCGAAGTAGCTGCCGCTGACCTTCAGTCCCTTGCGTTTCAGACCTTCGGCAAGGATGGCTGTCAGCCGATGCACGCGGCGCGCGATGCGCGTCAGACCTTCGGGGCCATGATAAACGGCGTACATGCTGGCCATCACCGCCAGCAGCACCTGCGCCGTGCAAATGTTCGAAGTGGCCTTCTCGCGCCGGATGTGTTGCTCGCGCGTTTGCAATGTCAGTCGATACGCCGGATGCCCTTGCGAATCGACCGATACGCCGACCAGTCGCCCGGGCAGCGAGCGCTTGAACGCGTCTTTGCACGCCATGAACGCAGCGTGCGGCCCACCGAAACCGAACGGCACGCCGAAGCGCTGAGAGTTCCCAACGACGATGTCGGCGTCCCAGGTACCGGGCGCTTCGAGCAACGTCAGCGCAAGCAGATCGGTCGCGACGCAATACAGCGCACCGCTGGCATGGGCCTGCGCGACCGACGCGCGCATGTCGTAAATCAGTCCGGTTGTGGACGGATACTGCGCAAGAACGCCGAAGTAATCTGTGCCCTCCAGCAGATCAGGAACGAAACCAACCTTCACTTCGATTCCGAGCGGCTCGGCGCGCGTCTTCAACACCGCGATCGTCTGCGGATGACAATCGCCGGCGACCAAGAATACGTCGCTCTTGCTCTTCGCACTGCGCTTCGCAAGCGTCATCGCCTCTGCGGCGGCAGTCGCTTCATCGAGCAGCGACGCATTGGCGATTTGCATGCCGGTCAGGTCAGCCACCATCGTCTGGAAGTTGATCAGCGCTTCCATGCGGCCCTGCGAAATCTCTGCCTGATACGGGGTATAAGCCGTGTACCAGGCGGGGTTCTCAAGAATGTTGCGCAGGATCACCTTCGGTGTGTGTGTGCCGTAGTAGCCCTGGCCGATGAAGTTTCGGAACACTTTGTTCTTCTCGGCGATCGCGCGGATCTTTGCCAGCGCTTCCTCTTCGTTGATCGCGGTCGGCAATGCGAGCGGCGTGTTTAGCTTGATCGTCAACGGCACGATGGCATCGACGAATGTATCGAGTGACGATGCACCAACGACGGCAAGCATTTCGGCAATTTCGGCGTCGTTTGGGCCGATATGCCGCGAATGAAAATCGTTATGAGCTTCGAGCTCGGACAAGGTGGACATGGTGCGCTTCAGTTTGTGTTGGTCAGGCTCTCGCAGGCGACTTTGCGAAAGCGAAATTCGATACGACGTGCCGGATTGCCGCCTGAAATTTCAGCGCGCAGCAGATCGCCTTCGCGCGTGTAGCGGATCCGTTGCGGAAAGTCGTGCTCGGGATTGGCAAATTCGGAGTGCGTTGCCGATGCATCTGCCAAACGAAAACGTGTTGGCGGCCGTCCCGACGGCTGCGCGACGTAGTCGACGTTGCCGGCCGTCCGCTCGATGCGCAAAAACTCGAACTCAGTTCCTTTCGGAAGCACGGTTTGGCTGACGCCGAGCATGCGATCGGCCTTGGGCGCCATCCACACTTCGTACGATGAGCGACGGCGAGTCGGCATGCTCGCCCGCCCAACAACCGGTCATGAACGTCGGCAGAGACGGCTGTGCGGCGGCCGTCAGCGACGCTGCGCTCAACAACAGTGCAGCGCTATTTCGCAGCATCGACATTGGCACGGTACTTCTGAGCGTTCAACAATCCATCGAGCGACGCATCGGTTTTCATCTTGAAGATCCACGCGTCATAGGGGCTCGCGTTCAACTTCTGCGGCTCGCTTTCGAGCGCGTCATTAAACGCAATGACCTCGCCGTCGACCGGCGCGTAGATATCCGACGCTGCTTTCACCGATTCGACAACGCCCGCGGTCTCGCCCGCTTTCAAGGTTTGTCCGACCTTGACGTCACCGATGAACACCAAGTCGCCGAGCATGTCCTGCGCGGCGTCGGTGATGCCGACCCACAGCAGCCCGTCGTCGCCGACCTTTGCCCATTCATGCGTCTGTGTGTACTTCAGGTTCTCGGGGAATTCCATCTGTAGCTCCCTTAGTCGGTCATCAGCGATCCGCGATCGGTTAAACCAAAACCTTGCCGTTGCGCACGAACGGCACCTTGACGACCTGTGCGTTGAGCGGTTTGCCGCGCACATCAACCTGCACTGCATCGCCAACCTTCACTTCACGCGGTACACGAGCCATGGCGATCGAGCACTCCATCGTCGGCGAAAACGTGCCGCTGGTGATCTCACCGTCGCCCGCCCGCGTGATGACTTTCTGGTGCGAGCGCAAAACGCCGCGGTCGAGCAGCTTGAGGCCGACGAACGCTCTGCGCGCGCCCCGCTCGAGTGCATCGCGACCGATAAAGTCGCGCGGCGTCTTCATATCGACAGTCCATGAAAGCCCGGCATCGAGAGGCGACACGGTTTCATCCATGTCCTGGCCGTACAGGTTCATTCCGGCTTCGAGCCGGAGTGTGTCGCGCGCGCCCAAGCCGGCTTCCTTGACGCCTGCCGACTTCAAATCGGCCCACAGTCGAGGTACCGCTCCAGCGGGCAGCATGATCTCGAAGCCATCTTCGCCGGTATAACCGGTGCGCGCGACGAGAAGGTCACCGACCTCGGCGGCGAAGAACGGTTGCAGACTCTCCGTAGAGCGCGCAGCCGGACGCACTTGCCAGAACTTCGCCCGCGAATTCGGCCCCTGCAGGGCAATCATCGCGAGGTCATGGCGCGGCGTGATCGTGACTTTGAATTCTCGATCCGCGGCTACCTTCTGCATCCATGCCACGTCCTTTTCTGCAGTCGATGCGTTCGCGACCACGCGAAACCAATCGTCGCGCAGGAAGTAGACGATCAAGTCGTCGATCACGCCGCCCGCCTCGTTCAACATGCACGAGTAAAGCGCCTTGCCCGGCTGCGTCAGCTTGTCGACATTGTTCGCAACGAGCGTGCGCAGAAACGCTCGTCCGTCGCCGCCCTTGATATCGACCGGACGCATGTGCGACACGTCGAACATTCCGGCGTCGCGCCGCACCGCGTGGTGCTCCTCGATTTGCGAGCCGTAATGAAGCGGCATTTCCCAGCCGCCGAAGTCAACGAGCTTCGCGCCGGCTGCGGCGTGCGTTTCGTAAAGCGGAGTACGTTTAAGCGGCATGCGGCTCCGGAGCAAAGATTCGCGCACCGACGATCGGTCGGTTCGCGCCCCTCTGTCCTTGTGCCTGAGAGTTTGGAATCCGTTGCCGGATTCGCTGCACCTTCGGCGCCGTCGACTCAACGACGGTCTCTCCAGAGTCGCTCGCACGAGGCGGTTTTCGATACCTGAGCGATTACGGGCTTTGCGCCTTCGGCGGTGACCCGGAGCTTCGACTCCGAGTCACGCTCTCCCGCGTCGCGCTATGAGCGAAAGCGAAGCGTAGCAAACTACGGGCGGGCGTTTTCGGAATCCCTTCCGGGCTCAAGGAGACCTGTACAGCAAATGGATATCGCACATGAGTTCGAGCGTCGGAAACCGTGGGTGACAAAGTTTTGGATCGATGGAAGGGAGTACGGCGGCCACTTCGACGCCATGAACGATGGGCGCATCTCCCAGTTTTTCCATTATTTCCCAAACGCAAGCACCATCTTGGAACTAGGTGCTCTCGAAGGGGGACACAGTTTCGGTTTAGCCAACCAACCTACCGTGAAGCGAGTGGTGGCAGCCGAAGGGCGACCCTCAAATATCGAAAGAGCTCTCTTCGTTCAAGGACTCATTGGGACTCACAAGGTCGAGTTTGTAGAAGCTAATTTAGAGGACTTTGATCTCTTGGCTTTTGGGAATTTTGATGCCGTGTTTTGCTCGGGCCTGCTGTACCACCTCCCGGAGCCCTGGGCGCTCATTGAAAGATGTGCGCAAGTGAGCCCAAATCTTTTCATCTGGACACACTATGCGGGTGAGAACGAGGTCGAGAAAATAGTGCACGGCTTCAGAGGGAAATGGCACGGAGAAGGGGGACTACGTGATCCATTAAGCGGGCTCTCTAAGAAATCATTCTGGCCAACTTTAGGCTCATTGATCAACATGCTGACAAGAAACGGATACAGAACCGTTCACATCATTGGAAACGAACTGGAGCACCCCAACGGGCTAGTGGTGACTTTGGCGGCAACAAGAGCTTAAGAGTGGCGCACGGGCGCACTATCGGGCAGAACGGTCTCATGTGAACCGAGCGCCTCACGTCCGCTTTTGGCCTTGTCGCGCCGCTCTATGCAGTGATGAAGTCGACCCAAAACGGAAGCCGAGCGCGCCCGAAAGCGGACCTCATGGACGCTCGCTTACTCGTCATCGCCAGTCGGCCGCCTAGGGTGCGATCTGAACGATGGAAGCTCCGATGCCATCGCGAGCGGTAAGACCGTTGGCGTCCATGTTGTCGCGCCGCGGTGTATCGAAGTTTGAAACATAACCACGGTCGCCAACAAAGACGATTGCCGACGGGAATTCCAATGGTCCCTGGCTGCCGTTCTTTGCGACCTCCCGCACTTGTCCAGCCGACGTGACCGTAGCGATAGAGTTCAGCTCATTTTGGACAACCCAAAGCGTGCCACTGCGATCGAAAGCCAGACCGTCGGCACCTTCGAGCAGCGGACTCTGAGCCAGTAGCACCGGTTTGCCGCCTTTGCCATCGGGGCCGATCACAACCTTCCAAATCGCGCCGCGCGCCGTGTCGGCGACATGCAGCACGCCGTTGGCATCGAACGCGACACCGTTGGCGACAATCTGCTGCTGGGTCTTGCCGTCGGGAAGCGTGCGCACGTACTTGTCGATTTGCACCGCCGCTTCGGCGACGCCGCCAGTCGGACCGACTCGATAGACGATGCCGCTGGCGGCACCGCTGACGAAAAGATTTCCTTGCCGGTCAAAGGCGATGCCATTCGCGCCAGCCGTCCCCGTCGCAAAGGTCTGCGCCAGTCCCGGCTTCGCCGGGTTGAGCTCAGCACTTCGGATGCGAACAACTTCTCGGAACGGAGCGACGGCTACGAAAAGATCCCCCTGAGAATCAAACGCGATGCCTTGAGGATCGGCATTGACTCTCTTGCCCTGGATCTCCCGCGCCTCGATGCGACCGACGACAACCGCTTTCGGCGACTTGGGATCGACGCGGAGAATGTTTCCGGTCACCCGATCGGGAAGATAAAGCATGCCGCTGCGATCTGCGGTGATGCTCTCGACGATCACCGTGCGGTCCGTACTCGCCGGATCGAGATCGATCAAGTATCGACACTGTTGGACCGCCCACCTGCATGGTCGCGCAGCCGCTCAATGCAAACGCCAAGAGGCCAAGCAGAAGAACTCTCATCTCCACGTCCTTTGCGGCTACGGTATGTTGAGACTATTGCCTCACAATTAATTCTAAGCCCGGACGAATTACGGCGGTGCCGAGCTGAATCATTAGACCGGCATTGACTGCGGCTGGCGCGACTCCGCGCGCCATGCGGATAAAGTCCAGAGAAAACTCCCGAAATCCTGCACGGCAAAGAGCAATGCCAGCGGCCCGGGGATGATCCCCAGGTACCAGAGCACCGCCATGACCGGCGGGACCAGCGGACGGTCGAGCAACGAGGCGAAGACAAATCCTTCGGCGTTGAGGCGCCCGCTAACGATATAAAGCATGCCGACGCCGCCGACGAGCAGAGCGACGAGCCTCAAGTAATTAGCGCCTTGCGGCACGAGAGCGGGCAGGTGCAGCAACTCGGCCGCGAAATGCGGCGCCAGCATCAGGATCACCGACTCGACGAAAATCAGCCAACCAAACACTTCGACGCTCTTGGCGGCACGTGTCTGTCCCACGGCTTTCAGCAGCCGTCGAAACATTTCGGTCAGCGAAGGATTCATTTCACTAACTCGTCATCTTGATCGTCAGCTCGACACGATACCCGGTGGCTTCCACGTCCTCGATCCCCAACCACCACAAGGAACTGCACGCGAGCACGCTGTGCGACAGCCGTAGCGCGTGATGAACACGTCGGATCAGGTCGACCGAACAGCGGAAGCCGGTTGGATGACTTCCCGTCAGTGCGTGCGCCACACACAATTGAGCAGCGGGGTCGTGAATGCCATCAGCTCGATTCGGAGTGAACGCAATGAACTTTTTTGACTGGCTCACCGTGCTCTTCTGGTTTGCGACGGCGCTGTACCTCGTGTTTGACGGGCCGGGACTCATGCCACCCCGAGGTGACGACGAAGGTCGCCTCTGATAGCTGCGCCACTGTCGTCGGCTGCGCCACAAGCAGCGGAGACGACAACCGGCCGGTCTCGTTCCCAAATTTCCCTCATTTCTCGGGGTCTTGTCTTGCGTCGTTGGTTCACACCAAGCGACTAACTTCGGGGCACTGATTCTCGCGCGACGCAATGTTCGGCGTCGGCCAGAATCGCCTACTAGCGGACGTCGAGACACGCAGTCGCCCGCCTCATATTGTCCTGGGCCGGTTCAGCAGCCCTATCGAGCCCTTTGTCGCTCCATCGGAACCTTCAGTCGTCCGCATCCATCCAAAGGCAATGGTCAGGGGACGTACGCGCCAATATGCCGTCAAAGCGTTGCTGCATGCCTGCTGCGCCGTCATGATCGCGACCGTTCCGACCGTGGCAAGTGCCGAGTCGTTGCGATGCAATGGTCAGAGTGTTTCCGAAGGCGACACGCGCTTAGCGCTGCGATACAGCTGCGGTGAGCCGCTGCTGGCAGACACTTACTGCGCTCCCGTTTACTACGCGCCCACGTTTCAGCCGGTTCCGGAACCCTTCGCGAGCATTGTCGTGCCGTGTCAGTTGGTGGAAGAGTGGCTGTATGACCGGGGTCCTGGAAACCTTCTGGCCGTGGTTCGGATCCGCTCAGGCGTCGTGCAGTCAATTCACTATGGCCGTTCGCCATCGCGCCGCTAGTGAAGCGCCCAGGCGGGTCGCCGACTACGCAAACTGTCCGAGGAGCCTGTTCGTCTCATAGCGTCCGCCGTTTTCCGGCCAGTAGCGGACCTCAGCACTGACTTCTCAAACTCACAATATTGGTAACGCTCCAGTCGCGCACCGCTTAAGCACCGTCTGATTACTCAGCTGCGAGCGTAAAAGCCTCGTGCACAGCGCTCTGAACGCTGCCACCGACAATCGGCCCTCCGCCAGCGACGTGTATCGCACCGCCGACCACTGCAGCGCCAAGACCGTGGCGCGGAGTAGGCATCGGCGCGTACGCTTCCCATCGATCCGTCGCGGAATCGTAGGCTTCGTTCTGCCCGTAGACGCGGTCGGTACCCTCGCCGCCCATCACGAAAATCTTGCCCTGGTACAGCGCTGCGCCATGGCCGGAACGCGCCGTCGGCAGCGGACGCCGCATTTCCCAACGGTCCTTCTGCGCGTCATACGCGTGATGCAGATTTGAGTTCGTGTGGAAGCTGTCTACGCGCCCACCGATCACGTGGATGAAGTTGCCCACTGTCACAGTTCCCGTGTGATCGCGACCCGTTGGCAACGGCGCGAGCTTTTCCCAGCGGTCACTCTTTGGGTCGTATGCGTAGTGCCAGTCGACTGATTTCTTTTCAGCTGGCGTGTCGCCGATTGCGCCGCCGATTGCGTGGACCCGTCCGCCCAATGCTGTTGCGGCGATGGCACCACAGCGATTGGGCAACGGCGCGATAGGAGACCACACACCCGTCTTCAACTCCAAGACGAAGCACAGCGCGTCGGGCTTCGCGTTCTGAGCAAGATGGCCACCGATCGCATAAAGTTTCGCATCCACCACGCAAACGCCAACGTGATTAGCACCACGCGGCAGCGGCGCACCATCTGACCAGCGGTCGGCAACCGGATCGTAAATCTGATGGTACGGTCGATCGACCCGCTGCTCTGCGTAGCCGCCGAGCATGTGCATCCTGTCGGCATACTGCGTGGCCCACGCCATCTCACTGCGCGGAAGCGGAAGTGCTGCGCGCGTCAACCAGCGTCCGGCATTCGCTGCCTTGGGCGCCGGGCTTTCAATGGAGCGCTGCGTTTGTGCCACAGTGGGTAGCGCAATGCGGCCCGGCTTTGCAAGACTTTCGTATTGATCGCCATGTGCGCCGTGATCCGATTGAGCGCGACTGATGCGCGCGAAAGCGAGCGTGGCGCCCGCGAACAGGAATTTTCTACGATGCATTGCTGTTCATACTATTCCACGCCGCCCGAAACGAAGGCCGCTTTGCCCGCTTGCGAATCGAGCACTTTCAACACCGCTCGTGCGGGCTCGGCAGCTTTCGCGCCGGTCATCACAGCCGCCTCGTAACTCGTGTAGTTCTGAATTTCGGCGGGCAGCGGCCCGACGAACTTTAGCCCCTTCGGTTCATACATTCGAACCTCGGTGATCGCACCAAACCCGATCTCGGTTCCCTTGCCTTTGATCACGTGCTCCATAACCGATGCACCGTCTGGATAGCGTGTGGTCTTAGGTTTGATCTGATCGAGCACTCCCATCTTTTCGAAGAGCTTATCGAGATAGAGTCCCGTGGACGCAGTGTTGTAAACGACTGACTCAGCCGCAAGCAGCGCTGCCTGGAACTGATCCACCGTTGCAACAGTTGGCGCTGAAGCGTTTGCACGGACGACGATGCCCACACCGACGCGGCCGAGCGGAACACGTGTGCTTGCGTCGACCTTCCCGTCCTTGACGGCCTGTGAAATAACCGCCGGCGGTGAAATCAGGATGTCGTACACATCGTTGTCTGCAAGCCGCTTCGCAATCTGCGGCGCCGTATTGAACTGCATCCTCAGCTCGTGGCCGGTCTCGCGCTTCACTAACTCGGCAAACCTATGCAGTCCCGGCTCAACTGCACCGGCGCTTAGTACTCTGATTTCGGCCGCTTGCACGTTCATCGTAAGCGCCGCAAACGTTGCCCACACTGCAGCGATCCTGTTCATCCGTAATCATCCTTCGCTTTTCCAAAAGGCATCCTATTTTCTCAATCAGATCAGGTTCACTCTGGCAATGACGGAGCGAACCAGATAGCTGATGGAACTGCGCGCTACTGCTGACAATTGTCCAGTATCTCGCGGCGGCCAGAACCGGACGTTCAGTCAGCTTGCGGCCAGTAGCGGACGAAGCGGCAAGCCGCCAGAGTCTCCGCAAAAACGGACAAGCGCGTGAGTTGGCCTATGTCTCCGGAACAAATACTGCGACTCTATTTCCGTGCAAAGGACGAGAACCGCCCTTTCTTGCTGGCGAACGTGTTCTCCGAGAATGCGACGTTGGAGATATGCAATCGATCTGATCAGATCAGTTTCCCACCCGTGACCACCGGACTGGCGCAGATCGGCGATGTTCTGGTTCGTCGTTTCAATCAGGCCTACGAGAACATCTACTCCTTCTATCTCGACCGTCCCGTATCGAACGCAGACCAGTTCACATGCGACTGGCTGGTTGGCATGACCGAGAAGGAAACCAAGAACGTTCGTGTCGGCTGCGGCCAATATGATTGGACGTTTCAGAGGGACGGTGCACTAGTTCTCGCGACGCACCTCACCATCGCAATTGATTCGATGGTGGTGCTGGCGCCATCCGCAACGCGCGACGTGATGCGATGGCTAATGAAGCTCAGCTACCCTTGGTCATCAGCGCCTGAGGTCACCAGTGCATTACCACTCGATGAGCTGGCGCCAGTGGCGAGATACCTCACCCGTAAGGTGATGACCGATTAAAGCAATCCCGACTTGATGTCGGCCAGTTGCCGACATCGCCCTCAGTGGGCCGAATCGCCGGAGGCTTTCTGACGGCGGTCCCTCCGCTCCTAACGCCCGTGCCGCACGGGCTCGAATGCGTTCCTGAAGACGTAGCTCGCCACTCGCCGCCCCTGCGCGATCCCCTCGGTCTTGTCGAACGCCCAGTGGATGCCGAGATAGATGCGGCTCTGGCCGTTCTCCTCTTCGGCGTCGGAGAGCGATGAGAAGTGGCGCGGGACGCGGGGGCGGATCGTGCCGTCGTTCGCGAGCGTCGTGCCGTTCAGCTCGTCCGAAACGAAGGTAAAGGCGATGCGGTCGGTCCCGTAGAACTCGCGCAGCACCTGGAAGAGTGCGCCGCCGAAGCCCGCATGTCCCGACGGATAGGCGGGGAAGGGCGGCGTGAAGTTCGGGCCAGTGAGATTGCTCGCCGGCGCGCCGAGCGGCACGAACTTCGGATCGCCGATGGTCGCCGGGTTGCCGTCACCTGCGCCCGTCGGCCCGCTTTCCGGATCGGCTTCGCGGATGCCCGTGACCGGCCGCCAAAAGCCGTAGAAGTACTTCGACTCCCAGATCGCCAAGCCCGCATCGGCCATCGCGACGTTGACGAGCACGAGCAGGCGCGCGAGCTCGCGCACCTTCGTGCCGCGCTCGCGCGCGATCTGCGCCGCGATCTGGTTGTAGAGCCGCGGTGGCGCGCACAGGCTCGGGGTGCCGTCGTATGCCCAGTAGATCCCGATCAGCCGCTGCTCGCTCGGTGCGAACGGTGGGCGTCGTCGACGCCGTCGCCGCCGAGGCGCTTCACCTCCTCGAACGCAGCCGCGTACTCGGGGCTCGTCATGGCGGGCGGCGGGGGAACCCGGAACTGCTGCGCCGACCGGAGCACGAACGGCGCTACTTCGCCCCAGCGCGCGCCCAGCGCGAGCGGAATCCGGCTCACCGGATCCTGGCGCCATTGGCCCGGTGCGTCGCTCGGAATGAACTCGACGCCGATCCGCGGCTCGGCGTGCTGCGACCCGTCGTTCGCACGTAGGGCGAGAATCGCCGCCGCGGCGTGCTGGCCGACCTCGACGCCGCTCGCCATCGCGCGTCCGCCGGCGCGGATCTCGTGCAGGTCCTCGGCGAGCAGCTGATCGAAACTCGCGGCCTGCGACGGGAACTGCGCCACCAGCGTATCGTGCGCCGCCTGCGCGATCGCAGCGTCTATCGACGCGCCATCGGGCGCTGCGCGCAAACCCGTGTAGCTGCGGTAGCCGCCGCCGATCGCGTTCAGCGCGTCGAACATCGCGATGTGGACGATCGCCATCGCGCGACTCGAACGGCCCGGCCCGAGCTGCTCGCCGAATACGCGGCGCTCGCCGGGCTGCAACGGCGTGTGATCGAGGCCGCTCGCGTCGATCGCGATCTGGTTCCAGCGGAGGAGACGCTCGAGCGAGTCGGCGCCGCGCGGCGGCGGCCGGTGGCGGACGCTGTCGCGCTGCTGCGGCGCGACCTCGAACTGCGGCCCGAGCGCGTCGGGATGTCCGCGCGGGAAGCCTTGAGCCCACGCGCCGGTCGCAACCGCTGCGGCGAGCACCGCCGCAGCGACGAGCCGCTTCGCCCCGGGCACCACAGCGACAGGAGAAACTCGGGTAGCGCTTCCCGCTCGTCCGGCCTGTCGGGCGACGACGACGAACGAGGTCATGCCGGGGAATGCGAATGCCGGGATGAACTTCATCGGAGCCTCCTTGGCGCGCGTGGCGCCGCTGGGTGCGTGCGCTCAGGCGTACCGCCGGCTTGCGCGGCGGCCGCCCCATCGCCGACGGCCGAGCAGATCGCGTGCCGAGCGCTCTGGGGTCAACTCACCTCAGACCCGTTGAATGTCTGCTCTCTCAAGTTGTAATGAGTCCGCTTTCGGGCGCGCTCAATGTTGGCAACGGGTCGATACCGGACACGGCCATTTGCTCGCGAACTTCGAAGTCTTGTCGCCCCAGCGATCTGTCGTTCAGTTACATGACGCGGCCACGAGTCGGCTTTTTCTTTAGCAACCTGAACCGAGCGGTCGGTGCGCTATTAAAAACATCGAAAATCCTTCCCCAAATTTTCGAATCCCGCTTCCGCACGAAGGTTGTCCGCTTCCGGTCCGGACAGCAGTCGAGCGAAGCGCTGCGCAACATCCGGCTGCCGTGCATCGGCCCAAACGGCAACTGAATAGACCGTCGCGAGCTCGAATTCTTTTGGTAACGGACCCACCAGCGTCACGCCATCCGCGTATTTGATCTCGGTGATCTGCGTGCAACCGATCGGGGCGGTACCGCTGCTTTGCGCCATCGCGCGCATCGCCGTCGCACCGTTCGGATGCGGCCGCAACCGCGGCGCGACGTCGGCGAATATGCCGAGCTGCTCGAGCACTCGCGTGAAGTGAATCCCTGCCGTGGCACGCTGCGGGTCTGGCAGAAAGATATCCGTCGCCGCGCGCAGACTTCGTCCCAGTGCGGCCCGATCCTTGATGTCCGGTAACGGGTCGCTCGCCCGAACGCCGATGCCGGTGAGCACTTCGCCCAGTGCGGTGCGCGTCGCCGCGACGACGTGCCCGCTGGCTGCCAATTCATCGAGCATCGCCTGCGGTCAGGATGAGCACGTCGCACGGCTCACCTGCGAAGAGCTTCTCGCGAATCGCACCGACCGCACCGAAGGTCGTGTGAAGCGCAACGCCAGTGTCCGCGAGAAACCGCGGGGTCATTGCGGCGACCAGACCCTGCGCAGCCCCCGCGCTCAGGACACGCAGGTCCTCGGGCGCGCGGGCGATCATTGATCGGCTTTGGCTCCCGAGATCTTGACGATCCGATCCCACTTCGCAATATCGTTGGTCATGAAGCGGGCAAACTCATCCGGAGTCATCGTCATCGCTACTGCACCCTGCTTTGCCCACGCGTCACGCACATCGGGTCGACTCGTGATCTTCGAGATCTCGGCATTCAGACGATTGACGACATCACGCGGCGTGTTTCGAGGTGCCATGACACCCAACCAGATGACCGCCTCATAGCCGGGCACACCGGCCTCCGCCACCGTCGGAACTTCGGGCAACACCGCGGATCGCTTGTCGCCGGTGGTGCCGAATGCCTTTACCTTTCCGCTACGAATGTGATCGGTCATCGTCGGCACCGCGTCGAACATCATCTGCACCTGTCCGCCCAGCGTGTCGGTGCGCGCTCCGGCGCTTCCTTTGTAGGGCACGTGCACGATGTCAACGCCTGCCATCGCCTTGAACAGCTCGCCCGCCATGTGATACGGCGTGCCGTTGCCGGATGACGCGTAGTTGAGCTCCTTCGGCTTCGACTTAGCGAGCTTCAGCAGCTCGGCCAAATTGTTGGCCGGCACCGATGGATGGACGACGAGAACGAGATCGGAATAGTTAACCGGAGCAACCGGCACGAAGTCGCGCATCAGCTGGTACGGCCTGTTCGGAATCAGCGATTCGTTGACGGTGTGCGTGTTGGACATCATCAGCAGCGTGTAGCCATCGGCCGGGCTCTTTGCGACCGCATCGGTACCAATGATCGAACCCGCTCCCGGGCGGTTGTCGACGATGAAAGATTGCCCCAACGCATCCTGCAAGCGCTGGCCAATGAAGCGCGCGTAAATGTCCGCCGGCCCGCCCGGCGAGAACGGCACGATGATGCGCACCGGCTTCGCCGGGTATTCCTGCGCGTGTGAAGCGATGCCGAAAAGCGCCAGCCATGCGCCCAGTATCGACTCTCATCATTTGACGCGACATCGATGCCTCCTTGTATATGGCTCCTTGTATTTGCCTTCTTGTCTCCGGCGCTGAACCGGCACAATCATCCTCTAACTGCGAACGCGATCGGCACTGAGCATCGCGCGCAGCGTATCGAGCTCGACCGGCTTAACCAGATGGTGGTCAAAGCCGGCCTCTTCGGCCCGCTTGCGGTCTTCTGCCTGGCCATAACCGGTTACGGCGATCAACGTGGCCTCTTCGGCTTCGGGCAGCGCTCGCAGCCGGCGCGCAAGTTCGTAACCGTCAATGTCCGGCATGCCGATATCCAGCAGCATCGCATCCGGATGTTCGCTGCGCGCGCATGCTATCGCTGAGTGCGCGTCATGCGCCCGGATCACCGAGTGACCGTCCAATTCAAGCATCATCGCCAGCGCTTCGGCCGCATCGACATTGTCATCGACTACAAGTAGTCGCAGCGCTCGCGCCGACGAAGCCCGCGACGGAGCCGGAACAATTTCCATGGAAGTGCCTTGAACGGTGGCGAGCCGTGGCAATCGCACGGTGAAGCGGCTGCCGCGGCCGCTGCCTTCGCTTGCGGCTTCGATCCTGCCGCCGTGCAGATCAACCAGCGTCTTCACCAGCGACAGTCCGATGCCGAGTCCGCCCTGCGCGCGGTCAAGCGTTCTCTGACCTTGCGAGAACAGATCGAACACCTGCGGCAGCAACTCGGGGTCGATTCCCTCGCCATCGTCGATCACGTCGACATCGACGCGCCCGTCACCGTCGATCATCGCGACTCGGATCGCACCACCTGGGGACGTGTACTTCGCGGCGTTGTTCAGCAGGTTGCAAAACACCTGCGTCAATCGCACCCGATCGCCCTGCACCATGATCGGATGCTGCGGCAGTTCGGTACGCACAGTGTGGCGCCGGTCGTCGATCAACGGCAGCGACTGTTCGATTGCCGCGGTGATGACCGATCGTAAATCGAGCGGCTCGGTGTCGAGCACGATCAGCCCGCGCGTGACCCGTGAAACGTCGAGCAGATCGTCGACGATCGTGTTCATGTGCCGGGCTTGCCGCACGATGATCTCGCTGGTCTGCCGCACGCGCTCTGGCTCCGTGCTCATCAGCCAGAGGATCTCGGCCGCGTTGCGAATCGGCGCCAGCGGATTGCGCAGCTCGTGCGCCAGCATCGCCAGAAACTCATCCTTGCGGCGATCGGCCTCGCGCAGCGTTTTCTCGCTTCGCTTTACCGCGGCCAACGCCTGTTCGAATTCGGTGACGTCTTCGGTGATACCGAGCAGTGAAACGACCACACCATTGTCGTCGCGCTCGGCAACAATTCGCGTACGCAGCTCACGCCCGTTGTACGACCACGCGATTGAAGTGTGTTTGCCGGTTTTCAGTGCGCGCCGGCTCGCCCGTTCAACCGGGTCGGTCAATGAAGCAGACAGTCCGAGCTCGCGGTTGGTCTGGCCGATAAATGCCTGCGCCGGAATACCCGTCAAGTCCTCGACTTGCGACGAGATGTAAAGGTGCCGCAATTCGAGATCGAGCCGAAAAACGATATCCGGAAGATTTTCAACCAGAGCAGCGAACTGCCGCTCACGCTCAGCCAGTGCGCGCGTCGAGCGCACGCGCCCGGTATCTTCCTGGCATGCGCAGAAAACACCTGCCACATTGCCCCTGTCATCGACAGCCGGGCTGTATGAAAACGTGAAGTAGGTTTCCTCCAGATATCCATTGCGCTCCATTAGAAGCGGCACGCTTTCGTTCCACGTCGCCTCGCCGGTCGCCAGCACGGTTTCGACTTGAGGTCCGATCACCGGCCAGATTTCATGCCAGATTTGAGCGGCATTACGTCCCAACGCATCCGGATGGCGGGCACCAAGAATCGGAGCGTACGCATCGTTGTAGAAATTGGTCAGGGCGCTGCCCCACCAGAGAAACATCGGATAGCGCGATGCCAAGCACAGGCTGAGCGATGTCTTCAGACTCGACGGCCAACGCGCCATCCGACCGACCGGCGTGGCCACCCAGTCGTGCTCGGCGATGCGCGCGCCCATTTCTCCGACCAGTCGCAAACCGCGGGGAATGTGGGCGCTGTTTTTCTGCATCACGTGTTATCAGGGTGAATGCGCGGCGAGCTGCACGCAGTCCACAAAGTACGCGCCCGACTCATCTCTTGCCAGCCCGTGAATATCCGTACCGAAGCCGGGATAGCGCGCGTTCAAATCGCGCGCGAATTGCAGATAACGAACAATCGTCGCGTTGACGCGCTCCCCGGGAATCAACAATGGGATGCCGGGCGGGTACGGCGTCAGCAGCACCGCCGTCACGCGGCCTTCGAGTTCGTCGATCGGCAGTCGATCGATCGCACTGTGCGCCATCTGCGCGTAAGCATCCGTGGGCTTCAACACCGGTTCCATCTCGGACAAATAGATCTCGGTGGTCAGGCGCGCGATATCGCTCTGGCGATAGACCTGATGTACTGAGTCGCACAACTGGCGCAGCCCCATTTTCTCGTACTGCGGGAATCCCTTGAGGAACTCCGGCATCACGCGCCAGAGCGGCTGGTTCTTGTCGTAATCGTCCTTGAACTGCTGCAGCTCAGTGACCATCGTGTTCCAGCGGCCCTTGGTGATGCCGATTGTGAACATGATGAAGAACGAATACAGCCCGGTTTTCTCGACGATGATGCCGTGTTCAGCCAAGTAACGCGTGACCACCGCCGCGGGAATGCCGGGATCGACGAACGAACCATCGAGGTTCAGTCCCGGCGTAATCACGGTCGCCTTGATCGGATCGAGCATGTTGAAGCCCGACGCAACCTCACCAAATCCGTGCCAGTCGTCGCCGGACTTCAGAATCCAGTCTTCGCGCGTGCCGATACCATCTTCGGGCAGATGTTTCGGCCCCCACACCTTGAACCACCAGGAATCACCGTATTCGTCGCCGACCTTGCGCATCGCGCGCCGGAAGTCGAGCGCCTCGGTTATCGACTCCTCGACCAGCGCAGTGCCGCCGGGTGGTTCCATCATCGCCGCTGCCACATCGCACGAAGCGATGATCGCGTACTGTGGTGATGTCGAGGTGTGCATCAAGAACGCTTCGTTGAACATGAAGCGATCGAGGCTTTCGTTCTGCGAGTTACGAATCAGGATCTGCGACGCCTGCGACAACCCGGCCAGCATCTTGTGCGTCGATTGCGTAGAGAAAATCATCGACTCCCGATTGCGTCTGCGCGACAGCTCGACTCCTGCTGCACTGACGCCGCCAATCGCGTGCATGTCGCGATAAAAATCGTGGAATGCAGCGTGCGGCAGCCACGCTTCGTCGAAATGCAAAGTGTCGATCTTGCCGTCCAGCTCTTCGTTGATCGTTTCAACGTTGTACAGAATGCCATCGTACGTACTCTGCGTCAGCGTCAGCACACGCGGTTTGCCGCGCCCGTTGCCACCGTTGCCGTTTTTCAGCAGCGGATGGCGCGCGATTTTCTTTGCAATCGATTTCCACTTGAATTCGCTGAGCGCAATGGGTCCGATGATTCCGTAATGATTGCGCGTCGGCGTCAAGAACAGCGGAATCGCACCGGTCATCGTGATTGCGTGCAGCACCGACTTGTGGCAATTGCGATCGACGATGACCACGTCGTTGGGCGCGACCACGTAGTGCCAGACAATCTTGTTCGAGGTCGATGTCCCGTTGGTGACAAAGAACAGGTGATCGGCGCCGAAGATGCGCGCTGCATTGCGTTCGCTCGCCGCGACCGGGCCCGTGTGGTCGAGCAGTTGCCCGAGCTCATCGACCGAGTTGCAAACGTCGGCACGCAACATGTTCTCGCCGAAAAACTGGTGAAACATGCGGCCAACAGGGCTTTTCAGAAACGCCACACCGCCCGAGTGCCCCGGGCAATGCCATGAATAAGAGCCGTCCTGCGCGTAATGCGTCAGCGCGCGGAAAAACGGCGGCGCCAGGGCATCCAGGTAGACACGCGCCTCGCGGATGATGTAGCGCGCGACAAACTCCGGCGTGTCTTCAAACATGTGAATAAAGCCGTGCAGCTCACGCAGCAGATCGTTCGGCATGTGATGCGTGGTGCGCGTCTCGCCGTACAGGAAGATCGGAATATCGGCATTGCGGCGCCGGATCTCACGCACGAACGCCGCCAGCTGTTCGATCGTTTCCTCGTTGGAATTGCCTTCAGCCAACTCTTCGTCATCGACGGAGAGGACGAACGCCGAAGAGTGGCTTTGCTGCTGCGCGAAGCTCGATACGTCGCCGAACGTAGTGACGCCGAGAATCTCGACGCCTTCAGCCTCGATCGCCTTGGCGAGTGCGCGGATGCCCAATCCGCTGGCGTTCTCGGAACGAAAATCCTCGTCGATGATGACGATCGGAAAGCGAAATCGCATGGGAACGGCGCGGCGGTGCTGCGAAGCGGAAGGCGAGGATTGTAGTTCGATGGGCAGGAGGTCCTTCGCGTGCCGTCACAAATCAGCGCCGACCGACGCCGAACGGGAACGCGACACGCTTGCTGTTACAGAGTGTTACGCCGGTCAACACCTCGAACCTTTAGGCGTTAGATTCGTCATAGAGAGAACCGAGCGGAGAGATTGATGAATCGCTTGCTTTCGCTGCTTGTTGCTTTGTCGATCGGCGCCGGTGCGACATCCGTCGCCATCGCGCAATCGCAATCGGATGACAGTCCGCCGTTGATCGCAGGCCGCATTTCGGCGGCCGAGGGTGACGTGCAGGTCTGGCGCGCCGAAGAAGACGCCGACGGCAGCTGGGATCGGGCGCAAATCAACGATGTGGTCACGGTCGGTACGGGCCTTTACACCGGCGCCAATGGCCGCACTGAGTTCAGGGTCGGTCCGAACACTTTTCGATTGTCGTCCGAGAGTCGCGGCGGCTTTAGTCAGCTCGATTACAGCGGCGCGGTGTTCAATCTGGAATACGGCTCGCTCAACGTGTGGCTTACACAGTCATTCAACGGCGAGCCCTCCGCTGTCACCGTCGACGGCATCCGTATCAATCTGGGGGGCCCAGGCCGTTATCGCATCGACGCGGCAGGCAACGGTGGACAAGCGCGTGTGTCGGTCTTCAACGGCCAGGCCAGCGTGGCAAACGGCGCCAATGCGGTCAATGTCGCAAGCGGACAAGCGTTGATTGTTGGTCCGGGTTTATCGAGCATCAACCACGAGCAAGCCGTAGCAACCTCGTTCGATCAGTGGGCGTTGGAGCGCGATGAGCGCTATCGCGACGTGCGCTCGGCGCGCTACGTGTCGCCGTACATGACCGGCTATGAAGAGCTCGACTTCCACGGCGATTGGATTCCCGATGTGACGTACGGCAATGTCTGGGTACCGCGCGTCGTGCCCGTTGGTTGGGCTCCCTATCGCCATGGTCAATGGCGCTGGGTGCGGCCGTGGGGCTGGAGCTGGGTCGATCACTCGCCGTGGGGTTATGCACCGTTCCACTACGGACGCTGGGTCACGATCGGCAATCGCTGGTGTTGGTGGCCCGGGGGGTATGTCGCGCGGCCGGTGTGGGCACCGGCGCTGGTCGGGTTCGTTGGGGGGAGCCATTTCAGTGTTGGTTTCGGTGGGCCGGTCGTCGGCTGGTATCCGCTCGCGCCGTGGCATCGCTATCACCCGCACTATCGGCACAGCAACACCTACGTGACGATCATCAACCGGACGATCATCAACAATCCGCCGCGCGGACATCCGCCGCACCGCAACCACGAGGGAGGCACGATGGTTCCGGGGCCGCGCTTCCGCGATCCGGTGATGAAGGTTGCATTGCCGGTCAGGACGAACCTGGCCGAACTGCAGCCGATGGCGCCGCCGCCAAAGAACGTCGGACAGACTCACAAGGTCTCGGACGACGGCATGGTGCGCAGGCCCAATCCGGTGCAACCATCGCCGAAAGTAGCAGGCCCGCAACCGCATCGGCCGGTACTGCCGTGCCAACGCCATCGATGGTGCCGGCTCCTGCGCGCGACGTACCGCCGCCGACACGCGTGATGCCGCCGAAGCTGGCCGATCCGACTACCATCGCGCCGCAGCCACCGATTCCGAATCGCGCCGTCGCGCCGCAGCCACCGCTGCCGGGCAATGATCCAGCGCCATTGGCGCAACCGCCGAAGTTCAATCGCGTTCCGCCAACCGCGATACAGCCGACGCCGATGCCGCGAGCTGCACCCGACATGGCACGTCCGCAACCGCGCGCTCGCATGCCGCAGGAGTTGCTGCCGCAAGCCCAACAAGACCCGCGCGGTGCACCGGCAGAACCGGCGCGTTTCCCGCCCGGCGCTCCGCCGACGATTAAACAGCCAAAGGCGCCGGTGGCGCAGGTTGCGCCGCCTGAGCCGATGGTTCAGCGTGTTGCTCCGAGACCGCCAGCACCGCCGGCGCCGACGGCTCAGCGCGTCGCTCCGACGCCGCCCGCCTGAGCCGATGGTTCAGCGTGTCGCTCCGACGCCGCCTCCACCGCCAGCGCCGCAACCCGCGCCACGAGCCGAACCGCCGCGCGCGAAAGAGCAGGTCGTGCGTGAGCTGACACGATCGAAGCAGCTGCAGTAACTACGCTGCGTTGCTAGGTCTTGGGCAGCGTGACGCCACGCTGCCCTTGATATTTGCCGCCGCGATCCTTGTACGAAGTCTCGCAGACTTCGTCGGACTCGATAAACACGACCTGCGCGCAGCCTTCATTCGCATAAATCTTCGCCGGCAGCGGCGTCGTGTTAGAGAACTCGAGCGTCACGTGGCCTTCCCACTCGGGCTCCAACGGCGTTACGTTCACAATGATTCCGCACCGCGCGTACGTGGACTTCCCCAGACAGAGGGTGAGAACGCTGCGCGGAATACGAAAGTACTCGACCGTGCGCGCGAGCGCGAACGAATTCGGCGGGATGATGCAAACATTGCTCTTGACGTCGACGAACGAGTTCGGATCAAACGCCTTCGGATCGACGATCGTGCTGTTGATGTTGGTGAATATCTTGAATTCGTCGGCGCAGCGAATGTCGTAACCGTAACTCGACGTGCCGTAGCTGACGATGCGTTGGCCGTCGACGTGGCGAATCTGGCCCGACTCGAACGGCTCGATCATTCCTTGAGCCGCCATCCGGCGTATCCACTTGTCGCTCTTAATGCTCATCGATAATTTTGAAATGCTTCAACGAACGCGCGATTCTACGGGCGCAGCGGATCGCTAGACTGTGGCATGAACGATCAATGGATCCCCGCTCGTGCGGGCGATGCGCTTGCCGACGTCGACACGCCGGCGTTGATCCTCGACCTCGACAAGTTCGAAGGCAATCTGGCACGGTTGATGAGCGCCGTACAGGGACGCGGTGTGCGCGTACGCCCGCATGCGAAGAGCCACAAGTGCGTTGAAATCGCGCGCCGACAAATTGCGGCCGGCGCGGTCGGCATCTGCTGCCAGAAGACCTCCGAGGCGGAACCGTTTCTCGCCGGAGGCATTGCCGACGTCCTGATCAGCAACGAAGTCGTCGGCGATCGCAAGGCGATGCAGCTCGCTCAATTGGCAGCCCGCTATCCGGATGCGAAGCTTGGCGTGTGTGTCGACGACGCACGCGTCGTTGCCCAGCTTGCACGCGCCTGCGAGCGCGCTCAGACGCAAGTCGATGCTTACATCGAGCTCGATGTCGGACACAACCGCGCTGGCGTTCCCGATGTCACGTCAGTGATAGCGCTCGGGCATGCCGTCAACGCGCACGCGAGACTGACCCTGCGCGGTCTGCACGCTTACTTCGGCAGTGCGCAACACCGGCGCAGCGTTGCCGGACGCCGGCAGGCGATTTCTGCGGCAACCTCGCTGGCTCAATCAGCACGGGCGGCGCTGCTCGCAGCCGCGCTGCCGTGCGATGTCATCACCGGCGCGGGCACCGGTACGTTCATGCTCGAAGCGACCGGTGGCGTGTACACCGAGATCCAGCCTGGCTCGTACGTGCTGATGGATGTCGATTACGCGAAGAACGAGCCGGAGCCGAGCTGGCCCGCATTCGAGCAAGCGCTTTTCATTCTGACCACGGTGATGAGCCGGCGTAAGAACGCTGACACTGACCGCGCGACGCTCGACGCCGGGCTGAAGAGCTTCTCGACCGATTCCGGTCCCGCGTTGCCGGCGTTCGCAGGCTGGCAAGTGCGCGGCGTATCCGACGAACACACGGTGCTCGAGCGGGTTGGCGAAGGCCCTGAGTTGGGGCTCGGCGACAAGCCGTTGCTTATTCCGGGGCACATTGATCCAACCGTCAACCTGCACGACTGGATCGTTGCCGTGCGCAACGACAAGGTCGAAGCCGTATGGTCAATCGAGGCGCGCGGCGCTGTTTTTTAAACGCTGCCGATACACTCTGACGCTGAGGAGGCAATCCGATGTCATTCGTTCGCCAACTCGCGCTCGCACTTGCGATCGCGACGCTTGCCGTCAATCCCTGCTTCGCTCAATCGTGGCCGACCAAGCCAATTCGGCTGATCGCCGTGTTTCCGCCGGGCGGTTCAGTCGACCAGGTTTCACGCATTCTTGCGCAGCCGCTGTCGAAGCAGCTCGGTCAAAGCGTCGTCGTCGAAAATATCGGCGGCGCCTCGGGATCGATCGGTACCAATGCGGTGGCCAAGGCAGCGCCAGACGGTTACACGTTCGGAGTGATTTTCGACACGCACAGCACCAACGCGAGCCTGATTCCGAACATCGCCTACGACACGCTGAAAGATCTGGAGCACGTGACGCTGATCGGCACATCGCCGATGGCGCTGGTGGCATCGGCGAAATCGCCGTACTCGAAGATCACTGACGTGATGGCCGACGCGCGCACGGTCAAGGGAATCTCAATCGGCTCGATTGGCACTGGGAGTCTCGGTCACCTGGCGATGATTCAGGCGGGCCAGCAAGGCGGCTGGGCGTGGACGCATGTGCCTTACCGCGGCGGTGGACCGTTGATGAACGACACGGTGGCCGGCCATATGCCGCTCGGCATCGGAACGGTGTTTCTCGTGCTGCCGCATGTGAAGGCAGGCACGGTGAAGCCGATGGCGGTGACCGGCGCACAGCGCCATCCCAGCCTGCCCGATACGCCAACGCTTGCCGAGGCCGGCATCAAAAACTTCGAGGCGCTCGCTTATTGGGGTGTGATCGCGCCGGCGAAGACGCCGCCTGATCTCGTGAACCGGATGAACGCGGAAGTGCAAAAGGCCCTAAAAGATCCGGCGGTCGCCGAGCGGCTCGCCGCGCAAGGCATGGCCGTTACCGGTCAGGGGCCGGCGGAATTCAAGTCGTTCATGCAGAAGGAACTCGATCGCTGGTCGAAGATCGTGAAGCAGAACCGCATTACCGCGGGTGGTTGAACACTAACTGTCCGGCGTGACCTCGAGCGCAACCAGAAAACGAGCGACCATGTTGTAGGCCGCAGTCACCGCAGTGAGTTCGACCAATTCCTGCGGCGACAGACTCTGCTTGAGCGAAGCGAACAACGCACCGGGGACCTGCACGTCGCGCGTGCTGGCGATCGCGAACCTGATCACGGTGCGCTGCAATTCGTCGAATCGATCGCTCGTCGCCGCAGCGTCCGGATCGTCCAGCGCTGCGAGTTGCGCGTCGGTGGCGCCGGCCTTTTTCAATTCCGGTGCGTGGTGGTGGTACTCGTATTCGGCGCCGGTGAGCTGTGCCACCACGCAGATCGCGAGCTCGCGCAAGAACGGTGGCAGCGACAGTTCCTGCCGCAGCGCACGCAGATAAACATTCCATCCGCGCGCCAGCGGCTCCGACCACAGCAGCATGCGATCGAGGTTGTAAAGCGCACCGCCGCGCCGCGCTTCGATCGCTGCCACAAGCTCGGCATCGCGCGGCGCGAGTGCCGGTGTCCAGGGTTCAATCCGCATAAGCTGTTACCTTTCGCGCCGCAGGCTGCGAGATCTTGTCGCTACCCACTTGGCGGTGGGAGTATGTTTACGTTCGAGTGACGATCAGAACACACTTCACTTTTATGGACCATCCGGGAGCACCATGAAAACTCAACAATCCGGAACATCACTTTGGCATCTCATCGCTGCAGCATTGGCCGCTGGCCTGTTGGCGACCACGGCCCCGGCTGTCGCCGGAAAGAAGGACGACACGCTGCGGTTCGCTTATGACCAGGCGCCAGAGAGTGTCGACCCGTTCTTCAACAACGTTCGCATCGGTGTGATCATCGGCGCCAACGTCTGGGACACGTTGATCTATCGCGACCCCAACACCAACGAGTACAAGGGCCTGCTCGCCAAGAGCTGGAAACACGTCGACGACCGAACCATTGAATTCGATCTGCGCGAAGGAGTGAAGTTTCACAACGGCGAAGAATTCGACGCCGATTCGGTCGTCTACACGCTCAACTTTGTCGCCAATGCTGACAACAAGGTCATCACGCAGCAGAACGTCAACTGGATCGAGAAGGCCGAAAAGCTCGGTAAGTACAAAGTCCGACTGACTACGAAGAAAGTCTTTCCGGCCGCCATTGAGTATCTAGCCGGACCGGTGGTGATTCACCCGGCCAAGTATTACCAGGAAGTTGGTCCGAAGGGGATGAACGCCAAACCGGTTGGAAGCGGCCCTTACAGGGTTACGCAGTACGCGTTGGGCAAATCCATCACGCTCGAGCGCAATCCGAACTACTTTGCCGATTCGCCGAAGGCGCGGCCAAAGATCAACAAGATCGAGATCCGCTTTATCCCCGATCGCCAAACGCAGATGGCCGAGATGTTGTCTGCTGGAAGCGATTTGATCATGCACGTGCCGAAGGACCAGGCGGATCAGGCCCAGACCGTGCCGCATCTGCAAGTCGTCAGTGGCGAGACGATGCGCATCGTCTTCATGCAGTTGAACGCGCAGGAAAGCTCGCCGGCGGCACCGTTGAAGGATCTTCGGGTTCGAAAGGCGATCAATCACGCGATCGATCGTGAAGCCATTGCCAAGAACATCGTCGGCGCCGGCTCGCGCGTCATCCATACCATCTGCTTTCCGTCACAGTTTGGTTGTACCGATGACGGTGCTGCGCGGTACAGCTACGACCCGGCGCTGGCGAAGAAGCTGCTGGCCGAGGCGGGTTTCCCGAACGGCTTCGAGGTCGATTTGCTGGCGTATCGCGAGCGTAATCAGACCGAAGCGCTGATCAACTACCTTAACGCGGTGGGCATCAAGGCCAAGTTGAATTTCCAACAGTACGCTGCGATGCGCGACCAGATCCGTGCCAACAAGGCGCATCTGACACACCAGACCTGGGGTTCGTTCTCGGTCAACGACGTGTCAGCCTCGACGCCGGTGTATTTCGGTTTTGAAAGCGATGACATCACGCGCGATCCCGAGGTTCGCGACCTTCTTGCCAAAGGCAATAACTCGATCGATCCGAAAGTGCGCAAGGACGCCTACAAGACCGCACTGGCAAGGATCGCCGATCGTGCCTACGCGGTGCCGCTGTGGTCGCTGCCGGTGTATTACGTCGGGACAAAAGACTTGAGCTTCAAGGCTTACCCCGATGAGTTAGTTCGGTTCTGGGAGATGAGCTGGAAATAGCGGCGTGTAACGCCCGACGCGGTCGGTACGACGCTTCTTGCATCGTGCCGATCAGCGCCCCGCCCGCCACCTAAACAAATTGTCGAAGGCGGGCCTCGAAGGCAGCAGATGTTCGCTTATATCGTCAAGCGCCTAGGTCTCGCGGTTTTGGTGGCGGTCGCTGTGTCGATGATCGCCTTCCTGCTTTTGCGCTTGTCGGGCGATCCAGCAGTCGCCTTAGCCGGCGAAGGCGCTCGGCAGGCTGATATCGAGTTGATCCGCCAGACCTACGGTTTCGATCGCCCGTTGGTCGTGCAGTACGCCGACTGGCTGTGGAGAACCGTACGAGGCGAGTTCGGCAACTCGATTTACTTCAAGACCGACGTCGGCCCACTGATTTTTTCCAAGCTGCCGACGACATTGCTGCTTGGCTTTTCGGCGTTGCTATTCGCATTGCTGATTTCGATTCCGCTCGGCACGCTTGCTGCGATCTACAAGAACAGTTGGATCGATCGGCTCTGTCTGGCGACGGCTGTCGTCGGGCAGGCGTTGCCTAACTTCTTCTTTGCGCTGTTGCTGATCATGCTGTTCTCGATCTGGCTGCGGGTTCTGCCAGTGTCGGGCAGCGACACCTGGTTGCACTTCGTGATGCCAACGGTGGCGCTGGGCTACTACGTGGCGCCGGCGTTCATGCGGCTTACGCGCGCCGGAATGATTGAGGTGCTCGAGGCAGACTACATCCGCACCGCGCGCGCCAAGGGCTTGCCGAGAAGCCGTGTGATTTTCAAGCACGCGCTGCGCAACGCGGTGGTGCCGGTCGTGGCGCTAAGCGCGGTGCAGCTGGGTTTCCTCCTTGGCGGCTCGGTGGTGATCGAAACCATCTTCGCGCTCGATGGCCTGGGTTACCTGGCGTACCAGAGCATCACGTTCAAAGACTACCCGGTGATGCAAGTCATCGTGTTGCTGCTGTCGGTGATCTACGTGCTGTTGACGCTGGCGGCGGATATCGCGAACGCCTGGCTCGATCCGCGCATTCGTGTCGCGTGACAAGCAATGGCCGCGCCTCCAATCGACACGATAGCGACAGCAACACCGACTGGCGAGTCGCTTGCGTTCGTTGCCGAAAGCGCACCTTTAACGGTGGGCGTGGGGGATCGCGTCTGGCGCCACAGAGCACTGTTGGTTGGCGGCGGTCTGCTGCTGCTGATCGTTGTGATGGCGCTTCTTGCGCCCGTTCTGGCGCCACACGACCCATATACGCAAGATTTGTTGAACCGGAACGTGCCGCCGTTCTGGAGCGACAAAGGATCATGGCTCCATCCGCTGGGCACCGACCCGCTGGGCCGTGACTATCTGTCGCGAGTGCTGTACGGCGCGCGTATTTCGCTACTGATCGGCATCAGTGTGGCGCTGATCTCCGGACTGATCGGCACCACGATGGGCATGGTGGCGGGATACGCCGGTGGCAAGACCGACATGATCGTGACTTTCCTGATAACCACACGGCTGTCGATGCCGGTCATCCTGGTGGCGCTGGCCACGGTAGCGACGATCGGCGGTTCGCTGTGGGTCGTGATCATCGTTCTCGGCCTTCTGAAGTGGGATCGCTTCGCCGTCGTGATGCGCAGCGCCACTCAACAGGTGCGCGCGCTCGACTATGTAGCTGCTGCGCAAGCCGCTGGCGCGTCGACGCTGCGCGTGCTGCTCGGCGAGGTGCTTCCGAACGTGATGCCGCACTTAATCGTCGTGGCCACGCTCGAAGCCGCCAGCGCCATTCTGTTGGAAGCCGCGCTGTCGTTTCTCGGCCTCGGCGTGCAACCTCCGCTGCCCTCCTGGGGGCTGATGATTTCTGAAGCAAAGGCCTACATGTTCTTTTCGTTCTGGCTGATCGCGATCCCCGGCACTGCGCTGGCCCTGCTGATCTTCTCGATCAACCTTGCAGGCGACGGTCTGCATGATTTGCTCGCGCCCGAGGGCAGGTCCCGCTCATGAACGATGTTGTGCTCGACGTTCAAGGGCTGAGCGTCGACATCGCCACATCCCGCGGCAGCTTGCACGCGGTGCGCGATGTGTCGTTCCAAGTCAGGCGAGGCGAAACGGTATGTCTGGTGGGCGAGTCGGGATGCGGCAAGTCGATGACCGCGCTCGCCATCATGAGTCTGCTGCCGGCGGCGGCGCGGCGCAGAGCCCAACGATTGTCATTTCTAGGCGAAGACCTGAGCCGCGCTGGCGATCAGCGCATCAACGATTTGCGTGGCAATCAGATGGCGATGATCTTTCAGGAGCCGATGACCGCGCTCAACCCGGCTTACACCATCGGCGATCAGCTGATGGAGCCCTACCTGCATCATCGCGGCAGCAGCGTCGCCGAAGCGCGCGCGCGCGCCGTCGAATTGCTTGACAAGGTTGGCATTGCATCGGCTGCTCGGCGCTTGAACCAGTACCCGCACCAACTGTCGGGCGGCTTGCGTCAGCGCGTGATGATCGCAATGGCGCTGATGTGTGTTCCCGAATTGTTGGTGGCCGACGAGCCGAGCACGGCCCTCGACGTGACGATCCAGGCGCAGATCCTGCGGCTGTTGGCCGATCTGCAACAAGAACTGGGCATCGCGCTGCTGCTGATCACACACGATCTCGGCGTGGTCGCGCGTATCGCCGATCGTGTGCTGGTGATGTACGCCGGCGAGGTCGTCGAAGAAGGCCCGGTCGGCGAAATATTCGCCACGCCTCACCACCCGTACACGCACGGCTTGCTGAGCTGCATTCCGACACCGGGCCGCACCGCGCGCGGCGGCAAGCTCGGCAGCATTCCGGGAGTAGTGCCTTCGCTGGTGGGTGCCTTCGAGGGCTGCGGTTTTCGCGAACGTTGCAGCCTGGCTCAACCCGCGTGTCAGCGGACCGTGCCGGTACACGCTTCAGTCGCCGGACAAAGGTGGCGCTGTATCCACACGAACATCGCCGCATGAGTGCGTTGATCGAAGCCCATGCGTTGACACGCTCATTTTCGGTCAACGTTGGAATTTTCGAACCGCGGCGCGACCTTTGCGCAGTCAATGGTGTCGACCTGGCGTGCGAGCGCGGTGACGTACTAGGCATCGTCGGTGAATCGGGTTGCGGCAAATCGACGCTCGCCCGGATGCTGCTCGGTTTGATTTCACCAAACAGCGGCACCATCAGGCTCGACGGTGAGGACATTCGCAACATTGGCCGTCGCGATCTGGCACGGCGAGTGCAACCGGTGTTTCAGGATCCCTATTCGTCGCTCAATCCACGCCGCAGCATCGCGTCGATCGTGGCGCTGCCGCTCGACGTGCAGCAGTTGGGCAGCGCACGCCAACGCCGCGCCAAGGCGATCGACATGCTCGAGCGTGTAGGGTTGCCGTCACGTCATGCCGACAGCACTCCTGGCCAATTGTCCGGTGGCCAGCGTCAGCGCGTGGCGATTGCGCGTGCCCTGGTGACGCAGCCGGAGATCGTGATCTGCGACGAACCGACATCGGCGCTCGATGTGTCCGTGCAGGCGCAGATCCTCAACCTGCTGCTCGACTTGCGGCGCGAGTTTCGTCTGACCTATGTGTTCATCAGCCATAACCTGGCCGTGGTCGAGCACATCGCCACGCAGGTCGCGGTGATGTACCTTGGACGTATCGTCGAACAGGCGCCGACCGCCGATGTGTTCACGAACCCGCAACATCCGTATACGCAAGCGTTGCTCGCTTCAGTGCTGACGCCGGAACCGGGTCTGGGTATTCCGGATACCGGTCTGGGTCTGGCGTTTCCCGATCCGCTCAAACCGCCTTCGGGGTGCCCGTTCCACCCGCGTTGCCCGCAGCGCATTGCTGATTGCGATACCGCGCGTCCGCTCCTCGGCCGCACTGCGCAAGGTTTGGTGGCCTGCCATCTTTATCCCTCGTCTTCACAAGGACAATCCGCATGAAACGCTCCGAAGCAATCAGCCACGCCGAGCACTATTTTGATTCGGGCGAGTTCAAGCAAACGCTGGCGCGGCGTATTGCAGTGCCCACCGAAAGCCAGAACGACGAACGCAGACAGGCGCTGATTGATTATCTCGATACCGAGATACGTCCCGCCTTCGAGGCAATGGGGTTCGAATGTCAAACGCTGACCGATAAGAAGGCGCGCGCACCATTTCTGTTTGCGCAGCGCTTAGAAGACGCAGCCTTTCCAACGGTATTCGGCTATGGCCATGGTGATGTGATTCGAGGCCTCGAGAAAGAATGGAAGGACGGTCTGTCGCCGTGGCAGCTCACCGAGTCGAATGGCCGCTGGTACGGCCGCGGTATTGCCGACAACAAGGGGCAGCACTCGGTCAACATGGGCGCGCTGCGTTCGGTGATCGAAACGCGGGGCCGGCTCGGATTCAACGCGAAGTACCTGATCGAGATGGGCGAGGAAACGGGCTCGCTCGGGCTGCGCGACGTCTGTAGCCGCAACAAGGAGCTTTTCAAAGCCGATCTGCTGGTGGCCTCTGACGGCCCACGGCTACGCACTGAGCGGCCGACGGTATTTCTCGGTTCGCGCGGCAACATGAACTTCGATTTGACGATCGAGGCGCGCAAAGGGGGTCACCACTCCGGCAATTGGGGCGGGCTCATCAGCAATCCCGGAATTCAACTGGCTCACGCGATCGCCTGCATCGTGTCGTCCACTGGCCAGATCCGCATTCCTGAGTGGGTGCCGCGCGAGCTGCCGGATTCGGTACGCCGTGCTTTGGCCGATTGCGAAGTCGATGGCGGAGTCGACGGGCCCGAAATAGAACCGTGGTGGGGTGAGCCCGGCCTGTCGCCGGCCGAACGTGTGTTTGGTTGGTGTTCCTTCGAAGTGATCGCGTTCAAAACCGGCAACCCGGAAACGCCAGTCAACGCCATTCCGCCGCGCGCGTGGGCGCGATGCCAACTTCGCTTCGTGGTCGGCATCGATGAGAACGACATCCTGCCGGCACTACGCCGCCATCTCGATCGCCACGGGTTTCAGAAGGTGCAGATTGCGCCGACGCGCGAAGAAATGTTTCATGCGACACGCCTCGATCCGGAAGACGCATGGGTGCAATGGGCAGTGGCGTCGATCGCGCAAACGAGCGGAAAGAAACCCGCGGTGCTGCCCAATCTTGGCGGATCGCTGCCCAACGATATCTTCACCGACGTGTTGGGGCTGCGCACCGTGTGGGTGCCGCACTCGTATCCAGGCTGCTCGCAGCACGCACCGAATGAGCATCTGCCGCCCGAGATACTGCGCGACGGGCTGCGCATCATGGCCGGCCTCTACTGGGATCTCGGCGCCGGCGGGACACCTCTAACGTCGGCGCAAACACCGATCGCACGCCAGGAACATGTTGCCTAGTGTTCGAGCGGCTCGGCGACGTAGCGCGATATCTTCGGCTGCTCGGCACCGATGTGAAACGCATAGCGCCGCTCACGCAAATCGGCGTCGGCCGCGGTAAAGCGATCGAATCGCCGCAGATGATCGGCCCATGATTCGTCGAGGAAGTACTCGATGTAGTGCCCGGGATCACTCGTGTCATGGAACAGACCCCAGGACAGCGCGCCCTTCTGCAGCCGGCTGGCGCGGCTCTCGCGCATCACCGCCGCGAACTCGTGGGCACGCGCCGGATCGATCCGATAGTCGACGGTCACCATCACCGGGCCCATCTGATGCTCGACCGGGAATGCGGGCACCGGCTCTGTAAGTATTCGCGCCGGGGTCAGATCCTGCTCTTCCATTAGTTCCGCATGCAAATGTCCTGTCGACAGCCATAGCGCGACTCCAGCGGCCGCTGCCGCAACAAAGGTCAACGGCACTTCGATCGCGCTGGCGACCTGCCCCCAGAGCGCTGCGCTTGCCGACGCGGCACACATCATCGTCATCATGTAGAGGGACATTCCTCGCGCGCGCACCCAGTCGGGCAGCGACAGCTGAGAGGCGACCGTCAGCGTATTAACGACCGCCAGCCAGGCCGCACCGGCCAGCATCATCGCCGGTATCGCAGTCCACACATTGGGTGCGAAGCCAACGGCGACCATCGACAATGCCTGTAGCAACGTCCCGTCGCGCAGCAATCGATCGCGTGAGATCAGCACGCGCAGGCGGGGCAGCCAGAACGCGGTCGCGATCGCACCGAGACCCAACGACGCGAGCAATACCGTGTAGTCCCACGCGCCGCCACCGGGCATGCCCTTCGCGACCAGCGGCAGCAGAGCCAACAACGCAGTCGACTGCAGAAAAAAGATAGCGACGCGTACCAACACCGCACGCATCGGGCGCGACTGCGAGACATACTGAAACCCGACCCGCATCGCGCCGAGAAACCGCTCGCCCGGCAGCACGCTCGACTTCGGCTCCAGCCGCCAGCGCATGATGACGAAGCCAGCCGCCAGCGAAAGCGCTGCGTTGAACAGGAACACATAGCCGGTGCCCAGGCTCGCGATCAACGCGCCCGCCAGCACCGGTCCGACGACGCGCGACATGTTCATCGCGATGCCGTTGAGCGCGATCGCGGTCGGAAGTTCGCGCCGCGGAACGAGCTCCGGCACGATCGCCGCATACACGGGCCAGCGCATCGCCAGTCCAATGCCGTTGCCGAAGGTCAACGCAAGCAGCATCGGCGCCGTCATCCATCCGGCAGCCAGCACGACGCAGATGACCAATGCATTCGCTGCAACCCAGAACTGCGTAAACATGAACCAGCGGCGCCGATTCAGAATATCGGCCAGCGCGCCGCTCGGCAGGCCGAACAGCACTACCGGCAATACCGACGCCGATTGCACCAGTGCAACCATCACCGGTGACGTGGTCAACGTCGTCATCAGCCACGCCGCCGCGACCTCGTTCATCCACATGCAGATGTTCGCGGTCACCCAGGTCACCCAAAGCAGTCGGAACACCGGACGACGCAGCGGAGCCCAGGCCGACGGCAGTGCTTCGGTCGGAAGCAGGTGCCTGTTCGACGGGAGACTTCATGCATCGATTGTATTGACCCCGGCGTTTCCATCACCGATGCTGGGTAGACCACGAACTCGAATTTCGAGCACCACAAGCTGCTATCGTCTCCGCGCCGCATCGGGAAGCAGTGGCGGAGACGCGGCCATTAAAAAAAGGCCCACTACGTGGACGTACAACAGCTTCGCCATTGGTTGCTTCTCGGGGGACTCGTCGTCCTCTACTTCCTCGCCGGCAAGCTCGGACTTCAGTTTGCGTTCGTGCACTCGAGCGCCACAGCGGTGTGGCCGCCGACCGGCATTGCGCTCGCTGCTGTTTTGCTGCTGGGATACCGGGTGGCGCCCGCGATTTTCGTCGGCGCCTTTCTCGTGAACGTCACGACGGCCGGATCGTTGCCGAGCTCGCTCGGCATCGCATTCGGCAACATGCTGGAGGCCGTAGCGGGAGCGTTTCTAGTCACGCGTTTCGCAGGCGGGCTTGCGGCGTTCGACCGAGCGCAGGATATTTTGCGGTTTTCATTGCTGGCCGGCCTGACAAGCACAACGATCAGTGCGACGATCGGCGTGACGAGCCTGGTGCTCAGCGGCGACGCAGCATGGAGCCAGTTCGACGCGATCTGGCTGACATGGTGGCTCGGCGATGCTGCCGGCGCTTTGATCGTCGCGCCGCTATTGGTACTTTGGGGCACGACACGCAGCCTCGGCCCGCTACGCGAACGACCCGCCGAATCGATGCTGCTGCTGCTTATCGTTGTGGCGACCGGCGCGCTGGTGTTCATCCATCCTGACTTCAGCCGTTACCCATTGCCGTTCCTGTGCATCCCTCCGCTGGTCTGGGCAGCATTTCGTTTTGGTCAAAGGGAAGTCGCTACCGGCGTGGCGATCTTGTCGGCGATCGCCGCCTGGGCGACCGTCAGCGGTTGGGGGCCATTTGTGATGCAGAGTGAAAACGAATCGCTCCTGCTGCTGCAAATGTTCATGGCCACGATCGCAGCGATGACACTTCCGGTTGCTGCATTGGTCTGGGAGCGCAAGGCCGTTGAGCAGGAGCGAGCCGTTCTACTCGACCGCGAGCGCGCCGCGCGCGCCGAAGCCGAAACTGCGAACCACGCGAAGGACGAGTTCCTAGCCATGCTGAGTCATGAGCTTCGCAATCCGTTGGCTGCGATCGGCAATGCGACGCAAGCCCTGGTCGAGTTCGAAGGACAGCATTCATTCGCAGGCCGCGCGGTCGAAATCATCAAACGACAGACCAGGCACTTGACCCGGTTAGTCGATGACCTGCTGGACGTGGGTCGCGTAACGGCGGGAAAGGTCGTGCTTACGCGAGAACGCGTGAATCTTGCAGACGCGGTAGAGAGAAGCCTGGCCGCGTGTGCTGATGCCGGACGGCTGCAAGATCACAGAACCGACGTCGAACTGGCGCCCGTATGGGTCAACGCAGATCCGGACCGATTGAGCCAGGTGATCGACAATCTACTTACAAACGCGATCAAGTACACGCCGGCTCGCGGGCTGATACGTGTGCAGACGCTCGTAGAGGGCGATCAGGCAGTATTGCGCGTGCAAGACAGCGGCATCGGCATCGCTTCAGATCTGCTTCCACGCGTATTCGACCTGTTTACACAAGGGCAGCGCAGTTTGGACCGCGCGCAAGGTGGGCTTGGTATCGGGCTAACTCTGGTGCGTCGCCTGGTTGAATTGCACGGCGGACGAGTCGCTGCGGTGAGCGATGGCCCTTCGAAAGGCAGCACCTTTATCGTGCGCTTGCCCCGCGCCGAGCCGCGCCGGACAGATCAATCGCCGCCCGCGACGATCGCGCCCACACCGTCTGCGAAGCGGATACTGATCATCGAAGACGATGCGGACGGGCGCGAAGCGCTTCGTATGCAATTGCTGATGGCGGGCCACGAAGTGCACGAAGCGAAAGACGGGGAATCGGGAATCGAAATATCGCAACGCGTGCGGCCCGATGTCGTGATTTTGGATGTCGGACTGCCAGGACTCGACGGATACGAGGTTGCGCGCAGGCTCAAACGCACGCAGAGTTGCCCGCGGCTGGTTGCGGTCACCGGCTATGGGCAACCGGAAGATCGACAACGCGCGCGGACCGCAGGTTTCGACAAGCACCTAACAAAGCCCGTAGACCCCGACGAGCTCCAGCGTGCGCTCGCGTGAGCCGCGCGATCGATACGTCACCTTCCTCCGAACACGAGTCTCAGGAAATGCCATACGCTGGCCAGCGCACGAGGCCGACGGCGGCTGACTACCGTCGGCGTTGCGCGCTCTGCGGCGCGCGGCGCAGGGTGCCGTGCCGCGAGTTCAGCCGCAAAATTCGCGAAGAATTTGTCGGCGATCGTGGCCGCCGTTGCATCCACCAGCCGTGAACCGATCTGTGCCAGCTTGCCGCCGATTGATGCATTGACGAGGTAACTCATCTTTGTGGTTCCATCGAGCGCTTCGAGCCGCACACGCGCTTCGCCCTGCGAAAAGCCGGCGGCACCATGCATGTTGAAGCGTAGGGTGTACGACTCGGGCGGCTGCACGTCGGCTAGCGCCAACGTGCCGGTGAATCGCATTTTTGTCGGTCCGATCGCAACGTTGACGCGAACGTCATACGTATCCGCTCCGCTTAAGGTGATGCTCTCGCAGCCCGGCATCGCCGCTTTCAACACGTCCACATTGTTCAACGCAGCCCACGCGATCGCGCGCTCCACGGGCACCGAGCGCTCTTGTTTCAGTTCCATCGCATTACCTCCCGCCCACTGTTGTGAGCGAGTGACGAGATCAGCTGATCGAGGGATTCGAGGTTGTGCACCGGCAGAAACATGTCAACGTGCGGCAGCAGCGCTACAACGCCCGCCGCCTTGGGTTCGAAGGCGGAATAACGCAGCAGCGGATTCAGCCATATGAGCCGCCGGCACGACTTCGACAGTCGCTCGGCTTCTCGTTTAAGCAGATCGATGTCGCCTTGTTCGAGCCCGTCGGTGATCAGTAGCACCGTCGGTGCGTTCGCCAACACGCGCCTTGCCCAGCGCAGGTTGAAGTCATGCAACGCTCTTGCGATACGCGTGCCGCCCGACCAGTCGTCGACCGCATCGACAACCGCGGCTAGCGCATCGTCGGGATCACGCGCGGCAAGCTGCCGCGTGATGTGCGTCAACTGCGTGCCAAACACAAAGGTATGCACGCGTTGATCGGCAGCCGTGCGTCCGCTGACCAGCGCATGCATGAAGTGCAGGAACATGCGCGAGTAACGGCTCATCGAGCCCGAGATGTCGACCAGCACCACCAACGGTTCGGGTCGGAGCCGACGTTGCCTCCACACCGGCATCATGTATTCGCCGCCTTGACGAGCGCCTTTGCGCAACATCTGCCGCAAATCGAGCCGCCGACCTCGATGCGCGGGGATCGTACGGCGCGTCTCGCGCAGCGCGATCAGCGCAGGTAAACGCTCGAGCATGCGCTGTGCGGCGTCCCATTCCTCGGCACTCATCGTGTCGAAGTCGGCTTTGCGCAGCTGCTCCCGATCGCTCCACGAGAGCGCAGCATCGAACTCGACACGACTTTCACGCAACTGCGACGGTGCAGTCGAGGGCCCGAAAAGCGCAGCGGCGAGGCGGCGGTTTTGCGGCACCGTTGGTGTCTGCGACGCGCTCCTTCATCTGCGGCAGCAGCATCTGCATGATGTGGCCGAGCAGATCGGGATCGCGCCAGAAGATATGAAACGCCTGGTCGAACAACGTGCGCTGTTCACCGCGACTAAGCAAACAGGCCCGCAATACCGCGTGCAGATCGCCGCGCGATGCGATGCCGGCTGTGCGCAGTGCGTCGAACGCAAGCAGCACGCGGTCGGTTCCGATCGGCAGGCCGGCACCGCGCAGCACACGCGCGAAGTGCACGACGTTCTCTGCCAGGCGGCCGGGCAGATCGTCGAGTGCGGCAGCGGTAACCATCGGCGCTCAAGCGGAGCCTTGCACTAACGCATCATTGCGTACGCGCTCAAGCAGCCGCGCGGCCTCGCTGCCCTGCATCTTCGCGATGTCGTCCTGATACTTGAGCAGCACGCCGAGCGTGTTGTTGACCGTCTCCGGCTCGAGCACGACCGCATCCAGCGCGAGCAGGGCACGGGTCCACTCGATCGTCTCGGCGACGCCAGGCAATTTGTAGAGCTCGATACGACGCAGCTCCTGCACGAACGCAACCACCTGGCGCGACAGCATCTGCTGTGCATCGGGCACACGCCGGCGCAGGATTTCGAGCTCGCGTGCGGCCGACGGGTAATCGACCCAGTGATACAAGCAGCGCCGCTTGACCGCGTCATGCACTTCGCGCGTGCGGTTCGATGTGATCACCACGATCGGCGGTCGCTCCGCCTTGACGGTCTTCCATTCCGGAATCGTGATCTGGAAATCGGCGAGCACTTCAAGCAGGTACGCCTCGAACGGCTCGTCGGCGCGGTCGATCTCATCGATCAACAAGACCGGCGGAGGCTCACCCAAGTGGGGCCTGGGCCGAAGCGACGCGAGCAGCGGGCGCTCGATCAGAAAGCGCTCGGTAAAAAGCCCCTGCGCGATGCGGTCACGCGACTCGCCGGCAGCTTCGGCTAACCGAATCTCCAACATCTGCTGCGCATAGTTCCATTCGTACGCCGCACCGTGGATGTCGAGCCCTTCGTAGCACTGCAGTCGAATCAACTCGGCGCCGAGCGCAACTGCCAGCACCTTCGCGATTTCGGTCTTGCCGGTACCCGGCTCACCTTCGAGAAACAGCGGCCGCTGCAGCTTGAGCGCGAGAAACACTGCGGTGGCCAGCGACCGATCAGCTACATAATTGTTCTCGACAAGCAGGCTCGCCGTTCCATCGATTGACACGGGTAGCGCATTAGCCGCCATGCACGTGATCGATCAATCGGCTGCGGTGCTGCTGCTGTGCTTCCATGATTTAACCGATCACTGAGCGAGCTCCGCTTCCATGCGGTGCTGGACTTCTTTTTGCGATAGCGCTTCGCTAACTGCTCGCTTCGCCAGCACGACGATCAGATGTGCCCGGTACTCGGCGCTACCGTGCACGTCATTGTTGAGCCCCGTCGCCGGTATCGACACGCCATCGCAGCTCTCGGCAGCGAATTTCGCGTTGAGTTTGTCCTCGAGCGGCTTGACGCGAAACGCGCACGGACCGGCACCGGTTACTGCAACGCGAACGCCGCTCGCGGTCTTGGCAACGAATACGCCGACGAGCGCGAAGCGCGAAGCCGGTTGTCTGAACTTGATATAGGCGGCCTTCTCCGGCACCGGGAAGCGCACCGCGGTGATGATTTCGCTTGGCGCCAAGGCGGTTTCGAAAAGGCCTTTGAAAAACTCGTCGGCAGCGATCGTGCGGCGATCGGTCTGCACCGTCGCACCCAGCCCCAGCACCGCAGCCGGATAACACGCGGCCGGATCGCTGTTCGCGAGCGAACCGCCGATTGTTCCGCGATTGCGCACTTGCTTATCGCCGATGCCCGCCGCCAATTGAGCCAGCGCCGCTATGCGTTTGCGTACCTCTGGCGCGGCGGCAACCGCCTCGTGCGTCGTCATGCTGCCAATCACAATGTTGTTGCCCTCGACGCGAACGCCTTTCAGCTCCGCAATCCCGGCGAGATCGATCCAGCCGGACGGCGCCAACAACCCAAGCCGCACCGAAGGCAGCATGGTCTGGCCGCCCGCGAGCAACCGATCGTCGCTGTGCGCGCCGGCCAGTTTCACCGCCTCGGCAACCGAGGACGGACGGTGATAGTGCATCGCTTCCATACGTATCTCCTCAGTGTCTGGTCGCCGCGCGAATCGCTTTCCACACCGTGTGCGGTGTAGCCGGCATCGGCACATCCTTGATCCCGAGATGCGCGAGCGCGTCGGTGACCGCGTTCATCACTGCGGCCGGCGAGCCGATCGCGCCTGCCTCACCGCAGCCCTTGACGCCGAGCGGATTGTGCGTGCAGGGTGTGCCCTTCACGGTCTCGACCGCAAAACTCGGCAGATCGTCGGCGCGTGGCAGCGCATAGTCCATCAACGATCCGGTCACGAGCTGCCCATCTTCGTTATAGATGCCGTGCTCGAACAGCGCTTGCCCGATGCCTTGCGCGAGTCCGCCGTGCACCTGGCCTTCGACGATCATCGGGTTGATCACGTTGCCGAAGTCATCGCACGCGGTAAAGCGATCGATACGCACAACGCCGGTATCCGGATCGACTTCGACCTCGCACACATACGAGCCGGCTGGATAGGTGAAGTTGGTCGGGTCGTAGAACGCGTTCTCGTTCAAGCCCGGCTCGAGCTTGTCCAACGGATAGTTGTGCGGTACGTACGCCGCCAACGACACTTCCGCGAATGCCTTCTTGCGATCGGTGCCCACGACTCCGAACGCTCCGTTGGCGAACTCGATGTCGGCATCACTGGCTTCCAGCAAGTGCGCGGCGATCTTCTTGCCCTTGGCGATCACTTTGTCGAGCGCCTTGACGATCGCGGTGCCGCCGACCGCAATCGAACGCGAGCCGTAGGTGCCCATGCCGAACAGGATCTTGCCGGTGTCGCCGTGCTGGATATCGACGTCATCGATCGAGATGCCGAGCCTATCGGCGACCACCTGCGCGAACGTCGTCTCGTGGCCCTGGCCGTGCGAATGCGAGCCGGTAAATACGGTCACCTTGCCGGTCGGATGCACGCGCACCTCGCCGGCTTCGAACAGGCCCGCGCGTGCGCCGAGCGCGCCGGCGATATTCGACGGCGCGAGTCCACATGCTTCGATATAGCAGGAGTAACCGAGCCCGCGCAGCATGCCGCGCTTGCTGCTTTCAGCCTTGCGCGCCGCAAAGCCCTTGACGTCCGCGAGCTCGATCGCGCGTTTCAGCGTCGCTTCATAGTCGCCAGTGTCGTAGTTCAAGCCGACCGGCGTCGCGTACGGAAACGATTTGATGAAGTTGCGACGCCGCAGTTCGGCCGGATCGATCTTCATCTCGCGCGCCGCCGTTTCGACGATGCGTTCGACGACGTAGGTCGCCTCGGGCCGGCCGGCACCACGGTAGGCATCGACCGGTGCGGTGTTGGTGAACACCGCCTGCACTTCGCAATAGATGGCCGGCGTCGTGTACTGCCCCGCGAGCAGCGTCGCATAGAGAATCGTCGGAACGCACGACGCAAAGGTCGACAGGTACGCGCCCAGGTTGGCAGTCGTGTGCACGCGCAGCGCAAGAAATTTGCCGTCCTTGTCGAGCGCGAGCTCGGCGCTGGTCACATGGTCGCGGCCATGCGCGTCCGATAAAAACGCTTCGCTACGCTCGGCGGTCCACTTGATCGGCCGGCCGACTCGCTTGCTGGCCCACACCAGCGCCGTTTCTTCCGCGTACAAGTAAATCTTCGAGCCGAAGCCGCCGCCGACATCGGGCGCGACGACGCGCACCTTGTGCTCGGGCAGGCCGAGCACGAATGCCGTCATCAGCAGCCGCTCGACGTGCGGGTTCTGATTGGACACATACAGCGTGTACGAATCATCGCCGCGCGAGTATGACGCGTTGGCCGCGCGTGGCTCGATCGCATTCGGAATCAGGCGGTTGTTCGCAAATTGAAGTTTCGTGACGTGCGCCGCCTTGGCGAACGCCGCGTCGGTCGCGGCTTTGTCGCCGCAGCCCCACGTGTAGCAGATGTTGTTTGCCGCGATGTCGTGCACGGCGGTCTTGCTCTTGGCCGCGCTCGCGGTGTCGGCCACCGCCGGCAGCACTTCGTAGTCGACGTCGATCAGGTTCGCGGCCGCCTTTGCCTGCGCCGGCGTCTCGGCAACGACGAGTGCGACGTGGTCGCCGACGTAGCAGACCTTGTTCTCGGCCAGCACCGCGTGTTTCGGCTCCTTCATCGGCGTGCCGTCGATGTTGTTGATCTGCCAGCCGCACGGCAGCCCGCCGACGCTCGCCATATCCTTGCCGGTAAACACGCCCAACACACCCGGCGCGCTCTTCGCCGCCGCTGTGTCGATCGAGCGGATGCGTGCATGCGCGTGCGGGCTGCGCAAGAAGTAACCGTAGCTCTGATGCGGCAAGGTGATGTCGTCGGTGAACTGGCCGCCGCCGGTCAGGAACCGGTAGTCCTCCTTGCGTTCAACGGATTGGCCCACGAGGCCTGCTCTGTCGTTCATCGCGGCCTCCTACTTCATCGCCGCCGCGCCCTGCGCGACAGCCTTGACGATGTTCTGATACCCGGTGCAGCGGCAGAAGTTGCCTTCGAGCCCCGCGCGAATCTCGGCCTCATTCGCATGCGGATGGTGTTGCACCAGATCGAGCGCGCTCATCACCATGCCGGGTGTGCAAAAGCCGCACTGCAGGCCGTGGCACGCCTTGAACGCAGCCTGCATCGGGTGTAGCCCGTCGGCCGGCGTGATGCCTTCGATCGTCGTGACCTCGGCGCCAGCGACCTGCGCCACCAGCACGTTGCAGCTCTTCACCGCACGACCATCGATGTGCACGGTGCAGGCGCCGCATTGCGCGGTATCGCAACCGACATGGGTGCCGGTTAGTTGCAGATGCTCGCGCAGGAATGTGACGAGCAGAGTCGCGGGATCAACGTCAGCCGTGACGGCTCTGCCGTTGACCCGCAGCGAAATTGCGGCAGTCATATCGTCTCCCTGTTCTACGTCAGCGCCAGGTTGTTTTTCTTCGGCGCGAGTGTTGAGGTTACCCGCGACGACTTAAGCAAGGCAAGTGCGCATGACGCATCGGCGGTGCGCCCTCTAAACTGCACCGATGGACAGCGTCGATCTGCAAGTACTGAGAAAGGCTGATGAATGGCTGCGCGCGGGCAATGGCGCCGTGCTCGGCACAGTCGTGCGCACGTGGGGATCGGCGCCGCGGCCGGTAGGCTCGCTGGTTGCCGTGCGGGACGACGGCTTGATCGTCGGCTCCGTTTCCGGCGGCTGCATTGAGGATGACCTGGTCGAGCGGATTCGACGCAAGGCGCTTGCAGCCCGGCTGCCGCAGCGCGTCAAATACGGCGTGACGGCCGACGAAGCGTTCCGCTTCGGCCTGCCCTGCGGCGGCACGATCGAGCTCGTGCTGGAACCACTGTCCACGGCGTCGAAGATTGACGATCTGCTGGCTCAGGTGGTCGCTGGACGGCATACACGTCGCACGCTCGATCTAGCGAGCGGCAGCGTAACGCTCGAAGACAGCGATGGCACCGATGTACTCGATTGCGACGATGACAAGCTTGTGACTGCGCACGGCCCGCGCTGGCGGCTGCTCGCGATCGGCGCGGGCCAGCTAACGCACTACGTGGCGCAAATGGCGCTCGCCTGCGAGTACCACGTCGTGGTTTGCGATCCGCGCAGCGAGTACGCCGATAGCTGGTCGGTGCCGGGCACCGAACTGGTACGCACGATGCCGGATGACACCGTGCTCGAGATCAAGCCCGATAAGCACACTGCGGTTGTCGCGTTGACGCATGACCCAAAGCTCGATGACATGGCATTGATCGAAGCGCTTAAATCCGCTGCGTTTTACGTCGGCGCGATCGGTTCGCTGCGCAATCAGGCGCTGCGCAAGGAGCGGCTGAAGGAGTTCGGTGTCACCGACGAGCAACTGAAGCGGTTGCACGGACCGGTTGGATTGAAGAATGGTGCGCGTACACCGCCCGAAATCGCTGCATCGATCATCACAGAGATGACGGCGGTGAAGTACGGCTATCGCATAGAAACGCCGGTCCGCGTCGGCTAGTAAGTCATCGACGCCGCGTTAAGAATCCCAAGCGCGATCGCCACCGCGCCGACAAAGATCCCACTCGAGACCTGCCCTTCGCGTACGTGCCGGGCGATTTCGGGCACCATCAACCGCACGCCCGCGAACGCAACTAATTGGACCACCAGAGCGACCGCAGACCACAACAGCATGTCGAGCAGCGACACGCTATTGATCACCACACTGGCGAGCGGCAACGCGAATCCGATCAACACTCCACCAAGGCTCGTCGCCGCGGCAACGTTGCCTTCGCGAATCAGTCGTATCTCCGGATACGGCGTGATCGTCACGTAGATCGCCAAGCACAGCGTTAGCAGCACCAGCGCAATGCCAAAGTACGCGGCGAAGTACGGCAGTCCCGACAGGGTTTCGAACGCGGTGTTTCTCATTGCGCCTCTCCTCGTTTTCTTCTACTCGAAATAATGCGGCACGAAACGGCTCGTGTTGCGTGTTATTGCAGACGTGTCTTCGCGGATGCCGATGCCGGCGGGTTTGTCGCCGACAATCCATGAACCAAGCAACGCGTAATCATCGCCGAAGCGCGCAAGCGGCGCCGCTGCCTGATAGACGAAACCTTCGGCGCCGTAATCGCCCGCGGTCGCCTCGACGGACACACCGTCGATCAGCGACACGTTGGCGCCCTCACGCGCGAGCTTTGGTTTCTTCACGTAACGCGATCCAACCGACGCGGGCTCGTAATAGGCGGGTAACAGGTTCGGATGCTGCGGATAAAGCTCCCATAGCACTACCAGCAGTGACTTGTTCGATAGCAGCATCTTCCATGCGGGCTCGATCACCTGCATAGGACTCGCGAGCAGCGCCGGACCGAAGTCTTCCCGCACCAGCCATTCCCATGGATACAGCTTGAACAAGCGCTCGATTGGGAGATTGAACTCGTCGACGAAGTCTTCTCCGTTCCAGCCGATGCGTTCGATCGGCAGGGCAAACGTCTGCCAACCCGCCTGAATCGCCGTGTCGCGCAGATAGTCGAGATTGCCCCAGTCTTCCTCGCTATCGGCGACGCCGGCGAAGTGCAGACGCATTTCTCCCGACGCTTCGCCCGTTGACTCGCGTAGCGCTTTCCACGCATCAATCAGCTTTTCGTGCAGTGAATTGAACTGATCGCCATCGGGACGCACCGCCTGCAACCAATGCCACTGCGCAACGCTTGCTTCCAGGCACGCGGTCGGCGTATCGGCGTTGTATTCGAGCAGCTTCGGCGGCGCGACACCGTCATACGACAAATCCATCCGCCCGAACAGCGTGTAACCGTCGGCACGACCGGCTCGATACGCATCCCAACTCCTTTCGATTACCGGCACCCACTCACGCGGGATCGCAAATTCTTCGTAACGCTCGCTTCCAATCACCTGTTGCGCGGCATTGAGCGCCATCTCGTGCAGCTCGGCGCTCGCACTTTCAAGTTGATCGATCTCGGACTCGGTGAACACGTAGCAGCGCGATTCGTCCCAGTAGGTTCCATCGATCGTGTGGTAGTGAAAACCGATGGACTCCATGTCGTGCTGCCAGGCCGATCGAGGCGCGAGCAGTTCGCGCCGCATCAGGTGCCAACGGAATACGAGCGTGACGATGAGCCAAAGCCGCCGCGCGATGTCGGCGCCATCGTCGTGCCGATCGATCGCCCCTGACGTGTCGGATCCACCAGACTCGAGCTGCCGGAGCGGCGCGCGTCGCTTAACGCATCGTTGCGGATCCGATCGCGAGCGTTGTACGCGTACGGCGGACCCCAAAACACGAAGCCGCCGCCCGGACGGCCGGAGCTTTGCACACGTTCGCAGCTTTCCGGACGGCCCCAATCAGCGGCGCAGTCCTCGAGCGACGCGTAGTGATCGCGCGCCATCGGCGTCGGTTGCTGGCCGCATCCTGCCAGCGCGGCAGTGCCTATCAGTACGAGTGTGATCTGCGTGGACGAGCGTCGACGAATCATTGATCGCGAATCCACCGCCGGTCGTTAGGTGTTCGACACCTTGATCGTCGGCATCTTCAACGACATGTCTTTCGCCTTCTCGGCGATCCGCACGGCGACCTTGCGCGCGATTTCCCTGTAGCTCTGCGCGATGGCGCCGTCGGGTTCCGCGATAACCGTCGGCCGGCCCGCGTCGGTCTGCTCGCGAATGCGAATGTCGAGCGGCAGGCTGCCAAGGAAGTCAACACCGTACTCACTGGCCATTTTCTTCCCGCCCTCTGAGCCGAACACGTGCTCCGCATGGCCGCAATTGCTGCACACGTGCACGGCCATGTTTTCGACGATGCCGAGGACCGGCACGCCGACCTTCTCGAACATCTTCAAGCCTTTCTTGGCGTCCATCAGCGCGATGTCCTGCGGCGTGGTAACGATCACCACACCGGTCACCGGCACCTGCTGCGCGAGTGTCAGTTGTATGTCGCCGGTACCCGGCGGCATGTCGACCACCAGATAATCCAGATCGCGCCAATTGGTTTGCGTCAACAACTGCTGCAGTGCTTGCGTCACCATCGGGCCACGCCACACCATCGGCTGATCGGCGTCGATCAACAAGCCGATCGAGCTCATCTGCAGGCCGTGATTTTCCATTGGCTCGAGCGTTCGGTTGTCGACTGTTGTCGGCCGCCCGGTGATGCCGAGCATCGTCGGCTGACTGGGGCCGTAGATATCGGCATCGAGCACGCCGACCTTCGCACCCTCGGCCGCAAGCGCCAGTGCGAGATTCGCAGCAACCGTGCTCTTGCCAACGCCGCCCTTTCCGGACGCTACCGCAACGATGTTCTTGATGTTCGGCATCACCTTCAGGCCGCGTTGCACTGTGTGCGCGACGATCTTCATCGTGACGTTGGCGCTGACGTTGGCCGCACCGACCGCCTTTAGCGCATCGATCACGGCGCGCCGGATCGGCTCGATCTGGCTCGCTGCTGGATAGCCGAGTTCGACGTCGACGCTGACATCGTCGCGATCGGCGCGGACGTTGCGCGCGGACCGCGACGTGATCAGGTCCTTGCCGGTATTCGGGTCGACGACCCCCTGCAGCGCCTGTTGCGCGCGTTCAACGGTGATGCTCATAGATCGAGTATGCACGCGAACAAGAAGCGATGCTAAGCGGACCCGGCTCTAGGCGTCGTACGCAGCGCGCTCTGCCTCGGCAAAACGCACGAACCCGTGAGAGCGGAGTTGCTCGCCGAAACCCACATGCGCGTTAAGCAGCGCGTTATGGACAGACGTCCTCACGTGCGGCGGGATGCCGGTGCGGATCACAATCGGCCACATCGGAAAGGGACCCCAGCTTTCGATCACTCTGACCTTCGCGGCACTACCGTCTCGCTTTGCTTGGTTCAGCAGTGCGTTCGAGTCGATCGCGGCTGCGTCGACGTGTCCACTCCCAATTCGCCGCAAACTCTCGAGATGGGATCCCGCGTGCACAACCTCCGAAAAGAACGCTTGCGGAGGCGATGGCGCGATCCGGTCGAGCATGCTGAACCAACCGGTGCGCGAACTCCGGTCGTTGTATGCCCAACGCCGGCCGCGTAAGTCCTCGAATTTGACGAACGGCGATTGCTCGTGAACAACGACATCGCCGAAGTACACGGGCCGACCGTTGGCGCGCGCATCTGCCGGCACGGGCACCGGAAGCAGATCCAACTCTTGTCGCAAGCCACTTGTAGCTCGGACTGCAAACAAAACCCACATCCGCGGTGCCTTCCCGAAAGGGATTCTCATCCCCAGCCAGCGGTCCGGAAATCCGCTGCTCGAACCGCAGATCGACCTCCATGCCGGCGCCTTCGGAAATCACCTTCGCCACGAGTTCGAAGAACTCTGCCGGAATGCTCGGGGCTAAATAGCTCAACAGCCGCAACATGGCCGCATGATCCCACGCCAGGCGTGCTCAGTGCGCGGCGCGCGCCGGCACACAGCCTGTAAAGACCGCGTAGAAATTTCGCTTGAAGCAACGGCGCGCCCAAATCTCTACGCGATCTTTATGCGCGCCTTCCTAGACTTCGCGGGTTTTCACACGCCGAGGCATTTCAAATGGACTTTGTATTCGTCGCTGGTCTGCTCGGTCTGGCCGCGCTGACCTGGGGGCTCGCTGTTCTTTGCGACCGGCTGCGGGAGCGCTCATGACTCTATGGCATGCAATTGCGCTCGTGCTGGCGGTCGCCGTAGCCGCCTACCTCGTCTATGCGCTGCTGCGCGCTGAGGACTTCTGATGAGCGGCAACGGCATTTTTCAAATTCTGTTGTATTTCGGCGTGCTGACTGCGCTCGCATGGCCGCTCGGCGCGTATATCGCGCGCGTCTACTTGGGCGAGCGAACGTTTCTGTCACCCGTGCTCGACCCGATCGAACGGCTGACGTATCGGCTCGCCGGCGTACGCGCCGACGACGAGATGGACTGGAAGCGCTACGCGGTCGCGGTGATCTGGTTCAGCCTGATCGGCGTGTTGTTTGTGTACGCGCTGCAGCGCTTGCAGGGATTCTTGCCGCTGAATCCGCAGGATCTCGGCGCAGTGTCGCCCGACTCGTCGTTCAACACGGCTGTCAGTTTCGTCACCAACACCAACTGGCAGGGCTACGGCGGCGAATCGACGATGAGCTATCTGTCGCAGATGCTCGGGCTTGCGGTGCAGAACTTCGTGTCGGCGGCCACCGGCATGGCGGTGCTGGCGGCATTCATCCGCGGATTCGTGCGCAGGAAGATGGGTACGGTCGGCAACTTCTGGGTCGATCTGACACGCTCCGCGCTGTACGTGCTGCTGCCGCTGTCATTCGTTCTTGCGCTTGTCTTGGTGTCACAGGGCGTTGTGCAGAACTTCTCGGCAGCGGTTGAAGTGCCACTGATGCAATCGGTCGAGGTGACGACGCCGGCGAAAGACGGCGCGCCTGAAAAGACCGAAACGATCACGACACAGTCGCTACCGCAGGGCCCCGCAGCTTCGCAGATCGCGATCAAACAACTCGGTACCAACGGCGGCGGATTCTTCAACGTCAACTCGGCGCATCCGTACGAGAACGCAACGCCGCTTTCCAACTTCCTGGAGATGCTGTCGATCCTGCTGATCCCAGGGGCGTTGTGCTTCGCCTTCGGGCAGTTGGTCGGCGATCGGCGCCAAGGTATCGCCGTCTACGCGGCGATGAGCACGGTGTTCCTCGCATTGACGTTCGGCGTCGTTGCGGCCGAGGAAACACCGAACCCGCGCATTGCTGCGCTCGGTGTCGATAGCGCTCCGGGCAACCTCGAAGGCAAGGAAGTGCGATTCGGCGCAGCCACATCGGCGATCTGGGCAGCAGCAACCACAGCCGCATCGAACGGCTCGGTCAACTCGATGCACGACTCGTACACGCCGCTCGGCGGACTGGTGCCGATGTGGTTGATACAACTCGGCGAAGTGATCTACGGCGGTGTCGGCTCGGGGCTGTACGGCATGCTGGTGTTCGCGATCATCGCGGTGTTCATTGCAGGCTTGATGGTGGGCCGTACGCCGGAGTATCTCGGAAAGAAAATCCAGGCGTACGAGATGAAAATGGCGTCGCTGGTGATATTGATTCCGCCGTTCGTCGTGCTGGTCGGCACTGCGCTGGCGGTGGTGATCGAGCCGGGGGTGTCGAGCATGTCGAATCCCGGCCCGCACGGCTTCTCGCAAGCGCTGTACGCGTTCTCATCGGCCGGCAACAACAACGGCAGCGCATTCGCCGGACTGTCGGCGAACACGCCGTTCTACAACTCCGCTCTCGGCGTGGCGATGTGGTTTTCGCGCTTCTTGCTGATCGTGCCGGTGCTTGCAATCGCAGGCAGCCTGGCGGCCAAGAAGAGTGTGCCGCCATCGAGTGGCACGTTGCCGACGCATACGCCGCTGTTTGTCGCGCTGCTGATCGGTACCGTGCTGCTGGTGGGCGCGTTGACTTTCGTGCCGTCACTTGCACTGGGGCCGATCGTCGAGCATCTGATCCTGTTTGGAGGCAAATAAGGTGGCTGGCTACGTAGATAACAAGGCTGCGAGGAAAGCGCACGGAGTGCGCACGTTCGAGCCCGCGCTGTTGCGTGATGCTCTTTGGGTTTCGCTGAAGCGCATGACTCCGATGGCTCAGTGGCGCAATCCGGTGATGTTCGTCACGTGGATCGGTGCGCTGCTGACGACAGTGGTTGCGATCAATGATCGCGATGGTTTCACCGCGGCGATCGCGGTGTGGCTGTGGTTGACTGTGTTGTTCGCCAACTTCGCCGAAGCGCTGGCCGAAGGACGCGGCAAGGCACAGGCTGCCAGCTTGCGCGGGGCGAAGAAGGACACGCCTGCGATCAAGTTGAGCGGCATAAGGCGAGACTCACCGGGCACCACGGTGCCGTCGAGCCAACTGCGCAAGGGCGATGTTGTGCTGGTCGAGGCGGGCAAGTCGATTCCAGGCGATGGCGAAGTGATCGAAGGCGTGGCGTCGGTCGATGAGAGCGCTATTACCGGCGAGTCGGCGCCGGTCGTGCGCGCGGCGGGCGGCGATCGATCGTCCGTCACGGGCGGCACGCGCGTCCTCTCGGACTGGCTGGTGGTGCGCATCTCGGCGAATCCGGGTGAAGCATTTCTTGACCGCATGATCGCGATGGTCGAAGGCGCGCGGCGTCAACGCACGCCGAACGAAATCGCTCTTAGCATTCTGCTATCGGCGCTGACGCTGATTTTCTTGGTCGCAGTCGCGACGCTATTGCCTTTCTCGTCGTATGCCGTGGCGAGCTTGAAGCAAGGGCGATGTGATCAGCCTCACCGTGCTGGTTGCGCTGCTCGTCTGTCTGATTCCAACCACCATCGGCGGCCTGCTGTCAGCGATCGGCATTGCCGGCATGGACCGCATGATTCAGGCCAATGTGGTCGCGACTTCGGGCCGCGCCATCGAAGCGGCCGGCGACGTCGACGTGCTGCTGCTCGATAAGACCGGCACGATCACGCTCGGCAACCGGCAGGCGTTCAAGTTCTGGACCGCACCTGGCGTGACGCTCGCGCAGCTGACCGATGCGGCACAGCTCGCCTCACTGCCCGACGAAACGCCCGAAGGCCGCTCGATCGTCGTGCTGGCGAAAAGGTCCGGCTTGCGCGAGCGCAACCTGAACGAATTGAACGCGGGCTTCGTGCCGTTTACCGCGCAGACGCGTATGAGCGGCATCGATATCGGCGAGCGCCGCATCCGCAAGGGCGCGCCCGATGCGATCGAAGCGTGGCTCGCGTCACAGGGCGCGAAAACCGATCCCGAGATTCGCAAAGTCGTCGACCAGATTGCCAGCGGTGGAGCGACCCCGCTGGTGGTCGCCGAAAACAACCGCACGCTTGGCGTCATCGAGCTGCGCGACATCGTCAAAGGCGGCATCAAGGAGCGCTTTGCGCAATTGCGCCGCATGGGCATCAAGACCGTGATGATCACCGGCGACAACAGGTTGACTGCGGCAGCGATCGCAGCCGAAGCGGGGGTCGACGATTTCCTCGCCGAAGCCACGCCGGAAGCGAAGCTGAAGTTGATCCGCGATCAGCAAGCCGGCGGCCGACTGGTTGCAATGTGCGGCGACGGAACCAACGATGCGCCAGCGCTGGCGCAAGCCGACGTCGCAGTCGCGATGAACAGCGGCACACAGGCGGCGAAGGAAGCCGGCAACATGGTCGACCTCGATTCGAATCCGACCAAGTTGATCGAAGTAGTCGAGATCGGCAAGCAGATGCTGATTACGCGCGGCTCGTTGACGACATTTTCGATTGCCAACGACGTTGCGAAATATTTCGCGATCATCCCGGCCGCGTTTGCGGCGACCTATCCGCAACTGAACGCGCTCAACGTGATGAATCTTGCGTCGCCATCTTCGGCGATTCTGTCGGCGGTCATTTTCAACGCGCTGATCATCGTCGCGCTGATTCCGCTGGCGCTGCAGGGCATCGCGGCACGACCCGACACTGCTTCGAGGCTGCTGCGCAGAAATCTGCTGATTTACGGGCTCGGCGGACTGATCGTGCCGTTTATCGGCATCAAGATAATCGACCTCTTGCTGGTCGGACTCGGACTTGCATAGGAAGCATGATGAAACGTGATCTAACAACAGCGCTGTGGATTTTCCTGCTGATGACTGTGCTCACCGGGCTTATCTACCCGGGCGTAGTCACTGCCATCGCGCAAGCGTTGATGAGCGACAAGGCCAACGGCAGCTTGATCGTCGCCGACGGCAAGGCGGTGGGTTCGGCATTGATCGGGCAGCCGTTTTCGGACCCGCGCTATTTCTGGAGCCGCCCGTCCGCCACTTCGCCGCAGCCGTACAACGCACTGGGATCAAGCGGATCGAACCAAGGTCCGACCAATCCTGCGTTGACCGAAGCGGTGGAACAGCGGATCGATGCACTGCGCAAAGCCGATCCGAACAACAAGTCGCCAGTGCCGCTCGATCTCGTCACGGCATCTGCGAGCGGACTCGATCCGCATATCAGCCCCGCGGCTGCGGAGTATCAGGTGAACCGTGTCGCACGCGCTCGCAATGTCGACTCGGGCCGCGTGCGAACGCTGGTCGCACGCCATACCGAGGGCCGCCAACTTGGCGTGCTGGGGGAGCCGAGAGTCAACGTGTTGTTGCTCAACCGCGAATTGGATGCGCTGCGCTAGACGATGGACTGGGCGCTCGGAAACATCGCGCTTCTGCTGGGCGCGCTGCTGATTCCGTTGCTGCTCGCCGCAGCGATCATTGAATGGCAACACCGCCGGCGCCACCGCCGGCAGAATCGCATACGCTAGTGTCCTGTTCCATCAATGCAGGACACTAGCGGAATGCAAGACCGCCGCGCTGACCCCGATGCCCTTCTTGCGGAGGTGCAGGCGCAGGAGCGCAGCGAGCGGCGCGGCAAGCTAAAGATCTTCTTCGGTGCCACTGCGGGCGTCGGCAAGACGTACGCGATGCTGGAAGCGGCGCAACGCAAGAAGGCGGAAGGCGCCGACATAGTGGTCGGCTACGTCGAACCGCATGGCCGCGCTGAAACCGAGCGTCTACTCGAAGGCCTCGAGACGATCCCCTGGCAGATGATGTCCGACGGCGCGTCGTACATGCGCGAGTTCGATCTCGACGCCGCGCTCGTGCGTCGCCCCGCCTTGATACTGGTCGATGAGCTTGCGCACACCAACGTAGTGGGCAGCCGGCACGCCAAGCGTTGGCAGGATATCGAAGAGCTGCGCAATGCTGGCATCGATGTGTGGACCACGGTCAACGTGCAGCACCTCGAGAGCCTGAACGACGTCGTTGCCGGCATCACTTCGGTGCGCATGCAGGAAACCGTGCCGGACAGCGTGTTCGAATCGGCCGATGAGGTCGAGCTGGTCGATCTGCCGCCCGACGAACTGCTGCAGCGCCTGCGCGAAGGCAAGGTCTACGTACCCGAGCGCGTACGGGTCGCACTCGACAACTTTTTCCGCAAAGGCAACCTGATCGCTTTGCGCGAGCTCGCGCTGCGCAAGACCGCCGAGCGCGTCGACGCAGCGATGGATCGCTATCGCGCGGCTGAAGGCATCGCCGTCCCGTGGGCAGCTGGCGAGCGGATTCTGGTCGGCGTCGGTCCGACCAGCGATGGCGAGACCTTGGTGCGTGCGGGCAAGCGGCTCGCCATCGCGCTGCACGCGCCGTGGATCGTCGTCTATGTTGAAACGCCGAATCTGATCCGTTTGCCCGAAGCCGAGCGAAACCGCCGCATTGCCTGGCTCAACCTTGCCGAAACCCTCGGTGCCGAGACGATTACGCTCGGCGGTCCAACCGTCGGCGCCGAACTGCTCAACTACGCACGCACGCGCAACGTCACGCGCGTTCTGCTCGGTGAACCGAGCCGGCGCGGAATTGCGCGCTGGTTGAAACCTTCGACCGTCGATCATGTGCTTGCACGCGCGCGCGGAATCGACGTAACGATCGTGAAAACGACCGAAGCGCTGCGGCTCGCGCGCAATCCGTTGCTCGTGCGGAGCGCGGCGTATTTCGCAGCGCCGTCATCAGGCAAGCAGCGCTGGCCGGGCTATCTGTTCGCGTTAGTGGCAGTGGCCGCCGCAACTGCAATCGCCTGGTTTGCTGAGCCGATTTTGAACGAGCCCAACGTTGTGATGATCTATCTGCTAACGATCGCGCTGGTCGCGCTGCGATTGGGCCGCGGGCCGGCAGTATCGGCGTCGATCGCCAGCACGCTTGCGTTTAACTTTTTCTTCGTTACGCCACTGTTCACTCTCAATATCGCCGATGGCCAGTACCTGATCACATTTGCGGTGCTGATGAGCGTCGGAATCATCATCGCGCAGCTAATGAACAGCGTACGGCTGCAAGCGCGTGTCGCCGGACACCGCGAGCGCCGCACTGCGCTGCTGTATGCGATGAGCCGTGAACTGGCCGCGACGCGCGGCATCGACAGTATGGCGCGCGTCGCGGTGCGCCATATCGGCGAAGTGTTCGAGTCGCAATGCGTCGTGCTGTTACCCGATGCGCAGCGCAAACTGCAGTACCCACGCGCAATACCCGAGCCGGCATCGCTGCGCAGTGCCGATCTGCCGGTCGCGCAATGGGTGCAGGACCACAAACAACCCGCGGGCCTCGGCACCGACACACTGCCTGGCGCGGCCGCACGTTACTTGCCGCTGGAAGCGAGCGATGCAAAGCGCGGCGCGCTCGGCGTGCTTGCGGTGCTGCCTGCCAATCCGCGCCGGATTCTGCTGCCGGAGCAAGCGCACCTGTTGGAAACATTTGCATCGCAACTCGCGCTAGCGCTGGAACGCGCCGAGCTGGCAGACAGCGCGCAATCGTCGGCCGTCGCCGCGGAGGCCGAGTCGGTGCGCAGCAGCCTGCTCGCCGCGATTTCCCATGACATGCGCACACCGCTGGCGGTGATCGGTGGTGCGGCCAGTGCGCTCGCTGCACCCGAGTCAAAGTTGAGCGAGCAACAACAGCGCGAGCTTGCGCAGACTGTCGTCGACGAGGCGGCACAGATGACGCAGCTGATCGCGAACGTGCTCGATATGACGCGGCTTGAATCGGGCGAACTTAAGCTGAATACAGAATGGGTTTCGCTCGACGAAATAATCGGCAGCACGCTGCGCCGCTTGGCGAGCGTGCTTGCACAGCACAAAGTCAGGGTGATAATTCCCGACGATCTGCCGTTGATCAAGGCCGATCCCGTGCTGCTGGCACAACTGCTCTCGAATCTGCTCGAAAACGCTGCGCGGCATACGCCGGCCGGCACGCACGTTACCGTCCGGGCCGAACACCATCGCGATGAAATAGAAATCGCGGTTATCGATGACGGCCCTGGCTTCCCAGCCGATCTCGATCCCGATCGTCTATTCGACAAATTTCAGCGCGGAGACGTCGCAACTCGAGCCCGCGCCGATGCACGCAGCGGAGGCGGCGTCGGACTCGGGCTCGCGATCTGCCGGGCGATCGCACATGCGCACGGCGGCGAGATACGCGCCGAACGAATTCCCGCTGGCGGGCGCGCTGTTCGTCGTCACCATGCCGCTATCGGAACAAGCGCCTGCCGTGCATGAAGAAGTCGCGTAGGAAATGACCCACGCGCAGCACTCGGTGCTGATCGTCGATGACGAGCCGCAGCTGCGCCGGCTGCTGCGCACCGCGCTCGAAGGAGGGTTTCGCGTGATCGAGGCGGATACCGCGGCTCGCGCGTTAATCGAGGCGGCCAACCACAAGCCAGATGTCGTCGTGCTCGACCTCGGGTTGCCGGACGCGGAAGGTCACGACGTGGTGCGCGGCATTCGCGAATGGTCTGCACTACCGATCGTCGTGCTGTCGGCACGCACCGAAGAGCAACAGAAAATTCGCGCGCTCGACGCCGGCGCCGATGACTATGTAACGAAGCCGTTCTCGGTGCCCGAATTGCTCGCGCGGCTGCGCGTGGCGTTGCGCCGCTCGGCGCAGGTGCCGGGCCAGGAGTTCGAGCCGCTGCATCTCGGTGATGTAACGGTCGATCTGGCGCGCCGAACCGCCACTCGGGCGGGCGCGCCGCTGCACTTCACACCGATCGAGTATCGGCTACTCGCTGCATTGGCCAAGCAAGGCGGGATGGTCGTCACGCAACGGCAGCTACTGCGCGAAGTATGGGGACCCGATCATGTGGAGCAGCCGCACTACCTGCGCGTCTACATGAAGCAGTTGCGGCAGAAGATCGAACCCGATCCAACGCAACCGCAGTTTCTGCTGACCGAGATCGGCGTCGGCTATCGCTTGCGTACGGAGGGATAAGGGTCGCGCACGCGGCACTTACAATGCCGCGCTCAATGAAGCGACGTCTGTTCGTCACCACCGCGCTGCCGTACGCAAACGGCCGGCTGCACATCGGCCACATCATGGAGTACATCCAGGCCGACATCTGGGTGCGTTTCCAGAAGATGCGCGGCACGAGGTGCACTTCGTCGGCGCCGAAGACGCGCACGGCGCGCCGATCATGATCGCCGCCGAGAAGGCCGGCAAGACGCCGCAGCAGTTCATCGACGAGATGCGCGCGGCGCGGCCAGCAGTACCTCGACGGCTTTCATGTCGGCTTCGATCACTGGCACACGACCGATTCGCCGGAGAACGTCGAGCTGTCGCAGTCGATCTACCGCGCGCTGAAGCGCGAGGGGCTGATCGACGCGCGCACGATCGAGCAGTTCTACGATCCGGTCAAAGGCATGTTCCTGCCCGACCGCTACATCAAGGGCACGTGTCCGAAGTGCGGTGCGAAGGACCAGTACGGCGACAACTGCGAGGTGTGCGGCTCGACCTACGCGCCGACCGACCTGATCGATCCGTATTCGGTGCTGACCGGCGCGCGACCGGAGCTGCGCAAGTCCGAGCACTACTTCTTCCGGCTGTCGGATCCGCGCTGCGTCGCAATTCCTTCGCGACTGGACCGCCGGCAGCAACCGCCACGGCGAGAAGACGCTGCAGCCAGAGGTCTACGCCAAGACGCAGGAATGGCTCGGACCGGACGGCAAAGGCCTCGCCGACTGGGACATCTCGCGCGACGCGCCGTACTTCGGCATCCCGATTCCCGATGCGCCGGGCAAGTTCTTCTACGTGTGGCTCGACGCGCCGATCGGCTACCTGGCATCGCTGAAGGCGTACTTCGACAGCGGCAAGGCCCGGGCGCGCGGCGAATCGCGCACCTTCGACGAGTTCGTCGGCGCCGACGATGTCGAGCAGATCCATTTCATCGGCAAGGACATCATCTACCACCACACGCTGTTCTGGCCGGCGATGCTGCACTTTTCCGGCCGCAAGGTGCCGGACAACGTCTACGTGCACGGCTTCATCACCGTCAGCGGCGACAAGATGAGCAAGAGCCGCGGCACCGGCATCGACCCGCTGCGCTACCTCGAGCTCGGCATGAATCCGGAGTGGTTTCGCTACTACGTGGCGGCGAAGTTGAACGGTCGGGTCGAAGATATCGACTTCAATCCGGACGACTTCCTGCTGCGTGTCAACAGCGATCTGATCGGCAAATACGTCAACATCGCGAGCCGGGCCGCGAGTTTTCTCACTCAGACACTTCGACGGTGCAACTGGCGTCGAACCGGAGCGGACCGACTCGATCGCTGGTCGAAGCTGCTCGGCGCGATCGGGTCGACGAAGAGATCGCCGAGGCGCTACGAAGCGCGCGAATTTGGCAAGGCTCTGCGCGACGATCATGAGCATTGCCGACCGCGTCAACGAATGCTTCGATGCTGCTCAGCCGTGGGAACTGGCCAAGGATCCGGCGCGGCGCGACGAGCTGCAGCACGTCTGTTCAAGCGCGCTGCCGTGCTTCACAGCTGCTGACTCAGTCATGCCTGGCGCCCGTGTTGCCGGCGACCGCCGAGCGCGTCGCTCGCGAACTTCTTCGGCATGGATCGAGATTTCGATCTGGGACGACCTGACGCGCGCCTCGACCGATTGCGCCGTACAAGCACCTGATGACCCGCGTCGAGCCGAAGCAGCTCGACGCGCTGTTCGAGCCGCCCGCCGAAGAGCCAGCGCCAACGCCGTTGCCCGGCGGCAAAGCGATCGCCGACACGATCTCGATCGACGACTTCAGCAAGATCGACCTGCGCATCGCGAAGATCGTCGATGCGGCGCTTGTCGACGGCAGCGATAAGCTGCTCAAGCTGACGCTCGATGTCGGCGATGGCGAAAGTCGAACCGTATTCGCCGGCATCAAGTCGGCCTACAAGCCTGAAGACCTGGTCGGCAAGCTGACCGTGCTGGTCGCGAACCTCGCGCCGCGCAAGATGAAGTTCGGCGTCAGCGAAGGCATGGTGCTCGCAGCGAGCCACGCCGACGAAAAGCAACATCCGGGACTCTATCTGCTCGATCCGCACCCTGGTGCACAGCCGGGCATGCGAGTGAAGTAGCGACTCGACAGGGCTATGGCAGCAGAGGCATCTGTTGGCGCAATGGCGAGCGCGACTGGCGCGACTGCAACTCGCCCCGTTTCGACCCTATCTGCTCGATTCGCTTGCGCGACTACGACCGCGCTCGATTCGTCAAAGATCTGTCGGCCGGTGTAACGGTCGGCATCGTTGCGCTGCCGCTGGCGATGGCATTCGGCATCGCCAGCGGAGCCAAGCCTGAGCAAGGCCTTTTCACCGCGATCATCGCGGGATTCTCTGATCTCCGCGCTCGGTGGTTCGCGCGTGCAGATCGGCGGGCCGGCCGGCGCGTTCGTCGTCATCATCTACGGAATCATCGCGAAGTACGGTTTCGCCAACCTGTTGATCTCGACGATGTGCGCGGGCGTATTGCTGTTCGCGCATGGGCCTGACGCGTCTTGGCTATCTGGTCCGCTTCATTCCGGTCTCGATCGTCATCGGCTTCACCAACGGCATCGCGGTGCTGATCATCGTGTCGCAGCTGAAGGACTTTCTTGGGCTTTCGATCGACCGCATGCCGGCCGACTTCTTTCAGCAGGCGCAGCTGATCGGCTTGTCACTCGGAACGATCAACCTCTACGCGGTCGCGATCGCTGCCGCGTCGCTCGCGCTGATGCTTGCTCTGGCCCCGGCTTTCCTCGCCGCACATCACGCCGCGAGGGCAGCGTTTCGTCAGGCATGTTCCCGGGAACGATCGTGGCGCTTCTGCTTGCGACCACCGTAGTAGCGGTGTTCGACTTGCCGGTCGAAACCATCGGCAGCAAGTTTGGCGGAATACCGCAGCAACTGCCGTCGCTCGAGTTGCCTACTTTCTCGTGGGAGCTCGTCAAGCAGCTGGTCGCGCCGACGATGACGATTGCGTTGCTCGGAGCAGTCGAGTCGCTGCTATGCGCGCGCATTGCCGACAAGTTGATCGACGACCGGCACGATCCCAACCAGGAACTGATGGCGCAGGGAGTGGCCAACTTTGTCACGCCGCTCTTCGGCGGCATTCCGGCGACCGGCACGATTGCGCGCACCGTGACCAACATGAAAAGCGGCGCGGTGAGCCCGATCGCGGGAATCATTCACGCGCTGACTCTGCTCGCGATCGTGCTGATCGCGGCACCGCTCGCTGCAAACGTTCCGCTGGCGGTACTGGCAGCGATTCTGATGTTGGTGGCGTGGAACATGGGCGAGTGGCACGAATTCGCGCGACTCAAGAACTTTCCGATCACGTATCGCACGATCCTGCTGGCGACATTCTTCCTGACGGTGATCTTCGACATCACCGTTGCGGTCGAGGTCGGCACTGATCCTGGCCAGCCTGTTCTTCATCTACCGGATCTCGCAGATCACACGCATCGAGCCGGTTGCGATCGCGCCGGCAGCTCCGCCCGGCGTTGAGGCGTATCGCTTATACGGTTCGCTGTTCTTCGGTGCGGTGTCGAAATTCGAAGCGATCACCGACCCATCCCGCTACGTCGGCGCGCAGGCACCGCGGGTCATCATCTTTGACTTGGCTCTGTTAATCTCGCTTGACACGACGGGCGTGGATGCGTTGGACACCTTGCGCAGGCAGCTTGCCCGCCAGGGGGGCACCTTGATCCTTGCCGGCCCGCACGAACAGCCATCGTCGATGCTGGCGCGCTCCGGGTTTGTCGAACGGCTCGGCGCCGAAAACGTCGTGTCCGACATGCCGACCGCGTTGTCGCGGGCCAGCGCATTGCTGGCGAGCGCCTAAAATCCGCTGAACTTCTCAGAAATAGCGTCCCATGCAAAGAGCTTACGAATCCGACATCACGCGCTTTCTGCGTGAACTTAAGAAGAAAGATCCGACGATCGAGCGGGGACAAGACATAGGCCGCGCGATTTTCTGGGACAAGGACATCGACGCCGATTTGTACCGGCGCTACGAGGAGTCCGATGTTCCGCAGCCGGCCTACGTGTATCAGACCAAGGCAAAGTAGTTGAACCAAGTGTCGTCAGTAGAGTTCGAGTCCGCGACCGCACTTGAGTATCCGGCCGCCGACAGCACGCCCGATACGGTGGACGGCGTCGCACTCGCCCGGCTTTATGGCGAGCCGCTGTTCAAGCTGCCCGACGATTTGTATATCCCGCCCGACGCGCTCGAGATCTTTCTCGAGGCGTTCGAAGGTCCGCTCGATCTGCTGCTGTACCTGATTCGCAAGCAGCACTTCAACGTGCTCGACATTCCGATGGCGCCGTTGACCCTGCAGTACCTGACCTACATCGATCAGATTCGCGGCACCAATCTGGAGCTCGCTGCTGAGTATCTGCTGATGGCGGCGCTGCTGATCGAGATCAAGTCGCGCATGCTGCTCCCGGCGCGCAAGTCCGATGGCGCTGACGAGGCCGAGGATCCGCGCGCCGAGCTGGTACGCCGGCTGCTTGAGTACGAGCGGATCAAGCTTGCAGCACAACAGCTCGACGAGCTGCCAAGAGTCGGGCGCGATTTCCTGCCCGCGGCAGTCGTCATTGAACAGTCGGTCGAGAGGCGTTTCCCGGCCGTTAACGCGGTCGACCTGCGCAATGCATGGGCCGACGTTCTGAGGCGCGCCGAGCTTACTGCGCGTCACCACATCAGCCGCGAAGAGCTATCGGTGCGCGAGCACATGAGTCTTATTCTGAAGAGGATGCAGGGTACGAAGTTCGTAGAGTTTGGTGATCTGTTCGACGCGGCGCGCGGCGTCGCCGTCGCGATCGTGCATTTTCTGGCCTTGCTGGAACTTGCGCGCGAAGAGTTGATCGACATCACTCAAGCCGTGCCGTTCGCGCCCATTTACATTCGATTGGCCTATGAAACGAGCTGAACTGATGACCGCGATTCGCTTACTGACGATCCTTTTCTCGCTCTGTTCCGCGACGGTTTTCGCGCAAATGAAATCGGCACCCTCAACGACGTCCGGCGTGTCGGTCACGATGCCGGCCGGGGATTCATCGAATGCGTTCAGGGAACTCGCCGCGCAGGCTGCCGGCGAAAAGTGGTTGGGCTTGCTCGATCGAGGTGAATACGGCAAGGCATGGGACGAGTGCGCAAAACTTTTTCGCCAGCGCGTCACGCGGGAGCAATGGACAGACGGCCTACCGTCGACCCGCGCGCCATTCGGAGTGGTGAAGTCGCGCAAAGTTGAATTAGCCGCGTACAAGACATCCCTAGCGGGAGCCCCGGACGGGCAGTACGTCACAGTGCGCTATCGCACCAACTTCGAAAAGAAAGAGGACGCTGAAGAGCTGATCACGCTTGCGTTCGAAGACAGCGTCTGGCGGCCGACCGGTTATTCCATTCGTTAGCGCTGCCGGTTCATGTCTGCTTACCTCAAGCTGCGTGTCGAACTTGAGCGGGGCTGGCTTGGTCACGGCAAAGTCGAGCTGCTCGAACACATTGCGCGTACCGGCTCGCTTGCTGCGGCTGCGCGCGCAATGGATATGTCGTACAAGCGTGCGTGGGAGCTGCTTGCGGCGACCAACGAGATGTTCGCTGAGCCTGTCAGTGTGTCTCTGCCCGGCCGTAACGTGGAAGGCAGTACGCAGCTAACACCTTTCGGTGAGCGTGTGATAGCGCTTTATCGTGCGTTACATCGACGCGCGACGCAGGCAACGGCTGCCGCCGTGCAGGAACTCAACGCCGCGAGCCGTTCGGCGCGGGCACGGTCAACCGCTCGTCGCTCACCGCCGCGGAAACGAGCGTAGCGGCACGTCCACCCGCGATTGCCAAGGCACCGGCATCGAGGGCAACCGACTTCATCAAGCGCCCTACGCGCATGCCATCGGCGAGCGCGAGCCGGTCGACCGATCCGCGCGTGATTGAAGCAACGCCGGACGCAAGCTGCTATCCTATTTCCAAGCGAACATATGAGATTGCAATAACAACGCCCCATGACGCTCATCAAGCCCCTGGCAGGCTGCGCCCTACTGCTCTCGCTGTCCGCCCATGCCGAAGAAGTCAACGTGGCGGTGGCTGCCAACTTCACGGCACCGATGAATGTCATCGCCACCGATTTCGAAAGGGACACTGGCCATAAAGCGAAGCTGGCGTTCGGCTCGACGGGAAGGTTCTATGCGCAAATCAAGAACGGCGCGCCGTTCCAGGTGTTGTTTTCCGCCGACGACGAAACTCCGGCCAAGCTGGCGCAAGAAGGGCTTGCCGAGCCGGCGAGTCGCTTCACGTATGCGATCGGCAGCCTTGTGCTGTGGTCCGCCAAGCCCGGGCTTGTGGATGCCAACGGCGCGGTGCTTAAGAGCGGCAAGTTCAACAAGTTGGCGATCGCCAATCCGAAGACGGCGCCGTACGGCAGGGCTGCGATCGAGACTCTGACTAAGCTCGGACTTCTCTCGATCGTTGAGCCAAAGTTTGTGCAAGGCGAGAACATTGCGCAGACTTTTCAGTTCGCGCAAACCGGCAACGCCGACCTTGCCTTCGTGGCGTTATCTCAAGTCATGAAAGACGGTAAGGTGACCGAAGGCTCGGCGTGGCAGATTCCAGCCGACATGCACGAACCGATTCGGCAGGACGCGATCCTTCTAAATTCGGGCCGCGGCAACCCCGCTGCCGAAGCGCTGCTCAAGTATTTGAAAACGGACAAGGTGAAGACCGTCATTCGATCATTCGGTTACGGCGTCTGACGATACCCGCGCATGGGGTTCAGCCACTCCGATCTGGGCGCCATCTGGCTCACGCTGCGCTTGGCGACCGTCGTCACGATCCTGCTGCTTCTGATCGGCACACCCATCGCGTGGTGGCTGGCACGCACCAAATCGTGGGTCAAGGGTCCGATCGGCGCGGTGGTCGCGCTACCACTGGTGCTGCCTCCGACCGTGCTCGGCTTCTACCTGCTGCTGTTAATGGGACCCAGCGGTCCGGTCGGCCAGATCACACAGTCAATGGGCATCGGCCTGCTTCCATTTACTTTCTGGGGCTTAGTCGTGGCGTCTGTTTTTTACTCGATGCCGTTCGTGGTGCAGCCGATTCAGAATGCTTTCGAGTCCATCGGTGACCGCCCGTTGGAAGTGGCCGCAACGCTGCGGGCTAACGCTTGGGACCGCTTCTTTTCGGTTGCGCTGCCATCAGCCAAGTCGGGCTTCATTACGGCTTCCATCCTGGGCTTTGCACACACCGTCGGCGAGTTCGGAGTGGTGTTGATGATCGGCGGCAACATTCCGGACAAGACGCGTGTCGTGTCGGTCCAAATCTATGACCACGTAGAGGCGCTCGAGTACACCGAGGCGCACTGGCTCGCCGCGACGATGGTGATCTTTTCCTTTCTGGTGCTGCTAGCGCTGTACAACTCCAGCCGCAAGAAGAGAAGCGCGTGAGCGTCGCCAAAGACATCCGGGCTCGATTTAAATTGAGTTGGTCGGAGTTCACTTTAGACGTGAACTTGAATCTGCCCGGACGAGGTGTGACGGCACTCTTCGGTCATTCGGGCTCCGGCAAGACGACGTTGCTGCGCTGTATAGCCGGGTTGCAACTGGCGCCGAACGGCTTTCTGTCGGTGCACGGTGAAACCTGGCAGGACGAATCGATGTTCCTGCCGACATACCGCCGTCGGCTGGGCTATGTGTTTCAGGAGGCGAGCCTGTTCACGCACCTAAGCGTGCGCAAGAATCTCGAATACGGAGTCAAACGTGTCTCGCCCGCGCAGCGCACGATCGCTCTGCAGTCGGTTATCGAATTGCTCGACATCGGCACTCTGTTGGACCGTTCACCGGACAGTCTTTCCGGCGGCGAGCGTCAGCGTGTGGCGATTGCGCGTGCGCTCGCGGTCAGCCCGCGCCTGCTACTGATGGACGAACCGCTGGCCTCTCTCGATCTCGCGCGCAAGCAGGAAATCCTGCCTTATCTGCAGCGCTTGCACGACGATCTGGATATTCCGGTGCTCTACGTTAGTCATTCGCCTGACGAAGTGGCGCGCGTGGCTGATCACGTGTTACTTCTCGTTGAAGGGCGCGCGATTGCGCAAGGTGGAGTGCACGAGACGTTGGCGCGTCTCGACCTGGCCGGCGCCTTCGCCGACGACACCGGGGTGGTCATTGACGCAGTAGTTGGACTGCATGATGACGCCGATCACCTGAGCCGGCTGGATTTTCCGGGCGGCAACATATTCGTAGCGCGGTGCGCTGAGTCTCCCGGGCACCGCCTCCGCATCCGCATTCAAGCCAGCGACGTGAGCCTTGCGACCCACAAGGCCGAGGAGAGTAGTTTTCTCAATCTGTTGTCGGGCCGCGTAGTCGAGCTGTCGGCCGCTAACAAGCCCGGACAGGTGCTGGTGAAACTCGACATCGGCAGCACACCGCTGGTTGCGCGCATCACGGAGCGGTCGCGCAGGAATCTAAGGATCGAGCCGGGTCAGCTGTTATGGGCGCAAATCAAGAGCGTGGCACTACTGCGTTGATCGCAGGCGCGACCGGACCAATCGCCCACGCCGCCCAGTGCTAGGGCGCGGACTGCAGCGCGCCGATCATGCGCGTGGTGCCGGTGATGGCGCGCACTGCGTAGGGGCGCGGCGAATCGTTGGTGTACGCGGACACGATGCTCGTCGGCAGATTCAGCTGTGGCAGCAGGGCGGCGGCGGGCCAGAAGTTGGGCGCGGCAACGTTGGATGCACCGGGAATCTGCGTTGCATTCGGTGACGACATTGCTCGTCTGCGTTGCCGTTCCACCGCCGAGCAGCGACGGATTGTTGGTGCCCGCGAAGATATTCGCGGTCAGCGTGACCGCCGCTCCGGTGCCGACGTCGATGAAACGGCCGCCGGAATAGGTTGACACCAACGTGTTGTGCTCGAGCGTCAGCGAGTTGTAGTTGGCGCCCCAGATGTTCGCGTAGTGCGTAATCAGGATCGAATTGGCGGCGTTGCGGACCCTTGTGCAGCAGGTTGCCGCGCACGACCACGCGGCCGCCGTTGTCGAAGTTCAGCAGGTAACTCGACGTGCCGTTGCCACCGTCCGCGAAGTAACTGTTCTCAATGATGTTCTCGCGCGCGCGCGTCTTCAGGTTATGACCGACTCTTCGCTTCGTGGAAGAAGCTGTAGCGGACGTTCAGCAGTCCGATTTGCCCGATGTAGATGTTGTGCGTGTAGCCGTCGCCGAAGCCGTTGCGTGCGAACTCGGAGTACTCGATGGTGATCGTCGAGTTGATGCCGTCGTCGCTGAGAATGCCGTTCTCGTTGTCGTAGAAACCGGTATCGCGCAGCGTCAGGGTCGGCCCTTCCTGGCGAATGGCGGCGCCGTTCTGATCGGGCACCTTGGCATCGTGAAACTCGACGCTGTAAACGGTGGTGTTGCTTCCGCGAATGACCCAGATGCCTTTGCCATCTCTCATGCGCTCCGTTGGCATACAGCTTTGCGCGCCCGCCGATGCCGCAGATCGTCAGATTGTTGGCGTCCCAGGTAGCAACGTCGCCGCGATAGTCACCTGCGGTGATATGGATCGTGTCGCCGTTCTGCGAGGCGGCCGCAGCCGCGCGAATCGTCGTGTACTGCCCGCTCGGCCCGACGGTCAGGATGCGGCCGGTGGCGGTCGGGCACGTAAGCGATGCGGACGCCGGCGGCGGAGCGGGTGGCGTGGAGGGGGTGAAGGCGGGGGAGCAGGAGGCGGTGGAGTTGGAGCCGGTGTCGGTGACGGTGAGGGGGTTGCACCAGTCGGTGATGCCGTATCATCGGACCCGCCGCCACACGCCGACAATGTCAGTGTGAAGAAGAGCGCCGTGGCGCCTGCTTTCGAAAGCCGCAAACTGTGAGCCAACCGTTTACCTCTGAACCTGGTGCGCAAGAAACCGCGACGAACCGCATGCTCACCTACGACAAATGATAGCGAGCCGTAACGGACCTTTGATGACCTGATCGAGCGATTACCTGATCGAGCTAATGCAAATGGATCGTCGCGCTGGCGCACGCACGACCACCCCTACTCGGCGGTGAAGAATCCCTTCATCTTGTCGACGAAGCTCTTTGAGCGAGGTGAGTGTTTCTGACCGCCCTCGCCAGCGAATCATCGAACTCGCGTAGCAATTTCTTCTGCTTGTCGGTCAGTCGCACTGGGGTCTCGACCACGATGTGGCAGTACAAATCACCGGGATAACTGGCACGCACGCCCTTGATGCCTTTTCCGCGCAACCGAAACGTCTTGCCGGTCTGCGTGCCTTCGGTGATGTTGATGCTCGCCTTGCCGCCGAGCGTCGGCACTTCTATCTCGCCGCCTATCGTCGCAGTCGGGAACCCGATCGGCACTTCGCAGTGCAGATCGTCGCCGTCGCGCTGAAACACATCGTGCGGCTTGATATGGATCTCGACATACAGATCACCCGGCGGTCCGCCGTTCATCCCAGGCTCACCCTTGCCGCTCAATCGAATACGCTGGCCTTCATCGATGCCCGCCGGGATGCTGACTTCGAGCACCTTGTTCTGCTTGACGCGGCCGGCGCCGCTGCAATTGGAGCAGGGATCTGAGATGACTTTGCCGGAGCCATGGCATGCCGGACACGTCTGCTGAATCGAAAAAAAGCCTTGCGACATGCGCACGTTGCCTGAGCCGTTACACGTGCCGCAGGTCTTGGCGCTCGTACCCGGCCTGGCGCCCGAGCCCTTGCACACTTCGCATGCTTCCCAACTCGGCACGCGGATCTCGGTGGCGAAGCCGTTTGCCGCCTGCTCGAGCGTGAGGTCCATGCTGTAGCGCAGGTCCGCGCCCCGATAAACAGCGCTGCGGCCGCCCGCGCGTCCCGCGCCGGCACCGAAGATGTCGCCGAAAATATCTCCGAACGCATCGGCGAAGCCGCCGAAGCCATCTGGCCCGGCGCTGCGGCCAAAACCTCCAGCCATGTTCGGATCGACTCCCGCATGGCCGAAGCGGTCATACGCGGCCTTCTTCTGCGGGTCGGAGAGCATCTCGTAGGCTTCCTTGGCCTCCTTGAATTTTTCTTCGGAGGCTTTGGCTGATTTTTCGTCGCCCTTTCCCTGATTACGATCAGGGTGATGCTTCATCGCAAGCTTGCGATAAGCCTTCTTGATGTCTTCGTCCGACGCACTCTTGCCGACGCCAAGAACGTCGTAGTAGTCCCGCTTCGCCATTACCCTCAATCCCCACCAACGCAAAACGCCGAGTTGAGCGAGACATATCGTCCGCTCGAACTCGGCGAGTCAAAGCGCAGAGTTATCCGCGTTTGACCTCTTTAAAGTCCGCGTCAACAACATCCTCGTTGTTCGCAGTCGCATCGGCCGTTGCCGCTTCAGGCTGCGCGGCGGCTGCGGCACCCGCCGCCTGCTGCGCATCGGCGTACATCTTCTCGCCCAGCTTCTGCGAAGCGGTCATCAGCGTCGCGGTCTTTGCCTCGATCGCATCCTTGTCGTCGGTCTTAAGCGCTTCTTCGACATCCTTGATCGCGGCTTCGATCTTCTCTTTCTCACCTGCGTCGAGCTTGTCGCCGTGCTCGGTCAGCGACTTGCGAATCTGATGCACGCTCGCATCGGCGGCGTTACGCGCCTGCGCAAGCTCGAAGCGCTTGTGATCCTCGGCCTTGTTGGCTTCGGCGTCCTTGACCATCGCTTGGATCTCGGCTTCCGTGAGGCCCGAGTTGGCCTTGATCGTGATCTTGTTTTCCTTGCCGGTTGCCTTGTCCTTGGCACCGACGTGCAGGATGCCGTTGGCGTCGATGTCGAACGCGACCTCGATCTGCGGCATGCCGCGCGGCGCCGGCGCAATGCCTTCCAGGTTGAACTCGCCGAGCAGCTTGTTGCCGCCCGCCATTTCGCGCTCACCCTGATACACCTTGATCGTCACCGCCGGCTGGTTGTCATCAGCCGTCGAGAACGTTTGCTGGAATTTGGTCGGGTATCGTCGTGTTCTTCTGGATCATCTTGGTCATCACACCGCCCAGCGTTTCGATGCCGAGCGACAGCGGAGTGACGTCGAGCAGCAGCACGTCCTTGCGCTCGCCCGACAGGACCTGACCCTGGATCGCGGCACCGACTGCCACTGCTTCGTCTGGGTTCACATCCTTGCGCGGCTCCTTGCCGAAGAATTCCTTGACCTTTTCCTGCACCTTCGGCATGCGCGTCATGCCGCCGACCAAGATCACGTCTTGGATTTCGCTGGCCTTAATACCGGCATCCTTGATCGCGATACGGCACGGCTCGATCGTCTTTTCGATCAGGTCCTCGACCAGCGACTCGAGCTTGGCGCGCGTCAGCTTGATGTTCAGATGCTTCGGTCCGGAAGCGTCGGCTGTGACGTACGGCAGATTGATCTCGGTCTGCTGGCTCGACGACAGCTCGATCTTCGCCTTCTCAGCCGCGTCTTTCAGACGCTGCAACGCGAGGACGTCCTTGCCGAGGTCGACCCCCTGCTCTTTCTTGAATTCACCGATGACGTAATCGATGATGCGTTGATCGAAGTCTTCGCCGCCAAGGAACGTATCGCCGTTGGTCGACAGCACTTCGAACTGCTTCTCACCTTCGACATCGGCGATTTCGATAATCGAGATGTCGAACGTGCCGCCGCCGAGGTCAAACACGGCGATCTTGCGGTCACCCTTGTGGGTCTTGTCGAGTCCGAATGCGAGCGCAGCCGCGGTCGGCTCGTTGATGATGCGCTTGACTTCGAGACCCGCGATGCGGCCGGCGTCTTTCGTGGCCTGCCGCTGCGAATCGTTGAAATACGCGGGCACCGTGATCACCGCTTCGGTCACCGGCTCGCCGAGATAATCCTCGGCGGTTTTCTTCATCTTGCGCAGTATTTCGGCGCTGACTTGCGGCGGCGCGATCTGCTTGCCGCGCACTTCGACCCAGGCGTCGCCATTCGGCGCCTTGACGATCTTGTACGGCATCAGCTTGATGTCCTTTTGTACTTCCTTTTCTTCGAAGCGCCGGCCGATCAGCCGTTTGATCGCATACAACGTGTTCTTGGGATTGGTGACCGCCTGCCGCTTGGCAGATGCGCCGACCAGAATCTCGCCGTCTTCCTGATACGCGACGATCGACGGCGTCGTGCGAGCGCCTTCGCTGTTCTCGATCACGCGCACCTGGTCGCCTTCCATGATGGCCACACAGGAGTTGGTCGTGCCGAGGTCAATGCCGATGATCTTTGCCATTTTCTGCTTCCTCGATTCTGTCGTTCTGCTTGCCAGAACTGCCTAGTTCCGATGTAAGGTAAATGTGAACAAGTTCAAGCCTGCGCTACGGTGACAAGGGCGGGCCGCAATACGCGATCGGCAATCAACCAACCTTTTTGCAGCACGTTTACTACATGGTTCGGCGCCACGCCCGCGGGGGCCGGCACCATTGAAATCGCCTGATGAAAATGCGGATCGAATTTTTCGCCCGCCGGATTGATCTCCTTCAGGTTGCCCTTTGCAAAGGCAGCTTCAAGCTGGCGCAACGTGAGCTCGATTCCTTCGCGCATCGCTTCCGGCGTTGCGTCTTTCGCCTGCAAGGCCTTTTCCAGCGAATCGACAACCGGCAGCAGCTCCTCGGCAAACGACTCGATCGCGAACTTGTACGCCTTCGCGACATCTTCCTGCCCACGACGGCGGACGTTCTCGGTTTCAGCCTTCGCCCGCACAAACAAATCGTAGTTTTCGTTTGCCTTGGCAAGAGCCTGTTGCAACTCGCCCTCTACCTCGGCCACGGTCGCCGATCCGAGCGCCTGCGCATTCGCGGCTTCCCGCTCTACGACTTCGGCTGCGGGTGCTTCGTTGGCCGGATTATGGTCCGGACGGGACATCGCTCCTCCAAAAATCTCTTTTTACTCAACGAGTTGAAAGATGTTGGGTCGCCGACAGGGTTTTCAAGATGGCCTGGCCAGATTTAGTTCCCTCGCGCTATCGACTGACCGCCTTCGCCGGAACATGGGATCGGATGATCTATGCGTCAATCGCTGCCGGCCGCTACAAAGCGGCTATGCAAGAGCGCCCGATCGTTCCGACCCTATCGCCCAGGAAGGCAGGCGCCGATGTCCGCGCGCACGACACCTTCACCGCGCAGACCCCTCTCGTCGTGATCGGGCTGGCCGCGATTGGGATGATCCTGCTGATCAATTCCCATGCCCGGCCGACACCGTCGGGCAACAAACCCGTCGTCGTCTATGCGTGCGCAGACTGCGGAACTGTCGTTGCCGTGCGGCGTACCGTGCACTCGGTGCCGTCATACACCGTTGAAGTTCAGATGCTGGACGGCTCGCTACGCACGATCCAGCAGCTGGCCACGGGGTTCAACGTGGGCGACATCGTGCAGGTCAGCGGCAATGCGCTGATCCTGCGAGCGGCTCCTTCGTAGTTCCGGTTTGTCTCATCCAGGGGCAGGCCTCGTGATCGGCCATCCCTGCAAGTGATGTTCGGCGAGGTCCGCTAACGCCGTGATAAAGGTGGGCGCGTCATTTAGGCAGGGCACGTAGTGAAGCTGCTTACCGCCTGCCGCCTGAAACTCCCGCTTGCCCTCGATCGCAATCTCTTCCAGAGTTTCCAGGCAATCCGCAACGAAACCCGGGCACACAACGTCCACTCGGGAGGCGCCGTCAGCGGCGAGCTCACGTAGCGTCGTCGCGGTGTACGGCTGCAGCCACTCGGCGCGCCCAAAGCGCGATTGGAACGTAATCCGGTAGTCGTCTTCGGTCAGGCCAAGACTTTCGGCGAGCAACCGCCCCGTCTTCTGACATTCATCGTGATACGGGTCGCCGTGCAGCAGCGTGCGCTTCGGCACCCCGTGGAAGCTGATAACGAGCTTCTCACCCTTGGCAAGCCGACCCAATTTTTTCCAGTGATCGAGCACCGATCGCTTCAGCGCGCCGATGTAGCCGGCATCGTCGTGAAAATGCCTGACATAGCGCAGCTCAAGCCCATCTGGCAACGTCTTCAACGTGCGAGCGACGGCATCGAACACCGAAGCCGTAGTTGTCGCCGAGTACTGCGGATACATCGGCAGCAGCAAGACGCGCGCAGTGTTGTTTTGCCGCAGTTGCCGCAGCACCGCGCTGATCGACGGCTCGCCATAGCGCATCGCCAGGGCTACGTCGACATCGACCCCACGATGGCCCAGATAGCCGCGCAGCAGCAGCGCCTGTTGCCGGCTCACAACCATCAACGGCGAGCCCTGTTCGGTCCAGATCGCCGCATACCTGGCCGCCGTTTTTGGTGGACGCAACGTCAGCACGATGCCGTACAGAATCGGCCACCAGATCAGCCGCGGGATATCGACGACCCTCCGATCGCTAAGAAACTCGCGCAAGAAACGTCGCACCGCGCCTGAGTCGGGAGCAGCCGGCGTGCCGAGGTTAACGAGCAGCACTGCGGTTCGGCTCGATGAGCCGTGCGTGGGTTCTGGTGAAAACGACATCGTTCGAAGGTCTTTTGCGGCGATAACGCAACAGGCTCGCGACGCATTCTAAGAGTTGACCTTTTCGTTGAATTCCAACGGGTACCGCCTTGGATTCTCTTGTCACGTGAGCGCTGAAAAGACCGGCGACCTAAGTCGCTCCGACGTGTTGCTCGAACAAGCCTTGGCGCTGTTGGAGCCGCTGGTGCGGCTGCTGATCGCCAACGGTGTCACCTATCCGCAACTTGTCGCTGCGCTCAAGCCTGTGTTCTTGCGGGCAGCGCATACGGAGCTATCCGAATCGGACAAGCGCATCAGCGACTCTGCAATCAGCATCATGTCGGGCGTGCACCGCAAGGACGTGCGCGCGCTCACCGCCGAACGCCAGTCAGCCTGCGCCGTCTCGGGTGCCCTCACTGGTCGACGAAGTGCTGGCCCGATGGATGGGCGATCCACGCTACCTTGCCGAAGACGGCATGCCACGCGCGCTCCCGCTGCGCAACGGCAACGAAAAGGACGAACCGTCGTTCGAACAGCTCACACAATCGGTATCGCGCGATTTTCACAGCCGCGCAGTGCTCGAGGAAATGTTGCGGCTAGGCGTGGTCGAAGTTGTGGATGATGTAGTGCGCTTGCGTCCCGAACGCGCGCTCGCCAGCCATGAATTCAGCGAAGCCGTGTTGTCTGTGGCGCGCAACATTCGCGATCATCTTGCCGCGACTGAACGAAACCTCGCAGCGCTGCAGACGCGCGATCGATCGCCGTTCCTCGAACAGAGCGTATCGGCCAGCGATCTTGACGCCGAATCCGTGCGCGCGCTGCAAGACCTGGCGCGCAGAATCTGGGAATCCGCGGTTCGTCGCGTGAACACACTTGCCGCTGACAGCGCCGGGCGCGATCGCCCAGCCGGTGACCAGGCGCTGCGCGTGCGCCTCGGGATCTACTTCTACGCGCAGCCCGAGTCACCGTTGATCCGCAACGGCGATTTGCCGGTAGGAAGCTCTGACGAGTAATCGCTATCCGCATGCGCACGGATGCCTGCGCATGCGTGTTCGCCGCGCGGCCAACCGGAACGTCCCGCTTCGAGTGCTACGCCTGCGAAAGCGCGTTCGACAACAGTTTCGCCGTGATGTCGACAATCGGAATCACGCGCTCATACGCCATGCGCGTGGGGCCGATCACGCCGAGCGTACCGACCACCTTGCCGTCGACTTCGTACGGCGCGACCACGACGCTCAAGTCATCCAGCGGCACCGTTTGCGACTCACCGCCGATGTAAATCTGCACGCCGTGCGCGCCGATGGATGTGTCGAGCAACTGGATCAGACGCGTCTTGTGGTCGAACAGATCGAACATGCGTCTGAGCTTCTCCATGTCGGTCGCCAGGTCGCTCAAGCCGAGCAGATTGCGCTCGCCCGAGATGACGACCGGCTCGGACTCCGCGGCAGCGTCGCTGCCCGCCTGCACTGCGGCCTGCAGTAGCTGCGTGATCTCAGCGCCGAGCTGCCGCAGTTCTCCATGCAGGCGAGCCCGCGCATCGCTGAACGAAAGCCCGGCGTAGTGCTCATTCAATATGTTGGCCGCCTCGACGAGTTGCGATTGCGAATATGCGGTTTCGGTCATCAGCACCCGGTTCTGCACGTCGCCCTCCGGCGTGACAATGATCAGCAACAGCCGCCGTTCCGACAGGCGCACGAACTCGACCTGCTTGAAACTTGAAGTCCGTCGCGGCGTCAGCACGACGCCGGCAAAATGCGACAGATTCGATAACAGCTGCGCGGCCGACTGCATTGCGCGCGCCGGATCACCGACCTGCAGCTGACCTTGCATGATCTGAGTCTGCTGCTGCTCGAGCGGCATCACGGTCAGCAGCGAATCGACAAACAACCGATAACCGCGCGGCGTCGGCACTCGTCCCGCCGATGTGTGCGGGCTGGAAACGAAGCCCATCTCTTCCAGATCCGCCATGACGTTGCGGATCGTCGCCGGCGACAGCTCGAGCCCCGAAATGCGCGACAGCGCACGTGAACCCACCGGCTGGCCCTCGACGATATAGCGCTCGATGAGCGTTTTCAGAAGCTGGCGGGCGCGATCGTCAAGCATCATGGATCCTGTCGACAAAGTGTACGCAAGCCTTCGGGCCGCTCCTGCATAATCAATCGATGTCCCGGGAATTCAGCAAAGTCGCTCTATTTGGCAAGCCGCGTGCGGAAAATATCCGCGAACCGCTGCTGGCGATCGTCCGAATTGTCGAGTCTGTCGGAGCCAAAGTGCTGTTCGATTCCGCGACATGCGACCAAGTCCGTCTAGACAACTACGCGGGCTACAGCGTGCAGGCGATCGGCAAGCAGGCCGACGTCGCGATCGTGCTTGGCGGCGACGGCACGATGCTGGGCATCGCTCGCGACCTGGCGCCGTTTCAAGTTCCTCTGATCGGCATCAACCACGGCCGCCTTGGTTTCATGACCGATGTGTCGCTCGACCAAATGGCGCAGGCACTCGCGCCAATGCTGCGCGGCGCCTATGAAACCGATAGACGCGTACTGCTCGACGGCGAAGTGCGACGCGGCGGACAGGTGGTCTTTCATGCAGCGGCACTGAACGACGTCGTCGTGTCACGCGGCGTCACCGGTGGCATGGTCGAATACACGGCAAGGGTCGACGGTGTCACGATGTACAACCAGCGCGCCGACGCCGTTATCGTGGCAACTCCCACCGGTTCCACGGCTTATGCGTTATCGGCTGACGGCCCGATTTTGTATCCGTCTTTGGCCGGCCTGCTGCTGGTACCCGTTGCGCCGCAGACGTTGTCGAACCGGCCGATCGTGCTGAATGACGATGTTGTCATCGAAATCGAGATCACCGACGAACGCGATGCGATGGCGCACTTCGACATGCAGACCTATGCGCCCCTCGCACCCGGCGATGTAGTACGCGTCAAGCGGAGTGCGCATGCAACGACCTTGCTGCATCCGGTCGGCTACAACTTCTTTGCGACCTTGCGGCAGAAACTGCACTGGAGCGTGATGCCGAGCGAGCCACACTCGAGAGGTTGATCAGACAAGAGTGAAAACCTTGGTCGCTTAGCCTCCATGTTGCTGTCACTCTCGATCCGCAATTTTGTGATCGTCGATTCACTCGACCTTGACTTCGCACCAGGCTTCACTGTGTTGACTGGCGAAACCGGTGCCGGCAAGTCAATCCTGATCGACGCGCTGCTGCTGGCGCTCGGCGAGCGAGGCGATTCCGATGTCGTGCGTGAAGGCGCTGAACGCGCAGAAATCACGGCCGAGTTTCGCGCTGGCAAGGTGCTGCAGGACTGGCTCTCGCAAAACGATCTGGCGGGCGACGATGGTTTGTTGCTGGCGCGCCGCACGATCGATGCCTCCGGCCGCAGCAGGTCGTTTGTCAATGGCTCCGCGGTTACTCTTACTCAGCTGCGCGAGATCGGCGAGAGCCTGGTCGACGTGCACGGCCAGCATGCGCATCAATCATTGCTGAGGGCAGCCGCGCAGCTGGAACTGCTCGACGAGCACGGTGCGCTGATGCCCGAACGGCGCGCCGTTGCAGCCGCGTTTGCGGAATGGAAAACAGCGCAGCGCGCACGCGAAGAGGCTGAGGCGATGGCTGCCAGCGCGCTTGCCGAGCAGGAGCGGTTGCGCTGGATCGCCGATGAGCTCGACGTGCTGGCTCCGCAACCGGGTGAATGGGAAGCGGTCACCATCGAGCACAAACGCCTGTCGCACGCAGCGGGATTGCTCGAAGGCGCACGCACTGCCATCGACACCTTGGGTGATGCCGACGCGTCGGCACTGTCGCAACTCGGTGCGGCGCACGCGCGGATGACGCAACTGGCGACTTACGATGAGCGCATCTCGCCGATTGTCGAGTTGCTCGATGCCGCGCAGATTCAGCTCGCGGAAGCGGTCACAGCGCTGACGCGCTATCTCGACAAGACCGATTTGGACGCATCGCGCCTGGCGGAAGTCGATGCACGGCTGTCTGCGCTGCATGCGGCCGCTCGCAAGTTCAAGACAACACCTGAGTCGTTGCAAGAAATGTTGGCCGGTGCAAAGAGCAAACTGCAGGCTCTGTCCGCGGCCGGCGATCTTGAAGCGCTGCGCGCCCGCGAAACGTCAGCCGGTGCTGCGTATCAGGAGCTCGCGCAGGCGTTGTCAAAGAAGAGGGCCAAGGCCGCCAGGCAGATGAGCGCGGAGGTCACGCGCGCGATGCAGGATCTGAGCATGCCCGGAGGCCGCTTTGAAGCGCAGCCCAGCATCACCGAGCCGACCTCCACTGGAATCGACAAGGTGGAGTTTCTGGTTGCGGGCCACGCAGGAGTCACCCCAAAACCGCTGGCTCGCGTGGCATCGGGCGGCGAGCTGGCCCGCATCAGCCTCGCGATTTCGGTGATCGCCGCCACCGCCACACCGGTGGCCACGCTCATCTTTGACGAAGTCGATGCCGGCATCGGCGGTGCGGTCGCCGACACGGTCGGAAGCCTGTTGAAGCAACTCGGCCAGAGCCGCCAAGTGCTTGCCGTCACTCACCTGCCACAAGTCGCGGCGCACGCGGATCAGCACTATCGCGTGACCAAGGATGGCAGCGCTGACGGCCGACCGGTGTCACGCATGATTCAGCTCGATCGCAAAGCGCGCATCGAGGAAGTCGCCCGCATGCTCGGCGGCCAGGAAATCACCGACACGACGCGCAAGCATGCGCGCGAGATGCTAGCCGGATAGCGCCAGCAGAAGCTGCGCAGCCGCCAGATCCTCGACCGCCGTGCCGACCGACTTGAAAAGAGTGATCTCGTTGCGGTCAAGACGCCGCTTGGCACGTCCGCTGACGAGTTCAGCCAGTTCGCCCTGCACCTGTTCGCGCGTGATAACACCGCGCTCGATCGGCTCGATGATGTCGGCCGCCTCGGCGAGCGCACCCGCGTACGTATCCACATAGACGCGCGAGCGCGCCACCGCGGCATCGTCGACCTCGCGCATGCCGCGTCTGAACGCACCGACCAGGTCCAGGTGCGTGCCCGGCGACAGCCAGGCGCCACGCACGATCGGCGCGGTCGCCGTCGTGGCGCAACTGATGATGTGCGATTCGCGCACCGCACCTTCAAGCTCAACCACGGCCTGCGCCGGGATTCCTTCGTCGCGCAGCGTCGACGCAAGCGCTGTTGCGCGCTCGATGCTGCGCCCCCAGATTGCAACTCGCGCTGCATCCCGGCCGCTGCAGTGCGCATGTGCCATGAAGCGCGCGAGGCGGCCGGTACCGACGATCAAGACATTGCGCGCGTCACCGCGAGCCAGATAGCGCGCGGCGAGTAGCGATGCCGCTGCGGTGCGACGCACCGTCAGCGCTTCGCCATCGATGATTGCCCGCGGCTCGCCATTTTGACGATCAAACAGCACGTAGACCGCGTTGACCGTCGAAGAGTCGCGCGCACGATTCGCCGGAAACGCCGTCACCAGCTTGACCCCGATGCCGCCGCCGTCGACGGGGCTCCATGCCGGCATCAACAGCAGCGAATCGGTCTCTGAAATCGCATGCGCATGCCGCAACGGCGCGACAACGCCCGCTTGAAGCGCGTGCGCAATCGCATCGGCCAGCGCTTCGAGGCCAAGGGCGGCGTGGACTTCCTCGGCTGAGTAAAGCCGCACAGCGTCGAATCAAGCGCCGGCCACGTAGCTGCCGGACTTGCCGCCGTGCTTTTCAAGCAATCGGACTTCGCCGATCACCATGCCGCGATCCGCCGCTTTGCACATGTCATAGATCGTCAGCAGGCCGATCTGCACCGCCAACAGCGCTTCCATCTCGACGCCGGTCTGGCCGTGCGTTTCTACCTGTGCCCGGCATTCGATCGCGTTCGATGCGGGCTGCACGTCAAAGTCGATTGCAATTTTCGTGATCGCCAGCGGGTGGGCAAGCGGGACCAGCTCCGACGTGCGCTTCGCGCCTTGGATGGCGGCGATGCGCGCAACGCCCAGCACATCGCCTTTCTTTGCACTTCCCGACTCGATCAACCTCAACGTCGCCGGCTGCATCGAAATGCGTCCGGACGCCACCGCCACGCGATGCGTAACGGCTTTGTCGCCGACATCGACCATTTGCGCCCGGCCGGCGGCGTCGAAGTGAGTGAGCGAATTCATCGGTTTCAATGAGCCTCAGTGCCCAAATCAGCTCTGAACGGGCGATGGAACGAAACACATATCTGGCTATCATACAAACCGGAACCGAAACGGAACCGCCCGCCCCATTTTGGCCGCTCACGTGCGCATATTCCGAGCCCTCGTTGTAATCGTGTTCGCCTTCGCGCTGAATGCACCCCCGGCGCTCGCGCAATCGATCGATCTGCCCGCGCTGGGCGATTCCGAAAGCGAGGAGCTGTCCCCTGCGACCGAGCGTCGGCTCGGCGAACAGATCATGTTCGAAGTGCGGCGCGATCCACACTATCTGCATGACACTGAGACGTCCGAGTATCTGAATCATCTTGGCTATCAGCTGGTCGCAGTCAGTCCCTCGCGCTCGCTTGACTTCGTGTTCTTCGGGATACGCGATCCGATGATGAACGCCTTTGCGTTGCCGGGCGGATTTATCGGGGTGCACAGTGGACTGGTGATCGCGGCGCAGACCGAATCCGAACTGGCCGGCGTGCTGTCGCACGAGATCGGGCACGTAACGCAACGGCACATCGCGCGCATGCTCGCCAAGCAACGCGAGTCCGCCGCGCTTGCGCTGGGGGCACTGCTGCTCGCGCTGCTCGCCTCGCGCGCGGGCGGATCATCGAGCGGCGACATCGCGCAAGCCGCGATCGTCGGCTCACAGGCCGCAATGATCCAGCAGCAGCTGAACTTTTCACGCGAGGCCGAGCGCGAAGCAGATCGCGTCGGTTTTCAAACTCTGATGAACGCCGGCTTCGACGGCCACGGCATGGAGGCGTTTTTCGGCCGTCTGCAATCGGGCACGCGTATTTACGAGAGCGCCGCGCCGGCGTATCTGCGTACGCACCCGATGACGGTTGAGCGCATTTCCGATATGCAGAATCGCACGCGCAATCTGCGCGTGAAGCAGCGGCCCGACAGCCTGGACTTTCAGTTGGTCCGCGCCCGCCTGCGTGTGCTGCAGGAGACGACAGCCCAGGGTTGGCGCGATTCGCTGGATTACTTCAACGGGCAGCTGAAGAGTGAAACGGCAGTGTCCGAAATCGCGGCCCGTTACGGTATAGCGGTGGCGGCGCTCAAGCTGAACCAGCCTGACCTCGCAGTACAGGCTGCGCAGGCAGCGCGCCGCCTTTCTTCGGCGTCGTCGCCGGTGCTCGACAAGATCGTTTCCGAGGCCCGTTTCGCCGCTGCACGCACCGACGAGGAACGCACCGCGGCGGTCAGGCTCGCGAGCGATGTTGCGACTCGCTTCCCGCTGTCGTCGCTTGCGGTCAGCCATTATCTGGACGTTTTGAATCAGACAAATCAGCACGAAGCCGCCATCGCATTCTTGCGCAAACAGGAGGCGATTCACCGCACGCAGCCGGCGTATCACGCGCTGCTGGGCCGCTCGTACGCGGCGTTGAACCGGCGCGCGCTGCAGCACCAGTCGATTGCAGAGATGTACGCATTGCTCGGCGCGCCGCAGGCCGCGGTGGCACAGCTCGAGCTCGCGCGCCGCGCCAATGACGGCGATTTCTATACGATGTCCGAGGTCGACGCGCGACTGCGCGAGCTGCAGGCCGAGGTCAAGCGCGATCAGGAGCGCATGGCTTCGCGACGCGGGCCCGACGAGCGTCGGAGCCGTTAACCTCAGCGTCCGTACAATCGCGGGTCTGCGCAAATCCGGGCGTCTGCCGCGCCGACGCACATCCAAGCATGTCTAAGCAATGAAAGCCGAGAACGATTCTCTGATCGCAGCGACCGCGTCCGTCGGTGAGCCGATTGAAACCGATGCCGTGATCGTCGGTGCAGGCCCGGTCGGATTGTTCCAGGTGTTCGAGCTGGGCCTGCTCGAAATCAAGGCGCATGTCGTTGACTCGCTGCCCGCAATCGGCGGCCAATGCACCGAGCTTTATCCTGACAAACCCATTTACGACATTCCGGCGATACCGGTGTGCACCGGTCAGGAGCTGACTGACGCGCTGTTAAAGCAGATCGAGCCGTTCGGCGCCAAGTTGCATCTGGCGCAGGAAGTTGCCGCCGTTCGCAAACAGGACGACGGGCGCTTTTACGTCGAGACCAGCAAGGGAACGCGCTTTCTAACCAAGGTCGTGATCATTGCGGGCGGCGTTGGATCGTTCCAGCCGCGCACCTTGAAGGTCGAAGGCATCGATCGGTTTGGCGGCACGCAGCTGCACTACCGCGTTAAGGACCCTGAACAGTTTGTCGGCAAGAGCCTGGTAATCGCGGGCGGCGGCGATTCGGCGCTCGACTGGGCGTTGAACTTCGTCGGCAAAGCTGAAAGCGTCGTGCTCGTGCACCGGCGCGACGGCTTCCGCGCCGCGCCCGCCTCAGTGGCCAAGCTAAAGGCGCATTGCGAGCAACACCAAGCGCAACTGCTGCTGGGTCATATCAGCGGTTTCGAACAGGACAACGACCGATTGACCGAGGTGCGAGTCACGTCGCCCGACGGTCTGACGCGGCGCGTGCCGCTCGATCATCTGCTCGTGTTCTTCGGGCTGTCACCCAGGCTCGGGCCGATTGCCGGCTGGGGGCTTGACGTCGAGCGCAAGCAGGTTCGGGTCGATACCGAAAAGTTCGAAACCAACGTCCCGGGAATTTTCGCCGTCGGCGATATCAACATTTATCCCGGCAAGAAGAAACTGATTCTGTCCGGTTTCCACGAAGCCGCACTCGCCGCATTCGGCGCCACGCACTACGTGTTTCCGGATCGCAAGGTTCACTTGCAATACACGACGACGAGCCCGAAGCTGCACAAGATACTGGGTGTCGAGTCGCCGGCGCTCGACTAAAGCGTCAAGACACCTAGCAACGCTTCGACGACTGCGGTTTCCTCATAAACCCCAGCACTTCGGGCACACGTGCGGACTTGATGCGCTCGATCGGCACATGGTTGTCGTGATTCACATGCAATCCTTCGGTTTTCAACTCGGCGTCGATCTCTCCTGCGCTCCACGCCGCGAGCGATTTGTCATCGAGCCTCTCGCCCTTTTCATCGACGATACGATCGGCAAACGCCAGCGTGTCGCGGTCGTCGAGCACGCCTGGCCCTAATTCGGTCTCAAAATAAAGCCTGCCGGTTTCGTCGGCAAACGCCTGCCGCAGCTCGCGCGGGTGCGCCCCGGTATGCGTCGCGAGGCGCTTGAACTCGTCGAGCCGGTAGATCCATGGGGCGACTTCCAGCGACACATACACGCGCTGCGGACCATTCTGAAAAAACCAGTTGCCGCAACCGTCGTTCATGTAGTTGCGGCCGATAAATTCATTGATTGCTTGGTTTTCGATCGGATCATCCTTGATGCGCCAATCGCCACGCCCGTTTAACGAAAGCCAGCCGAACACGGCCGGTACGTTGGGCCATTTGGCGATTGCCGCCTTCACAGTTTCATCCATGCGACCTCCTTGAGCGGAAACATTAGCGTAGCGTCATACGTGCCCATTTGACTACAGCGTTGAAAAGATGCGCTGACTAAAAAACCGGTCCAGCCGCTCGGCAATGAAGTCGACCCGCCCAGGCCATGGGCCGCGAGCGAAGCCGATATGACCGCCTTCGGCAGGCTGCTCCATTTCGACTGCATCGGAGACCTCGTGCGGCAGCGGCAGGCTGGCGGCGGGGAAAAACGGATCATTGCGTGCATTGAGCAGCAGATACGGCATGCGCACAGCCTGCAGCCATCGCTTGCCGGACGCTCTGTCCCAATAATCCTCGGTATCGCGAAAGCCGTGCAGTGGCGCGGTGTACTCGTTATCGAACTCGTACAGATTGCGGCTGGCAAGCAGCCGCCGTTCGTACTCACTATCGCGCGCGATATCGGGAAACCGCTGCAGTTTCGCCAGCGCCTTGCTTTTGAGTGTCGCCATGAACATCCGCGTGTAGATCATATTAAAGCCACGGCCGAGCGCAGCGCCTCCCGCCGCCAGATCGAGCGGCGAGCCGATCGATGCCGCGGCGGTGACAAACGACGCGCTGTGTTCACGCTCGCCAGCCCATTTTGCCAGCATGTTGCCGCCGAGCGAGATGCCGACCGCGTGCAGCGGCGCTTTCGGCCAGCGCGTATGCACCGCACGCAGAATCCAGTCGCCCTCGTCTGAATCTCCCGAGTGGTACGCGCGCGGCAGCAGGTTCTCCTCGCCGGAGCAGCCACGAAAGTGCACGACCAAGCCGCGCCAGCCGCGATCGGCAAACCAGCGCATCAACGATCGCGCGTAATGGCTCTGCGAATTCCCTTCAAGGCCATGGAACAGCACCAGGATCGGCGCATCCTCGTCGGCGGGTTCCGGTAAGGCGAAATCGACGTCGACGAAGTCTTCGTCGGGCGTCCTCCACCGTTCACGTCGATAGTCAACTCGCGGCAATGGCATGAACCGAGCCGGCACGATCGTCTGCAAATGCCCGCCGGGCAGCCAGCGCGGAGCGACGTAGGAGCTCGGGATCAGGGGCACGTACAGAGAATTTCGGCGGAAGCGCTCGGAGGTTAACCCCATTGGCAGTGGGCCGACGTTTACAGCGGCGGGACACCTCGAAAATAAGGAACTACGATGTTGAATTTGCTGCTGCCCGCAGCCGCCTTGGCGCTTGTTGCCGCCATCAGCTGCGCCCCCGCCTCTGCCAATCCCAACAGCGCACCAAGAAAGACACTGACTGCATTCGCCAACGAGCAGGAACTTAGAGAACTCCTCAAGCGCTATGCCGACGAGATACAGCGTCAGCGAGAAGAGCAGGCACGGCGGCTAGCGGAGCCGTCAGCGGGATTGCTCAACCAGGCGGCGCCGGCTTCACTCGCAGCCAAGGCGAGCGCTGAGTCTGAGTCTGTGACCAACGTCCAGCATGCCGGCGTGGACGAGGGCGGCATCGTCAAGGTGCATGGCGACCATCTAGTAATCCTGCGGCGCGGACGGCTGTTCACCGTGCGCATCGGCGATGGCGAGCTCAAGCCGGTCTCATCGGCCAATGCATTCGGCCCGGATATCGATCCGCGCGGCGCCTGGTACGACGAGATGTTGACTTCCGGCAATACGATCGCCGTGATTGGCTATAGCTACGCGCGCGGCGGCACCGAAATCGGCGTGTTCGAGATCTCTGGTGCGGGCCGGCTCACGCACAAAGGCACGTATCACCTGCGCTCGAACGATTACTACTCGTCGCGCAACTACGCGAGTCGGCTGATCGGAACGAAGCTCGTCTTCTACTCGCCGCTGTATCTCAATCTATACGGCAGCGATCCGTTCGCCTCGTTTCCTGCGGTGCGCAAATGGCGACCGGGCGCAACTCCGGCCGACTTCAAACGCATTGCACCCGCCACGCGCATCTATCGCACCGACGAGCCGCTTGATCCGCACTCAGGAATCGCGTTGCATAGCGTTTCAATCTGCGATCTGGCGAAACCTGAGCTTGAATGCGAGAGCACTTCAGTGATGGGCCCGCCGGGGCGGGTGTTCTATGTTTCGCCGAAATCGGTGTTCGTGTGGACGACGAGCTGGCACCGTGCATACGCCAATCAGGCCGCATCGCCGAGATCCAGCCTGTTCCGCATTCCGCTCGACGGCTCTGCACCGAGTGCGTTGAAGGTGGCCGGCAGTCCGATCGACCAGTTTTCGTTTCTCGAAGGCGACGATGGCATGCTCAATGTGCTGGTGCGCTCCAACGGTCGCGGCGAAGGCATGTGGGCAGCCGAGACCAACGCAGGCGACCTTGCGCTGCTGCGCGTGACGCTCGCCAGCTTTTCGGACGGCAGGGACAGTGCGCCCTCAGTCGCCTACCGATCGCTGCCGAAGCCGAGTGGTCACGCCCTGCAGGCACGATACGTTGGCGCGTACCTTCTCTATGGTGCCGGCACCGGCTGGCATCGGCCGCAAGCAACTAACCAATCGCAGATCTACGCAGTGCGTTATGCGAACGGCGAAACATACGAGCTTCCTCTGGTACACGCAGTGGATCGCATCGAAGCGCTGGGTACGAATGCGGTCGCGGTCGGAAGCGACGGCAAGGACCTGCACCTGACCAGTCTGCGTCTCGGACGATTCCCAGTCGCGGTCGATCGCTACACGCAGAAAGACGCAGCACAGGGCGAGACGCGCAGCCACGGCTTCTACTACAAGCCGGAAAACCAATACGAAGGAGTTCTTGGGTTGCCGATCATCGGCAACGGCGAGGCGGCATCGCGGCAGCTACGCAAATCGTCGGCGGCGCTGCTCTATCTGCGCAACAGCGGTTTGAGCCTGAGCGAGCTCGGCACGCTCGACGCGCGTCCGGGCGCCGGTGAGCGCAACGACGGGTGCCGCGCCTCGTGCGTCGATTGGTACGGTAACTCGCGGCCGCTGTTTCTGCGCGAGCGCGTATTCGCGCTGATGGGCTATGAGATCGTCGAAGGCGCGCTGACGCAAAAACGAATCGTCGAGACGCGGAGAATCAGCTTCGCGCCAGCGCCGGAACACCTGCAGGTTCGTCAGTAGCGATCGCTAATGCAGCACTCCCGGAATTTCTCCGGATTCTGCGGTCGCACCCTGGCCGCCGTCGGGCGCCGGCGATGCATGGTGCAGGACCATTTTCCAGCCCGCCGGCGTCTTCACATATACGTTCGTCGCTAGCACCTGCACGACTTGCTGCTGCACGCCCTCGCCGATGACGACTTCTTCGACCACGTTATGCAGTGCCACGGTCGGCGTCTCGAGCGATTTCGCAAGCGTGCAGCGCGCCCGCAGCGGGCCGTTGGCAAGTATTGCCGTCCAGGATGACTTCACTGCGGCATAACCCGTCAACCGCGGGCCGCCGGGATGAATACAGATCACATCATCGTCTTCGAGCCACAGATCGTTCACCGCTTCACCGTCGCCGGCATCCAGTGCATCATAAAATGCCTGCTCGCATTCTTCGGGCGACGACAGCAACAGCGGCTTCGTGGGTCGCATCAGCGCGCAGCTCGTTTAGTCGGCGCAGGTCAGTGACCCTTAACGACTTCGCCGGCTTGGAGCAGATAAACCGTGCCGCAATAGGGGCACATCGCCTGGCCGGTCTTGGTGACGTCCAGAAACACCCGCGGATGGTGATTCCACACCGGCATCCTCGGGTTGGGACAAAACGCCGGCAGATCACCCGACTGCAACAGGACGATTGGATCTTCTCTGGTCGCGCTCATTGGCACTCGTTTCCTGAACTGGGGTAAGCCACTGCTTGTATTTTGGGGCGCGGCCGTTGACGACTTCAAAGAACAGGCTCTGAATTTTCTCGGTAATCGGCCCCCGCTGACCGGCGCCGAGAACACGGCCGTCGAGTTCGCGGATCGGCGTGACCTCCGCCGCGGTGCCGGTGAAAAATGCTTCGTCGGCCAGATACACATCGTCGCGTGTCATCGGTTTCATCGTTACCGGATACCCGAGATCGCGTGCGAGGTCGAGCACCGTCGCGCGCGTAATTCCGGTCAGTCCCGACACCATCTCCGGCTCGAACACCTGACCGTCCTTGACGATGAAAAGATTTTCGCCTGCGCCCTCGGCGACGAAGCCCTGAGTATCGAGCAACAGCGCTTCATCGTAACCGTCGTTGGTTGCCTCCAGGTTGGCAAGAATCGAATTGACGTAATGCCCAGCGGTCTTGCTGCGGACCATCGACACGTTGATGTGGTGCCGCTGAAACGACGATGTCTTGACGCGAATCCCCTTCACCAACCCTTCCTCGCCCAGATAGGCGCCCCACGGCCATGCCGCGATGGCGACGTGCACCTTCGCGCCCTTCGGACTGACGCCCATTTTCTCGGAGCCGTAGAACACCAGCGGCCGCAGATAACACGAGTCGAGTCCGTTGGCGCGCACCACTTCGCGCTGCGCTTCAAAGATCTGCTCGCGCGAAAACGGAATCTGCATCATGAAGATCTTGGCGGAGTTAAACAGCCGCTCGGTATGCTCCTTCAGACGAAAGATCGCCGGCCCAGCCGCTGTGCTGTATGCGCGCACACCTTCGAATACCGCGAGCCCATAGTGCAGCGAATGCGTCAGAACGTGCGTGGTCGCGTCGCGCCACTGCACCAGCTTGCCGTCGTACCAGATAAGGCCATCGCGGTCGGACATCGACATCGTCTTCTCCAGAGGTCGCGCTGATTCACTGATCTGCGGCCATTCTAACGAACAGGCGCTTCTTATAATCGGCAATAAATGAGGGCATTGTTCGGCTCGCGGTTGGAGCTCGCGCGAGCACGACGCGATGCCTTTACGCGCGGACTACGCGCTGTTACGCCGCTGATGATCGCCACCGGCATCTGGGGCCTGGTCGCCGGCGTTGCGATGGTCAAGGTCGGGCTCAGCGCAGCGCAGGCGATCGGCATGACGTTGCTGGTCTTCTCGGGAACTGCGCAACTCGCGTCGCTGCCGCTGATCGCCGCCGATGCTCCGCTCGGGGTGGTGTTGCTGACGGCGATGGTCGTCAATCTTCGGTTCGTTATTTTTTCGGCCGGGCTGCAACCGTTTTTCCGGCGCTTTTCGCTCGGCAAACGCTTGTTGCTCGGTTACTGCATCATCGATGCCAGCTTCGCGATCTTCCTGTCGCGGTACGCGAGCGCACCACCAGACGAGCGCGGTACGACCGAGCAAGTTTGGTTCTTTCTCGGCATGAGCGCGGGCAGTTGGATTGCGTGGCAGACGATGTCGATTGTCGGCATTCTGCTGGCGGCACAGGTGCCCGCGAATTGGGGACTCGAGTTCGCGTCGGTCCTGGCGCTGATTGCATTGACCTTGCCGATGATCGCCGGCAAGCCGGCAATTGTCGGCGCGATCACGGCTGGTGTTATCGCCGTGGCCGCCGCGGGCCTACCGCTGAGGCTCGGTTTGCTGACTGCAGTCGTTGCCGGAATCGCCGCCGCGATGGGCTCCGAGATCATGCTCGAGAAAACGAGAATCAAGGCATGAGCGCCAGCGAAATCTGGATTGTGATTATCGGGCTCACACTGGTCACGATTCTGACGCGTTCGAGTTTTCTGCTGGTCGGCGATCGTCTTCCGCTGCCTGAGAGAGTGCAGCATGGGCTGCGCTATGCGCCGGTGTGCGCGCTGATCGCGCTCGTGACACCGGAACTGTTCGTGACGCAGGGCACGCTCGACCTGTCGCTTGCCAATCCAAAGCTGGTCGCCGGAATCGTGGCCGCTGCAACGACGCTCGTCACGCGCAGCATGATCGCCGCGATGGCCGTTGGCATGCTGGTGTTCACCGTGCTGCGATTGCTTCCACTGCCGGCGATGTGAACACCGAATCCCAGAGCCGGATAACCGCGGCGGCTTCGCGTTCGACTTCATGCGGCGCCACGCGCGCGCGTTCGGCGCCGTTAAGCCGCAGCCGGTGCTGAATTTTTCGGAATGTTCGATAAGCGTCCGCGACTTCGCGCGCCAGCGAATCGTCGATCAGATGCAGCTGTCCAGCAATCTGCAGCAGCGCGATATTGCCGGCGTTGCGTAACAGCTCGGCGTGCTCGCGCGCATGGGCGAGCACCAGGAACTGCACGATGAATTCAATGTCGACCATGCCACCGCGATCGTGCTTGACATCGAACAGCGTTGTCGGGTTGGGATGACCCTCGAGCATCCGCTTACGCATCGCCACCACATCGGCGCTGAGTTTTTGTCGATTGCGTGGCAACATCAGAATATGGCACCGTTCCGCCTCGAATCGCTCTCCGACAGCCACGTCGCCCGCAGAAAAGCGCGCGCGCGTTAGCGCCTGATGCTCCCATGGCCATGCGCCACGTCCGCCTTCGCCTTCGTTGCGCTGATAGCGCGAAAACGCGTCGAACGACGACACCATCAGTCCGGCGTTGCCGTCCGGCCGCAACCGCAGATCGATCTCGAACAGTTTGCCCGACGAGGTCGGCGCGGTAAGCCACGTCATTAACCTGCGCGCGAGCATCGAATACGCCTCGGCTGCCGCGGCGTCGTCATCGTCATACAGAAAAATCAGATCGAGATCGGATTCGTAACCGAGCTCCTTGCCACCCAGCTTCCCGTAGCCGATCACCGCAAAGCGGGCAGCATCACGATGTCGCCTTGGCAGCGAGCGCCACGCGTATTCGAGCGCCAAGCCGAGCGTCGTATCGGCGAGCGCAGATAAATGGTCGGCTAACCGCTCAACTGTCAGCCGGCCATCGAGATCGGCCACGAGCAGCCGAAAAACCTGCGCATGATGCGCATCACGCAACAGATTCATCTGCCGCTCATGATCGCCGTCTGCCGCGGCAAGTTGTTGCCGCACCGCGGATGACCAGGACGGCCAGTCTGGCTCGTGTTCGAGCAAACGCAGATCGAGCAACTCGTCGAGCAGGATCGGATGGCGGACCAGATAATCGGTCGCCCAACGACTCGCCGCCAACATGCGCATCACCTTGTCAAACGCCTGCGGAAATTGATTGAGCAGCGCGATGTACGTGCTGCGGCCTGCAATGACGTCGGCCAGACGGGCGAAACGCGCGAAGTGTTCGTCGGGCCCGATATCCTGTGCCGCGCCCGTTTCGCGCGAGCGCTCGAGTGCAGCCTGCAAAGCGCGCCGCAGCAGTCGCTCGATCCCGGTACGCGCCTCGTCGGTCGTCGCTTGCATACGACGCGAATCGAGCACCGCGCGCAGCCGCTGCACGGTCGCTGCCGGATCCGCAAAGCCGCGCGCTCGCAACTCGTCGATCAACTCACCGTCGTCCGCCGCGCCTTGAGCGTTGTTGGAGACCAGCGGACCATCAGCTTCGTCAGCGGCCGGGTCGGCGAAGATTCCGTCGAACACCTCGGCGACGAACTTCTGCACGGCGCGATACTCGCCCATCATCGCCGCCGCATTGGCTGCGCCCAGCAGCCGGGCAACGCGCTCGCGTGCTTCGGGCTCTGCGGGCACCGCATGCGTTTGCGCGTCGTCGACATACTGCAGTGCATGCTCAAGGTTGCGCAGGAATAGGTAGCAGGCAGCCAGACGCTCGCACGTTGCGGCCGGCAACACGCCGAGCTCCGATAGCGTCGTCAATGTTTGCAGTGTCGACTTGGACCGCAAGCGTGGTTCGCGGCCGCCGCGAATAATCTGAAATGTCTGCGCCACGAATTCGAGTTCGCGGATGCCTCCGCGGGCCAGTTTTACGTCGTCCGCACGATCGATGCGTCCGGGCGTGCGACGCGCGGCATCGGCGCGGATCAGCTTGTGCAACTCCCGCAGGGCTGCAATCGCACCGAAGTCGAGATATTTGCGAAACACGAACGGCCGCACGATCGCATCCAGCGCGGCGCACTGCGCATCGAACTGAGATGCCGTCGCAAACACCGGCGCCGAGACGACTCGGCCCTTTAGCCAGGCGAAGCGTTCCCACTCGCGTCCCTGTGCCATCAGATACTCCTCGAGCATCGCATTCGAAATGACAAGCGGCCCAGACGCGCCGTTGGGCCTGAGCCGCATGTCGACACGAAACACAAAGCCATCTGCGGTCAGGTCATTCAGCAGCGCAATCACGCGTCGACCAAGGTGCGCGAAGAATTCATGATTGCTTATGCGGCGTTTGACACTCTCGCTGTGCGTTTCGCCATCCTCGTCGTACACGAAGATCAAGTCGATATCGGACGAAACGTTTAGCTCGGCGCCGCCGAGCTTGCCCATGCCCACGACGATCAGATCCTGCGGCACGCCGTCGCGACTGGTAGGTACACCATGAACCGCTTCCAGCTCACGCGCCTGAGCCGTGACGGCCGTCTGCACCGACAACTCCGCGAGCGCGGTCATCGTGCCGACGACTTCGGCCAGATCCGCTCGCCCAGTCGCATCGCGCGCAACCAGCGTCAACATCACTTGTCGCCGCAAGCGGCGCAGCGCGACCGCTAGTCGGTGCGAAGCGTCGCCAGCGTCGGCCGCGAGCAGTGCCTGCAGGGCTTCGCGCAACCGCGCTGCAGTCCAGCTGTTCTCTGCCGAGCGCTCAAGCGTTTGCAATCCGGCCTGCGCATCGGCCCGCAAAGCACGCTGCACGTAGTACGACAGCGCGGGCAGATCAGCGAGCGCGACATGCGATCCGCGCCAGTCCTCCGCGCCAATAAACGGGGAATCTTTCACTTGTAAGCCGGGTCGTAGCCTCGGGAAGCTGTGATAAGGTCCCCTCGACCCTCCCATCGTGCCGATTCTTCATTCTACGTAGCAACACCATGCACGCGCGCGATGACGCCGCACCTCGTGCCGAACGCGCGCCGCAAGCGCGCGCGTGGCGTGCGCTGCATACCGCGTGTTTCTGGCTTGCGTGGTCGCTGATCGCGCTGTTCTTTGTGTGTGGCATCGCGCTGCTGATCGTGCGTTACGTAGCGATGCCGCGTGTCGACGAGCTGCGGCCGCGTATTGAGCAAATCGCATCGCGCGCGCTGAAAGCGCCGGTGAAGATCGGCCGCATCGACGCATCGTGGCGCGGGGTCAATCCGCATCTCGCGCTAAACGACGTAAGCATCGCGGGCAGTGATGGCCAGATTGGCCTATCGCTGCCACGAGTCGAGGGGACGTTGTCGTGGCTCAGCGCGCTCGCTCTCGAACCACGCTTTTCGTCGTTACGCATCGAGGCACCCGAGTTGGACGTAGCTCGCTTGGATAGCAAGCGATTCTCGGTGGCGGGCTTCGTATTCGATCCGGACGGAGCCGGCGGCGACTCGGGCGCATCCGACTGGGTTCTGGCGCAGGACGAGATCGTGATTCGAAATGCGCGCATACGCTATCGCGATCAGCGGCCCTCGGCGGCTGCGACCGCCTTCGAGCTCGCCCAGGTGAACCTGCGGCTCGAAAGTCTGTTCGGCTCACACACGCTGGGTGTGCAGGCCGTTCCCACCGCGACGATCGCTGGGCCGGTCGACGTTCGGGCTCGCTTTCGCCATGGAGCCTTCGCCCGGCCGTCAGACCACACGCGCTGGACCGGCGAGGTGTTCGGCGAAGTCGACTTTGCCGATCTCGCCGCGCTCGCGCGCATGTTCGATGCGCCGATAAAGGTTGAGCGTGCCTATGGCGCTTTGCGCGCTTGGGTCACATTCGACCAAGCCCGCATTTCGCGCGTCGTCACCGACATCGCGTTAACGGATGTCAACGCGACACTCGGCGACGGCCTTGAACCGCTGAAGCTGGCATCGCTGCAAGGCCGTCTGTCGCAACGCCGCTGGGGCACAGACGACGGCAGCGGCGGCCAGGAGTTCGAGGCTGATCGATTGCTGTTGGTCACGGCTGCAAAGCAGACCGTGGCACCGCTCGACATCAAGGTGCGCACGACACGCGCAAAGGACGCGGCAAAGGCCCGCACCCAGGTGCAGACGAAGCGCATCGATCTGCAGAACCTCGCCTGGTTGACCAAACACATCCCCTTCGCGCGTGAGCTGCGCGAAACGGTGAGCAAACATGCGATTGAAGGCACGCTGACCGACGTAGCGTTCGGTTGGCAAGGTCCGAAACCTGAAGCTAAGAGCCTGACGCTGAAGACACGATTTCAGGGATTGGCAAGCGCCGCACAGCCAGCATCGCCAAGCGAGCGTCAGAGCGACCCCTCCTCCATCGGCTTGCCTGGTTTCGAAAATCTAAGTGGCAGCATCGATGTGGCCGACGGCGTCGGTTCGATGAAGCTTGCATCGAAGGATGCGGTGCTGATCGTGCCAGGCGTGTTTGCCGAGCCGCGCATCAAGCTTGCAAAGCTAAGTGCGTCGTTGCGCTGGACATCCGATCCCACGATCGAGGTTCGCATCGAATCGGTCGCCGCTGCAAACACCGACGTTGAATTCGAGGTGTCGGGAACTTATCGTTCTGCAAATCGCGCCGCTGACAGCGCGATCACCGGACCGGGCTGGCTTGACCTCACCGGCCGCATCGCGCACCTTCATGCGCCTTCGGCTTTTCGGTACGTGCCGATGGTCGCCGGCGGCACCACGCTTGACTGGCTGCAGCACGCGCTCGTGGCCGGCCGCGCCACCGACGGTCGTCATTCGCGTCAAAGGAAACCTGGCGCAGTTTCCGTTCCGTGAGGCTCACCAAGGCGAAATGCGCATTTCTGCGCGTGTTACCGACGCCACCCTCGATGTGCATCCGAGCGCCGCGCAGCGCGATCGAGCCCACGACACCGCGACCACCTGGCCATTGCTGACGGGTATCGATGCCGATCTGTTGTTCGATCGAGCTTCGATGACGGTCACTGCGCAGCGCGGGTCCGCTTACGACGTGCGATTGACGAACACCGTCGCACGCATCCCCGACTTGGGGCGCAATGCCACGCTCGATGTGCGCGGCGTCGCCGAGGGCCCATTGGCCAGCATGTTGCGTTACGTGAACGCCAGTCCGGTTGCAAGCTGGATCGGCGGTGTGACGGCCAACGCCGAGGCGACCGGCAACGCAAAGCTCGATCTGCGGCTCGATATTCCGCTGCACAAGGCGAACAACAGCAAGGTAGCGGCAGCGCTGCAGTTTGCAAACAACGACATTCAGCTGGCCGATGCACCGCCGCTCTCGCGCGTGAACGGCACGCTCAATTTCACCGAAGGCGGAGTACGTAACAGCAGTCTTGCGGCGTCGATGCTCGGTGGCCAGGCCAGAATCGAGGCCAGCGCACGCGCTGACGGCGGCATGGTTTTCAGCGCTGCAGGAACCGCGACCGTACCCGGGTTGCGGCGCGCAGTGCCTGCGGGGCCGGTGCAGCAGTTGCTCGACCGATCGCAAGGCCAGGCTCGTTACACCGCGACGCTGACCGCCAAGCCCGCGCCTGAGCTAAAAATCGAAAGCGATCTGGTGGGAATTGCGATCGATGGCATCGCACCGTTGCGCAAGACAGCACAGGAATCGTTGCCACTGCGAATCGAGCGCATCATTAACGGCGCCGATCGCGACGAGTGGCGGGTGAGCGCGGGCCAGGCGATTGCCGTGCGCCTTGAGCGCCGGCGCGAACAAGCAGGATATCGCGTCACGCGTGGCGTGATCGCAGTAAATGAGCCTGCGAATCTGCCGGAAAGCGGCGTACTGGTACAGGCAACCGTGCCTCGCCTCGACCTCGAAGCGTGGTCATCCTGGCTGTCGGGTGATGCGGCAGCTTCGAAGGCCCCGGGCGCAGCACCTTCCGACATGCCGATCGATCTGCTAGCGGTTCGCACGCAGGAACTGGTCGTGCTGGGCCGCACCTTTCGCAACGTAACGCTCAGAGCGTCACTCACTCCAGACCGCGGCTTTGACGCCAGTATCGCTTCCGACGGCGTGGCCGGTCAGATTGCATGGCGGCCCGAGCAGATCACTGCGCGCTTGTCGCGCCTAGTAATTCCTGCAGCCAAGAAAGACGAAGTCGTCGAAGCGCTGCGCACGCCGTTGCGCCACCTGCCCGCGCTCGACATCGCAGCCGAACAGTTCGAGCTGGGTGATCTGAAGCTGGGCCGGCTCAATCTTGTGGCACAGAACGTCGGCGCGGCGAGTGCGCCCGCGTGGCGCGTGCAGCGCCTCGACATCGCGAATGCCGACATGAAGCTGGCGGCGAGCGGCGAATGGGCGCCTGCGAGCACCGGCGCACGCCGCATGAAGATGAACCTCAAGCTCGATGCGCTCGACACGGGTGCCACGCTTGGTCGTCTGGGGTTCCCCGGCGCAATGGCCGCCGGCTCCGGTGGGCTCCAGGGCGACATCGAGTGGCTTGGCTCGCCCTTTGACATCGACTACCCGACGTTGTCGGGCAAATTGTCGTTAAGCCTGGACGACGGCAGGTTCCTGAAAGTCGAAACTGGCAACGCAGCGCGCCTTCTGGCTCTGCTGTCGCTGCAGTCGTTGTCGCGCACTCTGTTATTCGATGGCGGCAAGCAGTTTTCGGAGGGCTTTGCCTACAACTCGATTCGCGCCGATGCCACGATTGCGCAGGGCGTGATCGCGACGGAAAACTTCCGGATGGCCGGCGCCAGCGCTGCGGTGTTGATGTCGGGGACGATCGATTTGCGCAACGAGACACAGCAGTTGCACCTCGTCGTGCTGCCAGAGATTGATGCGAGCACCGCCGCGCTGGCACTCGGCGTTGCCAATCCTGTCCTCGGTCTCGGCGCATTCGTGGCGCAGTACGTGCTACGTAATCCGCTGTCAAAGGTATTTGCGCTGGAATACGACGTCAGCGGCACGTGGGCCAATCCGATCACCGCGCGCCGCGGCGGCGTAGCCAGCAACGCTGCGGAGCCCATCAAATGAAAATCTCTGTGCGTGTTGCGGGAGTGCAGATGGTTTCGACGACCCGGGTCGAAGAAAACCTGCGCACTGCAGCATCATTGATTGCGCAAGCCGCCGATGGCGGCGCACGACTGATCGCACTGCCCGAGTACTTTTGCGTGATGGGCCACAGCGATACCGACAAGGTCGCACTACGCGAAGCCGACGGCCACGGACCGATCCAGGACTTTCTCGCAAATCAGGCTCACCAACACCGTGTGTGTCTGATCGGAGGGACGGTGCCACTGGTCGCGCCCGAAAGCGATCGTGTGCTGAACAGCCTGCTCGTCTATGGCCCGACCGGCGAGCGTGTCGCGCGTTACGACAAGATTCATCTGTTCCGGTTTATCCGGGGCAAGGAAGACTATGACGAAGCGCGCACCATCACGCCGGGCAACGAGGTCGGAAGTTTCAAGTTGGCGACTGAGGAAGGAGCTCGATTGCTCGTCGGGCTTTCGATTTGCTACGACCTGCGGTTTCCTGAGCTTTATCGAGCGCTGCCGCGACCTGACTTGATTCTCGTTCCGTCCGCCTTCACCGCAACGACCGGGCGCGCTCATTGGGAGGTGCTGTTGCGCGCGCGCGCGATCGAGAATCTGGCGTACGTGCTCGCGCCCGCACAGGGTGGCAGGCACGAAAATGGCCGTTCGACATTTGGCCACACGATGCTGATCGATCCTTGGGGTAGCGTGGTCGCAAGTCGCAGCGAGGGCGAGGGGGTTGTGTTCGGCGATATTGACCCGCAATTAATCGCGGATTCACGCGCCTCCTTACCTGCCCTGGAACACAGGGTGCTGGCCTGACGCCCGTACAATTAAGAGTTTGCCGCAAGCCGTCCACAATGAAAATCTCCGATCCCGCCCTCGCACGCCTGGCCACGGCCAAACAGCTGCTGCTGGAACCGTACCAGCTCGACGAAGCGCATCTGCAGCGCGTGCTCGCAACAATTTTCGAGCACCGCACCGATTACGCCGATCTGTACTTCCAGTATTCGCGCAGCGAATCGTTCTCGCTCGAAGAGGGCATCGTCAAGAGCGGCAGCTTTGACATCGAGCAAGGCGTCGGCGTGCGTGCGATCGTCGGCGACAAGACCGCGTTCGCATACTCGGACGACATCTCGCTCGAGTCGTTGACCGAGGCGGCACTGGCGGCGCGCTCGATCGCGCGCCACGGTCAGGGCAAGGTCGGTATGGCGCCGCGGGTCGCCGTGCGTTCGCAGGCTACCCGCTACGAGGACGCCGATCCGGTTGCATCGCTCGACGCGGCAGCCAAGGTGCGGATGCTCGAGAAGATCGAACAGCTCGCGCGAGCGCGCGATCCGCGCGTCAAGCAGGTGATGGCAAGCGTCGGCGCGGACTACGACGTGATTCTGGTGGCGCGTAGCGACGGCGTGCTGGCGGCCGATGTGCGGCCGCTGGTGCGGGTGTCGCTCAATGTGATCGTCGAGCAGGATGGCAAGCGCGAGCAGGGATTTTCAGGCGGCGGCGGGCGTCATGATCTGGCCTACTTCACCGATCAGAAGCTCGCCGAATACGCGCAGTTGGCGGTCGACCAGGCGCTGCTGAATCTGGTCGCCAAGCCGGCGCCGGCGGGGATCATGCCGGTCGTCCTTGGCCCGGGCTGGCCCGGCATCTTGCTGCACGAAGCGGTTGGGCACGGGCTTGAAGGCGACTTCAATCGCAAGGGATCGAGCGCATTCGCCGGCAAGATCGGGCAGCGTGTCGCATCCAAGGGTGTGACGGTGATCGACGACGGCACGATTGCGAATCGTCGCGGCTCGCTCAGCGTTGACGACGAGGGCAATCCGACCCAGCGCACCGTAATGATCGAAGACGGAATCTTGCGCGGCTACATCCAGGACTCGTTAAATGCGCGGCTGATGAAGGTGCCGGCCACCGGCAACGGGAGGCGCGAATCGTTCGCACACTTGCCGATGCCGCGCATGACCAATACGTACATGCTCGCCGGCGATAAGAATCCGGATGAAATCGTGCGATCGGTTAGCAAGGGGATTTACGCGACCAACTTCGGTGGTGGACAGGTCGACATCACGAACGGCAAGTTCGTGTTCAGTATGGCCGAGGCCTACATGATCGAAAACGGCAAGGTCACGCACCCAATCAAGGGCGCAACGTTGATCGGCAACGGTCCGGATGCGCTGACGCAAGTCACGATGGTTGGCAGCGACATGAGCCTCGATCCGGGCATCGGCACCTGCGGCAAGGACGGGCAGAGCGTGCCGGTAGGGGTTGGGCAGCCGACGTTGCGCATCGAAGGACTGACGATCGGCGGCACCGCCTGAGCGCGGTCCTGCCCTACGGACTTCGGACAGTTGCAGACGTCGCGAGCCGCTATCGAAGACAACCCGCCAGACACCCGGCTGCTTCGAGACGCCAGATCGAATTGAACCTGGCGAAGATCATTCCGTCCGGATTCGATACTGGACCGGTTGAATAAGCGAGCGTTCCAGACGGCAGAACTTCGACCAGATCCGGTTTCCACGAAAACGGCGCGCGCGGCGAGGTCATAAAACTTCTTCCAGTCCGCGGTAATCGCTCGCTTGCCGCGCACCGGCTTGCCCGCCGTTGACGAACACCGCTTCTTCAGAAATGAAGCTGGAGAACGCCGCATGGTCGCGATCGGCCATCGTTTTTGCGAAACCCACCTCCGCTGCGGTGACTTGTTCCCTTCAACTGTGCGGCGTCGCCCGGACGTGCGAGGGATGTGCAACCGCTGAGCGGACTGAGTGCAACAGAGAGCAGCAACAGGCGACGATTCATGATGAGACCCGCGGCTCAGCCATCTGTTTGGCGAAGCGCTGACGCAAGTTTGGCGTATTCATATGACGTAATCTCGAATGGATTTCCATCCGGGTCGGTGAAGTACAACGACCACGACACCTGGTGATCTACAGGTTCCACGGATCGTGCGAGCACTTTGGAAAGGTGAGCGTGCCACGCAAGGAATTGTGTGGCGTCTGCGGCGAGCGCGATCGTCGACCGGCACTTTTCGGCTGGGCGTTCGAACAGAGCGAGATGAATCGTTCCAGATTGATTGCCGATAGTTAGAGGGCCACCATCGGGTGCCCAGAACTCCAGGTCATGTACCCGTGTGAATCCCATCACGCGTGCGTACCACTGCTCCGCAGCCGCGCGATCGGACACAAAAACGTGAATGTGATCGACGCGCTCCAGTGTGGGTGTCATGTGAACTTCAGCTCGCCGATGTTAGGTCACTCGCAATCGACGTCACTGCCGGATTCAGGACACGCCCAGGCTAGAACCGTACCTCGCTCAAGTCAACGTCGTGTGCTACGAGACTCTTCATCGCAATAGCCTTCGCTTGCCGCACCGTTGGCTACTGCCTAAGATTTTGCGGATGGCGCATAGTCGACGTCGACTCTCTTCGTGAAACTGCTACCTTCGATCGTCTGGCTGGTGCGCTTGGTGGTCGGCGCATATCCGCGCTGGCTCGGCTCCGCCCCTACCGCAACTCAGCGCATTTACTTCGCCAATCACACGAGTCACATGGATACGATCGTGCTGTGGGCCGCGCTGCCCGCCGGCTTGCGCGCGAATACGCGGCCGGTGGCGGCCAAGGACTATTGGGACAGGCCCGGCATCCGCGGCGCGATCGCGAAGGAAGAACTAAACGTCGTGATGATTGATCGCAGCCGATCCGATCCGGACGCGGACCCGCTCGATCCGTTGCGGGACGCGCTTGAGCACGGCTTTTCGTTGATCATTTTTCCCGAGGGCACGCGTTCCGCGCAGTCGCTGCCCGGCCAATTCAAGGCAGGTCTGTATCACCTCGCGAGCGAGTTTCCTGCGGTTGAGCTGATTCCGGTTTACATCGAGAACCTGCATCGAAGCATGCCGAAAGGGCGCGTTGCTGCCGGTGCCGATCATTTGTACCGTGCGCTTTGGTGCCGCGCTAAAGCTCGCCGCGAGCGAAGACAAGGATGAGTTCCTGCAGCGCGCGCGCGACGCGGTCAGCCAGCTGGCAGGCTGAAGCGCGGTGAACTGACAAATGGGCCTGACGCTCAACGAAACGTTCCTCGCGATCTTTTGCGCGCTGGCAATCCTGTCGATCATTGCAACGGGAGCAGGCCAGTGGGTCGCATCGCGCACGCTCGACACGGTGCGCCTGACACGCCTGGCGATCGTCAACTCTCGCGTGCGATCTTCATGGTCGGTGCTCGCACTTTTTACCGTCGCGTTTGTGATCGGCCCGAACGCGCTGTTTGTTGTTTTTGCTCTCGCTTCATTTTTTGCGTTGCGCGAGTTCGTCTCGCTGACGCCGATCAAGCCGTCCGATCATTGGGCGCTGGTTGTGGCGTTCTACCTGGTGATCCCGGCGCAATACCTGCTCCTCGCATACGGCCGCGCCAATCTGTTCGCCGTGTTTATCCCGGTGTACGTGTTTCTGCTGCTGCCGGTCGTGATGGCGATCAAGCAGGACACCGATCTGTACCTGCAGCGCGTTGCAAAAGTTCAATGGGGTCTGATGATCAGCGTGTACTGCGTCAGCCACGCCCCGGCGATCGCTACCTTGGCGATTCGAGGTTACGAAGGACGAGGGCCGTTGTTGCTGCTGTTCTTCCTGTTGATTCTCTTTCTGACGGATCTGCTGCAGGTGATCGCCACGACATTGCTGGGTGGCACTCCGCTCAAGGTGAATCTGAACAAGAGCGCCAAGGGCGTGCTCGCGGGCGGTCTTGGCGGAATACTGATCGGTACGGCTCTTTGGTGGTTGACGCCCTTCTCGTGGTGGCAGGCAGCGGCCATGTCGACCGTCATCGTTGTTAGCGGATTTCTGGGCACCGTCGTCCTGTCGCTGGTAAAGCGCAGCCTGGGAGCGAAACCATGGGACTCCGAGCTGCTACTGACGCGCGGTGTGCTCGAGCGGCTCGACGCGCTGATGTTCGCGGCGCCCGTGTTCTGGCAGCTCACGCGGTATTTATGGGTGATTCGCGCCGATGTCTAGGGCTCACTTGCGGGGTTGCCCGAAGCTCAGGTATCTTGCGGGTATGAGTGTTTCGGCGCCCCGCTTCTTCTTTTACTTTTACGGCTTTTTCCAGCCACTGGCGGAACGAGTCGAACGGCGCGCCTGAAACAAACCGAACCGACAACGAACCGCCAGGCCAACCTGGCGGTTTTTTTTTGCGAGCACACGATGGATGGAGTCAGAGAGGGCCGTGCCATGCGCTACATGACCGATGACCTGCGGATCAAGGAGATCAAGGAGCTTGCGCCGCCCTCCCACTTGCTGCGCGAATACCCGTGCGACGAGAAAACATCCTTGACCGTGTTTCAAGCGCGCGAGTCAATCCATCGAATCCTGCACGGCCTGGATGACCGGCTGGTCGTGGTCATCGGGCCGTGTTCGATTCACGATCCGAAAGCCGCGCTGGAATACGCGCGCCGGCTGCAGGGCGAGCGCGAGCGGCTGCAATCCGAGCTCGAGATCGTGATGCGCGTCTACTTCGAGAAGCCGCGTACCACGGTCGGCTGGAAGGGTCTTATCAACGATCCAGATCTCGATGGCAGTTTCCGCATCAACCACGGATTGCGCGTGGCGCGTGAGTTGCTAATGGGCATCAATGCGGTGGGCATGCCGGCCGGCTGTGAATACCTCGACATGATCACGCCACAGTACATCGCAGACTTCGTTTCCTGGGGCGCAATCGGTGCGCGCACCACCGAGAGCCAGGTGCATCGCGAACTCGCCTCTGGTTTGTCGTGTCCCGTCGGCTTCAAGAACGGCACCGATGGCAATATCAAGATCGCGGCCGACGCGATCAAGGCCGCGCAACAGCCGCATCACTTCCTCTCGGTGACAAAGGGCGGGCATTCGGCAATTGTGTCGACCAAGGGCAATGACGATTGCCACATCATTTTGCGCGGCGGGAAAAAGCCGAACTTTGATGCGGCAAGCGTTGCGGCCGCCTGCGCAGAGCTGCGCGCATCAGCGCTTGCCGAGGAATTGATGATCGATGCGAGTCACGCAAACAGCCAGAAGGATCACACCAACCAGATCAAGGTGTGTGACAACATCGGGCAGCAACTGTCTGCAGGCGAAGCGCGCATCATCGGAGTAATGATAGAAAGCCACCTCGTCGCCGGCCGGCAGGACTTGACTGCCGACAAACCGCTGAACTATGGGCAGTCGATTACAGATGCGTGCATCGGTTGGGACGAAAGTATCGGCGTGCTGAATCGGCTTTCCGACGCCGTGCGCGCTCGGCGCCTGCGAAGCTAGGGTCTGTTCATCTAACCGGTACGGCCGCGTCCCTGCCAACCACCGTTGTCCAGGGGCCGAACGCGCCATTTCTTGACGAGGCCGTTCGTTACATACGGGTCTGCCTTCGCGAACGCTTCGGCCGCTGCCGGTTACAACCGTTCGTCTGCCAGAGCTTGACAAGGAACTGGCCATCTATCAAAGTGATATCACTTTGATAACGAGGGGAAGAGTAATGCAGGACGCGCCGATTACAAAAGAGATCGAACGAAGCAGCGCCAGCGGCTACTTGTGGGTGACGATCGGCATTGCGCTGGTGCTGGCCGGCATCTACTTCGTCGTGCGACCGATCGGGCTGACGGGAATCGTGCTCGCGGTCGTGTTGATTCTCGCTGGCGCGTTCGTGCTGGCCGGGCTCTACATGCTGCAGCCGAACGAAGCGGCGATCCTGTTGCTATTCGGCGAGTATGTCGGCACCGATCGGTCCGAGGGGCTGCGCTGGGCCAATCCGTTCTACAAGAAGCGGAAGATCAGTTTGCGTGCGCACAATTTGAATAGCGACCGGCTGAAGGTCAACGACAAGCGAGGCAATCCGATCGAAATCGCGGCGGCGATCGTTTGGAGAGTGCGCAACACGGCGCAGGCGGTGTTCGATGTAGAGGACTACGACGTGTATGTCCAAGTGCAAGCCGAAACGGCGATTCGCCATCTGGCATCGAGCTATGCGTATGACGAAGGCGAGCATGAAGACACCAACGAACCGACGTTGCGCGCAAGCCAGGCCAAGGTCACGGCCGCGCTGATACGCGAGCTGGCAGACCGGCTCGAGCCCGCGGGCATCGTGGTCGAGGACGCGAAACTCACTCACCTTGCCTACGCGCCGGAAATCGCACAGGTGATGTTGCGCAGGCAGCAGGCCGAAGCGATCATCGCCGCGCGCAGCAAGATCGTGCAGGGCGCAGTCAGCATGGTCGAGATGGCGCTTAACGGACTGTCGGAGCGCGGCATCGTCGATCTCGATTCCGAGCGGCGCGCAGCAATGGTGTCGAATCTGTTGGTGGTGCTCTGTTCCGAGAACGATACGCAGCCGGTGATCAATACCGGCACGCTGTATCAGTAAGGCGCCCGATGAATGCGCTGGCGTTATGGATTCCGGGAACACTGCTGGTCGTCATCGGGGCGGTGCTGCTCGTGCTCGGCCAGCTTGATTTGACCGCGGCGCTGGTGCTGATCGGAATCGGTATCGCGCTCGAAACAGTCGGCACACTGCTATGGGTACTTCAGCGCAAGCCGCCTCGCACGATGAGGCGTTAAAGCTGGCTTCGTAGAGTGACCAGCGGCGAAAAAAAAGCATTTCTGCTGCGCGTCGACCCGGGCTTGTGGGCGGAGCTTGAACGTCTGGCGTCGAGTGACTTACGCTCGGTTAACGCGCAAATCGAGTTCTTGCTGCGTGAGGCGCTCGAACGACGAGGGATTCGGGCGAAGCCGAAGAAATCACGAACGGCTTCGTGACTTATCGACGCCGGCCGGTGATCTCCTCATAAAACGCTTCGCTGGTCGGCTTGCGGCCGAGAAAAGCTTCAACCAGCGCTTCCGGCTTTCGCTCGCGACCCGGCGCGAGAATCGTTTGTCGAAAACGGCGGCCCGTTTCGGGATCCAGCATCCTGCCTTTAAACGCCGACAGCATGTCGAGCGCCAGCACTTGCGACCACATGTAGCCGTAATAACCCGCCGCGTAGCCGCCCATCAGGTGACTAAAGCTCGCGGGAAAGAGCGAGCCGTCAACATGACCCAGGCGCGTCTTGCTCTCGAGTTCAGCCCATGTGGCCATTGGCGCGGGCGGCACACCTGTGTGCAGCTTCATGTCGTACGCTGCGTATTCGCGCTGGCGTGCAAAGCGAATGCCCTGGCCGTATTTGCGTGCGGCGTCCAACTGGTCGATCTGCTCCCGGGTCAAGCGCGGACACTTCGGGCAGATCTCGGCGAACAGTTTCAGCGCCTCCTCGCGGCGCGCCCATTCCTCGAACATCTGGGATGGCGCTTCGACAAAGTCCCGCTTGACCGAGGTGCCGCTTTGATCGCCGTAGCGCGTCTTCGAAAGCACTCCGTGTAGCACGTGACCAAACTCGTGCAGCAGTGTCTCGAGCTCGTCGTGGTCGAGGCCTTTTCGATTGAAGTTGGTCACCAGCACCGAAATCGGCGTGCGCTGCGCAAGGGTCGACCCGGCGCGCACCGAAAACGCTGCAGCGTGGTTGTATTTTCCCTCGCGCGGATAAAGATCCAGGTAGACGCCACCGATGAAGGCGCCGGCCTTGCCCGACGCCTGTCGTTCGAATACATCAAAGTAGCGCACGTCTTCGTGCCAGACACGCACCTTGCGTTCGACGAACGTGATTCCGTAAAGTCGCTCGGCGAGCTTCAGTGTGTATTGCACGCTCTTGTCAGTCGGAAAGTAGTCGCGCAATTTTTCCTGGTCGATCTGAAACCGCGCTCGACGAATGCGCTCCTGATGAAATTCCACATCCCAACGATGCAGCGCCGGTGAGGCCGGGTCGGTGCCGGTAACCTTTGCCTTGTCGGCACGCAGCTCGGTCAGCTCGCGGGCTTCGACTTCATCGACTGCGCCGTGCACTTTGCCGAGGAACTCGTTGACCGCGGCTGGCGTTTGCGCCATACGCCGCTTCAGTACATATGTCGCAAAGTCGGGGACGCCGTGCAATTGCGCGAGCTCGTAGCGCAGCTTTAGTGCGCGATCCAGCAACGCGAGGTTCTGTTCGCCGCCCTCGCGATTTTTAGCCATCCAAACCTTGCGTCGGGCTGTGTCGCTGGTTGCGTTCTGCAAGAACGGCACGACGGTCGGATAGTCGAGCCCAAGCACTAGATTGCCGTTGGCGTCGCGTTTGCGCGCAGCGAGCCACGCGTCCGGCATCCCGTCTGCCTCGGCCGGCGTCAGCACGACGGTGGTCGGATCCTCGTTAACGTTCTTGTTGTACTGCAAGTCCAGACGCTCGATCTCGTCGGTGATCTCCTGCGCACGCTTGCGCTTGTCCGGCGGTAGTGTCGCCCCGCCGTCTTCGAACTTTTCGATCAGGTCCTGTTTGAAGGCCCGGTCGATCGGATCCTTCGGGTCGACCGCTTTTACTCGCCGATACAGCGGCACGCTTTGCGCCATCTCGGTTTCAAACGGCAGCAGTTTTTCGAGGCATGCCTGAGCAGCGTCGCGCGTGCCTTTGTCGGGGGCGACGCTTTGCAGCAGGTACACCGGATAAGCGAAGTCGGCGTACTGGAGCGACAGCCGATTCCAGTCGGCGAAGACGTCTGCGCTGGTCTTCGCTTCGATGACCTTCTTCGCCGCGCGCACACTCGCAAGCTCGGTGTCGCAGCGGGCGGCAATTGTTGCGGCATCAAACAATGGAATCGTCGGACGCTTCGGAGCGGCAACCGCTGCGCTTAGGACGAGCGCGCAGACGCTCCCCAACGCCACCTGGTGAAGTCTCATCGTGTGATTCGGACCCGCGGCTGTTATTGGTTCTTGCGTTGTTGCCACTGCACGTCGGCGCCCCCAGCATGCCGGTTCAACACTCGAGCCAGCACGAACAGCAGATCGGATAAGCGATTCAGATACTGCCGCGGCGCGTCGTTCAGTTTGTCCTGCTTGCCGAGCGCGACCAGTGAGCGTTCCGCGCGGCGACAAACCGTGCGGCAGATATGCGCCATCGCAGCAGCGCACGAGCCGCCGGGCAAAATGAACTCGGCCAAGCGCGGCAGATCCGCGTTGTAATGCGCCAGGCGTGCGTCGAGACGCGCGACCTGTTTGTCGCTGATCATCGAGTAACCGGGGATCGCCAGCTCGCCGCCGAGGTCAAACAGATCATTCTGAATGTCCGCCAGATCCATGCGCACGTCATCCGGCAAATCATTCGTGATCAGCACACCGATCGTTGAATTGAGCTCATCCACATCGCCCATCGCGGCGACGCGTAGATGGTCTTTATCCACGCGCGTGCCGTCACCCAGACCGGTGGTGCCATCGTCGCCGGTGCGCGTCGCAATCTGCGACAGCCGATTGCCCATAGAATTGTCCTAACGATCAGACCAAGGACGCCATTATGAATGCGCCTGTGCTGCCCCAGGTCTTGCGCAAACCACTGCCACCGGAATTCATCGACGGTATGCGAGCGATATTCGGCACGCGGCTGTCGACCGCCGAAGCGGTGCGCGAGCAACATGGCCGCGACGAATCGCCCTACCCGCCGATGCCGCCGGATGCGGTCGTGTTCGCGCATTCGACCGACGAAGTTGCTGCGCTGGTGCAGCTATGCGCGCGCCACCGCGTGCCGTTAATTCCATATGGCGTTGGCTCGTCGCTCGAAGGGCACCTGCTCGCGCTGCACGGTGGCGTCAGTGTCGATCTGTCGCAAATGAACCAGGTACTCGCAGTCAATCCGGAAGACCTGACGGTCACGGTGCAGGCCGGCGTCACACGCAAGCAGTTGAATCAGGAAATTCGAGATACCGGCTTCTTCTTTCCGATCGACCCCGGTGCCGATGCAACGATTGGCGGCATGACTGCGACCGGCGCCTCAGGCACGAACGCCGTGCGCTACGGCACGATGCGCGAGAACGTGCTGGGGCTGACAGTAGTGACGGGCGAAGGAAGAGTCGTTCGCACCGCACGCCGTGCGAAGAAGTCCAGCGCGGGCTATGACCTGACGCGGCTCTTTGTCGGCAACGAAGGAACGCTCGGCGTCATCACCGAAATCACATTGCGCGATGTATCCGCAGCCGGAAGCAGTTTCTGCCGCTTCGTGTTCGTTTCCGACCGTTGAAGATGCGGTGCAGACAACGATCGCAACGATTCAAATGGGAATTCCGATCGCGCGTTGCGAGTTGCTCGATGCGCTGACGGTCAAGGCGGTTAACGCGCGCGACAAACTGGGACTGCCCGAGATGCCGCTGCTGCTATTCGAGTTTCACGGATCGGAGGCGAGCGTCGCGGAGCAGGCAAGAATGGTCGAGGAAATCGCTCGCGAGCACGGCGCTGCTGCGTTCGAGTGGGCGACACACCCCGAGGACCGCACGCGCCTGTGGGAAGCGCGGCACAACGCCTACTTCGCCTGTCTGCAGCTGAAGCCGGGCTGCCGCAGCTTTACCACCGACGTGTGCGTGCCGATCTCAAGGCTGGCCGAGTGCATTGCCGAAACGGTTCGCGACACGGAGCAGTCGTTCCTGCCGGCGCCGATCCTCGGCCATGTCGGCGATGGCAACTTCCACTGCGCGATTCTGGCCGACACGTCGAAACCCGAGGAACTGGCCGAAGCCGAGAGGTTGAACGAGCGCATCGTTGCGCGCGCTTTGGCGATGGACGGCACCTGCACCGGCGAGCACGGTGTGGGCATGCACAAGATGGAGTTTCTGCGCCAGGAACACGGCGACGACGCGCTGGAACTGATGGCGCGCATCAAGCGATCGTTCGATCCGCTCGATATTCTTGAATCCGGGCAAGGTCGTGCGCGTCTGAGCTAGGCGCGACGCTGCGGCCGCGATGCGATGCCGTAGCGTCAAGTCGTCATGCCGAGCATCGTGCGCTGCGCGGTCGCTCAACCCGCCTAGCACCTCGATTGCGTGATCGTGTCCCTGCGCCACGATCCGGTCGAAGCGTGACCATTGCAGCAACCCCACCCGGTACAGCGGTGGACTGAAGTACAGGTCGGTCAACTGGCGTAACTGCTGCTGCCGCGATGTGCTGTACAAAATGGTCACGTTGAGCAGGTAGGCCATCAGCGACGGCAGGCGGTAGCGCCGTTTGCTGCGCGTGCGCAGTCGGTCACGCAGCAGCGCCCACGTGCCGGGCACCTCGTCGAAGTCCAGACGGCGGGGGTTGCGCGCACCGAGATCGACACCGATCACGGTGCCGACGCCGCGCATGTCGCGCATGAGATCGACCGGAAAATTGTTGAACGTGCCACCGTCGCACAGCAGATCGCCGTCGTGCACGACCGGGGGCAGCGCGCCCGGAATCGCGATGCTCGCCAGCAATGCTCGCGCGAGGTCGCCGCTGCGCACCGCCTGCTCGCGCGCCTGCGAATAGTTGGTCGCAACGCAAAAGTATGTCTTCCACAGATCCTCGATCGCGATCTGAGCGCCCACGAGTTCGCCGATCGATCGTTCGATGGCAGCGCGCACCCGGCGGCCCTTGATCAGGGAGATCAGCGGCAGCCAATTGAAGTCGCCGGTCGGATTGGTGCTGAACGCTTTGCGCGCGATGCCGATCGCCTTCTCGACCGGCGGATCAGCGGCCACCAGCGAGGCCAACACGGCACCGATGCTGGTGCCGCCGACGCAATCGATCTCGATGCCGTGCTCCTGCAAAGCGCGCCAAATTCCGAGATGCGCGAAGCCGCGCGCACCGCCGCCGGCGAACACGAGGCCGATCGCCTTGCGCGCGAGCAGCCGTGCCAGGCGCGCCATGTCGCGTTCCAAGCTCAGGACGAACGTGAACGTGCCCGGTGACCGGGCGGCGCGCCAGCCACTCGCGCGTGGAGCGCGGCGTCGTCAGGTCCGCCGGATGCAGCAGCAACAGGATTTCGGCTGCCTCGCTGCGCGCCGGGCGGTCGGCGAGGCACGCCTGCTCGATCGCGTGCACGGCAGGCGGTTGCGCTGCATCGGCCAACAGCAGCAGCTCGTCGCTGTGACTGATGCAGCGCCGCGTCCACGGCCCGGGTGTCGCCTGCGCCAGCAACAAGAACGAAGTCGTGCTCGGCCTCAATCGCATCGAGCGCGAGCGCGATGCTCTGGTCGGCCTGCGCGTCGCTGCTCAGCGCGATGCCCGGTTCACCCAGCGCGCGGTCGATTTCTGCAGCATCAATCACACGCACGCGCCCGAAACGTTGCAGCTGCTGCGCCAGCCGCTGCGCGAAACGCTTCCAGTGCAATGCCGTCCGTGATCGGCAGCATGCCGACCGTGACCGGCGCTGCCACCGGATGCTGCTGATGCTCGGTCTGCAGACGGCGAATGATCTGGCGGGTGAACGTGATCGAGACCTGCGGACTGATCGCGAGCAATTCGTCGAAGTGCTGCTTGTCCAGCTTGACGAGCACCGAGTTGCGCAGTGCGACGACCGTCGCGGATCGCGGCTCGCCGGTATAAAGGCTCATCTCGCCGATGACTTCACCGCGCGCCATCTCGCGCACCATGCGCTGCACACCGTCTTCGCCGCGCACGTAGGCGCGTAAACGGCCGCTGATGCAGAGGTAGCCAGAGTCGCTCGACTCGCCCTGCTCCATCAGGACTTCACCCGCCGGCGAGTTCGACCCACTGCAGATGCTGCTGCAGAAACGCGAGCGCCGCGGGCGCGGTGTCGCCCAGAAGTGTTTGTCAGCTGCTGCGCGAGCAGCGCATCGCGATGCGGCGGCCGTGCCCGTCCGTTATTCATCCGGCGAGTGTCTCATCAGCCCACGGCGTGCGCCGCTTGCACCTCGTCAGTAAGAGAGCGGACGCGCGACGCGAGCAGCAAGCTGATGTTCAGCAGCAGCTTGCCGAACACCTGTGGGTGCTCGGCTACGAGCCGTTCGTATTGCTCGCGCTGCAGTTCGAGCATCAGCGCATCGCTTTCAGCGATCGCATCGGCCGAGCGCGCGGCTCCGGTGAGCAGACCCATATCGCCGAACACGACGCCAGGCGCGAACGAGATGAGACGCCTGCCGCGCGTGACGCGTCGACCTCGGTATGCGCTGCCGGCAACCAGATCCCGATCTGCCCTCGCAGCAACACGAACATCGAGTCGCCCGGATCGCCGTATCGGAACACCGCCTCGCCCTTCGCGACGCGTCGCTCGACCATCATCGACTCCAGCAGCTCGAGCTCGTCAGCCTCGAGCCCGGACCCTGCCAGAGCTTCTGCGAGCGTCAGCGGCGCGTCGTCGAGCTGGCGTGCGCGCAAGAGTCGCAAGCAACCGGTCCTCGGCGTGTTCGAGCGCACGGTCCGCGTCCGCGAAAAACTGTGCATCGGCCAGCCGTCCGTGCACGTCCATGTCGCGGATCATGCGTGTGCGCGCATTGCGCGGGGACAATCCCGCGAACAGCAGACTCTTGCCGGCCCGCCGGACCACGTCGGCTGCATGCAGCAGCACACGTGCGCCGCTCGCATCGACCTCGCTGACGCGTTCGAAGTCGATCACGATCTGGTCGGAGACGTGAACCAGCCGCTCGATCTCCTCATCGGCCGCTTCCGCCGTGCCGAAGAACAGCGCACCGTCGAGCTCCAGCAGCGCGATCCGGACGCCGTGCGTTCGCAGCAACTCGGCCTCGGCCGCCGGGCGGACCTTGCGCGACGTGCGACGATTGGCGTGGACGATCTGACGAATCGGCTGCTTGATGTTGCTGCGGATGAACATCAGGATGGCGACCAGTACCCCGACGCCGATCGCGAGCGGCAGCGAAACAAAGACCGCGATACCCGCCACCAGCAGCATCACTCCGTAACTCTGCGCCAGCGCACGTGGCACGCGCCATTTGAATGTTTGTCGCCACAAGACTCCGGTCGCACGCCGGGTCCATGCATCGACCAGCGAGAATGCGACCGCGGCGAAAACGCCGGCGATGGCCGCCATCGGCACGAAGCGCATGTAACGCAGTCCGAACGCGAGCGCGAGCAGCAAACCGAGACGCGAAGAAAACGCGCGACATAGCGGTGATGCCGCCCGCATCCACGTTCACCTTGCTGCGTCCAACCGCGCCCGCACTGGCCAACCCACCGATGAACCCGACCGCAACATTGGCGACACCTTGCTCGAGCAGCGCGCGACCGCGGTCCCCGCGCTGGTGAGTCAGCTCGTCGATGGTGGAACCGGCGAGCGCCGTCTGCAAACTCGATACGAACGCGGCCGCCGCTGCGAATTGAACCAACAACCACATCTTGTCGCGCAGCAGACCATCGCCGCAGATGTTCGAACAGAGGGGCAACGGCGTCGACGCCGGGCCATTCGAAGCGCGGTGGATCGAACAGCGGCCCGAGCGCGCCAGCGAGCGGTGTCAGCGCCAGCAGGTGATGCAGCGCTGTGGCAGCCAACAACCCCGTCAGGTAAGCCGGCACGCGCCGCGTCCACTGCGGCGGCCGCACGGCGAGCACCAGAGCGACGAGCGCCACGACCGGAGCAAGCGGCTGCGTGTTGCGCCAGTCGGCCGCGCCTTGTCCGAGCGGCAGGCCGAGCAGGTGCGGCAGCATCGCCATCACCATCAGCACGGCCACCCCGTTCATGTAACCGGCATGCACAGGATACGGAACGTAGCGGACCAGGCCGCCGAGCCTTGATGCCGCGAGCAGCACCTGCATCACGCCGGCGAGAACCACGCCGAAGGCTATGAAGGCCAGAAGCAGCGGCAGATTGGGCTGCCCGTCTGCAGCGAGGAATCGCGGATCCACGACGAGCGCACCGATCAGCGCCGGCACCAGCAGCGCCAGCGCCGCGCTCGAGCCGCTCAACAGCGGCCCGCGCCCGCCGACTGCCGCGGTCACCGCACTCGCGAGCGCGGCGGTGCAGACACCGAGCACGAAACCGATCTGCGCCTGCTCCGGTCCGAGGCGAGCGAACGCGACCAGGCCGTAGCTGCCTTCGATCGCCAGCAGCACCACGGCCGCCGTCAGACCGCCGGCGAGATCGCCCCGGGCAGCGCCTCCGCGGTGCAGCAGCGACTCCCACCATCGCCGTTGCACGCCGACGGAACTCATGATCCTCTCCTAGACATCGGCTTCGTGCGGGGTGTAGGTGCGCGCACCTAGTGTCACATAAAGAATAACAGTTGACTGGCCGTGGCCTTGCAGTCAAGCTCGCCTGAACCAACAAGAGGAGCAGTACAAATGGACGCAACGGCGAAGGCTTTGCGCTGCCGAGCTTTGGCAGCAGGGATTCTGGTTCTTTGCGCGATGGCGGCGAGTCAGTTAGCGCGCGCGCACGGTAACTCGAACTTATCCGTATCGGTAACCGCGGTGCCCAGCCAGGTGACTCTCAGCCAGCCAGGCGCGCCAAGCTTTGCGTCGTACCAAATCAAGATCACAAACAACACCAGCAGCAATCTGAACGATGTGCGCTTTCGAGGAACTACCGACGTTGCCGGCAACGGCGTCGCGCTGTTCATCAACCCGAACGTGTCCGAAGCAGGGGTTGTTCTCGATCCAAACCCGGTGGTCGTCTCGACGGGCACGGTCAAATGCACAATCGAAGGCGAGAGTATCGACTGCACTGTGGGCCACCACGGCTATCTGCCGCGCGGCGCTGTCGCGTCGTTCAACGCAGTAGTGCGGGTGCCAGTGACGGGCACCAGCATCGTCTTTAAGTGGAAGGCCGAGTACGACATCGGTCACTCGGATCGCTTTGTCAGCGGCTCAACCACTACCAATCTGCAGCCGGCCGGCGGTGACAGTGTCAGCGCGTTCATACCGAGGGCCGGTGCGACGTTGTCGACCGGGGTCAATGCGATACCGACCGCCGATGATCCGTCGACGACGAAACTGACCGTGAAGCCGGAAGGCTCGACCCCGATCATCGCCAGCATTGTCGAAGACGACAATGGCAGCAACTCCTGCTCACCGCACAACAAGTGCTTCGGGCACACCATCACCGTGCTGAAAGCACAGACGCAGACCAAAGCATCGCTCGGAGATGGTCTGCGAGAACTGCTTGTGATCGTGTTGCGCAGGGATTCGAGCACTTTCTTCAGAAAGGACGCCGGGATCGAACACGTGGTCGTTCTCTATCAGGTGGTCCCTGCTATCGGAGGCGGTGGAACCGAGGTGCGTCCTTGCAGGGTAAACGGCATTTACACCCCGCCGGGTCCAAACGCGCCATGCATCCGTGAGCGCACGGAGTACCCGAAGAAGAAGCATGGTCAGGGGAAGGGGCATGATCATCATGACCACGACGATCGCGGCAGCCCCGGCCATAGCGGACACAATCCACCCTCATCGGACTTGAGTGGCTATGGGGAGATCGTCATCGAGGGGTTCGATAACGGCCGCTTCGTTTGGTAAGCGTGTAACGAAGGAAGAAGAGCGCCCGTATCCGGCGCTTCTTCTTAAGGTCAATCACGCCGTCGACGGCGCCAGTGTGCTTGCGGCCCAGTCGCGCCAGCGCGTAGCCGACACCTTGTCGCCTTTTGCCTCGTATAGAGCAATCGCCTCATCGATCATCTGACGCGCTTCGCCGTGCTTGTCGCTCAACTCAAGCACGTGCGCCAGCTCGGCCCGCGTGTCTGCGTGCAGCGTCGAAATCTCCGTCTTCAGCGCATGCTCGAGAGCAGTGCGCGCAAGTTCGATGGCTCTCGTGATTTGGCCTGCGCGCGCCAAGATCGGCGCGCGGACGCACCGCCATAACGCTTGGCTCTCGATATCGTCTTTGCCCGCCGCTGCTTCAGCCGTCGCCGAAAATTCGAGCGCCTCGGCATCGCGACCCTGGTCGCGTAAAACACGCGACAGTAAAGCCGCAAGCGTGGCCAATTGATAGGTCTCACCCCTACCGGAAAGAAACGTGTAGTCCTCGCGGGCTTCGCGTTCAGCACTCGCCAGGTCGCCGGCTAGCAGTTCCACCTGCACGAGATCCTGTGCGGTAGAAGCCGCGAGCCATCCTTGGCCGAGCTCGCGCAGCAACGCGCGTCCGCGCTGATAGTGCTCGCGCGCCACATCGAACTGTCCATTCATCGCCCGCATCGTCGCCAGCGTGCATAAAATCTTGCCGAGTGCCTGGCGGTCGGCCAGGCCATCGGCCAGGATGCGTTCGCATTCGGAGATCCCATCCGCGACTGGTGTTGGACCTAACAGCAGCGTGATCGAAAGCCCGACCGCCGTGCGCGCGACGAGTCGTTCGTTGCCCGAGCGGCGCGCGTGCGTGACGAGTCGTGCGGCCGCCTCCCGAACCTTGCCGTAGTGGCCCGCGACCCCGTGAACATAGCCGATCAGACGCCAGGCGATCGCGAGTTCTGCATCCGCCCGGAGCGGCTCGAGCGCCGCAACGGCCTGCGTGGCCACGTGCAGCGTCTCCTCGCCCCAATCGCCCGGCTCGCCACCGTACAAACGCACTTGCATTCGAAGCAGCAACGCCGCGAACTTCAAGCGTGTGTCATTCAACCGCTCGGCGTGGCCCAGCGCGGCGTCGAGAACAGTGCGCGCCTGCGCGAAGTCTCCGAGCTCGGTCAGCGTCTCGCCGAGCTCGGGCAGTAATGCAACACGCTGCGGATCATCATCGGCAAGCAGCGCAATCGCGCGGCCGAACAGGTTCGCCGCCGCATGCATGTCGCCGCGCGCGAAGGCGCGCCGGGCGGCCGATGACAGTCGGCGCGCGCCGTCGCGACCGATCGCCGCGCCGGCGTCGTCGATCGGCCCCAGCTCGCCCAGGTAGCGGTAGGCCTGCTCGAGGTGATAGCCGAGGATCGCCTCGAATTCCTGCCCGCGGTCGCTCTCGGCGTTGACCTGGTCGGCCCATTTGACGAACTCGGTGTGCATCGTGGCGCGTGCGCGCTTGAGCAGGCCGTTGTAGACCGTGTCGCGCACCAGGTGGTGATCGAAGCGATAACGCATCTCGGAGTCGGCCGAGGTTAAGCGGCCGGATGAAGTGCTTGCGCGACAACGCCGTCAGTTGCACTTCGATACCTTCGCGCAGCGTCGGCGGCGCCAGTGACTCCACGGCGGGCTGCGGAAATTCCATACCGATCACGGAAGCCGGCTCTGCAGCCGCGCGTTCGCCGCGTTGCAGTTTGTCCAGGCGCGCTTCGAGCAGCGCCTGAATCGTCGGTGGCACGGCGATGTCGGCGTGGGCCCGGACGCTGACCCATTCTTCGCCCTCCCGCTGCACCGCGCCGGTTTCGATCAGCATCGACAACATCTGTTCGACGTACAGCGGATTGCCCTCCGCCGTGCTGACGATGCGCCCGAGCAGAGCGCGCGGCAGCCCGGCCGCGCCGAGCAGGTTCGTCACGACTTGCGCCGCCGCGGCGCGACCGAGCGGGCGCAGCACGAGCCGGCTCGAGCGCTCGCGTTCGCCCCACTGCGGACGCTCCTCCAGCAAATCGTGGCGCGCCGTTGCGAGCAGCAGCACCGGCGCGTCCTCAATCGTCTCGAGCAGGTTCTCGAGCAGATCCAGGAACGCGGGCTCGGCCCAGTGGATGTCGTCGAACAGCGCAAGCACCGGCTTCTGCGCGGCCAGGCGCTTGCATGAAGCGGCGCGCACCCCAGTAGATTTCGTGCAGCGGGAACGGCGTGGCGCTGAGCCCGGTGGCCGACGCCATGCGATCGGCAACGTCGGCGATCGCCGGCGCACGCAAGCAGTTTCTCGCGCGCGATGTCCGGCGTGTCGTCGCTGCGGATCTCGGCCGCCGAGACGACCATCTCGCGCAGCGGCCAGAACGTGATGCCTTCGCCGTACGCAAGGCAGCGTCCGCAAATGATGCGCGCGTCACTGCCGGCCCGGTCCATCAGTTCGCGCACCAGGCGCGACTTGCCGATACCGGCGTCGCCGATCACCGTCACCAGGCTGAGCGTGACGGTTGGCGAGCGCCGTATCCCACGCCGTCTGCAAGACCGCAAGCTCGTCGTCGCGTCCGACCACCGGCGTGTCCTGCCGGCGCACATTGCCGTCGTGCCCGTGCGCGGAGAGCAGACGGTAGGCGGCCACCGGCTGCGACTTGCCCTTCAGAGTCAGCGGCTCGACCGGTTCAACCTCGACGGCGTCGCGCACGAGCCGATACGTCACCTCGCCGATGTAGATTTCATTCGCCGGCGCGGCCTGCTCGAGCCGCGCCGTCACGTTGACCGCATCTCCGGTCGCGAGCTTCTGATCGGCCGTCGGGATCGTCGATGGCGACGACCTCGCCGGTGTTCACGCCGGTGCGGTTCGCGAGCACAACGCCGAAGCGCGCGCGTAGCAGCTCGTTCAATCCGCTCAGCACCGTCTTCATGCCGATCGCGGCGCGCACCGCGCGCAGCGCGTCGTCCTCGTGCGCCCGCGGCAGCCCGAACACCGCCATGATCGCGTCGCCGATGTACTTTTCGATCTTGCCGCCGTGACGCTTGATCTCGGCGGCCATCGCGTTGAAGTAGCGTTCCTTGACCTCGTGCAACGCTTCGCTGTCCAGGCGTTCGCCAAGTGCGGTGGAGTCTTTCAAGTCGCTGAAGATCAGCGTGACGGTCTTGCGCACTTCGTGCGCGGGCAGCGGCTGCGACAGTGGTCAGCGGCGCGCCGCAGTAGCCGCACAGCCTGAACCTGGGCGGATTTTCTTCGCCGCAACTAGGACACTTGATCACGTGGAGCGTCTGCGCAACGAACGCGCTGTCGCTGAACGACAAGCCGCGCGGCGCGTACGGTCATTATCCGCGCGAGCCCCAGGTCGGGAAATCTTCCACCAGCGCGGTGTGGGTCACGACCTGCTTTCCGTTCCACAGGTGCAACTGGAACGCCGACGGCTCGAACGTGAAGCGGATGTCGGCACCCGGTACGAGGTCGAGCGTGAGTTGGTGCGCCGTGCTCGGACACACCGAGGCGACGGTGCCGGCGAAACGCGCCTGGATGGTCCGGTGAAAATGGCCGCTGATGATGCATTGAACGTGCGAGTGGCGCGCAACCACCGCGGCTTCGGCTTCCGGGTTTGCAAGACTCATGCGATCCATCACCGTAATCCCGGTCGCGAACGGTGGATGATGTTGCGCGATGATGGTCGGACGATCCGATTCGCCCAGCGTCCGGTCCAGCCACTGCAGCCGCCGCGCGCACAACTCGCCACCCGGTTCACCGGGCACCGTCGTGTCGAGCACCACCAGCCGCACCTCGAAATCGTCAACGGCGTACTGAACGAAGCCGTCTTCGCCGGTCAGGTACGTGTAGTGCGGAAAGACGCTTCGCAGCGCGTCAGGATCGTCGTGATTGCCGACGACGAGATAGATCGGCATGCGCAGCGGAGCAAGAAGCTCGGCGAGCAGCTCGTATTCCTCGACGGTCCCATGATCGGTTAAATCGCCGGTGGCCACGACGGCATCAGGTAATCGAGGTAGCGCAAGGATCTTGCTGACGCAGCGCTCGAGCATGCGCCCGGTGTCGACCCTGCCGTAGGCAAGCGTGCCTGCGCCGACGATGTGCGGATCGCTGATCTGGCAAAGCAGCATTACCGCATCCTTTGCAGAGGGCGGAAGCAAAAGGCGGCGAAGCGTACAGGATGCCGGCGATAATGCACGAGGGGCCGCCATGAATTCTCCAAAAATTCGTTCGCTGCGCGTGCGCGCCGCTGCGCGTGCCGCTGCCCGTGCCGCACAACACCGCCAGCGGCACGTTATCCGAATCCCCGCTGGTGCTGACCGATGTCGAATGCGATGACGGCAGTATCGGTCATGGCATCGTTTTTACCTACACGCCGGCCGCGCTGAAACCGGTGGCCGACCTGGTCGTGGCCTTCGGCGACTGGATCAAGGGCGACGCGGCTGCTCCGTACGATGTCGAACAGAAGCTCGCGCGACGTCTGCGCTTGCTGGGCCCGCAAGGGCTGACCGGCATTGCGGTCGCCGCGATCGACATGGCGCTGTGGGATGCGGCGGCGCGCCGGCAACAGATGTCGCTGGCGCAACTACTTGGCGGCACTGCGAAGCCGATCAATGCCTATGGCGCGGTCGGCTACGACGGTGTGGATGTATCTGCGCGCACGGCCGAGGATTGGGCAAAGCGCGGTTTCAAAGGCATCAAGGCCAAGATCGGCTATCCGTCGGTGGCCGAAGACGTCGCGGTCATTCGTGCGATGCGCGCGGCAGCCGGGCCAGAGATGGCGATCATGGTCGACTACAACCAGTGTCTGACGCCGACCGAAGCGGTGCAGCGCATGCGGGTGCTCGACGACGAAGGACTGACGTGGGTCGAAGAGCCGACGCTGGCGCACGACTACGCTGGTCACGCGCTGATCGCGCGCGAAGCCGCGACGCCGATTCAATGCGGCGAAAACTGGTGGGGCACGCTCGATCTGCAACACGCGCTCGACGCCGAGGCAAGCGACTACCTGATGCCCGATGTGATGAAAATCGGCGGCGTGACCGGCTGGATGCGCGCCGCAGCGCTGGCGCATGCGGCGAACAAGAAGGCATCGAGCCATCTGTGGCCCGAGATCAGCGCGCAGTTGCTCGCTGTGACGCCGACCGGGCATTGGCTCGAGTACGCCGACTGGTGGAACGCGATCGTTGCCGAGCCACTGGTCGTGACCGACGGCCGGGCCGATTTCAGCGGTGTCATCGGCAGCGGCGTCGAATGGAACGAAAAGGCGGTCGAGCGCTACGCCACCTGATTCGCGAGTACTCCGCACCCTCGTGATACTTTGCGCGCATGAACGCACCGCTGCGGCAAGGGCAAGCTCCACAACTGCTCGCCGACCGCATTCCGCTGGAGGGCGCAGGCGCTGTTGACGTTGAGCGTCAGCGTGCGGTGGTCGCTGCGCTGAAGGCATTTCTGCCCGAACACTGCGTACTGTGGCGTGAGGAAGATACGCGGCCGTACGAGTGCGACGGGCTGACGATGTATCGGCAATTGCCGATGATCGTCGCGTTGCCGGAAACGGAAGACCAGGTCGCGCGCGTCGCACGGGTGTGCTTCGAGATGCAGGTACCGATCGTGCCGCGCGGCGCCGGCACCGGACTATCCGGCGGCGCGCTGCCGCATGGCCGCGGTGTGCTGCTGTCGATGGCGAAGTTCAATCGCATACTGAAAATCGATCCGCTCGCGTGTACCGCAGTCGTGCAACCGGGCGTGCGCAATCTCGCAATCTCAGACGCAGTCGCGCATCTCGGGCTGTACTACGCACCGGACCCGTCGAGTCAGATCGCGTGCACGATCGGCGGCAACATCGCCGAGAACTCCGGCGGCGTGCACTGCCTGAAATACGGCCTGACGTTGCACAACGTGCTCAGAGTGCGCGGAGTGACGGTCGATGGCGAAATCGTCGAGGTCGGCTCGGAAGCATTCGACTCGCCTGGTCTCGACTTGCTGTCGCTGGTCATCGGCTCCGAAGGCATGTTGCTGATCGTGACCGAAGCGACGGTGAAACTGTTGCCGACTCCGGTGTGTCGGCAAGTCGTGATGGCGTCGTTCGACGACGTCGGCAAGAGCGGCGATGCGGTGGCTGCAGTGATCGCCGCCGGCATCATTCCGGCCGGCATGGAGATGATGGACCGGCCGGCAATCGCCGCGGTCGAGCCGTTCGCCAACGCCGGCTACGACATGAATGCGGAATCGATTCTGCTGGTCGAAGCGGACGGCACACGCGAGGAAGTCGCAGAAGAGATTGCACACATCGAGGCCGTACTCACAGCCAATGGTGCAACGCGTCTGGAAGTGTCGCAGTCCGAAGCCGAACGGGATCGATTCTGGGCCGGTCGCAAGGCAGCGTTTCCTGCCGTCGGTCGATGCTCGCCGGACTACTACTGCATGGATGGCACGATCCCGCGCAAGCGGCTCGGCGAAGTATTAAAGGCGATTTCCGCGATGGAAGCGAAGTACGGCCTGCGCTGTGCCAACGTGTTTCATGCCGGCGACGGCAATCTGCATCCGCTGATCATGTTCGATGCCAACGACCCGGACTCAACTCATCGCGCCGAACAGTTCGGTTTCGACATCCTCGAATTGTCGATTGCGGTCGGCGGCACGGTAACCGGCGAGCACGGCGTCGGCGTCGAAAAGATCCATCAGATGTGCCGGCAATTCGATTCAGCAACGCTCGAATCTTTTTTCGCCGTCAAAGCGCGCGTTCGATCCTCCAGGTTTGCTGAATCCCGGCAAGGCAATTCCAACGCTGACGCGCTGCGCCGAGTACGGCAAGATGCATGTGCACGGCGGGCAATTGAACTTCCCCAATCTGCCACGCTTCTGGCCGATGCCGGTGGCTCCAAACGAGGTCGCGCGCTCACTGCAAGAACGCGTGCGAGCGGCCGCGACAGCGCGCAGACCGCTCGTTATCCGTGCGGGCGGAACGAAAGACTTCTATGGAAACTCTACGCGCGCTGGTTCGCATGACGTGCTCGATCCGCGCGCCTATTGCGGATTAATCGACTACGAACCGACCGAACTGGTGATCACTGCTTGCAGCGGCACGCCGTTGGCGGCGGTGGAAGCCGCCCTGGCAGAGCGCAATCAGATGCTCGCGTTTGAGCCGCCACATTTTGGTTCGTCGGCGACGCTCGGCGGTGCGATTGCCAGCGGACTTGCCGGTCCGCGCCGCATGGCCGCGGGATCGATCGGTGACTTCGTGCTTGGCGCAACGCTGCTGGATGGGCACGCCAACGTGCTGACCTTCGGTGGAAAGGTGATGAAAAACGTCGCCGGCTATGACGTATCTCGCGCGCTGGCCGGTTCACTCGGAACGCTCGGCATGATTCTCGATGTCTCACTGAAAGTCTTGCCGCGCCCGACGATGGAACAAACGCTGCGCTTCGAATTGTCCGAAGCCGATGCCATCGTCCGCATGAACGAATGGGCGGGGCAGCCGTTGCCGATTTCTGCGACCGCGTGGGTCGACGGTGCGCTTGCAGTGCGGCTCTCGGGCACGAAAGCCGGCGTGCGCGCAGCGCAAGCGAGACTCGGCGGCGCGCGCGACGACGATGCGGGATTGTGGGCCGAGGTGCGCGAGCAAACGCATGCCTTCTTCGGTCGTGTTGAAGGCGCCACCCTATGGCGACTGTCGGTGCCGCCGACGACGCTGCCACTCAAGCTGGGTGCAACCCTGATCGAGTGGCGCGGTGGCCAGCGGTGGGTGTGGTCGACTGCCTCGGCTGCCGAAATTCGTGCGAAGGTTGATGCAGTCGGTGGACACGCCACTGCTTTTCGTCACCAGGATGGCAACGAAGTCTTTCATCCGCTCGCGCCAGGGTTGATGCGGATACATCGGCGGCTGAAGAACGAGTTTGATCCCGCGGGTATTTTCAATCCGGGCCGAATGTATCCAGACATCTGAAATGCAAACCGCCCTCGCCGCTTTCGTCAAGGACACGCCGGCCGGCAAGGAGGCCGACGCAATCCTGCGCAGGTGCGTGCATTGCGGCTTCTGCACTGCGACTTGCCCTACATACCAGCTGCTCGGCGACGAGCTCGATGGACCGCGCGGTCGCATTTATCTGATCAAGCAGGTGCTCGAAGGCCATGACGTCACTGCCAAGACGCAGCTGCATCTGGATCGCTGCCTGACTTGCCGCAATTGCGAAACCACATGCCCTTCGGGCGTGCAGTACGGCAGGTTGGTCGATATCGGACGCAAGATTGTCGACGATCATGTGCCGCGTCCTGCCAGTGATCGCCTCGCGCGAATCGCGTTAAAGGAAGGCCTCACCAGCGCGCTGTTTGGACCGGCGATGCGATTGGGACAAATGTTGCGACCGTGGCTGCCGCAATCGATAAAAAACAAGGTGCCACCGCACGTGCACGCCGGTCGGTGGCCAACGCGTTCACACGAACGCAAAGTGCTGTTGCTAGAGGGTTGCGTGCAGCCATCGATGGCGCCGAACATCAATACGGCGACCGCGCGCGTGCTCGACGCGCTCGGCATCGAAACGTTGCGGCCGGCAGCGGCCGGCTGCTGCGGCGCGATCCGCTATCACTTGAACGATCACGACGGTGGGCTGGCCGACGCCCGGCGCAACGTCGACGCGTGGTGGCCCTATGTGCAGCACGCTGAGGAAGATGGTCTGACGGCGATCGTGATGAATGCCAGCGGCTGCGGCGTTCAGGTCAAGGAGTATGGCTACTTGCTTGCGCACGATCCGGCGTACGCGGCCAAGGCGCGCCGAATCAGCGCGATGACCAAGGATCTGGCTGACTTGTTGCCGTCCTTCGCTGCGCAGCTACAAATGAAGGCCGGGGCGCGTGCAAACAGCAAGGTTGTTTTTCATCCGCCGTGCACGTTGCAGCACGGGCAGCAAATTCGTGGCGTCGTCGAGAACCTGCTCACATCACTCGGCGCTCAGGTCGCGCCGCTTGCCGAGAGCCACATGTGCTGCGGGTCGGCAGGAACGTATTCGGTGCTGCAACCCGAGCTCGCTTATCAGCTGCGCGACCGCAAGCTCGGCCATCTTCAGGCGGCACAACCCGACGTGATTCTGTCGGCGAATATCGGTTGCATCACGCATCTGGCCAGCGGCACGACGACGCGCGTGATGCATTGGATCGAGTGGCTCGACGAGCGGCTACAGCACTCCAGCTAAGTCGACGCGGATATTGAGTCCGGGCAGCGTGACGACATCCGGCGTTTCGAGCGCCATGACGTCGGTGTAGGCATCGCCGCGCGGAGCGCGGAAATAACGCAGCGCGCGCGCCGGCAGATCGAAGATCCAGTACGCGGGCACACCATGTCGCGCATAAAGCGGCCCTTTAACGCGCACGTCGTAGTCCAGCTGGGTGTCGGAGATCTCGATGACCAGCAATGCATCTGTGCCAGTCGGCAGCGCATTGGCATAAAAGTCATCGCAGCGTTTGTAGATCGCGAGGTCCGGCTTGGTTTCGGTCATGTCGTCCAGCCGTATGGGCAGTCTGGTCGAAAGGATTGCGCGATCGTTCAATGCCTGTGCGAGCAACCGAGTCAGCCGGATAACAGCGGCGTGATGGCGGGGTCCTATTGGCGCCATCTCAATCACATTGCCCTCGATCAGCTCAACCCGCGCATCCGGCACGATGACGCCGGCCTCTACCATGCGGTGATACTGCTCGACCGTGAGCCGGTGCCGCTTGATCTGTACTGCGTCGAGAAACTCCATCGTGATGCGTTCCGGTTAGCCTCGACGATCTTATTTCAACACGACAGCGCAACATCCATGCCGTGTTCTTGTCTTTCATCTTCGTCGCCACTCACGCTGTTTCGACGCGCGCGTCCGGCAGCTTCGTCACACCGTACAGCGGGCACTTGAGCACCGACTGCCGCACCGCTTCGATGGCCGGGGTGCGGGTAAATGACTTGCGCCACGCGAGCACGACGCGGCGATCGGGCGCCGACGGCTTGAACGGGACATAAGCAAGCAGCGAATCGCGCGGCGGCTTCTCGGGTATCGATGTCATCGGCAGCACCGTGACGCCGAGCCCCGAGCCCACCATGTGCCGGATCGTTTCGAGCGACGAGCCTTCGAACGTTTTCTGAATTCCTTCGGCCGACGATGAGAAGCGCGATAACTCGGGGCACACTTCGAGGACCTGATCGCGAAAGCAATGACCGGTACCGAGCAGCAGCATCGTCTCCTTCTTCAGATCCTCGCTTGGGATCGCCTTGCGCTTCGCCCACGGATGCAAGCGTGGAACCGCCACGACAAACGGCTCGTCGTAGACCGGCTGCACCACCAGGCCGGACTCAGGCAACGGTAGCGCCATGATTGCCACGTCGATCTCGCCGTTTTTCAGCAGGTCGATCAATTTGACGGTGAAGTTCTCGGTCAGCAGCAGAGGCATCTGCGGCGCGTCTCTTAACAACTGGCGCACCAGAGCTGGCAACAGGTATGGACCGATCGTGTAAATGACGCCTAACTGGAGAGGGCCCGACAATGGATCCTTCCCTTGCCGCGCGATCTCCTTGATGCGGCCTGCTTCGTCCAGCGTGCGCTGCGCTTGTCCGACAATGCGTTCCCCAGCTGGCGTCATCGTCACATCGTTGGTGCGACGCTCGAAAATTTGCGTCCCCAATTCATCCTCGAGCTTCTTGATCGCCACCGACAACGTGGGTTGGCTGACGAAGCATGCTTCGGCCGCGCGGCCGAAATGCCGTTCGCGAGCCACGGCGACGACGTAGCGAAGTTCGGTCAATGTCATGCGGTCAAATACTCATGCGAACCGGAATACCAGCGTTGAACATGTTGCCCGGCCGCTGTGGGATCCTCCGCAAGCAGTTCGGTCGCAGCGGCGCGCGCCTTTTCTACCAGCGCCGCATCGCGCTGCAAGTCGGCAAAGCGCAGCAGTGGCATGCCTGACTGACGCGCACCTAGAAACTCACCCGGGCCGCGCATCATAAGGTCGCGCCGCGCGACCTCGAACCCGTCGTTCGTTTCGTAGATCACTTTCAGCCGCTCGCGCGCAGGCTCGGATAGCGGCTCGTCGAACAGCAGGATGCAGAAACTCTGATCGCCAGCCCCGCCCCACTCGACCGCGCAATTGATGCAACTGCGCGAGGCCGAAGCGCTCCGCGTGCTCGATCACCATTAACGTTGCATTCGGCACGTCGACACCGACTTCAATGACGGTCGTGGCGACCAGCACGTCGAGTTGACGTTGCATGAAGCGCTGCATCACTTCGGTTTTCTGTGCAGGTGGAAGTTGTCCATGCAACAAGCCGATACGCAAGTCCGGCAGCATCTCCGAGATACGTTCAAACGTCTCCGTTGCCGCTGCCACTTCAACCACTTCGCTCGATTCGATCAGCGGACACACCCAGTACGACTGCCGGCCGGCCGCCACGTCAGCGCGTATGCGTTGCATTACTTCCTCGCGCCGGCGTGTCGATACCAGCTTGGTAACGACCGGCCGGCGGCCGGGGGGCAGTTCATCGATGACCGACACGTCGAGATCGGCGAGATAGCTCATTGCCAGCGTGCGCGGAATCGGCGTCGCCGACAGCATCAAGAGGTGCGGCGCATGCGCTGTCGCATCGCCGCGCAGCGCGAGTCGCTGCGCAACGCCGAAGCGGTGCTGCTCATCGACGATCGCCAGACCCAGGCGTGCGAACGCCACAGCTTCCTGAATCAACGCATGTGTGCCGACGATCAGCTGCGCGTGTCCAGTCCCGACCGCGCCCTGCACCGCGCGCTTGGCCGCCGGTGTCAGACGTCCGGTGAGCCACTCGATCTTCACTCCGAGCGGCGCAAGCCACTCGGCGATTTTGCGAAAGTGCTGCTCCGCCAGAATCTCGGTCGGCGCCATTAGCGCAGCCTGAAATCCGCTGTCGATCGCGCGCGCCGCGGCCAGCGCGGCGACCACCGTCTTACCGCTGCCGACATCTCCTTGCAGCAGCCGGTGCATCGGCTGCTCTCTTGCGAGGTCGCGCTCAATCTCACTCCACACACGCTGCTGAGCCCCGGTCAAGCTGAACGGCAACTGCCCGAGCAGTTGCGCGCCGGTCGACCCTTGTCTCGCGAGTGCGTGCGCACGGCGGTCGGCGCGCGCTTCGCGCGCCGACCGCAACGCAAGTTGCTGCGCCAGCAATTCGTCGAACATCAGCCGACGCCACGCCGGATCGGTGCGCTGCTCGAACGCGAGCGCGTCCGCATCCGGTGGCGGACGATGCAACCGCTCGAGTGAATTCTTGAGTCCCGCCAGTTGATGGCGTGCAAGCATTGCCGCGGGCATGACTTCCTCGATATCGACATCGCGCAGCGCGCGATCAATTCGCTTGCGCAGCCAGGACTGCGGTATGCCTTCGGGCGACGGATAGACCGGCGTCAACGATCGTGGCAAAGGATTCGTGGTGTCGCTTGCGCGGACTCTCGGGTGAATCATTTCATCGCCGGCCAATCCACCGCGCACGAGGCCAAAGATACGAAGCCGACGGCCCACGTCCATCTGCTTGATTTGCGATGAGTAGAAATTGAGGAATCGCAATACAAGCTGGCCTGTGTCGTCGCGCACGGTGACGCGTAACTGCCGCCTGCCGCGATAGACAACATCGGCCGCGATCACTTCGGCTTCCACCTGCGCTTCCTCGCCCGCCCTCAGTTGCGCAATCGGTGTGATGCGCGTTTCATCCTCGTAGCGCAGCGGCAGGTGCAATACGAAATCCCAGTCGGACGTAAGACATGCGCGCGACAGTCGCGCCGCGATCGTCTTGCTCGCTGCAGCTTCTGCTTCGGTTGCGCGAGGTTTGCGAGCGGCCAACGTCAACTACAAGACCAGAATCGCTTCGACCTCGAACTGCGCGCCGCGCGGCAAACTGGCTACGCCGACGGTTGAGCGTGCCGGATACGGCTTGGGAACCACTTCGCCCATGATCGCATTTGCCTTCGCAAACTGCCCGAGGTCGGTTAGGAACAACGTGAACTTCACTGCGTTGGCCAGCGATCCGCCGCTAGCTCTTGCCACCGCGGCCAGATTCTTGAACGCCTGCCTAACCTGGGCTTCAAAGTCCTGGACCAGTTGACCGGAGGCAGGTTCTAGACCGATCTGACCCGAGGTAAAGACAACCAGGCCGGTCTTGACCGCTTGAGAGTAAGGCCCTATCGCCGATGGCGCGTCGGAAGTCGAAACAGTTTCCTTGTTCATGCAATATCCTCCGCCTTTCAGGTTAACTTTGCGATCGCGAGCTGCAGCCACTTCACTCCCTGGGGCCCGAAGTTGACCTGCGCCCGCGCATCGTCGCCACTGCCTTCGAGATTAATGACCACACCTTCGCCGAATCGCGCGTGATTGACCGACTGACCGATGCGATAGCCGTGCGTGGTCTTCGCGCGAGCCATTGCGGTGGGGACTGCCGGCGCGAGTCCGCCATCGTGCCACTGACCAAAGCGCCCACCGGTACCCGCTCGTACGCGCGGCGTCAGCCATTTGACTGCGCCTTCGGGTAGCTCTTGGATAAAGCGGGACTTGATTCCGTAACGCGTGTAGCCGTGCAGCAGCCGGGTTCTGCGCAAAGCTGATGTACAGCCGCTGTCGCGCACGCGTGATCGCCACATACATCAGGCGCCGCTCCTCTTCCGGACCACCGGCTTCGTTCATGCTGTTCTCATGCGGGAACAGCCCTTCTTCGAGTCCGGTGATAAACACCGCGTAAAACTCGAGGCCCTTGGCCGAATGCACCGTCATCAGTTGCAGCGCATCCTGCCCCGCCTCGGCCTGGTTGTCGCCGGCTTCGAGCGAGGCATGCGACAGGAAGCCAGCGAGTGGTGAAAGCAGCGCGGCCTCGGCGTCGCCTTGCGCTCCGGGAGTGTCGGCGGCGTACCCCTCCTCCATCACGAATGCCGCCGCGGCGTTGACCAGCTCGTTCAGATTCTCGATCCGCTCCTGACCTTCCTTCTCCGCCTGATAGTGTGCGATCAGTCCGCTTTGGTGAATCACTGCATCGACGATCTCGGATAGCGGCAGGCTGGACGTGCCGGCACGCAACGTGTCGATCAGCTTGACGAATGCCGACAGGGCGATGCCGGTCCTGCCGCTCATTGCGCCGACTGCCGCATACAGCGTCTGCCCGCCGGCGCGCGCTGCGTCACTCAACTGCTCGAGCGTGCGGGCGCCGATTCCGCGCGGCGGGAAGTTGACGACGCGCAGGAACGCGGTGTCATCGGACGGGTTCTCGATCAGACGCAGATAGGCGAGCGCATGCTTGACTTCGGCGCGCTCGAAGAATCTCAAGCCCCCGTAGACGCGATACGGAATCGCCGCGTTAAACAGCGCGTGCTCGATTACGCGTGATTGCGCATTCGAGCGGTACAGCACGGCGATGTCGGAGCGCACGTGCCCTTCGGCAATCAAGCTCTTTACCTCATCGACCAGCCACGCCGCCTCGTACCCGTCGGTCTGCGCTTCAAAGATGCGCACCGGTTCGCCCTCGCCCGCGTCGGTCCACAGGTCCTTGCCGAGGCGCCGCTGATTGTTGGCGATCAGCGCGTTGGCTGCGTTAAGAATGTGGCCTCCCGAGCGATAGTTCTGCTCGAGCTTGATCAGGTTCGGCACCCTGAATTCGCGCTCAAAGTCGGCCATGTTGCCGACATTGGCACCCCGAAATGCGTAGATCGAGTTATGCGTACAGATGCCGTTGGCAATGAAGTTGTGTGAGTCTTCGACATCGAGGTCGTATACCGTGCATGACGCAACGTCGTGCAGTTCCACCTCGCGCACGATGTCATACGTACCCTTGGCATCGGCCACCGCCATGCCGGCGCGCACGTACTGCGCCTGAACCAACGGCAGGTAGCCCTTACCCATGCGTGCGCGTTGCATCAGGCGCCCGCCCAAAATGGCGCGCAGCCGCGACGCTTCGGCAATCGCATCTCCAAGTTCGCGCCGCCAGAATTTGGCAACCCAGCCGCCCTTGCCCTCGAGCATGGGCTTCATCACAAAGCCCGCCTCCACCGCCTGCTGCATTGCTTTCTCATTGCATGTGCGCGCGTAGATCCGATGGTCGGGTTTGCCACGTCGCGAGTCGCTGCACATGCTGACGATTACATCGCCCTCATCACCGAACGACGGTCGGCGCCGGTCGTCAGGATGCTCGAATGCGAGACCGCGATCGGCCAGTAACCATTTGGCGGAGCGCTCGGTGTTCAATTCGAAGAATTCGCGCGGCACTGCAGGTTCGCCCTTGCGCTTGCGGCCCGCGGTGAATGCGCGCATCGGCAGGCCGTACTTAAGCGACATCACCGCCAGATCCTCGTGCGCTTCGACTGTTCCTTCGTAGGTGCCGATGATCCAGATTTGTTCCCCACCTTCCTTGCGGGCGCGATAGCGAAACCCGGGCGGGAGATACTTGCTGTGCCGCGCGCGCCGATGACCCGAGACTGCGAGCCGATATCCAACCCCCGGCTTATGCATCATGTAAAGAAAGAATCGCGCCGGCATATGGCCGACCGCGTAGCCGGCGAAATGCACGTGCTCGGGAGTGGTCGTCAGCGTTCTGCCCTTTTGCGTTCGGATCGTGACGAGCCGCGTCTGTTCGGTTCGGTAGTGCACACGCCAGACGCGCGCGTCACCGAGTTTGCCGCCGCCGACAAATGACTTGACGATGTTGCCGACGCGGATCTGCTCCACCGGCTTGACCGTGCCATCAGCCATCATGACTTCGGTGCCGACCAACACGCATTGATCGTCGTCGCCGACCGCAAAAACGACGCTGCTACTGCCGGCGAGCAGCTTTAGCCATGCGTATTGCAGGCGGTTCGTATCCTGAAATTCATCGACGAGGATGTGACGGAACCGGCTCTGATAGTGCTCGCGCAGGACTTCATTGCGATTGAGCAATTCATAGCAGCGCAACAGCAACTCGGCAAAGTCGACAACGCCTTCGCGATTGCACTGTGCGTCATACAACGCGTACAGCTCGACGAACCTGCGGTTGTACTCGTCGTTGACTTCGACCGCCTGAGCCCGCAGTCCAGCTTCCTTCGCGTTGTTGATGAACAACTGCAGGTTGCGCGGCGGGTAGCGCTCTTCGTCGATGTTATTGGCCTTCAGCAGCCGCTTGATCGCGCCGAGTTGATCGGCGCTGTCGAGAATCTGAAACGTCGACGGCAGCCCCGCGTCGCGCCAGTGCGCGCGCAGCATCCGATTGCAGAGGCCGTGAAAAGTGCCGATCCACATGCCGCGTGTGCTAATCGGTAGCATCGCCGATAGCCGTGTCAGCATTTCCCTGGCAGCCTTGTTGGTGAATGTCACCGCCAGCACACCCGGCGGCGACACCTGCCCCGTTTGAATCAGCCACGCGATGCGCGTGGTCAGCACGCGCGTCTTGCCGCTGCCGGCGCCGGCCAGGATCAGCGCTGATTGATTGGGAAGTGTGACCGCGGCCAACTGCCGCTCGTTGAGGTTTTGCAGCAAATTCATACGAGGGCGCGAGTCTAAGGGCAACTGAGGGCAACCACGTGACCCATATAATCGTTCGATGAATCCAAAGTACGAACCGCAGACGATCGAGGCCGAGGCACAGCGCCATTGGAAGACCATCGACGCGTATCGCGCGGTCGAGCACGCGAAGGACAAGAGCGGGCGGCTAAAGCCGAAGTTCTATGTCTGCTCGATGCTGCCGTACCCGAGCGGCAAGCTGCACATGGGCCATGTGCGCAACTACACGCTGGGCGACGTGCTGTACCGGATCATGCGGATGCGCGGCTATAACGTGATGACGACGATGGGCTGGGATGCATTCGGCCTGCCGTCTGAAGGCGCCGCGATCGAAAGGAAAGTTCCGCCGGCAGAGTGGACCTATTCAAACATCGCGGATATGAAGTTGCAGTTGGGACCTTTGGGCCTTGCGCTCGACTGGTCGCGCGAAGTCACCACCTGCAAGCCGGATTACTACAAATGGAATCAGTGGATGTTCCTGAAGATGCTGGAAGAAGGCATCGCGTATCGCGATACGCAGGTCGTCAACTGGGATCCGGTCGATCAAACGGTGCTTGCGAATGAGCAGGTGATCGACGGGCGCGGCTGGCGCTCGGACGCGATCGTCGAGAAGCGAGAGATTCCCGGTTACTACCTGGCAATTACCGAGTACGCGGACGAACTTCTCGAAGATCTAAGACGGCTCGAAGGGTGGCCGCCGCATGTGCGCGCAATGCAGGAAGCCTGGATCGGCAAGAGTGTCGGCGTCAACTTCGGGTTTCCGTACACGCTCGATGGCGAACGCAAACTGCTGCGCGTCTTCACGACCCGCGCCGACACGATCATGGGCGCCACGTTCGTCGCGATCGCTGCCGAGCACCCGCTTGCTGCGCGGCTCGCGCGCGATAAGCCGAAGCTTGCTGCTTTCATCGATGAGTGCAAGCTCGGCGGCGTGTCCGAAGCCGTGGCGGCGACGATCGAAAAGAAGGGCGTGCCGACCGGATTTTTTGTCACGCACCCGCTGTCGGGTGAGAAGCTCGAAGTCTGGATCGCCAACTACGTGCTGATGGGTTATGGCGAAGGCGCGTTGATGGGCGTGCCTGGACACGACGAGCGCGACCTGGAGTTTGCAAAGAAGTATGGCCTGCCGGTCAAGCAAGTGATCGCAGTGCCGCCGCATCTGGCGCCGCAGTCCGGAGAAAATGCGGGCGTCCTCGACTTTTCTACCGACACCTGGCAGTCGTGGTACGCGGACAAGGAGCACGGAGTCTGCGTCAATTCGGGCAAGTACAACGGCCTGATGTATGAAGCGGCGGTCGATGCGATCGCCGCCGACTTGAAAGCGCTCGGCTTCGGCGACAAGCAGGTGCAATGGCGACTACGCGACTGGGGCATTTCGCGCCAGCGCTACTGGGGCACGCCGATACCGATCATTCACTGCGCCGACTGCGGCGTCGTACCGGTTCCGGAGAAGGACCTGCCGGTCGTACTGCCAGAAGATCTGGTGCCCGACGGCAGCGGCAACCCGCTCGCCAAGTACGAGCCTTTCTGAAAGTTCGACTGCCCGAGCTGCGGTAAACCGGCGCGGCGCGAGACCGACACGATGGACACGTTCGTTGATTCGTCCTGGTACTACATGCGTTATTGCTCGCCGGACAACGCAAGCGCGATGGTCGATCAGCGCAATGATTACTGGATGCCGATGGATCAGTACATCGGCGGCGTCGAGCACGCAGTTCTGCACCTGCTCTACGCGCGCTTCTGGACCAAGGTGATGCGCGACATGGGCATGGTCAAGTTCGATGAACCGTTCATGCGATTGTTCACGCAAGGCATGCTGACCGCGGACTGCTATTTCCGCGAAGACGAAGCGGGCAAGAAACGTTGGTTTTATCCCAGCGAAATTGAAGTCGAGTACGACGATCGCGGCCGTCCGACTGAAAGTGACGGCGAAAGAGGACGGCCTGCCCGTGTTCTACGGCGGCACCGAGAAGATGTCCAAGAGCAAGAACAACGTGGCCGAGCCGCGCGACATCATTGACAGATTCGGCGCCGATACGGCACGTGCGTTCGTGATGTACGCCGGCCCGCCCGATCAAAGCGCGCCGTGGTCCGATTCAAGCGCCGCCGGCACGTACCGATTCATGCGCAGGCTATGGGCGTTTTGTGCCGAGTGGCGGCAGGCGATCGGCAACGGAAGCGCGCTGAATCGGGAATCAGCTGCGAACAAGAAGCTGCGGCGTGAGATTCACCTGAACTTGAAACAGGCCGACATCGACTACGCGCGAATGCATTACAACACGGTCGTGTCGGCCGCGATGAAGATGCTGAATGCGCTTGAAGAAGCAACTTCGAGTCAGGCCGATCCGAGTGCTCATCAAGGAAGCAACCGGCATCTTGTTACGCGTGCTGTATCCGGTGTCTCCGCACATCACTCATACGCTGTGGAACGAGCTGGGTTATGCGCGTGAACACGGCGAAATCCTGGATGCGCCGTGGCCGCAAGTCGACGAAACCGCCTTGGTGCAGGATGAAATCGAGCTTGTCGTGCAGGTCAACGGCAAAGTTCGCGGGTCGATTCGCGTACCGGCGCACGCCGAAGATGCAGCGATTACCGCTACCGCGCTGGCGGATGCCAACGTACTCAAATTCGTCCAAGGGCGACCGGTCAAGTTCTCCAAGGTAGTGCGGCCGAAGCTCGTGACGATCGCGGTTTGAGACTGATGCGCCGCGCACTGATCGTTGCCGCGTTCGCCCTGCCGATGGCTGCGTGCGGTTTCCAACTTCGGGGCTCGCAAGCGTTACCGATCGAGCGTCTGTACCTCGCGCTGCCGGTTAATTCGCCAATCGGTGCACAGATCACGCGCGTGGTGCGATCGTCGACCAACGCGGCGGTGGTCGATGACCGGAAAGAAGCCCAGGCGATTCTGGAAATTCTCGGCGAACAGCGCGAGCGCGAAGTGCTGGCGATCAACGCGCAGGGTCGCGCCCGCGAGTATCAGCTGCGATTGCGTACGACGTTTCGCGTGATCGACCCGGAAGGGCGCGAGCTGATTGCGCCGACAACGCTGCTTGCGCGGCGTGATGTCTCATTCAACGAGTCAGAGCTGCTGGCGAAGGAGTCGGAAGAGACGCTGTTGTATCGCGATATGCAGAGCGATCTCGTGCGCCAGATCGTCAATCGCTTGCAAGGAATCAAACCGATTGCTAGTTAAGAGTGAAGCGCTTGGCGGCGTGCTGGCGCGTGCAGAGCGCGCGGGGACGCTGCCGCCTGTATTCGTCGTTGCGGGCGACGAGCCGTTGCTCGCGCTGGAAGCGCAGGATGCGATCCGATCCACCGCGCGCGGACTTGGTTACGCCGAGCGCGACGTGCTGAATGCCGATGCGCGCTTCGATTGGTCAAGGCTGGCTGAGTCGGCACACGAGCTTTCTCTGTTTGCCGACAAGAAAATCGTCGAGATTCGGTTGCCCAGCGGCAAGCCAGGCGTGGCCGGCGCCAAGGCGCTCGAGGCGCACGCTGCGACCGCTCATGACGGCGTGATGACGATCGTTGCGCTCCCGCGCCTTGACCGGCGCGATCGGCAGGCGCGTTGGGTCGAGGCTCTCGAACGCGCTGGCGTGCTGGTCGAGATCGACACGGTCGAGCGGGGGCAGTTGCCGCAATGGATCGCACGGCGTCTCGCTCGGCAACAGCAACGCGCCGGCCAAGATGCGCTCGAATTCATCGCCGATAGAGTCGAGGGCAACCTGCTCGCGGCACACCAGGAGGTGAGCAAACTGGCACTGCTGTATCCGGCCGGTGAACTGACGCTCGAACAGGTAGCCGACAGCGTGCTGAACGTGGCGCGTTACGACGTCTTCCAGTTACCGCTCGCGATGCTCAGCGGCGACGCAGCCCGCGTCCGCCGGACGATGGCGGGCCTCGAAGCAGAAGGAGAGGCAATCCCGCTGGTGCTATGGGTGATTAGCGAGGAGTTGCGCACGCTGTTGCGGATCAAGGCGCATGTTGATGCCGGCCGGCCGTTTTCGGTGGCCGCGCGCGAAAACCGGCTGTGGGGTCCGCGCGAAAAACTGGCCGAACGCGCACTCGCGCGCGTGACAACGGGCGCCCTGGAAGCCGCGCTACTGCGCGCGGCCGACATCGACCGGCTCGCCAAGGGGCTGGACGCTCCGCAGACCGATAGCAACGCATGGCTAGAATTGACGCATCTTGCGCTAAGCATTGCGCCTCCCACAGCTAACCTCTGATGAACGCAGCAGTGGTTCGACCCGTCAAGAGCAGCCTCCAGGCCGCGCTCGATGACGACGTAGAGGGTCACATCCTGCAGATGGGGCGCACTGCGCGTGCTACGTCGGCCGCGATGGCGGCAGCCGGCAGCGGCGTCAAAGACCAGGCGCTGCAGCACCTGGCGCGGCTGATTCGCGAGCACGGTGGCCGAATAAAGGCGGCCAACACGCGCGATCTCGATCGTGCGCGCGCCAGTGGCGTCACACCCGCCCTGCTCGATCGTCTGACGCTCGATGACGATGCGATCGAACAGATGGCGCTCGGCGTCGAACAGGTGGTGCTGCTGCCCGACCCGATCGGCGAAATCACTGAGTTGAAGCCGCGTCCGAGCGGTATCAAGGTCGGCCGGATGCGGGTTCCGCTCGGCGTCATCGCGATCATCTACGAGAGTCGACCGAATGTGACGGTCGATGCGGCAGCGTTATGCATCAAGAGCGGCAACGCGGCGATTTTGCGCGGCGGTTCCGAAGCGATCGAAAGCAACCGCGTGCTGGCTGACCTGGTGCGCGAAGGGCTGGTTGAGGCAGGGTTGCCGGCTGATGCGCTGCAGCTGGTCGGCACGACTGACCGCGCCGCCGTCGGTGCACTTGCGCAGCTGACCGAGCATGTCGATCTGTTGGTGCCGCGCGGTGGTCGCGGGCTAATCGAGCGGCTGATGCGTGAGTCGCGCGTGCCGATGCTGAAGCATCTTGACGGCATCTGCCATGTCTACATCGACAGCGCCGCCGATATCGACAAGGCGGTTGCGATCGCCGATAACGCAAAGACGCAGCGTTACGGCACATGCAACACGATGGAAACTTTGCTGGTCGCGCAAAGCATCGCACCGCGCGTGCTGCCACCACTTGGGCGCATCTACCAAGCCAAGGGGGTCGAGCTGCGCTGCTGTCCGGAGTCGCGGGCCATTCTGGACGCAGCCGGCGTGGCGGGGATCATCGATGCAATCGAGGAAGACTGGCGTACCGAATATCTGGCGCCGATCCTTTCGATTTCGACGCTGCCCGGTGTCGATGAAGCGATCTCGCACATCAACACGTTCGGCAGCAGGCACACCGATGCGATCGTGACCGAAAACCATGCGACGGCAATGCGATTCGTACGCGAGGTCGATTCAGCATCGGTCATCATCAACGCGTCGACTCGCTTTGCCGATGGTTTTGAATACGGCCTGGGCGCCGAGATCGGCATTTCGAACGACAAACTGCATGCACGCGGACCCGTTGGACTTGAAGGCCTGACGTCGCTGAAGTACGTCGTCTTTGGCAACGGCGAAGTACGCAGCAGCTGATTCGTACATGGGAAGCGGCTATCTGTGGATCAAGGCGCTGCATATTGTTTTCGTGATCAGCTGGTTTGCCGGGCTGTTCTATCTTCCGCGGATCTTCGTCAACCTGGCGAGCGTCGAGGATGCCGCTACGCGCGAGCGGTTGCTGATGATGGCGCGCAAGCTGCTGCGCTTCATGACCGGCCTGGCGGTGCTGGCGCTGGCGTTCGGCATGTGGCTGCTGAGCTATGGCGTTGGCATCGGCGCGGGATGGATGAACGCCAAGCTCGCGCTGGTGCTGGTATTGCTTGGTTACCACGGCTGGTGCGCCATTCTTTACGGCCGGTTCGCGGGCGGTGCAAAGACACCCTCGCACGTCTGGTTTCGCTGGTTTAACGAAGCGCCAGTGCTGCTGTTGGCGGCGATTGTCATCCTGGTGGTCGTGAAGCCGTTCTAGTGTTCGTGAAGCCGTTTTAGGAATGCAATGAACAAGACCGTCGATTACTTCATGACACCGGTGTCGCCGTTTGTCTACATGGGACACGCACGCTTTCGCGAGATCTGCGCGAAGCATCAGACGAAAATCAATCTACGAGTAATGGACCTCGGCAAGGTCTTTCCCGCGTCCGGCGGCCTCCCGCTGAAGGATCGACCGCCGCAGCGCCGTGCCTATCGGATGATGGAGCTCAAACGCTGGCGCGATTTTCTCGGCGTGCCGCTGAACCCCGAGCCGAAACACTTCCCTGTGCCGGCCGAACCGGCCGCCACGCTGATCCTGGCGGTGCTCGAGCGTCATGGCACATCGGCTGCGCTCGATGTTGCCGGCGATTGTGGCCGCGCTGTCTGGGCCGAGGAGCGCAACCTCGGCGAAGCGAGCGTGCTGGCAGAGATCGCCGGTGCGCGCCAGCTCGATGCGGCGCAATTGCTTGAACACGCGCGCTCCGCCGAAGTGGCGGCGCGCTACATCCAGCATTCGCAGGAAGCGATCGCGCGCAACGTGTTCGGCGCTCCGACGTTCATTTATCAGGACGAGCTTTTCTGGGGGCAAGACCGGCTGGACTTTCTCGACCGCGCTTTGGCCCGGTAAAACCGTCGCAATGCACCCTCGCTCGTCCGCGCCTCGACGCGCCTGGCGTCGTTGCAAATGCTCGCCATAGTCCCACTATGTCTGCGCCTTGCGCCTAGCCCGGCGCGACGCTGCACGGCCGCTCGATTGCGATTGGACGGTTTTACCGGGCCGGCGCGGTGACCGCCTCGTTTTTCGCGATATGCCCGCGCGGACTCGAAGCCGCGCTGTCCGACGAACTGCAGGCGCTGGGCGCCGACGCGCTTCGCACCGAAGCGGGTGGTGTAGCTTTCAACGGCACGCTCGCCGTCGCCTACGCAGCCAACCTGCATTCGCGCATCGCCAGCCGCATCCTGTGGCAAGTCGGGCGACGCGGATACGTGACCGAACAGCACCTGTATGACGCCACGCAGGAAGTGCGCTGGCAGGATCTGATGTCGCCGCAGCAAACGCTGCGAGTCGACGTGACGGCATCGCGCTCACCTTTGCAAAGCCTCGAGTTCGCAATGCTGCGCATCAAGGATGGCATCGTCGATCGCCTACGTGACTTGACCGGCACGCGGCCATCGATCGATCGCACGAATCCCGACGTGCGGGTGTTTCGCTTATCTCGATGCGTCGACCGTCACGTTGTATGTCGATCTATCGGGTGAAGCGCTGTTCAAGCGCGGCTGGCGGGCCGACAAGGGCGAAGCGCCGTTAAAGGAAAACCTGGCGGCGGGGCTGCTCGCACTATCGGCATGGACACCGGACACACCGCTTGCCGATCTGTTTTGTGGCAGCGGCACGATTGTGATCGAAGCGGCGCTCGATGGCCGCTCAGCGGGCGCCAGGGCTCGATCGCCGCTTTGCGTTCGAGCGACTGAAAGGATTTGATTCGCATGCGTGGCGCCGGCTCAAGGACGCGGCGCGCGCGGCCGTCAACGACTCCGCCAGCGCAACGCTGGCGGGTTCCGACATTTCGACGCGCGTCATCGGGCAGGCGATCGCTAATGCCAAGTTGGCGGGGCTGCAAGCGTGGCTCGATGACGGTCGGCTGCGGTTCGATGCCGGCGATGCGCGAGTCGCAACGCCACCAGCGCCGCACGGCACGATCGTCTCCAACCCGCCCTATGGTGAGCAAAGCGAGCCGCGCTCAGCGTCGGTGCCCGACATGATGCGCAACGTCGGTGATCGGCTAAAGCAGCAGTTTGCCGGCTGGGACGCGTGGTTCCTGACTTCCGACCGCCAGTTGCCGAAGCAAATGCGGTTGCAGGAAACGCGCAAGACCGTGTTGTTCAACGGGCCACTCGAATGCCGCTTCTTTCGCTTCGAGCTGGTCGCCGGCGGTTATCGTCCGCGCGCAGAAAAGACCGACAAGGCCTGAAGCGTCACGTGCGGAGGGCAATTCATATGCCCTGAAGACTTGGAACAAAACTTTTAAGGTTTTCTTCTCCCTTACAAAAAAAAAATTCCATCCTACTGCGATCGACCGCGCTAAGTGACAAGTTTTAACTAGCGCCGGCCTTGTCGATGCGCATCCGTAATTCGATGCATGTGGACGCGGCCCAACTTGCCAGTCAATCCCCTTAAGAAAGGCATCGAATGAAGAAACCACAGCAGGTAAAGAGCATCTCGCGTGAAAAACCGCAAAGGTCCCCGAAGCCGCAAATCGGCGAAGGCGCGATTGCGCCTCAAGTCAAGATCGCAGCGGCCAAGACGCCGAAGGTCCAATTTGGCGACGGCGTCATATCTGCGCAGATCAAGCTCGCAGCCGTGAAGCTCCCGAAGGCTCAGATGGGAGAGGGGGTCAGCTCTCCGCAGATCAAGTTGGCAGCCGCGAAGACCCCGAAGGCGCAGATGGGAGAAGGAATGATCTCCCCACAGGTCAAGCTTGTACAAAACAAGGCGCCAAAGGTTCAGCTTGGAGGCGGTGCCGTTTCGCCCCAAATCAAGCTGGCGGTGATGAAAGCGCCGAAGTCGCAGGTCGGCGGAGGTGCTATTTCGCCGAAGATCAAGCTCGCCACTGCTTCTCGATAGCGCAGTCCAGGCAGCGGCGCCAGGCGGCGTCGCTCCTGACTTACCGCAAGCTTGGTTCGCTTTGAATGACGACACAACCCGCTCTATCAAAGGACGTTGAATGATCCCTATTGCGACATTTCACCGCCTTGCGCCAAACACCCTGATGCCGATGCGCGCGGACCGGTCAGCGCTCGGCACACTTCCGACCGCCGCACTGCAGTACTGCGAAGCCATCACATCGGCTTCTGCCTTCGGCTGGTACGCCTTCCCGCCGATCGATTTTCACGTGCAGTGGGACGGCGCCGATTTCATCTGGACGCACGAGGATGCGGAGAGCTGGTTTCCGCTCAAGAGCACGCATCTGCCTGAGTTTGACGAATGGTTCGATGCAAACGCGCCGGAAGGCCTGCGCGGGTTTGCGCCGCCGTTTCTGACTGCACTTCCGCAGCCTGGCGTGCTGCAGGTCTGGTCCGGCGTGATGGTGCGGACGCGCCCGGGCTGGAGCATGTTGATCCGGCCGCCCGCCAACATCGCCCGCAGCAGGGACTACGAGCCCTATGAGGGCATCATCGAGACGGATCGTTGGTTTTATCCGCTGTTCATCAACATGCGGATCATTTCAGCGGACAGGCCGATAGTGTTCAGTCGCCACCGGCCGCTGCTGCAGGCGCAACCGCTGATGCGCGAAACATACGACGACGACGATCTGCGCTCCGCAGCCTTCATCGACGGCATTGCGTCACTCACTGACGAAGACTGGCGCGACTATCAATATTCCCTGGGCGCGCGCGCCAAAGACCCGATGCTGGCGCCAGGACGATACGCCCGCGATGTTCGGAAGAGACAGGCCTCCAATGCGACTACGGCAACCGACACTCGCGAGCGCTGTCCCGCCGCTTAACTACGACGTCCCGGCCCCGCGGCACCTCCTAAGCCACGCGACGCTCGGCCTTCTGTACGCGGCGGCGGCCGCATTCATAATGGCAACTGCGATTGCAGTCGCACGCCTCGGCGTGAAGACTGATCTCGCGGCAGCCGACTTGATCGCACTCCGTTTCGGCATCGGAGGGCTGATCTTTCTGCCGGTCCTACTTCGCACTTGGCATAGCCTGCCTGCGGTAACAAAGCGAGCCACGGTACCGCTATCGTTCGCTCACGGATGGGGCATGGTTGGGTGTTCATTGCTGGGCCTGACGTTCGCGCCAGCTAGCCACGCCGCGGCGCTCGGCCCCGGTACCGTACCTGCCTTCATCGCGCTTATCGCGTTCATGTTCCTTAAGCGACGCATTGACGCGCGACAAGCTTTTGGGCTCGTAGCCATCTGCGTCGGGGCGGCCGCGCTGCTGTTTGGTGCCTCCGCCCAGACCGAGATTCGAGGTGCGTTGATTGGAGACGGATTGTTCATGACGGCCGCGTTGCTGGCCGCGTGCTATTTGGTCTTTGTTGAGCAGCATCGCGTTCCGGCGTTGGCCGGCAATGCAGTCGTGATGGTGTTTTCGGCCTTGATAGTGATCCCTACCTACTTGCTGTTTTTTGAATCGAAATTTGCTGCTGTGCCCATTGCCCACGTCGCATGGCAGGCGCTTTTTCAGGGCGTGTTGATGTCGCTTGCCTACCTAGCTACTCATCAAGCCGTCCTAAAAATCGGCGGCGCGCGGGTCAGCATGATCATGGCGTCTATACCTGTGCTTACGCTGCTCGCAGGGCACATCATCGCAGGTGATCCTGTCGGCCCCGTTGAAGTTTTCGCGGTGATTGCAATTTCGAGCGAATCGTGGTCGGTGCATTGCTCAAATTGCGCGCGCCTCGTTAGTCACTCAAGGCACAGTCGAGCGTGCTCGCCGCAATGTTGCGGCAAGGACGGCCGACCCCTTGCGTGAATTTCCTACTGAGGCCACTGGTCCCTCCCGCAGACCTGCTGCCTCAAGCTGCGACGCACTCTTGATCGTTCGCGGGACGAATGAAAGCGGCGACGGACCGCTGCTACTACCGGGCGTAACGCCAGACCGTAGAAGAACTTACGCCGTAAGCTCGCGCTCGATATCCTTCGCGACATCTTCCGGCTTGGTAGTGGGTGCGTAGCGCTCGATCACCGCGCCGTCCTTGCCGACCAGGAATTTGGTGAAGTTCCACTTGATCGCTTCCGACCCGAGCAATCCCTTCTTTGCGGACGTCAGATACTTGTAAAGCGGGTGTGCGTTGGCGCCATTGACGTCAACTTTGGAAAACATCGGAAACGTGACGCCGAAGTTTCGTTCGCAAAACTCCGCGATCTCCGATTCCGGGCCCGGCTCTTGTTGGCCAAACTGATTGCTCGGAAAGCCGAGCACCGCGAATCCACGCTTCGCGTATTTCTTGTGCAGCGCTTCGAGCCCGGCGTATTGCGGCGTGAAGCCGCACTGACTAGCAGTGTTCACCACCAACAGCACCTTGCCTTTGAAGTCGGCCAGCGTGCGGGTCTTGCCATCGATGGTTTGCGCGGAAAAGTCGTAGACCGATGCCATCACCGCTCCTTCATTGTTCCGGGTTCGGCCCAGTGTAATCGCCGTGCGAGGAACGCTTCTTGCTCGGCGTTGCCGGATGATTGCAGCGGACTCAACCGAATCGGCGATGTTGGCCAGCTCTCCAAAGCTGCCGCCCGAAATGGCGCCCGGCGATGAAGCACCTGCCGGCGCGCGTGGCGTGCGCGAGAACGTGTGCCGCATGTGTGCCGGAACGGGCCGCATCGATGGTCACATGTGTCCTGATTGCGAAGGCAGCGGGAAAGTCATCGAGGGCATCGGCGGCGGCCCCTGATTCGGTTTCCATTCAAGGGAGGTAAGGATGCGAAGGATTTCCGAGGTGATGACGACGGACGTAGAAGTCGTTCGTCCGGAAGAAACACTGCGCGATGCCGCGCGGGCGATGGCCGATCTGGATTTCGGTTCAATGCCGGTATGCGACGGCCGGAAGCTGATCGGCATGATCACCGATCGCGACATCACGGTGCGCGCTGTGGCAGAGGGCAAGAGCGTCGATACGCCCGTCGGCGAAGTGATGACCGATGAAGTCGTCTGGTGCTACGAGAGCGACTCGGTGGGCGAGGTGCTGAGCAAGATGGGTGATGAGCAAATCCGCCGCATTCCGGTCATCGACGACAATCGCAACCTGGTTGGTATCGTCGCGCTTGGCGACCTTGCGCTGGAAGAAGAGGAAGAGATCGAAGAAGTATTGCGTGATATTTCGATGCCGACATAGCGCCTTGCTCGGAAAACAGAGCGTCAGGTTCACTAGAAAGCCCCGGTCCCAGCGCGACCTTGGGCTGCGGCGCTAAGCTCGCCGTGTGCTTGCCGTCCGTTCTGTTTCGCATCGCTACGCCGACACACTGGTGCTGACGGTGCCTGACCTCGAACTCGCGTCCGACGAGCATTGCGCGCTGGTGGGCGCGAGCGGTACCGGAAAGACCACGTTGCTGCACATTTTGGCCGGCATCCTGCGCCCGGCTTCGGGTCACGTAACGCTTGACGGCGAAGCGCTCTATCCGGCCGCCGCCCGCGACGATCGCTGGCGTGCGAGTCGTATCGGCGTTGTCCCGCAAATGCTGCATCTTCTGCCGAGCCTGAGCGCGCTCGACAACGTACGACTCGCGCAGTATTTCGTTGGCAACGGCGTACACGCAGCCGCTCCCACGTTGTTGACGAATCTCGGTCTGCAGGCGCGGCTGCGCGCGCGGCCTGAGGAGCTGAGCGTCGGCGAACAGCAGCGCGTAGCGATCGCACGCGCGATCGTCAATCGGCCTCGCTTGCTGTTGGCCGATGAGCCTACCTCGAGTCTTGACGATTCGAATGCCGAGCAGGCGGTCGATCTATTGTTCGACGCAGCGCGCATGACTGGCGCGTTGCTGGTCGTCGCGACCCACGATGCGCGGATTCGCCACCGCTTTGAACGGCAGGTGCAACTGGAAAGGCCGGGCGCATGAACGCCTGGCGGCTTGCTACCGCGCAGCTGCGGCGTAAGCCGCTGCAAACGGTACTCGCGGTTTTGCTGCTGGCGCTTGGCGTCGCCACGTTGGTGTTTGTCGTACTCGTTCAGGGCCAGTTGTCGCGCCAGTTGACGCGCGATGCGCAAGGCATCGATCTCGTCGTCGGCGCCAAGGGCTCGCCGCTGCAATTGATTCTTTCGGCCGTTTATCACGTCGACATTCCGACCGGCAACGTTCCGCTCGGCACGCTGGAGCAATTGCGCGCAAACCGGCTGATCGCGCAGGTGATTCCGGTGTCACTCGGCGACAACTATCGCGGGTTTCGCATCGTCGGCACCGAACCGACGTTGATCGAGCACTATGGAGGTCGCTTGGCCGCCGGCACGCTCTGGAATGCGCCGATGCAAGCTGTGCTCGGCGCCGATGTTGCGCGCGCCATTGGAGCCGCGTTGGCATCGACTTTTGCCGGCGTGCATGGTCTGACCGAGGGCGGAGCGGTGCACGAAGACTCGATCTATCGCGTGGTCGGCGTGTTGGCGCCAACCGGCACGGTGCTCGACAGGCTCATCCTCACCGACAAAGAGAGCGTATGGCTCGCGCACGAAGGCCAACCGACGGACGCAGACGAACGCGCCATCCTCGAGGCCGAGCGCGAGGTAACCGCCCTGCTGGTGCGCTATGCGTCACCATTGGCGGCGGCGATCGTGCCGCGTCAGGTAAATGCCGAGAGCCGACTGATGGCGGCATCGCCCGCCAGCGAATTGGCGCGGCTGTTTGCGGTGGTCGGTGTTGGCATCGACACGATGCGCGTGTTCGCCGCGGTGCTGATTGCCTCGTCCTGGCTCGCGCTGTTTGTCACGCTGTACAACGCGCTCGAAGAGCGGCGCTATGACATCGCGATCATGCGATTGCTGGGCGCCAGTCGTGGCCGCATCGCGGGACTGCTGTTGTTGGAAGCGTGGTTGTTGGCGTTCGCTGCAATCATCGTCGGCACCCTGATCGGGCTCGTAGCCGTGGCTTTGGTAGGACACTGGCTGGCGCAGGCGCGAGCGTTTGTCGTCGGGCTGGATGTCACACCGGAACTGTTGTGGATCGGTATCCTTGCACTCTTGACGGCGACCCTCGCCGCGCTATTGCCGGCCTGGCGCGCCAGCCGGATGGATGTTGCATACACACTGGCCAGAGGATGAAGATGAAAACCGTATTGACGGTTTTGCTGCTCGCGCCGATCGTTGCGTTTGCACAAACGGCAGCTCCGCCAGCCAAGAACTCCGCAGCGACTCCCGCATCAAAGGGTGATGCGCACCGCACTGAAGACATCGCGCGCCATCGGCAGATGGCCAAGGCGCACGAAGAAGCTGCGCGCTGCCTCGAGGCCGGCACCGAAGAGAAGCAATGTCATGCGCGAATGCGGGACGCATGCAAGGGTATTGCGGTCGGCCAGTATTGCGGCATGCGGCATGCTCATTGAGTCATAGGTGGAAAAATGAATCGAATGCACATCTGGACACTGGCGGCGGCGATGCTGTCGCTGATCGGTCGCGAGCTCAGCGGTTGCGCAATCTCCCAGCGTCGGCGACGGCCGCGGTGGAATGGCATTGCCGATCGATCCACAGCTGTTAAACGACCTGCCGGAGCTAAAGGGCGTCGTTTCGTGGAAGGTGCTGGGTCAGGTTAAAACTGTACAGGCGGGAAAGCGCGTCGTTCCTGAATTCGCTGCGGAGATTCGCAAGCTCGACCAGCAAGAGATCAAACTACAGGGCTACATGATGCCGATCGCTGCCGGCGAGAAGCACGACCACTTCCTGTTGACCATGCGGCCGCCGCACTGTCCGTTCTGTTTGTCGGTCGGTCCTGAGTACATCGTCGAGGTCAAGGCCAAGACGTCGATCAAGCACTCTTATGAGCCGGTGGTTGTGGCCGGACGTCTGAATGTCCTACGCGACGATCCGTACGGTTTGTACTACCGGCTGACCGACGCGCAACTGGCAACCGCAGCCAAGTAACTTGCGAAGCGCTTTAGCCGGTCAGGCCAAGGTGCTCGATGCCCTTGTGAATACCGGCGACGCCGCCATACAGCTTGCTGTTCAGCTTGATGTTCAACCGTACGTCGTTGACCGAATCGGCATTGCGTAACGCGTCTTCGTACGAGATCTGCTCAGTTTCATGCAAGTCGTACAGCGACTGATCGAACGTTTGCATCCCTTGCTCGCGCGAACGCTTCATCACTTCCTTGATCTCGTGTATTTCCTGCTTGAAGATCAAATCGGCAATCAACGGCGAATTCAGCATTATCTCGACTGCAGGAATTCTTCCCTTGCGATCCTTGAACGGGACCAACCGCTGCGAGATCGATGCGCGTAGATTCAGCGACAAGTCCATCAGCAATTGCGGGCGCCGCTCTTCGGGAAAGAAGTTGATGATCCGGTCCAGCGCCTGGTTGGTCGAATTCGCGTGCAGCGTGCACATCACCAGGTGGCCGGTTTCGGCAAACGCGATCGCGTGGTCCATGCCCTCGCGATCGCGAACCTCACCGATCAGGATCACGTCGGGTGCCTGACGCAGCGTGTTCTTCAATGCGATAGCCCAACTATCGCAATCGACGCCTACCTCGCGCTGCGTGATGATGCAGTTCTTGTGCTGGTGCACGTACTCGATCGGATCCTCGATCGTGATGATGTGCCCGTTACTGTTTTCGTTGCGGTAGCCGACCATCGCCGCCAGCGTGGTCGACTTACCGGAGCCAGTCGCCCCAACCACCAGCACGATGCCGCGCTTGGCCATTGCAAGCTCGTTGATAATGGCCGGCATATTCAGCTCATCGCTGGTCGGAATGTGATCCGCGATCGTACGGAACACGATGCCCACTTTGCCCTGCTGAATGAACGATGAGACGCGGAAACGGCCGATGTTGGTCGGGTTGATCGCGAAGTTGCATTCCTTGGTTTTTTCGAACTCCGCTGCCTGTCGATCGTTCATGATCGCGCGCACCAGCTCACTGGTGTGTTGCCCAGTCAGCGGCTGATTCGATACCGGCAATACGCGGCCGTCGATCTTGAACGCCGGGGGAAACTCGGAGGTGAGAAACAAATCCGAACCCTTCTTGCTGATAAGCAGCCGCAGCAGATCGTGTACGAACCGGGTTGCCTGATCGCGTTCCATGTCTGCTTTCTTGGTTTAGCCTGCAAAGGTCTCGGGGGTCTTCGCGTACTGCCGCGCTTCGCCGACGGTGATCACGTTGCGGCGCACCAGTTCCAGCATGCAGTGATCCAGCGTCTGCATTCCGAACTGGCTACCGGTCTGAATCATCGAATACATCTGCGCGATCTTGTTCTCGCGAATCAGGTTGCGAATAGCCGGCGTGCCGACCATGATCTCGTGCGCCGCAACCCGGCCGCTGCCGTCCTTCAGCTTCAGCAAGGTCTGCGAAATGACCGCGACGATCGATTCGGACAGCATCGCGCGCACCATTTCCTTCTCTGCCGCCGGAAAAACGTCGACCATGCGGTCGACCGTCTTGGCCGCCGATGACGTATGCAATGTTCCGAACACCAGGTGGCCGGTCTCGGCGGCGGTCAGCGCCAGCCGAATCGTTTCAAGGTCGCGCAACTCGCCGACCAGTATGACGTCCGGGTCTTCGCGCAGCGCCGAACGCAAGGCGTTGGCAAACGACAGCGTATGTGGCCCGACCTCGCGCTGGTTAATGACGCACTTGCGCGATTCATGCACGAACTCGATCGGGTCTTCGATCGTCAGTAAGTGGCCATACAGGTTGTTATTGACATGATCGGTCATCGCCGCCAGCGTCGTCGACTTGCCGGAGCCTGTCGGACCAGTGCACAGCACCAGGCCGCGCGGCCTTAGCGAAAACTCGGCAAACTGGCGCGGCGCCTGCAGCTCTTCCAGCGACAGCACGCGCGACGGAATCGTTCGCAACACCGCAGCCGCGCCGCGATCCTGATTGAACGCGTTGACACGGAAGCGTGCCAGCCCCGGCAGGTCGAACGAAAAGTCCGTCTCCAGATTCTCGTCGTACTGCTTGCGCTGCGCATCGTTCATGATGTCGTAGATCATGCCGTGCACGTCCTTGTGCTCGAGCGGCGGCAGATTGATGCGGCGCACGTCGCCGTGCACCCGGATCATCGGCGGCAACCCGGCGGACAGGTGCAGGTCGGATGCCTTGTTTTTGACGGAAAATGCGAGCAGTTCTGAGATGTCCATGGTGGGCGGTGTTGACCTCGCGAGTTCGCTTGCCTTTGCAGCCTGAGGGCTGCTAGACCCGGTCAAGCCTCATCGGATGCAAAAAGAAGGCGAAGCGTAACGCGCGCAATGGTTCCGGTGTTCCCGTAAAAAAGCTAGAAATAGCTTGAAAACACAAGCCTCTAGGTTCGTTTGCTAAGGACGATGCTTAGTTTGCCGACTTTGCCCTCGGTCTTGCAAGCCAATTTGCAGGCGGTGCACGAGCGCATTACCAAGGCTGCGCGAGTCGCGGGCCGTGATCCGTCATCCGTGCGGCTGCTGGCTGTCAGCAAGACGTTCCCGGCCGCGACCGTTGTTCGAGCGGCACATGCCGGGCAGCGGGCGTTCGGCGAAAACTACGCCCAGGAGGCCGTCGCAAAAATGGACGAAGTCGGAACGTTAGCCCCGGCGCTTGATCTGGAGTGGCATTTTGTCGGCCCGATCCAGAGCAACAAGACGCGCTTGGTTGCCGAACGGTTTGACTGGGTGCAATCGGTCGACCGCGTCAAAGTCGCCGAACGCATGTCGGACCAACGTCCGCCTGACCTGGCGCCGCTGAATGTGCTGCTGCAGGTCAACGTCAGCCGCGAAGCGAGCAAGGGCGGCGTCGCCCCCAGTGAAGTAATTGAAGTTGCCCGCGCAGTTGACAAGCTGCCGCGCCTGCGCCTGCGTGGCCTGATGGCGATTCCGGCGCCGCAGATCGATATCGCCAAACAGCGAATTGCGCTTGCGGAAATGAAGCAACTATTCGAGCGGCTGCGTGGCGATGGCCTCGATGTGGATGTACTGTCAATCGGAATGTCCGCCGATCTCGAAATCGCAATCGCCGAAGGCTCGACCATGGTTCGCGTCGGAACTGCGATTTTTGGCGAGCGGCAGCCGCGCCGATGAAGGTCGCGTTTGTCGGTGGCGGCAACATGGCCGGCGCGCTAATCGGCGGCATGCTCGAAGCCGGATTTAGCGCAAACGACATCGACGTGCTCGAAATCGACATTGCCCGCGGCGCCGAATTGTCCGAGCGCTATCGCGTCCGGGCGCATGCCGCACCCGGCGCGTGGTTATCCGCAGCAGAAGTCATCGTGCTCGCCGTCAAGCCGCAACAAATGCGCGCAGCCGTCGATTCGATCAAGCCATATCTGAAGCAGCCGCTGGTGTTGTCGATCGCGGCCGGCGTGCGCGCGACGACGATCGCGAGCTGGATCGGCAGTGACCGCATCGTGCGCGCGATGCCGAACACGCCTGCGCTGATACGAGCGGGCATCAGCGGCGTTGCTGCGCTCGCCGGCGTCAATACCGAACAGAAAGCCGCTGCCGAGCGAATACTGAAAGCCGTCGGCGAAGTCATCTGGCTCGACTATGAAGAAATGCTCGATCCCGTCACCGCTGTTTCGGGCAGCGGCCCCGCGTACGTGTTCTTCTTCATCGAAGCGATGCAACAAGCCGCGCGCGAACTCGGACTTGATGACGCAGCAGCGCGCGCGTTGTGCGTGCAGACGTTTATCGGTGCTGCGCGCCTCGCAGCCGAGTCGCAAGACCCGATCGCGCTGCTGCGCGAGCGAGTCACGTCCAAGGGCGGCACGACCGCTGCTGCGCTCGCAAGCCTCGACGCCGACGGCGTCAAGCAAGCGATCGTCAAGGCGGTGCGCGCTGCAAGCGTGCGCGCGCGCGAGCTCGGTGATGAGTCGGCCCTCTAGCGCAGCGCCTGGTCGAGCGCCGTTCCCGCAAACACTGCCAGACCGACCCAGTTGTTGTGCCGGAACGCACGCAGGCAACCGTCGCGCGTGCGGCCGCGAATCATCACGAAGTGAACCAGCGCCAAAGCCGCGGCGACTGCGCACCCTGCATAAAACGGCCAGCCGGCATTGATCACGCTGCCAACGTAAGTCAGCAGCACAATGAAGGCGCCATAGCAGATCATCACGGCGGCGATGTCAAACCGTCCGAAAAATATCGCGGATGATCGAAGGCCGAGCCTTAGATCATCATCGCGATCGACCATCGCGTATTCGGTGTCGTAGGCAATCACCCAGAACGCGTTGGCCAGAAACAGCAGCCAGCCGACCGCCGGTATATGGCCAAGAACTGCGGCAAACGCCATCGGAATGCCGAAGGAGAACGCCACGCTTAGATAAAGCTGCGGCACCGGAAAGAACCGTTTGAAAAGTGGGTACGTCGCCGCGATCGCAACCGCAATCAGCGCCAGCCGAAGTGCTGCATCGTTCAGGAATGGCAACAGCAGCGCTGCCGCGGCAGCCAGAGCGATAGCAACCACGAGTGCTTCGCGCTGGCTGACGAGGCCACGCGCGACCACCCGGTCTGCGGTTCGCTTTACATGCGCATCGAAGCGCGCATCGGCCGCGTCGTTGACCGCACATCCAGCAGAGCGCATCAAAAACGTGCCGGCGATAAAGACCGCCAGCAGAATCGGGCGCGGCGGGCCCTCGGCTGCGATCCACAGCGCGGTTAACGTCGGCCAAAGCAGCAACAGCGTGCCGACCGGCTTATCGAGCCGCGTCAAACTCGCATAGAGGGGCAGTCGCGCTGCCACAGACATCATGCTCGGGTAAGTGCGGAGGGAAAGTTCTTTTGCCCTGAACGCGGAGCGAGGTTATCGTAACAGTCGCGTCATCTACTACTGCCATCGTTGACGACAACAATCCAGGAGACACCATGCTTCGCAGATCACTGATTTCCGCCGCGCTCGCCTCGAGCCTGGCGATCGGCTCCTTATCCCCGGCGTTCGCGCAAACCGAGATTCAGTGGTGGCATTCGATGGGTGGCAATCTTGGCGAATGGGTTAACGATCAGGCCAAGGGATTCAACGAAAGCCAGAAGGAATACAAAGTCGTACCCGTGTTCAAGGGCAGCTACGACGAGTCGATGACCGCAGCGATCGCCGCCTACCGCGCCGGCAATGCGCCACACATCCTGCAGGTATTCGAAGTCGGCACGGCAACGATGATGGCTTCCAAAGGCGCGATCAAGCCGGTGCACGAATTGATGAAGGAAGCCGGCTACAAGTTTGACCCGGCCGTGTACGTGCCCGCCGTCGCCGGCTACTACACCGCACCGAACGGTCAGATGCTGAGCTTGCCGTTTAACAGCTCGACCACGGTGTTTCACTACAACAAGGACGCATTCAAGGCGGCGGGGCTCGACCCGGACAAGCCGCCGCAAACCTGGCCCGAAGTGGTGCTCGCCGCGGCGAAGCTGAAGGCCTCGGGCCACAAGTGCCCGTTCACGACGAGCTGGATCAGCTGGACGCAACTCGAGAGTTTCTCAGCATGGCACAACACCGAGTTCGCCACGTTGCGCAACGGGTTCGGCGGGATGGGAACACGGCTCGCGTTTAACACGCCGCTGCACGTGCGCCATGTCGAGAACCTAGCCAACATGGCCAAGCAGGGTCTGTTCGTTTACAAGGGCCGCGGCAACACGGCGGATTCGGTGTTCGTCTCAGGCGAATGCGCGATGATCACCGGATCGTCTGCGATGTACGGCAATATCAAGAAGAATGCCAAGTTCGCGGCGGGTCATTCAACGTTGCCGTACTACCCCGACGTGCGTCGGCGCGCCGCAAAACACGGTGATCGGCGGCGCGAGCTTGTGGGTGATGTCCGGCAAGAAACCGGCCGAGTACAAAGGCGTGGCCGCGTTCTTCGACTATCTATCGAAACCGGACGTGCAATCGGCGAGCCATCAGCGCACCGGGTATCTGCCGATCACGACAGCCGCCTACGAGCTGACCGACAAAGGCGGCTTCTACAAGCAGAACCCGGGTACCGATGTCGCCGTCACGCAGATGATTCGCAAGACCACCGATAAATCGCGTGGTATCCGGCTTGGCAACTTCGTGCAGATCCGCACGATCGTCGACGAGGAACTCGAGCAGGTGTGGTCAGGCAAGAAGGCGCCGAAGGAAGCGCTCGACACAGCGGTCAAGCGCGGCAACGAACAGCTGGAGCGATTCGAGAAGGCGAACAAGGGCTGAAGCAGCACCTGCCCACAAAAGGCCGACGCTACTTCTTGCGCTCGGCCTTTTCTTCGACCTCCACGATGTCTCCTTCGGAAAACAGATACGTCCGAAGGTGTTTGTCGAACACGGGACTGACGCGGCGCAGATATTCGAGTCCCATTGACGCGTGCTCGATTTCTTCGTCGCGATTGTGTTCGAGGATGCGGCGCAGCTGCTGATCCGTAGTCGCCTGGGCTCGTTGGTTGTACCAATCGACCGCCTCGAGCTCCTCCTGCACTGATTTAACGGCGCGTGAAAAATTCAGCGCCGCTTCGCTCATCTTGTGATAGTCCTCATGCCACTCTGCACTCGTTGCCATTGCCAGCTCCCGGTTGTGGAACCGCGAAGCTTAAAGCCGAGCGCTTCGTCAGCGGCCGCGCTACTTACGCAACGACTTGGCGAAATCGATGAACGCAGCCGAGGTCAACGGCCGTCCGAGCAGGAAGCCCTGCGCTTCATGACAGCCGCAATCGGTGACAAACGATAGTTGCTCTTGCGTTTCGACTCCTTCGGCCACCACATGCAGGCCGAGTCCGCGCGCGAGGCTGGTCAGTGCAGCGACGATCTTGCAATCGGCCGGATCGCTGGGGCCGGCGCGCACGAACTGCCCGGCGATCTTGATCACATCGACCGGAAAGCGGCGCAGATTGCTCAAGCTTGAATAGCCGGTGCCAAAATTGTCGAGCGCGATTTTTACGCCCATCGCCTGCAGACCGGACAGCACCTGCTCGGCCTTCGTGCGATCGCGCATCAGGCTGGCTTCGGTAATTTCGACCTGCAAGCGTTCGGCGTCGAGCGCGGCATCGACCAGCGCCTGACTCACCATCGGCAGTAGCGAGCGCCCGCGAAACTCACGCGGCGACAAGTTGACGCTGACGATCGGCTCTCCGAGGCCCGCGGCCGACCATTGCACCGCCGCCTTGCACGCTTCACGCAGCACGACTTCGCCGATCGGCACGATCAAGCCGGTATCTTCCGCCACCCCGATGAAGCTGCCCGGCTCCAGAAGGCCGCGCTTCGGGGTCGCGCCAGCGCAACAGTGCTTCAGCGCCGATCAGTTGGCGGTTCGCAAGGTTGATGCGCGGCTGGTAGTACACCTCGAACTCGTTGCACTCGAGCGCGCGGCGCAATCCTGCTTCGATCTGCAGTCGGCGCACCATCTCGGCGTTCATGCGCGGCTCGAACAGCTGCACGTTGCCGCGTCCGCGCGATTTTGCGAACGACAATGCAGCATCGGCGTTGCGCAGAAGCATCTCGGGGCTGGCGCCATCGGTCGGAAAACGCGCCGCACCAATGCTGACGCTGACGCTGACTTGCTCGGCATCGATCTCGAACGGTTCGGCTAGCAACTCCGCAAGCTTGAGCGCCACATGCTCGGTGTCGTCGCTATGCCGCAAGCGGCCCAGCACGACCGCAAATTCGTCGGCGCCTGTGCGCGCGACCAGATCGGAAGTGCGCACGGTGTCCACGAGGCGCGCGGCGGTGCCGCGCAGCAGCGCATCGCCGACGCGATGCCCGAGCGCATCGTTAAGCTTGGTGAATTCGTCGATATCGACCACCAGCACCGCCAACCGGTCGCCGGTCAGCTGATGATTGCGCATCGCTTCGTCGAGGCGCGATTCGAGCAGCCGGCGATTCGGCAGTTCGGTCAGTTCGTCGTACAACGCGATGCGCCGCGCACGCTCCTCGACCTCGCTGCGCTCATACAGCTCGGCCACCAGGCGCTCGTTCGACCATGCCAGTTCGTCGTGCGCCGCGCGCACGCGCTGCTCCAGATCTTCGCGTGCCTTCGCGAGCGCCGCTTCCATTTCCTTGCGCGCGCTGATGTCTTCGACCATCCATACCGTTTCGCCCGCGGGGCCACCCGGCGTGATGCTTTTCACCAGCAGACGTGACCAGAAGCGCGAGCCATCTTGATGAACCGTGCGCCACTCGATCGCCGGCGAGCCGTCGGCCGCCAATGCGTCGCCTATGCGGCTTGCGAAAGACTGGAACTCCTCTTCTGAGCCGAACAAGATCGCGGCAGAGCGGCCAAGCAAATCGGCGGTAGTCCATCCGAACAGGCGTGATGCGCTCGAATTGCACTGCATGATGCTGCCGTCGCACACGACCAGGATGCCGACCGAGTCGTTGGCAAGCAACGCCCGGTATTCCTGCAGGCGTCGCTCGACGTCGCGTGCGCTCATTGCGATAACTGCATCCTCGATTTGGCGCATGAAGTCGGCCCGCCTTGTTGGCTAAACGGCGCTCGTTTTAGGGTGCGGCGAGTCTGGCGCAGCCGGCCTTGCAGAAAAACGCCGATTACGGGCGTGCTCGCCCGCCTATTTGAGACGCTCAGCGCTCAAGCCGGCTGTGCAGATGACTAGCGTGCCATTTTTCGAGTCAAAACGATCAGTGCCTCGAGCAACTGGACGATCAGCTTGCGCGACGTTTCATCGGTCAACTCACCGGCGTCGTTGAACCGCTTGGCCGCCGTTCCTATCAGCACTTCTGGCTGAGTGACGACCGGCACGTCGAGAAACACCATCATCTGCCGCAGATGATATTGAGCGCGCGCAGTGCCGACGAACCCGGGAGATGCGCCCATGACCGCCGCGGGCTTGCCCTTCCAGGCGTTCTGCCCGTACGGCCTGGAGGCCCAATCGATCGCGTTTTTCAGCACGCCCGGTACCGAATAGTTGTACTCGGGCGTGACGAACAACACTGCGTCGGCCTCCTTGATGCGCGCCTTAAGCTGGACCACCGAGGCGGGAGGCGACGCTTCGTCATCCTGATTGAACGGTGGAATCCCGTCCAACTCGATGATGTCGAGCTTGGCGCCAGCTGGCACCAACTGCTGCGCAGCGCGCAGCAGCGCGCGGTTGTAAGAGGCCTTACGCAGGCTGCCTGCGAGACCGAGGATGCGGATCGGATCGTTCATGATGGCCTTTGCTCTGAGGACGCGCAGGGTGAGACGTAACCCGTGGCAGCGAGCGTGCCCAAGCAGAACGATCAGAGTCCGCGATCAGGATGCGCATGGAACGGTCAAGCGTGAAGTTTGACTTGTCCAGCGATTGCCTTCCAGGCAGAGTGCCCTCCTTTCATGTAGCGCGCGTCGAATCCCGCCGTACGCAGCGCCGCTGCGGTTTTGCATCCGACATGAAATCCGTAGACACAGAACGCGACCACCGGCTCGGTGCGCGACAGCTCGCCGACCCACTCCTGCATGCGCTCCGGATCACGCCACACAGCTCCGGCCATGATCTCCGGTGCGCGGGAGAAATAATGCTTCGGACGAACGTCGATGATCTGGACCGGTGCCCCCGAGTCCAGCATCGTCTTCACTTCTTCGACGTCGACCCCTGGCACATCCGCAAACTCCTTCTGCTCGAGCGGTCTGGGTGGCTCCACCCTGACAGCGTCCTCATATCGCGTCTGTACTGCCTGCCAGTCGATATTGCGCATGAACGCGTCAATGTATGCGGCAGCGTTCGCACCGAAGTCGAGGTGGTACGCATGTTCGTACATATCGAGCGCCAGGATCGGTATGCCTCCTGCGGCAGCCTGGCTGTGGTCCGCCGCGTACTGATTGACGAGCCGCCGATCGCGCGGCACGTAGACCAGCAGCACCCAGCCGGAGCCGCCTGCTAGTGCGTTTGCCATCGCGACGAACTCGCTGCGCCAACGGTCGACCGCGCCGAAGTCGCGGGAAAGCACGTCGGCCAGCATTTCCGTCGGTTTTCCGTCCCCACCCAGGCTCGCGAAGTAGAGCTCGTGCAGCAGCGTGGAGTTGAGCGCGACGAGCTGTTCACGCTTCAGGCCGGCGATCACGTACCCGGGCGTGTCATCGAAGTCAACAGACTCGAGTCTTTCGGTGATCGCGTTCAAGCGCCGCAGGGCTCCGCCATAGTTGTTCTCGTAGTGACTTTCTATCAAGCGTTGTGACAGCCCATTTAATAGCCAGGGCCGGCAGAAGAGAGGGGCAAGTTGGTATCGCATGTCAGGCCTCCGAGAAGGGGGAAAGGGTTGAAACGCTCCTCCGTTTTTGTAGACATTAAAACAATTATGTAATAATATCTACAAGAATGCAATGGCTACTGCTCGTGTTGTCCCTGCCGACCGAAAACGCGACGGCGCGAATGCGTGCCTGGCGCGCGTTGCGGGCGGCGGGCGCCGCCGTGCTGCGCGATGGTGTTTATTTGTTGCCCGAGCGCAACGACTGCCTCGCCACACTCGAAACGGTTGCAGCCGACGTGCTGGCGGGCGGCGGCAGCACGCATCTGATGCGCACAAGCGAGGCCGACGGCGCCGATTTCGCGGCTCTGTTCGATCGCAGCGATGACTATGCGGCGCTGCTCGATGAAATCCGCAGCGCGCAGGACCAGCTCGACTCCGAGACCGCGCTCGAAACACTGAAGCAGGCACGCAAGTTGCGCAAGGCGTTCGCCGGCATTGCTGCGATCGACTTCTTTCGCGGCGAGGCACACAAGCAGGCCGACGCCGCATTACTGGAGCTTGAGCTGGCGGCAAACCGGGTACTCGCACCCGATGAGCCGCACCCGGTTCGCAGCGCGATCACGCCATTGCGCATCAGTGACTACAAGCGGCGCATCTGGGCGACGCGGCGCCGCCCGTGGGTGGATCGGCTCGCCTGCGCCTGGCTGATCCGGCGCTTCATCGACCGCAAGGCACGCATCGTCTGGCTGGCGAAGCCGAAGGATTGTCCAGCCAAGGCGATCGGTTTCGATTTCGACGGCGCAACGTTCAGCCACGTCGGCGCGCGCGTCACATTCGAAGTGATGCTGGCGAGCTTCGGCCTCGAGCAGCCTGCCCTGATGCGCATCGGCGCGATCGTGCACTACCTCGATGTCGGCGGCGTGCAGCCTCCGGAGTCGAGCGGCATTGAAGGCGTGCTGGCCGGACTGCGCGATGCGATCGCTGACGACGATCAGCTGGTCAAAGCGGCCAGCACGGTGTTCGATGGTTTGTTGGCCTCGTTCGAAAAGGAGAACCAGGGCTGATGCGCACTCCCGCCGATTCGCCGTCGACTACTGCGCAACTGCATGCACCAACCGCACCTGCGCCAATCGGCTTTCGCGATGCGTTTCGCTTCTGGCTCAAGCTCGGCTTCATCAGCTTCGGCGGGCCGGCCGGTCAGATTTCGATCATGCATCAGGAGCTCGTCGAAAACCGGCGCTGGATTTCGGAGCGCCGATTTCTGCACGCGCTCAACTACTGCATGGTGCTGCCCGGCCCCGAGGCACAGCAGCTTGCCACCTACATCGGCTGGCTGATGCATCGCACCTGGGGCGGCGTTGTCGCCGGCGCGCTGTTCGTGCTGCCGTCGTTGGTGATCTTGATCGCGCTGTCGTGGATGTACATCGCATTCGGTAACGTGCCGCTGGTAGCCGGTTTGTTCTACGGCATCAAACCCGCAGTCACCGCGATCGTTTTGCAGGCCGCCTATCGCATCGGCTCGCGCGCGTTGAAGAATGAAGTGCTGTGGGCGATTGCGGCAGCATCGTTCGTCGCGCTCTTCGCTCTAGATGCGCCGTTTCCCGCCGTCATCGCGGCGGCAGCGACGATCGGTTATGTGGGCGGACGCCTCGCGCCGAAGAAATTTGCCGTCGGCGGCGGACACGGAATATCGCCGACAAATCGTTCGGCCCCGCGATCATCGACGATGACACGCCCACACCTTCACATGCCGCTTTTAACCGGCGTCGTCTCGCGTCGGTCGCGCTGATCGGACTCCTGCTGTGGCTGGTTCCGATGTCGGCTGCTGATGATCATCTACGGCTGGAATCACCTGCTGACGCAGATGAGCTGGTTCTTCACGAAGGCGGCACTGCTGACCTTCGGCGGAGCGTATGCGGTACTGCCCTACGTTTATCAAGGCGCGGTCAGCCACTACGGCTGGCTAACGCCGACGCAGATGATCGATGGCCTTGCGCTTGGCGAAACTACGCCGGGGCCCTTGATCATGGTGGTGGCTTTCGTCGGTTTCGTCGGCGCTTACGTCAACGCGCCGCTCGGGCCGCGCATCTTTTCCTGGCCGGCGCAGTGGCGGCATCGCTAGTGACATGGTTCACCTTCCTGCCCTCGTTTCTTTTCATTCTTGCGGGTGGACCGTTCGTCGAGAGCACGCACAACGATCTCAAGTTCACAGCGCCGTTGACGGCGATCACTGCTGCGGTGGTCGGCGCGATCATCAATCTCGCCCTGTTCTTCGGGTACCACGTGCTGTGGCCTGCGGGCTTCGCGGGGAGTTTCGATTGGGTCTCCGCACTGATCGCGTTGGGCGCAGCGTTGGCGTTGTTTCGATTCAAGTCGCATGTGATTGCGGTGATCGCGGCGTGCGCGATCGTCGGCCTGTTGGTACGTCTTGCTTTTTGAAGGGGAATCGAATGGACCGAATCAGCCCACAAGAGTTGGCCGAATGGCAATCGGCGCATCGAACATTCACCTTGCTCGACGTGCGGCGCAAGGCTGTGCGCGCCGCCGATGCTGCGGATCTTCCGAACGCGATGTGGCTCGATCCGGAGCAGGTGTTCGCCTGGAAAGATGAGATCCCGCGCGATCGGCCCGCCGTGGTTTATTGCGCAAAAGGTCACGAGATCAGCCAGGGCGTCGCTGCAACGCTGTGCGCGCTCGGACTGGATGCGCGCTATCTGGTCGATGGCTACGCAGGCTGGCGTGCCGCGCAGATGCCTGTGCACCAGATAACAATGAAGGAAGGAGAACAGAAATGAAATGGATCACACGCGAGCGGCCGAAGATCGACCGCATTGCTTGCCCGTGGCTGGTTGCACGGTTTATCGATCAGGAACCGGAATTCCTGTACGTCCCGAGCAGCGATGTGCTCAGCAGTAGCCGACGAAACCAAAGCGATTCCCTACGACATTCCAGGTGTTGAGCTCACGCACGAAGGCGAGCTGTGCAGCTTTGATGCGTTCCTGAAGAAGTATCAGCTCGACGATCCGGCGCTGCACCAGATGGCGCTGATCGTGCGCGGCGCCGATACGTCGCGCCTTGATCTGACGCCGCAGTCGGCGGGCCTGTACGCGCTCTCGCTCGGGCTATCGCACGACTTCGCCGATGATCATGAAATGCTCAAGCACGGCATGGTGATGTACGACGCGCTATACGCGTGGTGCAAGTACTGTCAGGGCGAAGCACATAAGTGGCCGCCACAGATGCAAGCCAGAGGCTACATGAGCAGGTGCGGAGTCATGCCGGCTAATGCGCGGTACATCCGGCACTGATCAACGACTTCACCCGACGGTCATCAGGCTCGCGTTGCCTCCTGCGGCTGCGGTGTTGACACTCACGACACGCTCGATCAGCAGCCGCTCGACCGCCAACGGCGGCTCGCCGGGCTCGAAGCTGTGCACGTTGACGATAGGCCCGTCGCGCGCGGCAATCTTGCGGCCGATGTCGATGCGCTCTTGCGGCGAACCATGATGGATGACCGCATCGAACTCGCCCTCGCCTGCGGTCCAGTCACCGACCAGCCTGATCGCGCCCTGCACCGCGGACGGCAGCCGCTCGAGTGTGGTCTGTGCGAGCGTGTCTCGGGGCCAGACCGCGCGGGCGTCTAGCGCCAGCACCAGCGCGAGCTGCGCCAGCAAGTCGTGCTCGGTACGCGCGAGGCACAGAATCGCCTGCCGCGGCAGCACGGTGTACGAATTGCGCTCGCCTGTCGGACCGGGCAGCACCACCGTTGACTCCGCAGGCACAAGCGAAGCCAGACGGTCGCATAGCGAAGCGAGGTCCGGCGCCGATCGTGTCGCCCAATCGCGCAGCGCCTCGAGCGCATTCGAATGCGAGACGCGCGGCGGTTGCGGCGATTCTTCACAGGCCGCGGCCGCCGCAGCGACCTCGGCGAGCGCTGCATCGGCGGGGCGCTTCGAAAGCAGGCGATAAAGGTACAGCGGGCCGCCCGCCTTGGGCCCTGTGCCCGAAAGCCCCTCGCCGCCGAACGGCTGCACGCCGACCACGGCTCCCACGATATTCCGGTTGACGTAGATGTTGCCCGCGTGCGCGCGACGCACAACGCGTTCGATCTTGCCGTCGACGCGCGAATGCACGCCAAGCGTCAGGCCGTAGCCAAGCGCGTTGATGCCATCGATCAAGTGATCGATCTCGTCGCGCCGATAGCGCAGCACGTGCAACACCGGGCCGAAGACTTCGCGCTCGAGTTGCTCGATGCGGTCGATCGCAATCAGCGTGGGCGCAACGAACGTTCCGCGACCGAGTGTTTCTTCGGCAGCCGAATCGACCTGATGGATGCGCTGGCCTCGTGCGCGCATGCCGTCGATGTATCTGATCAGCATTGAGCGCGCTTCGTCGTCGATGACCGGACCGACGTCTACGGCGAGGCGTTCGGGATTGCCGACGCTGAGCTCCGCCATCGCACCCTTCAGCATTTCGAGCACGCGATCGGCGATGTCGTCCTGCAAGCAAAGCACGCGCAGCGCCGAGCAGCGCTGTCCCGCGCTGTCGAAAGCCGATGTCGACCGCATCGGCCACGGCCTGTTCGGCGAGCGCCGAGGAGTCGACGATCATCGCGTTCTGCCCGCCCGTCTCGGCGATCAGCGGCACCGGTCGGCCGTCGCGCGCCGAGACGGCTCGCGAGCGAGCGCTGGATGATGCGCGCCACATCGGTCGATCCTGTGAAGACGACACCCTGAACGCGGCTGTCGGCCACCAGCGCAGCGCCGACGGTCTCGCCGTTGCCAGGAACGAGCAGCAGTACGTCGCGTGGAACACCTGCAGCGTGCAGCAGGCGCACTGCTTCAGCCGCAATCAGCGGTGTCTGCTCGGCGGGCTTCGCAAGCACCGTGTTGCCGGCGGCAAGCGCGGCGCTGACCTGCCCGGTGAAAATCGCCAGCGGAAAATTCCACGGGCTGATGCACACCACCGGACCGAGCGGCACGTGTGTTGCGTTATTGAACCGCTCGCGAACCTGGCGTGCGTAGTAGCGCAGAAAATCCACCGCCTCGCGTACCTCGGCGATAGCGTTGCCATATGTCTTGCCGGCCTCGCGCACGATCAACCCCATCAGCAGCGGCATTTGCGCTTCCATCACGTCTGCCGCTCTCTCCAGCACCGTCGCGCGCTCCGCAGGTGGCGTCGCACGCCACGCGGACGCTGCGGCGTCCGCTGCGCGCAGGGCCGCTTCGACTTCGGCTCGGTCGGCGTCCGTCACGTGACCCACGAGATCGTCGCGATCAGCGGGATTGCGTACCGGCTGTGTCACGCGCTCAGCTGCCGCCTTGATCGTCGGCTCCGCGCTCCACGTCAGCGCGCGGCTCTCGGCCAGTGCGTGCGCGAGGCGCGCGAGTCCCTTTTCGTCGCTGAGGTCCATCCCGCGTGAGTTCGGGCGCAGCGAACCAAAGATCTCGCGTGGCAGAGCAATGCGCGGATGCGGCGATCCGATCTCGCCGCTTTCCGCGCCGATGCGCCGCGTCGTCGCGACAGGATCGGCAACGAGCTCGTCGAGCGACACGTCGGGATCGGCGATGCGATTGATGAACGACGTGTTGGCGCCGTTTTCCAGCAGCCGTCGCACGAGGTACGCCAACAGTGTCTCGTGCGTGCCGACCGGTGCGTAGATGCGGCACGGCCGCCCGAGTTTGCCGTCGGCAGCAGCACCCACGACCTGCGCGTACAGCGGCTCGCCCATGCCGTGCAGACACTGAAACTCATACTGGCCGGCGTGCCATTTACCCGCCATCGTGTAGATCGACGCGAGTGTCTGCGCGTTGTGCGTGGCAAATTGCGGATAGATCTCGCGCGGCGCGGCCAGCAGCTTGCGCGCACAGGCGAGGTACGACACATCGGTGTGGACCTTGCGCGTGTAAACCGGGTAGCCATCGAGCCCGTCGACCTGCGCGCGCTTGATCTCCGAATCCCAATACGCGCCTTTCACGAGTCGCACCATCAGGCGGTGGCCGGAGCGACGCGCAAGATCGATGATGAAGTCGACCACGAACGGACAGCGCTTCTGATAAGCCTGCACGACGAAGCCGATGCCGCTCCAGCCCGCTAACTCGGGCTCCTCGCACAGTTTCTCGAGCAGATCGAGTGAGAGCTCGAGCCGGTCAGCTTCCTCAGCGTCGATGTTGATGCCGATGTCGTAGCGCTTCGCGCGCAGCGTGAGCGCCAGAACGCGTGGATAGAGCTCAGCCATCACGCGCTCGCGCTGAGCGTACGAGTAGCGCGGGTGCAGCGCCGAGAGCTTGATCGAGATGCCCGGGCCCTCGTAGACGCCGCGCCGCCCAGCCGCCTTGCCGATCGCATCGATGGCGCTCTCGTACGAAGCGTAGTAACGATCGGCGTCGACGGCAGTCATCGCCGCCTCGCCCAGCATGTCGTACGAGTAGCGAAACCCCTGGGCCTCGATAGCGCTGTGCGTGCTGAAGCGCGTCGGCAATCGTCTCGCCGGCGACGAACTGCTTGCCCATCAGACGCATCGCGAGGTCGACTGCCTTACGGATGACGGGCTCGCCGAGCCGCGCGGTAACGCGCGTCAGGCCGTTGGCAAGCCCTGTCTCGTCGTGCGTCGCGACGAGCTTGCCGGTCACGAGCAGGCCCCACGTTGCCGCGTTGACGAACGGCGACGCACTCTGACCCACGTGTGCGCGCCAATCGCCGCGGCCGACCTTGTCGCGGATCAGCGCGTCGCGCGTCGCTGCATCAGGAATTCGCAGCAGTGCCTCGGCAAGGCACATCAGCGCCACGCCCTCATCACTTGACAGCGAGAACTCCTGCAGCAACCCCTGCACCATGTTCTCGCGAGCGATGCCGAATTCGCGGCCACGCAAGCCTTCGACCAAGCGCTTCGCGAGCGCGGTTACAGCCTTCTGCTGCGAAGCAGGGAGCTCGGCAAGTGGCAGCAGCGCAGGCACGCACTCGGGCTCCGGCCTGCGAATCGCGGCAGTGATCGCCTTGCGCAGTTCGGAGCGCGGCGGAATGTAAGCAGGAAGATGTTCGAACGGTTGCGGGTCGTCCATGATCAACATGCGATGAAGGGGCGCCCCCTTCCCGAAGCCAACATCAGGGCCGCGTGACCGTTACTCTACCTTCACCTCGGTTACCCACATCAACTCGCATGAGCCTCCTCCCGCGTCATCGCGCGTCAGCGAGGAGCGCCATGTCCAGCCGTCGGCGTGCCGAACGTTGATCAGATAGCCGTTCAGCGTCACCACTGCGCCCTGGCGTACCTCGAGCAGCCGGCTCTTGATCCTGTCATCGGCCGGCACCAAATGCGTGTTGGCCGACGTTCTCGCAATAATCGAAGGGTCAACCGGCGGGGAATCCTGCCAGCGGTACTGATACCAGCGATTAGCTTGACTGATCTTCAAACGATCGAGCACCGCGCCGTCCGACATCGGCCCCCAACCGAGGGCGAAGTCGACTGGCGAAAGATCGGCTTCGCGCCCCATCCGGTAGCGCTCGACCGACAGCACTCGAGCGCGCACTGTGTAGCTCGCGACCGGCTCGATCGCGTAGCCCTCTCGTTGGATCGCAGGTGCGCTAGTACTGGATTGGAGCGGCGCCTCTGCTACCGGGCCGCTGCGTGTGATTCGCTGCTGGCTCGCTCGGTCGTACAGAAAGTACCCGACGCAACCCGCCATCAGCAGCCCGACGACCCAGGGCTTGAAAGACTCGGAGCTCATTCGGGCTTCACGACGTTCGCACTGGTTTGTTCTTCGGCATTGGTCTTGCTGATGAACTATCGTAGGCTCGACACCACCGCGAAGATCGAGAGAAATGCGCTCGAACAAGCGTTCAAGAAACAAATGAAACACGTGAAAACGGATCTGGCGCTGTCGCCAACGCCGCGTCGAGCGCAGCCCCCTTCGGCTACGCGGCGAACCCTGCTGCTTTCAGTAGCAGCACAGGCAGCATCGCCGTTACTCGCTCCGTTTTGACGCATTGGCTCAATCGGGCTCAGTGCTGACGCGTCCGATTCCATCGAGCGGCGAAGCACTGCCTGTCATCGGGCTCGGCAGCTGGATCACCTTCAACGTTGGCAACGACCGCGTAGCGCGCGATAACTGCGCCGAAGTCATGCGCACTTTCTTCGCGGCCGGTGGTCGAATCATCGACTCGTCGCCGATGTATGGATCGTCACAGGAAGTCATCGGATATGGCCTCGGCAAACTGACGAAGGCCGGACTACAGACGCCGGTGTTCGCGGCGGACAAGGTCTGGATCTCCTCCGCGGCGCGAGGTCGGGATCAGATTGAAATGTCGCGCCAACACTGGAACCTGCGGCGGCGCTTCGATCTTCTGCAAGTTCATAACCTGCTCGCATGGCAGGAACACTTGCCGATGCTGCTTGCAATGAAGGCGGCCGGCCAGGTGGGATACGTAGGCATCACGACTTCCGAAGGGCGCCGCCATCGCGAGTTCGAGCAGATCATGGCGAGCCAGCCACTCGACTTCGTACAGGTCACTTACAACGTGCTCGATCGTGAAGTCGAACAGCGCATTCTCCCGCTGGCGCGCGAGCGCCGGATCGGCGTCATCGTCAATCGACCGTTTCGTGAAGGCGCGTTGATTCGATCGATGGCGCGCCATGCACTGCCGACATGGGCTGCCGAGATCGACTGTGCCAACTGGGCGCAGTTCCTGTTGAAGTTCATCGTTTCGCATCCAGCCGTCACGTGCGCCATTCCGGCAACGTCAAGTGTCGCGCACGTGCGCGAGAACATGGGCGCTGCGTATGGTCGCTTGCCAGACGAGTCGATGCGTCGACGCATGATTGCGCATGTCGAGAAACTCTGATGTCCGAATGGTGGACATACAGACCCTCGGACTTTCTGCTGTTTGCGCCGCGTACCTACTACCGACTGTTCGAGCTCTACAACGCTGACATCTGGCCGCTGCAGATCGTGACGCTGTTAGCAGGCGTGGCGATCCTCGTGCTGATGCGCAGTCGCATCGCGTGGCGCGGCCGCGCGATCGCTGCAACCCTCGCAGTCTGCTGGTTATGGGTCGCATGGGCCTTCCACTGGCAGCGTTATGCGACGATCAACTGGGCAGCAGGTTACTTTGCCGTGGGCTTTGCGATCGAGGCGCTGCTATTGATCTGGATCGGAGTGCGCGACCGGTTCACCTTCGATTCGATTGAGAGCACGAGAGCTCGCATCGGCGTTGCGATTTTCGTCTTCGCACTGATAGCTCAACCCCTCCTAGGGGCGCTCTTCGGGTCGCGAGTGGTTGCAGCTTGAAGTCTTTGGCGTGGCGCCCGACCCGACCGTGGTCGCCACCCTTGGGATACTGCTTGCGGCGAATCGCATCCCGTGGATTGCGTTGCCGATACCGCTGCTCTGGTGCCTGCTCGGTGGCGCAACGCTATGGGTAATGAATGCCGTCGACGCGTTTGTTTTGCCGCTTGTCGCGATGCTGGTCTTGATTCTCAAGTTTCGCAGGCACGCTCCAAGTTGATCCGTCGACGGGACCCTCAGAATCGCAGGCTTGCAGCAAGACCGGCGAAGTTGGCGTCGGGCGGATCGACTCGGGCTTGCGTGCCATTGGCCAATTGATAGCGCAACGTGGTGTCAAAGGTGCGACCCACGCGCGCTTCAACCGCGAATGCTTCGAGTGCCTGCCAGCGCAAAGTCCATGAAGCCTGCCATGAGCTTTGCCGCACGATCGAGGGCTGCTCGTCCGTATCGGCGTCGCGCACTCTCCAGCGTCCGCCATCCGGAGCGACGGCAAGCTCCGACCGTAGCTGCGGAGTCCATTGCCACTGCCACGAGGATTCGGGAAAGCCGATGCGTAGCTCATGGGCAGGCGCCGGCTGCCAGACCCATTCGAATCCGGGGTACAGTCGAAAGCGTCCGAAGTTATCGTCCGCTCGCAGCGCGACCCACCACCGCTCACCGACGCGTTTTTCAATCGCGCCTGCTGCGCGGAGATCGTCGAAGTCGAGATCGTCGAGATTTTTCAGCGCGTTCGACGAGACTGCCAGCCCGATCGCGAGCCGATAGCGGAGCTGCTGCGTGTCGTTGCGATAACCGACACCGAGCCGGTGTAGATCACCATTCGCTTCGGCCTTGACGCCGTTGATCCGCGGCAGATCGAGCACCCGGTATTCATGTCCCGCTCCTGCATGCGAGCTGCCGTCGATCCGCCGCTGCACGGTAAAAGTCGTTTGCTTAGGCTCGTACGGCTGTTCAAGAACCGTTTGCTCGGCGCTTTGCGTATAAGAGCCGTGCACCCACCAGGGATGATCCTGGTCGGTCCCTTGCGGTGCTGCCGAGGTCACCAGGCCCGTGAAGCCGGCAATTAAGACCGCCGACATCTATCGCACCCAAGCTATTGTCGCTCGCGCAGCGCGCGAAGCGAATGATGTCGGCCACCGCGGCCAATGAGCGCGTCGCGAGTCACCAGTGCGGCACCGGCCAAGTCAGACTTGCGGCGAGTCGTCATCGCCGCTGAGTTTAGACCCACGTGCTCGATCGTTGCGGTGCACCGATACCGGGCTCCATCGAGTTCCATTTTTTGACGAATACGGCGTTGGCGATCCGGTTATCTGCAACAATGCGCTGCTGCTGCATTCGGCGACGCTGACCGATCCCACGGATCCGCGCACCTTGTGGCGCATTACCGTCAAACAGGGGACAAGACATGAAACGCAGACTGTTACTGGCCGCGCTTGCGGCTGCAATCGCGCTTCCGGCTGGTGCGCAGACCATCACGCTGAATGGGGCGTCGCAGTTCAACGACGACCATGCCTTCACAAAGGCCTTGGTGCGCTTCGAGGAACTGGTGAAGAAGTACTACGGCAAACCGATCACCTTCGTGCTGCATAAAAATAGTTCGCTCGGGCTTGAGAAGCAGTACTTCGAGTACATGTCCCAAGGCAAGGCGGTCGACTATGCGATCGTATCGCCGGCGCACATGTCCACGTTCTCGAAAGCCGCGCCGTTCATCGACGCGCCGTTCCTGTTCAGGGACCTGGATCACTGGAACAAAGTGCTCGACGCCGATTTGCTGAAGCCGGTCGCAGATGAAATCAATCAGAAGGCCGAGGTGATGCTGATCGGATACGCGGGCGGCGGTACCCGCAACATCTTCGCCAACAAGCCGGTGAAGAACATGGCGGAGTTAAAAGGACTGAAGGTGCGCGTGCAAGGTGCGCCGATCTGGTCGAAGACCTTCTCGGCCGCTGGCATGGCGCCTACCGTCATCGCCTACAACGAGGTCTACAACGCGATCCAGAACGGCGTGATCGCGGCGGGCGAGAACGAGGCGGCGGGCGTCGAGCAGATGAAGTTTTTCGAGGTCGCCCCCAACCTCAACATGACGCAGCACGCGATCACGATCCGCCCGTTGTGCTTTTCCACCAAGACCTTCAACAAGCTACCGCCAGATTTGCAGGCGGCGATTCTGAAGGCGGGTAAGGAGGCCGGCATCTACGGTCGCCAGATCGAGTCGAGCGAAGACACCGCCAAGCTCGACGCGATGGAGAAGGCGGGCAAGCTGAAGCGTATTCCATTTGCCGACCGCGCCGCGATGAAGAAAGCGGTTGACCCGATCATGACGGAGTACGCCAAGGAAATCGGCGCTGAGCAGTTGCTGGCGAAAATCAACGCGATCAAGTAAGCAATAGCGCGGCGAACAACCACTCCGGCGCATTACGCCCGGGGTGGTTTTTTCTTGCGCGAATTCTTCCCATGATCTTCTGGCGCAAACTCACCGCCGGCTACAGCTGGCTGCTGTCGTGGCTGCTGGTCACGTCGGTGGCGATCCTGATCGTTCCGGTGTCGCTACAGATCTTCTCGCGCTACACCGCGTTGATCCCGAGCTACATCTGGACCGAAGAGATGGCGCGCTTCCTGTTCATCTGGATGATCATGATCGGCGCGATGATCGGCGTGCGCGAGGGCACACATTTCGAAGTCGACCTGTGGCCACGGCTCGGACGGCGCGCGGAGGCCGCAGTGAGGCTGGTGGCGTGCCTTGGCGTGCTTGCGATGGCGCTGGTATTCGTGTGGGCTGGCATCGAGTTCACGCGCTTCGGCTGGAATCGCTTCTCCGAGCTGGCGGAGCTGCCACTGTGGATGATCCATTTTGCATGGCCGCTGACAGGGTTTACTTGGCTGGTATTCCTGGGCGAGCAAATGTGGGACAACCTGATGATCCTTAGCGGCAAGAAGCCCGCATGAGCGGGACCAGCGTCCTCGACCCCGGCACCGCCTCGTGGAATCCCTATTCGCGGTATTCTTCTCGCTGATGTTCCTGCGCGTGCCGGTCGCTTTCGCGCTCGGTCTGGCGTGTCTGCCGATCCTGTTTATCGAGCCGCACCTCGACACAGGGACGTTGATGGGCGAGACGTTCAACGCCTACAACTCGTTCATCCTGCTGGCGGTGCCGTTCTTCCTGCTGACGGCCAACCTGATGAACGTCGGCGGAATCACCGACCGGCTGATGCGATTTTCGCGCGACCTGGTCGGGCATTTCCCCGGCGGCCTGGCACAGGTGAACGTGGTGCTTTCCATTTTCTTTGCCGGCATCTCGGGCTCCTCCACCGCGGATGCCGCCAGCCAGTCAAAAATCTTCATCGAAGCGCAGATCAAGGAAGGCTACGACCGGTCATTCTCGGTGGCCATCACCGCGGTGTCTGCCGTGCTGGCGGTGATCATCTCGCCTTCGATCCTGATGATCGTCTGGGGCGGCGTGCTGACCGTTTCGATCGGCGCGCTGTTTCTCGCCGGCATCATCCCTGGGCTGCTGATCGGTCTGGCGCAAATGGCGACCGTCCACGCGTACGCCAAGGCGCGCGGCTATCCGACGTACCCGCGCGCTACGTTCACCGAACTGTTGCGCGCCGCTTCGGTCGCGATCCCGGCCCTGATGACGCCGGTGATCATCATCGGCGGCAAGATCTTCGGCTGGTTCACCGCCACCGAATCGGCGTGCATCGCAGTGCTGTACGCCGCCGCGCTGTCGATCGTGGACTATCCGCGAAATGAACCTAAAGGGCCTGCACGAAGCGCTGCTCGATACCGGCAGCTCGCGGTCGCGCTGTTCTGCGTCGGCACCGCTTCGGCCTTCGGTTGGCTGCTCGCCTACTACCAGATCCCGAAGGCGATCCTCGCCGGTGTGTCGGCATGGAACATGGGCTTGACGAGACCCGCTTCTTCATCGCGTTCGTGTTCCTCGTGGTCGGCTGTTTTCTCGATGCGATCCCCGCAATCATCATCGTCGGCACCATACTGCAGCCGCTTGCGATGGCTGTGGGTATGGACCCGGTGCACTTCGCGATGGTCGGCATCGTTTCGCTCGCGTTCGGTCTGGTCACGCCCCCCTACGGCCTGTGCCTGTTGATCGCCTGCGCGATTGCAAAGATTCGTATGGTCGAGGCCTCAAAGATGTAATGATCATGCTCATCCCGATGCTCGCGGTGCTAGCGCTGCTGATCCTGTGGCCGGAAATCGCGTGCTGTTCCTGCCGAAGATGACTTCACCGGAGTTTCTCAAATGAGTGGCGCTAACTTCAGCCTCGACGGTCGTACTGCGTTCGTGATCGGGGGCACCAGCGGGATCGGGCTCGAGATCGCGCTCGGCTTTCAGGGCGCCGGCGCCCGCGTCGTCGTCGCGAGCCGCGACGCAAACAAGATCGAAGCGAGCGTCGCAAAGCTGAAGCAGAAAGACCCCCGCAGCGTCGGCTACAACGTGGACGCGAGCAACGTCGTAGACATGCGCCGTTTCGTCGAGCAAGTGTGGACCGAGCAAGGTCCGATCGACATCCTGCTCAATGCGCAAGGCACGACGGTGATCAAGCCCGCGCTCGACTTCAGTGAAGACGAGTATTCGCTGGTGATGCGCACCAACATCGACGGCGTGTTCTGGGCCTGCACCGAGTTCGGACGCCGCATGACCGCGCGCGGAAGCGGCAGCATCATCAACGTCGCCTCGGTGTCATCGTTCCGCGGATGGCCGGGCAGCAGCGTCTACGCGATGAGCAAGTCAGCAGTCGTGTCGATAACTCAGTCGCTCGCCGCCGAGTGGGCGAGCACCGGTGTTCCGATCAACGCGATCGCGCCGGGCTTCTTCATGACCGCGCTCAACCAGAACAAGATGTCCGAAGCGCGCAAGGCGCTCGCGATTGCGCGCACACCGATGGGTCGCTTCGGCAAGCTCCCCGAGCTGGTCGGCGCCGCGGTGTACCTTGCGTCCGATGCGGCGGGCTTCACTACCGGCACGACGGTTGCGGTCGACGGCGGATTTCTTGCAAACGGGCTCTGATGTTGCAGTTGCAGGTGCGGCTCTCCGATGGATTCGGCGTGCAGGTTCAAGGGATCGACCTTGCGTCGCCTTTCACCGACACCGCGTTCGAGGAAATCGAGCGAGCGTTTTTCGCAGACCAGTTGACGGTGCTCCGCGACCAACACCTGACACCTGCGCAATTTCACGCATTTGCGCGGCGCTTCGGCCCGCC